>JBPRGH010000134.1:0-49382 GCA_051418055.1 Candidatus Cyclobacteriaceae bacterium M2_1C_046 | reverse complement strand
AATGCCAGGGATTTTTTTCAGTATTTTTTGCCTTTCTTAAGGGCCGGCGAAGCTCGTTTTGCTCTGCCGTGTTTGTTAAGGGAGTGCAAAGTTAAGAGGAGTTTTTTAATCCGCAAAAGAATCTGGAAAAAATATTTTTTTATTTTCCGCCCGCCTCTTCTCATCCCTTCATTTCAATTCCTTAGCCCTAAAAATCTTCCGATCCCTCGCCACTAATTCCCTTCCCTCTTTCGGATTGGGGATGCAAATGTAGCAATAATGATTTTATAAAAACAAGTAATTAAAATAATTATTTTCCTGCTCGAGGTTTCTTGTACAATGGAACTGTACTGCAAGGTTCTCCATACATGATGCTACTGGCCACAGGCTGCAATAAACGTGTTATTTCCACATAAGCAGCAGGCGGTACATTATATTTACTACAGCCTTTTATTACAATTTTTTTATCCCTGAATTCTTCAACATCAACTTTTGCCAGAGCTTCCTGATAAAGAGCCTTTTCCAGATCTTCTTTTTCACCAAAAACTACAGTATGTGCGTAGGGTGCCAGATTTACAGTAAGTAGCATATAAGCCCAGGTTGGAACAATAGCATCCACTGAACATGTAAGGGCTACATTTTTATCTTTATAGACACTCCAGTCCTGTTCTTTTACAAACTGCCTGAAATCCTTTTCTCTCAATATTATCCCCTGAAAAAGCTGATCCTTAACATCCAGCACTACCCTTTCACCCTGATGATAATAATCTTCCAGGTTAAAAGTAATTAATGGACTTTTAGCTACTCTATTTATTATTTCTTCACTCATATTAAGGATTTCGGTTTTCCCGCTCTAAACTCTTTTAAATAAAATGGTTCAAAGTAAGCAACGTCTGAAAAATCTTTTTCTAAATACCTCTGATAAGCTAATTCACCGACAGAAGCCGCAGATGGAATTACATTATCCACAAACTTAAACTTGTCATCAATTAAAACAGGTTTACATTTATCTGCCCCATCACCAAAGATATATACTGTGTGATCCTTTAAAAAGTTTCCGAAACTATCCTCATCAATAATTACCGGCTGGGTCTTTTCTATCACTTCAAGTTTTTTATTTAATACCTGAGCATATACCTCCATACGCCGTGCATCAAACATCGGTATCATAAGATCATGATCTCCTATACAATTTCGTACCTGAGCTCCCAGTGCCGTAAGAGAACTAATAGCTATTAAAGGAATATCAAGGCCAAAACATAATCCTTTGGCAGTTGAAACCCCAATTCTTAACCCTGTATAAGAACCTGGACCTTCAGATACTGCTACTGCAGAAAGCTGACTTTTTTTTATATTATTATGCTCTAACAGCTGATCAATTAAAACAGCAAGCTTATCTGAATGCGATTTATCTTTTAATAGTTTTGCTTCTGCCAGCAAATTACCTTCCTTATGAAGAGCTACTGCACAAACCGGTGTGGCGGTTTCTATGCTGAGAATCAATGACATTAATTACGGCTTAAAATCTGATCCAGGCTATTTTCTTTTTTTAAAATTTCAACAGCCTCTAAAATATCTTTATCATCATCGAAATGTGCTTTTATCTGACCCTCATATAATGATAAACGGGAGGCGATCTCCTGCTCCAGCAGTTCTAATATTTCTGTTTTAAATTTTTCAAGATCGTTCTTTTTATCAGCATTGATAGCACTCTCCAGGGAGGAAATTTCTTCTCTAAGCTTCTTATAATACGATTCGTTTTCAGCGGAAACTTTTAAATGATTCAGCAAACCTTCAACTTCAGTATTATAATTAAATTTTTTATCAGAAAGCCATTTTTTAAATTTGCTATATTCCTCATCATTCTTAGCAAACAATTTTTTATCAGGATTAGAATAATACCATTCTGTTGCATAATTAAAAATGTATCCTTCCTTATATAAGTATTCTGTGATAGCTGCAGGCTCATCAATTGCAACTCTGACATCCGCATTTAACCCTCCCCCATCAAATACTGTCCGGCCATTAGATGTTTTAAAAGCCACTCTCAATGAATCCGGGATACTTGCAGCCTCATCTTTATTTTTATCAGTATAATCAATTGCCTGAATACATCTTCCGCTAGGCGTATAATATTTTGCAGTGGTGATCTTTAGCTGGCTGTTATATGAAAGTCCGCGGGTGGTTTGCACCAAACCTTTACCAAAAGTTTTACGGCCGACCAAAATACCCCTGTCATAATCCTGAATAGCTCCGGCAACAATCTCGGAAGCACTGGCGCTTCGCTCATTTATTAATACGACAACCGGTATTTTAATGTCAACAGGGTTATTTAAGGTTTTATAAGCTTTATTCCACTCCTTTACCCGGCCTCGGGTTTCTACAACTGTTTTACCTTTCGGAACAAAAACATTAACAACATTTACTGCTTCATTTAACAATCCTCCAGGATTATCCCTGAGATCTAATATGATTTTTTCAGCACCTTCAATTTTTAATTTTTCTACTGCATCTGAAACTTCTCGGCCGGCTCCAACAGTAAAATCATCTAGTTTTATATAACCTATTTGGTCACCTACTAAACCGGCATAAGGAACGTTAATGATTTTAACTTTTTCGCGATCAAACCTGAAGTTTAGCAAATCATCTTGTCCAAATCTTTTTACCATAACTTGTATTTCCGTATCAGCCTGCCCTCGTAGCATATTGCTGATCTCTGAAATCTCTTTTGATTCGACAGGGACTCCATCAATACTTACTATCTCATCGCCTATTTTTAATCCAGCTTTATCAGCGGGAAATGAAGCATAGGGTCTTGTGATAACTATTTTATTCTTTACTTTTCCAATAATAGCTCCAATTCCGGCATATTGCCCTGTAGTTAATGACCTGAAATTTTCTACTTCCTGTTCAGGAATATAATTTGTATATGGATCTAAGGATTCAAGCATAGCTTCCATACCTGTGGCAACAAAAATTTCCGGATCAATTTCATCAACATATAATGCATTAACCTCCTTAAAAAGAGAGGCAAAGATGTCCAGGTTTTTGGCTATTGCGAAATAATTATCTGTTGGGGTAAAGGCAACCCCAGCACCGATAAATGTTAGTACTACTAAAGAAAATAATTTTATCTTACGCACTTCGATCCTGTATTTTCGTACCTACCAAACGCTGAATTAATTTTTTTAGTTTGGTTTCAATTATTTGATACTCCTCCTGCTTATCTGCAATATATACAATACCAATATAAAAACATTTTTCAGGAGATAAAAGGAGCTTGTTGAGACGATAAGCCTCACGCATCCGCCTTTTGATCCTATTGCGGTCTACAGCTTTTTTTATTTTCTTTTTAGGTACAGCAAACATTACCTGCGTTTGCTCTTCGGGAGATGGAAGATAGAATATCTTTATGGGATATGAATAAAAAGAGGAACCCTTCAGAAAGAGTTCCTTAATTATTTTTTGACTTTTCAGCCGTTCAGCCTTTGTAAAGGTATGCCTGATCATATGTTCTTACTACATACGCCGATCAGGAACGGCATTAGTTATTTAGAAGTTCTTTCGTCAGAAACAGACAGCTTCTTTCTACCTTTTGATCTTCTTCTTGCTAAAACTGCTCTTCCTGCAGCAGTTGCCATTCTAGAACGGAATCCGTGCTTATTTGTTCTTTTCTTTCTTGAAGGTTGAAATGTCCTTTTCATCTTAAATTCTTTTTAATCAGCCCTAGCCCTACTTCACTTTTGTCAACAGGGTTGCAAAGATAACTAGAGTAATGATAAATCCAAAACCCTTTTCTTTAATTTTTTTAAATGTGTTTCCACATATTTTTTCAAAGAAGATATTATAACTTAACGGCCCCTTATAAAGTTCAGTTGAAGCATAAGAAACAACATTTATGTTAAAATATCATATAACTACAGAAAATCCTTTAACCCATTATTTTAAAATAGAACTGGAGTTTAAGTCATCTTCAAATGGTGATCTGGAGCTTGTTTTACCACTTTGGCGCCCAGGCCGTTATGAGGCTGCCGAATATGCAAAAAACATTCGCAATCTGCATATTTCAAATTCAGAAGGTCAGGAGCTGAAATACTGGAAAGCATCAAAAAATGTATGGTTTATAAATGCTTCCTCAGGTAAAATCATAGTGAATTATGAATATTTTGCCTACCAATTGGATGCCGGTGGCTCTTATCTTAATGATGATCTTTGCCTGATCAACTTTATCAACTGCCTCATGTACCCTGAGGGACAGCAAAAGGAAAAGTGTGAAGTAAAACTTTCACTTTCAAATCAATTTAAGATTGCCACCACATTACCGTCAAATGTCAATATTTTTAAAGCCGATAATTATGATGAGCTTATTGATAAACCCCTACTTGCAGCCAGAGATCTCCATAACTATAATTATGCATGTGGAGAAAGCCAATTTTCAATTTGGGTAGCCGGCCAGCCACCAATAGATATGACCGAGCTTATTCCTGATTTTAAAGCTTTTTCTGAGTCCCAGCTTAAAGCTTTTAATTCTGTGCCTTTTGATAAATATTACTTTTTAATTGTATCTCTACCGTATAGATTTTATCATGGTGTCGAGCACGGGGATAATACGTTAATTGTATTGGGTATTGATGATAAAGAGTATGATCGTCAAAAATTTATTGATGACCTCCTGGGTGTGTCCTCTCATGAGTTATATCATGCCTGGAATATTAAGAAGATCAGACCGAAAAAACTTCTCCCCTATAATTTAAAAGAGCCAATATTTTTTGATGCCGGTCTTATTGCGGAAGGCTTTACTACCTACTATGGTGACCTTTTCCTGGCACGTGGCGGTGTATGGACTTATGATAGATATTTAGGTGAATTAAACGCTTTTTTTAAAAAGCACTACAGGAATACTGGCCGGTTTCATTCTTCAATTATCGATTCATCAAATAATCTCTGGATCGATGGATATAAACCAGGGTCTCCATATCATAAGGTTTCCATCTATGTTAAAGGTGCCATAATAGCTTTAATGCTGGACCTGAAGATACGTTTTGCAAGTAACCATCAAAAGTCGCTGGATAACCTGATGCAAATATTAGATGAAGATTTTGTGGAGAATGGCTATACTATTGATGATATTATTCGCCTTGCAGAAAAGCTTTCAGGCGAAAGCCTAAATGAGTTTAGTGCTAAATATATTTTCGGTAAAGACCCGGTAGACGAGGAGCTGGTTAATTTAATTGAACCATTTGGTCTAACCTTTCACAAAGTAGAGTCTGAAAACATATTAGAAAAGCATTATGGAATAGTTACGGAATTAAAAGAAGATACTCTTAAAGTAGATAATATTTTCCCTGGTTGTCCTTCTGAAGGAAAACTTTCTCTGGGTGATGAGATATTTTTTATAAATGACAAAAAGCCTACCGAAATCACTGATTCAGAGATGGCCTCAGAAGATGAATTAAAACTGGACGTAAAACGTGTTGGAAAGCTTAAAGAAGTAACCCTCAAAAAAACAAAAGAAACATGGTTCTTCCATTATAAATTAGAAAAGGTAAAACAGCCAACAGAAGCCCAGCAGAAAGCGGTAGAAAGTTGGATAAGTTAAAGGCTGCTTTAATAAACTCCCTGAAAATGAAGAGGCCGTCTCAAATTTTATTTTGAGACGGCCTCTTTCTATGTGATCATTTAAATATTCTAATTAATCCTAAACATCTCCTCGGAAATATCCGTATTGATCTTAATTTCCGCCACCTCGGTTTTCAATGGTCCCTGAGGAGTGCTAAGATTCATTGTATGAGGGAATTTAATACCTTCAACCTCTTTATAATCATTATAGGTTATTGAACCTGTAGGCAATCCTTCAGTTTTTAACTTTAACCCGCTTTCCACACTAAAATATTCTGTTTTGGTTGTGCCGGTCGGATACTTGATTTGAACTACGTAGGCATCTTCACCATTCACCTGCTTAACTCCTTTAACCTCAGTTTCTATATTTAAATTTTCATATTCAAGCTCCGGAAAAATAGATGTATTATATTTCATTTCCTCAAGCATAGTCTCATTTACGGGCATCTCTCTTCCCTGCATGGTCATTTTGGCTTTGCCCTGGTTGTAAATAACTTCCTGAATCGCCATACCATTCATCATCACAGAATTTACTGCTCTACCAGGAACCTTGCTGACATTTTTAATATTCAGGGTCATCCCCTGCATATTTGCTGTGCTATTAATTATGATATTATTTACTTCCTGAAGTCTTTCTTTGCCACCAATAGCTTCAACATAATTTTTCAATACTTGCTGTGCATCCGGAAGATCTGAAATATCAACAGTCGATGCTTTTTGCCTGTCGCCATACATATCATATAGCTGCACCTCACCGAACCGTGATAATCCATTTTTTATTTCGTCAGCATTCCCTACAGCAATTATATACATATTATCAGGTTGTATATATTTTTTGGCTGTAGCCATTACTTCTTCCTGCGATACCTGCTGTATATTTTTAACATAATTAGCATAATAATCCTGAGGTAAATTAAACATCGCTGTATTAATAGCGAAGCTTGCTATAGTCTGCGGATTTTCCAATGAACGGGCAAATGAACCGGAAATGGTATTTTTTGCAAGTAAGAGCTCTCTTTCAGAAACTGTTTCATTCCTGATGCGCTCCATCTCTTTTATAAACTCGTGAACAGCGCTATCTGTAACTTCAGTACGTACGCTTGCTCCTGCACTGAAATATCCAATTAAATCATCAGAACCAATGGAAGAATATGCCCCATAAGTATAGCCTTTATCCCCCCTTACATTTTTAAATAATCTTCCGGAGCTACCTCCTCCTAATACCTGGTTTACTACCCGTGCTTTAATAACATCAGGAGTTCCCGGCTTTAGTTCAATCGGATATGAAAGATCCACAACAGTCTGAACAGCTGCCGGACGATCAACTAAAGCGACCACTGTTTGTTCAGGTGCCTCTGGTGTTTTATAGCTATGAGATGGGACCTCACCTTTAGTCCATTTTTCGAAATATTTTTCAGCAAGTTTTTTAGCCTCCTTAGGAGTAATATCACCTACCATAGCCAGGTAAGAAATATTCGGTTTAAAATATGTATTATAGTATAGCGCCAGGTCCTGGACGGAAATATTATCTATATCCTCCTCTCTCTGTACCTCACCATAAGGATGATCTTTTCCATATAACAATGCGTTACTTACATTTTGAGCAATAGCATCCGGTGAATCCTTGCTGGAAGCCAGATTAGATTTAGTTTGCTTCTTTACTTTATCCAGCTCTTCTTCCGGAAAGATCGGATTATACAAAACATCAGTCATTAACTCCAGAAGCTTATCTTTATGTCTGGTTAATGAAGCAGCATAAATAGAATTAGAGCCAGTGGAAAGTGTAGCACCTATATAATCGATCTCCCGGTCAAGCTCATCTTTGGAACGTGTTTTTGTTCCACGGCGAAGCATGTTTCCAGCCATCGAAGTAAATCCAACTTTATCGCCTTCTAATATTGGATCCCGATCTACAATTAAATGAAAAGCAATACGTGGCAGCTTATGATTTTCTACCACAATAACCTTCAGTCCATTTTTCAATTCAAATGTTTGGTACTCACCCAGCTCTATTTTTGGTGCCGGGCCTGGTTCCGGTTTTATTGAGCGGTCAACCTGTGCATGCACAAGGCTGCTTACCAGAATTAAGAGAAATATATATTTGATACTTTTCATGTCTTAATTAGATTTTTGTTGAGATTTGGGAAGCCAGTGAATTATTGTTCTGGCCTCTTTATTCAGGTACTGATTAGCTACTCTTAATATGTCCTCACGAGTTACCGCTCGAAATCTTTCCAACTCAGTATTAATAAGATTAGTATTGTCAAAAAACATATAATATTGAGCCAATGATGAAGCGATCCCTGCTACTGTGGAGTTGCCGCTAATAAAATCATTCTCCACCTGATTCCGGATTTTTTCAAATTCCCATTCGGATATCTTTTCACTTTTTACTTTATCAATCTCTTCCTGCATAGCCTGCTCAAGTTTATCTACCTCTACTCCCATATTTGCAATGGCAAAAGAGATAAACAACCCAGGATCTTCTGCAGCTAATGGTATTGCCCCCGCTGCGATAGCTAATTGCTTATTATCAACAAGTGCTTTATTTAAACGTGAGCTGGCTCCGTCAGAAAGTATTGTTGTCAGCATACTGATGGCGTAGTAATCTTCAGTGCCCATTGCAGGCATATGATATGCAAACATTACAGCCGGCAATTGTACATTATCATAAACAACATCGCGCTTTTCTGCTGTTTGCTTTGGCTCGATAATATCTGGCTGCTCAACATCTTTACCCCGAGGGATATCTGAGAAATACATATCTACCAGCTTTTTTGTCTCTTCAATATCAATATCACCTGCAATCGATAATACAGCATTATTAGGCACATAAAATTTTTCTTTAAACGCTATGAAATCCTGAATACTTGCTGCATCAAGATGCTCCATAGAGCCTATCGGAGGCCATTTGTAAGGATGTTTTTCATAGGCACGTTTTAAAACCTCCAGGAGAAATGTCCCATAAGGCTGATTATCATAACGCATTCTTTTTTCTTCTTTTACTACCTCCCGCTCGGTTTCAACTACAGCGGAATCCACCACCATATTCATCATCCTCTCTGATTCAAGCCAAAGCCCAAGCTTCAAATGATTGGAAGGTAAAAGCTCATAGTAATACGTTTGATCAAATGTTGTGCTGGCATTTCGCGTACCGCCAGCTTCAGAAACATATTCAGTAAAACCTCCAACAGGAATATTTACAGATCTCCTGGAAGCAACATGTTCGAAAAAATGCGCAAACCCTGTTTTATCAGGATCTTCATTTTTTGATCCGACATGATACATTGTGGATACAGCTACAATAGGTGTACTTTTATCCTGATGAAGAATGACGTGAAGGCCATTCTCCAGATCATATTCTGTGAATTTAATTTCATTCTTCTGACCTATGGCTAAGGTTGACCATACAAGCAGAAAAACAAATAAAGCTGTTTTTCTCATTTTTTTAGTGGGTTTGGGTTGAATCGTTATATATAAAATTATTTAAGGTGATCTAAAACTTCCTTTACTTCAAACCACTGCAGGCGCGGACCAAATTTGGTAACGATCTTAGAGCTTGCCAGGCTTGCAAGTTTACCGGCATCTGCAAAACTATGATTATGTGTAACCGCATATAAAAATGCTCCGGCAAACATATCTCCGGCTCCATTAGTATCTACAGCATTTACCCTGTAAGGCTCAATATCTATAAATGTATCCCCATCAAAGATTATAGCGCCATTAGCTCCCTGTGTGATAGCAAACCTTTTCGCTACCTTCTTTAGCTCACTTCTTGCATCGGAAATGTTGTCTTTTCCAGTAAAAAGCATCGCTTCCTCTTCATTACAGAATAACAGGTCTACACTTGCTCCGACTACATCTTCCATTTCTGATTTAAAATATTTTACCATGCTGGGATCGGAAAAAGTTAAAGCTACCTTCACGCCATTTTCTTCAGCAATCTTTTTAGCATTCTTCATAGCATCTCTTCCGGTGGGGGAAGGTACCAAATATCCTTCTAAATAAATATATTCCGATTCGCGAATGGCATCCTCATTAACCTCATTGGTCGAAAAATCGGATGTAATTCCAAGGAATGTGTTCATGGTACGGGCTGCATCCGGTGTTGTCATTACAAGGCATTTCCCTGTAATGCCTTCATGAAGCTGCTCAATTTTCAGATTAGTATCCACTCCATTCTTTTTAAGATCTTCAAGATAAAATTCACCTAAAGTATCCTTTGCTACCTTGCATGAATAATAGCAATTAGCTCCAAACTGACTGGCTGCAATAATAGTGTTTGCCGCACTACCTCCACACTGCATATTACTTTCGGCAAGATTTATTGAGCTAACCAGATGTTTTTGCCGGTCTTCATCGACAAGTGTCATTAATCCTTTTTCAATTTCATTATCAGTCAGAAAATCTTCACTTATTTCTGTTACTATATCTACAAGGGCATTACCTATGCCATAAACTTGATACTTTGGCTTCATTTAAATTTTAGTTATAATTATTTAGATGTATTTTCTATTTCTAATGTATATCCCAATGCGGCTGCACGATTTGGATAATCTGTTATTAATCCATCAACTCCCATTTTTACCAGTTCAATCATTTTTTTCGGATCATTTACAGTCCATGGAATAACTTTAATTCCCAGATTGTGCAAATAATTTACTTTTTCCTGATTTAGCAGCCTGTAATTAGGGCTAAAGATATCCGGCTGGAAACCAATTTTGTTTAATTTCGTGGAGAAACTCCCAGGTGTCGCTATTAATGCTGCGAGCCTTACTTCAGGGTATTTTTCATTCCAGTGCTGTAGCACTCTAAAATCAAAAGATTGTATTATTACCCGTTCCCATGGCAAATACTGGTCGACCAGATCATGTACAAGTTCAGAGAATTTTTCAGGATCAGGATGATAGATACCATCACCTTTGGGAGTACTTTTTATTTCAATATTGTAATCTACCAGATATCCTGTCTCACTCTTGATGTGCATCTCCGCAGCTTTAATAACATCTTCAAGTAATGGTTTATGTGTCGGAATATTTTCCTGCTCAGGAAATTTAGGGTCTGGTTTTGAACCGCAATCATAATCCTCTACCTCTTCATAATTCATTTTATAAATGTTAATGTTTTTACCTTCACTAACTTTCAGTTCATTACCTTCTTTATTTAAGCATATCTCAGCAGAGATATAAGGCTCATGCGATACCAGCACCAAACTGTCGCCTGTAATTACCACATCCAGTTCCAGAGTAGTAACTCCGTAATCCAGCGCCTTTAAAAATCCAGGTATGGAATTTTCCGGCACTAAGCCTCTTGCCCCGCGATGTCCCTGAATATCAATTTTCTGAGCATTCACACTACCTGTATAAGTTAGCAGCAAAGCCGCTGTTATTGTGAAAAGAGATAACAATCGCATGACCGAGTAAGTTAATTTTTTAAAGATGTTTCAAACTTAAAACAAATATATTATGGCAGGAAAGGAAAATAAAGGAAATCCTTCAGGACAAGGACAATCAAAGGGTGATAAGGAAGAGAAAGCCAAAGGTACCCTTGATCGTGAAAGAGAAGAAGTTTATCAGGAAAGATATACCGATGAAGAAGGGGAGGAACCTGCAGACAATGTAAGACAAAATAACCCCAATAGAAATCCTGAAAAAGGTCAGCGGGAATAAATTAAAGACAATTTTTTCTAAAAAATAAAAGGCTGCGAAAATTCGCAGCCTTTATTTTTTTATTACCGATGGGTCAGTTATCAATATTTCCCTCAACTTCTCCCTCAAAGGTTTCTTTATCTACAATTTCAATCCTAACACGCCTGTTAAGCTGCCTGCCTTCCGGGAAATCCCTTCCCGCTATGCGATTTGGCATAATGGGCATAGTTTCTCCAAAGCTATAGGTTGTAATTTTCTTTTTGTCAATTCCGTGGTTGACCAGGAATCTTTGAACTGTTTTCGCTCTTTGTCTTCCCAACCTTTTATTATATCGCACCGGTCCTATTGCATCAGCATGACCTTCCAGACGAATTCTCAAAACACGGTTCTGGTTTAAAGTATCCACAATATTTTGAAGAAAAGCTTTCATACTTGGTCGTAGGTTATGCTTATCAAAATCGAAGTAGACATAATTAGGCTTATTCCAGTCGTATTCAATATCTACAGTCGTCCTGACAATTAAATCCTCATCTGAAAAAGTTTCTACAGTTGCTAATTCTGAAGCATAAATGTCTGACATTTGACCTTCCCTGTTGCTGGCAAAATAAGCAATACTATCTTCTGTTATAGAAAAATAAGCGTCGAATGCTTCCGAATTTATTACAGGGCCTAAATTTTCAGGTTCTGTCCAGTTAGTCCATCCGGAACCTTCACGTGTAGCCACATAAATATCAGAACCTCCCTGACCACCGGAACGATCACTTGCAAAATATAAGGTTGAACCATCTGCACTAAGAAAAGGAGAAATATCAAACCCCTCAGAGCTTAGGTCTTCCAGGTGCTGTGGTTCCTTCCACTCTCCTCCTGTTTTAGTTGTAACAAAAAGATCTTCTTTACCTTTTGCATTAGGGGTTTTCATAGAAATAAAAAGTACATCCTCTTTAGCAGACATATACAGTCCATAAATAGTAGTCCCCGGCTTGATACCCGGTACAGGAAGGGCTTCAGGTTTGCTCCATTCTGTTAACCTTCTGCGGCTAACCGAAATGCCCGGAACGGAAATCTCTCCATCCACATATTCATTTAAAAGATATACTGATTGTCCATCGGGCGAAACTCCAACTACTGCGTTACTTCCTTCATTATTCAAGCGGAGAAAATAATTATTGGATCGTCTCCATTCTCCTCTTTCATCCTGATAAGCTACCCATATATCATGTCCCGTATTTTTCCCGCCTGTATTTTCCTCATGGAAAGCTCGCACAAAAAACATTTCTCTGCCGGTATAAACAGGAAGGACCTCTTCAGCCTCACTATTTATAACGTCCGATATCTTTACAGGCTCGGTGAAAAATGATTCTTTAGGCTCTACTTCATCAACCTGCGCAAAAGCTGCGCATGTTAATAGTATCATTATTATTGATAGTCCTGTTTTATATATTTTCATAATCATATTTTATTCTATTATTACCATAAGAAATCAGCTGGATGTGGATAAAGCTTGTATAGGCTCAAACCCACGGTAATTTCATGAGATCCATTTGATGTATTCGTCAACTCATTTAACGGATAATCATAGGAGTAGCTAAAATTCCACTTATCCATAGCAAAGCCTACCATACCGGCTACCGCAATATTTTCATCTTCAAGTTCATTAAAATCAAATCTCCAGGTAGCTCCTATCATCACTTTGTCCAAAAAGCGAAACTTTGTTGTGGCATCCACATTAATCGGTGATCCATCTACATACCTTACAATGGCATTAGGATAAAATTCAATTGTCGGTGAAACACGCATTCTATATCCCAAATTAAATATATGGTGGACCCTTATATCAATTAGTGCACCTTCATCAATATTTCCTGTAATAGGATTTTCAACCTGATATTCGAAAAGGTCTTTTTGGCTTAGCTGTACTGCAGAATATCCAACAAAAAATCTTCGAGTATAAAGTGTTAACCCAAGATTAAAATCAAACCTGGTTTCACCATCCATTTCTGCCATAGCCATTAATACCGGGTCATTCGGATCTAAGCTTGTAAATTCAGGAAGTCGTGTATTTTGAATACCCACACCAACCCCTGCAGCAGCTGTCCATTCTCTTGATAATCTCAAATGATAAGCATATGTTAGAAATAAGGCATAGGAATTTATTTCATGCCTGTCTGCTACCAAATATCCCCCAACCGCATGTGGAGAATTTTCTCTCCAGGCACTGTCAGTCTCTAATACATCATATGCATCAGGATTACTTATTCTCAGGGAATAAGGGGGTTTACGATCGTATCGATTATCAGACCTGATCCTTCCATGTGCTGAAAGCGTAAATATCTCAGGCGCTTCCGAAAATCCATCCCATTGCTTTCTCCAGCTACCGTTGATATCCATAAATCCTTCGATACCTGTAAAAGCCGGATTATAGGCTATTATATTACGGTTATACTGAGAGTAGTTATAGAACTGCTGACCTGAAACCGTAATGGCCATTAGAAGCAGTGGTATTATAATTAATTTTTTCATTTTTTCTTCTTTTTAGTTTTATCTCACTAATGTTACTGATCCCTTAATTTCATTTCTTCCTGGAATAGAAATTATGTAATAGTAAACCCCTTCAGGTGCCGGTTCCCCATTGTAGGTTCCATCCCATGGGTTGTTGAAATAATTTCTTGTGCTATACATTAATGATCCCCATCTGTTGAAAATCTCTACTTTAGCAGTAGGGAAATTCTTCAGGAACGGTATCTGGAATACATCATTAAAACCATCATTATTTGGCGTGAAAATATCAGGTATGCCTCCTACATCAGCCGCTTCAACAGTTACTAACAATGAATCTTCCGCTGTACATCCAAGGTTAGTCTCCACCATTAATGTCAGGTAAGAATCTTCATCCGGCATAGCTCCCGTATTTAATCTGGTAGGATCTATTCTGTTTGGATTATTTGGATCCGGATCAAAAGCACCTTCCGGACTGGAGGTCCATAAAGAATTAGCTAATTCCTGGCCTGCAGGAATATTAACAGTTGGATTTAGTGAGATGGTCTCACCCTCCTGGATTGTCTCGCCCTCACCGGCATCAACTGTAGGTGATTCTACCACCTGGCCTGCATCGGCATCAAATGTTTGTGATGCAGTAGCTGTACAGCCATTAGAAGTAGTTATTGTCAGCATTATAGTTTTATCTCCGGATGTAGTATACTCTGTTGATACTTCATCCATATCAGGACCAGAAACTACTGTACCATTTCCGAGATCCCATTCATAGTTAACAATGTCACCTTCAGTTGTTGAGGTACTGGTGAATGTAACGGTATTTCCTAAACATAAAACATCTTGCTCATTGCTGGTCAATTCAAAATCAGCTTGCGGAGCAGGTAACAAATTGATTGTTTTAGTTTCCACACCTACACAACCTTCGTCACTTGTTATTTCCAGCTCAACAGTTATTTCTTCTGTAGAATATGGACCAACCGTCGGATTAGCGGTATCAAAAGTATCTTTTTCAGTACCTGCTGTTACTATATATTGATATGAGGTAACTGACCCTCCAGTGATATTTGAATCATCAGTAAGCTGAACAGTTTGTCCCTGGCAATTTGCATTAAATGTGAAATTCGGGAAGGCAAACTGGAAGTCAGTTTTGTAAATCAATTCTGTTCCACTACCATCAACACAGGCTTCGGCTATTACAAGTCGCCTGACAAATAATGTATCACCTAAATTAAAATATCGCTGGAGATCTGTTTGCCCTAGAGTAAGGTTTTTACTCATTGCAAGGTTTCCATCCTCATCACGAACATTCTGAAATTCATCACCGTCAGGGGAAATCTGGTACAGGTAGTTAAATGCCTGTGCTTCGCCAATGATCCTTGGCGTTGAACCAAAGAATAATACTTCATCGTCAGAAATATTCTCTAAACATTCATTTCCAAAAATATCGCTATATAATGGATTTAATGAAATAACATTATTCCTTACAGCATCACAAAATACATCTGGAATAGTATCTGTAGGAATTTCGCCTACGATGGTAGTATCTATTACTTCTGCTGTATCGATAACAGCTCCTATAGTATAAATAAATGCGTCGGCACCACCGCTATAAGAGCTTTGGTAAGAATTTCCTGCTATCGGAAAATCTGCGCTACGTGTACGTCCGATAACATATATATTATTATCATCAGCAGTTTCGCCTCTGAAAAATGTGACATCGCGACCTACATCAATATTAGACCCGCCAATATAACCTGAAGTTCTAAGATCACCGGCATCACTGAATAGAGCAAAAATAGCATCTTCTTCGCCACCCTGGAAAGTTGCTCTAACTGCATTATCTGTATTCACAGTGGGAAAATCATCCTTGCTTTCTGTATAACCTGTAACCATAGCTTCAGCACCTGCTGTAATGGTTAAACCTTTTAAATGATCATCATTTGAGCCACCTAAAAAAGAGCTCCACCTTGGCGCTCCGGTACTAGCTTCTAACTGAATAATATATCCGTCAGTTACACCACCTCCATATGTATCCTGGACAGTTCTTGTAGTATCTGAATTTATAATCTCTATGTCAGGGCTCGATGTTGTTCCTGCCACATATATTAGGTCTGACTCGTAGGCAACAACATCATCTGCATAATCTGAATTAGTACCTCCGTAGTAATCAGACCATAGAAGCTGACCAGTGGTCTTTTCAAATTTCGCAACAAAAATATCGGTTATCTCTACAGTAGGTCCCGGCGTGAAAGGGTTGGAGCTAAAAGGAAGGTCCATACTATTTGTGGCACCCGCAATATACGGATCGCCATTAGAATCGACTGCAACACCATAAGCCTCATCACCTCCAGTGCCGCCATAATAGGTAGACCATATTATATTCATATCCAGATCAAGACGAAATAAAAATGCATCAAGATCCTGATTTTTTACCATTTGATGAGTTGCCGGCCCAACCGGGAATTCTGTTTCACTTGTTGAGGTACGGCCTGTTAGATATAATCCATTCCCATCAAATTCAATACCTTCTCCAACATCTACACCATTAAAAGAACCAAAGGTCCTGACCCTTACCGGCCTACCGTCAACGTCTACTCTTAACAAAACAATGTCTTCATTTCCGCTTGCTTCTAAAGGATTCCCCGGATCTTCAGGGTTCGGTAGAAAGAAACTTTTAGTCATACCTGTTACAAAAGCATGACCGCTATCATCAGTCGCTATTCCTCTACCCTCAGATTCTTCATCTCCTCCATAATATATGGTAAAGACATGAGTTCCGTCGGCTAAAAATTTTCCAACGAAAATGTCGCCTTTCTCTCCATTACCAAAATCTCGGCTTACATTAGGGAATTCAAGGCTATATGTTTTTCCAGTTATATAAACATTTCCAAATCTATCAACAGCGCTGCTAATACCATGGTCAAAAGACTCACCTCCATAGAACGTAGACCATTCTATCTCAGGGTCAATCACTAAAGTTTGCGTCTCATCATATTCAGACACTTTAAATTTTAGTTGTTTATTATTTAATGTATATGATGATTTAACTTCACTTTTATTCTCTTTAATAAAAGTATAAGGGGCAGCTTCATAAACTTTTCCGACCTCTGTAGAAAGTTCCACTCTGCCATCTTCCAAAAGATCAAGGCCTACATCTCCGGTATAATTAACTTCAATATCGGAAGGATCCCCACCGGGATGAACAATAAAATCATATTTTAAAGCGCCTTCATCACTCAGGTAATAGACAAGGTCAATGTTTTCGTAGATATCTTCATACACTACTTTATTATATTCCATTGTCTCTGCACCTGCCGGACAATTAAGTGTGTAGAATTTAGCATTTGATTTCGTTCCTCCAAGTCCGTAAATCAAAGGGTTAGTATTTACCCCGAAGGAAAGATCTACCCTTGTAGCCTCTTCCTTATTATCCGGATTTCTCAATACATAGGATATCCTATCCTCAAGAAAATAGACATTCATTAAACCTTTCTGAATATAAAACCTGATATCAGCAGGAGCATGTTCATTATCTATTTGCCCTACGTTCTCAATGAACTTATGGCTCGGTTTTGCTTCAGGAGGTATTGTTTCGGTTGCAAAAGCAAAAATTGTTATAAGGTATGCAACCAGTGTGGTTAGTAAACGTTTTTCTCTCATTTGTTTATTCCTTTAGCTGTAGAATTCGTTTCAATTCTTCAAATCATTTAAAAAACAGTGCCGGATTACTTATGTTTAATTTTTTTTCAAGAAATTGCTATTAATCTGCTGTAGATCAATTTTTTAACTCTATCGAAATACTCCGACCTGAAGCTCCTTGGGGATTTTTTTCCTCAAACCGATCCATTGTAGGGAAAATTTCCAACAAGAACCTATAGAAGCTTGTTAAGGATTAACCAACTGAAAGACAGATGGTTTATTTATAATTATTTATTCTATTAAAACATTTTCATTACTACCTATTTATTATGTTATTAGAACAAATAAAATAAAGCTTCAAAACTTACCCCACATGAGTAAAAAATCGGAGACAGATCACTTATGGTACAAAGACGCCATAATTTATGAATTACATGTAAAAGCATTTTTTGATAGTAACGGTGACGGCATCGGAGATATGGAGGGGCTATTGCAAAAGCTGGATTACCTTGAAGACCTGGGTGTTACGGCAATTTGGATGCTGCCATTTTATCCTTCCCCGTTGCGCGATGATGGTTATGACATCGCTGATTACTATGAGATCAATTCAGCATATGGTGATATAAAAACTTTTAAGAAGGTGGTTCATGAGGCCCATAAAAGAGGCCTAAAAGTAATCACTGAGCTTGTGATCAATCATACCTCTGACCAACACCCGTGGTTTCAAAGGGCCAGAAAATCCCCTCCGGGCTCAAAATACAGGGATTATTATGTATGGAGCGATGATCCGAATAAATATAAAGATGCACGTATAATCTTTACTGATTATGAGCCTTCAAACTGGAGCTGGGACCCTGTTGCTAATGCATACTATTGGCACCGGTTTTTCCATCATCAGCCCGACCTGAATTTTGAGAATCCTGATGTCCAGGATGAGATTTTCAAGATATTAGATTATTGGGTAGATCTTGGTGTTGACGGATTTCGTTTGGATGCGGTCCCTTATCTTTTTGAAGAAGAAGGCACAAACTGTGAAAACCTTCCGGAAACTCACGTTTTCCTGAAAAAGCTTCGAACTCACATTGAGAAGAAAGATCCGAATGTAATGTTCCTTGCAGAGGCTAATATGTGGCCCGAAGATTCAGTATCTTATTTTGGCGAAGGTGATGAGTGTCACATGAATTATCACTTTCCTATTATGCCCCGGCTTTTCATGTCTGTCAAAATGGAAGACCGATACCCAATTATTGATATTATCGATCAGACACCGGAGATCCCGGAAAACTGTCAGTGGGCAATTTTTCTTCGGAACCATGATGAGTTAACACTAGAGATGGTGACTGATGAGGAGCGGGATTATATGTATAAAGTATACACAAAGGATGCTCATGCAAAAATAAATGTTGGTATCCGTCAGCGATTAGCCCCTCTTTTAGATAATAACAGGCAGAAAATAGAATTATTGAATACCTTATTATTTTCCCTGCCAGGAACACCTGTGATTTATTACGGTGACGAAATAGGTATGGGCGATAATTATTATCTGGGTGACCGGGATGGAGTAAGAACCCCTATGCAATGGAGCCCTGACCGAAATGCCGGATTTAGTACCTGCAACCCTCACAAGCTGTACCTGCCTGTGATTATTGATCCTGAATTTAAATTTGACTCCATTAATGTGGAAACACAGCGCGGTAATTCTTCTTCACTTTTCTGGTGGATGAAAAGAATGCTCGCCATGCGTAAGAAGTTTAAAGCTTTTGGCCGCGGTGATATCGAATTTTTATCACCCAGCAATGCTAAAGTGCTTGTTTTTACCCGTACGTTTGAAGATGAACGCATCCTTGTTATTGCTAATTTATCGAGATTCTCTCAATCTGTTCAGCTTGATTTACGAGAGTATAAAGGAGCTATTCCGGTAGAGGTTTTCGGACAAAATAAATTTCCAAAGATTGAGGAAGATGAATATCAATTTACCCTGAGCCCATATGCATATTTCTGGCTTGTGTTACAGGAAGAAGGTAGAAAAGAAGAGGAAAAACTTCCATCAATAGAGCTGGAAACATGGGAAGATCTATTTTCACCTTCATCCCTCAATAACCTTGAAAATAAAATACTTCCAAACTATTTAAAAAAGGTATCATGGTATAGGTCACATGAGAAAAAGATCCAAAGCCTCAATATCAATCATAAAGTAAAAAATACACATTATGCCTTTCTTACTATAGAAATACATTATGATGAGGGCCTTCCGGAAAGCTATCTTGTGCCCATCAGCTTTTATGAAGACAGGGATAGGCCAAAAGATATTGAGGATGAGGCTTTTATAGCAGAAGTAAATATTGGCAATAAACATGGGTATCTTATTGATGCCACACATCTGGAAGAGGTCCATGAGGAATGGTATTCTCTTTTAAAGAAGAACAAATCATTGAGCAATAAAACAACTGAAATAAAGTTTTCATCGAATTTAAAAGAAGAGGCCAAAGAAGATTTCCATTCTTACCTCATGTCCCGTCAGTCGAATAATACTGTAATTAATTTTAGTGAAAAGCATGTATTAAAGCTTTTCCGCCAGGTGGATCAAACGATACATCCTGACCTTGAGATCACGAGGTTCTTATCTGAAAAAGCAAAATTTGAGCATGTGCCAAAATATGTTGGTGAAATAAAACTGCAAAGTGGCAAAAAAGAAAAGCAGCTGGGTATGCTTCATAAATATGTGCAGGCACATAGTACCGCATGGTCGTTCGTTAGCGATTCATTAAAAGAATTTTATGAGCGATTATTGGTAAATCTGGAGAGTGAGGAATTTTCAGTTAAGCCTGATCCTCATGCAAAACCAAAATCTTACTCCGATCTTTCTAATGAATGGCAGGAATTAATTGGCTATAACTTTATCGATAAGATGCAGCTGCTTGGAAAGCGAACTGCGGAGCTACACCAGGCTCTTGGAAATGAATATGAAGATGCTGCTTTTAAACCTGAAGATTTTTCTCTTCATTATCAGAGATCCCTTTTCTCACCACTTCAGGGATTGACAAGGGGAGCTTTTGATAAATTAAAAGCAAATCAAAAACATTTTCCTGAAGGAGTAAAAGAAAAAGCCGACCTGGTGCTTGGCCAACGAAAAGAAGTGCTGGATAAGCTAAAGAAAATATATACTCATAAGTTTGAAGCCAAAAAGATCAGAAATCATGGTGATCTGCAGCTTCGACAGGTATTATGGGATGGGAAAGATTTCACTTTCCTGGATTTTGAAGGAGAATTGCACAGGCCTTTTAGCGAGAGAAGATTAAAAAGATCACCATTACGTGATGTTAGTGCCATGCTAAGGTCGCTGCATTATTCAGCATATAGTGCTTTATTAACCTATAATTTCTCCCAATTTGATGATGAACGACTTCCATTATGGGCAGAGAATTGGCATCAGTATGTTGGAGGGTTCTTTTTGGAAAGCTATAAGGAACACATGAAAGGCAGTGATCTTATTCCTCATGACCAGGATTTCAATACTATGCTGGATACTTATCTGCTTGAGCGTATTTTAATAGAAATTCAAAAGGAAATTAAAGACAGGCCTGAATGGCTTGTGGTGCCTTTGAATGGCATGGAAAAAATTATTAATCAAAAATAATCCCGGCAGATGATTGAAAATTTTTAGTATAAAAGCCACCTCGAAAATAGGTGGCTTTTATTTATTTGAAAATATGAATTTAAACAATGGTATAAGAAATTCCCTTTTTTTTCTTGCTGTTTTAGCTACTATTCTAATAGCTATCTTTTCGATACTAGGTTTTTTTGGCTATCACAGCTGGCTTGTTGATTTATTTAGTCATTTCAGGCTTCAATATTTATTAATGGCCATCCTATGTTTGCTGGTCTTTATCCTTTATAAGAAGTTTCGCTGGGCAGCAGCAGCATTTGTGGTGTGTCTGATAAATTTTGTTGAGATCTACCCCTATTTATCCTTTAGTAGTCATAATCAGCACTCCTGTGAATTAAAAGTATCAGCCATTAATGTCCTTTCGATTAACCGGGAATCAGGGAAAGTAATTGATTTTATTAAAAAAGAGGATCCTGATATCATCATCCTTCAGGAATACACCGAATGGTGGGAAACTGCCTTAAAAGAATTTACAAATACCTATGCTTTTAAATATGAAATCAATCGGTCAGACAATTTTGGCATTGCTCTAATATCAAAAACAGAACCCTCCTCTATCGAAATGATCAATTTTTCAAAAGCCTCTGTCCCTTCACTTCTGGCTACTTTCCGAATAGAGGGAAAAGATATTACAGTTTTGGCCACTCATCCTGTACCTCCTGCAACAAAAAGAATGTATGAAGATCGCAATGAACAATTGCTTGAGATATCAGAAATTAAAGGCCGTTTAGGTGAATATTTTATTGTAGCCGGGGACCTTAATATTACTCCTTACTCCTGGTATTTTAAAAACCTGAAGAACTCATTGAATGCTGAGGATGCAAGGGCTGGGTTTGGCTTAAATGCCACCTGGCCCACACTTCCCTCACCACTCCAGATACCTATTGATCATATCCTGGTTTCTCAAAATTTAGAGGTTACTGATTTTAATAATGGCACTTATACAGGATCAGATCATTATCCTGTCACTGTCTGTTTAAAGATTAATTAATTTTTTTTAACCGGAGGGATCTCGAAGGAATCTCAAGATGCGCAAGGAATGGATTTTTACTTAGTCATTGATGTAAGAGCATCGCACTGGCTGATCCAGATCCGGCACACAAATTCCGGATGATCAATAAAAGGATTCCTGTTCTTTTGAAAGAAATAAATTATGTTGTTACGCCTTTTTTCATATTCATCCACAGGGTCTGCCAAATGCCAGGCTATTAGTATTGAAAGTTTAGCGTGAAAAGGCGATTTACCGGAAGCATCCTGATGCTCCTCAGTGAGCTCAAGATCAGGCTCGCCATCTGTTCCTTCATATCTTACAGCCATATAAAAAAGCATACGGGCAATATCGCCTTTCACCTCTTCCCTGGGCTCCCAGATCCATGCAGTATCACTGGTATAACAGTCAGTTGGACCGTTATAACTCCCTCCTTTATCAGTATATGGAATAGTACTTTCATCAAAATTACGATTGTTCCTTGCTGAATTGGTGGAAATATCTGCGGCTCTTATATGATGTACATCCGTTCCTGCTCCTTTAGATGTGCCAAAATTGCCGCGGCTTTTTGCCCAAACGTGTTCACGATTCCATCCTTTACCTCTATTATATTCAGCTGCTGCATTCATTGAAAATGCTGAATAGATCCCTATAACATTTTGCCCGTTAGCCGTATCACGATCGGTTTCTTTTAAAATATCCCATACATCAGTGTCGGAACCTGAATATGGAAACTCTATATGCCCTTTTGTAATAGTATGTAATACAGCTTTTAGCTCAAGCCCTGATTTGTCAAATGCATCATTATAATAATCCTCAGGTGCCTGCCCATATGATGTATGGCAAAACAGCAACAGGATCATTAACAAATATCTTTTATAGCTATTGAAAAATAATTTTATCGACAAATAAGTATTAATTTAATCTCCTGCTAAAATAAGGACCTGACTTAATATTATCTAACCTCTGGCTTAGCAAAGTCAAACATTTCTTTTCAACATCAGTTGTTAGTATATACCAATAATTATCGAATATGAAAAAAGTAGGACTTGGGGCTATTATTCTGGCAGCTATTCTTTTCATTCTTTATTTTATACTTGGCGACCCGGCCTATACTACAGGAGATATCGGCATGATGCAAAACAGTTTTCCTATTGCAGCCTCTTTTCTATTTGGGGCAGGTATAGGATTATTTCTGGGTGGCTATAGCCTGGAAAGACAGAAAAAAAGGCGGAAGAAAGAAGACGCAAAAATAGAATAATATTTTCTTAGTGGCCATTGTCTTGTAGCGGATTAATACATCTCCACTCTTCTACTTTCTTTATATTTCCGTGAACATAAATACAACAGAATAGTTGATGATTACGCTAAGTAGCTTCCCATCATTTATTTAAGCTACTCATTCAGCAGTTCCACTTCCTTATATTTATCTCTATCTTATTATTTTTGTAGAGCTTTATCCCTCTTACTTCCTATCCTAATACACTATTTTGTCCGAAAGCGGGCGAACATGCTTCGGATATGAACAACGCTGGCCCTCGGTTTTTGGTATAATGTGCTGTTATTCAATATCTTATTAAATGGTATGAATATTGGAATGTAGAAATTATAATTTTTTTTGAACTATTCATATTATGAAAAACCTCCTTTTCACTACGCTTCTTTTCCTAATTTCTTCAACTTTATTCGCACAGGAAATTAAAAACATTAAAGAACTATCCTGGCTATTAGGTGACTGGGAAGGTAAATCAGGTAATTCCTCATTTTTTGAAGGTTATGAATTGCACAATGATACACTGATCATAATAAAATACTATACTGATAAAAGTTGCACTAATATAAAAGGAGAGGGTAGAATATTTTTAGAGAATGGTGAGATCTATCACACCTCCGGCAGAAGTAAATGGAAAGTAACAGAGAAGAAAAAAGATACCTGGTGCTTCTCTCCTATTGTAAACGCTTCCAATAGCTTCAACTGGATTTTTGTAAATAAAAGATTATGGAAAGCGGAATTAATAACTGCTGGTAGAACAACAACCTATCCATTAGAGCGGATAAATCAATGAATGAAATCAGGCATAGAATGCTTTATTCTATGAAGGTATGATAAAGAACCCGTTATGATAAATATTATAACCAACTATTAAAATGAACATGAAAAAGATCAATTTGTCTATAGCCATTCTGGGGATGCTATTTTTTTCGACATCGATATTTGCCACTGAACCTTCAAAAAACAACAACGATCAGGAGCTTATAAAAGCAGCTATCCTTGATTATGTAGAGGGAGTTTATAATGCCGATACCATGCGAATTTATCGCAGTGTCCATCCTACTTTAGTTAAACGTGGTGCCTGGTTTGATGATAACAGTGGTGATTATGTGCCATTGCAGGAAATGAGCTTTCAACAGCTCGTAAATTTAACAAAACGATGGAATGCTGATGGTTCCCGTGCTAATTCGGATTCCATAAAGGATATAGTTATTCACGATGTACAGGATAAGACAGCGGCCGCGAAGCTTACTGCAGTCTGGGGTACGGATTATTTTCATCTGGCGAAATTGGATGGAAAGTGGTACATTATGAATGTCTTATGGCAATCGCCGCCGAGAAATTGAGATATTTTATTTTAAATATTCTTCAGGGTCTTCATATTTTTATTTCCAAATTAACTTTTCTGTAATGAAGGTATTTTATTCGGTAATCTTTTTTCTAATCCTGACACAGGCCTGTAACAGTCAGCCACAGGAACAAATAAACTACAGGATCTTTGGCTATTGTGATGGCTGTGAGGCTGTTCTTGAATTCGGTGACAGAACGCTTTCTGCAATAGATACCCTTCCCGATTTTGAAGAATATGATCCGAAAATGAAGTTATCAGGGACGATCTATAAACCTGATGGCAAAACACCGGCATCAGATGTAGTTTTATTCATTTACCACACAAATCCGGAGGGAAAATATCCAAAAAGAGGGGATGAAACAGGATTAGCTAAAAAGCAAGGGTATATCAGGGGATGGGTAAAGACGGATGCTGAGGGAAAATATACCTTTTATACGTTTTTACCCGGCAGCTACAGTTCTAATGAATCCCATATCCATGCGGTAATCCTTGAGCCAGACGGAAAATATTACTTTATTGATGATTATAATTTTGAGGGTGATCCGAATTTTAATACTTCTTATAAACGCAAGAATAGAGGGGGTTCAGGCATAGTAGAACTACATAAAAAGGATCAACTGCTGATCGGTAAACGGGATATAATATTAGGATTAAATATTAAAGATTATGAATAAGTGTATAGTGACTGGTATTTTAATTTTCATCCTCTTATCGTGCACAAAATTTCCTGAGGTAAAAGAGAATATTCCTTTAGTGCATAAAGCTTCTTTTAATTCAAAAAACCTCGAGGAGAGGAAAATTGACCTGCAGAACTCTGAAATAAAATGGAAGGCTACAAAATTATTAGGAACTGCAGGTCATGAAGGAATGGTTAATTTAAAATCAGGTTCATTATACTTTCAAAATGAGGCACTTGTTAAAGGCAATATTACAGTGGATCTTAATACAATTCGTATTACCGATACATCGAAATATAGTGCCGAGGAGATGCGAATGTTGTCTAACCACCTAAAAAGGAAAGAATTTAATACTGGTGAATATCCTCTGGCTTCTTTTGAGTTTGAGAATTTAAAATATCTCAAAAATGATAATATACAGGTGACTGGGAATATGAGGATAAAGGATGTGATAAAACCTGTTTCATTTCCAGCAACCATTGAGCAAACGGAAACCGGAAAACTTTTCCTTGCTGAAATTATTTTAAACCGGAAAGACTATAATATTGGAATAGATGGAAACCTGCTGGAGAAAAATCTTGTGGATGATGAGTTTCAAATCAATGTAAGGTTAAGAGTTTCAAAATAAAATCATACCCGTATACCCTGCCGCACAACCTCTCATGTCCCGATAATTTCGGGATCGAACCAACTGGTTCTCATCCAGTAGTAATTTTTGTGTTTAAAATATAGGTTGGTGCAAAATAAAAAAGCTTACCTTTTCCGATAAGCTTTTCCTTTGTGGGCCCTACTGGATTCGAACCAGTGACCCCCTGCTTGTAAGGCAGGTGCTCTGAACCAGCTGAGCTAAGAGCCCCACTATTTTGTTACCCTCTTTGAAAAGGGAATGCAAATGTAGTACATCTTTTTTAATTGTCAAATACTTCTCAAAGATTGTAGAAAAAATTTTCTTTTACTCCAGCTCAAATGCCTGCGTAAACTTTATATGATCGAGGAGAGAACTTGTGCCTAGTTTTTTATTGATCTTTTTCCGATGCTGCTCTACAGTTTGCCGGCTTATGCATAATTTTTCTGCAATATCGGGGTTGTTAATTCCTTTGGCAATTAGCAGTAGCACATCCTTCTCCCTTTCGGTAAGCGATGCGAATTTTGACTCATGCTCTTTAACAAATCGAACTTCATCAGCAAGTCGAGATATTTTCTTTTCTATAAAAGCAGATTGAGTAATCGTTTCCATTGAAAAAAGAAAACTATTAAGACCCTTGGAAACCTTTGTGGCTATAAGGCAAAGCTCATATTCACTTGTCTCGGGAAACCACACTTTATCAAGATCATAGAAAACCTCCTCATCAGAATGTGATTCATTGATTTTACTAAACCTCTGGAGCATTTTTTGAGATACCCTCGGATGATAATACGACCTCAGATCATTATGAAGAAAGCCCATCTCGCTTAATGGGTCGAGGGATAGCCAATTATATGCTGCTGGATTTAAATACTGAATATTCAAATTGGCATTACTAACATAAAAAATAGATGATATTGCCTGCCCTACCTGTTCAAGAGTAACTTTTTTCTCCTGAAGCCATTTATCAACAACAAGTAGATTTACATTTCCCCCCGTTAAAATTTCCTGCATCTTTTACTAAACTCAAGCCAGTCGAAATGTAATGTTTAATATTTAATAAATATAATCAAAATGAAACATAAACTTACTCGTTTAACAACTCCATTTTTACATTATTCCATTAATTTTTTAAAGTAAAATAATAAAATAACGTTGGTATTCATTAAAAACATTACATCAAAAATAATTTTTTTATTAAACTTTATGTTGAGACAGAACCTCCAGGGCTTCTTCAGCAATACGGCTATAATGTGACCATCCATCTCTGAAAGTAGATTCTGTAACTCCGCTAAATTCTGGTGTAACACCTAAAGATGCTGTCACAAGTTTTCCAAATTCTTCCGGTTTTATAACCTCCTTTAAAACAAGGAATGCCCCAACAAAATTATGCTCGGCATTTAAATATATATAATAGAATGCCGCCTGCTCTTCTATATCCAGCTTTTCCCAATGCTCCAGTATTGTTTCAGCACTATCCGGATCTATTAAATATTTTTCCAGCTCACCATTGTCTTCCAGTGTTTCGCGGGATTCGAAACGTTGTGGCAACTCTGCATGCTTCGCACCTATTAGCTCAAGCCAGTTTACTGCAGGTTCATAATATTTAAGCTGCGCCTCTTTTTCATTTCCCCTAACCGGGTGAAAAATAGGGTCACAGCTGATGATCCACCGGTAATCATCCCTCACCAGGTCAAATCCGTGATTAATCTTTGTGCAAAAGGAGGCAAGGTAATACTCCGGGAGATGGGGTTCTTTTAAAGCTCCCTCCTTTAAAATCACCTCTTCATTAGTGGCATTTAATTTACCTGCTATCTTTTCCAGCAAATCTTTATTCTTCACCTCAATAGGCTCAGGTTCAAAATGAGTTTTCAGCCAATTCTCCTCGAGCCATAATCCATATTTTCCACCTTCGCGTCTTTCTACTATTGCCTGCATAACTTTGCTAATTTTCTACAATCATAACAATATCTTTAAAAAGATTAAAATGATTGAAGAAAATATAAATAGTATCTAAAATATTACTTCTCTAAATAATCTCTAAAAAAATTGTACGTTGCATCTATTGACCTTCGAAATATATTTTTCTTAGATTTGAAAAATTTTTTGCAAGAACTGGTTATAAGAACCATATGTAAACACAAGGAAAATAATAATTAACCATCAGGAAAACAACTTGTTAAAAATTTATTAAAGCAATAATGTTAATTAAATTATGAAATTCAAACATCCTTATAAAATAGCTAAAGAATATAGCAAACCTGTTGCCTATTTCAGTATGGAATTTGCAATTGATCAGCCCTTAAAGATCTATTCCGGGGGTTTAGGTTTCTTAGCGGGTTCTCATATGCGCAGTGCCTATGAGCTTAAGCAAAATATGATTGGTATCGGCATGTTATGGAAATATGGCTATTACGATCAGGTGAGAAAGCCTAATAATGAAATGGATGTACTGTTCCAGGAAAAAAATAATAATTTCCTTGAGGAGACGGATATTCTTTTAGAGGTTTATGTAAACGGACATCCTGTAAAAGTTAAGGTATTTTACCTGCCTCCAAAAGTATTCGGGAGTGCTCCAATGTTTCTTTTATCTACAGATCATCCGGAAAATGACCACCTGGCGCAAACGATTACTCATAAGCTTTATGATGATAATCTTGCCACCAGAATTGCCCAGTACACGGTTTTAGGTATCGGCGGTGCTAAGCTCCTCGAGAAACTGGAACATAAGGTAGATATTTATCATCTTAATGAAGCACATGCACTTCCTGCCGCATTTTATTTATATGACAAATTAGGTTCCAAAAAGGAGGTACAAAAGAAACTTGTATTTACTACGCATACTCCTGTGGCAGCCGGGAATGAAAAAAACGATGTCGAATTTCTGCATCAAATGGGCTTTTTTCATAAACTTTCTGTGAATGAAGTAGATGATCTTATTGGCCTGGAGGATGGAATTTTCAATCATTCATTAGCGGCTCTGCGTCTAGCAAAAAAGGCAAATGCCGTTTCGCAAAAGCATAAAGATGTAGCTTGTGAAATGTGGCGTTACTATTCAAATACTGCAAAAATTGAAGGGATTACAAATGCTCAAAATCATAATTACTGGACAGACCCAGAGCTGGAAAAGCATTATGAAAAGAAAAATAAAAATCTCTTCATTAAGAGAAAAACTGAACTGAAGAATGAGCTTTTTAAGGAAGTTGCCGACCAAACCGGAAAAATTTTCGATCCTGAAATATTTACCATTGTATGGGCACGACGCTTTGCTGAATACAAACGTGCAGATCTTATTACACGTGACAGGGCGAGATTTGAAAGGCTAATGAATAACGAAAAATATCCTATTCAGATGATCTGGGCAGGAAAACCATATCCATTAGATCATGGAGCTGTAAATACATTTAATCACCTGGTACAAATAACAAAGCCATTAAATAATGCAACAATTCTTACTGGTTATGAATTAAGGCTTTCTGATACACTTAAAAAGGGGTGTGATGTATGGCTTAATAATCCCCGCATTCCAAAAGAGGCTTCAGGTACCAGTGGAATGACTGCCTCAATGAATGGCGCGGTAAATTTCTCTACTTACGACGGATGGATCATTGAATTTGCCGAACATGGAAAGAACAGCTTTGTAATCCCACCTGTAAATCAGGATCTGCCTCTCGAGGATCAGGATAAGCAGGACCTGGATAATCTTTTTGATATCCTGGAGAATGAAATACTGCCTATGTACTATGAAAATAAGGATAAATGGATTCAGCTGACCTGGAAAAGCTGGGAAGATGTAAATAAAGATTTTGTAGCGAGCAGAATGGCAGATGAATATTATCGAAAGCTATATGCGGAGAAAATAGCCACTTTGGCATAATAAAAATTATATCTGAATAATTATAAGCCTGATAAACTTTCAGGCTTATTTTTTTTCTTTTCTTAATATTCACAAATAAAATCCTTTTCTTTTCGTAGAAGATCGTAATACATCTATCTACCTTTGTATTGGTATGATCAAAAAAATTATCCTTTGGACAGTACTGGTGATCCTATTAGTAACAGGAGGCTTAATTGTCTTTATGTACTATAACCAGGATTATCTAAAAAAAGAGATAATTGCCGCTGTTAATCAGAGGCTTAAAGTTCCTGTTGATGTAACCAATATCTCAATATCACCGCTTTCAGCTTTTCCTGATGCTACTGTCAGATTTTCTAATGTAAAAATACAAGATCCTGAAGTGGAAGACCAGATTTTTGCAGAGGCAGAATCAGTAGGATTTAGTTTTAATATCTGGCAGCTGCTTAAAGGAGAAATGGTACTTGAGGAAATTAGTGTCATAAATGCGACTGTAAATGTTATCCGATACCCGGAAAAATGGAGTTATGAAATTTATAATGAGGTAGAGAAATCAGAAGACAAGCATATTTCATTTAATATTCAACGGATTAAACTGGATAATATAGTAGCTATATATCATTCTCCTCAGGATAGTACCTATTGGGCCGGCACAATTGATCAGGCGATTGCATCTGTAAGAATTGAAGGGCCTGTGACCTGGATCAATCTCAATTCTACTGTAAACTCAGATATTCTTAAGATAAAACAATACGAAACACTTAAAGAGCAGAATGTTTCATTAAATACTGAAATAGTAGCTGATAAACATTGGCGGATCTCTACCAAAGAACTTGCCATTGGGGATTCAAAATTCCAGCTTTTTGCTAATAAAAATGATGATGCTATCACAGTTGATTTTAAAGCACTTGACGCTACAATAAAAACCTTATTCTCATTAACTCCCCATCAGATAAAAGCACGGCTAAGCAATTATTCCAGCAGCGGAAATATAACCCTGGAAACCTCCTGGACCTACAACTTAAGCACTGAAAAAACGGCAATGAGTGGCGCGCTGCTTTTTGATGATGTTGATTTAAGCCAAAAGGAACCACAAATTGACATAACTGATTTTAGCTTTAAAGGGAGCATAGATATTCCCGATTTTTCTAATCTTAAAAACTCATACCTAGCCTTAAATAATGCAAAAGGGAAAATAAATAACGCTCCTTTTCAGGCCGAAATTAAACTCCGAAACCTTAAGGAACCTTTTCTCGATTTGGTTTACCAGGGAGAAATGCCCCTGTCACTATTATCTGATCTGGGAAATTTGGGTTTATCAGAACCTTCAGGGATTTTACAAATAAATATTAATATAGCAGGTTCTACTGCTTCAATGAAAAATTCTGAAGGGCTGAAGAATATTAAAGCTTCCGGCGACATAAACCTTTATGATATTTATGTGAGGCTCCCTAATAGAAGTTTTGCTTTAGATGCTCCTTCCGGCAACATAATCTTTAATAATGATCATATTGCTATAAATGACCTTTCCCTCTCCCTCGGGGCAAGCAAATTTAATGTTAATGGCCAGCTCAGAAATTTTTGGCATATTACCAGTACCAAGCCTTGGTCTGCAACAGCTGATATTTATTCTTCAAACCTTGATCTTGATCAGCTTTTAAGTGTAGAAAATAAAAGTGCAACTGCTAAAAACTATCAATTTAATCTTCCTGAGCATATAAAGCTGGAATTAAATGCACAAGTAGATGCGTTGGTGGTAAGAAGGTTTAAGGCAAAGCGAATTTCAGGAAAAATAATTGTTGCTGATAGTAAGCTTGAGGCGCAGAAGCTTTCCTTTGAATCTATGGGTGGTGTTGTAAAATTAATGGGAGACTGGAAAGACCTCAATAAAGCCGGCTCATTAATAGATGCCAATTTTTTATTATCGGGTATTCAGGCAAAAGAGCTTTTCCATAGCTTTGAGAACTTTGGTCAGGATTTTATAACAGATGATAATCTGTCGGGGAAGATCTATGCTGAAGTAAAAACCTCTCTTCGCCTTGATCAAAATCTGGCTTTTCAACCTTCATCTTTAACTGCTACATTAAACACAAAAATTATTGAGGGCCAGCTAGTTGATTTTGAGCCTCTTTATCACCTGGAGAAATACCTTAATAATGCCGACCTCAGCAAGGTGCAATTTGCGGAGCTTGAGAATCAGATATACATTCAGAATGAAACGGTCCACCTGCCTATGATGGCAGTGGGAACAAATATTATTAAATTTAAAATAGGTGGCACCCATACATTCAATCAATACATTGATTATGATGTAGTAGCTCCTCTTATCAGGAAAGAGAAAGTGGATAAAGATACCCGCTTTGGCGAAGTAGCAGAAGATCAGCATGGGGAAAGCCTGATATTTCTTTCGATTGCCGGCACTACGGAAAATTTTGATGTTTCAATAGATAAACAGGCCGTAAAGAAGGAAATAGCTTCAGATGTAAAACGGGAAATTAAGGACCTTCAGGATGCTTTTAAAAAGAAGAATAAAAAAACTGAAGAAGTAGAGCTGGATGAGGATGACTACTTTGATTGGGAAGAAGAAAATAATATGTGAAGGGATTAATCCTTCACATATTTCTCGAAGCTTTTATGTTCAAACTCATGAAGACGCTCTTCAGGCAGAGATTTAAAGTATTCATACGTATATTTTAAACCCTCTGCGCGATCTATTTTAGGTTCCCAACCCAAAATTTCCCTGGCCTTTGTAATATCCGGCTTTCGTTGCTTGGGATCATCTTTGGGCAAACCTTTATAAACCACCTTTTGATCTGTACCTGTTAATTTAATTATCTCGTCGGCAAAATCACGTATTGTGATCTCATCAGGATTACCAATATTCATCGGAAGATGATAATCACTTAGTAGTAATCTGTAAATTCCTTCAACCAGGTCATCCACATAACAAAAGGAACGGGTTTGTGAACCATCGCCAAATACAGTTAAATCCTCGCCCCTTAATGCCTGTCCAATAAAAGCAGGCAAAACTCTCCCATCATTCAGGCGCATTCGAGGGCCGTAGGTATTAAATATCCTTACAATACGTGTTTCCAGTCCATGATAGGTATGATAAGCCATAGTCATGGCTTCCTGAAATCTTTTCGCCTCATCGTACACACCACGAGGCCCGATAGGATTTACATTGCCATAGTATTCTTCATGCTGCGGATGAACCTCAGGGTCACCGTAGATCTCCGAGGTAGAGGCTACCAGTATCCTTGCCTTTTTGGCCAGTGCAAGGCCAAGACAATTATGTGTTCCCAGGGAGCCTACCTTTAAAGTCTGGATAGGGATCTTCAGATAATCAATAGGGCTCGCAGGTGATGCAAAGTGAAGAATATAATCAAGGCGACCGGGTACATGAATGAAATTTGACACGTCATGATCATAAAATACAAAATCCTCCTTCTTAAAAAGATGTTCAATATTTCTAAGATCTCCGGTAATCAGATTGTCCATCCCATAAACTCTATAACCTTCTTTAATAAATCGGTCACAAAGGTGAGATCCTAAAAAACCGGCAGCGCCTGTAATTAATATGGTTTTTTTACTCATAATCCTCTTCCAATGGAATAATAATCAAATCCAGCCTCCTGAGTTTCAGCCTTAGTATAAAGATTCCGACCATCAAAGATTACCTTATTTTTTAGTAAAGAGGCAATCTTATCAAAATCCGGAGTCCTGAAAGCAGGCCATTCCGTAGCTATTAGTAAGGCATCCGCACCTTCTAAAGCCTCATACTGACTGGAAGCATATGTTATTTTATCACCAAACTGCTGCTTTACATTTTCCATAGCTTCAGGATCATACGCCTGAACTTTGGCTCCCTCACCCAAAAGCTGCTCAATATTATATAAAGCCGGAGCTTCCCTTATATCATCAGTCGCCGGTTTGAAAGCTAAACCCCAGATGGCTATTGTTTTCCCTTTCAGGTCATTATTAAAATATTCCTTAACCTTTGGGATCAGCTTGGTTTTTTGCCTCTCATTTATATCCATTACTGATTTTAATATTTTAAAATCATATTGTACATCACTGGCTGATTTGGCTAATGCCTGAACATCTTTTGGAAAACAGCTTCCACCGTACCCAATACCTGCAAATAAAAATCTTTTTCCTATACGAGTATCAGTACCCATTCCACGGCGTACATGGTCCACATCAGCTCCTAGCAACTCACACATATTGGCAATCTCATTCATAAATGTGATTTTAGTTGCAAGGAATGAATTGGCCGCATATTTGGTAAGCTCCGCAGAGCGCTCATCCATAAAAAGAATAGGATTTCCCTGCCTTACGTATGGAGCATATAACGTTTCCATCACTTTTTTAGCCTTATCAGAGCTTGTACCTACCACTACACGGTCAGGCTTCATAAAGTCATCTACCGCTACACCCTCACGTAAAAATTCAGGATTACTTACCACATCAAATTCTGCGGTAGTATTCTCCTGTATTTTAGCTTTTACTTTATCCGCAGTACCGACAGGAACAGTACTTTTATCAACAATTACTGTATAATTCTTTAGCAGAGGACCTAAATCTTCAGCTACTTTTAATATATACTTCAGGTCGGCAGAGCCATCTTCATCGGGAGGCGTGGGCAAGGCTAGAAATATAACTTTAGTACCTTTTATGCCTTCTTCAAGGCTTGTGGTAAAGCTAAGCCTGTTTTGTTTTGTATTTCTTTCAAAAAGGATCTCAAGGCCCGGCTCATAAATAGGTATTTTACCATTCTTTAGTTTATTTACTTTCGCCTCATCAATATCAACACATACCACATTATTACCTGTTTCTGCAAGACATGTTCCGGTTACAAGTCCGACATATCCTGTACCAACAACTGCTACATTCATTTATTTATAATTTTATACTTTCTATTATTTTTCCCTGAACTCAAAGTTACATTAACATTTTAAAAAACAGAGTGTTCAGGAAGAACATCCTTCCCAAACTAACATTCGTTTGGGTAATATTTTTTTAATCATTAATTTTGTCTCCTAATCTTAATTTTATCTATGGAAAATATTAAAACTTTAGCAGATACTCCTTCTATTTCATTCGAGCAAACTGAAAACCAGCAGATGATTGCCGACATGATCCGTGACTTTGGAGCAAAAGAGATCAGGCCACACATGATGAAATGGGATGAGTCCCAGGAGTTTCCTATTGAAGTATTTCACAAGCTTGGAGAGCTTGGCCTGATGGGCGTACTAGTACCCCAGGAATATGGCGGCTCCGGGTTTGGTTATCACGAATATGTTACTGCTATTGTTGAACTTTCCAAAATTGATGGTTCAATAGGTCTTTCTATGGCTGCGCATAATTCACTATGTACAGGTCATATCCTTCAGTTTGGAAATGAAGAACAAAAACAAAAATACCTTCCGAAACTGGCATCAGGAGAATGGATAGGAGCATGGGGACTAACAGAGCCTAATACGGGCAGCGATGCCGGTAATATGCGCACAGTAGCGGTTGAGGATGGTGATCATTATGTATTGAATGGCGCTAAGAATTTTATCACTCATGGCATTTCAGGAAATGTTGCTGTTGTAATTGCTCGTACAGGTGAAACAGGAGACAGTCACGGCATGACTGCTTTTATTGTTGAAAGAGGAACTCCCGGTTTCAAAGGAGGACGTAAAGAAGATAAATTAGGGATGCGTTGTTCAGAAACAGCAGAGATGATATTTGAAGATTGCCGCGTACCAAAAACCAATATCCTCGGAGAAGTGGGAGATGGTTTTGTGCAATCTCTAAAAATCCTTGACGGCGGACGTATTTCTATAGCTTCATTGAGTTTAGGGATAGCTATTGGTGCTTTTGAAGCCGCCCTAAAGTATAGCCAGGAGCGTGAGCAGTTTGGTAAACCAATATCAAAATTTCAGGGTATTTCTTTTAAACTTGCTGATATGGCTACTAAAATTGAAGCGGCAAAACTTTTAACCCACCAGGCTGCTGATATGAAGAATAAAGGTAAAAACATCAACAAGGAGTCTGCAATGGCAAAATATTATGCTTCAGAAATTGCCGTAGAGGTTGCCAATGAAGGTGTACAAATATTTGGCGGTTACGGTTATACAAAAGATTATCCGGCAGAAAAATATTACCGTGATGCAAAATTATGTACGATTGGGGAAGGGACTTCAGAAATCCAGAAACTGGTAATTTCAAGATCTATTTTGAAATAAGGATTCTTCCGTTATAATTTGAGATAATGCTTTGTACTTTGAACTTTTTTTTCTAATTTTGCGCTCCTAGTATTGAAAGGGGGTGAATAAGCTATGATATCAGTAAACGTAAAAGAGAACGAATCTGTAGAAAAAGCGCTAAAGCGTTTTAAAAAGAAATTTGAACGTGCTGGCGTTATGCGCGAAGTGCGTGGCCGTACGTATTTTGAAAAACCTTCAGTAAAACGTAGAGCTGAAGTTCTTAGAGCAGCGTACCGTCAAGAGAAATACGCAGAAGAGAATTATTAATATTTGTTAAAATATTTTTTTGGAATAGCCTGTGAAAGCAGGCTATTTTTTTTTATATTTATTACTGCAGGATTTAACCACTCCTAAGGCATTTTTATGATAGAAACTTTTCTAAAATACCTGCAGTACGAAAAAAGATATAGCTTACATACCATTGCGGCTTATAAAAGCGATCTCGAGCAATGCCAAAACTTTTTAGCTTCTACCTATGAGCTTACTGAACTAACAGAGGCGAATTATTCCATGCTCCGTAGCTGGATTGTAAGTCTTGTTGAAAAGAAGTTAAATGCGACGGCCATAAATCGAAAAATGGCTTCTTTAAAAGCTTATTTTAAATTCCTGCTGAAGAGAGAAGTTATAAATGAAAATCCAACCCGACGATTAAAAGCTTTAAAAACCGGAAGTAAAATCCCTCATTTCGTTGATGAGCAAGAGCTTAGTACATTAATCGATAATTATCAGTTTGAGGATAATTTCTATGGTTTAAGAGATAAGCTTCTACTGGAGCTACTATATGGTACCGGGATACGCCTCAGTGAATTAATCAACCTTAAGGAAAAAGATATAAATCATTATCAGCAATCTATAAAAGTGCTGGGAAAACGCAATAAGGAAAGAATATTGCCACTTTCAAAAGGATTAGGAGAGAGCATAAAGAAATATATATCGGCTAAAAAAGCTGCTCTCACGCTCCCTGCTGATAATCTGATCGTGACAGATCAGGGAGAAGAATGTTACCCGATGTTTGTGTATCGTACCATAAATAAATTTTTAAGCGCATTTACCTCCTCCGCCAAATGCAGCCCTCATGTGCTAAGGCATTCCTTTGCTACGCATTTATTAAACAGGGGTGCGGAACTTGCAGCGGTAAAAGATCTGCTTGGCCATAGCAGCCTGGCAGCTACTCAGGTATATACGCATAATACATTAGATAAATTAAAAAAGGTGCACCAACAGGCGCATCCAAAGGCTTAATATATTGTTCACTTAAATTACTAGTACTATGAAGTTACAAGTGCATTCAATTCACTTCGACGCCGACCAGAAGTTGTTAAACTTTATTCAGAAAAAGGTTGATAAGTTAGAGAAGTTCTATGACAGGATGGTTGATGGTGAAGTATATCTAAAATTAAATAATAATGGGCATGAAAATAAGACTGTTGAAATAAAAATAAATACACCTGGAAACCAGCTTTTCGCAAAAGAAGATTCCAGCTCATTTGAAAAAGCAACTAATAATGCTACTGAAGCCTTAAGGAGACAGGTTAGGAAACTTAAACTGAAAAAAGTTGCCTGATCCTGATCTCCATCTATAAAAAAAGCCCGTCCGATAGTTATCGCGACGGGCTTTTTTTATTCTTATTTATCTTTTAAAGATTGAAGCCTTTTTTGACTTTGTCTACATAATCCAGCTTTTCCCAGGTGAATGTTTCAACCTCATGGGTTACCTCATTTCCACTACCATCTTTAAACGTTACGTTTTTCTTCTCCGACTCACGCCCCATATGACCATATGCTGCAGTTTCAGAATATATTGGGGCTCTAAGCTTCAGGCGCTGCTCGATAGCATAAGGACGCATATCAAAAATTTCCTGAATTTTATTTCCAATTTCAGCATCAGACATTTCTACTTTTGATGTTCCATAGGTATGCACGTAAATACCCATTGGTTCAGCAACACCTATTGCATAAGAAACCTGAACAAGTATTTCATCAGCAACACCTGCTGCAACTACATTCTTTGCAATATGCCTTGTGGCATATGCTGCCGATCTATCCACCTTTGAAGGATCCTTACCACTGAAAGCTCCTCCACCATGAGCACCTTTTCCACCATAGGTATCTACAATAATCTTCCTGCCTGTAAGACCTGCATCCCCATGAGGACCACCGATCACAAATTTCCCTGTTGGATTTATATGGTACTTAATACTATCACCCTCAAAAAGCTTCTGCAGCTCAGGCTTCAACTGACTTTTAACACGAGGGATCAGGATATCGATAATATCCTTTCTGATCTTGTCGAGCATTTCTTTTTCTTCGCCAAACTCATCATGCTGTGTGCTAACTACAATAGCGACAATTCGTTGAGGAATATTATCATCAGAGTATTCAATTGTAACCTGAGCTTTTGCATCAGGCCTCAGGTAAGTAATATCCTTGTTTTCACGACGAAGCTTAGCCAGCTCAATTAAGAGCTTATGACTAAGGTCTAAAGCCAGAGGCATAAAATTCTCTGATTCACGGGTAGCATACCCAAACATCATCCCCTGATCTCCTGCACCCTGATCCTCAGGATTCTGTCTTACCACTCCCTGATTTATATCCGGAGATTGCTCATGGATAGTTGAGATAACCCCACAACTATTTCCATCAAACATATATTCTCCTTTCGTATAACCTATTTTATTAATGACATTACGTGCAATCTGCTGTACGTCAAGATAAGCCTGCGACTTTACTTCACCGCTTAATACTGTCAACCCTGTTGTTACTAAAGTTTCACAAGCTACTTTTGAATTTTTATCAAAAGCTAAAAAATGATCGATCAGTGCATCTGAAATCTGATCTGCTATTTTATCCGGATGACCTTCAGAAACCGACTCTGAGGTAAATAAATATGGCATATTTAAATCTATTTTTTTAAGGGCACAAATTTAGAGCAGAATACTGGCATTACAAATTTTATTCTGAAAGTAAAAGAAATATACTTGGTATTTTATGTAAATCAAGTTCCCCTCGCTTCCATGCTCTCACTGGTTTGGAAATTATTTTCTCATCTTTCCCATTTAGGTCCCTGGCAACACAAACTTTTGTGTCAGGCCTGCATGATTTTAAGATCTGGTCAAGCATTTTATTATTACGATAAGGAGCTTCTATAAAAATTTGAGTCTGATTCTTTTTTTGAGAATCATCTTCCAATTGCTTCAATTTCTTCTCCAGTTCCGGACCTTTTATCGGAAGATATCCATGAAAACAAAACTGCTGCCCATTAAAGCCCGATGCCATTAATCCTAAAAGTATGGATGATGGCCCAATGATCGGCTTCACCTGTACATTCCAGTCATGTGCAACAGATACTGCCAGTGCTCCCGGATCAGCAATTCCAGGGCATCCTGCTTCAGACATTATTCCAATGTTTTTTCCTTTTTTTAAAGGAGCTAATAGCTTTTCTGCCTGCTCCCTGGTAGTTCGCTTTGTTAATTCATGAAAAGTCAGCTCTTCAATAGTGATCTCTAAATTTAAGCTGCTGATGTATCTTCGAGCAGTACGTAAATCCTCTACAAGAAAATAATCAAGCTGTTTTATTGTTGCTTTTAAAAAAGGGACAACTGCCTGGTCAAGAGAATTTTCAGCAAGAGGTGTTGGAATTAAGTATAAATGGCCGTTGTTTTGCATCAGAGGATATTATGGGTAAAACGTTAATAATTATTGGTATTGTTCTGGTTATCATCGGGATTATAGTGATCCTTTTTCCGAAGATCCATTTGTTCAGGCTTACTGGTGATATAGTCATTGAAAAGAAAAATTTTAAGTTTTACTTTCCAATTGTCACCAGCATACTGTTAAGCATAATACTTTCACTGATCTTTTATTTCATTAGTAAAGGGCGCTGATATCCAAAAATTTAGCAACCATTTTTAAAAGTTCATCAGGCTTTTCAGCATGTATCCAATGTCCTGCTCCTTCTATAGTTTTAATTTCTGCGTTTGGAAAAAGAGAAACAGTGGTGATTATATCTTTATCTTTTATATAATTGGACGTACTGCCCCGGATAAACAGCACCGGCTTGTCTGTATACCTTTTTTCCTGCAGCCCCTCGCCTATTCTGTCCAGATTTTCTTCAATTGCCTTAAGATTTAATTTCCATTCAAATCCCTCCCCTGTTCTTTTGAGATTCTTTAATAAAAACATCCGAACATCTGGCTCTGGAATGTATTCCTCTAACTCTGCATCAGCCTCTTCCCGTGAAGATATTTTTGAAAGGTCCAGGGCCTTTAGCCCTTCAATTATCTTATCATGGTGAATAGGATATGCTTTGGGAGCAATATCAATTACTATAAGCCTGTCAAAGTGTTCGGGGTATTTCACTGCCAGGTACATAGCTGTTTTTCCTCCCATACTATGACCAATAAGATCCGGACGGTCCAGCTTATGCTCCTCGATAAAATGCCTGAGGTCTTCAGCCATTACATCATAATTAAATTCATCAGTATGAGGAGATCTTCCATGATTTCGCTGGTCAACCAAATATACTTTCCGGTGTTCCGCAAGGTTTCGGGCAAAGGTCATCCAGTTATCCAGTGACCCAAAAAGACCATGCAAAATGATTAAAGGTTTACCTTCACCTATTACTTTATAAGATAATTCTACTGCCATTTCTTAATAATTTAATGTAATGTCCGTTTGAAAGAATAATATTATTCTTATTTTTAATTTTACAACAAAAATAGGCCGTTCCTAAAGATAGACAGAATGAGACGATTAAAACTCTATATATTTTTATTTTTCCTGATCATATCTACAGGCAATCTTTTTGCTCAAAGAGAGTTTATAAGACTTTCCTCCACAGTGAACCACCCTGCTTACAATAACTTCCATCCTTTTGTTAGCGGTGATGGGCTAACACTCATATATCTCAATGATTATACTGACTATGAAGGCCTTTCTATGTATGAATCTTCAAAAAAAACAGGTATGTGGGAGAAAGGTACCGAGCTTCCGAGATTAGTGAACCGGCCGGACCTGAATTTTGAAGGTGGCCATAGCTTAAATTTTGATGGTACTTTTATGATCATTACCAGCCGTAAACATGGACTGGGTGGATATGAGTTATGGTACAGTGAAAAAACTAACGGGAACTGGTCTGTCACAAAAAATTTTGGTGCGCCGGTAAACTCAGCCTTAAACGACGCTGCCGGGGTTCTTTCCCCTGATGGTCAGGAAATGTATTATATGAGGTGTGCACGAATGGATGAGCTTTCTGCAAGCGGTTGTAAGCTTTACTATACACAAAAGAAATTTGATCGCTGGATGAATCCTACCCCTTTACCGGAAAATGTTAATAAATACAATCCTCAAATGCCTCGTATTCTTGGTGATGGTGAAACATTGATCTTTTCTTCGGATATTGAAGGAGGTAAAGGAGGTTATGACTTATATTTTACCCGTAAGACAGAAGAAGGCTGGACAGACCCTGTAAACCTGGAGTTTGCCAATACGGCACAGGATGACAAGTTTGTAAGTGTTCCTGCAAAAGGAAGTTATCTTTATGCCTCCAGGCCGGGGGAAAGGAAAAATGAGATCGTACAGCTGCTAATACCGGATGAATTTAAACCCAAATCGGTATATAAAATAACGGGTAAAGTTTTAACAGGCGATAATTCGATATCAGGAGCTGAAGGTATTGTCTTTGATGCTGTAAATCGTTCAACTTTTATTCGGTTCCCAGTTGATAATACCGGCACATTTTCTTTGGCACTACCTGAGGGGACAACTTATGATGTCAGTATTAATCCATCAGACAAAAATTATTGGTATTTCTCTAAATTATATATACTTGATTCCGTTCCATCACGTGACAGGGAAACAGTAAAAGTAGTGTTTGAAAAAATTGAAACAGGAAAACCTTTAACAAATGAAAATCTAATTTTTAAGGCAAATTCAGCAGAAGTAAGTGATGCTTCTTCCTTTGAACTTCGAAGGCTTACTGCCTTATTAAATGCTCAGCCTGATCTTAACCTCAAAGTCGTCACCCATTTATATGATTATCAGGAGGATAGTATTGCAAGTGACCCTGATCTTACTGAGATAAGACGTGATACTGTTTATGAGCGTATTAACAAACTTATACCACAAGATCATTTAACGACCTCTGTTAAAGATACCGTGTGGCTTGATTCTCTTTTAACTAATGGAATTGTTTTAACCGGTGAGTATGATACACTTATGGTAATGATTGATGTTGATTCTATACACTTTCAGAGCCCAACTACCTCACTTACTGTACCTGCCTTGGAGGAAATTGTAACAATAACCTATCATAATGATAGATCAGAAAAAGAGGCTGAGGCTATTAAGGCTGCGTTAGTTTCAAGAGGAATAGATCCGGAAAGAATAACTACTGATTTTAAAGTTCATAAGGAAGATCTTTATGACAGCTCGAAACCGAAACGGCAGGTGGAATTAATCCTTCTGGAGGAGTAACTATTTTACTTCCATTGGCACCACAATCATTGTATTTTCCCAGATCATAACAAGGTTTATATCATCAGAAACTTTATCAATATCTATAGTAAACTGTTCAAATGTTTTTGTGGTTTTTATCACTGGCGCATCAATTATTACAATATCATTTTCTTCTTTTCTATTTGCATTTCCGGTAGTGTTGATTCCCCATTGACCAGTTTCTTTATTCCATAATATTTTCCAGCTATCTTCACCGGGTATTGTCCACAGAGAATATTCTCCTGCTGGCAATAGCTGCCCCTTAATCACCAGATCTTTATTCGTTTTGAATATTGTCGCTTCATTGGCCCCTGTACGCCAGATTTTATTATAAGGCACGAGCTCTCCAAATATTTCACGGCCGTCTCTAAAGGGTCGAGAATAATTAATATTTATCTCCACATCTCCTTCAGCTAAAGCTTCCACATCCTGAGGGCTAAACGATTTTGTATAGGAGCGTAAAGCAAAAAATGTCATAAGCAATAACGCAAATACGATTCCCAGAAATATTAATATTTTTTTTAGCATCTTTAAAAAATTATCTCCAATGGCTCTAATCTATTTGGCATTAAAGTACGGTCGGTCTATCTTTGCAAAAAATATTTATTATGGCAGCATTATTTGTAGTTATAGCTTTATTTGTTCTCGCAATCTTATCTATTTGGTTATTTCCCAACAAGAAAGTAAGCAATAATAAGCACGATATTAAACATTAAACAATTGCCGTAGCTTCAATTTCCACCAGGTAATCTTTGTGAATTAAAGAAGATACCTCAATCATCGAAGTTGCTGGCTTTATATTCTTAAAAAATTCCCCGTGGGCCCTTCCTACCTGCTCCCACCCGGATATATCTACAACATATATACGAGTCCTGACTACATTAGTTAGATCTGCACCGGCTTCCTGTAATATTCGCTCGATTTTGCGTAATATAAAAATCGTTTGATTATATGCATCGCCGGGTGAAACATTTTCTTCCCCTTCAACAGCAACTGTTCCTGATACTTCTATTATATTCCCTGCTTTTACTGCCCGCGAGTATCCAACGATCTCTTCCCATTTGGCACCACTACTTATTTTTGTATATTCCATAAAAATAATTGATTAGTGAATTAATTCGTTATTTTAAAGAAAAATAAGAAACAATGAAGTTATTTATATGAAATCTATCTGTGTTTTTTGCGGATCCAGTACAGGTAACAATGAAATATATTCTCAACAAGCAAAAAAATTAGGAATAGCCATTGCCAAAGCAAACCTGGAATTAATTTATGGCGGAGGTAAAGTAGGCTTAATGGGTATCGTGGCTGACGAAGTATTACGGCAAAATGGAAAAGTAACAGGGGTAATTCCTGATTTCTTATATAAAAAAGAAGTAGCTCATGAAGGACTTAGCAACCTGATCATTGTAGAATCCATGCATGAGCGGAAACTTAAAATGTCTACCCTCGCCGACAGTTTTATAGCTATGCCCGGAGGTTTTGGGACATTAGAAGAGTTAGCAGAAATCATTACCTGGAATCAGCTTAACCTTGTCAATAAGCCTGTGGGGATTTTGAATGTTGGAAAGTTTTATAATTCTTTACTTGATTATTTTGATACAATGGTTGAAGAAGGTTTTGTTAATGTAAATTTCAGGAAAACAATAATTTCTGAAGGTGACCCTGCTAAACTTATTAATAGTCTTAACCATCGAAAAATAAGTGGCAATGAGGGAAACCTAAGAAAATTATAGCCTTTATCGGGACTTTTTACGTTTTAGTGCATGTTGAGGTAATATCCAGGAGTTTTTTATGAGAAAAATAGTTTTTTCTGTTATCCTATATCTTTTTGCTGCCCTGCAAACCGAAAGCATGAGCCAGAAGTTGGGCTTTTCTTTTACTGATGATAAGAATAAAGCAAAAATACCTTTTACTCTTCATAATAATTTAATTGTAGTTTCTCTCATTCTTAATGATGTATTACCATTAAAATTTGTTCTTGATACCGGCGTAAGGACAGCTATTCTTACAGACAAGGAATTTAGTGATATGCTGGACATGGTTTACACCAAAAAATATACTATTTCAGGTGTTGGCAAGCAGCAAACAGTAGATGCCTACATTACAAATAATGTCTCTTTCACCCTACCCGGAATTGAAGGTAAGGGGCATGCATTATTAGTATTAGAAGAAGATCTTCTCGAGCTCAAAAATTATCTTGGTACTGATGTGCATGGAATATTAGGGTATGAGTTATTCAGCAGATTTATAGTAAAGATCAATTATGCCAATAAAATTATTACTTTAAGTAATCCTGAGACAACACGCTATCCCAGGCGCTACGATAATATACCTATGACAATAGAGGACACTAAACCATATATTTATGCCACAGTTGTGCAGGATGATGGATCGGAAGTTCGTGTTAAAGTAATGATAGATTCAGGATCCAGCCAAAGCTTATTTTTAAGCCTGGAATCTGATCCTTCTTTAAAACTTCCTGAAAAGAATATCCATACATATGTCGGCCGTGGATTAGGTGGCCCGTTGGAAGGATATGTTGGCAGGTTAAATGCTTTTAAAATTGGCTCATATGAGTTTGAGGATATAATAGCTAATTATCCTGAAAATCCTAATTATGATTCCATTAAATATTCTACAGCAAAAAGAAGTGGCTCAATCGGAGGTGAAATATTATCCCGGTTCAACGTCATTTTTGATTTTCCAAATCAAAAGTTTTATTTTAAAAAGAACAGGTTTTTTAAGAAAGATTTTACGTATAATTTAAGTGGCCTGGTGATAAAAGCTAAAGGGCCTTATTTAAGTACTTATGAGGTTTCAGAGGTACGTAAAAATTCTGCTGGCGCTAAAGCAGGGATCCAGGCAGGTGATATTATTTTAAGTATTAATGAAAACAACTATAAAGACCTGGAGCTGGATGAAGTTATAGGTATACTAAATTATAAATCTAATAAGAAAATAACCCTGAGGCTAAAACGCGGTGAACAGGTCCTGGTGAAAAAATTCCGTCTAAAAGATCTGATCTAGTGAAAAGCCCGCTTAAGTTTTCTTTTACCTTTGAAATACGTGTTATAAAGCATCTTTTGGGTCCTAATTAATCTTTGGCTGTTAAATAATGCTTTGGAAAGTGATTCTCCATCAGCATTATCTTTTAATATGTATTCCTGAACCCCCTCTGGTGAATAACCACCATTCTTATTTTTTAGTACAGTGATGGGTACATCGGCAGTGTATTTATTCTTGTGAAAAGCATCAACAATATTTTTGAATTGGGCTCTCCCAATATTATCGTCTATTATTATGAAAGAAGGCCTGAAGTTAAACTTCCCCTTCAAGGCTGATCGTAAATCAAAAGCAAATTCTGCTATAAATTTTTTATCTTTCAGCTTAATTAAGCGTTCATAAATGGTACTTAGCTCAATAGGATTATTTCCAATCAGCAACACATTAAATTCATTGGGATCGGAAGGATTTTTTAATGCTATCATAATAAAAAATTTTAAAGAAGTACAAGATATAACGCAGAAAGAAAATGAAAGTTATTAAATAATTAAATCTTATCCTATAATTTAATTACAATAATATTGCATTAATAACACTAATATATTGATTAATTAATAGTTTATATCATTTATTTATATTTTGAAGGATATACTGATCATTGGAGGTGGAATTGCAGGGTTAATTACTGCTATCAGGCTCGCCCGGGAAAAATACCCGGTCAGACTAGTAGAAAAAACTGGTTACCCCCGCCACAAAGTATGTGGTGAATATGTTTCCCGTGAAGTCGAGGATTTTCTGGTTAAGGAAAAGTTAATCCCTCAGAATAAAAATTTACCTGTAATCAATGAGCTTCAATTTTCTTCAGCCCCGGGCAAAACTTTTAATATCCCCCTGCAAATGGGTGGAATAGGAGTCAGCAGGTACTATTGGGAGCATTTTCTATTCACACAGGCTCAATCAGAAAATGTAGAGATAATTTTTGATTCTGTAACTGATATTAACCGAAAGAATGATTATGAGATCATTACAAGGAGCGGATCAGTTTTAAAAACCTCTTTTTTGATTGGCGCCTACGGAAAAAGGTCAAAAATTGATAAAAAGCTGGAAAGGTCTTTTATAAATAAATCTTCGCCCTATGTAGGTGTAAAATTTCATGCTTTAAACCCTTCCTACCCGGATAATCTTATTTCTCTTCATAATTTTAATGCAGGATATTGCGGTATGTCAAAGGTAGAAGATGATATAATGAATTACTGCTATCTATGTCATCGGGATCTTCTGAGAGAAGCCGGGAGCATTGAAAAACTTGAAATTTCAATACTCAATAAAAATCCTGTTTTAAAAGAAGCCTTTCAGCATGCCGAGCGGTTATTTGAAAAGCCCCTGGTGATAAATGAAATATCCTTTGAGACCAAATCTCCGGTTGAGGATGGAATGCCTATGATCGGAGATGCTGCAGGAATGATAACTCCTTTATGTGGTAATGGAATGGCGATGGCTGTACATAGCGCCAAATTACTTTCTGATATTATTATTAGCAACAGAAAAGAACCAAATCAATTTATAAACAGCTTATATGAAAAAGAATGGAGCAGGCATTTTAAAACCAGATTGGCTTGGGGAAGGTTTATTCAGCGCACTTTTTTTGGAAAAAACTGGGCATCATCCCTGGCCGTCAGCTTAGGGAACAATATACCTTCAGTTACTCAGGCACTGGTTAGGCAAACGCACGGAAAAAAGATTTCTTAAATTTCAGTCTCTAAAAAAACTTCCTCTTATAGTACCTGTAAAATATTAGTGCTATCAAGAAAAAAATAAATAAAAAATGCTATCAAAATGAGGGATGATAGCCAGTTTAGCGCCATTGTATTTCCATAGTTAATACTTGCTCTACCCTTTAAATATCTAAGAAACCATATTAGAAAATAAAGTATTGCCGGTGATAGGGCTATAAGGAAAAGCAACCCATATTTTATTTGATAAAATGCAATAAAATAATATAGAAAGCCCAAAGCTGATAACATATAGAAAACTGCTGTAAAAATAAATGTACCCTTCACCCCTAAAAGAACGCTTAAGGTAATATCGCCCCTTCTTTTATCTTCTTCATGCTGATAGATCTGTGTCATAGGATAGCTTGCCCATAATAATGCGGAAGATAGCAAAGCAGGAAATAATATATGCCAGCGGGTAATGATATCAAGTGAAAAATCATTTAGCCCAATATAACAGGTTATAAATGTAAATGCACCCTGAAAAAAACCAGCTACAAACCAGCTTAACCAGGGGTATTTTTTTAAACGGATAGCAGGATGGCTATAGGCCTTTGATACTAATCCATAGATAAAGATCAATACAGCAAATGTAAAGGAGATCTCAATGGCTAAAATTAATGCCACCAGATCTAAAAATAAACTTACCCAAAGCAAGTCTTTTGTTACTTTTGGTGGTTTCTTTAAGCCACCTATACTATCTTCATCTTTATCATAATAACTGTTAAAACCATTGCTGGCGGGGTAAACCAAAAAATGGAGGCATACAAAAACAATTAAAAGCCTTTCAGGATTAATGTTTGGAGATACAGCCAGGGCAAATAAGAATATCGGCAACAGAAATATTGAAAACGGAAACCTTAAATGTAGTATCGTAGATTTGGAAAGTAATGTTGCCATATTATAATTGTATATTAAAACCAAAAATAACAAACCTGCTGCATTAGCCATAAATTATGAGCATATACATTTCATCTATAGGAATAGCTAACCCAAAAAATGAGTATAATCAAAGGCAGCTGGTTGATTTCATGGCGCATATCCATGATATGGATGAGGATGAGCATAGAAAATTAAGTGCTTTATATCGCGCAACCGGAATTAATACCCGGTACTCCGTTTTAAAAGATTTCAGGATGAACGGAGAATACAGCCTGTTTAAAATTAAAGATGCAGATGCAGCATATCCAGGCACTTCCGATAGGATGAATACCTATAAAAATGATGCCCTTGCACTTTCAAAGGCGGCTATTGAAAACTGTATGAATGGACAGAAGGAAGATATTACCCACCTTATTACTGTTAGCTGTACAGGTTTTTATGCACCGGGCCTGGATTATGAGCTTATCAATGAATTCAATTTTTCACCATCTGTCGAGCGCTACACTATTAATTTTATGGGTTGTTTTGCGGCAATAAATGCATTAAAAGCAGCCTGGAATATCTGTAAAGGCACACCCGATGCCAAAGTACTCATCGTTTGCGTTGAATTATGCAGCATTCATCTACAGAAAGAAAAGACTGAGGATAATTTCCTTGCTAATGCTTTATTTGGAGACGGTGCGGCTGCGGTAGTAGTTTCTTCCCAAAAACCGGAAAAACCAGCTCTCAGAATCAATGAATTCTTCTCCTCAATTTTGCCTGAAGGAGAAGAGGATATGGCCTGGAAAGTAACAGATTTTGGATTTCAGATGCGCCTGAGCCAATATGTTCCTGACATTATCAGAAACGGCATTCACAAGCTGTCGGATTCTATCCTCGATAAATTTAAACGTGAAGAAATAAAAAATTTTCTCGTACATCCGGGTGGAAAGAAAATCCTTCAGGTGATAGAGGAGCATTTTAAATTATCCAAAGAGGATAATCATTACGCCTATCATGTGCTCAAGAATTATGGCAATATGTCTTCTCCCACTATTCTATTTGTAATGTATCATTTCTTAAACGATCTAAATAATCATGAAAAGGGAGAAAAAACATTAGCCCTGGCTTTTGGGCCGGGATTGACCCTGGAAAGTGCATTATTGGAAACTGTTT
>JBPRGH010000133.1:0-1090 GCA_051418055.1 Candidatus Cyclobacteriaceae bacterium M2_1C_046 | reverse complement strand
AACCGTAGAAGATGCCCAAAATCTTTTATACAGCGCGCTGCATGATCCTAATCCCGTTTTATTTTTTGAGCATAAGAAACTGTACCGGAGCATCCGGGAAACCACCCAGAATCATTGCACCCTGGAGAAGCTGGGGAAAGCTAAAATTAAAAGATCAGGTAAAGACGCTACAATTATTACTTACGGCATGGGTGTGCACTGGGCACTGCAAATAGCTGAAGAATATGCCGTGGAAGGCATTGAACTGGAAATAGTTGACCTGCGTTGCCTTGCTCCTATTGATATGGAAACTATTAAAGAATCTGTTGGCAGAACCAATAAAGTGCTGCTGCTTCAGGAGCCGTCGAAAACACTTGGACCTATGAGCGAAATCTCATCACTGATAACTGAAGAGTGTTTCAGAGAGCTTGATGCTCCGGTCATGCGCTGCTCATCGCTGGATATGCCGGTCCCTTTCAGTACAGAATTAGAAGAGGGATACTTGGCTAATAAACGCCTAAAAGAAATGCTGGAAAAATTGCTCAGTTACTAATAAGAATAATATCGGTGGTCTTTATTATGGAACAAAACCACTATTGTGCTCCAAGGTGGTTATCAGCCGGTTATCTGTTGACTTTGCTACACTATCGACGTTATATGCCTTTCATACGGGAGCAAAACTCCCTCTGAGCTAATATAAGTTGATAGCATTATGAAGGGAAGCTCTCTGCTAAAAATCTACTTCAGCCATCTTATTCTTCTCTTCAGCTATGCGCTTAGCCAGTTTTTCCTCAAAGTCATCAGCAGCTGAAACCTTATAGTGATTTGTCAAAGCACGGCGGCCTTTTTTCGCTTATAATGCGAACGAGCGGACACGATCTGAAAAATTCAAATATTCATTGAATACTTGAAGCTCTATCCCGTCCAGATTGCCATCTGAAAAATCAGTTATAAATTCGTTTAGCTGTCGGTCATTTAGGTAGTCAACAGTTTCCATTTGGTAAAAGGGTAATACATTAACAGGTAATTATTGTATAACCCTCTTACTCTGTTAGGCGGAAATTGTTTCCGGATAGACGTAATTTTCTAACAAATCCTGCAAATGTGCCCT
>JBPRGH010000132.1:0-2180 GCA_051418055.1 Candidatus Cyclobacteriaceae bacterium M2_1C_046 | reverse complement strand
CCTGAGAGTGATAAAAATTTGGAGGAGCGCTCCATCATAGAGCGTATCTCGGCTATATCCTGAATGTAATCCCTTTCTTCTTTCATACAAAGTACTTTTTATTTCAAAGTAAGATAGAAATTTCATTTATACAATAGCTGTAAGAAATATTTTTTAATTCCTTAAAAATGTTCTTATGGAGGGTCTCTCTGTAGGCACCTAGTGAAAGGGTTGGGAACAGCTTATAGTTTGATATATTAAATATGCACTTTTGGTACTAATCATATGGATACCATAAGCCCGCATTTAGGATGCCTGACTTGAGCCGCTGCTAATACTGTGATCCGGCTATATAATATTATGACTCAACCGCGATATACAACTCCGAATTTCTTGTTGATGCGGGACCAATCACTATTTGTCAGCTGTTCCCATGGTTCTCCGGGCTTTACTCCGATATGTCTGAAATAGTCCTCAAAACCTGCCGGACTGTACCCAAATACCATGCGAAGCATCTCATCTTTCTCATTACGTAAACCGTGCCACACTCCGCGTGGGACGATTGCCATACTTCCGGGTCTCATATTAAATTCTTCACTTCCAAAGGTAAGAATTCCTTGGCCGTGTTCGATAAAAATAAGCTCCTCTTCATTGGAGTGCTTGTGCACCGGAATTCCATCACCGGGTGTAATATCCTCTGTTAGAATAGACATGGTTTCTATTCCTTTATTCCGCTTATCAACCTTTATGGTTACGCGTCCTTGGCGCTCCCCGATAAGATAGACTTCTCCTTCATCAGTATTAAGTACGAGATCAGGGTTCGGACCGCGGAGAGTATCGAAGCCTACTGCCGGCAGCCTGGAGATAAGGCCGCCGAAACCAAGTATCGCAGCTGAGCTTATAAAACCTTTTCTTGAAATAGCATTATTCATAATAGTGTGCTGGTTTTTGATTGCGGTATAACTGCCTCGTGCTCAGATGGCTGCGAGACAGTAAATGATTATTTACTTTACTATTAGCCTGTAAATAATCAAAATTTGATGTCTTTAACTCCTCCAATATTCAAGGTTTACTTTGCTGAAGTAGCTATACTAAGAGACTGTACTGCGTGGCGGACAGGTATTCCGGGCTTGATCAAAGAACTCCGTTGCCAGAGATAGGTTTAAAATGAGGATTTTCAAAAATACTATATTTGAGAAGGGTAGAGCTGTCTGTTTGACATTTCCCTTTCTGATAGGGTAGGTATTATACACAAGCTATTGGCTGAAAATACTCTTTATCACTGACTCTGAGTGCTGAGTTATATCGGATTTTATGTAGCTGCTGATGTTTTGAAAATCAGGTTTATTGAATGTCCGTTGTACTGAGCCTTTATTTAGATAGCTAATTTTATCACAATTGATTTTTAAAACTTCGAGTATGTGTGAGGTTAAAACTATAATTTTATTCTTCCTTTTTAACTCACTCAAAATAAGGTGGAGATTTTCAACTGTCTCGAGATCCAGACCATTAAAAGGTTCATCAAGTAGCATGATAGGTTTATCCTGAGATATGAGACCCAGCAAAGCCAGCTTCTTTTTCATCCCGGTGGAATAAGTATCAGTAAGTTTATTTAATGGAAGTTTAAAAATCTCATTCCACCGGTCCATTTTGAATGTAGTATTTCCATCAGATAGCAAACCGATAAATTCTTCACCCTTCATATAAGGATAGAAACGTGGTTCGGTTTCTAAATAGCTAATTTTGGAAGTATCAAAACTTTTATCCGGGAAAATAATTTCTCCTTTCGAAGGTGTGAGGAGCCCATAAATTATCTTGAAAAGCGTAGTTTTACCTGCTCCATTGGCTCCTAATATACCATGGATATTACCGGCCTTTAACTCAAGTGAAACATCATATAAAACTTGTTCCTTTCCATATGAAAAGTTTAAGCTTTTAATTTTTAACATAATCAGGGAGTGCGTTAATAGCTTTTTGCCAATAGAAGTAGAGAAATGCTATTCCTATTGGAAAGAATATTATGGTGCTTATAAAAAATATGGCAAAAGGAATTTGATTGTGAACTGCTGATTTAGTGAATCCAAACCAAGAGTATTTATAAAGAAGACAGAAACATACTGTGCATTCAATTATAATCAATAGTAGAACCAGGATGTACCACAGTTCGAAGTGAACAAGTAAAAACAGAAAATAAAATGGCA
>JBPRGH010000131.1:0-5180 GCA_051418055.1 Candidatus Cyclobacteriaceae bacterium M2_1C_046 | reverse complement strand
CAAGAAGAATATCAGCCAGGATTCTGCCTACGTGGCGATATCGTTTTCACGTATCATAGCTACGGCTCAAGTTACCTGACTGATACCGATCATGCTGTACTACAATAATCGGCTTTTCTTCTCAATTGAAAGATATGAGCTATGGCGTCGTGCTGAGCGAAGCGCTGTATTGAGCGTAGCCGAAATACCGAAGTACTATGCTTCTTCCCTTCGACACCGCTCAGGACACCGCGTCGCGCCTTGGTATGAGCAAAAATCTACTACGACTTTTCTAAATCAACTTACTGGTAATAGCACTAGAGCAAAAGTTTAAGCGGCTGCAAAGTCGGGTTTGGGTTCAATTTAGTGGTGGTTTACGGTAGTATACGTTTACACACCTTGGTAATGAGAAATAGACCGCCATTCTTTTGCAGCCCATTTCTTGGAGAATGGGACCAACCTCAGGCACATTCAAGTGTTGCTGGGCCACAATTCCTCCAAAACGACAGAGATCTACAATCATGTAGCGGAAGTGAATATAAAAATCTTTCCCGCCCGCTTGATTTCATGGAGAATTCGTAATTTGGTATAGGTGAAATAAACGCAATTGGGTTTATACAGTAGTTAGTCACAATTAAAAAATGAAAAACTTAGTATTCAAATTTAATGGAGATTGGGAATTTGAATTAAAGCTTGATAAATTCAAGGTGTTGAATAATTCAGAATACACAAGAGGAAGTAATAAACCAAGTGAAGGTTTGTTTATGGTCGAAATATTTGATGAACGCAATTCAAATCCTGACCCAGAAATCTACCAAATTAACACAATAAACTTTCTTTTAGATATGGGTAATCAGACCAAGATCTTGAAAAGCTTATTGAAGTACAGTAAAGAAACGATTTATCCTCATTATAAAATTAGTGTGAGGGAAAGTGAATATCCAGAATGTTATCCAAAACTTGATGATGTTGAAAGCTTAAATAAGTTGTACGGTATAAACAGAATAATAATTAAAAGAATTGACTATAAAGATTTCGCATATTACATTTTTGATTGTAATACTTGCTTAGATTATGAACATGGCATTAAAATTACATTTTATAAAGATACAGTTATTGACCATGGAGAAGATTGGGAAGATGAAAAAGTATGTGAACATAAGGGAATAGACTATGAATCCTATCAGAAGAAAGCTGTTAAGGATTATAATCAAAGAAACCTGATCCTAACAGAACCGCATCCGAAATATGGGAAGTTAAAACCTTGGCAAAGCGACCAAAATCAGTATTATCCTTATGGGCTTTTTCATGCAAAAAAGGACAATGAATTAATTAAAGCATTTGAAACAGGAATAATACCCAAAGAACCAATTGCCTCACGGATTTTAGGAATGGCAATTAGAGAGGAACGTGAATTTTTGACACAATACTTCATTAAACAAAACCCTGAATACAAATATACTGCATTCATGAATGCATTGAATAAAGATAGATTTGACTTAACAGAGGTGTTATTAGAACAAAATTACGACCTTAATGAAAAGGTAGCTCAATCTTCTTTTTTTTATGAGACAATAAATAACCTAGTTAAAGCAATAAGTAATGGAGATGAAATAAATAAAATTAAAAAGAGGTTGAAATATCTATTGAATAATGGCTTAAATCCTTATTTGGAGGATAAATTTAATCGTAATTCTTTTTTTAGAATAAGAAGAATTGATGATGAAAATTTAAAAGATTTGGTTACAAAAGAAGTGATGAGTATTGTAAAAGCAAATTAAAATAAAATAAGAAATGTGGCTAACAATGTATTTAACTGACAAGTCCAGTGAAAGCTAGGTACGTCACTAGTACTCATCTTTATGCAACATAGAAATAAAATTATGAGATATCAAATGTACTTAATCCCAATTTTATTAATTTTTTCATGTAAAAGCCATAAGGTAACACAAAGTGGATCTAATAAAGTTGGAAATGCCTTTTATAAAGAAATACATGCCACTCATTACATTTCTCCTAAATATACATTTCTAGAGGAAGACTTAATTGTAGAGTTAAATTCTAAAGGACTTATTCTTGAATTAGTCTCAAAATCTGAAATTCCTAAGTATATTCAACAAAAATGGAATAAGTATTATTACGAAGATCTACCACATCATTATTTAGATAAGGAAGTCTTGCAAAGAGGGGCTGAAATATTGAATATTAATAAAAATAATTTGGTAGATATTATTAATAATTGGCCAGGAGAGCTAACAGAGGCACAATATTCCCAACTTTACAAAGAACTTAAGATAGATTTAGTTGAGGAATTCGAAGTGTTGCCTACTATGGAACAAAAATATATAATTACTCCAAATAAAGAATATTGGGATTTTACATCTCAAACTGACTATCCACTTTTAGTAGATATATTAAGTACTTACGAAAGAGAGTTCGAGGCGTTTGAGCTAGTTCATGATAATTTAGAAACTGCTTTGGATTATGCTATCATAATTTTTGACGCATTGTTTAATCATAGAGGACCAGATAACCCATACTACTACAATCAATTGGCATTAGATCAATTTGATTTATTGTCTGAAAATCTTAGAAATGAGTTTGAAAGTTTAGGATTAACGCGATATAAAGGGCTACCAAATTTTGGTATGGACTTTTATAGTAAAAATAAAGAAAAGGAATACAATAAAATAATTCGAAATCGAAGAGACGACTTAGACCTTAGCAAGAGAATTTTCACAAATCTTCCAAATCCCCCATTCTATATTATCAAAATTTTGAACTAATAAAAGGGTACCTCCGCATACTATCCTTTTGCGGCAACAGCCATTTTGAAAAAATGGCTTAAATATAAAATATGCGCGTAATTATCGTTGCTCCTCAGTCACGAGCTTTGGCTATGCTCCATCGTCGCGTTTTGATATGTGTAAAAATCTACTGCGACTTTTCTAAAGCAGCTTACTGGTTATACCACAGCACGTGAGAAATGCGAAAGGGAATAAGGACATCCAAACTGTATTGTCTCCTCTGCTGGTGAAACTACTTCGATAGTAGTTCGCACAATATAAGCCAAAGGATTTTCTATTTGAAGGTCAGAAAGGCGCGCTCTATAGTTCTACTTTGGCGCTGTACATTTTCAAAAGCGCCCTGAAGAAGGCGGGTATAAAAAGAAATCTGACGCTTACCAGTTTGCGGCATTCCTTTGCGACATATTTATTAGAGAATGGGACCAACCTGAGGCATATTCAGCTCTTATTGGGCCACAATTCCTCCAAAACGACAGAGATCAAAACTCATGTAGCGGAAGTGAATAGTAAAAACCTGTCCAGCCCGCTTGATTTCATGGAGAATTCGTAATTTGGTATAGGTGAAATAAACGCAATTGGGTTTATACAGTAGTTATGTATGATAAGAAAATTAATCTATGAATTATAAGTTGATCAAATACTACCACTTTTTGTTCTTGAAACTAATTGTTTGCACAGTGGTATTAAATTCATGTAATTCTCAAATAACAGCCAATTCAGAGAAAGTCCTTCCGCTTGAAAATGAAGATGCAATTTTCGCTATTTGGAAGCGAGTAAAAATAGACCATAACTACAGGGATAAAGAGCATGAAGAAATGGTGAGAAAATATCCGATAGGTTATGATAAAGATTATTATATCTCAATTTTTCCAGATGGTAGAGGTTCTATTAGCTTTAAAACAGAACTCGATTCAATAGTATGGATATATAATAATAGCGAAGAACTACTAATTCCAAAAACAGGAAGTATGTATCATGGAGGCGAGACTATTAAACTGATAGAAAGCGAGAACGATACGCTTCTCAAACTAATAGATGATATTGGATTTGCAGAAATGACATTCAAAAAACACTCTAATTTAACAACTAACTATAAAGAAGATCCAAACTACCCATCTAACAACTTATGGCGAATAAGAGCAAAGAAAAAAATTAGTGATTCAAAAATTGAATTAAAGGTCCACAACTACTTAAAGCATTACGAATTACTTTTCAAGGCATCTTTAGATAATGAAAATAAAAGAAGCTTCACTAATAAGCATTCAAAGGGAATATTGAGAGTATATCAAAGTGCAATAGGTATTGTTAGCAAGGATCAAATTGATGAAGATTGGTATAGTTACTTCTATACAGAAGAAGAAGCACTTAAAGCTTATAACATTCTAAAGGAAAAGCTAAAAAACAACAATACAAAAACGAAAAAGTCACAGAATTGGATAAAAGATAACTATGAAATTTTACGCAAACTAAATGGCACTCAAGAATGAATTTACCACACATAACACGGTGTATAAGTAATACCGGTTTAAGTGATAAAAAAAAGTATAAGCATAAAACTAAGGTCAGTGCAAAACCGAAAGGTTTGTGAGCAGAAATCCCCTACTAATCATACACGAGACCCTTCCCACAAATTTAAAACAGCAAGAAGATGAGACAAATTTTAATAATAACATTTCTCTTTGGACTTTTGACAGCATGCTCTGATACAAAACCAAAAATCGTTTATAAAGGCCCAACTGAAACTTCAGAAAACAATTCACTGGTCGATACGGCAGGAATCACTCTAGCCGGGCTCCCAATCCACTTTGACAGCACAACTTATCTGATACATCCCATCGGACAATACACACCCGTGAAAGGAGCCTCCAAAATTTATGTGAGTTCCTACAATTCAGGTTCCAGCGGACTTGCTGTTGCCTACAGGAGTGGCTTTTCTGTTTCTGGCAAGCTTGACAATTTAAAATTTCAGCATATTGACTCCAGTAATTTTGACGCATTAACGGAAAAGGAAATAAAAATAAGGTCATTTACTTTTCTTCGCTCAATTTTTAACTCATCGAAAAAGCAAATACTTATTTACAGTATAACTGACAAAGACACCAATAATGACAGTAAGCTTAATGACAGCGACATTGAATCCCTGTACATTAGTGGCATTGACGGATCGAACTTCAAGAAATTGTCGCCGGAATTGCATGAGTTGGTTGACTGGCAAGTGATGGATATTCAAAACAGGGTTTATTTTATAACTTTGTAACTATTCAGGTGAATTCAGTACCAACTCTGGATAAAATAGCACTTTAAACGGATCTAAACTTTGTTTTATCGCGGTATCTATGACCGATCGTATGATCGTGAAGTTCTGAGCACCTTTCCAGCTTCTGAAGTTTGTTG
>JBPRGH010000130.1:0-1082 GCA_051418055.1 Candidatus Cyclobacteriaceae bacterium M2_1C_046 | reverse complement strand
TCAACCCTTTGATACGGATTTTACTCGTTATAGCGGCCTGTCACTTCCATTACTAATGGCTCTTATAGCCTTTTCAACTTTAATTAGTGAAGATCTGACCTGTATCGGCGCCGGATTAATGGCTGCTCGCGGGTTTATCGGTTTTTGGCCGGCTACCATTGCGTGTTTTCTGGGTATACTGGTCGGTGATATGCTGCTTTATCTGGCAGGAAGATGGCTGGGCAGACCGGCTATACAAAAAGCCCCCTTAAAATGGCTTATTTCTGAGAAAGATCTCAAAAAGAGTTCACAATGGTTTAAAGCGAAGGGACCGGCAATAATTTTGACCAGCCGTTTTTTGCCGGGCAGCAGACTTCCAACTTATTTCAGCGCCGGTGTTTTGGGAACCGGGTTCTGGATGTTCTCTCTTTACTTTACCGCAGCAGCATTGCTCTGGACTCCATTACTGGTAGGGCTTTCCATGATTATTGGTAATGAACTGCTCCAGTATTTCATAATTTATCAGGATTATGCCTTATGGATTTTTCTGGCCGGAGTCGTTTTATTATTGTTTATAGCAAAAGTTATAATTCCAGTCTTTAATTATAGGGGGCGGCGGCTTTTAATAGGTAGAATCAGACGTTTTAGATACTGGGAGTTTTGGCCTCCTTACATAATTTATTTCCCTGTTTGTTGTTATGTAGTGTATTTGAGTCTTAAATATAAATCACTGACTGTTTTTACGGCAGCTAATCCTGCAATACCTGACGGTGGATTTATCGGTGAATCCAAGTCAAATATTCTTAATTTATTTTCTTCAGAGTGTGATATCCCAAGATATATTCTTTTGGATTCTGATTGGACCGAGGAGCAACAAATTGTGGCTGCCCAAGAATTAATTAAAAATAATCGACTGGATTTTCCTGTTGTTGTAAAACCCAACGAAGGGCAGAGAGGTGCTGGGGTCGTAATCGCCAGACACCAGGATCAGCTAAGCATTGCTATCAAAAACGCGAGTTATAATCTCATTATTCAGGAGTACGTTGGGGGAGAAGAATACGTCGTTTTCTATTATCGATACCCTGTTGAACAAATAGGTAATA
>JBPRGH010000129.1:0-1207 GCA_051418055.1 Candidatus Cyclobacteriaceae bacterium M2_1C_046 | reverse complement strand
AAAGACAGTTTATCAGCAGAAGGTTGAATCCCTACAATCTCACCATTTGGCGCTTTTTTAAGCTCTCCTACCACGTGGATGCTGTTATTATTACCATTATTAGCCATAGTATAGGCTGTGTCGAAATTCACATACGTACTGGCATCACCTGCAGTGGATATTACTACAGCGATGGCTACACCTATAATTATAACTCCTAAAATATGTGACTTTTTCATATCAAAATCCTCTTTAATTACATTGCAAAATTACACCACAACGTCCATTTATTTATTATGATTTTCGTCATCCTTAAAAAGGTCTTTTTCTATGGCGGCAACCTTTCGATCTACACGAACTATATACCCTATCAAAACTAATAATATGACCAAAATAACGCCAACCACTACATAGATCTTACCATCTTCCCGCATGGCATCGGCCATTTCTACCTGATTATTATCATAGTCACTTTCATCAATTTTGTATTTTTCCTGGGCGTACAACGTGGAAGAAATAACGATAAAAATTATTAATAAAATATTTTTCATTTGTCAAACACGTTTTCAATAATTTTAATTCGTATCCGAAGCTGAGCGATCCAGTAACCTAATAGTGCCCATGCAATTACAGCCGGATAAAAAACAAGGCGTAATTTGCTAACAAGATCATAGGCATTAAAGCCCGGGTTGCCTCCGCTACCGGGGTGTAAAGAATCTGTTAACCTTGGCAGTATAATAAGCAAAGGTATGAGAGCGCAGAAGGCGAAGATATTATAAACCGCACTTATACGTGCTTTTTGCTCTTCATCCTCTAACGATCCGCGCAGAACAAAATAGGCTAAATAGATCAATAGGCCTATAGCCGATGCATTTTGCTTAGGATCCCCACTCCACCATTCTCCCCAGGTAAATTGAGCCCAGAACATGCCTGTTACGATCCCCAGGATACCAAACGTCACTCCTATATTTACGAATTCTACTGCTTTTATATCATCAATGGAATTGCCTTTATTTAGATATCGTATAGAATAGTAGAGCGAAATGGCCAGCATGATGATCATACCAAACCACATGGGTACATGAAAGTATAAGGCTCTGATGGTTTCGTTAAGAATATTAAGCCGTGGTACTTCAAGAAGAAGTCCTCCAACAACCACATAGAGCAGCAGGATAACCGTTAAAATTTTCCACCAATTCTTAGCCATTGCCAGTAAATATTAATTCCG
>JBPRGH010000128.1:0-2912 GCA_051418055.1 Candidatus Cyclobacteriaceae bacterium M2_1C_046 | reverse complement strand
TCAAAATAATCGAGTGTTTTACGGAGACCTTCTTTACGATCGTATTTAGGTTCCCAATCTAGTACTTCTCTGGCTCTTGTTATATCTGGCTGCCGAACCTGGGGATCGTCCTTTGGCAAATCTTCGAATGTTATATTGCTTGAACTACCGGTCAGTTCAATAATCTCTTTTGCAAAATCCAGAATGGTAACCTCTTGGGGATTCCCTATATTAACGGGCTCAACAAAATCAGATTGAGAGAGTCTCCAGATGCCCTCCACAAGATCATCAACATAAGTAAACGAGCGTGTTTGTGACCCGTCACCATATACAGTTAAGTCTTTACCTTTAAGTGCCTGGGTCATAAAAGTAGGTAACGCCCTTCCGTCTTCTAAACGCATCCGGGTGCCATAGGTATTAAAAATACGCACAATACGGGTTTCGATTCCATGATAACGGTGATAAGCCATGGCCATAGCTTCTGCAAATCTTTTGGCCTCGTCATAAACACCCCGGAAACCAATGGGATTTACATTTCCCCAATAATCCTCTTTTTGAGGATGTATTAAGGGATCTCCATAGACTTCACTGGTTGAAGCTAATAAGAAACGAGCGCTTTTAGCTTTTGCTAATCCCAACGCCTTATGCGTACCTAAGGAACCAACTTTTAGCGTTTGGATAGGCATTTCCAAGTAATCAATAGGTGACGCCGGGGAGGCAAAGTGTAAAATGAGATCCAACTCGCCATTTACATGGATGAAATTCGTTACATCGTGCTTTATGAACGAAAAGTCCTCATTGCCAAAAAGATGTTCGATATTTTTTGCTGAACCGGTGATCAGATTATCCATGCAAATGACCTGATATCCTTCCTTTAGATACCGGTCGCAAAGATGGGAACCTAAAAATCCTGCTCCACCAGTAATGAGTGCTCTTTTCTTAGACATTGATGCTAGGGCGCCCCACGCTTATATAAGTTATGTTTGCTTTTTTAGCACGATTCAAATCGTACAAATTCCTTCCATCAAAAATTACTGATTTTTTCATATGGTCTTGGAATCTATCGATGGTAGGACGTCGAAATTCATTCCATTCGGTACAGATAACCAGAGCATCAACATCTTCAATCGCTTCTTGTTGGTTTAGCACGAAAGTAGTGTTGTCCAGTACTTTCTGAGAGGTGGCTTTCTTAAAAGTTTCAATAGCCTCGGGATCATAAGCTATTAACTTGGCACCTCGCTCTACCAACGCATCCATAATATATAATGCCGGAGCTTCTCTTATATCGTCGGTTTCCGGTTTGAACGACAAGCCCCATATTCCAAAAGTTTTATCCTTAAAATCGTTGGTGCCATAATAATCTTCCATCTTCTTTACGATAGAGACTTTTTGAGCTTCATTCACTTTCATGACCGAATCCAGGATTTTAAAGTCATAGCCCTTCTGTCCGGCTGTGTAGTGAATAGCCTGCACATCTTTTGGAAAACAGCTGCCCCCGTAACCGATGCCGGCAAATAAGAATCGCTTTCCTATTCGCGAGTCTGTGCCGATACCCCTTCGTATATTATCTACGTTGGCACCTACTTTTTCGCAAATATTAGCAATCTCATTCATAAAGGTGATCTTGGTAGCCAGCATCGCATTAGCAGCATATTTGGTAAGCTCAGAGCTGCGCTCGTCCATCACAATGATAGGATTACCGCTTCTTACGAATGGCTCATAAAGTGTGGTCATTACTTCTGCGGCACGCTCGCTTGAAGTACCTATAACTACTCTTTCCGGTTTCATAAAATCTTCTACTGCCGCTCCTTCTCTCAAAAATTCCGGATTGGATACTACATCAAATTCCGTATCAGCATTCTCAGCTATCGCTGCTCGAACACGATCAGCAGTACCCACGGGAACGGTACTTTTATTTACGATAACCTTATATTCCGTAATCATATTGCCAAGCTGGCCGGCAACTTTTAAAACAGCCGATAAATCTGCCTGTCCGTCGACTCCCGGAGGTGTGGGCAAACAAAGGAATATAATTTCCGCATCTTTAACAGCTGCTTGTAAATCGGTAGTGAATTCCAGGCGGCCTTCTCGTACGGATCTGTCGAAAATAGTTTTCAGCCCGGGCTCATAAATAGGAATGACCCCATCCCTCAATTTTTTAATCTTTTCTTCATCGATATCAACACAGGTAATTTCATTCCCGGAATCTGCAAAGCAGGTACCTGATACTAAGCCCACATATCCCGTTCCAATAACAGCTATTTTCATTTTTATCGCTCTATATTTTTGACTTCTAGTTTTAATTCTCCGGCGGGCACTTCTACTTCTACAACATCACCAATCTCGCTTCCTAACAAAGCCTTGCCGATAGGTGATTCAACAGAAATTTTATTCTTCTTAAAATTAGCCTCATCCTTAGAGACCAGAGTGTATTTAACCTCTTTGTCAAGGTTGTGATTATAAATAGTTACTGTAGATAAGAGATAGGCTTTATCAATATTAATATCTTCTTCATCCAATATACGGGCATTTGCCAAAGCATTTTCAAGTTCTGCTATACGTTTTTCTAACATACCCTGGGCTTCCTTGGCAGCATCATATTCTGCATTCTCACTGAGGTCTCCTTTTGCGCGTGCCTCAGCAATTTCTTCAGCTATCTCTTTCCGGCCCCTCGTTTTTAAATCTCTAAGCTCTTTATCGAGCTTTTCATAACCTTCTCGTGATAAATAATTCTTTTCCACAATTCTATATTAATTTTAATTCAAAATCACTCGTTCTGTAAATAAAAATGTCAGCACATAGCTGACATTACACGGTCTTACAAAGCGACATAAAATACCATGGTTTTAACTCTTTTACCAACAATAAATTGTATAAGGATATTATTTTCAAATACTGGTAATAATAGATAGTGGGAATGTAATCATTGGCTA
>JBPRGH010000127.1:0-6605 GCA_051418055.1 Candidatus Cyclobacteriaceae bacterium M2_1C_046 | reverse complement strand
ATGGGGCATGGAGCGTAGAGCATGGGGCATGGCAGGTTTTAACATCCTGTTTCATGCCTTTTTGCAATTAATTAATAGAACCAATTTTCGCTCTTCAGGAGTTTCTTAATGAGGATTCTAGGGTTTCTTACGTAGGGCATCTAAACCGGTCGGACCGCTTGTTGGACTTGTTCTAGAAGCGGTCTGACCGGAGGAGATATTTTAAAGGTGCAACTATATCTATTCATAAGTCGTATATGCATCCGTTAAACAAAAATAAAAATGAAAATAATAACATTTATCTTTCTGTTTATTGCTCTTTCTATTGTTAGTTATGCACAGGAAGTTTCTGAAAATGGTATTTTGCACATGGGCCCATGGGAGAAGCAATGGGGTTATGCCCAGGGTCGTAAAGTGGGAAATACACTTTACATAAGTGGAACAGTTGCTGCTGGCGAAACAATGGAAAAGCAAATAACAGGTATTTTTGAAAACATTAAAAAAACTTTAAATGCCTATGGCCTGGATGCTTCACATATTGTTAAAGAAGTAGTTTATACTACTGATATAGAAGCTACAAAATCGGCTAATGCACCACGCCTGGCTTTCTACAAAGGCAATACTCCGGCAGCTACCTGGGTGCAAATTGAAAAATTATTTTCACCGGGTGCTAAAATTGAAATAACAGTAGAAGCAAAATTTAATTTAGAAGAATAAGAGCGTAGAGCAGGGAGCATCGAGCGAAGAGCATGGAGCTGCTCTTTGCTCGATGCTCTTCGCTAATTAATCGAGCCCATTACCCTTTTCATAAATCCATTTAAAGCTTCTTTTTTAGGTTTGCCATTTTTAATATCACGGTGAACCTCAAGAGAGCCATAAAGATTGGATAAAAGCTCTCCCATTACTTCAAGTTCTTCGTCTTTTATTCCTTTTTCTTCGGAAATATGCTCAAGCAACTGTATAGTTTCTATAACCCAGTCCTGATCATGTTCTTCTACAAAATCAACAATATGTTTTATAAGTGGTAGCCTCATTTTTCAATTAAGAATTAAGAATTAAAAATTATGAATTACGCATTACGGATTACGAATTACGAATTACGAATTACGAATTATTTTTCTTTGGCAAAAATAGCCACAAGTGAATACAAAAAGAGGCTTTAATAATTAATTTTCACTATCTGCTGATTGATAAAATTTATTACCAGAACTTATTCCCTGATAAAGGTAAACTCCTGTCCCGCCTGTTTGAGTGTTAGCTCAGAAAAGTTAGCGTCTTCTTTAAATTTAAAAACTGCACCTGCTCCGCGGAAGTTAAATTCATGAGATGCTGTAGCTTCCAATTGGACACGGGGTTGACCAGTAGCCTGGACAGTTAGTAATCCATTTTCCACTTTAAAATCAAGGTCGATAGGAAGTTGTTCCGAGCTGAATTTGCCTTCATACTTTTTCAGTTCTTCCGCCTCCACTGAAATAGTTTCAAATTTGGGGAATTCATAGGGTTTATTAAAAATGATGCTAAGCAGGCCGATCATTATTTCATTCATATTCTCCCGTAGCCCGTTAGAGGTAAAAGCAAGCGCTAATTGTTCTTCAGGGAAATAAGCAACATTAGATTGAAAGCCATCAATGCCGCCGGTATGGCCATATCCTAGCTTTTCATGAAAGGGAAACCTAAAAATACCATATCCAAAAGGGCCCTTGAAGGTTAGCATCTTTTCTAATGAGCTTTCATTTATAAGTGTCCCATCAAAGAGAGCTTCAATAAATTTGGTGAGGTCGGCAGGTGTTGAAGCCATTGCCCCTGCACCTCCAGGAACAGTCATATCTGTTTCACTATGCTTTTCCCAGTCTTCCGTATAACTATACGAATGTGCTTCATTCGATGCATCTTTAATTTCAGCGCCATAATAGGTTCTTTCGAGGCCTATTCCATTAATTATCCGGTTTTTAACTACTTCTTTGTAAGATTTATCGGTCAGATCTTCAATTATGTAAGTGAGTAGCAGGTAATTGGTATTGCTGTAGGCTACCTCCTCTCCCGGTGTAAAATCAGGTTCATAGAAATAAATACGCTCAAGCATTTGATCCCTTGTCTGTGCCTGGGTATTGTAGAACAGGTACTGAGGATCATTAGTGATATTAAACAGTCCACTCTGATGACTCAATAGCTGGGAAATTGTGATGCTGTCAGCATTAGGCACTTTGGGAAAAAATTCATCAAGCTTAGTATCCAGAGATAGTTTTTCTTCTTCAATAAGTTGGAAAATTAAAGTTGCGGTAAACATCTTACTAATAGAGCCAATCCTGTAAATAGTATTGGGGTCAGCCTTTAATTCTTTTTCAATATTGCGGTATCCTATGGCTTTCGAATATACCAGCTCCCCGTTTTTGCTTATTGCTACAGCGCCCATCATACGATTATTCTCTTCAAGGAATTCCAGAAGGCTGTCTAAGCGAGCAGTGTTGATTTCTTCCTGTGCAAGAATAAAAGAGGAAGTGAAGGTGAGGAGAATTATTAATATTATTGCTCTCATAAAATAGGTGACTTGTTAGAAACACATTATCGGTTGAAACTATGTAAATTTCCCTTAATAGACTAAAATAAAAAAATCCCGCTATCAATTAATGAAGAGCGGGATTTTATAGAGGCATATGGAGCATGTACTGGTTTATTTTCTTAATGCCTCCATTTCCAGATCAGCAATTTCAAGCTGTAGCTGTGATAATGTGGTATAGACACTGAAGAAAGGTTTATTTTCGAAATGAATTTTGAGCCAATCTTTATTCTCCTCAGTATTGAGTAATTGACTTTTTAGCTCCGGATGTTGATTTTTTAATGTTGAATAAAATGATTTTACTTTAGTATAAAGCTCATCACCTTTCGATCCATTCTCATTTTCAAGCAACATCTTATTTACGGATTGATGATCCTGTATTACAAACTCCTCTCTAAGTTCAAGGTCATCAGTTTTAATTCCGTAATGGTTGATGATCTCCTTTTTCAGGTTTTCTATGTAAGTTAATGCTTCTTCAGAAGATTCCGTTAGCTCCCGGTGATCAGTTGATTTAGCGCGTAACTCTTTCAGTCTTTCTTTTTTTGATTCATAAGACCTGCTGATGTTATTATTTATTTCAGCTAATGAATGCCGATAGGTATGGCTGGTTTTTTTGTTATTAAAAGCAAATAAGGTACTTACTACAGCTAATATGAGTACCGCTGATGTCACAGGATGAATCTTCATAACTGCATCTTTCCCTACTGACCTCAGGAACAGTGGAAGGAAGATTATAAGGAAAATGGCAAACCCTGTAATCAGGATTGTATTTCCTCCTGCATAATGCAAAATACTCATTATTATACCGATAATTACTGCTGATGCCCCTAAATAACCACTGATGTTACGGACTTTGGCCGGTGTGGTATCGGAATTTTTCATTGAAAGGGTTAGCATAAAAGGCAGATAGCCGAAGACTAATATTGCCCCACCGAGTACAAGTAATTCATTGGATCCCATCATCGACTGCAACTTCATAATAGATCCTAACAGGAGCATCACCGATCCGGTAATCCCCAGCACGTTCATTGTCTTTTTCATAGTTGAATATTTAAGAGTTAATAAATAGGAGGTCGTTTGTTGTATTTCCCTGTAACCTTCAGGAAATGCTGACTTTTTTACTTCCTGATATATTTCTTCAAAGGAAGAATGATTACCTTCCTGTTCAAGGGCACAGCATATATGGTCCAGGAGATCATCTTCCAGCTCACGCATTTCCACCCCACTTTGCCTGATATCTCCTCTGATAAGATCTATTTGAAGTTGGGTAAGCTGTCTCATGAGGGTTGAGGTTTAGTGGAAAGAACTGCCTGAATGGTTTCAATAAACTGATGCAACTCATCAACTTTTTCTTTAGTGGATAATTTACCTTTCTCCGTCAATGAATAATACTTTCTTTTCCGGTTATCCACCTCTTCCGTTTCTGTTTTCACTAAACCATCATCTTTAAGCTTATGGAGCGCCGGATATAATGAGCCTTCCTTTATGAGGATCTTGTCTGCTGATAAGATCTTGACTTTCTGGGTGATTTCATAACCATACATCCTTCCATGCTGTGCAAGAAGCTTTAAAATAATGGTTGAGAGGGTGCCTTTTAATAATTCTTTTGAATACATAGTCAGTCATACATAGAAGTTCGATGTAATGATACATAGAAAATCTATGTAATGCAAGAGCTTTTTATGAAATCAGTAAAAATTTTAATTTCAGAAATAATTGAATAACTATTTATCTCCTTATATTTAATTTTTATATCCTCTTTAAAAACCAAATTATTTCAGTGATGGAAGACTCCGTATTAACATCAGTCGTACTACCGGTTTCATTAGCCATCATAATGTTTGGAATGGGCTTATCTCTTATTCCGGATGATTTTAAAAGAATTTTTAAATATCCAAAAGCGGCTTTGGTAGGATTATCCAATCAGCTGATATTATTGCCTGTTATTGGCTTTACCCTTGCTTATTTATTCAATCTTTCTCCGGCTTTGGCAGTAGGGTTAATGATTATTGCTGTTTGTCCGGGCGGACCAACAAGTAATTTAATTACACATGTCGCAAAAGGAGATGTTGCTCTTTCTATTTCCTTAACTGCCATTACCAGTTTTGTTACTGTATTTACTATACCTTTTATCCTTACTTTTTCATTAAATTATTTTAAAGATGAAGCTGGCGCTGTTATTCAATTGCCCGTGCTTAAAACTATCATCCAGATCATGGGGATAACTATCATTCCTGTAAGTATAGGGATGCTCGTAAGGCACTACAGGGAAAATTTTGCATTTAAAATGGAGCGGCCAATGCGTATAGCCTCAACAGTGATCTTTATAGCTGTTTTAGCAGGAGTGATTTTAGCCAATAAGGTACATCTAATTCCTTATATGAAAGAAACTGGCCCGGTTACTTTGCTACTGAATTTGCTCACTATGGCAACAGGATTTATAACAGCAAAGATTTTTAATCTGAATATAAGGCAGTCGATCTCTATAACCATAGAAAGTGGCATTCAAAATGGTACACTGGCTATTGTAATTGCAACATCAATCCTAAAAGAGATGGATATGAGCATTCCGGCGGCTACCTATTCTTTATTAATGTTTGTTACCGGTGGGATTTTAATGTGGTTTTTTGGTAAAAGAAAAGAAGAGCCGGTTTTATCACGTATATAGGTAGGTTTCTTCCGCAGCTTAAAAAAAATTTAGTAAAAAAGCCCTCAGATCGAGGGCCTGCTTTCAAAATTTTTGTCGGAGTGAGAGACCGCACTACTAATTTATAAGTAGTTGTTATTCATTACATTATAGCACCAAATAATAAATGTCGCCCCGAATGACGCACCTAAGTTTTGATAGCAATTAATTCATTTGATCAATCTACTAAACTGTACCCGATTAAAAATTTTATAAACAAAAGATAATCTTATAAAAGAACCCGAAAATTCTATAACACTCCTTTTTATATCATTCGTTAATATTGTACTGTTAATCCAACCATTGTCCTTGAAAAATTCCAAAAAGTTTACGAAATCTCACTTTGACATTTAACTAAACAGATTTAACAATAAACCAAAATATAAAATGAAAAAGACTAAAATTTTTACATTCCTAATAGCAGCCTTATTTACTGTCGCATTGGTAAGTTGTAACAACACAGCAACCAATGAAGAGCATGATGACCATATGAAAGAAGGTCATGATGAAATGATGGAGGATCATATGGAGGAAGATATGCCTCACGATGAGATGGATCACGAAAACCATGATCAGATGCAGTCATCTAATCCTGGTTCTGTAAAAAGCCCCAGGAAATCAGCCATGGCCAATATTGGTGATACACATGTACATGTCGATTATGCAGCTCCCAGTATGCGCGGACGTCAAATCTTTGGCGGACTGGTAGGCTATGGGCAGGTATGGACTCCGGGGGCTCATAAAGCCACGACCATTCAGTTTTATGAAGATGTGATGGTAGAAGGCCAGCCTGTTTCAAAAGGAAAATACGGCTTGTTTACAATTCCCGGCCAGGATCAGTGGACGGTAATGCTTAATAAAAATACTGATATGCATCTTGCAGACGATTACACCGAAGCAGATGATGTGGTTCGTTTTAATGTTACACCTGAAAAACTACAGGAACCGGTAGAGCAGCTAACATTTGAAGTTAAATCAGAAGGAAACCAGGGGCAGGTAGTTTTAAAATGGGCAGATGTAAATATTCCATTTTCTGTGACTGCAAAGCAATAGTTTGATTTCGAAAATGCAGTCTGGCCCTTCGGTCAGCTGAATATTTTTTATAAACAATTCATAAAAGATAGATGCTTATATGCTAATCATTTATCTTTTATGAATTACATCTATCTGATATTAGGAGCCATCATTCTGCTCGTAGTCATCTATGACTTTTTTTATACCACCTTATCTGGTAGTGGCGCTTTCTTTATTTCAAAAATGGTATCCGGCTTAGCACACAGAATACTGCTTCGGCTAAGTAAGCCATTTGGCCGAAAGATTTTCAGCCTTAGTGGTATGGCGGTAAACCTTTCGGTACTTGTTATATGGGTCATTTTAATTTGG
>JBPRGH010000126.1:0-1030 GCA_051418055.1 Candidatus Cyclobacteriaceae bacterium M2_1C_046 | reverse complement strand
TGTTCCGGTGTCCAGCACATTAGCAAGCCTGGTTTAATTAGAGCAATCTTTCCATCGGCGTGTCCACCTGCTGGTATCGGATTAAATCTAAATTCGCTTCCTAATTCCCTCTTAATCCATTCCAACCCATCTAGTGTCCCTTTGCCTTTTGGTGTAAGTGCTTGTGGCAATGTATAGAATAGGTCTTTACCACACTTCAATATATTAGCAGCATGAAAGAGGATGCTGTTATTATCATAATCCGTGTAAGATTGCGCTTCTGGATTTAGCATAGGCTGTGGCATTGAGATCCATCTGTGGCCTTCTCTGTAGTAATCCATCATGATGTCTCTGAAGTGCCAGTTATCAAAATACCTCCCCATGTTACGAGTAAAGAACTCAACAATTGTGTTACCATATATTCCAACGGTGTCTCTTGGCATCAATGGCTGATTGGGATAGGAGAAGCCAAACTTAAAAAGGTCTACCCTCGGCCTGTATTTTCCATTTTCATCCTTATTGGTTTTAAGATCAAAAACAATATCTGGACGTTTAACAGTGACACCCTGCCCTCTAAGAAAGTCACATACCTTTAAGCAATCCTCTTCTGTCTCATCGAAGATTTGCTGTAGCATTGATTTAAGTGGGTCTTTAAAGTGCTCTACCATATCAGCAGAATACGCTTTACCCACTATTGCTTCTTGAAGCGGCTGGAACTCCGTATAACAAGTCATTTAATGAATATCTCTTTTTCAATCTGTTCGTTTACTAGATCTTGGAAGCCGTTGTAAAAATAGTGATGATTGTAATTAAGCACATCTTCCATCTTTAAAAGCACCTTCTTTAAATCATCTTTATGTAAATTAGCAAATTTAACCAGTTCATTAACCATGGCGTCTACACGTCTAACGTAATGAGTTTTATTATCGTATTTTTCATCTATAAAATCATTAAATGTTTTAAAACCAAGATGCTGTAGATTCTTAATCACACCCTTCTGACCAACAATCATAAATGGGTGCTTCGCCACTATTGATTTGAATACGTTTTG
>JBPRGH010000125.1:0-1037 GCA_051418055.1 Candidatus Cyclobacteriaceae bacterium M2_1C_046 | reverse complement strand
GAAAATGGCATCAATGTTACCGTTTTGTGTCCCGGACCTGTAGCTACTAATAAAGAGTGTCGATCTCGTACTGATAAACATGGAAGAATTGCTCAATGGAGTGTAATAAGTAAGGCCGATGTTGCTGAACAAGCTATAACAGGTATGTTAAATAATAAATCCGTCATAATACCCGGTGTGATTAATAGAATATTATTCCGTTTAAACTATGTATTGCCGTCTCGCCTCAAAACTTGGTTATTAAAAAATGAATTCAAAAAGGAATTGGTTAGATAGCATTAAGCAAGAATCTTTACTTTTCTAAAATACAATAATACTAAATTAATTAAACAGGAATAAATATATATTTATCAACATATTACTGTAAATATTGAATATAATTACTTATTCCGTAACTAATATTTTACCGGTAATTAAAAAAAGGTTCCAAATCTTGAGATAGGCTTTAAATTTTAGAAGACCGGATATGAAGGGCCTTACACACAATCTATCTTTCCGAAATTATTTTACAATCGGACCATATGAAAAGGACACCGAGTATCAAGAACTGTTGAGTTCAATAGCTAAAAGGGGGCTGCTTTTTGCCGGTTTATTAGGTATCGCATGCGTATCAATATTTGTAGTCGGTCATACTGTCATTTTGGGTAAAACTACGGTTTGGTTCTATACGGGTGCAAAAGCCGCAGATAAAATAATGCTTATAGATAAAATGGTGTTAATATTTATAAGCATGTGCTTAATCAGTCTTTCCAGGACCTCAATTTCTCTCATTTGGAGCCGATTGGCACTCTCTTCAATTGTGTGGCTTGCGACACTCATAATCTTACTTGAAGATATCGCATCCAATGACACTTCCTTTTCATCAGCCTATATCATTGTCGGCCTTATTATTGCTATTGGAACAATGCCTTATAAAGGGTGGCATATAATGGCTTTGAGCCTGATAGTTATTGTAACAACAATTATCACTATTCGCGCTGCCCGTTTTGGGTTTGACATAGCAGCTGTAGATCCTGAACCTCACCAGATAGTTTATC
>JBPRGH010000124.1:0-1309 GCA_051418055.1 Candidatus Cyclobacteriaceae bacterium M2_1C_046 | reverse complement strand
CCGGGTTCCAGAATTATGCCAAAGTATCTTAGTACTCCAACCAAAACCCCGCTAAAACCCAGGAAAAAAGATACTCCGCCCGGTACTAATGTTTCGAGGATCATGAGCGCGATACCCCCGATTAAAAAAATCCATGTTAGCGATTCTCCATCCATGAGGACTGACAGTTTTGAGTGATTTTAGTTCTGTAAGCTACAGAAGTGAATGATATAAAATTATATCATTCCATTGTCATATAACCAAATAAAAGAAAAAGCAGAGATCTATAGATCCCAATAATTGCTGATAAATTATAAATTTATCAAGGCTTTAATAAGGGATAAAAATAACTACCCCGGGATGAAGCACTGAATTTGTAAAGGCCTTTCTCAAGCCATGGAATTTTATCATTTATTTTAAATACTGAGACCATAATAGATATTCCTATTTTATGATCCCGATAAAGAAATGATTTATATATTATTCGGTATGCAAAGATTAGAATGTGTAAATATTAGTATATCTTGCGTTATCCTAATTTTCTTCGCACATTATTTTTGGTAAAATCATCTACAGACACAATAGACTATTAAATTACTATTACTACAAGATGATAGGTAACAAAAAAGTTTACCTTCTGGTATTTATGCTTTCCCTATTCTTAGCGGGGAGTGTAGGTGCCCAAAACATTTCGATGAGATTTGATCATCTTACTATCCAGGACGGTCTTTCCCAGAGTACAGTCAACGATATTTTGCAGGATAGTAAAGGTTTCCTATGGTTTGCCACAGAAGATGGCCTGAATCGTTATGACGGTTATGGATTTACGGTCTTTAAGAATGTACCCGGCGACTCTACCTCAATTTCTGACAACTCTATCAATAAGTTAATTGAAGACCGTAACGGCAACATCTGGGTTGCTACCAAAGACGGCGGCCTTAATAGGTTCAATCGGAAAACAGAGAATTTTGTCAGGTATAAAGCCAATGCATCAGAATCAACAAGTTTAAGCGATAATTTTGTAACCTCACTTTTTGAAGACAGGTCGGGCGTTATACTAATTGGCACTCAAAAGGGACTTGATATCTACCAGCCGGAACATGATAGTTTTATCCATTACAAGTCCGAACCCGGAAACAGCAACTCACTTCAGGGCAACTGGATTACATCAATATTTGAAGATCATAATGGGATATTGTGGATTGGCACCCAGAATAGTGGCTTGAATCGATTTGATAGGGAAACCGGAAAATTTACACACTATAAGCACAGGCCGGGTGACCGGAAGAGCCTCAGTGATAACTGGGTGGTCACCATTTATGAAGATCAT
>JBPRGH010000123.1:0-1849 GCA_051418055.1 Candidatus Cyclobacteriaceae bacterium M2_1C_046 | reverse complement strand
ATCAGCCTCATCATCTTCCTTTTCCTCTTCGATCTTAGGCTGGGGAAGAGTCGCCTCGACCGTAAATAACATTATTCGAAAACCATCCGTACTCGAAAATTTCTCACTGAGCTTGTCTGATAGATTCTCCGTTCTGTTGGCATCAATAAGAACTCTTACCATTGAGTTTCCATCAGTCTGATCGTCGGTCCAAACTCCCATGGGTTCTTGTTCTTTTATAACCTCACAGGCTTCATCTACTTTGTCTTTCGGAATCATAAGCTCTAGCAAACGATAATCCATGTAACAGCAACTTATTTAATTAACCTATAATTTTATGTGAAATTTCTTAACCATGGTATGAAAAATATTGATCATTTGAAGTGATTATCTAAATAAAAAAAGCTCATCAGCCGGGCGGCTGATGAGCTTTCATTAAATAATATAATTGTTTAGAAAATTTGCAAAGTCATAAGTACCAGAAAATAATTATGTTCTAAATTTCCATATCGATTTAATTATTTCGAAATACCCCTTTCCCATTAGATACTTTGTGTATCGCTTTGCATTTATATTTGGCTTTTGCCAATCCCAGGGGAAAGAAAACAGGCCATGAAATAAAGCCCTTGATAAAGCTGAAAAAGCTTTTAATTCCTTCTTCTATTGGCGACATACGGTCTTGATACCCTCTTTGGGTGATACCGAATATGCCCATAACCAATGAAATGGAAAGCCATATAGAAAAAATAATTGTACCTATACTCATTAAACCTCTTTGATAAATTTTGTTGTGATTTGTTAGCAGCACACACAGCACTTAATAAGAATTTTACGTTCCGCGTATACCATTTGTATTATCTATGATTTCCATCGAGTGAAACTATGCTTACTAGTCTTTTGATAAACTGTTAAAAAGCGACAAGGCTATTAACTTACATGAGAGCGGCGAAAGCAAAACGCTTTTTGTTGTTGATGCTATAACAGGATGTAGCTTGTCCTACGAAGAGCATCATTCCGGTAAATTTTTTAGCAGATATAGCTAATTACCCAAATAAATACTAAGCTAATGACTGAAGAGATGATAAATTAGTCATAGCCTAAATATGAGAGTGGAATATGAAATGGAATTTAAGTGAACAATATGGAAGTGTTGTCATAGAATTTAAAGGCAAAATGATCGGTGGACCGAAGGCCGATATATTCAGACATGATTTACATGAACTGATATTAGCAAACAAGACCAATATCGTAGCCGATTTAAGTAACGTTAAATTCATGAACTCCAATGGCCTGGGCATATTGATTGGAGGATTAACCTCTATGAGAAATGCCGGAGGCGATCTGAAATTAAGCGGAGCTACCGATCAGATTAAAAGCCTGCTCATGGTTTCCCAACTTATAAAAGTATTCGAAAATTACGATACAATAGAAGAAGCGATTGAAGCTTACGGATGAGCTTTGCATTAGTTTTTTTGAATCAACCTGAGTGCAAAATACATAACTGATTTAGGTCACCATATAGGTCACCTGTGTTTTTGGATATAGTTCTTAAACAATAAGAGCTAAAATAAAAAATCCCTCCACACAGCTAGTATGAAGGGATTTCTATAATCGTGAAATGATTATAGTGGAGGTGCGGGGAGTCTCCCATGAGGGATGCCTTTGGCAGAACCCCGGGTTCGATATATAACAATAATAAAAAAAGCTGATTCATATTACCGAATCAGCTTTTTAGTAGTGGAGGTGCGGGGAGTCGAACCCCGGTCCGAAATGGCATATCGTTCAAGTATCTACATGCATAGTTACCGAATTAAGTTTCGCCTGAAGCGACGCTCGGTAACAAACAACTCCAGACTAGTCTGTTTTAGTC
>JBPRGH010000122.1:0-1482 GCA_051418055.1 Candidatus Cyclobacteriaceae bacterium M2_1C_046 | reverse complement strand
ATTTAAAGTAGAATTTATAGACAAGGATACTATTGGACTTTCAGGAGAGGGAAAAGATCCGAAAAATGCAACAATTAAGTACGTGCGAATAAACTAACGGGTGCTAACAGTAGCTATAAAAATATAGGGCGGGCAGTGGGTTAGCTTCTTTCGTTCTTTGTAGCTACTTTTACTACGGTGGACAACTATTCACTTCGAAAGCCCTACATTTTATAGCCCTGGCGTTAGCGAACATTATTTTTAAGAACATTATGATATATAAAGCTTTTCAACTTATAACTTTAGTTGCACTCATTAGTTGTAACCAAAATAAATCTATAAATTCTGATTTACCTGAACAGGTAGAAATTGAACCAGTAGATACTCCATCTTATAATCCTGTAAATACTCCTATAAGACGTTCAGAGCCTTATACAATTCGAGAAATTAAAATTAAAGAGGTAACAGCTCAACCCGATACTGCACTAACATTTTATACATATCGTATACTTTTTACTAATGACAAAGAGGAACAGAATGATTGTGACATAATGCATAACTTATATACTGATGCTGAAAAAGTTAAAATCTTGTTACCTGAAATATTTGGTGATTCAATTAAAAATCTGCCATACAAAAAAATGATTGACAGTCTAATTCAAGAGGGAGTCAATTATGCAGCACAACAAGTTGAAAATGATAAAAAAGAATATGGCATGAGCGATGGACCTTGTTATGCTTTATATATTTACGATCAGAATAAAAATAACGTTCGCTAACAGTAGCTATAAGACAATAGGGCGTGTAGTGGTTTAGGTTCGGTCGGTTCTTTTATCTACTTTTATATCGGGGGACAATTATTCACTTCGATTGGCCCTACTGTTTATAGCCTTGGCGTTATGGGCCATTCAGAATTTAACTGTATTCTGAGGTGGTACTTGGACAGCTGTTTCGGGCTGACAGTCAGGAACTTTGCTGAACAGCCAGTGGTAGAACAAAATTATCGTTCCTTAACACAGTCACGATAAAACAAATAGATAATTAAATTAAGCTCTTGGAAAGGACTTGGGCTCAGTGGGTCGAGGAACTGCCGTTGAATAAGAGGTCCGAACAGCTTTCCCTTTGTTGGTTAAGCACTACCCGCATTCGGCACCTGGCTTTTAGGGAAGCACGGCAGTCATTTCGGAATTCATTTTGATTATTGAGAACGGGAAAAATTTAATTATCTATTTGAGAAGGGAACGGCCCATAACATCGTGTATATCCCAGTGCTGGTGTGGTAGATCAGGTGCATTTAGCTATATTTACTCCGTATATCGGTCGGACATAGTTGTGGTTCTTAGCAGCACCGGTACATACACTTAGCGTTAGGTGCAATGCCTCTCAAAATGAAGAACTACATTACCATATTATTTTTGAGCCTCTTTATTCTTGGCTGTTCTGAAGATGATTTTTGTGAATCTGGTTGCAGTACAGTTAATGGATATTTCACCACATCAGATA
>JBPRGH010000121.1:0-1004 GCA_051418055.1 Candidatus Cyclobacteriaceae bacterium M2_1C_046 | reverse complement strand
CCGGAATAATTGTGGTAATTTAACTTCTGCCCAGGCTTCTTCATTTCTATTTACCTCAACACATTCAAAGGCAGGCATCGTATCAACATAGATAGATGAATGAATGAGGTCATTGTTTTTCAGGTAATCCATAACCATCCAGGCCTCTTTTTTGCTTTGACTTGTTAGAGAACAACATCCAAATAAATACTGGGCTTTTTTCTGATTTAAATATTCCGCTAATCCTCTCCACAACAGAAATAAGACCCGTCCATTTCTGTGCTCCTTTGCGATACAAGCTCTACCAACTTCAACCCCTTGTTGCAGTACTCCATCAGGAATTGATTGCAGATTAAACTCATCGGCGGTATAAAAGCCATTTCCGTTTTGTGCCATTTTATAATCTTGCATGCGGTATGTGCCTATGACCTCCTCAGAATCCCTTTTAAGAACCAGGAGATGGTGACACTGCTCATCATATTTGTCAGTATCGTGCTGGTGCTCATATGCTGATTCTAAACCTTCACCGAGTTCCAGATTAAAGACATTAAATCGCAGTTTTTGAGCGGCCCTTACCTCATCAGCATCTCTTGCAAAACGCACGATGTACTTATTGCTGCTTGCTAAATTATTTTGGATGCCATGTACCATGTTTAGCCTTCAACTTTGGAAATTACCTGATCTATCCACTAATTAAAGTACTAGTTTTAAATAATTAAAGTATTATCCACGTATTTTGGCAGTGTTATTTTGATTCTGTTATTAAGATATGGATACAACAATGGCAGGGAGATTTATCAAGATGTTCTACCTGGCTTTTGAAAGGAAGAGAATTTATAAGGGCAATTTAAGCTAGTTGTATTTAACAGCTAGAAGAGATTCTCTGTAATAGCCTGCATAAATTGCTCCTATAAATTCTCTTCTTTTCAAAAACCAGGTAGAACATCTTGAGAAAATTCCCCTGCCATTGCTGTATCCATATTTTGCTAACAGTATCAAAATAACACTGCCTAAATACGTGGATA
>JBPRGH010000120.1:0-214161 GCA_051418055.1 Candidatus Cyclobacteriaceae bacterium M2_1C_046 | reverse complement strand
TGGAGAACGCAATTACTACCGACTTTATTGCGGGCATAGATTTTCACCCCTGAATGAATTATTGTATTATCCCCAATAACAGTCTCGTCCCCAATATATGCGTGGGGATATATTTTAACATTATTACCAATCGTCACATTATTTCCAATGTATGAAAATGCACCGCGATAAATATTTGTTCCTATTTTAGATCCCTCTCCAATAAAGCTTGGGTTTTCAATTCCTGTTTTGCTGTAGTTGAGAAATTTGTGGTACTCTTCAAGTAAAGTGGAAAATCCTGTATAAGGATCATCAACATGTATTAATGAAGCCTTTACTTCCTTTTTTGGTTTAAAGTCTTTTTTCACGATTACAGCACTGGCATTAGTGCTATAAAGGTAATTTTCATATTTGGGATTGCTTAAAAAACTTAATTCACCTTCTTTGGCATCCTGAATTTTGCTAAGCATGTTGATTTTGCGGCTGTCATCACCAGTCACCTCTCCACCCAACATTCCGGCTATCTGTTTAACACTAAACTCCATCTGCATTAATGTTTACAAAAAGATCACAAAGATACATTTTTAGGGCAGCATAGATAGTATTTTTTTACAATTTTACTGATAGCTTTTATATTAGGTAAATCAGCCGCCTGAGCAATATCTACTATAGCGCCTCCTTTTGTAAGTATATTTATCGATGAGCCCTCAGCAATATAAGCTTTATTAGTTACATCCCCATGTGCCATGTAATAACGACTAAGGCTTCTTGTTAGATTATACTGATCAGCTATTGAATGTCGTACTTTTTCAAGATCACTCTTTTTCAACGGATCATTGGTAAGATGGATCTTGAAAAGCTCCCTGTTTAATAATTTTCTGCTCAGGGTTTTTAATATAATATCATCATGATGCTGCCAGTATTTTATAGCACCCCAGATATCACTGTCGTCAAGCTCACCGTATGAAAGTAGCAGGTTTTCATTTTCCTGTAGTTCATTTAAGGTGATCTTATTTTTTAAAAATAATTTAAGAGAAGGGGATGCCTGCACTTTATGGCCGGTACTGGCAAGGTCTTTCGCTCTTAAAATGAGATTAGTCAGCATCTTCTCAGCACTGAGGCTGGTTTTATGAAGGTACACCTGCCAATACATCAGGCGGCGGGCATTGAGAAAATTTTCAATGCTATAAATACCTTTCTCTTCTACAACCAATTCATCATTTACGACCTGCAGCATATTGATGATCCTTTCCATCCCGATAGTTCCTTCTGATACTCCGGTGAAAAAGCTGTCTCTCTTAAGGTAATCCAGCCGGTCCATATCCAGCTGACTTGAAACCAGCTGATGGAAAAATTTTCTTTTATAACTGTTCCTGAAGATCTTGAGGGTCAGATCAAGGGCTCCATTAAACTGTTTATTAAAATATTTTATGAAGCTATAGCTGATACTTTCATGTTTTATATCCGGCAAAAGGCTAAACTCTAGTGCGTGTGAGAATGGTCCGTGGCCAATATCATGTAGCAAAATTGCAGCCTGGGTAGCACAATACTCTTCACTTGAGATTTCCACGCCCTTTCCTCTTAATATCTGAAGGGATTTTGACATAAGGTGCATTGCACCAAGAGCATGGTGAAAGCGGGTGTGCAGTGCTCCCGGATAAACATATTCAGCAACGCCAAGTTGCTTTATTCTTCTCAGGCGTTGAAAAATAGGATGCTCAATGATTTCAAAAAGCAGCTCATTGTCCAGGTGGATGAAACCGTAAACCGGATCGTTAATTATTTTTTTCTTATTCAACAGTAGGGTTTAATTGTAAAGTAAAACAAACAGTTTTCTCACTTTCTTTTTATATAATTGCTGTAGAGGGATTATGCAAAGATATAAGATTTTATGGGCTGATGATGAAATTGACCTCCTGAAGCCTCATATCCTTTTTCTCGAACAGAAAGGGTATGAAGTGACACCGGTGGTTAGTGGTATGGATGCACTTGAAAAATGCGCAGAAGAATTCTATGATGTTGTTTTTTTAGATGAAAATATGCCAGGATTATCTGGTTTGGAGACATTAACACAAATAAAGAAAATCAAACCCTCTCTTCCTGTCGTGATGATAACTAAAACCGAGGAAGAGCATATTATGGAGGAGGCAATCGGAGCCAAAATTGCAGATTACCTCATAAAGCCCCTCAAGCCAAGCCAGATCCTCCTATCCATAAAGAAGATATTGGAGAATAAACGGCTCATCACCGAAAAAACAAGCCTTTCATATCAACAGGATTTTCGTAATATAAGTATGGCATTTATGGATTATATGGACCATCAGGAATGGTCTGAGATTTATAAGAAATTAGTCTATTGGGAGCTGGAGCTTGACGGTGTTGAAGATCCCGGAATGTTTGAAGTCCTGGAGAATCAAAAGTCTGAAGCCAATAATAATTTCGCAAAATTTATAGAAGATAATTATGCCTCCTGGCTTAATGATCCTGATGTTGAGAAGCCTTTACTCTCTCACCAGATCATAAAGGAGAAAGTGTTACCGGCAGTTGATGAGCAGCCTCTATTCATGCTTCTTATCGATAATCTTCGGTTCGATCAATGGAAAATTCTGGAGCCGATCATTTCACAATATTTCACTGTTGAGCAAGAGGAGCTTTATTACTCTATACTTCCTACTACTACTGCTTATAGCCGTAACGCCATTTTCGCAGGAATGCTTCCTTCAGAAATAGCAAAAAAACATCCGGGCCTCTGGGTGGGCGAGGATAGTGAAGAAGGGAAAAACCGATACGAGGATAAGCTGCTGGAAAGACAGTTTAGAAGGTTAAATGTGGATGTCAATTTTTCTTATCATAAGATACTGAATATACATGAAGGAAAGCAGCTTGCTGATAATGTACAGAATCTGATGAATCAGGATCTGATCGTTATTGTCTATAATTTTGTAGATATGCTTTCTCATGCCAGGACAGATATGGCTATGATTAGAGAGTTAGCGCCCGATGAATCCGCCTATAGATCAATTACACGCTCATGGTTTGAACATTCTCCAATATTGGATACTTTAAAAACCATTGCTGCAAAAGGAGGGAAACTTATTATAACTACAGATCATGGGACTATACGAGTTAAACGACCATTTAAAATACTCGGTGATCGTACCGTTAGTACTAATTTACGCTATAAGCAGGGTAAAAATCTTTCATATGATGCCGGTAAAATAATGGAAGTAAGTAATCCGGATGATATATTTCTTCCAAAGTATAATGTTTCTACCAGGTATGTGTTTGCTCTTGAAGATCAATTTTTTGCATACCCAAATAATTACAACTATTATGTCAATTATTACAAAGACACCTTTCAGCATGGGGGTATTTCAATGGAAGAAATGATAATTCCGATAATTTCTTTAAATTCGAAAAATGTGTAGAAATGCCTGATTCCGTACAGTGGGAATATAGCGGACTCTTTGAAATTCAGGAAGTTGCCGAAAAACTTTTGAAATACGGCAATGATTATCGTATTTGGCTATTTAAAGGAGAATTAGGGGCAGGTAAGACTACATTAATAAAAGCTTTATCCAGTGAATTAGGAGTAATAGATAGAGTTAGCAGTCCTACATTTTCTTTAGTAAATGAATATGAGTCAGAATCAGGGGATATTCTCTATCATTTTGACTTTTATCGTGTTAAAGATGAAGAGGAAGCAGTTAATATTGGGTTGGAAGAATATTTTTATTCAGGGAGCTACTGTTTTATTGAATGGCCATCCAGAATTCCCAATTTGTTACCAGAGAATTATATAATGGTTGAAATAAAACCATTAGATGAAAATAAGCGTGAGTTAGTGATCACAAAACATGACGAAGCATAAATCAGGATTTGAGCAATTAGCAAGCAAAAGTCAGCTTTACCCGCAGGAGGCGCTGATGGCAGTGAAGAAACAAAAGCATTCATTTGTTCTTGGCCTTCCCCGTGAGATTAGCATGCAGGAGCGGAGGATCTCTTTAACACCTGATGCAGTGGCCTTACTGGTAAATAATGACCATGAAGTGTGGGTTGAGACCAAAGCGGGGGAAGGATCTAAATTTACGGATAAACAATATAGTGATGCAGGAGCAAAAATAATTTACTCCCCAGAAGAACTTTATAAGGCACATGCAATATTAAAAATAGAGCCCCCTACTGATGAAGAAATAGAGTATTTCCGTCCGGGGCAGATCTTAATATCAGCATTTCAAAGTGGTCATCAAACTCCCGATTACCTTAAGAAAATATTACAAAAAAGGATAATTGCCCTTGCTTTTGAGTTTATTGAAGATAAAGTTGGGGGTATGCCTATTATCAGGGCAATGAGTGAAATCGCAGGAAGCTGCGCGATGCTCATTGCGGCAGAATACCTAAGCTCAGTAAATGAAGGCCGTGGCGTAATACTTGGCGGCATTACTGGTGTTCCCCCAACTCAGGTTGTGATTATTGGAGCCGGTACAGTAGCCGAACACGCAGCGCGGGCAGCAATAGGTTTAGGAGCACAGGTAGAGGTTTTTGACAATCATATTTATAAGTTAAGAAGATTAAAACATTCGCTGGGGCAGCAGATTTATACTTCTACCATCGATACAGTTACTTTAAGCCAATCATTAAAATCCGCCGATGTGGTTATTGGAGCGCTACGCTCAGAAAAAGGCACAAGCAGATATGTAGTTACGGAAGAGATGGTGGCGGGGATGAAAGCAGATTCTATTATAATTGACTTAAGTATTGATCAGGGTGGCTGCACGGAAACTTCGGAACTAACTTCTCACAATGATCCTATCTTTAGAAAGTATGATGTCATACATTACTGTGTGCCTAATATAGCTTCCAGGGTAGCTCATACGGCAACCACTGCTTTAAGTAATATTTTTACCCCGACAATATTACGAGCAGGTGAAGAGGGCGGGATTGAGGATATGATCTTTGCTCATAAATGGTTTATGAGAGGTGTATATGCCTATAAAGGAAGTCTTACAAATCCATACCTGGCAAGGCAGTTTAAATTACCATTTAAAGATCTTGAACTATTGATAGCAGCGAGATTTTAATTCTAAAGATAGAACATGAGGAAGAAGAAGGATAGTTACTGCTCTTCTCCGCTTATTTCCTAATTAAAACCCCATAGCAGTATCATCACCGCGAGGATCAGCACCACCCTGAAGCTGCCCGTTTTTTACTAATATGGCGTCAACTCGTCCTATAGCTCCTCTGGTTTGTAAAATATGACCCATTTCAATTAGCTCTTCCTTTACTTCGGAAGGGATAGCACCTTCTTCATAGAAAATTTTATCAGGAAGCCATTGGTGGTGGTAGCGTTTGGCAGCAACAGCCTGCTGCATATTCATATCATATTCCACTACATTAAGTATCACTTGAAAAACAGATGTTATAATAGTCGATCCGCCTGGTGTACCTACTACCATAAATAACTTCCCATCCTTCTCAAGTATGGTAGGGGTCATGCTGCTAAGCATTCGTTTTTCAGGTTCTATTTTGTTTGCTTCGCCACCAATTAAGCCAAACATATTTGGATAACCGGGTTTTGCACTAAAATCATCCATCTCATTATTCAGAAGAAATCCTGACCCTGCAACAATAACTTTCGATCCGTAGCTGCCATTCAGTGTTGTTGTTAAAGAAACAGCATTACCATATTTATCTACTATTGAGAAATGAGTAGTTTGCTCATGCTCTAAAAAAAGCTCACCCGCTGCAATATCTTCACTTTTTGTCGCCTGGTCTTCATTAAAAGAGACCATTCTTTCATTTAAATATTCTTCATCAATTAATTGTGAAACGGGTACATGAATAAAATCAGGATCCCCCAGGTATTTAGCTCTATCAGCATATACTCTTTTTTCTGCTTCTACAATAGTATGGATGGCCTCGGTAGAATGAAAACCATAATCAGAGATAGGTAAATCCTCAATTATTTTCAGTAGCTGTAGTAATGCCACGCCACCACTTGAAGGCGGCGCCATGGAGATAACAGCATATTCTTTATATTTTCCTGTAACAGGTTCCCGCCAGATAGCTTCATATTTTTCAAGGTCCTCATAAGTTATTAACCCACCTCCCCGTTGCATTTCTTTTACAATATCATCTGCCGTTTTTCCTGCATAAAACCCTGCTCTTTTATTGTCCCTGATCCTTTCTAATGTTTCTCCAAGGTCTTTCCAGTAAATGGTATCACCGGCTTCCCAGCCACTTTCTTTTATTAAAAATTCAGGTTTCATTGTACTGTGGGCAATAAATTCATCCAAATTAGAATTTAATCCATTAGCCTCTCTTTCTGTCAATACAAATCCATCAAGAGCCAGATCTATGGCTGGTTGAATAAGGATATTCCAGGGCAGGCTTCCAAATCGTTCATGAGCGGAAACCATTCCGGCAACCGTTCCGGGTACACCTGAAGCCAGATGACCCCGCCGGCTTAAATTTTCTATTACGTTTCCGGCACTATCCTGATACATGGTTTTATAAGCAGCTAATGGGGCTTTTTCTCTAAAGTCAAGTGTATAAGCATCTCCATCGGCCTCACGATATACTATAAAACCACCACCACCAATATTACCGGCGGAGGGATGAACTACAGCAAGAGCAAATTGTACAGCGATGGCAGCATCAACTGCATTTCCACCTTTCTTTAAAATATCCAGGCCAACAAGAGAAGCTAACGGATGTGCAGTTACTGCCATGGCGCTATCTGCAAGTAAAGCTTCATCAGTTAATACTACAGGTTTTTCTGTAGGCCGGGTGTTGCAGGAGAGGATAAATAAAGCAATTATTAAAAAAGTAGGTAAAAAACTTTGCATTTAACTAATATTTTGTATTTTTAGAAGATTCTGAACCCAAGTTTATTTTCCAGCACTTATGACTCATCGAGAAGAAAAATCAGCGAAGCTAAAACTTTTAATTCTCCAGAATACCATAATGCTTTCCCAAAATAAAACCTTTAAAGATATTTATGTACAGGAAATATGCGAAAAATGTAAGGTTTCTAAGGTAACATTTTTTAAATATTTTCCACAAAAGGAAGATGTTCTATTGTTCTATTTTAGAATCTGGTCTATCCGTTGTGCACTTGATTTAGCAAAAGCAAATAAGGAAGGACTTGATGCAATTTACTTTATTTTTGAACAAATAGGTAAAGAATACGACCAACATAAAAATCTTATCCTTGCCCTCGTCAGTTACCTTAGCAGTATGGAGCGGCCAAAATCAACTTTTCCTGTAAAGGCCGAAGAAAGAGATTTGTTTTTTCCTGATTCACGAGATGTGAAACTTGATATTACAACACTACATCAGATGCTGGAAAAGTATCTTTTGGAAGCCATCTTTAAAAAGCAGATAACAAAAATTAGTGACACTACTGAGCTCACAAATCTTTTTGTTGCTTTGTTTTATGGAAATATACTTACTGCTCATTTACGTCAGAAGCCGATAAAAATGGTATTACACCATAGCTTTAATGATATATTGAGCGGGATTCGTTAATCTATTCTTGCTAATACAAGCTCCGAAACAGTATCGCCTATAGCGAGGCTGGAGGTGGCTGCCGGTGAGGGTGCATTACAAACATTGATGGCAAATTCATTTTCAAGAATTACAAAATCATCTAATAATCCACCATTACGATCACAAGCCTGAGCGCGTACACCTGCACCACCTGTTATCAGGTCTTCCTCCTTTAGTTCAGGAAGCAGGCGCTGTAAAGCTTTTGTAAAAGCAGCTTTAGAAAAAGAGCGGTACATTTCGCCCATTCCGGTTTGCCAGTATTTCCATGCTACTTTTTGAAAACCCGGCCAGAGGAGTGAATTCATTAATTCCCCTACATTGAATTTTCTTTTGGTATATCCCTCTTTTGCAAATGCCAGTACCGCATTAGGGCCTGCTTCAATTCCGCCATTGATCATTCGGGTAAAATGTACTCCTAAAAAAGGAAATGCAGGATCGGGTACAGGATAGATAAGATTCTTTACAAGGTGTGAAGCTTCTTTTTTAAGCTCATAATATTCACCACGGAATGGGATTATCTGAAGATCTTTTGCCATACCTGTCATCCGTGCAATTTCATCAGAATATAAACCAGCACAGTTAACCAAAAGCTTAGAAGTATAGGTTTTATTGTTGGTAATAACCTCCGTCTGTCCTTTGGAATAATTTATTTTTATAACTTTTTCATTAGGAAAAAATTTCCCGCCTAATTTTTTAAAATTCTCCAAGTATTTATTTGTAACTGCAGAGTAATCGATAATTCCTGTCTGAGGCACAAAAATTCCTGCAATACCATTAACATGAGGTTCATATTCCCGCAGCTCATCTACATTAAGGTTTTTGAGCCCATTCAGCCCATTTAGACTACCACGTTCCAGCAGGGTTTTCAAGAAAGGTAGCTCCTGTTCGCGTGTGGCTACAACAACTTTGCCGCAGAGCTCATATTTAACATCATTTTCATCACAAAAACGAATGAGCTGGTTATAGCCGTCAATACAATTTTTAGCTTTTAAGCTCCCGGGCTTATAATATAAACCTGAGTGGATCACTCCGCTGTTATGCCCTGTCTGGTGCTGGGCAGGTTTTGCTTCTTTTTCAAGGACAGCAATTTTTAGTGCCTCATTTTTATTTTTTAGCTTTAAGGCTGTTGCTAATCCAACAATACCTCCTCCTATTATAACTATATCGAATTTCACTAATAGCAATTTTTTAAACCGTGAAAATAAATAATATCTGATTTATTTACCGCTGATGTAATTAATATTACCATAGATGAATCAATATTTAAATTCGAATGTTTGAATCCGTAATATCGTATTATGTTTAACGAATAGCTTTATATGTATAATTTTAATCAAATTAAGCGATTTTCAATTTTAGGGCTGGCCTTGGCTTTAATGTTGAGTTTTCCGGCAGACGCCCAGAAAAAATCCAAAAAGAAGAAAAAAGGCGCCACTGAGCAGGCTGCTAAACCTGAAAAGAAAGATAAATCGATTGCTGACCTTGTGAAAACTTCCAAGAAGTTTGAGGGTTTGTTCACTATTTACCAGGATACTACAAAGGGAAGCATCTATATGTTAATCAATGCAGATCAGCTGGAAAAGGAATATATCTATTTTTCACAGATATCTGATGGTGTTACCGAAGCTTCATCTTTCCGCGGGGCTTACAGAGGCTCTAAAATATTTAAGATCAAAAGATATTTTAATCGTATAGAATTTGAAACCCAAAACACGAATTTTTATTTTGATCCGGAAAATGCTTTGAGTAAAGCTGCAGATGCAAATGTTAGCAATGCAATACTTGCCAGTGAAGAAATTAAAGCAGAGGAAAAAGGTCAGATATTAATAGAAGCTGATAATCTTTTCCTGAAGGAGACATTTTTACAGGTTAAGCCCCCAAAATGGCCGGGTCAATCTCCAACGTCATTTACTTTGGGTAACCTTGATAAAGATAAAACCAAGGTGAATGCTATCAGAACATATCCTGAGAATATAGATCTTGCCATAGAATATGTTTATTCCAATTCTTCTGTTCTAAATGGAGGTTCAAATGCTGTGGCTGATGGTCGTAGTGTTAGTATAAAAATCCACCACAGTTTACTTGAAGTCCCTAAGAATGACTATACCCCCAGGTTTGATGATCCCCGTGTAGGTTATTTTAATACACAAACTGAAAATATGACCTCAACAGAGGCTATTGCTTTTCGGGATATGATACATAGATGGCATCTGGTAAAAAAAGATCCTGAAGCAGAACTATCTGAACCTGTAGAGCCAATTGTATGGTGGATAGAAAACACAACACCTGTAGAATTCCGTGAGACTATAAAAGAAGGTGTGTTACAGTGGAATAAGGCATTTGAAAAAGCAGGATTTAAAAATGCTGTTGTAGTAAAAACACAACCTGACGATGCTGACTGGGATGCCGGTGATATTCGTTATAATGTGCTCAGATGGACATCTTCGCCAAACCCTCCATTTGGTGGTTATGGCCCGAGCTTTGTAAATCCAAGAACAGGTCAAATCCTGGGCTCTGATATAATGCTTGAATTTGTTTTCCATACAAATAGAGTGAGATACGACAAGCTTTTCAATCTTGATCCAGCATCTCATTATGAGGAGAAGCCATCGTGGGGTGAAGGTCATGAACTATATTGCTCATTTGGTGAAATGATGCAGGCAAATACGCTTTTCGGCCAGGCAGTACTGATTGCAGAAAAGAATGATGGATTAGCCATGGAAGGTATGAAAAAAGAAGCGATGATGGAGCTGCTTATGCATGAAGTAGGGCATACGCTAGGCTTAAATCACAATATGAAGTCAAGTCAGCTTTTTTCTCCTGCACAGCTTAGTGATCCTGCATTTATACAGGGGAAAGCTTTAACAGGCTCTGTAATGGATTATACTGCAATTAATGTAACCAGAGACAGAAGCAAGCAGGGACATTATTATACAACTACTGTTGGTCCTTATGATGAATGGGCGATCACATTTGGATATAAGCCAATTGCTGAAGAAGCTGAGCTGGAGTCAATTCTTGCCAGATCTACAGAGCCGCAGTTAATGTTCGGAAATGATGCCGATGATATGCGTTCTCCGGGTAAGGCAATAGATCCACGTGTGATGATTGGTGATCAGTCGAATGATCAGATCACCTATTCAATTGATCGAATGGAGCTGGTTAATGATCTTATGAAAGACCTGAAAAATAAATATACTCAGGATGGTGAATCTTATCAGGAGCTGAGACAAGCATATTATATTCTGATGGGTCAGTATAACAGTGCCACCTCGATTGTTTCCAGATTTATCGGAGGTGTTTATATAGACCGTGCTATGGCCGGACAGGAGGGTGCAACAAAACCATATGCCCCTGTTTCCCTTAAAGAGCAGAAAAGGGCAATGCAGACGTTAGGAAAGTATTTATTTGCACCCGATGCTTTTAATGCGCCAAATGATCTATATAATTTCCTTGCAATGCAGCGCAGAGGATTTAATTTCTTTAGCGGAACAGAAGACCCTAAAATCCATGCGGGAATTCTATCCATGCAGAATAATACTTTAAAGCATCTATTGCATTCAAATACCCTGCAAAGGATAACAGATTCAGAGCTTTATGGAAATGAATATAAATTAGGTACTTATATGACAGATTTGAACGATGCTGTTTTTGCCGCTGATATTAACGGAAATGTTAATAGTTTCCGTCAGAATCTTCAGATCGATTACACTAAAATGTTGATTGAAATCATATCAGGCAAAGGTAAAGACAGGTTTAGTAATCATGCTCAATCGATGTCCATTTACAATCTGAATCAGATAAAGAGATTAGCATCAAACAGAGCCGGTGATATATCTTCTCAGGCACATAAAGCTCACCTGGTGAGACTTATTGATAATGCACTGGAAGAAGTGAAGTAAAAGATAAAAAACATCTAAAATGTAAAGAGGCTGTCGAAATTTGCGACAGCCTCTTTTTTATTAGTTGCTCAACCAATTTTTAAATTGCTCATAGTTTGTGTCTCCAACCAGTGAAGTATCACAATTAATTTCCTGAGCAGTATTATTTATCTTTTCTATCCTGTTATCCGGGCTTGGGTGAGTACTTAGGAATTCCGGAGTCCCTGTTCCTCCTCCGGCATTTTCCAGCTTCTGGAAAAATAAACCCGCACCATTACAAGCATATTTTGTATCCGACAAATAATGCACCGATTCATTATCCGATTCCTTTTCAAATTCCCTGCTAAAGCTTAACCCGGCTAATGTACCCGCTATTTGTCCTGCAATAGCTTCGAGTTGAGATGCATCAGCTCCCAGCGCAATACTTAACAGTACCTGTATTCCATAAGCTCTTTGCAAATTCCTGCTGGTATGCCTTAAATCAGCGTGCGCGACCTCATGAGCCAAAACACCTGCCAAAGCATCAGCATTATCAAGATACTTAATCAATCCGGTATAGACATATAAATAACCTCCTGGAGCGGCAAAAGCGTTTAGGGTAGTATCATTTCTGATAATCTGAATTTGCCATGGGAATTCATCTTTATATGCGATCTCATCCGATGTTAAAATGTCGTTCAACATGCCGCGAATGTACTGATAAGCTTGTGGGTATTCGGCATCAGATAACACATCAAACTGTGGATCATTTTGAATTTCTTCATTCACTTGTTGACCTAATGCCACATCATCTTCTACAGAAAAAAGCACAAAATTATTGTTCTTATCACATGCTGTTAAAAAAGATAGGATAAAAACAACCGGTAAAATTAAATTTCTCATTAGATACTATTTTAATTTTTATAAAATAGCGCATTAACCATGCCAGCTACTTAGACGGCTATTACCTGAGGTTGTGGAAAATGCTTTTCCACACGAGGGTTCATTATTTTAAACCATAAAGGAGGGAACATGGCCAGCATGATCATAGTGGGATAGCCGGCAGGCAATTGGGGGCTTTCTTTATAGCTGTTGAGCACCTGGTATCTTTTTATGGCATTATAATGATGATCAGAATGGCGCTGCAGTTGAAAGAGGAAAAAATTAGAAATTATAAAATCGGTATTCCAGGAATGAATTGGAGTTACACGTTCATATTGGCCGGGTGCGATTTCTTTCCGCATTATGCCATAATGCTCTACATAATTTACCAGCTCAAGTAAAGTAAAGGCAAAGAAGCTCTGCCCAATGAAAAACAACGGAACCTCCCATGCAACTCCAGCTTTATTTATTGAAAAAATTATAGTAAACATAGCACAGAAAAGGATTGGGAGAAGAGTAAACCAGATCATCTTATTTGAGACAGAGACAGGAGATTTCCCTTTTCTTTTTAATCGCTGATTTTCCAGGGTCCATGCATGCTTATAACCACCGAAGACAGACCTGATCCAGAAAGAATAAAAATCTTCATTTTTACGCGCTGTGGCAGGATCTTCAGGTGTGGCTACATAAACATGATGCCCGCGGTTATGCTCCACATAGAAATGCATATAACTTACCGTCATAAGAAGAATCTGACTATAAACCTGCTCAAGTTTATTTTTCTTATGGCCCAACTCATGTGCTACTGTGATTCCAATACCACCGGTAACCATCGCCATACTTAACAGAAAGCCTGTCCATTCGTACCATGTATTTATATTTCCATATACCACCACATATGCACCCCAGATTACAAGTGCCAGCTGTACATAAACCCATGCATATGTTACAAAGCGGTAGAAAAATTCATCAGCTCGCCGATCCGATTCTTCTTTAGATAAGTTACTGTGGTCTGTTCCAAAAAAAACATCAAGTAGAGGCATTAAAATAAATACATCAAACAAGGTGATGAAATTCCACCAGCCACCCAATAAATAGCCGCCAATTACCCACAATGGCAATGTAAAGGAGAGGAGATAGCCGAGTTTATTTTTGAGCGTCACGGGGATGAATATATTGAGTTTATTATTCTAACGTAAGTTACAAAATTTCAATCTGATGCTAAAATTTCTTGCAGGTTAAATATAGCCTGCCAGTTTCGTGCTGTAACAGGTATACCAAGATGTTTTTCTACACTTGCAGCAAGTTTAGAACGTCCAAAACCTTCAGGTGTATGTAAATAAAAAACATGATCAGTTAGCCAGTAGTTTTCCGAAGGCTTTTTCAACTTGTTGATGGCCTCAATATCCGGAGTGTGTGGTTTTTCTGCGAGAAAATAGAAATGCAATTTTTTAGGGTCAGCAGTAGCATTATCAAAAGGATTAGCTTTAATAGCAGATGAAAAACTCTTACTGCTAATAATCAATACTTTTGGTCGAAATCCTTTTTTAGCATTAATTGCATCCGCAATATCATCTTCAAAACCTGAAGGTATGGTTTCTGATTTAAAAATAATATTACCGCTCTGTTTATAGGATTTGATTTCATTAAAACCAAATGATTGCAGGATTTCTATCAGCTCCACCATTCTAATTTTATTTTTCCCACCTACGTTAATTCCTCTGAGCAATAGAATCCAGGAATACATAAAAATGCTATTGTTTATTTCTTAAATTCCGGGTAAACCAAAGTAATAAAATCTTTTGATTTAATAAAGCTTTTACCCCATTCAGCTTCATAAGGTTCGAGTGGGTTAGCAGCTATTACTGCAGTTAGATCTTTACCAGCTGCCACTTCTTTTTGTATCCGGTCTCTTATATCCGCCAGTTTATTTCTAAATACCTCAACATCCTTTTTTGAAGAAAGCTCTCCATGCCCGGGGATAACTACGGTTTCATCATTGATCAATAATAGTATTTTATCTAAAGTGTCAATAAAACCATTTAAAGAACCTCCGGAATCAGCATCAATAAAAGGGAAACCATAAGTCACGTACAAATCACCTGCATGTATAACATTGGCATCCTCAAAATATACCACAGCATCACCATCTGTATGAGCTTTATTAAAATGCATTACCTGTATGGTTTCATCATTGAGATGAAACGTAACATAATGATCAAAAGTAATAATTGGTCTGGCAGCCTCGGGTGCAGCAGGGGTTGTGCGGTCCCTGAATTTGCTGTACTGCTCAGTGTTCAGGCGATTGAAGACATTTTTATGAGCCACGATTGTTTTGCCTTCTTCCCCAAAAATTTTATTACCCCCGGTATGATCGCCATGATAATGTGTATTAACAACAAACCGGATTTCTTTATCAGTAATCCCTTTAATGGCAGCCTTTATCTGAGGTACCATATCTTCAAATTGATTATCAATAACGAGAACGCCATCTTTCCCAAAAGAAACACCAATGTTGCCGCCCCGGCCTTTGAGCATGTAGATATTATCTTTCACCTTAACAGGCTCCATATTAACTTCCTGGCTCTGGGCCTGAAAGAAAAATAACGGAGTGAATATAAAAATAAATAACAGACGTAATCTCATAATCTATTGGTAATTAATCCAATATAAATGTATGAAATTAAATGATCTGTTACTAGTGTATGATTAAAATTAGACGGGTTTGAACTGCTCGAATGTTTCGTGACAGTCATAGCAATGGTGTATCGAGCGGCACAGTGTAGGACCAAAAGGTGATCTTAGATCGGTATTTGTACTGCTGCAGTTTGGACATTCTATATTCTCCAGAATATCAAGGTCTACGATAAGATCATGAGGTGGAGGAGGTGCAAGACCGAATTCTTTAAGTGCTTTTTTACCCCTTTCAGTTATTTTATTGCTATTCCACGGCTCCTTTAGTGAAACTTTTACGTTAACATTTTTAATCCCTTTATTTTCCAGGACCTCCTTAATATCGGCTTTCATATAATCAAGGGCAGGACATCCTATAAAGGTTGGGGTCATGGTAACATGAACAGAATCCTCATCCTGTATAACGATTTCAGTTATTACACCAAGATCGACTAGAGAGATCACCGGGATCTCCGGGTCTTTAACCTCATCAAGCCAAAGCAGAATTTGTTCTTTTGTTAGCATCACTTATAAAACAGGAAGTTGCTTTCCATTGTTCCCTTACCATTCGGCAGTAGGGTCAATTTTAAATACTTCAGCCATTTCATCAAGTAAAGGCTGAAGATGTTCGGTATGTTGTCCTTTTCTGCCTCCGTAAACTGGTTTTATTTCTGACCAGGAAGGAAGATTAAGGCTAGTCTGGCTAATCACCTCCTCAATTTTTACCTGCCACTTTTTCTGAAGTTCAGCTTCACCGGCAAATATCTTCTCATCCTGCAGCACCTGCTCATATTCAGAAGGTTCAAAGATACCTAAAGCATAAGGCAGAGCTTCATCAAGAGATTTTTGGAGCCTTTGCACACTATCTTCTGTTGCTGAACCAAGCCGTTTGATAAAGACATTGGCATGCATAGTGTGATAACGGATCTCAGACGTTATTTTTCTTGAAATTTCAGCTATACTTTCAACTGATGAACTGGAAAGCATCTCAAAACGAATAGCTTCTGCATGATCAAAAAGAAAATGACGTATCAGGCTAAAATCATAAGCACCTATAGGTAGCTCTACTAACTGACAATTGTGAAACTGCTCAGCATTACGCATAAAAGCTACAGTATCAGGATCTTTTTCACCCATTTCATGAAGAATGGTATAAAAAGCAAGGCTTTGTCCGATCTTATCCTGTGCCATCGAGCTGAAAGCAATATCCTCTTCCAGCAACGGACCAAGACCTGTCCATTCGCTATTACGATGGCCTAATATTAACTGATCGTCGGCTATTTTATATAGTAGGTCTTTTAATGCCTGCTCTCTCATGATTGTTGTCTTTCTTTAAACTGTTTGATCTTATCAGCTGCTTTATAAGCGATAGCATCCCGGAAACTTTTTTCATTCAGGGTGCTCCAAATGACTTTTTCTTCTTCATCGGAAAAACGAAAATCGGATGTGGCAATAACCCATACATTATATACCAGCTGGTCACCAAGAGAATTTTTGGCCTCTTCAAAAGCTTCTTCAGGATTATGCGCCATTACTGTCCCTGCATGTACATGTTGTTTACCTCTTTTTTTCAAATGAAAAACCTGATAAGCATCCTCTTCTCCTTCTTTTGAAGCTACCGGAATTATAGTGTCGTATGCATTTTTGTCGCCATCCGTGTATGCTGAAACATGAACATGATCTGTTCTTACAACTGCCAGGCCGGCACACATAAGCCTTCGGCTATACTGCTCTTTAGCCAAAATAAAAGCCATCTCCAGATCAGGTGAATGAACTATACCTGCATGGTTCAATGGCTGCTTTTCTTTAAGCTGAGTAAAAACTTCGTAAGTTTCGAATTGGTCTAGTTCCTTTTTCTTCACTTCAGACTGGTCTTCATCCAGTCCGATGCGGTTAAGTCTTGGATCTAATGATTTCATTTTCAGTTTTTAAAGCCTCTCTTAAGCAAGAGGAGCAACATATGATGTTTTAGGTTTTAATAAAGCTTCACGAACCCAACGGCCGCGTTCTTCAGCGGTTCTTCTTACGGCTAATCTCTCCTTATTACAAGGGCCGTCTCCATTGATAACACGCTTAAATTCTGCCCAGTCAGGTTCAGTATATTGCCATTTTCCTGTTTCCGGATCCTTTTTCAGGTTAGGGTCAGGAAGGGTAAAGCCTAATTCCCAGATCTTTGGTACATACATATCCAGGAACTGATTACGCATATCGTCATTAGAGGCCATCTTCACCTTCCAGCGCATAAGGATCTCAGAATGGACGGATGCCTTATCCGGAGGGCCGAAGAAGTGCATCATAGGTCCCCACCAGCGATTAAATGCATCCTGCATCATCTCTCTTTGCTTTTCTGACCCGGCCGCCATATGGATTACGCAGTGGTGGCCATATTTCAGATGGAAAGATTCCTCGGCACAGATACGGTCCAGTGCCCGGCAATAGGGAGCATAACTACCTTTGGCATTTGCCAGCTGGTTAACAATGGCACCGGCATCAACAAGCCATGAGATAAAGCATGAGTCAGCCCAAGTAAAGGCAGGATAATTGAATATGTTTGAATATTTTGATTTGCCATTGATGAGATCGTCGATCATGGCTTCTCGTGTTTTTCCTAAAGTTTCTGCCGCACTGTAAAGTAGCTGAGCATGACCGACTTCATCCTGAACCTTGGCCATCAAAGCAAGCTTACGCTTAAAGCCCGGTGCCCTGGTGATCCAGGTACCTTCGGGAAGTGCACCTATAATCTCGCTATGAGCATGCTGCTCAATCATTCGGATCAGCTGCTTGCGGTAAAGTTGTGGCATCCAATCGGTAGGCTCAATTTTTTCACCTCTTGCAATACGTTCTTCAAACTCCGCGAGCTTTTGTGGATCTTCATCCTGCAGCCCTTCCATTTTAGAATAATCCAGTGAACTTGAACCTCCGTACATATATCTTTATTTTAATGTTTTCAAACGATTGAAGATGTTTACACAATTTTAATGAAAATCCATCGAATCGTATAAAACATCCTGCTAATTTAACCTTATTAATTGGTTAAAGGTTCCTTATTTCTTAAGTCCAAAGATAAGGATATCTGCCAGTTGCTCACCCAATTGTTCAGGATTTAATGTCTTTACCGGATCATACCAGTTAGGCATCCAGTTGAGAGAAGAGAAAAGTGTCATTACAGCAAGCTTGGTATCAACGGGTTTAAATTCTCCTACTTTTATTCCGCTATCTATTATTTTTTTAAAGCGGTTGATGTAATTGATCCGCTTAAATAAAAATTCCTTTAGATATGGTTGGCTAAGGTGCCGGTGCTCGTTCATAAAAACCGCTGATGCAGTTAGATCCTGTGACATTACATTTACATGTGCAATAATACCAGCACGTAATTTTTCAGTGTTGGAAATACTTTTACTCTCAACTTCATCCAGGGACCTGATAAACTCTTTCGCCATATCAAAACATAATGTTCGGAGGATCTCTTCCTTTGATTTTATATGAGAGTAAAGGCTGGCAGCTTCTATTCCCATAGCCTGGGCCAAATCACGCATAGAGGTAGCAGCATACCCTTTAACTTTAAAAAGTTCGGCAGCTGTTCTTATCACCTGTTCTTTCCTCGATACATTTTCAATGATACCCATAATGCAAAAATAAAATTATTTGCGACACATTGAAGTTATTTCATAGTTTTGAGAATGCATATAGATGATGTCAAAAAATTTGATCAAAAAATAAGCCTGATCTTCCATGCTGTTATTGCAGGGCCCCTCATTCTTTATTGCTTTACTTATCTTGAAACTTTGGGAGGAGATACTATAGCAGTGTATGGAGAACCTTCAACTACTTTAAAGCTTTTTGTTAGTATTTCCTCAGGTATATTGGTTTATCTGGCTTTCTATTTCTATAGAAAAGAATTACGAGTGGCCCGTGGTTTTGAAACCCTTGAAGAAAAATTCAAAAAGCTGTTTTCTGCATCTATTATACATTATGCTTTATTAGAACTTGCCTCCATTATTGCTGCATTAGCTTTTTTTCTTACACACGACCATTTGTTTACGGCTGTTTATGTGTTTATACTATTTCTGATGTCATTAAACCGTCCTACGCCACGAAAATATATCAGGGACCTGCATCTTCGTGGTGAAGAACGAGATATTGTGCTTAATAAAAAGCCTTCTTAGTCTACCAGCCAGGCAGAAACTGCAAACCAAATACAGGAGTTTTATCTTCACGGCTTAGAGGCACCGCATAATAAGGTTCTACAATTAAGGCTCCAAAAAGATTTACCCTAACTGAAATACCGGTACTGTAGATAATCTCCCGCTCAAAATCATTAGAAATATTACCGTTAATTTCACTATTGGTAAATTCAATATCTTCCCAGGCATAACCTGTATCAAAAAACAGATTAATATCACTAAATATAATTCCTGAGCGAATAAAAGCGAGTTGACGGGGACCTGTGAATGGTATACGTAATTCAGCACTTCCTATTGCTATCTTATTTCCAACAAGATTATTGATGCTTAAATCATCCGGTGCACCAAAGAAAAACTGATCTGTAGGATAACCTCTTATCAGTCCGGGAGCGCCAAGGAATATTGGAGGTAGCAAAGAATTTTCCACATCATCTTTAAACCTTCCATAGAAAAAGCCACGGAACGCCAGGCTGACGGGTTTCATAAATATATATTTTCTATAATCAACCAAACCGGAAAATAGATTTAACCTTCCAAACATTTGTTCTGCTTCGATTCTAAATCTTCCTCCAGTCAATGGTGCTGTTGTTCCAAAATAAGAGTTGTCACCCACGTAAGCAAGCATTACCCTTTCCAGATGATATCCTGATGGAGTAGGAAGATTATTTTCGCGTTCATTTATCGGATATCGTATTCCTTCAAAATAATAATTATTTATCCTATCAAGTCGATTACTAAACCAGGCTACACTACCCTCAAATTCAAATCTACGGGTTGATGAAAGTGGAAGAAATAAAAATCCGGTAACCTGATCCTGAAAGATCCTCTGGATATTTATAGACAACCGATCCAGGGTTAGAGAATCCTGGGCCGGATCAATTTCAAGTTCATCAGGAACTACTAATGCATCATCCTCAAAAGAATAAAACCCAAACCTGAAAGGGACATGGCTAATGGCTGCACCCCATTGCACACGGCTTTTACGGTTTAGGTATGCCAGCTGTCCACCAAAATCATAGATCTCTCCGTTTACGGAAGCGCTAAGGTACAGCTGATTATCACCCAAAATATCACTGAATATAGCGTTTACACCTCCGGCCATACCTGTAGCAAAACGATTTGTGGTAACACCTACACCCGTACTGCCGATATAATCAAGCTTGAACTTCGGACGGTATTCTTTATCTTCTATTTTTGGTTTTAATGTGTCGCGGATAAATGGCCTGTTTGCCAGATTTCTTTCTACAATGGATAGTTTAGCAGGATTATAAGGTGGTAATAATGCTGCATTAAGATCTACTTCACCAGGATCCACTTGCCGTGACAGAAAGTTTTCAATAGGAGCAGAGTATATGGTGTATTTATTATTATCAAAATATACGTAGGTAATTAAGTCTCTTTCTCTGGCGATACTTACCGCCGGGGCAAACATTGTAATACCGCTAATACCTGAAAAATAATTAGTCATTTGATAAACCCGGCCGTCATCTAAATTATAACGGTACATGTTTCTAAAACCATCCCGGTTGGAAAGAAAAATTACGGATGACAAATCGGGGCTTACAACAGGATTTAAATTATCTGCTCCGGGAAAAACATCCAAAACTGTTATTTCTCTTGTTTCGGTATCAACAAATGATACCCGGTAATTTCCATAATCATACTTTCCATGATTTTCACCATCGGCAAACCTATCTGATGAAAATACTATAGTTCTGTTATCAGGGAGATATTTTGGTTGTAAATCAGAATAATGATCATCTGTAAGCTGCTGTACCTTTTTGGTTTTCAGATTATAAGTATAAATATCACTTTGTCCCTGCACTAAACCTGTAAAAGCTAAAGTTTGCCCGTCTGGTGACCAGGTAAGGTTGTTTAAAGCTTCGACCCCAGGGACACCTATATTTTCTTCTATTTTTCCTTCGGCTACATTGCTAATGGTTATTTTATTTTTCCCTCCACTAAAAACAACATAGGCAAATCTTCGGCTATCTGGTGACCACGCTCCTGCGGATTCCAGAAATGCAAAAGCATCTATATGTGCATTGGCATTTGAGCTGCTGACCTTTCGGATAATTTCCCCTGTCTGGGCATCGGCCAAAAATAGATCTATTGTAAATATGTCCTTTTCTGAAAGGAACATGATGTACTGACCATTTGGGCTTATAGCAGGAGAGATATTCATTCGTCCGGAATTCTCTTCGGATATCATCTTTCGTCCGATCATCGGTCCTGAATGTCTTTGACGAAATTGCCCATAATATGCCGTAATTGAAGCTTGCCATCTTTCAGATAATGCTGCTGGTGTAAGACCTGTTGTTAATTCTATTCCACGTTCATAACCAAATTTTGCTACATTAAGATACATTGGGCGTACAATGGTATCACCCCATACTCCTGTTACAAAACTCCAGAATGCCTGTCCATAACGATATGGAAAATATTTATTTGTCGTCGTTAGCTCTTTTATAGTTGGCAGATCATTATTTTCAAGTGCATTTCGCATCCACATAGCAGTATGGGCATCTACACTTCCAATAGACATATATTCAGCAAGGCCCTCCACCATCCAGAGAGGGATATTCCTTATATTATTTAATGTAAGGCTGGAATCGCGACTTTTTATGATCATATTATATTGAAAAGCATGTACTAACTCATGCCCTAATACATGATCTGTCTGATAATTGGATTCCGTCACAGGCATTATAACCCGGTTTTTTAATGCTTCTGTTACCCCGCCGACTCCTACAGAAACAGTAGATTGAATGGCATTTGTTTGCTGGAAATCAGCATGATTATTATAAAAAATCATAGGATTAAGTGTGCGGATTGTATCTTTCAATACACGCTGGTGCATATAGTACCAGGCTTCGGAGCTTTCTGCCAAATGTTCTGTGAAAGATTCATTTTGAAGATAATGATAAATTTCAAAATGCTGGGTTTGAAAAACATCAAAGTCTATACGCTTATACTTAGGTTTATTTCGCCCAAAATATTGAGCATCAACAGTTTGAAAGCAAAAAAGTAGTAAAACAGTAAGAGTAAGAAACTTCTTTAATATCTTCATCATCCCAATCGTTTTTCATACTTGATGGACCTGATAATGGATCCATATAAATATTAAACCATTGGAATATGGTCTTGTTACATGTTTTTTAGCTTATAAAGCAGATAATCTTATAGAGGCATCGTCAGTGTTAAAATAGATCATAGCATTACCTTTGCCAAGCTCTAAAATTGTTCTGTCTTCATTCTCTTCAATAACTGTGAATGACTTGGAAGATCTCACACTGCCATCATCATGTCTGATATCAAATTTTCCTCCTCCTGAAATTACTACCAGTTCAAAATCTGAATCATCACCATTAAATTCATATTTTCCATTAGCAGCCAGGCTTGTTTCTATTAAGAGATCTGCATCATCAAGATCGACCTCAATGATATTAAAAGAAGCATTTTTTATTATGATATCTGCATCATCAGCATTAAGACGTAATTCACCGGCAGCTCCGTCCATTTTTATATCGCCATCATCAAGATCAAAATCAAAATATTTTCCACCACAGTTCAGAAATTCAGCATTGCCATCATCTGCATTAAGAGTAATAGAGCCGTTAATATTTTGGATTATATAATCATCATCATCACCCTGAAGCTTTAATGAAACACCTATTGGAGCTTCAATATAAATATTATAATCTTCATTAATAGAACCCATAACTGTCACAGAGCCTTCATTTCTTTCAGCAATCAGGAGATCGCCATTTTGTTCCTTTACCTCTACATCGAAATTCTTATCAATATCGCCCCAGGTTAAGCCGTCTATTTCAACTACACGATCAATCTTCACGTGAACATCATTTCGATTGCTACCAGTGATATGGATATTTGCATCAGATGATCTTAAATCAATTGTTCCGGCAGGGCTTATTTTGTAGGTTTTGTTAAGGTGAAATTCATTATCCTGAGCACTCGAAGTAAAACATATTATCAAAAGTGCAGCTAGTAAGAATGCCGTTTTCATAATTTTTTTTCTTAATATAAATAAAAGATGATGTTAGGAATTGAATAGTGAGCTAATTCCTTTATTTTATTTGCTGAATCCAGCTCTGATTGCTGAGCCGGAAATAATTCGAAGTTTAGTAAAAGGATCACAATTATGGCTACTAATACTCCGAAAATTAACAAAACCTGACGATAAGATGTTTTTGACATACTTTTGGGATTATCAATATAGATGCCAACATCATTTTTAGCCCGTTTAGGGACATTAGGTAGTGAAGGGTGTTCAGAACTGTACATGATTTTTTGTCTTTTTGTTCGTTTATGAACAGGTGCAGCTGATTTTATTAATTAGACTGAGAAAATTATAAAAGGTTACACAAAATGTCTGATAAAGAAGGAGTTTCTGTAATTATTCCCGTTTACAATGAGGAAAAATGCATTAGGGATCTTCTTATTCAGCTATTACAATTTAACCCTTATGAAATAATTGTAGTGGATGGAGGTAGTACAGATAATACTTGTGAGGTCATTTCTGAATTTAATGAGATAAAGCTTTTAACTTCAAAAAAGGGCCGTGCAGCTCAATTGAATAAAGGTGCAGAAGAAGCTTCAGGAAATATTCTTTTATTTCTTCATGCAGATTCTTCTTTATCAGCCGATGCTCTAAAACATGTGGAAAGTTCATTGGAAGAGCCTCATGTAATGGGTGGTTGCTTTTACCTAAAGTTTGACAATGATAATATCTGGTTAAGGTTTTTTTCAGTAATGGGTAGGATTAATCATAGTATTTTTACATATGGCGACCAGGGATTATTTATCCTTAAGGAGCATTTTAATGCCATGGGGGGATTTAAACCAATGGAATTACTGGAAGATTTTGAAATGCAAAGGAGAATCAGAAAGAGTGGACGTTTTATAAAACTTCCTGTGCCGATTACAACGTCTGCAAGAAGATTTTGCAAGAATGGTATTCTTACTCAGCAGATTAAAAATATTATAATAGTCGTTCTATATTTGGCAGGAGTTTCAGCTTCGCGACTGGCTAAATATTATTGATATTGGAAAATAGAAAAAGTGTATTGATTATCACCTATTACTGGCCTCCTGTGGGGGGTAGTGGCGTACAGCGCTGGCTTAAAATGAGCCGATATTTACGTGATAAGGGATGGGAACCTATCATATATACACCTGAAAATCCTTCTTTTGGAACAGTAGATCATAGCCTAAGCAATGAAGTGCCTACTGATATGGAAGTTATTAAGTTGCCGATCTGGGAACCCTACCAGATTTTCTCCAGGCTTAAAGGTAAACGAGGTCCCGTCAGCGCTTCAGACGTAAGAATAAAAAAGAATAAATCCTGGATTGATAAACTTATGCTATGGATCAGAGGTAATTTATTTATTCCCGACCCAAGGATTTTCTGGGTCAGGCCCTCTGTAAAATTTTTACCGGATATTATTGCAGCTAATAAAATACAAGCTGTAATAACAACAGGCCCTCCTCATAGCCTTCATCTGATTGGCCTAAAGCTGCAGAAGAAAACCGGTATTAACTGGATTGCTGATTTCCGGGACCCCTGGACACAATGGGATCTTTATGAAGAGTTTAATATGCTCCCTTTAGTCCGGAAATTACACAGAAGGCTTGAAAGAAAAGTCTTGCAAAAATCGGATCGGGTATTTACTATAAACCACTACTACAAGAAGGCATTTGAGAAGCTTGGTGGTCGTGAAGTGGATGTTATCACAAATGGTTATGACGAAGCTGATTTTCAGGATTATTCTTACCACCAAACAAATATATTTTCAATAAGGCATATTGGTATTGTGGATGAGATGCGTGATCCCACACCATTTATTGAAGCATTGCAACACTTTCTGAATAATCATCCTGACCTCAATATTGAAGTTGAATTTACCGGAAATGTTGCGCAGACATTTAAAGAAAAAGTAGCGGAAAATTCTGTATTGGATGAAGTGGTTAAATTTGAATCTTATAAACCTCATGCGGAAATTATCAAAAAATATGAGACTACAGAGGTTCTTCTGCTTGTGTTAACCCGTTCCGAACATGCTGCGGGAAATACCACGGGTAAAATTTATGAATATCTCGCATCCGGTGCCCGGATTTTAGCAATAGGACCAACAGACGGGGAGGTAGCTGAAATTTTAAAAGATACAGGTGCAGGCAGGATTGTGGATCCGTCAGATATCGAGAGGATAAATGAAATTTTGGAATCATATCTGGATGAGTTTATAGAAGGTAGAAGGCCTGACGTTAGAAATGTTAACCGCTATTCCCGGAGGGCACAGGCTTATGAAGTAGCTAAAATCCTTGATAAATTATGATCCCATTTTTCGATCTTCAGCGACAATACCAGGAGCTTAAGCAGGAATTGCAGAAAGCTAAAGATGAAGTATTTAAAAGCGGATTGTTTATTTCTGCCTATCAGACAAAAGCCTTTGAAGAGAACTTTTCGAAGTATTTAAACAGCAGGTATAGTATTTCCTGTGGCAACGGTACGGATGCCCTTGAGCTGGTGCTGAAAGCCTGGGGTGTTGGAAAAGGAGATGAAGTACTGGTGCCGGCTTTTACGTGGGTCTCAGATGCAGAAGCAGTAGCTACAATTGGTGCTAAACCAGTATTTGTTGATATAGAACCAGATTATTATTGTATAGACCCTGACAAAATAGAAGAAAACATAACTAAAAATACCAAAGCAATAATAGCCGTACATCTTTTTGGTCATCCATGCGATATGGATAAAATAAAAGAAATAGCTGCAGCAAACGATCTGCTGGTCCTGGAAGATGTAGCACAGGCACATGGAGCGGAATGGAGAGGGCAAAAAGCTGGAGTGTTAGGTGATGCTGCGATTTTCAGTTTTTATCCAACAAAAAATTTGGGAGCATATGGTGATGGAGGTGCAGTAGTTACTGATGATGAGATGTTAGCTTCTAAAATACGGCTGCTTGCCAATCACGGACAGCCGGAGCGCGACCATCATACACTGGCCGGCCGGAACAGCAGGATGGACGAGCTGCAGGCATCGTTTTTAAATGTAAAGCTTAGATACCTTGAGAAGTATAATGATAAGCGCCGGAAAAATGCTGCTTATTACAATTTAAATTTCAATGATCAGTTTGTAAAACCCAAGGCATCGGATAATGGCAGGCATGTGTATCATCAGTATGTTATAAAGTGTGATAAAAGGGATGAGCTGAAGATGTATTTAGACAAAAAAGGAATCGGTACTGCCGTACATTATCCTGCTCCTATACCAGCTACCATTCCTTTTTTTGAAGATAACTGGAAAGAGGCTTATCCTGTTGCAACAGAAGTTTCTAAGACTATTTTATCAATGCCTGTTTTTCCGGAGTTAAAAGAAAAGGAGATGGATGAGGTGGTTAAAACTGTTAATAGGTTTAGTTTAAATGAATTTTAATTTATAATTTTTTACTAAACGAACTCATATCAAATTTATAATTCACTACCAGAAACTTCAAAATTTAACCCTCCCCGGATTTTCCTTTACAAAAGCTCCCCAGCTCTTAGAATTTTTTACATTAATACCATTCTGAAAATGGTGACATAAAGCTACGGCAAGTGCATCAGTTGCATCCAGTAATTTGGGAGCTTCGTCAAATTTCAGCAGGGTCATCAGCATTTTACATACCTGCTCTTTTGAAGAGTTTCCGTTTCCGGTTACCGCTACTTTTACCTTTTTAGGGGCATATTCGATAATAGGCAGGTCCCGGGATAAGGCAGCAGCCATTGCAACCCCCTGAGCGCGGCCCAATTTAAGCATCGATTGTACATTTTTACCGAAAAAAGGCGCTTCAAGAGCTACTTCATCCGGAGCAAATTCATCGATAAGTGAAAGTACACGATCAAAGATCTTTTTTAACTTTATTTCATGATTTTTGTATTTACTCAAGTGTATAACACCAAATTGTAACATTTTAATCTTACTGCCGGAAATTAACAATACCCCATATCCCATGACTGAAGTACCAGGATCGAGTCCAAGAATTATTTTTTCCTTAGTATCTTTTGCGCTTCTTTTCACAGTTGCAATATAAAGTATGCCGATTGACAAAAAAAATAAAGTATTACTTAACCGGCTAATTCAATTTATAGTAATAGCAGGGGTTGCTGTTTTTGTATATTTTAAAATTATTCAGAGGGAAGTTTCTTTTAGTTTTGAAATAATCCGCCTCTCTTTTGATGATCATCCTTTTTTATGGGTTACCATACTTTTGCTGATGCCATTGAACTGGCTTCTGGAAATGATCAAATGGCAGAAGCTTTGTAAGCCGGTGGAAAACATCTCCCTCAAAACTGCTGCAGCGGGTGTTTTATCAGGTTTGTCAATCAGCTTCATTACCCCTCATGGATGGGGCGACTATTTAGGAAGGATATTAATTCTCAAAAATAAAGAAAGGGGAAAGCTGGTGGGGGCATTGTTCTTTGGAAGGATTACACAACTCTTTATTACTGTTTTTGCAGGGATACTCGGTATTATAATGTATGTTGAAACATGGCCTTTTTTTTATCTGTGGTATTTCCTGATATTATTTTTAATTGCCCTGTTTATTGGTTTTAACAAATCGATCTACAGAATAATAAAACCTTACCTTTTGAAGGTTAAATACTTTTTTAAGATAATAAAAACATATTCTGCTCCATTGATCCTTACTGTCACCGGGCTTTCTTTACTTCGCTACATCATTTTTACTACTCAATTTATATTGATAATGGAACTGCTGGGAGTTGATCTTTCCCTTTTGATAATGGTGTCAGGGGTGACCTGGATATTTCTAGTTAAATCTATTATACCTTCTTTTAATTTCATTACAGATCTTGGGATCAGAGAGGTTAGCGCAGTAATGTTTTTTGAAAATTATCTTGTTGATCCCGGGCAGGTAATTTCTGCTACTTTTATAATCTGGATTGTAAATATTCTGGTGCCGGCAATTTTTGGTAGTATATTTATTTTTTATCTGAAGACCATCCGCTGAATTTGGAATTTTTATACGCTATACTGGCAATTTATATTCTTTTTCTTCTTGTGCTGATTATTGCTTTTCAGAAAAAGAAGAAGTTAAAATCTGGTGGAAAAAATGAGGTTTTTTTATCAGTGGTTATACCTGTTCGTGATGAAGCTGAATTATCTGAGCTTATTCGGGACCTGTTAGATCAGTCCCTTTCAGTTTCTTCTTATGAAATTATAGTTATAAATGATCATTCCACTGAAATACCTGCGGTTCCTGATAATGTCACACTACTATCTCTCAAAGGCGGAGAGACAGGTAAAAAAATTGCTTTAACAAAAGGAATAAATACAGCGAAGGGTAATATAATAGTCACTATAGATGGTGATTGCCGAGTCGGAAGTTCCTTTCTATCAGATATTTATGAGTTGTTTAAAGAAAATGATGTTGTTCTTTCACCGGGGCTTGTTGAGTACAAACCGGCAGATACAATATTTAAAAGATTTCAGGCAACTGAGCTATATGCAATAATGGGATCAGGGATTGCTTTAAATTCTATAGGCTTTACTTCTCTCAGTAATGGAGCCAATCTTACTTTTCAGAAGGAAGTTTGGAAAGAAGTAGGAGGATATCAACAACATAAAGGGATTCCTTCCGGTGATGATGAGTTTTTTGTACAGGCTGTAGCAGAAAAATATGCGGATAAAATATTTTTCAGAAGAGCCCCGGAGAGTGTTGTTTCTACAAAATCTAATGAAAATTTCCTTCAGTTCTTTAATCAGCGGATTAGGTGGGCAGGAAAGTGGAAGTCTTATCAGGATAAGCGGATGACAATTGTGGCAGCCTTAATATTTTTATTTCACATCGGGATCTGTGCTGCAATTATCCAGCTGTTTGCTACAGGAGATGAGAAGCTTTTGGTGTTATTTGGAATAAAAATATTTTTGGAAGCAGTTTTTATCTTAAACGTAGCCTGGACAATGAAATCACGTTTTTATTTGTTTTCATTTGCACTTTTACAATTTCTTTACTCTCCATATGTAGTATTCTTTGGTTTAACTGCTAATTTTGTATCTTATAGCTGGAAAGGGAGAAGATTTAGGTATTAACCTCACTCTTACCTTTCTTTGTAAATATTTTTTTGACATTAATGAGCGAGCTTAAACTACAAAATCAGGTAAATCTAAAAGAGCTGGAGCTGAATGCTTTGCTGGAGATCACGCAGGCTATAAATAACAACCTTCCTGAGGAGGCGCTTTATAAGATCTATGATTTCACCTTACGGGCAAACCTGAATATTAAAAAACTCGCTTTATTTGTTTTAGACGAAAAGTGGAATTGTAAGGTTAATTATGGTACATCTCAGGATTGTTTTGATGTGGAATTACCTGAGGAGTTTTTATCAATTTCAAAAATTGAGCCATTAGAAAGTGACCGCGAGGATATCTTTGATGAATTTGATTGTTTTATACCCGTAACCCATAAAGGGCAGCTTCTGGCACTTGTTTTTGTTTCCGGTGATTTTGAAATTAATGAAGAACTGAGGCAAAATAGTACTCGCTTTATTCAGGCCTTGAGCAATATAATTATTGTTGCCATTGAAAATAAAAAGCTTGCAAGACGTCAATTGCACCAGGAGGCATTGCGGAAGGAGCTTGAGATTGCCAGTGATGTGCAGCAGTTCCTTTTTCCGGAAAAGTTACCTTATGGCCCCAGATTGAAAATTGAAGCAAGCTACTTACCTCATGATCGTGTAGGTGGTGATTATTATGATTATATACCTATTAACCCAAAGCAATTTCTGATTTGTATAGCAGATGTTTCAGGAAAGGGGATACCGGCAGCATTAATGATGTCGAACTTCCAGGCTTCCCTGCGTACACTGATCCGCCAAACGCCGAATCTGACTGAGATTATCGAAGAGTTGAATTATCATGTGTTGGAGAATGCCAAAGGAGAAAAATTTATTACTTTTTTCGTTGCGATTTATGATCATACATTAAAAACTCTGGTCTATGTAAACTGCGGGCATAATGCTCCTATACTTATCACACGCGATAAGATGCGGCGTTTGCAAGAGGGTTCTACGGTATTAGGCGCAGTAAATCCACTACCTTTTGTGAATGAAGGGTTTATTGAGAATCTTGAGGAGTTTATGCTTTTTTGCTATACAGATGGAGTTATTGAAACTCAAAATGAGGCTAATGAAGAATATGGAAGTGAACGGCTGGAGGAACTACTAAAGGAAAATGCATGGCAGGACCTTAAGCGGGTACACCAGGATATAATTATTGATCTGGATAACTTTAAAGGTATAAATAGCTATAGGGATGATATCACTATGTTATCCTGCAGAATTGAAAAATAGCATGTCTTATTTCCATAAAACCCCAGTATATATTCAGTGGCTGTATGCAGGAATAACATGGAGAAGAAAAAAGGGAAAAAAACTGCTCTATCTTACCTTTGATGATGGTCCTATTCCGGAAGCAACTACTGAGATACTCAATATTTTAGCAGAAAAGGGAGTTAAAGCCACATTTTTTTGTGTTGGTGATAATGTGAGGAAGCATTCTGATCTTTTCCTCAGAATAATTAAAGAAGGCCATGTAGTGGGAAATCATACTTATAATCATTTGAACGGCTGGAAAACAGAGCTGCAGGATTATATAGAGAATGTAACATCCTGCAAAGAGACCATGGAAAAATTGAATATAAAAAGCAATTTATTCCGCCCTCCATACGGGAAAATAAAAAGGAAACAGATTGCTGCTCTTAAAAAAGCTAATTATGAGATAGTGATGTGGGATGTTCTGAGTGGTGATTTTGATAAAGATTTAACAGCAGAAGGTTGTCTCAGGAAAACAATGAAGTCTACCTCAGATGGATCAGTAATTGTTTTTCATGATAATATTAAGACTATTGAAATAGTGCGGGAGGTATTACCTTCCTATATCGATCATTTTAAAAGTAAAGGATTTAGCTTTGCCACTTTATGATCTATGCAATACTGGCCATAGCTTCTTTTGGATTAATTATTAATCTACTTTTAATTATCTTCTGGACAAGAAATTTTAAAACTTATCCTGTTAAACAGAAGCAACCATTTGTTTCTGTTCTTATTGCTGCCAGAAATGAAGAAAAAAATCTTGCCAGATGCATAAATGCTCTAGTTAAGCAAAATTACCCATTACACCATTTCGAGATACTGATTGGAAATGATCAGTCAGAGGATAATACATTAAATGTTGCCCGGAAGCTATCCGATGAATTTGAGAATGTACATGTAATAAATATAACAGCAGGTGCAGGTGAGGCGAAAGGTAAGGCTAATGTCCTTGCTCAGCTCGCTAAAAAGGCAAAGGGAGAATATTATCTTATTACAGATGCTGATATTGCCGTTAATGAAAACTGGATTAAAGCTATGGTTAACCAGGTGGATAAAGGCATTGGTATCGTTAATGGTTTTACTGTTGTGGAAAACAACCTGATGCAGTACTATGAATGGGCTCACGCACTGGGAATGGTTAAGGTGATCCATGATGCTGGCCAGCCGGTAACTGCAATCGGAAACAATATGCTGATCACAAAGGAGGCCTATAGAAGTACCGGCGGATATGAAAATATTAAATTTAGTTTAACCGAAGATTATGCTATTTTTAAAGAAGTCTCAGGAAAAGGCTACCAGCTAAGGCAAGCAGTTAATAAAGATACGTTGGCTTATTCTTTACCTGCAAAAAACCTTCTCCATCTGCTGCATCAGCGAAAGAGATGGATGACTGGAGCTGTTCAGTTGCCATGGTTTGTTGTACTTATCCTTCTGCTAGAAGGTCTTTATTATCCTGCAATCATAGCCTTACTAATACTTGCTCCTATGACCGGATTGTATATTTTCCTGAGTAAACTATTGGTACAGTCAATATTTATAAAGCTTGTATTAAAGAAAGTAGATTTGTCCCTGAAGGGAGGTTTGCTTATATATGAGATTTATGCCGGTTTTATAACCCTTTTCTCAATGATATTTTATCTATTACCAGGTAAGATAAACTGGAAGGGACGTAAATATAAAAAGACTTAAATATTAAAATTATGATAGATACTCATGCCCATATATATCTTGAAGCTTTTAAAGAAGACAGGGCTGAAATGATTGATCGTGCTTTGGATACAGGAGTGAAAGAAATATTTATGCCTAATATCGATAGCACTTCCATTGATGATATGATGGAAACGGAAGAGAATAATCCTGATCTTTGTTTTTCAATGATGGGGCTACATCCCTGCTCAGTGAATAAAAAATTTGAAAAAGAGTTATACCTTGTGGAGGAGTGGCTTGAGAAGAGAGCTTTTGCAGCAGTAGGGGAGATAGGGACAGATCTTTACTGGGATAAGTCATTCTGGAAAGAACAGCAGGAGGCATTTAAGATCCAGACAGGATTTGCTAAAAAATATAATCTCCCCATCGTCATTCATTGCAGGGAATCTATTAATGAAACTATTGAGCTGGTAAAGGATCTTTATGATGATAACCTGACAGGAGTTTTCCACTGCTTTTCAGGAAATGTAGACCAGGCAAAGCGAATTTTAGAAATTGAGGGCTTTTTTATTGGAATAGGAGGGGTAAGTACTTTTAAAAATGGGGGTCTTGATAAAGTTTTACCTGGATTACCTTTGGAAAGGCTGGTGCTTGAAACAGATAGTCCATATCTTGCTCCGAAACCTCATCGTGGTAAGAGAAATGAACCTGCTTACCTGGCGCTTATTGCAGCACGCATAGCAGAAATTATGGATAAAGATGTAGAGCAGGTTAAAGAGCAGACAACTGCCAATGCCCGGGAGCTTTTTAATTATTATAAGTGACTTTTAAGTCAGTATTGGATTATAGAACTAGTATGAATATTTTACCTATTGTAGAAATAAATACCGCATCTCCTGATATGCCTGCTTCCTCTGTTTTAATTATATATACAGGAGGGACTTTGGGTATGGTTGAGGATGAATTTGGTGCTTTAGTGCCATTAGATTTTGCTCACATACTCGAGCATATCCCTTCGTTAAAGACCTTAAAACTGAGGATTAATGTTATTGCTTTCGAAACACCTATAGATTCTTCTGATGTCAGACCAGAGCATTGGGTACAAATTGCTGAAATTATTAGCGAATACTATGATTCTTTTGATGGTTTTGTGGTGTTGCATGGTACAGATACAATGGCATACTCAGCTTCTGCTTTAAGTTTTATGCTTGACGGATTAAATAAACCTGTGATATTTACCGGTGCTCAATTACCGATCACAGCGCCACGTTCTGATGGCAGGGAAAACCTGATAACTTCTATAGAAATTGCAGTGGCAAAAGAAAAAGGAGAACCTGTTATTCCGGAAGTGGCTATATTTTTTGATTATCTGCTACTAAGGGGAAACAGGGCCCGCAAGGTGGAAAGTATGTTCTTTGATGCTTTCGAATCAGAAAATTTCCCTCCTTTGGCCGAAGCCGGGATAACCATCACTTACAGAAGAGATGTGATTAACAATCTGGACGACAGGAAATTATTTATCAGGAAGAATTTAAATAATAAAGTAGGTGTTCTGCGTGTGTTTCCTGGTATGAGCAGTGATTTTGTAAAAGCTGTAATTACTACACCAGGTCTGAGAGGTCTTATAATAGAAACGTTTGGATCCGGTAATGCACCTACGGAAGAATGGTTTTATAAATTACTTGAAGAGGCAATTAAAAAAGATATTATAATTTTAAATGTCTCCCAATGTACAGGTGGGAGAGTCTTACAGGGAAAATATCATACAAGCCAAAAATTGAAAGATATTGGGATTTTAAGTGGAAAAGACATTACAACAGAGGCTGCTTTGACTAAAATGATGCTTTTGTTGGGAGAATTCGATGAAGTAGAAAAAGTAAAGGAACTACTGATTTTACCTCTAAGTGGTGAAATGAGTGATGTTGATGTAATTTAAAATTATTCAGATATTTGCATAAGGACAATTTTATTGATTTATTTGTGCCTTCGTTTGCAATGCAAATGTTCGGAGAGATGACCGAGTGGTCGAAGGTGCTCGCCTGGAAAGTGAGTGTGCCCCACAAGGGTACCGAGGGTTCGAATCCCTCTCTCTCCGCAGTGACAAAAAAAACTAACAAATCAAATACAATAAACAAACAAAACGCTGAGCAATTAAAATAGAGATCATGAAAAAATTATTGACCTTAATCGCTTTGGTAGGGATTTTTACCCTTGGCCTACACAACATTTCGGTAGCACAGGAAGGTGTTACTGATACTCTTGCAACAGATGCTGTAGATACCACTGCTGACCAAACTGCAGATACTGCAACTGTAATGGAAATGCCAGAAGAAGAAGAAACAATTGAAGAAGAGGAAGAAGCGGATGCTACATTTCACCAGGTAATTAAAGATAAATTTATCGAAGGTGACTGGAGATACATGACACCTGTTTTGATATGTTTGATCATTGGTTTAGCCATTGCTATTGAGCGTATTATTACGCTTAATATGGCAACAACTAACACTGATAAGCTTCTTAACAATGTTGAAGATGCTTTAAAAACAGGTGGTGTTGATGCTGCTAAAGAAGTAACCCGTAATACTCGTGGTCCTGTGGCTTCTATATTTACACAAGGATTGATGCGTATGTCAGAAGGTATCGAAATGGTTGAAAAATCCATTATCGCATACGGATCAGTAGAAATGGGCCGTTTAGAGAAAGGACTTGTTTGGGTATCACTATTTATTGCACTTGCACCGATGCTTGGTTTCATGGGTACGGTAATCGGTATGATTGGTGCTTTTGACGCTATTCAGGCAGCTGGTGATATCTCACCTCAAATTGTTGCCGGTGGTATTAAAGTTGCCCTTTTAACAACAGTTGCTGGTTTGATCGTAGGTATTATCCTTCAGGTATTCTATAACTATCTTGTATCAAAAATTGATGCTTTGGTGAACCAAATGGAAGATGCCTCTATTACACTAGTAGATATGCTTGTTAAGCACAAGCTGACCAACACTAACAGATAATTAAAACTGTAAACAATGGATAACATTATAGATATTGGATTATACGTCTCATACGGCCTGCTTATTATTGCAGCTGTAGCGGCTATTATCCTACCCCTGATCAACTCGTTGAGCCAACCAAAAGCTTTATTAAAAGCAGGAGTTGGTGTTGTTACATTGGTGGTTATTTTCTTAATAGGATATGTTATATCTGATAGTGGAGTAACAACAATGTATACTACTTTAGGCGTTGGACCTGAAACAAGTAAATTTGTAGGTGGAGCTTTAATTGCTATGTATATTTTAATGGTAATAGCAATTATAGGTATAATCGTTACAGAATTTAATAAAGCCATTAAGTAATGAGAAAAAAGCAAAGATCAAATCCGGAAATCAATTCTTCTTCAATGGCGGATATAGCATTCCTGCTATTGATATTTTTCCTGGTAACTACTACTATTGCCAATGATAAAGGTCTTAGCTTACAGTTACCACCTAAACCGGATGATGTTGAGCTGATCGACGTAAAAATTAAAGAGAAAAACCTTTTTAAGATTCAGATCAATTCTGCTGACAGAGTAGCGATAGACGGTGAACCCTTGGATGATCTTTCACAAATTAAAGACATGATTAAGGAGTTCGTACTGAATTATGGAGCGGTTCCAACCATGTCAGATTCACCAAAGGATGCTATTGTTTCTTTTAAAACTGACCGCGGTACCAGCTACGACATCTATATTAAAGTATTAGATGAAATTCAGGCTGCTTATTATGATATGTATGCTCAAAGAGTAGGGGTATCAAATGAAAGGTGGAGAGAGATAGCTTCTGATCTTACTAATCCTGAAAACAGACGTCTTTATGATCAGGGTAGAGGAAAATTGCCGGATGGGACACTTGAGTTCCCAATGAATATTTCAATTGCGGAACCTACTAAAATTGGAGGATAATTATGTCTAAATTTAGAAAAAAATCAGCTACTAAACAGGATATACCCACCTCTGCACTACCGGATATTATCTTTATGTTATTGTTTTTCTTTATGGTGACAACTGTTCTTAGAGAGACAACAATTGACGTAAAGCAACGTATTCCGGATGCAACGCAGCTGAGAAAACTGCAGCGGAAATCTCTTGTAAGCTATCTTTATATTGGTGAGCCGAAAAAGACTGAGATATGGGGTGATGAACCAAAAATTCAGGCTAATGATGTTTTTATTGATGTTAAGGATATCGTTTTGTGGGTTACAAGGGAAAAGGATAAATTAAATGAGGTGGAAAGAGATCAGATCACTGTTTCTCTTAAAGTAGATGAAGAAGCAAAAATGGGATTAATTTCTGATGTACAGCTTGAACTTCGTGAAGCTAATGCAAGAAAGCTTCTATATTCTACAAGACTTGCTACAACAGTAGATTAATTAATGTTTTAAAGTATATTTAAAGGCCTTTTCGAAGTTTTTCGGAAAGGCCTTTTTTATATTATCAAATGAAAAAAAATAGCAAGAAAATGATCAATGCCTGGTCCTTTTATGATTGGGCCAATTCTGTATATTCACTTGTCATTACCTCTGCTATTTTTCCTATTTACTATCAAAATGTTGCAGTCAATGCTGATGGAGGAGATGTTATTTCTTTTTTTGGCTTTGAAATTGTTAATTCAGTTTTATACTCCTATTCTTTATCCTTTTCATTTCTTATTGTAGCTTTTTTTCTGCCAATTTTATCCGGAATAGCTGATTATACCGGCCGGAAAAAGTTATTCATGAAGATATTTGTCGTGCTCGGTTCATTTTCATGTATGGCGCTATATTTTTTTACTCCCGGGAGAGTCGAGCTGGCAATTATATGCTCTATCCTTGCGAGCATAGGTTATTCCTCGAGCCTAGTCTTTTATGATGCGTTTTTACCTGAAATAGCCACAGAAGATAAGATGGACAAAGTTAGTGCAAGAGGGTATGCATTCGGTTATGCGGGAAGTGTACTGCTATTGGTTTTCAACTTGTGGATGATCCAGGATTATTCTTTCTTTGGGTTTGCCGATCAGGGGCAGGCTTCCAGGTTTTCCTTTTTAACAGTTGGTGTATGGTGGCTGGGATTTTCAATTATTCCCTTTGCGATCCTTCCAAGCAATGTCTACAACAGAAAACCAAAAGAAGGTAAAATATTATTGGAAGGCTATAAGGAAATTAATAAAGTATGGCACTCCCTAAAATTGCTTCCTTCAATGAAAATGTTTTTGGCGGCTTTTTTCTTTTATAACATGGGCGTACAAACTATAATGTACCTTGCGGCTACTTTCGGCACAAAAGAATTAAAACTTGATTCCGGTGAGTTGATACTGACGGTTTTAATTATACAATTAGTTGCTATAGGAGGAGCTTATTTTTTTGCATATGTTTCTAAACTTAAGGGAAACAAGAAGTCATTACTTCTAATGGTACTAATTTGGATTTGTATATGTATTGGCGCTTACTTCATGCAAACTGCTAAACATTTTTATATTTTAGCTTTTGTAGTCGGTTTGGTAATGGGGGGTATTCAGTCCCTTTCGAGAGCTACATTTGCCAAAATAATACCCAAAAATACCATAGACCATGCTTCTTACTTTAGCTTTTATGATGTTACATACAACCTTTCAATAGTATTCGGTACTTTTTCTTATGGGTTGGTAGAATCAATTACCGGAAGCATGAGAAATAGTACTTTAGCATTAATGTTATTTTTTATGATTGGGATAGGATTTTTAGCACTGACAAGAATACCCCATCATAAAGGATGGAAACCTGCTTCTTCTTAAATGAACAAGACATCAGCATATAAGAAGTAGATCATTGAAAGTGCAACTACTGAATAAATAATTGCCACCGGAAATCCTATACGTAAAAAATCCTTAAAGGTATATCCTCCCGGACCATACACCATTAGGTTTGTCTGATAACCGATAGGAGTTAAAAAAGCCGCTGAAGCTGCATAAGCAATTGTTAAATATAGGGGCATGGGTGCTATATCCAATGAAAGAGCAATGGAATAAGCAATGGGAAAAACTATAGCTGCGGCACCTATATTAGAAACAAAAGAGGTCAATAGAATTGTTACGGTCATTAAACCGATCAATATTGGCAGAATACCATATGGATAAAGAAACTTAAGCATTGAATTTGCCATTAAATTTCCGGTGCCCGTACTGATCATGGCTTCACCCAGTGCAATTGAAAAAACGAGAATAATCAGCATGTTGAAATCAAGATCTCGTTTTAAGGTCCTGATGGTAATCATTTGCATAGCTACCATAGCACCTGTTATAATAAGTAATGATGTAAAGAGGGAGAAAAATTGTGTTATAACTAATATTAAAACAATTCCAGCTAAAATCACAAGGTGCCTTCTGCTTACCTTACTGGTAATTTTCTTTCGCTCTTCCGAAATGATGATAAGATCTTTATAAATATCAACCAGGTCGTCAAAATCTTTTCCACAATAAAGTAACAGCACATCGCCAGCCTGTAATTCGATATCCCCGATTTTACCGGTTATTCTTTCACCCCCACGATGTACGGCTACTACTGCTGCATCATAGCGATTTCTAAAATCACTTTCCTTTATTGTCTTACCTATTAAACTGCTGTTTGCGCTCACTACAGATTCTACTATTTCCATATGTCCATCCATAGTCCTTACCGGCTTAGGGAAGTTTATCCCTAAAGAATCATCTGAAAGATCAAGTATGGCATCCGTATTTCCTGCAAATATTAAAACATCATTAGGTTTTATTACCTCATTACGTGAAACAGGAGTTATAGAACCTTCCTTTCGTATTATTTCCACCAGGTATACTCCTTTTAAATTACGCAATCCGCCATTTCCAACAGTTTGTCCTATCAGTGGCGAATCCTTTTGGAGCCTTTTCTCCACAAGGTATTCACGCTTATTTTCTGTAAATGACTGTAAAATATCCTTACGATCAGGAAGAAGCCATGAAGAAAGAAGTGTGATGAATAAAATTGATATAACGGTTACGGAGGCGCCTATTATTAAAAGATCGAGGCTTCTAAAGCCTTCACCTCCAACTTCCATAATAAAACCATTCAGTACTAATGTAGTAGATGTGCCAATCAGAGTGATCATTCCTCCAACTATGGTAGCAAATGATAGCGGGATAAGAAGGCGTGAGGGAGAGATCTGATGCTTCTTTCCCCAATTAATAACATAGGGAGTCATTAGAGCTACAACAGGTGTATTATTTATCACTGAAGAGACTAATGCTACTTTAGTCATCAGTAGCAGAAGAAACCCGCGATATCCGCGGGCTTTATTAAAAAGTTTATAAATGTAGGTTTCCAGATTATAGCTGTTTTTTATACCAGCAGTTATCATAATTAATAAAAAAATACTGAGAATTGAAGGATTACTTAATCCTTCAAGAGCCTGAACAGGAGTAAGGATACCTGTTATTATCAATATTATAGTTGCAAATAAAAAAGCATCGGCCGGCTTTACCAGGTTTTTATAAATAAATAAAAACATGATAATAATAAGGCCAAGGAGGAAAAATGGCTGAATATCCGGATTTAAGACAGGCATAAAAGTTCGTGCTTAGAATCTAAGGTGTTTAACAGAATCACCTGAAGTAATAAGCTCCATCAGTGCTTCAATACCCACTTCCAAATGTGTCATCGCAAAATTACTGGTTACGCCAAGATCACTGGTCGATGTTTTTACTCCCTCAGGGATCATTGGATTATCAGAAACTAATAATAATGCACCTCTTGGGATCCCATTAATAAAACCTACGGTAAATAAGGTGGCAGTTTCCATATCTATTGCTATTGCCCTAACCTTACGCAGGTACTTTTTAAAATTCTTATCATGCTCCCATACACGTCGATTAGTTGTGAATACCGTTCCGGTCCAGTAGTCAATTCCTCGTTTTTTTATCATGGAAGATGTGGCACGTTGCAGACTGAAAGAGGGAAGTGCAGGGATTTCCATAGGCATATATTCATCGCTGGTTCCTTCACCACGGATACCTGCTATAGGAAGAATAAAGTCCCCGATTTTTGTTTTCTTCTTTAATCCACCACATTTACCTAAAAATAATGCAGCTTTTGGTTTTGCTGCGGATAAAAGATCCATTACAGTTGCAGCCATTGCGCTACCCATACCAAAATTTATTATTGTTATATCATTTGCTGTAGCAGTTTGCATAGGCTTGTCTATACCTTTAACAGGGACCCCAAATTTTTCAGAAAACATTTCTACATAATTTATAAAATTTGTCAGTAAGATATATTTTCCGAATTCTTCAATAGGAGTTCCTGTGTAGCGAGGAAGCCAGTTCCCTACAATTTCTTTTTTCGTTTTCATTTAATAAATTAAAATTTTATTGTTAACAGATATTCTGCTATTTGTATTAAATTAATATTTAACTCTTCTCCAAACATGTACTTTTGCACTGCAATGCGAGAGTTGAATTTACCTCCTATATCTGTAGAAGTAAAAGAATTAAAGGGCAAATATCACATATTTGATATCATTAGGAAAAAATATATCCTTTTAACTCCGGAAGAATGGGTACGCCAGCATTTTATTCATTACCTGTGTGAGCACCATGGATATCCTAAAGGCCTTATTAGAGTAGAGGGTGGGCTATCTTATAACAGGCTTTTGAAAAGATCTGATATACTCATCCATGATCGACAGGGAGATCCTTATTTGCTGGTTGAATGTAAATCTTATGATGTTAAGCTTAACCAAAAAGTTATTGAACAGATTGCGGCATATAACAAGATATTGAATGCTTCTTATTTGATGATCACAAATGGCCTTTCTCATTATTGTTTTGCCTATAACGAGGAAAAGGATATTTATGAGATCTATAATGAAATACCGGTAGCACCTTCTAAATAAAAAAGCAGGCTCAAAAAATGAACCTGCCTTCAAACTATAATAAATTTAGCTTTTAATCAAGATACTTTTCAACAGGAACAAATGGCATATCGAAAGCCTCAGCTACTGCCTGATATACAATATCACCATTAATAATATTTAGTCCCTTTTTAAGTTCATTGTTTTCCCTGCATGCAGTTTTCCATCCTTTATTTGCCAGCTGGATAGCATATGGAAGGGTTGCGTTAGTTAATGCCAGAGTAGAGGTATATGGTACAGCTCCGGGCATATTAGCCACACAATAATGAACGATATCATCAATGATATAAGTTGGATTCTGATGTGTGGTTGGTTCACAAGTTTCAATACAACCTCCCTGATCTACTGCTACATCAACAAGTACTGTTCCCGGCTGCATTTCCTTTAGCATATCTTTAGTGATAAGATTAGGGGCTTTAGCACCGGGTATAAGAACAGCTCCAATAATAAGGTCATGTGTAGAGATAAGCTCGCGGATATTGTATTCACTGGAATAATAAGTATTTACATTTGCAGGCATAATCTCATCCAGATAACGAAGACGGTCAAGGTTGATGTCCATGATAGTAACATCGGCACCCATTCCGGCCGCAACAATTGCAGCGCTTGTACCTACAACACCACCACCTAAGATCATCACTTTCGCAGGCCTGACACCCGGAACCCCACCTAACAAAATACCACGACCTTTTAAAGGTTTCTCAAGATATTTAGCGCCTTCCTGTACAGACATCTTACCAGCAACTTCTGACATAGGAACCAAAAGAGGCAGGCTACGATCTGCTTTTTCTACTGTTTCATATGAAAGACAAATAGATTTGCTATCTACCATGGCCTTTGTTAAAGGTTCATAAGATGCAAAATGGAAGTAGGTAAATACCAGCTGGTTTTCCTTAATTAAAGAGTATTCTTCTTTAATAGGCTCCTTAACTTTCATTATCATTTCCGCAATCTTATAGACATCTTCTATGGATGGTAATATTTTAGCTCCCTCACCTTCATACTGTTCATCAGTAAACCCACTGCCAATTCCTGCAGTTGACTGAATATACACTTCATGCCCTCTCTTTACTAATTCTTTAGCTCCTGCCGGTGTAAGCGCTACGCGGTTCTCATTATTTTTAATTTCCTTTGGAACACCTATGATCATCTTATTAGAGATTTAATTAAAACGTTTGCAAATATACAAATGGAATATGGGGTAAAAAACAAAATTTGAAGCTCAAAGCCCTTATTCCAAAAAAAAATTAGATTATTTGGAATATAAAATAATTAGCAATTTAAACTATCAGTAATTTGTGTTAAACCTTTAGATCACATAGGTTATTAATTATATTAAAGAATTTTCTGTTTATATGCAGTAAAATGTAAGGTTTGATGGGTAGCTGAAATTGGTTATTTTTGTTTCCTGTCAACCAGATGTGTCACTTTAAATTAGTAATGTTGGATACTGTAAAAATTTCTCCTAAAATAAATTTGGATATACAAGAAATCCTTAATGATTATCGGTTAGCTGTTGTCAGCAGGGAAGCGAGTTTGATCGGTCGTAAGGAAGTATTCATGGGTAAAGCCAAATTTGGGATTTTTGGCGATGGCAAGGAGTTACCTCAAATTGCTATGGCAAAGGCTTTTAAACCTGGAGATGTAAGATCCGGATATTATCGTGACCAGACATTTATGTTTGCCATTGGTGAGCTTACTGTTCAGGAGTATTTTGCTCAACTATACGCACATTCCAATGTGGAGGAGGAACCTGCATCGGGTGGAAGATTGATGAATGGACATTTCGGGACCCGGATGCTTGACGAGGAGGGAAAATTTAAAACCATTTCTGAAGAGAAGAACAGCAGCTCTGATATTTCTCCTACAGCTTCTCAAATGCCAAGATTGGTGGGGCTTGCATATGCATCAAAACTCTATAGGGAAAATCCGGCTCTACATTCGTACGACCAGTTTTCCAAAAAAGGAAATGAAATAGCATTTGGTACCATTGGGAATGCATCCACATCCGAAGGCATGTTCTTTGAATCTATCAATGCTGCGGGTGTGCTTCAAATTCCTATGTTAATGTCAGTATGGGATGATGAATATGGAATATCCGTACCCCAAAAATACCATACTACAAAAGGAAGTATAAGCAAGATATTAGCAGGTTTTCAGCGTGCAAAAAGTGAAAAAGGATTTGAGATATTTACAGTAAAAGGCTGGGATTATGTAGAGCTGATCAAAACCTATAAAAAAGCAGCAAAATTATGCCGCGAAGAGCATACACCTGTTTTAATACATGTGGTGGAAGTGACGCAGCCCCAGGGGCACTCTACTTCGGGATCCCATGAGCGTTATAAATCAAGAGAACGCCTTGATTGGGAACTTGAGCACGATTGTATCCTTAAAATGAGGGAATGGATATTATCCGAAGAATTTGCTACTGAACAGGAGCTTGATAACCTGGAAAAAGAAGCCAGCAAGGAAGCCAAATCGGCCAAGGATGCTGCCTGGAAATCTTTTAATGGCTCAATGAAAAAAGATCATCAGGATGCTGTTAATTTATTGGATGAGGCGGCAAAACAAAGTGAAAATGGCAGCAAAATAAAGGAAATTAAAGAAGATCTTGCCAAAACCTTAAATCCTATCCGTATGGATAGTATTCGTGCCGCCAAGAAAGCATTACGCATGATGCGGAATGAAGATACTACTGCCCGTCAAAACCTGATTGACTGGGTTGAGCGAATAATAGAGGAAAATAATGAGCGTTATGATTCTCATCTTTATAGTGAATCGGAATATGCAGCATTAAATGTTGAGGTTGTCAATGCTAATTATAACGAATCTTCCCCTACAGTTGACGGCAGAGAGGTTTTACAGGCTTGTTTTGATGCAGCTCTGGACCGTGATCCGAGAGTATTTGCTTTTGGTGAAGATGTTGGAAAGATCGGTGATGTTAACCAGGCATTCGCCGGCCTACAGGATAAATATGGTGAATTGCGAGTTACAGATACCGGAATTCGTGAATGTACCATTCTGGGGCAGGGGATAGGTACCGCAATGAGAGGATTACGTCCAATTGCAGAAATCCAGTACCTTGATTATCTTTTATATGCAATCCAGATAATGTCTGATGATCTTGCCACTTTACAATATCGAACGAAGGGTGGACAAAAAGCACCTGTAATAATCAGAACAAGGGGACACAGACTTGAAGGTGTTTGGCATTCAGGATCTCCTATGGGTATGATCCTCAATAGTATTAGAGGTATTTATGTGCTGGTGCCAAGGAATATGACACAGGCAGCTGGCTTTTATAACACCATGTTAAGAAGTGACGATACTGCACTTATTATTGAATGTCTGAACGGGTATAGGTTAAAGGAACAAATGCCGGAAAATGTTGGAGAATTTACAGTTCCTTTAGGTGTTCCGGAGGTTTTAAGAGAAGGGGAGGATATAACAATAGTAACTTACGGCTCAATGTGCCGCATTGTAATGGAGGCCGCAGGTCAGCTGGAGGAATTTGGCATAAGCTGTGAAGTTATAGATGTGCAAAGCTTACTTCCTTTTGATTTAAATCATTCTATAGTAGAATCAGTAAAGAAGACAAATAGAGTGATCTTTGCGGATGAGGATGTTCCCGGTGGCGCTTCTGCCTTTATGATGCAGAAGGTGGTAGAAGAGCAGGAAGCTTATAAATATCTGGATTCAAAACCTGAAACTATTGCTGCTAAAGAGCATCGACCTGCTTATGCATCTGATGGTGATTACTTCTCCAAACCGAATATTGAGGATGTATTTGATAAAGTTTATGCAATGATGCATGAATTCGATCCTGGTCAGTATCCGGCGCTTTATAAATAGAAATTATAAGACTGCTGTTTAATAAAAAAGCTGCCCGATCTGAGCAGCTTTTTTTGTATTTCAGGAATAGGTTAATCTAACCCATCATTGCAATTAGATCAGCAGAACGGCTGGAATAACCGGCTTCATTATCATACCAGCTTACTACTTTTACTAATTTACCATTTGCAGAAGTAAGTTGAGCATCAAAAATACTGGAATAGGTATTGCCAATAACATCTGCAGATACAATAGGATCTTCAGTATATTCCATTATACCTTTTAATTCATTTTCAGACGCTTCTTTCATTGCTGCATTAACTTCTTCAGCTGTCACTTCTTTATTTAGTCGAACAACCAGATCAGTACAGGAACCGGTAGGAACAGGAACACGCATTGCAATACCATCAAGTTTACCTTTTAATTCAGGTAACACTAATCCTACAGCTTTAGCAGCACCTGTAGAGGTAGGTACTATAGAAACAGCAGCTGCTCTTGCACGACGAAGGTCAGAATGTGGTGCATCCTGTAGCTGCTGGTCAGCAGTATATGCATGTACGGTTGTGATATAACCGCTTTCAATACCAAATTTCTCATGCAACACTTTTGCTACAGGGGCTAAGCAGTTTGTAGTACAGCTGGCATTGGAAATTATCTTTTCATCTCCTTTTAAAGAATCACTGTTTACACCTAAAACAACAGTAGGGATATTGCCTTTTGCCGGTGCTGAGATAACAACTTTTTTAGCACCAGCAGTGATATGTTTGCCAGCCCCTGTTTCATCAGTAAAACGGCCGGTAGATTCTAAAACAACATCAATGCCCAGGTCACCCCATGGTAATTGAGCAGGATCTTTTTCAGCATAAACTCTGATCTCTTTTCCGTTAACAACTATTGCATTATCTTTTGATTCTACTGTTCCATTGAAACGGCCATGTGCAGAGTCATATTTCAGCAAATGTGCAAGTGTTTTTGTATCTGTAAGGTCATTTACAGCTACAACTTCAACATTATCTTTCGCCAGTAAGGCTTTAAAGGTTATTCTTCCGATTCTTCCGAATCCATTAATAGCTACTTTTATCATTTTATTTTTGCTTAGGAGTTTTTGTATTATTAAGCTGCAAAATTACGCTACCTGTAATAAATAACAAATCCTAATGAAAATCAGTGGCTTAAAGCTCATCAGGTAGAATAAAATCCCCAATAGTTCTGAAATATGCCTCATATTATCTTTAATAAAAACTTTATCTTTTGAAAACCCTTATTTTTAATTTCCTGTAAATTAGAAGTTTAGATTTTATTTGGGCTATTTCTTCATATACCCGGTTTTTTGGCATTGTTTTGAAACTTTGATTCCGTAGGTATAAAAATAAATTTATTATGAGAAGCAGAGAGAGTAGCACTTTACATGAATTGGTTTATTCAACAGCACAACCAGTGGCAGGAAGCAGAGATGGTAATGCAGGAAGCAAGTTGCCAAAGCAAAAAAAGCAGGGAAGCAGAACTGGTGGTGCCGGCAATGTCAGGAAGAAAACAAAAGCAAAAGAAGAATAAAATATTTTAACCCTAAGCCTTATCAAGCTGCCTGAAAGGATTTTATCCGGTAAAGCAGCTTTTTTTATTAAATAGTTAATAATTTATTACAAAGAAAGATAATATATCAAGTAATAAAGTTTCCTATTCGTAGTTTATTGAATATATTGTAACATTGGAGAACAATAGATTTAATAAAGTGTTTAGAAAATTTTGATGAAGAAAATCTTTCTTTTTATAACGTGTACTTTGTTTTTTGGCTGTCAACAAAATGAAGTGCTTTTTGAAGTAATACCTGCCTCAGATTATACAACAGAAAACGTAATAATTGTGGTTATTGATGGTCCTCGTTATCAGGAGACATGGGGGGATAATCTACGGCAAAATATACCCGTTCAGAGCCAGTTGGCTGGTGAAGGGATTCTTTTTAAGAATTTTTTTAATGAAGGTGAAACCTACACACTTGCCGGGCATACAGCAATTACTACTGGTTTTTACCAAAAAATTGAGAATAATGGGACTGAGCTGCCGGCAAACCTATCTATTTTTCAGTCATATCTTTCTTATACACAATTACCTCCTGACGAAGCCTGGCTTGTAACAAGCAAGGAGAAACTTTCAATTCTTGCAGATACAAAAGATCTAAAATGGAGAGGTTCCTTTTCACCTTCAATGGATGCTGAGAATCGTGAGGATAGTATAACAATAAAAGTCGCATTACAGGTTCTTAATGAGCAACAGCCTTCTTTGGCAATGATACATTTAAAAGGCCCGGATCAATATGGACATAGAAATGACTGGGTAAATTATATAAGATCTATAAATGAAACAGACGGATATGTAGGAGATGTTTGGAATCTTATTCAATCTCATCCTCACTATGCAGATAAAACTACCTTGTTGATCACTAATGATCATGGACGTCATCTTGATGGTATAAGTACTGGATTCGAAGATCATGGAGATAAGTGTGAAGGGTGTAAAAAAATATCTCTTTTAGCGCTGGGTCCGGATTTTGAAAAAGGCATTGTGGTGGATACCCCTTATGAGCAATCAGATATAGCGCCAACTGTAGCTAAATTATTAAACTTTCCTTTTGTATCTGAAGGATTTGCAATAGAAGAGTTAGTGAATAAATGAAAGTATTAGGTTCTCTCTTACTGGTTTTCTGCTCAATTCAGTTAGCACATGCACAATATAATTTTACAGGATTTGATGTAAGGGCAAATGGGGCTTATATTGAAAAAACATTCCGTCTCTACACCTCACCACAGGTAAAATTTTCTAAAGGGCTCCATGAATTTTCTATAGGTCCTAATTTTATGTTAGCCTCTGCATCAACAGCTTCGGATAAAAGCAATCCAAAATTTACAGGATTTCAGGGAGCTTACGAAATTTATCCTTTAGAGGGAAGTAAAAAATTAAATTTCATGTTTTTCAATGAATTTATAGCCAATCGCATAGTTGATAAATGGTCATCACAAACATGGAATGCCGGTTCTCAATCCTATCAGACTTATTCTTACAAAAGCGCAGAGTACCTGGTGCAAAATCATATCGGGTATGGCATCCTGTGGAAAGTACATCCTAATATTAATATCAAACAGTCTGTTGGTGGGGGGATCTACTATTCATATATCAATAATCAGAGTGATCCCGAAAGTGCAGAAATCCCTGAAGCTAATGTTTCCGGTTATGATTCTTTTGGATTAAGCTATGGATTTAACCTTAGCATTAGAATTATTATGTAATTTTTATTGATATTTATTTTTGAATATTAAAAATTCTTACCATCTTCATCAACAGATAATGAATTTTGTAAAACAGTCATATTTCTTCTATTACTATTGCCGAATGCAATAAGGGAGAGCTACGTCTGTAAAAATATATAAGCCTCCCCTTCGGAGGTTTTTTTATTTTATGGAATTATTGAAAAATATTACCACATATAACAATTTCTACTATTACTACTATTATTTCTACAGTGGCAGTGGACGATTTTGTTATGAAAAGAAAATTAAAAGATAACAACGGGTCCCTGCAAAATACAGGGACTTTTTTATTTAAAACATATGACAACAACGGCAAAAAGGATTGAGGGAATACAGGAATATTATTTCTCTGAAAAATTAAGAGAGATAGAGGCTTTAAATAAGAAAGGCCTTGATATAATAAATTTAGGAATAGGAAATCCTGATTTAGCGCCACCTCAGGCAGCTATTGAAAAACTGATTTCTTCTGCAAAAGTTGAGAAAAATCATGGCTATCAAAGCTATAAAGGCATTGGTCCTTTAAGAGTTGGTTTCGCTGAATTTTATAAGAATTTCTATGATGTTGATTTAGATCCCGAGGCACAGATATTACCGCTGATAGGTTCAAAAGAAGGTATTACTTATATTTCGCAAACTTTCATTGAAGAAGGAGATGAAGTATTAATACCTGATCCCGGATATCCTGCTTATGCTGCTGCAACGCGAATGGCAGGTGGTAAAATAAAGTTCTATAATTTGAAAGAAGATCAGGGATGGCTGCCTGATCTAAAGAAAATAGCTTTAGCAGACCTCTCGCGTGTAAAGCTGATGTGGATAAATTATCCTCACATGCCGACCGGAGCAAAAGCTTCTGTATCCATATTTAAGGAAATAGTAGCCTTCGCAATAGAGAATAATATACTGCTTTGCAATGACAATCCGTATAGTTTTATCCTGAATGATAATCCTCTAAGTATCTTCTCCGCTACAGGAGTGACCTCAAATGTTCTTGAATTGAATTCATTAAGCAAATCTCATAATATGGCGGGTTGGCGCATAGGTATGGTTGCAGGGGCCAGAGAGCATATTAATAGCATACTTATTTCAAAAAGTAATGTGGATTCCGGAATGTTCCTGCCTGTACAGGAGGCTGCTGTTGAAGCTTTAAAGCAGGAAAAAGGATGGTTTAAGGAGCAAAATAATATCTACAGCGAAAGGAGAAAAATTGTATGGGAAATTATGGAGCAATTGAACTGTTCCTACAACTGTAATGCCTCAGGACTTTTTGTATGGGGAAAAGCTCCTGAAGAAATAAAAGATGTAGCAGAATGGTTGGATGAAATATTACAGAAGGGAAGAGTATTCCTCACCCCGGGCTTCATTTTTGGGAAAAACGGTAAACGCTTTATAAGAATTTCTTTATGTACTGATAAGGAAAGGTTAAAAGAAGCCTTACAACGAATAAAAACAATAAATCGATAAATAAAAAATACCAAAATAGATATGAAAATAGGAATAATAGGAATAGGATTAATTGGAGGATCAATGGCGCTCGATCTTCGACAGAGGGGTTTTGCCTCTAAAATACTAGGTGTTGATAATAATCCTGAGCATCTGGAAATAGCACAGGTGCTGGGTATAATCGATGAACCTGCCACACTTGAGGAGGTCACACAAAAATGTGAGGTAATTGTAGTCTCAACACCTGTGGATGTTGCCCCAAAAGTGGTTGCCACTGTTTTAGATATGATTAATGACAGACAAATTGTTTTGGATGTCGGGTCAACAAAGGAATTTATATGTGGTCATCTTCAAAAGCATGCCAAAAGAAAACAATTTGTAGCATGCCATCCGATAGCAGGAACTGAAATGACTGGCCCAAGGGCTGCTCAGCATCAATTGTTTGATCATAAGGTAAATATTATTTGTAATCCGGAGCAATCAAGTGAAGAAGCGCGGCGCCTGGTTAAGGATCTGTTTGATCATCTGAAGATGGAAGTTATTGAAATGGATGCGCAGGAGCACGATCGTCATATTGCGTTTGTATCTCATCTTTCTCATATAACTTCATTTGCTTTAAGCTCTACAGTACTAAAAATTGAAAAGGATGAAAAAAGCATTTTCAATATGGCCGGGAGTGGATTTGCCTCAACTGTGAGACTGGCGAAGAGCTCACCGGAAATGTGGGCGCCTATATTCACTCAAAATGCTGGTAATATTTCCATGGCCCTGGAAGCATATATTGAACAGCTGATGCAATATAAAGAAGTGGTTGATGAAGGTATGACCGGTGAGGCTTATGACATGATTGCAAATGCCACGCAGATCAAAAGGATATTGGAAGGTATAGAGCTGAAGAACAGAGAGCGTTTTTATAGTAAACCGAAAGTCAAAAAGGCTATTAAACCTATTGAGCCTCTCGAAAATTGGTTGCCAGGTTTAAATCGTCCACTCGTTATTAGTGGGCCATGCAGTGCAGAGACGGAAGGACAAACTTTGGAGACTTGCAGGCAGCTTGCTGAAACAGGCAAGGTGGATGTTTTACGTGCAGGAATATGGAAACCCAGGACCAGACCAAATACATTTGAAGGAGTAGGCACTGTGGGGTTGAAATGGCTTAAGAAAGCGAAGGAACAAACCGGCTTAAAAACTGCAGTGGAGGTAGCTAATGCACGTCATGTGGAGGAGGCACTCAAGTATGATGTGGATATCCTGTGGCTTGGTGCCAGAACGACCGTTAACCCTTTTTCAGTACAGGAGATAGCAGATGCTCTGGATGGGTTGGATATTCCGGTATTAATAAAAAATCCTATTAATGCAGACCTGGAGTTATGGATCGGGGCTATTGAGCGTGTTCAGGGTGCAGGAATATCAAAAATTGGAGCTATACATCGGGGCTTTTCTAGGTTTGGAGAAAAGCAGTACAGGAATGCTCCGCAATGGCAAATTCCAATTGAGCTAAAACGCAGGATGCCGGATATACCTATTATCTGTGATCCCAGCCATATAGGTGGTACACGTGAATTGATAGCGGGTATATCTCAGCAGGCAATGGACCTGAATTTTGAAGGATTAATGATAGAATCACATATAACTCCTGATAAAGCTCTGAGTGATGCTAAACAGCAGGTAACGCCGGTCAGGCTAAAAGAGATTATCGATGATTTAGTTCTAAGAAGAGAGATGGGGGATCTTATAGATCCTGATAAATCCATAGATAAATTGAGAAATAAAATTGATGAAATCGATGCGGAGATATTAAATATGCTTTCCCAGCGCATGAATGTTGCCGGAGATATTGGGAGGTTTAAAAAGCAAAACCAGGTGACAATACTTCAGACATCCAGGTGGAATGATATTTATGACAAAAATCTTAAAAAAGGAGAGGAGCTTGGTCTTGGTAAAGAATTTATTGAAAGATACCTAAAAGCAGTGCACCAGGAGTCGATAAATCATCAAAATAGAATAATGAATACAGAATGACCTGCAGTAAATCATTAACATATCAATGGATTCCCTGTTTAGAAGTTATAAATAAAAAAGAGATTACTATGAAATATTTATTTTCAGCAGGATCGTTAGCTGTATTACTTACATTTTTCAGTTGTGATACTGAAGCGGATTATGCTTATACAGACTGGGATACAAATGTCGATGAAAGAATAGATGAAGAGGAGTTCCGTGCCGCTTACGATGATATAGGCTATTATGAGGCATGGGATATTGATCAGGATGATCTAATTGATGAGAAAGAATGGGAAATGGGAATCAGTGAGTACTACCCTGATTATGATTATGAATTGGAAGGTGCTTATGAAGATTGGGATATTGATGAGGACGATTTCCTTGACAGGGATGAATATTTAATGGGCTCTTATACCCTATGGGATGTTGATGGGGATGGATTCGTTGAGGAGGTAGAATATGGTGATTATTATTACGATCTTTAATAATTCAAAATTATGAACAAAAAGGCTGCCTGAATAAGGCAGCCTTTTTAGATTAAATTAACCTATGCAAAAAAAAATATTCCAGGTTAGGTGTGAAGGATTATGCAAACCTTCTTCATTTATTTGGAGAATATGAAATTTATGAGCTTGAGGTTAAAAAAGATGACTGGATGTCAGGCAAAAAGTTAGGTGAGCTTAATCTTTGGTCAGAAGGAGTAAATGTTTTAGCTATAAAAAAACCTATCGGTGATTACGTAGAAGTTCCAAACCGGGATTCAAAGATTGAGGCCAATGATCACCTGATATTATATGGCAGAGAAGAGTCACTGTCAGATCTGGATGAAAGAAAAAAGGGCAAAAAAGGTGAGGAAAAACATGAAGAGGCTAAAGAAAAACAGCGCCGCCAGGAACATAAGGAGAAAAAAGAAAAGCAGGAGCGTAAAAGAGGATAAAAATACAAATTAATACACTTTAGCGCCTATCATAAAGATTATCAGGATAGAAAATTAACCGGCTTTTCTATTTTTTATCAGGCAGATCAAATGCTTCAGCCTCATGTTCGAAATGCCCTTTATGTGCACCATCGCAAAAAGGTTTATTTTTTGAAAGTCCGCATCGGCAGATGGATACTAATGTCCTTCCACCCAAACCATAGGGATTGCCCTGTTTATCTACAATTTCAAAATCCCCTTCTACTCTGAGGGAACCGTTAGGATTAACTGTTATTTTTGTGCTGGCCATAACTACTTTTAATAATTGGTATTAAGTTTTTTTAAGAGTGCGGGTATATTATCTAAGATACTTATATTCGGATAATTGATACTATAAAATCCTATTAAATAAACTATTCTTGTTTACCCTTACCTTTTTCCGCATGCCGGGCTTTCTTTTCTTCAGAAGCTTTTTTTCTCTTTTTCTTAGATAGATGTTCGTCCTGTCCTTTTCCCTTGGTTAGCGGGTTTTCGTCCTTTTACCATATGCATTTTATTTGTTTAACTGAAAAAGTTGAGAAGTGTTTATCAACTTTTAGGGCAATAGATACCTCCTGATTTATACCTGTAATCTCATCTCTTATACTGAGTATTTTTTGATTTTTTCATTGTAATGAATGAATAATAGATTAAATTGATAAAGCAAGAAGAATTTGAATTGCTGAAGCCAATTAATTATTAAAGTTAAATCCACAGAAAAATGAAAAAGTCAGCTACTATATTGTTTGTCATTCTATTCATTTCAGCAGGAGTAATAATGCCTGTATTAGCTCAACAGGATGATAAAGAACTTCCCGCTGTTTTACTGCGTGTGGATGATATTGGGATGAATCATTCTGTTAATGTAGCTGTAAAGAAACTTGCTGAATCAGGAATTCCTTTTTCAACTTCGGTTATGTTTGCCTGTCCGTGGTACCAGGAGGCTATAGATATACTTAAAAATTATCCTGCCGTATCTGTGGGAATACATCTTACATTAAATGCGGAATGGAAGCATTATCGGTGGGGACCTGTATTAGGTCAATCCGCCGTACCAAGCCTGGTGGATAGCCTTGGATATTTTTATCCTTCTGTCAGATCATTTTTAAGTAGTAATTATAAGCTTGATGAAGTAGAGAACGAACTTACGGCCCAGATAGAAAGAGCCTTGGCTTCGGGTGTAAAAATTGATTATGTCGATTATCATATGGGTACTGCAGTTTCTACACCGGAATTACGTGCTATTGTTGAAAAGCTAGCCAGGAAATATAAGCTGGGCATTTCCAACTACTTTGATGAAAATTATAAATCCATGTGGGCAGTTCCTGTTGAGACCAAAAAAGAAGAACTATTAGATCATTTAAATGCTCTAAATCCTGAAAAGATAAATCTGGTTGAATTCCATATAGCTATGATGGATCCTGAGATGAATGCTTTGGTGGACCTGAATAGTGATCTGATGAATTCAGCTGAAGGGAAACCGATGGCAAGTGCCCATAGACAAACTGAACTTGAAGTATTAACTTCTCAGGAATTCAGGGAATTAATTAATAAAAAATTCAGCCTTATTACTTACGCAGATGTGATAAGGGAGCGCGGATTGGAATCTATGAAATCATCCGTAAGATATACCAGGTCAGAATAAATATTAAGGTTGTTCATAACGCTTCTCAATTTCCACTTTTGTAAGATCTAGCATCAATTCTGCAATTTTTTCTGTTACTGCTTTAAAAAATTTTTTTCCCTTTTCTGCAGTACTTTTTTTAGGGTTTCCGATACCGGTATCAGCTGTTACCATTGACCATTTTCTTTCCGACCAGGCCCAGCCTTCCCTTATTGCTTTTACTTTTGATTTATTCTCTTTTCCGTCACCAGCCTCTTCTAAAGGTAGTACTAACTCTGGCTGAAGATAAAGGAGCAGGCTTGTTTCCATCTCATCAGCATGATCTCCTGGTTCCTCAAAGAATTTCATCTTATCAAGAGTTTGAAACCAGTTGCAGGATACTAGAAGCATTTCCGGAAAGAGAAGGCCAAGCTCTCTTAACATAGGCTTAAAATCATTGCCCCCATGGCTATTGAGGATCAGGAATTTCCTGATGCCCTGGCCGCTGAGTACAGCAAGAATATCTTTTAAGATGGCTAATTGGGTACTTGGATTTATATTAATATCCAGCTTAATATCAGGCTGTCCCGTATTAACACCAAAGGGAATTGTTGGAAGAACCATTACTTTGGCTCCTTTTTCCCATGCTATTTTAGCAGATTCAGCTCCGATAGCATCTGCTTCAATAATATCTGTAGCGTAAGGCAGGTGATAATTATGCGCCTCGGTAGCCGCCCAGGGTAATATAACGAGTTCTACATGCTGATCTTTAAGGGCTTTCCAGTTTGTTTCTGCTAGTATATAGGGTCGCATAAAGTTTTATTTTAAGTCAGTTTTATGTTTAGATAACCAGATAGGTTTTGTTTCTGATATATGATCTGCACCAAGAATATCTTTATAAAGGTTTGGCTTTCGGGCATTTCTATATCGATAGCCCCCGGCCAATTTTAATTTATCTGCGGTAATAGTTGCTACACCTATTGAGTCATCGAAACTTTTGATCTCTATTAAAATGTCACCAAAAGGATCAAGAATTAATGAATTTCCATTTTTCAACTGATCACCGTCATAACCAATGGGATTAGTAAAAATATAGTAAACACCATTATCATAAGCTCTGGCAGGAAGCCAGCGCATAAGCCACTCCCTTCCTTTTGGACCGTCAAATTCTTTTCTAAGAGGTTCAGGATCAGTTAAACGTTTTTGCCAAAGTGCATCATCAACAAAACCACGGCCTGGCATTGTAGAAGGGGTACACATAGTAACATGGGGTGCAAAAATAACATCAGCTCCCAATAACGTTATAGCTCTTACATTTTCCACCACATTATTGTCATAGCAGATCAATATCCCGCATTTCCATCCTTTTAATTCAAAAGTAACATATTCAGTACCGGATGAAAGATATGGGTTGATAAAGGGATGGATCTTTCGTGATTTTGCCAGAAGCCCATCTTTATTTATACAGATATAGGTGTTGTATAATTTATCATCATCCCTCTCAACTAATCCTGCAAGGATGGTAATATCATATTTTTTTGCAATTTCTATAAGTTTCTGTGTACTACCACCCTGGGGTACAGTCTCTGAAATATTTGAGAGTTCTTCAAATGAAAGATCTTTAAGGAAAGTATAAGCCGTAACAGATAGCTCATGAAAGCTGATAACCTCAGCACCATTTTCTTTTGCCTGGGCAGTTAACCTTTCAATGACAGAAAGGTTATATTCTTTATTGCCGTTTTTTGGCTCAAATTGTGCAGCTGCAACTTTTAATTTATTCATGTTTCATCAATCACTAACGCACCTTCGGCAAATTAACAAATGTCCTATAAAGAAAAAACAGCCTGTGTATTTAGTTACTTATATTGCTTTGCTTGCAACAGATTTAAGAATGTGATATATTCAGAGAAGAGTTGGAAAAGATGTTTCCATAAACTTAATTTAAGCTAAAAATGAATCTATTAAATCCTACTGTTATTGTCCTGGCGCTATTAATATTAACACCTTTATTACTTCTGGCCCAAACTAATAATGAACAGTCTTTTTATATATTGGTAGGCACTTATACCTCCGGAAAAAGTGAAGGAATTTATTTGTACCGCTTTGATAATCAGACTGGTGAATTGATTCAGGAGTATATAGCTAAGGATATTGAAAATCCTTCTTTTGTTACCGTAAGTCCTGATGCAAAAAATATCTATGCTGTAAATGAATTACATAAGGAGGGTGCAGTGAGTGCTTATGCGTTTGATGCATCAAATGCTACCCTTAAAAAGATCAATCAGCAGCCTTCGAAAGGGGGTGATCCTTGTTATGTCACTGTAAGTAAAAAGGGTGGGCATGTTTTTGTCGGAAATTATTCAGGAGGTAATTTGACCGTTTTTACACGAGAAGAAAATGGTGCTTTAGGAATTCCTGTACAGACTATTGATCATGAGGGTAGTAGTGTCAACGAAGAACGGCAGGAGAAGCCTCATGTCCATTCAACAGTATTTACACCTGATGGAAATTATCTCTTCGTGGGAGATTTGGGCACTGATAAAATTTATGCATATGCATATAATCCAGAGATAAGAAGTAATCCTTTAAAGAAAGCAGAGGTACCTTTTACGGAGGTAACTCCAGGTTCAGGCCCTCGCCATATTACTTTTGATGGAGCAGGTGATTTTGCCTATGCAGTATTTGAATTAACTGCAGATGTGGCTGTTTTTAAACATAAAAAAGGTAAACTAACGCATCTTCAGACGATCTCAATGGAGCCCGAAGAGTTTAAGGGTGAGGTTAGCGGAGCGGAAATAAGAATTTCACCGGATGGCAAATTTCTTTATGCATCGAACAGGGGAGAGGCAAACGAAATTGTAATTTACTCCATTGATCAAAAAAATGGCACACTCACATTGGTTGACAGACATTCATCTATGGGCAAAACGCCACGCAATTTTATTATTGATCCTACAGGAAATTATCTACTGGTAGCAAATCAGAATAGTGACAATATTGTGATCTTTAAACGCGATAAGCAATCAGGTAAAATCACACCAACAGGAAAAAATATTGAAGTTGGTAATCCGGTTTATCTTACGATGACAAATATAGATTAACAAAGATTTAAGATTTTGTCTTTCAATTCCATTACTTTACAATAGTAGATGAGTTCAGTCAGTATGAGGAGACCATTGTGAAACAATCTCTTTTGGAGATAGTAACTTCTGATTTAATTGAATTTCCTGTCCGTAACCAGAACTACTTTTGAATCTTCTTTTTGAATTTTTCCTGCTTTTTGAAGAACAAGGTTGCCCACTTTCATCCCCTGAACTGAGCTTTCTTCACAAGTAAATATATAATGTATCCCGCCATAGTATCTGCTATAAGCTGCTTCTTTTGCTGCTTCAGCAAAAGAATTAAAACTTCTTTTTCCCATACCGTATTCTACTTCCGTGGTATCAGTATACGCAAAATTATCCCCAAACAGATTAGTCAGTACAGTTGCTGCGGAGGCAGAAATTGTGCCATGAGCACTGGAATATTCAGGGAAAGGTGGGGTCTGTAAATATGGTTCCCATGTAGCATCAATATGGTCATTTATAAAAGTAATTGGTCTGACGACATGACTCCTGTATTTCTCTTCAAAAGAGGAAATAAATCCCTCAAATAAGGCTGAGGAAGTCAGAGCATAAGCTTCTGCTGTCTGTAGAAGGTTTTTATCTGTTTTCTGTGCTGCCAGAGTCGCTATAGCCATCCAATGTCCGCCAGGTGTCATTTTTTTCCGGGCATACATGGAATGTCCTTTATGATGTGAAACAAATGGATTATCATCCCAAAAAGTGGCTATTTCCTGCTGTTCTTTAGTTAAACTATTTCCTATTTTATATACTTTAAATACTTCCTCATAAAATTTGCTTGCTTTATCGGAGCTGTATGGTACAGGAGATTTTGCTTCAAAATGTCTGGCCGAATCCATTGCCAGAGGTTTTATATGAGACCAGTAAGGTTCAGCTGCATCTTCATAATCAGGGGCTGTGGGTTTCCATCTATCCTCTCTTTCCTGGATGGTATAGCGGGCATATCCGCGGGTTTCTTTATATTGATCAGTTGCTGCTCTTTTTAAAATTGTTTCTCCTACTTTTTCTCCAAAATCCAGGGACCTGTCAAATGTTTCTTTATCCAAAACAGAAGAATACTTTTCATATAGATCTTGTTCAAAAGACTTTAGTGTGTCAATTGAGAAGGTTATTTCTTTGGCTACAGTCATATAAGCTTTAATTCCTGCCAAAGGAAATGAATAAGATAAGGTGGCATCGGGTTGCGGCATATTTTCAAAGCCATGAAATTTAGCTGTTAAAGAAGGATAATTTTGTCCGTCCTGATAACGAATGGCTTCATAAGCAGCCAGACTTGTATAGGCATAGATCCTGCTTGCTACAGGTGGTGAAAATATATCATAAACAATGACATCTGTTAACTTCTTAACACTGTTCTGTAAAACAGCAGGGTCATCTCCATTAAAAGGTATTACAGGCTTCTCCTGCTGAAATTGGCAAGAGAAAAAAACTGCCACAAATGTTAAGACAAGTAAATTTATTGTTTTCATCTCAGTGATAACTTTCTTCAATTTTATGCTCTCTTTTATTTCCCAAAAAATCAACCACTTCAATTTTTTGCACTTTTGAAGTTATATTTATATCCCTTGCAGACTGGGATAAAAATGAAGACCCAATTGGTTTTTCCACCTTTTGTATAGCACCATTTTCGTAATACAATAAAGCAAAAATATCCGCTGGTTCCAACCTGAAATATCTGTTCTTCAAATTATTTTTAAAGATGAGTAGTGGGCCTCTGTTTTGGGAAGCAGATATTAATTGTTTTCCATTCTTATTTCTTAAACCGGCCAATCCCTTAGCATTCCCCGGAACATAGAAACCGCTTTGAGAAGCAGGAATCGGGTTAAATGACCCTTTGCCGTTTCCTTTAAGAAATAAACCATTTAATGCATCCAGCCGACCTACCTGTACTTCATTCCCAAAGTCATTTCCTACAGCTAAAATGTCAAGATTCCCATCCTGATCAATATCATCTGCTATCATTCCAAATATGGGTGCAAATTGAGCCTCAGCGGGCAAAGCGTGCATCTTGAACTTGCCATTCCCTATATTTTCTATCCAGGAAGATTTCATATAATTTGCTCTTAGAACAAGGGCTCCATTTAACTCCTCTTCAGTAAGTACCTTATCAAATGCTGCACTTCCCAAATCCCTATATAACGGAAACCGGGCTCTCATTTTTAATATCTGTTTTATCAGGTCTGATCTTCCATGAAAAGTATACTCATTTTTAACTCCATTTGAATCAGGGTAATAAACTGTAGGTATCATGTCATAGCTACCATTTTCATCAAAATCCTTGGCATAAACAGATATAGGCTCATCATCAGAAGCTTTGTTCAGGGTATTTAACCCCAGGTTTCCTACTACATAATCCATATCGCCGTCGCTGTCAAAATCACCGGATGAAATGCTATTCCACCATCCGACGTAGTTTTCTACTCCTGTCGCAGAAGTTTGATTTTCAAAATACCCTTTCTTGTTCTTTAGAAATGTAACTGGCATCCATTCACCTGCCAATATAAGGTCAATCCATCCATCATTATCAAAATCTGTCCATAGAGCATCACAAACTAATCCTGCATTAATAAGTGCAGGGGCAATTTTTTCAGAAACATCTGTAAATCTTGGTTTACCTGTTTCAGAATTATTTAAGAGTAAAGAACTGGTTACCGGATTAGGATATTTATCAGGATCTACTCTACCTCCAACAAATAAATCCAGGTCACCGTCTTTGTCAAAATCAGCGGCCTTTACACAAGAAGAGCTTGTATAATTTGCAGGCAGGGCTTCTTTTGTTAAGATAAATTCTCCCTTGCCGTTATTAAGATATAAACGATCCTGATAAGCTTCTGATTGGGCTTCTTTTTCATTGCTGCCACTTGCGATATATAGATCAAGGTGGCCATCACCATCTACATCAAAGAGGAGGATACCCATATCTTCCTGCTCTTTTAATTTATTATCCGGATCTGGCAGTAGATCTTTTTCTTCAAAAGTTCCATCAGCTTTTTGCACCATAAACTTTCCTTTATGATCCCTGGAACCTCCAATAAAAATATCATCCAGGCCATCGCTGTTAACATCTCCTACAGCAATTCCAGGTGCATATTGTGAGAGTTTATGAGGAAGCAGTTTTTGAATATTAAAGTCAACAAAATCAGGCTCCTGATGTACAAAAGTTATATTTAATGAATCGCTTATATCAGTGAAAATTTGTTTGGTGACTATGGGTGATGTTTTAGGAACAGTGGCAGCTTTTATATCTGCTGTTAAAACCTGATTGGCTTTAACGTTATTTATAAGCTGCCATTTACCATCCGGCCATATAATTTTTATTTCTTTTACCTCAGGCTCTGATCCTAATCCGAAATGAGCAAAATTTTCAATGCTCGACAGGTACCCCCGGTAAAGTGTATGTTCATAGACCTGCTTCTTACCTTCACCATAATTTAGCTCTACAAAAGCCCCTAAACCTAAAGGGTTTTCATCGCTCCCTGTAAATTTTATCCTCAGATAATTGCTATTTTCAGTTTTACGTTCTTTCAAAAGATTTCTGTAAAGCATTGCCGGATCATTAATATTGTTGATCACAATATCAAGATCACCATCATTATCTAAATCAGCATATGCCGCTCCATTTGAAAAAGTTGGCGCAGAAAATCCCCAGTCATCTGTTACATTGTTGAAGGTCAAATCACCATTATTACGGAACGCGTAGTTCTTGATTTTTACTACCGGAATTTGCTTTAACATAAAGCTCTTTGAGGCAAAGGTTGAGCTTTGGGCTCTGAAGGAAATAAAATCTTTATCAGTTATATCTTTTGGAAAACCATTGGTTACAATTAGATCCCTATATCCATCATGATCAAAATCAACAACTAAAGGAGCCCAACTCCAGTCTGTTTCTGCAATATTTGCCAAAAGGCCAATTTCACTAAATGATTGCTTTTCTGTATTTGGTATAGCACCTTGGTTTAACTGGAGGGTATTTCTGACAAATTCATAATTATAACCATATTTATCATTATTGATATATGTATGATAGTTATTGGCACCCATGAGCTGCTTTTTACGATAATTATCAGCGGGCAACATATCTAAAGCTATAAAATCAACTAATCCGTCATTATTTATATCATTTACATCATTTCCCATTGCAGAATTGCTCGTATGTTTAAAATATTCTTTGGCTTTATCGGTAAAGGTTCCGTCACCGTTATTGATGTACATCAGATCATTCGAGACAAAATCATTGGTGATGTAGATATCTTTCCAGCCATCACGATTGATATCTGTGATATTGACACCCAACCCAAAACCTTCAATTAATATTCCGGCCTCTTTAGAAACATCCGTGAAAAAAGCATGCTTAAGTTTTTCATTCCAGTCGTTACGATAAAGCCTGTCGGTAGAAGGGGAGGAGCCATCCACCAGTTTATACCGGTAATTATTGGGGTATGGGTCTACTTTATTTGTCAGCACAAATAGATCCAGGTCCCCGTCATTATCATAATCGAAAAAAGCTACATTGGTAGAATGTCCGGAATCAGCAATGCCATATTCATCAGCCAGTTCTTTAAAAGAAGGAATACCGTTTTCATCTAATCCCTGATTCACAAAAAGTAGGTTTTTGCGATCTTTTTTGGTTTTTTTAGCTGTAACTGCAACATAAAGATCCATCAGGCCATCGAGATTAATGTCAATGACAGCGACTCCGGAAGACCATTTACCATCTCCCCCTACTTGCGCTTTTTGTGTTATATCCTCAAATTTAAAATCACCTTTATTAAGGTATAATTTATTTTCTACCTGATTACCCGTGAAATAAATATCCTGCAAACCATCACTATTAAAATCTGCTATAGCTACTCCGCCTCCATTATATATATATTCGAAATTGAGGATATTCAGGGTATCACTTTCGGTGATTATATTTGAGAATGTAATCCCGGAATTTTCTTGTGGAATTTCTTTAAATAAAGCTTTATTCCTGTCACATGAAGATAGTAGCAGCATTATGATTGCTGGAATGACAAAAAACCTGTTGAAATGTAAAACGGTCATTTAGCTGCTATAAAACCTGATTAACTTTTTTATTCAATTTATAAACCTTCGGCTTATCATTATTTCTGGAAAAGAATAATAAGTCATTTAGTTCCCCTTTTTGATTAAGCTGTTTAATATTAATAATATCCCTTACCTCGCCATCTATAAACATCCCTGTTTGTGTGGGTGTAAGTGACTGATATTCAATATCTTTGTTACCCAGTAATACTACACCATAATTGGCATCCATTTTTCCAATTTCAGGTTTTAAGGAAGATAAATTCCCTGCCAATAGAATATCTGGTATACTGTCATTATTAAAATCATCTATTAAAACTCCGTATACAGGAGCTAATTGAGCCTCAAGCGGAAGTTCTTTTAGCTGAAAACCTTCATTACCATTATTTATGAGAATTGAAGTATTTAAATTAACTAAAGATTTTTCAATGACTCCTTCACGTTGTTGTTTATCAAAAACCTGTTCATAAGATTTATTAGCATAGGAGGAGTATTGGATAAATTTCTTTTTTAATGATGGCATCTGAGTGATCAAATCAGGTTTGGAATGAAAAAGATAGCTATTTCCATCTTCTGCATACATTGTGAGGACAAAATCAGTGTTTCCGGAATTATCAAAGTCATTTATATAAACTTTAATGGGTTTTTCCGGAGTAGCATGAAATTTACTGTTTAATCCCCAGTTACCGAGTACATAGTCTGGCTGCCCATCAAGGTTAAGGTCAGTAGCTTCAATAGTATTCCACCATCCTGAGCTGTTTGCTACCTCAAACTCCTTTCTGAGTTGCTTGCCGTCATTTTTAAAAAAAGTGACAGGCATCCAGTCTCCGACAACAATTAGATCAACTAATCCATTTTTATCATAATCAGACCATACAGCATCAGTCACCATTCCTGGTTCTTTAAGTTCTGTAGGAGTTACATCTTTTAAATCTCCGTTTACATTTCGTAAAAGATAGCTCCTGGGATTATGGCCATATTTTCCGGGGATAACTCTTCCTCCTATAAAAATATCCTGCTGATTTTCATTGGAAATGGCAGCTATACAAGCAGCATTCACACTGATCTGAGGAAGATGTTTATCTGTCCGTGTAAAATTCCCTTTACTATCATTAAGATAAAGCCTTACCAAAAGTTCGGGTGAACCGACTGGAAATTGATTGCCCCCTGAAGTAATAATCAGATCAAGATCATTGTCATCATCAATATCTATAAAAATAGCACCGGCATCTTCAAATTTCTGATCATTTTCAAAAGCAGCTTGCTTGGATTGAATAAATTTACCGGAAGGTATCTGCAGCAATAGTTTTGAAGGATCTTCGTAAGCCCCACCGAGAAAGATATCATCTAGCCCATCATTATTTACATCTCCTTTGATCATTTTAGGGCCTTCTGTAGAAAGCATCCTGGGAAGGAGCCATTCCCGGTTAAAATCAATAAATAGATTTTCTTTATGCACTACCTCATTAACAAGAATATCTTTAGCTTCTGTAAATAATGCATTCTTTGATTCAGAGGCAGATACAAATGGAATTGAAGCTTCAGATTCATTTAAAACTACTGTTTGATTGGCATCTACATTTAAAAGGACCTGCTTTTTTAAATTTGGCCAGATTACCACTACCGAATCTGCTTTACTGATTTCTCCCATTCCAAATATTAATTTTGGTTCTACAGAGCTTTGAAACCCCCTGGAAGGAAAAAGTTGCATTACCTGAAATGTACCGTTAGTATAGATTTTAACCTCTGAACCAGTTCCGAAAGTATTTATTCCGGAACCTTTAAATTCGAATTTTAGAAAATTATTGTTATTTATTTTTTCACTTTCATTCCTATAGAGGAAAGCTTCCATATTGACATTGTTAATCACTAAATCAAGATCACCATCATTATCAAGGTCGCCATAAGCAGCTCCGTTACTAAAGCTGGGTTGTCCCAAACCTAATTCATGAGAATTATTTGTAAACGTTAAGTCCCTGTTGTTTATAAAAGCATAATTAGAAAGTCTTGTCGAAGGAAGGTATTCAAGGAAATCCCTGAAATCAAATTTATTCTTCTTTAGAACGATTTCACGTACCTTATCTTTATCTGCTATAAAATTGATGAAATCCTGGTCAGTGATATCTTTATAGATCCCATTAGAAACCAGGATGTCTTTCCAGCCATCATTTTCAAAATCAAAGATTAATGCTGCCCAGCTCCAGTCGGTTGCGGCTACCCCGGATAAAAAAGCGGTTTCACTAAATTTTCCATTTCCCAAATTTACCTGCAGGGCATTTTGTACAAATTGGTGATGAAAAGCATTATTTGTTTTTATTTCACTAACAGAATAATCCTCGAATTTCGTCATCGTCTTTACCCTATAATCGCTTTCCGGTAGCATATCAGTGCTAAAAAGATCAATGAATCCATCATTATTAATATCTGCTATATCAGCACCCATACTATTTAAGGAAGTATGGCCTATTCGATCAATAAGATCTTCTTTATAGGTTCCGTCCTTTTGGTTTATATATAAATAATCTCTTTCAAAAAAGTCATTACTAATATATAGATCAGGATACATATCACCATTTATATCACCAACAGTGATCCCTAAACCAAAACCAATTCTGCTACCAAATATGTTAGCTTCTTCACTTATATCAAGAAATTTACCATTATCATTTCTGTAGAGTTTATCACCACCTAAAGGATCCCGTACCTCTCGGGCATCTGTGGTAACGGAAAAACTTCTTACATCTTTAAAGCTATTGTTCAGTACATAGCAATCCAGATCCCCATCAAGATCATAATCAAAAAATATAGCATGGGTAGTGAAGCCCTGATCATTAAGCCCGTAAGATGTAGCTTCTTCTTTAAAAGAAAGATCGCCCTGATTTATATATAGCTCATTTTCTTTATTTGCATGCTGCTGGTCACCCGAATTGCAAACATATATGTCTAAAAATCCATCTCCATTAACATCAGCCATTGTTACTCCGGTGGTCCATGATCTTTTTCCTCCAACTCCGGCTTTTTCAGTGATATCTTCAAACTGCCAGTTTCCTTTGTTAAGGTATAATCTGCTGATTTCTTTATTAGAAGTAAAAAATATATCGGCCAGGCCATCATTATTTATATCTCCTATGGATACACCTGCACCATTATAAAAATTTCTATAGGAGAGAATATTAAATTTCTCTTCATCGATGACTCTGTTGACAAAATTTATCCCGGTTTCCGCAGGTTCTAATTTAATAAAGAGAGGGTCAGTGGGAGCAGTATAGGAAGAGCTGACTGTCTCATTATGTTTTACATTATCAGAACAACTAACCAACCCAACTAAAGCTAAAAATGTCCATATATAAAAAAATCGTAACATATTATGAGAGGATATCAGAAAAATAAATTTATAAAAAGAGGCAGCATTTGCCACCTCTTTTTACTAAAATGAAATTATAAAAAATTAATTAATATCCAGGGTTTTGCTTTAATGTAACCTGACCATCAACCATACTATTTACAATTTCTTCATAAGGTATTGGAAAATATTCATTAACCCCAGCGGTAAATGTTGCACCCTGAAGATATTGCCTTTTTGTTTGCTCGACAGCTAAATAAGCATTAAGTACCGGAGCTGCTTCGCCATATCTTACAAGATCAAAGAGTCTGTGACCTTCCATAGCAAGCTCTAATCTTCTTTCAAATCTAACAGCCTTGCGTGCATAATCCTGACTAGGGAATGTTGTATATAAACCAACCATATAATTAGCCGCAGGATTACCATCTTCATCAAGAACAAATCCATCAGGGTTTGCAGCTCTTGCTCTCACCAGGTTTACCAGGTCCATAGCCCTTGTTAAGCTACCGATTTCTACTTCTGCTTCCGCAGCCATTAGTAAAACATCGGCATATCTTATCAGGGTATAGTTATTGGCATTGGGGCCTTGTGCCCAACCTGTAGAAGTAGAATTTGTACCTTTTTCTTCTTCATAGAAAACATGTTTCTTTGGGCTGTAAGGACCACCATAAGATTGATCACGTATCCAGTTTGAACCAGGATGTGGTCCCCAATCAAGGTAGGGTATATCTCTTCTGCCAACCGTCCAGTCCAATCTTGGATCTAGCGGACCGGTATGGAGTGCAAATGGATCAGTAGATGCTATTCCGTCATCATTTGTTACATCACTATCGTTAAAAGTATCAAGTAAGGGCAAACCTGTAACAGGGTCAACCTGAAAAGCATTCACCAGATTTTGGCTAGGCTGATAAAAGCCACAGCATTCTCCGGGGCCACCACCATAAGGGTAATTAAGAGCCTCTCCATAATTTCCATTTTGACTTTCAGCCTCTCCATCATTTACGGAAAATTGTATATCAAATAGAGACTCCTGACTGTTGTTACCTGTTACTCTAAAATTTGTATGAAATTCAGGATTTAAAGAATAAAGTCCGCTGTTGATGATCTCATTCAATAAAGGCAGTGCTTCCCCATATTCCTGCTGATACATATGAGCTTTTGCCAGATAAGCAGAAGCAGCATATTTTGTAGACCTTCCTACGTCAGCTTGTGATACTGGTAAATTGTCATAAGCAAATTGAAAATCAGCCTCAATCATTGGCCATACATCCTGGTCATTAGGAATATTAAAATTGGTTGTGGCTGTTTCATCCACCCATGGAATGTTATTCCACATCTTTTTTCCCTCAAAATGATAATGGCTTCTTAAGAAACGTGCCTCTGCAATTAATTGATTTTTCTGAATATCGGTTAAGGCCTCAACAGACCCTGCTAACCTTATCACTGCATTTGATCTGGAGATACCTTCATATAAGACCCTCCATTTTGTGCGGAAATAAGGGTTGGATGGTGACCAGGTATATTTTTCTATAGGATTAATGTCGGTTTGGTCACCCGCATCAGTACCTTTATAAGCATCATCAGAAGCAACCCCGCCATAAACCCAGTTATTTGCGGCGCTTCTCCATGGATCACCTGCCGCCCAGCTGTTTTCCCATCCATCAAGCATCGAATAAGCTGCTACTAAAGCAGCGTCAGCTCCTTCAGGAGTGGCCAGTGTGGCCGCATCTAAGCCGCCAATAGGAGGCCTGTCAAGAAAGTCTTCACTACAAGCAAATAATATGATGCTGGCAAGAAGAATCGAACTAAATATATAAGCTATCTTTTTCATAATTCTTTAATTAAAATGTTGCACTTACTCCAAGTAAATAGGTTTTTGGAGTTGGATAATTGCCATAGTCAATACCGACCGTACGGTCAGAATTTTCTCCAAAGCCTTGTTGTGAAATTGCCGGATCCATTCCCGAATAGTTGGTAATGGTAAACAGGTTTTGAGCCTGAACATATAGCCTCAGGTTATCCAAACCAACTTTACCTATTTTAGCATGGGGTAGAGTATAGCCTAATTGGACATTTCGTGCTCTTAAATAAGATCCTTTTTCTACATAATAGCTATGAGATACGGAATTACTAAAATCGTCTGAAGCATCAAGCATAGGCAATGTAGCACTGGTACCCCTTTCAGGTGTCCATGATTCGTCCAGCATTCTTTGGCTTCTGTTACCCTGGAATGAATTAAAATCGGTCCACCATTTAGTGTAGTTATAAATATCATTGCCATATACACCCTGAAAGAATGTAGTAAAATCAAATCCTTTATAATTTAATCCCAGGTTAAAACCATAGGTGAAGTCAGGATGAGGATTGCCGATAAATGTACGATCTGCATCGTCAATTATCCCATCAGGCAATCCGGTTAATAAACCTTCCGAATCCCTTCCGTTTACATCGGCAAATCTAAATCTACCGACGCCAGCTCCGGCCTGAGCAGGGGCCGCATCAACTTCCGCCTGGTTCTGGAATATCCCTAAAATCTGGAATCCATAAAACTGTCCCATTGATCCTCCTGGCTGGTTCATAGCAATGTTACCAAACCTTGAACCTGCACTGGTAAAGAAACCAGACTCAGTACCTGAAACTGTTAGGATTTCATTTTTATAATGAGATATATTAAATCCTATATCATAGGTTAATCCTCCTGCTATAATTCCACGGTTGTTGATAGCCAAATCAATCCCTTTATTCTGCATGGAACCTATATTAATATATGGAGGCTGAGCTAAACCGGCAGTTCCCGGTAATGCAGGATTAAATAATAGATCTTCTGTGACCCTTTTATAAACATCCAATATGATTTCCAGTTTTCCGGCAAATAAACTTGCATCCAGACCTATGTTATTAGAAGTCTGAGATTCCCACCTTGTTCCCGGGTTACCAAGAGAAATCTGGGCATAACCTGTTCTAATTGAATTGTTTGTGCCACCCAAATCATAGAATGTACGGCCAGGTCCACCACCATAGATACTATAGGCATTACCATCACGGATATACTGATTGCCTGTTTTGCCCCAACCATAACGAATTTTTAGATCATCGATAAAATCAACATTTTGCAGGAAGCCTTCCTGGGATACCCTCCATCCAATACTTGCTGCAGGGAATGTGGCATATTTCTCATCTCCAAATCGAGAAGAACCGTCTTGTCTGACAGTAACATTTACTAAGTATTTATTATTATATGTATAATCAATTCTTCCAAATGCTGATGCCAGAGCGTTAAAGTATGCGTAGCTATAGTTTGTCTGGCTTGCAGGATCTGCAATAGAATTAAGTCCCCAGGCTGTCTGTGTAGTTGTAAAATAATTAGCCCTGCTACCGCCTAATCCTCTGCCCTGATTTAATAAAGCTTCATAACCTACCAAAGCTGTTACATTATGCAGGTCACCAATAGTCTTGCTATAATTTAAGGTATTGGTCCATATCCAGCCAAAGTTATAATTTGAATGTTCGTTATAACTATTTGATGCTGAAGGCTCTGCAGCTTCTATATTTCTAAAGTTAAATGCATATCTGTAGCCTGTTCCATAATCAATTCCAAGGCTTGTTCTGGCAGAGAAATCCTTTAAGAAATCTACCTGTGCAAATACATTACCAAAGATCCGGGCATATCTGCCTTTATTATCCTTGTTTCTATAAAGTTGTGCAACCGGATTGTTGGCATTCCCTAAATTAGCACCCTTGGCTCCGGCAAAATTACCGGCAATATCATATACCGGAACAATAGATTGCATCCTGTAAGCCATTGAAATTGGATTCCCTTCATTCTGGTTACCCCCAGGTATACCCACTTCCTCAATAAAACTGATCTGAAAGTTTTCTCCGACTGTTATTGCATCCTTTACTTTAAATTCACTGTTTGCACGGATAGTACCTCTTTTAAAATAGTTATGAATTACTGTGCCCTCCTGATCAAAATAATTCATCCCCAGATTAAACCTGCTTTTGTCTGTTCCTCCGGAAATATTAATGTTATGAGAGCTTATAGGTGCTGAGCGGAAAATTTCGTCGTACCAGTCTGTACCTTCTTGATTAGCCCTTGTAATTAAATTAAGATTGCTGGGATCATTGGAATAAGTTGATTCATCGACTGTCATAGCTCCTGATGGCCATATGTAATTAGGCAGCACCGGAGAAGCACCATCGCCATACATTGCAGAAGGAGGGGTTTGGTTGGCATTGCCATAACTTTGCCAGATCATGTCGGCATATTCGGTAGGATTCAGCAGGTCCATTGTCCTTCCAACTGTCTGAGAGCCATGATATGCATCATAACTGACTTTAGTCTCACCAGCATGGCCTTTTTTGGTAGTTATAATGATAACCCCATTACTCGCCCTTGATCCATAAATAGATGCGGCAGAGGCATCCTTCAGAATCTGAATGCTCTCAATATCATTTGGATTAATAGAATTCATATAAGCTGAATTCATCTGTACACCATCAACTACAACTAATGGGTCGTTATTTCCAAATGTACTTATACCACGGATACGAACATTTACACCTGCACCAGGCGCACCGGAAGTACCTACAGTTACACCTGCAGCTCTTCCCTCAAGTTGCTGGGTGAAAGAAGCAGCAGCAACAGCTTTTAGCTCTTCAGGCTCAACAACTGAAACTGCACCTGTTATATCCTTTTTTCTTTGAGTGGTATAACCGGTTACAACTACTTCAGAAAGTGCCAAAACATTTTCTTCCATTTGTACATCAATAACAGACTGATTATTTACTTCAACCTCCTTTGTAGTAAGGCCAATAAAAGAGTATACTATAACCCCGCCGTCGGAAGGAACGGAGATTTTATATTTTCCATCGATATCAGTTACTGTACCGATAGAAGTTCCTTTCAGGACCACGCTTACTCCCGGTAAAGGTTGCCCATCTTCAACAGAAGTTAATGTACCAGAGACAGTTCGCTCCTGTGCCCATGCTCCACTCATGGTAAAGCATACTAATGCCAGACAGGGAATTAGCAGCCGTAGTTTAATTTGAAATGACTTGAGTAAAGGGATTTTCATAGTTGTTTTGTTTGGTATAAAAGATAAGTTGCAACCGTTTGCACAAAAAAGCAATAAGAATCATTAAAAAATTTTGTTAATATCAATTTTTGAAAAATATAATATCATTAAAATGATTTTTAACAACATATAATATTGCTTGAAAATCCTTTTATAGGCAAAAAGCGAATAGTTTCCATTTACAGCCAGTATAAGATCATAGCGACTATTGTTTTTATAGAATTCCTGGTTGTTGTAATCAATAACATTGTTTGCTCCTAAAGAAATTGCCTGCTCAATATTTCTTGTACTGCATACAACAGTAACTACTGCGCCAAAATACTTTGCAAGCTGTATGGCAAAAGTTCCCACGCCGCCACTACCTCCCACGATCAATACTTTCTGCTCTTTTTGGACATGACCTTTATCACGTAATGCTTGTAGGGCTGTAACTGCTGCCATGGGTAAAGCAGCAGCTTCTTCAAATGGTAAGTTTTTCGGTTTAATGCTTAATGTTTTTTCCGTAGCTACAGCATATTCAGCGAAACCTCCAAAACCACAATCAGAAAGGTCTCCGACCACTTCATCCCCGTGTTTAAATTGTCGGATGTTTTTGCCTACAGACTCAACTTTACCGGCTACATCAGCTCCAAAGATCTTTCTCTTCGGTATAATACCCAATTTCATTGATCTGTAATCCGCTGCATTTACAGATGCTGCAAATATTTTTATCAAAACCTCGTTATCGCCTGGTGTAGGTTTATCCACATCAAGAAAAATTAATTTATCAGGTAAGCTCTTTTTGTTGTAAATAACTGCTTTCATTTTTTCTTGATCTCTTAATCAACTTGTTGTTGCCGAAAATAGTAAATTATACTATATAACTAGTAGAGGGTATAGATAAAGCGATAATTAAAATATTCTTCTGGACATAAATGGCTTGGTTATCTCACTGAAGAGGTCAAAAACGTACATTAGCCGGCACATCATCCAATTCCTTAATCTGATTCTTATATTTGGATGGCAGGATCAGGGATTTTAATAACCAATCAATTTTCATATTTCTGCTCAGCTTATATAATCTGATCATAGGATACAGAAGTGAGAATTTACGGAAACTGAGGTAATCCCGTACCTTTTGCGGAACCACCAGTGCCTGTGCCTCCAGTAGTAATCTATAGCGTATAGCTCCAAGATGTTTGCGATACTGGCTGAAGAGTTCCTTAGTGAAATGGCTGAACTGAAGATTCTGCTGCAGGTGATCTTTCCGCATTTTTTCCCATTCTTCAAAACCTTCAGGTAATCCTTTTACACCCATTCTGCTTCCTACATGGTAAAAAACCCGGAATACTTCCTGCTTTTCATTTATTTCAAGCTCCCGTTCCAGCACTTCATATGCTCGTATAGAATAATCAATGAGCATAAATAGCACATCCCTGTAAGCCCAGTCAGGAATTCTTGCGCCGCGCTTTGCTTCAACGTCGGCATGTATAGCTGCCATGGCATCAATAGCACGTATGGCAGATTGATTCTCAGAGAAAACTATTGCCCTGGCATAAGAAACTGTTGAAAATAACCTCCCAAGTGGATCGTTTGGAAGTCGACCTGTATAAAATAACCAGTCAACGGCTTTGTTAAGAGCAAATTCTGCCGAGGCACCAGCGAATATGAAAAGTATGGTATCACTGCTTCCCCAGATCTTTCGTACTACTGAATTCTTATCAACGAAATATTCCATACCAGTAAACCAGTTGGTTAATTGCTCTCATCACTCAATATTTACGTTTTCAATATGATCATCTGCCTTTAAAACTGGTAGCAGGAGATACGGATCTATATCTACCGAACCAGGTTTCTGTGGCAATGAAATAGTAATTGCCTGCTTTCCTGAACTGATGCGATGCTTCTGCAAATAAATCTGTTCCCCGGTCTTCTCACTTGTTGGTCCTGGAGCAAAGACCCCAATTTCCACCCAGTCATCCATCGGCACTTCAATTTCCACGCCGGCACTATCAAGCACTACCTTTTGTGCATCCACATTAAGCGTTAGCTCCCAATTGCCATCCTCTAATTGTCTCGCCCGGCCTTGCTCAATCTCAAACTTCCAATATGTATTCACCTCAAAAAGATCATGTAGCAGGTACCTCAGGGAGTCCGGGATCACTGTTTGCAGCTCGCGATACAGGTCCAGGGTCGTAGCCAGAGGGGCTTCTTCATGCCGATGCTTTTCCAGCAGGCTTCTCAATGCTTCATTTATCTGCTTCTCACCTGCATACTCACTTAATGCATGTAGCGCAAAAGGTCCTTTGCGGTATGACATATACGGATCAAGGCCCCGGAGCAACGGTTCACCTCTGCGGATCTCCCGTCGATTCGAATTTCGCATCCAGGTTAGAAGCTTTTGGAGATGCTCTTGGCCATATTCATTCTCCACAACCTTCATCGCATAATACCAGGCTACACTCTCCGACATTACAGGGGCACCTTCAACATTTGCATAGGGAACAGTCCATTGATGAGCAACCTCATGTGCCACTACCGCAAATGGATGATCAGGAGTCAGCTGGTTCGCCTTTGATTGCCAAAGAGAGAATCCTTCCGAATAAGTGATCATTCCAGCGTCAGCATGCATACCTCTTCCGTTACCCGGTCGCTCAACAACGGTTAGATAGTTATTTTTATAAGCTCCAAACTGCCGGGTATAATAATTCATAGAAGCACGGATGCTCTTTACCATATGCTCCAGGTTCGATGTGTGCCCCGGATGGTGAAAAATCCTGATCTCTACCACCTGATCTGCACTATCAGGATTCTGCCACCGTTCTTCATGAACAGCATAATTTGCTGAAAAGAAGGACAAATCTCCCCCAGCTCGATCAGTTGAATAGTGAAAATAGCGGCGTTCCCCTTCTGTCCATGTTCCAAGAAATTTGCCCGGAGCTACGGCAACCTGATCAATGTGAGTCCCCATAACAGCTTCAAAAGTCATAGCTCTGCCACGATCCTGCCGGGCATCCAGATCATAGAGAGAGGGGATAATTGGTTGCGCAGTTAATTTATATTCGCGTCGATCGCTGGCATTTATAAGCTCACGGCCAGGCTGATAACCAATTGTTGGTAACCACTCATTCGTGAAGTAGGTGCCATTTTCAACTATAGAATTGTCTATTCCACTTTCACGGAAGCCATTTGGCTCAGCGTATACCTGAAAATTCAGTTGCAGCGAGTCATCAGGCTGAAGTGGTTTTTCAAGTTTATAGATCTGATAATATAACTGGTTATCATGCAGTACTTTGGCAGCCGGTTTATTAAACGCTACTGTTGTAAAATCAACCCCTGTCGGAGAAGTTATATGAATAGAGTCAATTTCTGTGGAGCTATCATTTATTAGTGTATATGTCCCTCTGATGTCTGCAGTTCTTTTCTCCGGATATATCTCAACGTGCAGTTTAGTAGCCAAAATCTCGGGTTGCGCAATATTGTTGTAATGGCCATATTGTAGCTCGTATTCAGCCTTTCGCTCCTTAATATCGGAGGTGGTGAGGTACTCGTTCAGGATATTAGTATTGTAGAATATAAACCCTCCAACTGAAAGCATAAGCATTACCGCAATTACGGCAGTCCACGCTGTAGTGTGTGTGAATCGTTGACGCGCCACAGCAATCCGAATATTCAGGCTGCTTTCCTTACCACGTACCCAAAGCAGCCGGGCCAACACAGCAAGTAGAACAGCCCAGGCGGCCCAATAAAATTTAAACCAAAGCCAGGGTAGGAGAGAGGTTCCAAAGCCGCGCATTTCCGTATAGGACCATCCGGGACTTGCTCCGTAAATCAGCATATTATGCTCTATTCCAAAAAGGGAGGCAAGAATGATGAATACATAGGCCAATATTGCCACCAGGTGCCCAAAATATTTATGGTTCATATAAATATGCACTACAAAAGCAAGTAGTGCCAACAGGAGGTATTCTGGCAGTTGAAGCCCAAACATGATTTTCAAATACAATTCTATTTCGAATTCCTGATAGCCTTTTATTGCCTGAGTAATTATGCCAGCAGTAGTCTGGAGCGTAATAAAAAGAGTGAGCACGAGGACAAGCCCCAGGAATTTACCAAGAAGGGGAGCCCATTCAGAACCAGGAATAGTGTCTGTGATCTCGTCAAGCCTTGCGTCTCGTTCATACCAGATCAGCTCTCCGGCAAAGAAAATTATGAGAAAGGGGATGATTACCCAGCGGCTCAATTCATCAGTCATTGAGGCTGTTAATTCACTTATGATTTGTATGGTAGCAGGTATAACAGATCCGGTTTGATCGATCAGCACAGGAATTGTAAGTAGCGGAATACCTATAAGCAGAGTGATTCCTGCCCAGCTTTTTGCTATTGCCCAAAAAGATTTTGACGAGATGGTAAATATCTGGTGCAAATGGGTAACGAATCCAAAGGTTCTCGATACCTGTGGAGTAGAGATTGTTCTTCTCCTCGAGACGGACATACCGGCTGGTGTTGGGATATATGAGCCTGAAGGATAATCATCTCGACGACCTGGGAGAATCCTGCCAAGGAATTGTTTCATGCGACTCCACCTGCTGGTTTCTGTACGATGTGCGAAGTGAAAGCTTAAATAAGTGAAGCAGAGGGTTAAAAAAGCTACACTTACCCATACGAGACGGTTATTGAGAACAATTCCCTCCAATTTAAGCAGCCGCCAGTTTTTTTCAACCGTAGTCCATAAATGCGCCACATCTTCCACAATAAAGCGCATACCGATAGGGTCAATGAGAGTCCCTATGCTACGATGGTAAAGCAGGATTGCGGCAATAAAGAACCCCATGAATACAAGGAGGAAACTTCCGAAGTAGCCGGACATGACCCGGCCGCTGCGTGATGTAAAAAAGAATTGAATAGCTGTAGCGGCAAATGCATTAGGGAGTGAAATTATTCCATAGGCTGTCAAAAATGCAGAAGGACGAAATGGTCCAATCAATTCAGCATCAACTCCAGGCAAATAAACTCCCATCACGATACCCAGCTGCACTGCCAGCAGGATCAAGGCGTTCAAAGAGAAAGCGGCAAGAAACCGACCACCAAGGTAGGATAATTTATTAATGGATGTAGTGTAGATAAGTGGATGCATACCTGTTACCACATCTCGCGCTGCTGCTTCCCCAGCTATTGCCGCAGCTATAACAAGCCAGATCAGGCTGCCAAATACTGTGGTTTTGGCAATGGAGAATGGGGAGTTGAGAAAAAATTCTGCATATAGTACTTCAGAGAGTGAGCCGTCTCTTGTCATTAGAAAACTTAATATCGTCAGTACGGCAAAGAAAAGCCAGGTCCAGGGACGGCGTATCTGGTAAGCAAACTCAAAGCGAAAAACCTCCGGGAACTTCATCTTATTAGCTCCTCCTCCCTCTGCTGTTGGCTGTCCATTGTGCTGAAGTAAACATCTTCAAGATCAGGCTCAACCAATTCAAATCCATTCCCCGGATTTTCGGGGCTATAGATGTGCACTACAGTACGCCCCCCAAATAATTTGGTAGAAATTATTTTATGATCCAGCTCCAGCTGAGTTAATGTGTTCTTTTCTACAACCTTCCGCCAAATCTGCCCCCGTAGCCCTTCCATTGCTTTTAAAGGCTCAGCTTCAAGCAAAATTTGTCCCTTGTTGATAATTGCCATTCTTGTGCAGAGCTCACTGACATCTTCAACTATATGAGTTGAAAGGATAACTACACTATTTTCGCCTAGTTCGCTGAGAAGGTTGAGAAAACGCACCCGCTCGGCAGGATCCAGTCCTGCAGTTGGCTCATCTACGATCATCATCTTTGGATTACCAATGAGGGCCACAGCTACGCCAAACCGCTGGCGCATACCTCCTGAATATCCGCCAAGTTTCTGCCTGCGTACATCCCATAGATTAGTTTGTTTAAGCAGTGCTTCCACCACCTCTTTACGTGACTTTCTTTGCGTAAGGCCTTTGAGTATGGCGAAATGATTAAGTAAATCCTCCGCCCTTGATTTTGGATAAACTCCAAACTCCTGTGGCAGGTAGCCGAGTGTTTTTCGTACCTCGTCCTTCTGATTAACCACATTAATATCGCCAAGATGGACACTGCCTTCATCCGGCTCCTGTAAAGTTGCCAGAATGCGCATCAGGGTTGATTTTCCAGCCCCGTTAGGGCCAAGAAGGCCATACATACCTTTTGGAATGGTGAGAGATATATTTTTAAGTGCCTGAACACCATTAGGATAAGTTTTGGAGAGGTTATCTATTCGTAATGTCATAATTTGATGAATCAAATGATTATTATGGTTTATTTAAATCCAAATATTAACGGAAATATAAAAGTCACTACAATTGCCCACAGGAAGTAAACAGGCAGGTAGAAAGCAATGGATTTTCCGACCACGGCAATATCATCCTTTTTTGAACTTACCTTTAAAAGTTGTGCAGTGACCATTAAAAGATTAATCAAAATCAAAATATTAGCTCCCAAAACTGCCGCCCTGTTTGGTGTAATTCCCCATTCTGAGATCCGGAACAAGATTGCAGAAAGTGCAATCCCATTTACTATTACGGTTACAACAGAGAGCAGGAGAAGAATAAATATTTCAGTGTGGCTTTTATTTACCTTGGGGGTCCCGGCAACAGAAAAGAAAATAATGGCCATAACGCCAATTAGTAACACGTTAAATATCAGTAAAAACTCACGGTCGTTATAGGGGTCTTTCCCTGAAGAAACCATAGCTATAAGATAGATCACCAGCATTACTAATACCAGCGGACTGAATATTTTAGCAATTACCGGTGAAACTTTACCTACTAAATTTGGATTAGTCTGGGTAAGGTAAGTTGCGAAAATGGGCACAGCGGGAAGACCGAAAATGACAATATATTCAAAATAAAATTTTTCTATCTGAAAGCCAATCAGTTCGAAAAGCCCAATTGTAAGTCCGGTCATAATACCTCCTGCTATCAGTATCAGGGCTGACATTACTACCAGGTCCCCATTATACTTTAAAAAGCCAAGCCGTCTTTCATCATTATTGGGGACCTCGCTAACAAAGGCAAAACCTAAAATCGACCATAGAAAAAGAAGTAGGTGCATACAAGATAAGATCAATGTATCGCTTTCCTGAACATCAGGTAAGGAATTGATAAAAATAGCGCTGACAATGATTGCGCCGGCTATAAAAAATATTTTACCGGTTGATAGTTTATTCTTCCAGGAAAAGTAAGCCATCAGGGCAGGAAAAATGATAAACCCGATATTTCTGGAATAAAAGAACTCCTCGCTTATAGATAGAACTGCTGGTAGTTTTGCCAGCAAACCCGCTACCACTGCAGCAATAATTACAAAGAACAATTCCCTGCCTGTGCCCCAGTTAATATCCTCATTTTCATAATTCAATCGTTCGTACCAGCATTCAGCGATTGCATCACCCTTAACCTTGGGATAGATGTTGGTAAACTCTTGCTTAAAATGACCCTTATTAGTCCGGTAGATCTTTTCAAGCTTATGAGGGTCGTTTAAATTTATTAGTATGTCATCTTTCATAATAATAGTTTTTAATTATTTATTCATTTCATAGTACTTTGAAAAACAAAGTAATTGATCAAAAAAATATATTTTTATTTTTGACTCTTTATTAAATTCTCCAGCGCGCTTATATGTTCCTCAAAAGCTTTTTTCCCCTGCTTTGTCATGTAATATCTTGTATTTGGCTTTCTATCTATAAATGATTTTTTTACACCAATAAAATCTTCTTTTTCAAGCGCCTTAAGATGGCTGGCAAGATTTCCATCGGTTACTTCCAGATACTCCTTTAGCGCATTAAAATCCAGTGTATCATTTACTGCAAGTGCTGACATGATCCCCAATCTGACCCTGCTCTCAAAAGCTTTATGTAATCCATGTATTATCGTTTTCACTTCTCGTACCTCACGTGCATATAAATGCCATAAATGACATGCATGATTCCAAAACCAATGGCCCAAAATAATAAACCATATCCAATAAAATAGGAGGCAATAAGCCCCAGTACAATTTCTATAATCCCTAAATATTTAACTTCTTCAAAGGTAAATTTACTGGCATTCAGTAGTGCCAAACCATAAAATATTAATGTTAAGGGAGCTATCAAACCAATTAATCCTTTAGAGAAGATTATCAGGATAAATATTCCTCCCGTTACCAGCGGGATAGTCATGTTCACTACCATTCTCCGGGCTGCTGAATTCCATATTTTCTCCCCCTGTTTTTTTGCTTTTCCATAGGATAGGAAGATAGCAGTACCTACAGCCAAAACTAAAATTATTAGGGCTAATAGAACTAGTTTTAACATACTTTCTGTGATTCCCTCCCCACCCAGAGTGTTGTAGCTGATTTCCTGCGGATAATAAAAATTATAAGCAACATAAGCTCCAACTAAAGCATAAATTCCGGCCATTATACCCGACATGCCTGTTAAAGACAAAAATTTAGTAGATCGCTCCATCATTGAACGGATCTCGGTAAGGTCTTTAATATATTCCTGCTCGGTTTTCATATAAAGTACTTTGTAATTCAAAGTTAATAAATTTTATAAAAGATTCAAGCTAAGGGTGAATAAAAATTCGAATTGATTAAAATTTAAAATAATTTATGGTTGGCCGGGATCAATAATGATTCATAAATTGAATAATTTTCTCCAATAATGACTGTTTCCCCCAGCATTTAACTTATTGGCTTCAATTAAGAGTTATTGAAATGATTTATTTAATCCCCTTATTTACTTATTAGCAAATCGATTAATTCCTTTTCTGTTTTCTTTACGGCTATAAAATTGGGCCCTAAAAAATCTTCATATTTAAACTCATACTTTCTAAATTCAACTGTTTTTGGGAAAACCTTACCAACTATATAGCCTTTGCTTTCAAAATAGTTATAAAAATCAATTAGTAATTTTTTGGTTGAAATATTTATATAGCCGTATTCAAATTGAATCATTTTTATTTTTCCCTTCTCAATATGCTCCTCAAATCCAAGTATTGCATCAAATTCAGCACCTTCAACATCAAGCTTTAATAAGTCAATCTCACTGATTTTATTTTTCTTCATAAAATCATCTCCCCTTATTAATTCTATTGTTTGCTTTTCATTTGATTCATATGACAACCCTTGAATATCAACTAAAGAGGAATGAGAGCTAGAAGTAAAAAGGTTTATTTCTTTCGTGCAGTTATTTTTATATAATCCATTCTTGACAGGAATTATATTTTCAGTATTATCTACATTTTTCCTTAATTTCTCAAAGGTAGTTTTTACTGGCTCAAAAGAATAAATTAATACCTTTGGCATCAATCGGTTAATCAGCAATGAATAGGTTCCAATATTTGCACCACCATCAATAATAACTGATGGATTAAGTTTGGATATTTTTTTTAAAATGGTTAATTCTCCATTGCTATATAAATCATAGTTTCTGTTTTCATACAACCTGTTTAATGCTCTACCAAACCCCGCAAGAGCTTTGAATAGTTTATTATGCGTATTTCTTTTAAAAATCCTTTTTGCTATTAACATACTTTTTTTGTTATAAATAATTATTGGGCTATAAGATCATCAACGCCATCAATTGAAAATGAAAGAAATTTATATAACAACAAAATATAAAATGAAAAAAAGTGAACGCCCAGTGGCTTATTTCTATAAAACTATTTTTGTTGTAATTATTTTACTCCAAATATACTGATACAGGATCAGGTTTAGGGCTTCTTATAAATTATTGGAAATTTAGGTATCGTAAAGCTTCACTATGGACACTATAGGCAATATTTTACTTACCAATTTCTGTTAGCACCTAACCAAAAGGTGAAGTTGACCATGGAGAAAGGTCACAAAGGGTGGTGATGCTTTACTGCATGTAATTCATTTTACCCTACGCGTGAAGGATGGAGCGGGTGCGTTGGCAAGCTATGCTTTGTGCCGGCTGTCTGAGCCCGCCGCTGGTAACTGCGGCTTGGATGGCGAGTAGCGACAGCCTGACGGTAATTTGTAGTTATCCAGGCTTTTTTCTTTAGACAATCAATGCCTGCAAATTACCGTCACGCCCAAACAATCATAAGGGTAATCCACTACTAAGGACTAAAGTTTCAGGACTACTGACTAAAAAAAGCCGCCCCCTTCGGAACAGCTTTCTTAATGTTTATTCTGCAGAATCTCTAAAAGATTAAGCCTTTGTCATCTTATTAAGATTAGCATCAATACTATGGTCTTTAACAAGCTCAGTTGCATATTTAAAGCTACCATGGGGGACAAATAACTCCAAAGAACCGCCTTTCATTTTCGCGATCATCTCCAGGGCCTTCCATTTGCTTATCAGCTTCGAATGTTCTGTTTTTTCACCATTCTTTACCACGAGTTCAAAATAGTATTTATTGCCATTTCTTACAGCAGTAAAATCAGGTGTAAGTGTTATATCTTCACTCACCATTCTTAAAGGGGAGGGGGTTTCATAACCGGTGAAATCAGCTTTTATATCCTTATATCCGGATTTTTTTGCGTGATTTATAACCTGTTCGGCAAGTGCATTATATTCCTCAGTATTTTTTCGTGTGTAAAGCATATAGGTAAATTGTTTTTTTATTTAATTGATTTTTTTGTTGTGAAGCAGGCTAAAAGCTGCGGTATAAGCTACTGAATTGCTAAGCACGAAGAACTGAATAACCCTTTGTAAAATTTACTAAATCAATGGGTATTATTTCAGTCTCATAAACTAAGAATAACCAGACCTACTCCGGTATTACATAATAACTCCTAATATAACTACAAGTTATAGGCTTTTAAAGTTCAGATTTTCAGGATTTTATTTGTTACCCGCTCAGCAGCAAATGTAAGCTAATTAAATTTAAGACGATACATTTTACAAAAATACCACCCTCCGGCGTGCTCAGCTAAATTATTCTGTTGTCACTGGTACATCAATTATTTTACCTGGTTTTTCCGGTTTTGTATCTTCAATTTTCTCTTCTTTAAAAGTAATAATAAAGAATATGAGAACTATAACCGCAAATCCTGAAGGGAATAGCCAGATGCTCTCCCAATCATGGCCAACTGTAGTGGCAAATGCTTCAGTGATAAGTCCTGCTACAAAGAAACCAATAAGCATACCAACTCCATAAGTAGCCAGTGTTATCATGCCCTGTGCTGAGCTTTTAAATTTTTCTCCGGCTTTTGAATCAGTATATATCTGGCCGGAAACAAAGAAAAAGTCATAACAAATACCATGGAGGGCAATACCTAACAGCAGCATCCACAGCAGGTTGTCGGCATCCCCATAAGCGAACAATACATATCTTATTGCCCATGCAGCCATACCAAAGATCAATGTTTTCTTTATGCCATATCGCTTTAAAAACAGAGGTAAAAGAAGCATGAAGCCTACCTCAGATATTTGTCCGATCGTCATTTTACCCGTAGGATCACTTACATTTATTTCCGCCAGGAACGGATTTGCATTTTGATAATAAAATGCAAGGGGGATACAGATAAGAATTGATGAAATAAAGAAAATAGCAAAATTCTTGTCTTTCAATAGCCTTAAGGCATCAAGGCCGAGAATATCGTTCAGTGAAAGTTTTTCTCCTTTTGGTATTGCAGGAGGGGTTTTTGGCAAGGTAAAACTAAATAACCCCAGAACGGCAGAAGCTATTGCACACATAAAAAAGGTGTTCCTAAGCATGCCATTTGCTATGGCTTCTGATGAATCCCATGAAAACAGATAGCTAATTACCAGGCCCGCTACAATCCAGCCCACAGTGCCCCAAACGCGGATCTTAGAAAAATCTTTCGAAGGATCAGACATCTGCCTGAAAGCAACGGAATTAACCAGTGCAAGAGTGGGCATATAAAGGATCATATATCCCAGCACATAAGGATAGAAGACAGTGAAATCCGATGCCATATACATTTGATATAATAATACTGCGCCCACTACATGTAGTACTCCAAGGATCTTTTCAGCATTAAAATACCGGTCGGCAATAAGCCCTATAATAAAAGGTGCAATGATCGCTCCCCACGACTGGGTGGAGAAAGCCATACTTATCTGGGTGCCTGTGGCATTTAAATTATTTGCCAAAAAAGTACCCAGTGTTACAAACCATCCACCCCAGATAAAGAACTGGAGGAACATCATTACACTTAATCTGGTTTTAAGCATCTTCTTTTACTTTTAAATCGATTGCCGATAATAGCACATATTTACGAAATCTACAACTTCAAATTCACCGCAAACGATTGCAGTAGAAAAGGTTATGGAGATTATAGAAAAATGTAATATCTTAATGCTGGTATTTAGCAGTGTTAGTATATTTTAATCTTAAATCTTAAATCTAAAATCTTAAATCTAAAATATATATGGCGAGACCCTCCCAATCAACGCACAAATAAGCTGCCCATTGGGAGGGTCAGGCTTTCGCTACTCGCCGGCCACCGCTCAGTCGTGTCATGACTATCATGGCGCATGCCTTTTGCGTAGTCATGGCACGGCTATCAGCAGCGGGCTCAGACAGCCGGCGCGAAGCAAAGCTCTCCAGCGCACTCGCTCTATCCTTCTCGCAGGTGGTGGTGAGTACTAAAGACTAATGACTAAAGACTAGTAAAAGAATGAAGAAAATAAAAATGGGAATGGTAGGAGGTAGCCTTGATGCTTTTATCGGAGCAGTACATCGTAAAGCTGCCAATCTTGATGGTGAGATCGAGCTCGTCTGTGGTGCCTTCAGCAGTGATCCCGAAAAATCCCGTAAAACAGGAGAACAGCTTTATTTACCAGTAACACGTATCTACGGAAGCTATGAGGAGATGATAGATACAGAAGCAAAACTGCCGGAAGAGCAGAAGATGGATTTCATATCTATTGTAACTCCAAACCACCTTCACTTTAAGCCCGCCAAACTTGCAATGGAAAAAGGTTTCCATGTAATGATGGATAAGCCGTTGTGCTTTTCCATAGAAGAAGCCAGAGAGCTGGAAAAGCTGGTTAAGGAAAATAATATTCTCTTTGGGCTTACCCATACCTATACCGGCTATCCTATGGTAAAACATGCCCGCTGGATGTGCCACGAAGGAAAGTTTGGCAAGATCAGAAAAATATATGTTGAGTATCCGCAGGGATGGCTTTCTAATAAGCTTGAAAAGGAAGGGCAAAAACAAGCCTCCTGGCGCACCGATCCTGCACGTAGTGGAAAGAGCGGGGCCATGGGAGATATTGGTACACATGCTGAGAATATGGTGGAATTCGTCACCGGGCTCGAAATAACAGAATTAAGTGCTCAGCTGAATATTGTCGTGGAAGGAAGGCCTATTGATGATGATGGAGCAGTATTACTGAAATTCAATAATGGAGCAACAGGAGTATTAACAGCATCACAAATTGCAGCAGGTGAAGAGAATGACCTGAAGGTACGGGTATATGGTGAAAAAGGTGGCCTGGAATGGAGCCATTCGGATCCTAATACATTAAAGGTGAAGTGGCTGGATAAGCCAATGGAGATCTTACGTGCAGGTGCTGATAAGAACCATAGCCCGGCAGCAATGAAAAACACTAGGCTTCCGTCAGGCCATCCGGAAGGATATATTGAAGCTTTTGCAAACCTGTACAAAAACTTCGCCCATCAGATCAGGGCCAGAAGAAATAATACGGAACCGGATCCCGACCTGCTCGATGTACCATCAGTAAAAGACGGTATTAGAGGAATGGAATTTATAGATAAAGTAGTGGAATCCTCAAACCAAAACGGAAAATGGGTGAAATTTAATCCATAGGAATTAGTACATAGCCTTGAGCAGTGAGTATTGAGTTTCTAATATCTCATATCTCATATCTCATATCTAACATCTAACATCTTATATCTAACACAACCATGAAAACAATAAAAGGACCAGGCATATTTCTAGCACAATTTTTAGGCGATGACCCTCCATTCAACGACCTGCAGAATATCTGTGAGTGGGCAGCAGGATTGGGTTATAAAGGAATCCAGATCCCTACATGGGACGAGCGCTGCATCGATTTAAAAAAAGCAGCGGAAAGTAAAGATTATTGCGATCAGTTGAAGGGTACTGTTGAGCAGTATGGTTTAGAGCTTGCAGAATTATCTACCCACCTTCAGGGGCAGCTGGTAGCAGTACATCCTGCCTATGATGCCATGTTCGATAATTTTGCCCCAAAGCATCTTCATGGGAAACCAAAGGAGCGTGCGGAATGGGCCGTACAGCAGGTAAAATATGCAGCAAAAGCATGCCGTAATATGGGTATTGATGTTTGTGCAACCTTTCCGGGAGCACTTATGTGGCATACGGTTTATCCATGGCCACAGCGTCCGAAAGGATTGGTGGAGCAGGGATTTAAGGAGCTGGCAAAAAGATGGATGCCTATACTTAATGAATTTGATGAGCAGGGAGTGGATCTATGTTATGAAGTACATGCCGGTGAGGACATTCATGATGGGGTTACGTTTGAACGCTTCCTGGAAGCTACAGGTAATCATGAGCGGGTTAACCTGCTATATGACCCAAGCCATTTTGTTTTGATGCAGCTCGATTATCTGAAATATATTGATTATTATCATGAAAAGATAAAGATGTTCCATGTAAAAGATGCCGAATATAATCCTTCAGGTAAAAGCGGTGTTTACGGAGGCTATCAGGATTGGGTTGACAGGCCCGGAAGGTTCCGCTCGCTGGGCGACGGACAGGTGGATTTTGTAGGAATATTTTCAAAACTTTCCCAATATGGCTTTGACGGATGGGCCATCCTTGAATGGGAATGCTGCATTAAAAGTCCGGAGCAGGGTGCCCGCGAAGGTGCTCCGTTTATCCAGGATCATATAATAGAAGTAACAGAAAAGGCCTTTGATGATTTTGCAGGTGGAAAATCAGACGAAGCGTTGAATAAAAAAATATTAGGATTATAATTAAAGATTATGAAGAATTTAATTTTTGGTGTTCTGGCATTATTTGCCACATCTTTTTATTTGTCCTCCTGTGGTGAAGAGGAGGTTGCTTATGAGCGTGACCGGGACCCCTGGGTTTGGCGTTCTGTTCTGGATGAACAGCCTCGTATGGTTACGGTAGCATTAAATGAAAATATGTATGTGGCTTACGATGCTGAACATGCCGGGCTATATAAAGCCTGGAAAGGAGGCGTAAACTTTGACGGAGCTGTTTATACAAGTGTACACGGCCCTCAACCCACTACAGAGGGGTATGCCTATTTTGCTGAAAAAACAGAGGAGCCGAACTGGGTGATAATTGAAGGAGATAAAAGATATAAGCCTGAAGAGGTACAATATAAAGGTCATCGTTTTGAAGATAATCAGGTTTATTTTACATATAAGCTAAAGACTAAAGACGGCCAGACTATAACTGTAACCGAGCGTCCTGAATATGTTGAAAGTGAGCGTGGAGCAAGTGGGTTAGAAAGGCATTTCACAACAACAGATGTACCAGAAGGTGTACAGGTTGGATATAAAACCACAATCACTTCTTTAAAGGATGCAAAGGATTATTCAACTTCAGGGGATTTTGAAGTAAAAGAGCAGAAGGAAAACGTTTATTTTAATGGCAAAACAATAAGTCTTGACGGAACATTACTATTAAATTCTAATGATGAAACCAATCTAACTGTTTATTACCACCCCGGTTTTGATGCAACAATGGACCAGGATCCTAAAGGTGATGCAGTAGGGGGTGATGAAGAAGTTGCTTATTCGGAGGGAAAAACATTGATCTTTAACAGTGATTGTAAAACCTGCCATAATGAAGAGGTGCAGACAATTGGCCCTTCTTATAAAGCAGTAGCGGAAAGATATGCATTTACCGAGGAGAATGTTGAAATGCTGGCTAAAAAGGTGCAGGAAGGAGGCTCGGGAGAATGGGGAGAAGCAGTAATGAATGCTCACCCTGACCTGATGGAAGAAGATGCCAAAAAGATGGTGCGCTATATAATGTCTTTAGACGGTGAAGTACCTGAAGAGAAAGAGGAAAATGACGAGCTGGCAGGGATGGGTTCTGAGAAATTACATCTCGATGACAGCAATAGTCAGTTTGATCCGGAAAGTGAAGAGCTAAATTCAGGTCTGGCAGTATTGGCCTATAAAATAACCGACTATAATGTTGATTTTAAAGAGCTACAGGAGACTTCTCAGCCTGTCCTTTCCGGTGTGGCGCCTGTGGTCCATGCTTTAAAGCGTTCTGACCTGGGGTCGGAGCCACGAAATGTCTTTATGGTCTTCAAAGGTTTTGTGGATATTCCTGAAACATCAAATTATGTCTTTAGAATTGTCTCTGATGACGGTTCATGGGTTTATCTAAACGACCGCCAGATCATTGACAACAGTGGCTTTCATGGTCCTGAGGCAAAAGATGGGGAGGTCTACCTGCAAAAAGGCCTTCAACCAATAAGAGTAGAATATTTTCAGGGTGGTGGCGGAGGAATGGTTTCCCTCCAATGGGCAAAGTATGGTGACAATGAATTTGAAGTTGTACCTAAAGATGCGTTAAAACATCGCCAAAATCAGTTTGAGAAAGTAGTGCCATATATACCACGTGAAAAGCTGGTAAGAAGTATTCCGGGAGACCAGACAAAACTAAGGGACGTGCACCCGAGCTTTACGCTGTCGCAGGCACGACCTGATGATTTTCAACCTCGTGTCGGAGGTATGGATTTTATGTCTGATGGAAGCCTTGTTGTTTGTACATGGGATTCCGTGGGTGGTGTATATCGTCTGGAAGGTGTTGTAGAAGGTGAGGCCATCAAAGTGACACAGATAGCTGAAGGACTTGCAGAGCCGCTCGGGCTAAAAGTAGTTGATGATGAGATCTATGTGCTTCAAAAGCAGGAGCTGACAAAGCTTATAGATCATGATGGCGATAATATAATTGATGAATATGAAACATTCAGCGATGACTGGCGTGTATCGGCAAATTTCCATGAATTTTCTTTTGGCCTTGCCTATAAGGAGGATCATTTTTATGCAGCCCTGGCAATCGCGATCCTGCCGGGAGGTGCAAGTGCACAGCCTCAGATACCTGACAGAGGTAAAGTGGCAAAAATATCCAGGGAAGACGGATCTGTTGAATTTATAGCTCATGGACTAAGAACACCTAATGGAGTAGGTATAGGGGTAGACAATAAAGTATTCATTGCCGATAATCAGGGCGACTGGCTTCCTTCAAGTAAGATCCTTCCGGTGAGTGAAGGAGCATTTTTTGGTTCAAGGGCGGTGGATTTTGAAGGTACTGCCGATGAAGAGGTTACACCACCTTTGGTATGGTTGCCACAGGATGAGATAGGTAACTCTCCAACAACTCCATTATTGCTGAATATTGGACGCTATAAGAACCAGATGATACATGGCGAGGTAACACATGGAGGTGTTAAGCGAGTTTTCGTGGAGAAAATTGATGGAACCTATCAGGGGGCGGTATTCCGTTTTATACAAGGACTGGAAGCAGGAGTAAACCGTCTTGCCTGGGGACCTGATAGTGCTTTATATGCCGGCGGTGTAGGATCTACCGGTAACTGGCAGGATGAAGGTAAAGGATGGTATGGGCTTCAAAAGCTGACTTATAATGATAAGCCTGTTTTTGAACCTTTGGCAGTAAGAGCTAAAACAAACGGTATTGAAGTAGAATTTACAGAGCCCATTGCTGTAGATGCAGGACATGCAAAAGATGCTTACCAGATAATGCAGTGGTACTACAAGCCAACTGAAGAGTACGGCGGACCTAAACTTGATCTGAAGGAGCTTTCGATAAAATCTGTAAATATCTCTGAGGATCGTAAAAAGCTTTTCCTGGAGCTGGATGGGATGAAAGAAGGGCATGTGGTGCATTTTAGAATTATACAGCCATTCAGCAGTGAAAATGATCGGGAATTATGGACTACCGAGGCATGGTATACAATGAATAAGATACCAAAGGATAATCCCGGCTTCAGTAACCCGGTGGAGCCAATAGCTCACAACACACTTACGGAGAAGGAGAAGAAAGAGGGTTGGAAGCTTCTTTTTGATGGAAAAACAACAGATGGATGGAAAAACTATAAGAACGATAAGATCGGTTCGGCCTGGAAAGTAAAAGATGGAGCCTTATACCTTGACGATACTAACAAAAAGGACTGGCAAATAGTAGACGGGGGTGATATAATTACCGACTCTGCTTATGATAATTATGTTCTGGAGCTGGACTGGAAAATAGAAAAAGGAGGTAATAGTGGAGTGATCTATCATGTTCAGGAAGAGGAAAAATATGACTATGTATGGCAAACTGGTCCTGAAATGCAGATCCTGGATAACCTTAATCATCCTGACGGAAGAATTGAAAAGCATCGTGCGGGTGATCTGTATGATCTGATTGCAACAAAATTTGTAACAGTAAATCCTGCCGGAGAATGGAACCGGGCGCGGCTGGTATCAAATAACGGTAAAATGGAGCACTGGCTGAATGGCTATAAAGTAGTGGAGTATGATATGAACGATCCATCGTGGGAGCGTATGGTAGAGGAGAGTAAGTTTAACGAAATGGCTGCATTTGGAAAATCCCAGCAAGGACATATCGCTATACAGGATCATGGGGGTATGGTATGGTTTCGGAATATTAAGATAAAGGAGCTTAAATGAGTAAGTGCTCGGGCTTTTTAGGAGCCATATTTATTCTATTAATAGCAGGTTGCTCCGTCGATCAGGAAGAGCAACCTGCTATTCTTATATTCAGTAAGACAGAAGGTTATAGGCATCAATCAATTGAACATGGTGCAGAGATAATAAAAAAACTGGCAGAGGATAGCGGCTATAAAGCAGTGTATACTGAAGCTGCTGATGTTTTTACAGAAGATTCCTTAAATCAATTTAAAGCCGTTGTCTTTTTGAATACTACGGGAGATATACTGAATCCTTCTCAACAGGCAAATTTTCAGCGATTTATTCAGGCGGGTGGAGGTTATATTGGGATACACGCTGCTGCCGATACGGAATTTAAATGGCCATGGTACGGAAATTTGGTCGGGGGGTATTTTAATGGCCATCCCAATGATCCAAATGTAAGACAGGCTATAGTACGAAATGTTGCAGATCATACGCTGATGGATTCGATTCCAGAAGAGTGGTCAAGGAATGATGAATGGTATGATTATAAAGATATTAATCCTGCAATTAATGTCCTTCAAAATTTAGATGAAACAACATATGAAGGGGGAAAGATGGGTGAGCACCATCCCATTACCTGGTATCATGAATTTGATGGTGGGAGAGCTTTTTATACCGGGATGGGGCATACTAAAGAAACATATGATGAGCCTCTTTATCAAAAACTTTTAAAGAATGCACTGCAGTATGTCGTTCGTGACGGACCATTGGATTATCAGAAAGTAACATACCAGAAAGTGCCTGACGAGGACAGGTTTACAAAAGTTGTGCTTGATTTTAATCTTGATGAACCTACAGAGCTTGATTTTTTACCTGACGGACGTATAATATTTATAGAAAGAAAGGGTAATGTAAAGCTTTATTTACCTGAAAAGGATACTACCCTGATCATTAATAATATTGATGTGTTTCATGAAGAGGAGGATGGGCTGATGGGACTGGCAGTTGATCCTAATTTTAAAGATAATTATTGGGTGTATCTTTTTTATTCTCCGGCAGGTGATAGTGCGGTAAACCGACTTTCGCGGTTTGAATTTCTGAACAACAGCCTGCTGATGTCTTCTGAAACAGTTATCCTGGATGTTCCCGTACAGCGGGAAGAATGCTGTCATACGGGTGGTTCTATAGCTTTTGATGCATATGGAAACCTTTACCTTTCTACAGGCGATAATACCAATCCCTTTGCCTCGGAAGGATATGCCCCTATAGATGAGAGAAACGGTAGGGATGCTTGGGATGCACAGCGATCTTCAGCCAATACAAATGATCTGAGGGGTAAAATACTTCGAATTAAACCTCAGCCAAATGGCACCTACACTATTCCTGAAGGCAACCTTTTCCCGGAAGGGACAGCAAAAACAAAAGCTGAAATCTATGTGATGGGAATGAGGAACCCCTACAGGATTTCCGTTGATCAGAAAACCGGCTATCTATATTGGGGAGATGTAGGCCCTGATGCCAGAGCAACGGATTCGCTGAGAGGCCCGAGAGGTTATGATGAAATCAATCAGACAAGGTCAGCGGGATTTCACGGCTGGCCTTATTTCGTTGGTGACAATTATGTTTATAATGATTATAATTTTGGAACGAAAACATCCGGAGAAACTTTTGATCCTGATTCTCCAAGGAATGAATCCCCAAACAATACGGGTTTAAAGGATCTGCCTCCTGCAAAACCGGCCTATATATGGTATCCATATGCCAGCTCTCCGGAATTTCCAATTGTAAAAGATGGTGGAAGAAATGCAATGGCAGGTCCTGTTTATCATCCGGAACTCTATTCATCTAATAAAGGAAAATATCCGGCTTATTTTGAGAATAAGCTATTCATCTATGACTGGATGCGTAACTGGATATTAGTAGTAACTATGAATGAAAAGGGAGATCTTGAAAGTCTCGAACCGTTTGTTCCCAACATAAAGTTTAATAATTTAATGGATATGGAATTTTCCCCTACCGGGGAGTTGTACGTTCTGGAGTATGGCTCGGGGTGGTTTCAGCATAATATTGATGCAAGACTGGTAAGAATAGAGTACAATTCTGGCAACAGGCAACCTGTACTGGCATTAAAAGATGAAGAATTAGTCGGCCAGGTACCTTTGCAGGTGAGCTTATCAGCAAACGATAGCTATGACCCTGATAAAGATCAGCTAAACTATACCTGGTTTCTTGGAAAAGAAAAAATAGCAGAGGGTAGCCACCTAGATTATGTGATTGATGAAGCAGGAATTTTCCTTTTAACCCTTAAAGCTGACGATGGTAAAGGTGGTGTGGCCTACAGGGATATAATTGCCCGTGCGGGAAATGCTGCCCCTGAGATAAATATCAAGGTAAGTGGAAACAGCACTTTTTTTTGGGATGGTCGTGAAATTGAATATGATGTCAGTGTGAAAGATAAAGAAGATGGCAGCACGACAGCGGGAACAATACCTTCAAGTGCAGTTCAGGTATTTCACGATTTCCTCGAAAGAGGTTATGATATGACGGAGATTGCAGAGGGGCATCAAAGACCTACTACAATTGCATTAGGCCAGCAATTAATGGCAGATAGCGATTGTAAAGCCTGCCATAAGGTGGAAGGGAAATCTATTGGTCCTTCGTATATACAGGTGGCCGAGCGGTATACAGGTCGTGAAGGGATTATTACTTATTTAGGTAACAAGATCATTAATGGGGGAAGTGGAGCCTGGGGTGAAGTGGCGATGTCAGCACATCCGGGATTCACACCGACAGAGGCAGGGCAAATTGCTGAATATATCATGAGCCTGGGTGATGATGAAAAAGTAATGACATATCCATTACAGGGGATTATGAGGGCAAATAAACATGATAAGGATGCAAAGGAGGGAATGTATATGATTACGGCTACCTATAAAGACAGGGGTAATAAAATTGGAAGTATACAGGTAACCGAACAATTAACTTTACGCCACCCACGATTACAGGCAGAAAATTACAATAAAGCCAATGAAGTTTCAGAATATGGATTGCCGGATGGGAATACGGTTATAATTGCTAAAAATGGCTCGTGGCTTAAATATGAAGATGTTGATCTTTCAGATGTAAAGCAAATAGTGGTACACGCAGGGTTTCGTACTGCCGATATGCCAGGAGGCATTGTTGAGATCAGGAAAGGAGCTGTTGATGGGCAAATTATAGGAGAGGTGCAAATGAAAAGTGCAGAAGGCTTAAAGGCTACACCAGTAATTATTGATTCTGAAGATGGAAAAGATGATGTATTCATCGTATTTAAAAATCCGGATATTGAGAACATGGAGTACATTGGAGTAGACTGGATTGAATTTCAATTTGATAAATCACAACCTTTACCATAATGAAAAGATTTAACCGCAGGGATTTTCTTAAAAGCAGTATACTGGCTGGTGCAGGAGCAATGCTGTTGCCTTCATGTGTATCCGAAGATAGAATGCTAACAGGCATTCAGCTGTATACGCTTCGGGATTTAATGCAGGAGAACCCGGAAACGACACTTGAGAAAATTCAGGAAATTGGCTACAGAGAAGTTGAACTGGCCGGTTATTCGGATGGTAAATTTTATGGAAGATCACCTGGTGAATTTAAGCAACTTTTACAAGACGCCGGACTTGTACCTGTAAGTGGCCATTATCAAACCGGGCAAACATTTCCGGAGGTTAGAGGTACAATGGTCAATAACTGGGAGCAGGCAGTGGAGGATGCACAGGCTATAGGTCAGGAATATATGGTTTTGGCGTACCTTCATGATGGGGAAAGAAAATCCATAGATGATTACTATAGACTTACCAGATTAATAAATGAAAAAGCAGAAGTTTGCAAAAATGCCGGTCTGCAGTTTGCTTATCATAATCATGCTTTTGAGCTGGAAGAGTTGGATGGGGAGCTGCCTTACGATGTGCTGTTAACAGAAACTGATCCTGACCTGGTAAAAATGGAGCTGGATATTTACTGGACAGTAAAAGCAGGGTTTGACCCGGTAGAGCTGTTTGAAAAAGACCCGGATAGATATGTACTATGGCATGTAAAAGGCATGGATGAGCAGGGGGATTTTACTGAAGTAGGAACAGGTACAATAGATTACCAGAGGATCTTTAATCATGAAGATATGGCTGGCTTAAAGCATTTTTTTATTGAGCAGGATCAAATAAAGGGTGATAAGTGGGAGAGTGTAATAACAAGTTATAAAAACGTTCAGAAGTTTATTTAATGAAGAAAATATTATGGGTAGCATTGATTTTGGTGTTGCCGGTTTTTAAAGTTTTCAGCCAGCTGCCTCAACAGCAGATAAGAGGACAGGTATATGATGAAATTTCACGTCAGCCCCTGTCTGGCGCCCAGGTTTTCCTCAAAAATACTGATCCTCTTTTAGGAGCAGTTACTGATGAAGATGGTAGTTTCATTATAGAAGAGGTGCCTGTAGGGAGATATGTTCTTACAGTCAAATACATTGGCTATAATACATACTCGGAGGATCTTTTAGTAAAAGCGGGTAATGATCCTATTAAAAATATCAGCTTGTCACCTTCACTCGAAGAACTTGAGGCGGTAGTGGTAACACATCAGCCTTTTACCGTTATGCCCGGGACAACAAACCGGAAGGTTACTATTGAGCAGGCAACACGTTTTGCAGCAAATTATTTAGATCCGGCGCGTATTATGACCAGCTTTCCGGGAGTGGTGGTCCAGAATGATCAGAACAATAATATTATAATTAATGGCAAATCCCCTAATGGAATTTTGTGGAGAGTGGAGGGGATGGATATTGTGAATCCAAACCATCTTTCCAATGCAGGTACTTTATCCGACAGGCCTATGCAGAGTGGTGGAGGAGTAAATATTTTAAGCGCTCAGATGCTCGGAGAAACGAACCTGATCATGCTCCCTTTCAGTGCTCAATATGGCAATGCTTATTCCGGTATTATGGACATGCAATTTCGTGAAGGAAATAAATATGATCATGAATTTACTGTTCAGGCTGGACTGATAGGAATAGATCTGGCAGCAGAAGGTCCTATTCAACGAGAAAAATCATCATTTCTTGTAAACTACAGGTATTCAACAGTTGGCCTGCTCACTTCTATGGGCGTGGATTTCGGGGGTGAGGAAATCAATTTCCAGGACCTTTCATTAAAGCTGAATTTTGATCATAAAAATGGAGGTAATCTTTCGGTTTTTGCTTTTGGAGGTAACTCAAATAATGATTTTTTTGGAGTAGCTGACCCTGATGAATGGACATTTGATAAAGATAGTACGCAGGTATTTTACGGCTCCGAAATGCTGGCTGCAGGTTTTAAGGATGTACGCCCAATCTCTAGCAGCATGTCCCTGTCTTATGGTGCAATATTATCTTCATTAGGAAATACAAGAACATCATATGGATTGAGCAGAACAGGAGAAACAGAGCTGGCTGAAGAATTTAATGCTGATAATCAGTTAATTTCCGGAAATGTAGAACTGAATATTAAATTATCATCGGCCTCACATATGCAGACAGGTGTAATGATAAATTATAATAATAATAGTCTTTTTGCCAGTGAGCCTTATCTCAACAGGGGAATTATTGCTCTTGGAGAGGAGGAGGGTATTTTATACCAGCCATATATCCAATATGTAATTCAGTTATCTCCAAGTTTTAATGCAGAGGCGGGCGCTCGATATATGCACTATACTTTTAATGATACAAAGGCCTTTTTGCCCAATCTGCAGTTAAATTATTTACTTTCCTCCTCTACTAAATTATATGTTAATTATGGATGGTCAGCACAGAAACAAGATCCGACTATCTTATTATCGGATAGTCGTAATGAGGATCTGGGAATGACCAAAATCCAACATGCAGGAATAGGGGTTCATAAAGGTTTTAAAAATTCACTTATTACTGCTGAAATATTCTATCAGGATTTATCAGATATACCGGTCCATGCCGGATTTGAGTCTTCATTTTCCGTCTTTAATGAGCTGAATGAACTTCCGTCATTTCCATTGGCAAATGAAGGTTCCGCTGAAGTTGTAGGGCTAAACGCAAGTGTTGAGCAGCCTTTTCTAAACGGTTATTATTATTTGCTTAGTGGTGCCGTTTATGAGTCAACATATAAAGGAAGTGATGGTATCGAGCGTGATTCACGCTTTAATGGCAACTATTCTTTTACTGCTACTGCCGGAAAAGAAATATTAAGAAAGAGAACTGAAGATGCTGTAAGAACAGTAAATCTTGATTTAAGATTCATGTACGCTGGTGGGCTTAGAAATACTCCTGTTAATCAATTCCTGTCTGAGCTATCCGGTAAGACTGCCTATCATGAAAACCGGGCATTTTCCCGTCAACTTGATCCATATCACCGCCTGGATTTTAGAGTTGCCTGGAGAAAGGAAAAGCAAAATTATACACGGGTATTAGCAATTGATATTCAAAATATTTATTCAAGGCAAAATGAAGCTTTTACATATTTTGATTTTAGGCAGGAAGGAGTGACAACAAAAAAACAACTGGGTATAATCCCTATTTTAGTATATAGAGTTGAATTCTAATGAAGATAGTAAAGATCATATTGGCAATATTACTTATCGTTTTTGCTGCCTTGCAATATAATGATCCCGACCCGTGGCTTTGGGTTTTTATTTATGGTTTAGCTGCTCTTTTAATAATAATTGATATTAGTGGTGGATATATGCGGAGGTATTACCGTATTGCAATAGTTGCCCTGGCGCTTTTTAGTCTTATATATATTCCGGGTGTTATTACTTATTTTACAGAAGCCTCCCCGGGGGAGCTGGTAGAATCCATGCAGGCGGATAAGCCTTACATTGAAGAGACAAGAGAATTTTTTGGTCTTGTGCTTATAATCATAATCTATGCCTTTTTGTATTCTAAAAATGAAAAATCAGCTGATCATTAGGTACATTTATAAAAATGTTATCTAAAAATGAGGATACTGATTGCACCGGATAAATTTAAGCATTCATTATCAGCTATAGAGGTTGCAAAGTGTATTTCCAAAGGCATTAAAGAACGTGATGAGTCTATAGAAATTATCGAACGCCCTCTTTCCGATGGGGGTGAGGGTTTTGTGGATACTATTGTTAAAGCCAGAGAGGGCAGATTGAAGAAAATTACCGCTTTCGGACCTCGAGAAGAAAAAATTGCGTCACAATATGGCATAATAGAAAATAATACTGCAGTAATTGAAATGGCCCTTGCCTCAGGAATTGAGCTGCTGGATAAAGGACAAAGAGACCCCACAAAAACCACGACATTCGGAACAGGTGAGCTTATAAAGGATGCAATTAAAAGCGGTAATAAAAAGATCATTATTGGCATTGGCGGCAGTGCAACTAATGATGGTGGAACCGGAATGGCACGCGCTTTAGGATTTAAATTCCTTGATAAAACTGGAAATGAAATAAAAAATGTGTTAGGGCTGCGTGATCTTGAGGAGATTGAATTTCCCCAAAATTATGGTCAGCTTGTTAGCCGGGAAATTATTGTAGCATCTGATGTAAAGAATAAGCTTTTAGGAGAGAAGGGGTCAAGTAGAATATACGGGCCTCAAAAGGGAGCAGGTCCAGAGCAGGTAGTGCAGCTGGAAGGATCGCTTTTACGATTGGCAGAAGTAGCTAAAGGATACAGTAATCAGAATTATGCTGATCTACCGGGTTCAGGAGCAGCTGGTGGATTGGGATTTGGGATCTTATTTTTCTTAAAAGGAGAAATGCGGTCTGGATTTGAAATAGTACAAGAGCTTACCGGTCTGGAGAATGAAATTAAAGGTGCAGACATTATAATCACAGGAGAGGGAAAACTTGATGAGCAATCGTTAAGTGGAAAAACACCAATTCACGTCGCCAATCTGGCACAAAAGCACAATAAGAAAGTGATTGTAATCTGCGGTGACTATGACAGAAATTTTGAGCAGGATTTTAATGTACAGGGGATAACCAAGATCTATTCTTTGGCGGATTACGTGCAGGGAAAGGAGAAAGCAATAGAAAAAGCAGCCGAACTATTACAAAAAATAGCCAAAGACATCAAAATTTAGAAACACCCAAAAACTAAAAAACTAAAAACAAACCACAAACTAAAAACAAAAAACCAAAAACTAATCCATGAAAACAAAAGAATGCCCCTCATGCGCAATGGAAGTTGATGCTTCTGCCAAAGAATGCCCTGTCTGTGGCTATGAATTTCCTGAAACTGCCGCAGGAATGAAATGGGTGGCGATTATTTTGATTATTGTTTTTCTGCTAATGCTGTTTTTCTTTTAAAGTCAGATTCTGATCCTCGTTTGCAACGAGGGATCCACGAGAAAGGCGTTTGTAACACTAAAAAAATAAAAAAATTAAATTTAAATTACCCCCTCGACTAGGCACCTCGCAACCAGCTCTGTCATATTTGAGCAGTTGCTTTTCGCAAGCATATTTTTGCGGTGAGTAATAACGGTGTGTTTCGAAATATTCATCCTTTCTGCTGCTTCAGCAGAAGAAAGTCCTTCTGCAAATAATTTAATTACCTCCAATTCTCTTTTAGAAAAAGTTTTGGAGAGTGCACCTACAGGACAGCTATTTTCAGGGTCAAAAGTTTCAATTTCAGGATCAAGATTAAAATAAGAAGGTCCGCCACTCAGGCTTATAAAGGAAACCTTTTGATTTCTTGTAAGGCTGAGGTGTGAAATATCTGTATGAATACCAAGAGAATGTTCTACTCTCCCTGTATCAGATACAGTTAAAGTTGTTGCCTGGTGCAGCATATTGTGCAAATTTCCTTTAGTATCCTGGACACGGAAAAAATAAACGATCTTATAAAATGGCATCTGCTCAGGTTTTAGAAAATTAAAAAGAAAATCTGCTGTCAGAGCTTCTTTCTTTTTTAAAATAATCAACTCTTCAGGAGGAAGCATATTAAGTAATTTCTCCATTGTAAAATCTTCAGAATCTACACCAAGCACGTCCTTTGTTCCCGGATGAACATAATCCAGGTCAAGATTATGAAAATTCAGAACCCAATAATAAAATTGACCAGGAGAGAATAAGGCAGCCATCTGCATGAGCTGCTGGGAAATATTATATGGAGTATATCGCTGAATATGAGCAGACATTTCCTCCTTCCAGACCTTAAAAACCGGCGCTACATTTTCATCCATAAATATTTCTTTTGTATTTTCTTTTAAAATAAATATAATGGGATATTATTAGTTTTACTATTCTTTTCTCAGGAATACTGATTCAATCCTATAGAAGATTAAATTTTACTAACCCTTGTTTGCAACCCTGCCCAATGGTCTATTCCCCGACAGAATATGAAAAACCAAATAAAAAAACATATGCTTTCACTAAATAACCCCCTCAAGTAGACATCTGGGAACTACTTTACCTATTCTTTAAATTTCTCTTCAGGGATAGCCATTTCACTTGAAAGATGTAGGATCTCCTTTCCGTCATATTTTATTTTACGCATCATAGCATTTAATTCATGATCCATAAAGTTATCCTCTTCAAGCTTCTTACGCTTTTTTTCAGTTTTTTCAGGATCAGGATACTGAGGATCTTGTTGTTTAACTATTTTAATTATATTATCCAATAGTTCATGATCCGGACCTATTGGAATTAACTTGCAGTTATCTCTCCAAATACCTAAATAGAATTTTACTCCTATTATATAGGTTTTTCCTGCTTCAAGATTTGCTGTGGCAAAAGTTTTAAACTCACTGGAAGCCCAAAGAGGTGATTGCCAGGATTTACTTCTACACGCAGGTAACCTTTTCCACTATCCATTCGGCCTATATATTCATCATTATGAAAATAATCATATCTTTTCCCTAACCCCTTGTGAAGGGCTGTGAAATACACAACAGCTTTACCTTCAGCTGGTGGGTAAAATCCAGGATTTTCATAATAAGGTAGCTCAAAGGAGGTGTCTTGAAAATCTTTAAAATAATCGATGGTTTCAGTTGACTCCTCCGAACCACCATTTAACAATTCTTTAAGACGCTGAGCTTCTCCATAATTACCTTTAGAAACTTCTACCTCAATTTGCTGTCTGATTTCAATTTCTTTTTGCAGTTGAGCTGCAGTTGTATAGTCCTCTTTGCTGGCAGCGACTTCCATCTCCTTTTTTGCCTCTTCAATTCTTAGTTTATTTGTTTGTTCCTGGGCAAATAGTATTGAAGAAATAAAAATAATTATGGTAGTAAAAAAATGTGTTTTCATAAATGATAATTAGTGTCAAAACTGTAATTATAAATATATTATTTATGTAGATCAATTCTTATTTAGTGAATTCTTGCCCAATGGTTTTGTTGGTAATGAAAATTCACAAAAAGGCGATTGTAGTAATGTAAAAAAAAGCCGAAGATCTCTCTCCGGCTTTTTTTAATCTCTGTGGTTTGTCCCCACGTCCGTGGTTTGTCCTCCGACAGTGGTTTGTCCCCCGACAAACCACACCATTAACTCTCAGGATTCAACACATCATCAATCCTCTCCAGGATATCCTGGTAATGGATTCTTGTAGTTCTGTCATTGAATCTGCCCATCCTGTTCTTAATATCTCTTTCCAGAATCCTCAACTGCTCACGAACGACAGGTTTAATATCCGACTGGCTGATATTAACATTTGTCCTTACATAATAAGCATTTCCACTTCCGGTAACATCCTTAGCCTCATTAAGCAGGTGGTTCATATGATCTATATATGCTCTTTGAAGGTTTCTTCTGTAAGGATCAGCTGAAGAAGTATTGTAAACCTCTTTCCATATACCTTTTCTCATATCATCCATAAGTTCAATGAAAGTATAAACATCTTCCTGCTCAACAGCTTCTGCTTCAAGCATACGGGCAATTCGCTGAGTATTCAGTACATTCTCCAGAAGATTTACCTGTAATCTGCGGATACGTTCTGTAATACCCGAAGCTTCTATTTTGGAAAGTATCTCCTTGTTAATTATCCATTCAGGCGTTTCAAAACCTTCATCAATCAGAAATTTTACAGCTTTTTCCTGATAATCTTCTGCGACAGGATCATATACATCACCCGGCTGATCAACAGTTTTTGGAGTTATATATATTCCTCCAATATTTGCCGTTACATGGCCAAGATAGCGGTTCCACTGACCAACAACCTGGTTATAAAGCTCATCTATATCCTCATAAGTTTTTCCTTCTTCATATAACCACTCCTGTAGGTTAGGGAGGATACGCTTCAAGTTAGCCAGCCCATATTGACTTGCTTTAATGGCATCATTACCCAGATCTTCATTCTGAGCTCTTGGATCTACTTTTGAGCCGGTCTGACGACCATAGAAGAAAGCAGGGTCCCCTGATCTTTCCTTTACCCACTCATCCAGCTGAGCTTTGATCTCCTCTGGAGACATATCTTCAGGGAAATAAGTATAACCCCATTTAGTTGCCCATTTATCATATTCCCCAACAGCAGGATAGAAATTTACTACGCTATCCAATGGCTGCGCGATATAGTTAAACCTTGCGTAATCCATAATAGATGGAGCAGTACCATGTGTTGCCGTAAATGTTCTTGAACGTAAAGAATCTACAGGGTAAGCATAGCTTGAGCCCCAGTTGTGAGGGAATCCTAGTGTATGTCCTACCTCATGAGCTGATACAAAGCGGATAAGTTCACCCATTATTTCATCTTCAAATTCTGCTCCTCGTGCATAAGGATTTACCGCTGCTGTTTGCACCAGATACCAGTTTCTCAACAGGTTCATGATGTTGTGGTACCATAAAATATCGCTCTCCAGGATTTGTCCGGTACGAGGGTCATGAACATGCGGCCCCTGTGCATTTTGAATAGGATTAGTAATATATCTAATTGTGGAATATTTAACGTTTTCAGGTGTAAAATCCGGTGCTTCTTCTTTTGATGGAGGATCCATGGCTATAATAGCATTTTTAAATCCGGCCTCTTCAAAAGCTTTCTGCCAGTCTTCCACTCCTTGCTTAATATATGGCTTCCACTTCTCCGGTGTAGCAGGATCAACATAATATATTATTGGCTCAACAGGCTCTACCAGTTCACCTCTGAAATAGGCTTCCTTATCTTTAGGTACTAGTTTCCACCGGGTAATATATTCCTGTTGGAAAGCCTTCTGCTTTTCCACACCATAGTCATATTGCTCAATACTAAAGAACCCAACACGTTCGTCTGCAAGGCGTGGACGCATAGGCTCGGCAGGAAGCAGGATCATCGACTGGCTCATTTCCAGTGAGATTGTACCTGTTTCTTCATCATCCGGTGGATTTTGCGAGTTGTAGGTAACAACATGCCTAACTTCGATATTTTCAGGGTAACTATGGATCCATTCAACAAAGCTTCTGTCTTTATCCAATCCTCTTACCTTAAATCTTTCACGTTGGCTCTGGCTTAACCCACTGATTAAAGGAATATCCTGTGAAAAGAAGCCATCAACCTGAATAACATAGCTCGAACTATCATCTGACATTGTTTTTATGTCGAAGGTATGTACTACAGGTTCAAAGTTATTGTTCCTTACAGATTCGTAGATAGGCTGGTCCGGGCCGGCCACACTTTGAAAGGATACATGGCGCATCAGCAGGTTTTCACCCTTTTTCTCAAAACGTATTACCTGCTGTGAGCGTGCTTTCATACCGGCACCACCAAAGCTAAGGTTTTGTGGTAACCCTGAGATGCGGCTTACCAAAAGGATCTCCTTGTTAAGAAGGGAGTCCGGAATTTCAAAATAATGCTTATTATCTAAAAAATGTGTGTAAAAAAGGCCTTTATCTGTCTCAGCCTCAGAAGTTATGACTTTATTGTAAGGTTTGATCTTACTGTCCTTTTTTTCCTGGGGCTGTGAAGAAGCCTGTGTCGCTGGTTTTTGAGAGGCGCAGCCTCCAAAAATAAAGCTGACGAAAGTTGCTATTACTAATAACTTATTGCTCATCACTATTTATATGTTTATAATTTAAAGGTTAAAAGATAAGGCTTTATCAGCGAAAGTGACCACCTATTTATTATAAATGGTAATATTTTTATCTATACTGTAGCATGATATAAAAATAAATATAGTTTTGCCTTTTACTTTTGAATAATGGTAACTTACAATCCCAAGAATTGGTTCTCCCTGATATTCCATTCATATAGCAGGTATGTGATACGGCTGTTGCTGCCAGCATTATTTGTGCTTGGTTTATACACCCTTTTATTAGCTTATTTTGTTGATTATTTCGAGCTGGATTTCAGAAGTACCACGGTAGTTCATTCCTTATTGGGAATTGTATTAGGTTTATTCCTCGTGTTTCGCTGGAATTCTGCATATGATCGATGGTGGGAGGGGAGGAAACACTGGGGTTCACTTGTTAATAACACCCGGAATCTCGCATTAAAGATGGATGCCTTTCTGGGAGATGATGATATTGAAAACAGAAGTTACTTCGCTCAGATGATCCCAAATTTTGCTGTGGCCCTAAAAGAACACCTGAGAGATAATCGTGCACTTGAAAAACTGGATATAGTAGAGAAAGATTTTCCTAATAATATAAAAAGTGCGGAACATATACCTAATATACTGACAGCGCATTTATACAGGCGTATCAATAGCCTATATAAAGGAGGTAAGCTGACTGGTGACCAGTTTTTTGTGCTTGATAAAGAGTTGAAGCAGTTTTCAGAAATTTGCGGTGCCTGTGAACGTATAAAAAATACCCCTATTCCGTATTCCTACAGCATGTATATTAAAAAATTCATCTTCACTTATGTGATTACCCTTCCATTTGGTTTTCTTACCTCATTCTATTACTGGACCATTCCTATCGTAATATTTGTGCTTTTTATACTCTTAAGTATTGAGCTTATTGCTGAGGAGATAGAAGATCCATTCGGTAATGATATTAATGATCTGCCTACTGATGAGCTTTCGGATAAGATAAAGAAAAATGTTCGGGAGATATTAATGACGGAGCATTCCATAAGAAGAGCTGAAGATCAGGTTTAAATTTAAAATAATCATTATTTTAGGCCTCTAATATTTATTAAAATCATGAAATACATTTTTACATCTATATTGTGTCTTTTCCTGTTTTCTGCAGAAGCACAGCTTTATCTTCAAAAAGAGCCTTTTGCACATACGTATTCCATTGTTGCCCGTGATCCTGAAACCGGAGAAATGGCTGTAGGTGTACAAAGTCATTGGTTTTCTGTTGGTTCAGTGGTCTCGTGGGGTGAAGCAGGAGTAGGGGTAATTGCCACTCAGTCTTTTGTGAATAAATCCTTTGGTCCCCGGGGTTTAGCACTTTTAAAAGAAGGTAAAACCGCGCAGCAGGCACTTGATATCCTGTTATCTACTGATGAAGCAAAAGGAGTTCGCCAGGTGGGAATAATAGATGCTAATGGTAACGTAGCGACTCATACCGGTGATGCATGTATCCCTTATGCCGGGCATAAACAGGGAAATAATTTTTCAGTACAGGCTAATATGATGCTGACGGATGATGTCTGGCCTGCAATGGCAGATGCGTATGAAAAAAATAGCCATTTACCGTTAGCAGAACGAGTTATGGCAACTCTGGAAGCAGCTGAAAAAGCCGGAGGTGATATTAGAGGTAAGCAGTCTGCTGCTTTACTTGTTGTGTCAGGAGACCCGGAAACACCGGAGTGGGAAGATCCCAAAATTGATCTTCGTGTTGATGATAGTCGTGAGCCATTAAAAGAGCTTAGGAGATTACTTACTGTATATCGTGCTTATGAGCATATGAATAAGGGCGATTTGGCACTGGAAGAAAATGATATGCAGAAGGCTCTGGAGGAATATAATGCGGCTATGGTTATGTTTCCGGATAACCTGGAAATGCAATTTTGGACCGCAGTAACCCTCGCTAATAATGATCAGCTGGAGAAAGCTCTTCCAATGTTTAAGCGCGTATTCGAAGAAGATAAAAACTGGAAAGAACTTACAAAAAGGATAGCAGGTGGTATACTAACTGTTGATAAGGAAGAGATGGAAAGGATCATGAGTTTATAGATGTTATACCTTTCCCAGGTCCGGTCAGACTGCCAACACGCCGCGATAAAAGCGGTCCGACCGGTTCATTGCACTTTCACTATTTCCTTATGATCTTGTAATTTTTAAATCCACCTATCTGCTTGCCCCTCAGCACTTTTTGCTCCACGAAGGTAAGTATTTTATACTTTAATCTCTCATGCTTAAGTGAAGGTCTGTTTTTATTTACAGGTCCTGAATATTGCAATTGATGCTTCCAGTCAAATTTAGCCATCCAATCCTTCATCACGGATGGATGCTTTTCTTTAAATACTGGTAATCTGTCAAGCGGACCATAATCATAAACATCAGGCATATCTTTTAAAAGCTGTTCTGATTTGGTTGCCCCATGAAAGGAAGAGCTGCTTCTTCTTGATTTATAAGACATCATAGCAGGAGGACGTACTCCTCCATAATGATATATTTCCGCGTTTGTAAGTGCTACACTAAGCTTTTCAGTATTTTCTTTGCGAAGATAATCCTGAGCAGTATAACCAAATTCTTCAAATTTTCGGAAAGACTGCGCATCTTTCCAGGAGTGGATTTCCGGCCTGTTCCTTATAATTCGTATTTCTTTAGGATACCAGTTATGGGAAACGTGATAGTGTTCATAATCGCCCCAAAAATGCTTGTAATGGAATAAGATACCTTCTACCTCTTCATCATGTAAATACTTTCTACAATCATTTACAATGGTTTCATGATATTTCTCATGGACGGCTTCATCGCACTGTAAATAGAAAAGCCAGTCGCCGCTACACTGCTCTTTTGCAATATCAGTTTGTTGAGCAAAAACAGTGTTTCGTGGATACGATGCAATATCCCATTCGGTTTCTATTATCTTTATTTTATCAGAACCAATACTTTCAATCTCTTCTCGTGTATGATCATCTTCATCCCCTTTCCCCAATGCAATCCAAAACTCATCCACAACAGGAAGTATCGACATTATTGATTCTTTTGCAGGTATATATAATTTGTTAGCGTTCCTTACGAAAGTAAACCCACTTATCTTCATTTATTGTTTTTTATTTTTTGCAAAATTAGAATTATAGCTTTTAGGAAAAAATATAGATTCAGGGGCACACAATTATATTTCTCCTTTAGCTACTTTTTTATGCATCTTTGCTACCTCCTGCAACACAGCAGAACCATACCATGGATGAAGCTCCATTTCAAGTCTTCCCGCCTGTACGGCAGGATCGGTTTCCGTAAGCTCACGTGCCTCTTCTAAGGTTTCTACATTAAATATATAGATCCCTCTTATTTCGCTCTCATCCAAAAAAGGTCCGGCAACAATAAGCTTTCCTTCTTCAGCCATTCTGCCAATATTATTCAGGTGCTCGCGCTGAATTTTTGCAGCTGTGGCAGAATCCTGGTCACGGTTAGGACCTTTTTTTAAAAATGCCATCACATATTTTTTCATGCCATAATCATCAGCGCCTAAAGCTTGTGCATAGGAGGAGTCATAATCATATGTTTCAGACAGCTCTTCCAGGTCCTCTTCAACAATAGTTATACGAGGTTCTTCTTCCGTACGGCGCTCACAACTGAAGGCCAGCAGAATTATTAATAGTAGAATAATGTTCTTCATAAGATCTTAAATGGTTAATAAACCAAATGTATAAAATATTTCCCTGTTATACTTTCTTTAGAAAAAATCTGAAAGGAATGAAGTATTTTTATATCCTGATTAACCAGGAACAAAGAATAATAAACTAATAACCAGCAACAAAGAACCAGGAATCACAAACCCGGAACCACAAACTAAGAACAAAAAACAATAAACAATAATATATGAATCAGATTAAATATTTTTTATTACTCTCATTTATATCCTTTACCACTTTTGCGCAGGAGGATAAAAAATGGGATGTAAATAATCCTGAAGGGGATTGGAATTTTAAAGAGATAAATTTCACAACTGATGAGGGGACATGGATGAATATTGATGTCAGTCCTGACGGTAAAGAGATTGTCTTTGATATGCTTGGTGATATTTATATTATACCAGCTACAGGAGGGGACGCTAAAGTGCTTCGTTCGGGCCTTGCCTTTGAAGTACAGCCACGTTTTAGCCCCGATGGTTCAAAAATATCATTTACAAGTGATGCAGGGGGAGGTGATAATATCTGGGTAATGAACAGGGATGGCTCTCATGCAAAGCAGATCACAAAAGAAAATTTCAGGTTGCTCAATAATGCCGTATGGACTCCGGATGGAGAGTATTTAATAGCAAGAAAACATTTTACTTCCTCCCGTTCACTTGGGGCAGGGGAGATGTGGATGTATCATAATACCGGAGGTTCAGGGATACAATTGACGAAAAGAAAAAATGACCAGCAGGATGTTAATGAACCTTCAATTTCTGCTGATGGAAAATACATGTATTTCAGTGAGGATATGTACCCTGGAGGAGCTTTCCAGTATAATAAAGACCCCAATAGCCAGATCTATGTGATCAGAAGATATAGCATGGAAGATGGAAAAATTAAAAATATAACCGGTGGTCCCGGTGGCGCTGCACGACCGCAGATCTCAAGAGGTGGTGATAAGCTGGCTTTCGTAAGAAGGGTACGTGAGAAATCAGTATTATTTATCCATGATCTTAAAACAGGTGAAGAGTGGCCGGTTTATGATAAACTAAATAAAGATCAGCAGGAAGCATGGGCGATCTTTGGGGTATATCCAAATTTCAACTGGACACCTGACGATCAGCATCTTGTTTTTTGGTCGGGAGGAAAGATAAATAAGATCAATATCAATTCTCTTGAGGTGGCTGAGATCCCTTTTAAAGTAGAGGCTAAAATTAAGATTGCTCAAGCATTAAAGTTTAAAAATGCAGCAGGACCAGATCAGATCAATTCAAAGGTTATTCGTGGAGCTGTTACATCTCCTGACGGAAAAATATTGGTGTTTAATTCTATGGGTCATATCTATAAGAAATCTCTTCCGAATGGTAAGCCGCAGCGTATTACTTCAGGAACGGAATTTGAATTTGAGCCTGCTTTTTCACCTGATGGGAATGAGCTGGTTTTTGTGACCTGGGATGATGAAAAACTTGGAGCGGTTAAAAAGATCAGCCTGAAAGGAAGAAAGAATGAGCCTATAAAGCTTACTGCAGAAAAAGGTATTTATCGCAATCCTTCATTTTCACCTGATGGTAAAGAGGTTGTTTATTTAAAAGAATCAGGTAACGGGCATTTAGGATACACACATGGTAAGGAGCCGGGTATATATCTGATGTCTTCAACCGGTGGAACTGCCAAAAAAGTTATTAATGGTGGTGATAATCCTTCATTTAACAAGGATGGCAGCAGGATATTTTATCAGTCAGGCGGGTATTTCTTTGGTAGTTTGACCAAGAAATTAAATAGCGTGGATAAAAATGGTAAGGATGAAATGACGCATGTTTCCTCTAAATATGCCAATCGCCTGGTGCCAAGCCCGGATAATAAGTGGATTGCTTTTATTCACCTGCATAAGGCTTATGTAGCTCCTATGCCGATGTTTGGACAGACACTTGAAATTGATGCAAATACTAAGGTTATTCCTGTAGCTTCTATAACAAGAGATGCAGGAGTGAACCTTCATTGGTCGTCAGACAGCAAGACCATCAACTGGACCCTGGGAGATGAGTATTTTAGCAATGATCTGAATCAGCGGTTTACCTTCCTTGAAGGAGCTCCTGAAGAAATCCCTGCCATTGATTCTGTTGGTACAAAGATCGGCCTTGAATTGGATGCTTATAAGCCCAAAGGCATTTTAGCTTTTACCGGTGCAAGGATCATTACAATGGAAGGTGATGAAGTGATTGAGAATGGTACTATTGTAGTAAATGAAAATAAAATTGAAGCTATTGGTAAAGCAGGAGAGGTGAAGGTGCCTTCCAATGCTAAAGTGATTGATGTTTCAGGTAAAACCATTATGCCGGGCATTATCGATGTGCATGCCCATGTCAGCGCTTTCGGTTTTGGCTTAACACCTCAGAAGCACTGGCCATTCCAGGCTAATCTTGCCTATGGTGTGACAACTGCGCATGATCCTTCCGCTAATACAGAAACAATATTTGGTATGGCGGAACTAATAAGAAGCGGTAAGATGGATGGTCCACGTTTATTCTCGACAGGTATTATACTATATGGCGCCGAGGGAGATTTTAAAGCAGTGGTAAATTCATTGGATGATGCACGTTCGGCGCTTCGACGTACTAAAGCTTTTGGTGCATTTTCGGTAAAAAGCTACAACCAGCCAAGAAGGGATCAGCGTCAGCAGATCATTCAGGCTGCTCGTGAAGAGAATATGCTTGTAGTTCCGGAAGGCGGGTCTACTTTCTATCATAACCTTACAATGATCATGGACGGACATACGGGTATTGAGCATAATATCCCTATAGCCCCGGTATATAAAGATGTTATTGAATTATGGAGTAATAGCGAGACGGGTTATACGCCAACACTAGTGGTGAATTATGGTGGCCTTAATTCGGAATATTATTTTTATCAAAAAGATGATGTCTGGAAGGAGGAAAAGTTATTAGCCTTTACTCCAAGAGGTGTAGTTGATTCACGTTCACGTCATCGTACGATGGTTCCTGATGAGGAGTATGAGAATGGACATATTCTTGTATCACAAACCTGTAAAGCATTAACTGATGCCGGTGTAAAGGTAAATCTTGGAGCGCATGGACAGCTGCAGGGATTAGGAGCGCACTGGGAGCTTTGGTCGTTACAACATGGCGGTATGACAAACATGGAAGCATTAAGATCAGCAACATTAAATGGCGCCAATTATCTCGGAATGGATGATGAGATCGGTTCTTTGAAAGCAGGAAAACTGGCTGACCTTATTATTCTTGATAAAGATCCTCTGGAGGATATCAGGAATACCAATTCTGTAAGATATACGATGGTTAATGGCCGTTTATACGATGCCGCTACCATGAATGAAACAGGAAATGTGGAGAGAGAAAGGACTAAGTTTTATTGGGAGCAAAATAAATACAACCCTACCTTCAACTGGCACATGCATACTGATCAGGAAAGCGTAATGCAGCAAGAATGTAGCTGTAGGCATTAAATTTTGGGTGGGAAGTAGGAAGAAGGAAGCGTGAAGCATGGTTTTCCCCAACTTCCTTCTTCCTTCTCCCTACTCTTTAAAAGTCAGCTTAAAGAAAAGAATAGTAGAGGCCAGGGTAAACGTAAAAACATTAGCAACAATAATAGGTATATCCCTCACAAGTAATCCATAAACCAGCCATAAAAGCACTCCTGTGCAGAATATGAGGAACATCCCCAGCGAAATATCTTTGGCAGACTTGGTCCTCCAGGTTTTTATGACCTGAGGTAAGAAAGAAATTGTGGTTAAAGCACCAGCCAAAAGTCCAAGGGCACTGATGTAGTCCATACTGCAAGATTGAAGAAATTAAAAGAAAAAACAATTGTTGCATCTGTTTTAGTATCTTCCTCCGGATTTTTCAGGTACTTTATCTTTTTTTAGTGAACATATTTCAGATTCAGATTCAGATTTCAGATTTCAGATTTTTTTTATCCCTCCCACTCACTGTAAAACTGCTTTAAATATTCCTCCATAAACCTATGCCTTTCCTCAGCCATACGTTTACCCGTTTTAGTATTCATCCTGTCCTTCAGCAGCAGCAACTTTTCATAAAAATGATTAATAGTAGGAGCGGAGCTGTGCTTATATTCTTCCTTTGTCATCTTCAGGTTCGGCTTTACCTCCGGATCATAAAGTAATCTTCCTTTATGACCTCCATAGTTAAATGCCCTGGCAATACCGATGGCACCGATGGCATCCAGTCGGTCAGCATCCTGCACAATATCCAGCTCCTTTGAGCTGAACTCCTGTTTTACATTTCCACCTTTAAAAGAAATGTACTTAATAATATTCATTACGTGATCTATGACTTTCTGATCGATGTTTTTCTGCTGAAGGAATGTTGCTGCTTTTACCGGCCCAACTTCTTCATCTCCATTATGGAATTTAGAATCTGCTATATCATGAAGAAGAGCTCCTAATTCCACGACAAGAGGATCATAGCCAGTTTCTTCTGCCATTACTTTCTTTGCATTATTCCATACCCGATAAATATGCCACCAGTCATGGCCACCTTCTGCCTTTTGAAGCTCCCTCTTTACATATTCTACTGTAAGAGGTACTATTTTCTCATTATTTGACATATTTAACTGTTCTCTTTGATCAAAAATATATATTCGAACATCAGGCAAATGTATTATTTAGGTAATAGAAAGGAGTAGGAAAAAATGAAAATCATATTATGACATGATAAAAATCATATTCTCACATATACTTAGTCATGATACAAAATAAATGTTCCTTGTATCTTTATTAAACGAAGTCAGAGGCTGTGGGCTTTAAAAAGCAGATAGGTAATAACATTAAATAGGCGGGGGCATGAATGAGTTTTCTACATTCCAGCAGATAGGTTTTAATTCAATAAGCTTTGAGGCAGATATAAGAAAAGCTCTTGTGATTCTATCGGAGCACCTAAAAGCAAAATTAGAAATGCTCCACGATGAACAACATTACCTGCACAGGCTTTTTGATAAATATTTTATTTGGCTGGTGGATGAGGATAAAATCTCAGAAATAAGAATTTTTTTAAAGAAGCTTTCACAGCTAAAGCAGCAAAAGATACAACTAGAAATAAATTTAAATGACCATTTGGATCATCTTTCCAGTTCTGTGAAAAATCCTTTATCCTATGATTCACAATCCTGTATGAATGAACATGTGGAACTCAGTTCGTCTTTTGCCGAATTAGAAAAAGAATTCAATAAATTAAAAAAAGAGGAATTTCAATTAATTCAGAAGGTAAGCCAGTTTTATACTTTATTAAAACTTAGATCAAACTGGGGTTTAAATTAAAAACCATTCCATCGTAAATCGTAAATCGTCAACTCAAATATTTACATCACTAAATATTTCCTTAAGATTAGCTTTTGCTTTAGCTATATCCGTTTTGCCTTCTAAGACACCGGTGAAAATATCCCCTTCCTCATCAAGGCGGCCTATAGCATTATCGATAGTAAAATCCCGGATCTTCAATCCCTTTCTTACCTCATCCCAATGAAGGGGCATGGAAACGGGAGCGTGAGGTTTTGGCCGTAATGAATATGGTGCGGCCACCGTAGCCTGCGGACGATTTTGCAGAAAATCAATATACATTTTTCCCTGCCGGTCTGCAGTCTTTCTTTCTATGGAAGTAAAAGAAGAAGTCTCCGCATGAACAACTTTTGCTATAGCCCTTCCAAATTCTTTTGAATCCTCATACGTATACTCTCCATTTAATGGAATATAAATATGCAATCCGGTCGACCCGGAGGTTTTACAGTAAGACTCTACTTCAATTGAATCCAGAACCTCCTTTGTAATGCATGCAGCTTTTATAACCTGCTCAAAAGTTGTCTGGTCCGGGTCGAGATCAATAATACACCAGTCAGGATTATCAGGTGATCCGGCACGGCTGCTCCAGGGATTCATTTCAATACAGCCAAGATTAGCAGTGTATAGCAGGCTCTTTTCATCAGAGATCACCAGGAATTCTTTTTCACGCTGATCACCATGGCTCCAGTACGGGTAGGTTTTAAGCCATTCCGGCACTTTATCCTTTACATCCTTCTGATAAAAGCTTTTCCCCTCAATGCCATTAGGAAACCTGTTCAGGGTTTGCGGCCTGTCTTTCAGGTAAGGCAGGATATATGGCACCACCTGGTAATAGTAGTTCAGCATATCTCTTTTTGTGGATTTGATCTTTGGCCAAAAGATCTTGCTGAGATTGGTGAATTTCAGGTTCTCTCCTTCAATATTTCTTACCTGTGTTTCTTCATGAGGATTTAAAAGCGTTTGCCTTACAAAATTTCCCGGTTTGGAAATAATTTTTGCACGTAACTTTTTATTCTCTTTTTTTACCAGGTCGGGAGTGTGTGCAGGAGTTTCTCTGGTGACCTCATCGGCTTCTTTATCTTCCCGGATCCCTTTAAAGGAAGGGTGCCTAAAGGATCCATCCGGGGCTATCGTACGAAAGCTGATCTCCACCACCAGCTCCGGCTTCACCCAAAATACATCTGCTTTTGGAGGATTGGGCCTGAAGCGGGAAGGTTTATTGTATTCCGGTGGCTCTTTAAAAGGACATTCTTCAATAATAAGAGGCTCCAGTTTTTTTAATAGCTCATCCTGAATCTTATTGGTGAATCCGGTACCTACGGTTGCCACTGAGATAAACTCATCATCTTCAAATATGCCCACTAAAAGTGCGCTGAATTTTTTTGAGGTATTTTCATTTCGCGTGTAACCCCCAATAATTACTTCCTGATAGCGCTGTGCTTTTATTTTCAGCCAGTTTTTTGTTCTTTTACCTTCCTGATAAGGGCTGGATGTTTTTTTTGCAATAATCCCTTCCAGATTCATCTGATCTACCAGGCTAAAGAATTCCTTACCTGAAATATCAAATGTCTGGCTGATTTTTACCATCTTATTTTCATGGACAACTGCTTCAAGTAATTTCCTTCTGTTTTTAAATTCTACATCTTTAAGATCATGGCCTTTAAGCCACAGGATGTCAAAAATATAATATGCCAGCTGTCCGTCCGCTTCACTTCTCCACGTTTGAAGTGCACCGAAATCAGGCATGCCTTTTTTATTTAATATGACGATTTCACCGTCAAAAACAACATTGATATCCCAATTTTGAAACATATTATGTAAGGGATAAAATTTTTCATTAAAACTTTTATCATTTCGTGAACAGATATCCACTTTTCCATTATTTAGATAGGCGAGTGCACGAAACCCATCCCATTTTACTTCATAAAGCCATTCATCCTTCTCGAATGGCTCATCTACAAGAGTTGCAAGCATAGGTTGGATAGAGGATGGGAATGGTGCTCTCTTCTTCTTATCAATAGATGAAAGCACTTTATCGATATTTTCTTGATTTGTTCCTGATCCCATTCCCCCAATGTTTTTTGAACGGCTATATAGTCCTCATTAAGAAATCAACAAGAGCCGGTTAATGGATGTTTAACTTAGGGAAGGCCTCTATTCTAATGATGATCATTATCATATAATAGAGTAGCAGGTATCATTTCTTTATTTCTGATAAGATTTTAATTTTAAGAAGATAATTACACATAGAATGATCGTAATGGTTTTAGGTTTGCCCGGTTCGGGGAAAACTTATTTTGCAAAACGGCTGGCCGGGAAAATCAATGCTGTACATATAAGCAGTGACAGGATCAGGAATGAATTAATGGCCTTAGGTAAATATTCAAAAAAGGAAAAACTTGCTGTATATAATAAGATGATCCAGTTGACTGCTGAATCACTAGTCAGCAATAAAAATATAGTGGTAGATGCAACATTTTATTTAAGTGAGACGCGTGAAATGTTTTACAATTTGGCAAAAAAAGAAAATGTAGAGATACAACTTATAGTAATGGAAGCTGATGAAAAATTAATAAAGGAGAGAGTTACGAAACCACGTGAAGATAGTGAGGCGGACCTGGAAGTTTATAAAAAAATAAAGGAACAATTTGAGCCGGTAAATTCTCCTCATCTGACCCTTAATTCGACCAACAATAATTTAAATTTAATGCTGAAGAAAGCAACTGAATATATAGGCCATTCTAATGAATGAAATTGAAATCGAGCAATTGATGTGTAAAGGCTATTTTCAGGATAAACCGATAAAGGGGAATCTTGAAGAAACTCATATTTCCTGGGTGATCATTTCAAAGAAATATGCTTTTAAAATAAAAAAGCCTATAAAACTCTCATTTCTTGATTTTTCTACCTTAGCACTGCGAAAAAAATATTGCTTTCAGGAGGTGATCTTAAATCGAAGGTTTTCCAATATTTATTTGGGAGTAGTTCCTGTATGTAAGACGGAGGCTGGGTATCAGATCGGAAGTGAGGACGGTGAGGTTATAGATTATGCGGTATTAATGAAACGAATGTCAGTTGCTAAAAGAATGGATAGAATCCTGCATGAGAAAAATGTATCAGAAAAAAACATATCAGCTCTGGCAAAGATAATTGCCTCATTTCACCGAAAGGCAAAAATAATAATGACTCCTTTTAACTTGCCGAGGGCAAAAAGCACTTTCAATGAAATTGCAGAAATTCAGCAGGTGGTAAAGGAAGAGTTGGGAATTTCATACTGTGAAAAAATAGAAGATAGTATGAGATGGAGTAACAAGTTTCTCACTAAACATGCTAATCGATTTCAGCAGCGGATCGACAGAAATTATAAACGTGACGTACATGGCGACCTTCATAGCGGAAATATTTTTCTTTACAAAAAACCGATCCTTTTTGACTGTATTGAATTCAACAAGGACTTCAGGGAAATTGATGTGTTATATGAAATAGCTTTTCTAACAATGGACCTAGAGTCATTTGGAGAGAAAGGTTTATCCGGAGTTTTCAATGAGCAGTATCAGAAAGAATTTAAAGTGATCGAAACAAAGGAAGACGCAGAAATATTGAAATATTTTAAATGCCTTCGAGCTAATGTACGCGCCAAAGTACATGCTTTAAGTGCAGGCCAGGATGATATAGGCGATGAAAGATCGTGTCATTTAAAAGAAACTAAAAAATATCTGGAGCTCATGAAGAATTATATAACTAGGGGCGTTTGATTATTAAAAGGAGAACAGATGACATAAATCATTTGTATTTGCCATTGAAATCATTGACTTCTTGTTTATAAATGAATAATTTTATTTACTGAGGATCTAAAGACCCGGGTTATGAATATAATTGTTCCGACCGATTTTTCTGCCTGTGCAGAAAATGCCGGCTTATATGCCGCAGATTTGGCTAAATCAACTGATTCAAAATTATTTTTTATTCATGTAGTCACGCACTTTACTGATGAGGAAGTATATCTGCCTATTGATCTTGCTACAATAAAGGAAGAGAAGCAGGAACGGATGATTAAACTGGTTAATTTAATTAAGAAAAAACATACAATTTCATGTGAGGGGAATGTTGATATAGGAGATGTTACATTGAAAGTTTTTGAGCATACGGCTGAGAAAAAAGGTGATTTTATTCTTTTGGGAACACATGGGTCCCGTGGGCTAAGTAAAATATTTGGTAGCACTACTACAGCTATAATAGAAGATTCAGCATACCCTGTTATTGCCATTCCTGAAAATGCTTCATTTGAAAGACCTGAAAATATTGTTTATGCTACAGATTACGAAGTAAGCGATTTAAAAGCATTGAAGCAGCTTACTGAAGTAGCCAGTTTATTTAATGCAAAGATCCAAGTGTTACATGTTATTGAAAAAGATGGTGATCCTGTTACCGAACATTCTATTGTTGATTACTTTTCTTACCTGGTAAAAAAAAATATTGAATATCCTAATATTTCTTTTCATGTAAATAAAAACGAAAATGTAGAGAAAGGAATAGAATCCTTTTCTAATAAAACGGGAGCTAATATTATAGCACTTGCTACAAGAAAGCATAACCTTATAAGTAAACTGTTTAATCGTAGCGTGGCTAAAGAGCTGTCATACAACAGCAAAATACCTCTGATTGCTTTTCATATAAATGAAGAGGAGAGAGTTAATACCACATTATAACCTTTTTAAATAATTTTTGGATTTAATTTATCTGGATGAAACCGGTAAAAATGATTAATATCATCAATTGAACCTGCATAGATCATAATAGGAATTCACTATTGGCTTTAGTTTTATAAAAGGAAAAGCCGGGATTTTTATCTATAAATTCCATAATCATGAAAATTAAAGCATCTCAGGATGAAGGTAAGGCCGAAAAACTTTTGAAAGAATTTGGCCATAAAATTGATGAGTTTGTTGTTGAACTCAAGGGTTTCAGTGAAGAGCTGGTAGAGGAATTCAATGAAAAATATGAACAACTATATCATGCTTCCGAAGATCTGAAAGAAGAAATAAGCAGCAAAAAACGATGGGAAGAAGTAGAAGAACGGTTGAAAAATGCACGTGAAGAACTAACTAAGGCACTTAAAGCGGCAACGTCAAAAAGAAAGAATAAAAAAAGCGTTTGGGGCTTGTAAAAAACCAACACCACCGGCAACAAATAAAAATCAGAGTTTAGGGACAGGCTCTGATTTTTTTATTTTTAGGTAAAGTCATTGGTGATATAGATCATACCGGCTAATGACTGCTGTTATTTTTAATCCTGGTTTCTGCAATAACATTTACAGTATTAGAACAAATTTAAAAAGGATGTCATGGATAAGATTGAAATAAAAAAGAAGTTGATAGAAGCGGCAATAGCAAACCATGTAGCTGTTGTTGGGGATTTTAAGCTTCGAATAAAGGAATTGTTAGAAAGTGAAGCGATCATAAATGAAGAAGATATAGATCTAAGCCAGTCTGCTTATAATGAGCAAGCTGTTCACGAAGTAAACCTATTGGCTGATCAGTTAAAACTGCCCACTGAAAAGCTGGAGCTTTTATATGCATTAGAGAATCACACCTCTATCATACATACCGAAGTAGAAACAGGTGCAGTGGTGGTGACAGATAAAAGGACATTCTTTGTATCGGTGAGCTCTGAACCCTATTGTATAGATGGGGTAGAATTTATTGGTGTCTCCACAAATTGTCCACTTTACCTGACAATGAAGGGATTAAAAAAGGGGGATAGATTTTTATATAATAAAACCCATTATAAAATAATCGATGTTTTTTAATATAGGAAATTCACTTTTTTACTACAAAAGATTGTTGAATAGCAGGAGGGAGGGATGATTCAACAATCGATCGATTTAATATGTTTAATTAGTATAGGATATAATTTCCTCATATGAGATATCGATTTAAAATAGTAATAATTTTAATGGGCTTCATTTTTTACTCCTGTAATCAGGAGGAGCAGGCTGAGCCATATACACAGACAGGTGAGGCATCTTACTATGCACGTATGTTGGAGGGTAATCCAACTGCAAGTGGTGCTATCTACCGGCAGGACAGTTTAACAGCTGCTCATCGCTTTCTTCCACTTGGTACTGTGGTAAAGGTGACTAGCCTGGCAAATGAAAAAGATGTGATAGTGGAGATCAATGACCGCGGACCTTTTGCCAAGGACAGGATCATTGACCTTTCAAGAGCTGCCGCAAAGGAGATTGATATGATAGAATCTGGTGTTGCCGAAGTGAAACTTGAGGTATTAAAACCCGCCCCTGGTTATTCCGTAAGTGATTCATTAGTACGTAATTTGGAATAGGATCGTTTCTTGTATAATCGCATAAAGCAGGTCTAACCGGCGTTTAACAGAATCATTTTCATCAAATCCATATAAATTACCTTCAATTTTACAGTGAAAGGATGGAATGAATTTTGCTGCTACTAATGCTTATAGTAGAAATATAACCGGATATTTCTTAACTTTATTAACCATAACCATCCTTTTACAACCTCTATTAGTTTTTGAGGAGATATTGTAGAAATTGGCAGTAAGCAGGCATATATGAAGCAGGTAGTAGCCTTTCTATTTATACTTATCAATTTTGCTTCCCAATCACAGGTCCCGGAGGAACAGGATGGTCAGGTAAATTCTGTAGCCCTAAGAATGGACCGGGAAAACAGATATGTGCTTCATTATGGAAAGCTGCCGCAGGGTGTTGTGAGGCTAAAAATTTTTAACAGTAACAATAGAATTGTACATCATGAAATTATCAGGCATCCTATGCCGTTTAGTCGGCCCTATAACCTTTCCATGATGCCTGATGATGAGTATATTTTTGAGATTACAGAGAATGACACCATCTTTTACTTAACTGTTTTTAAACCAACAGATGTTGATAAAAATTACCTTAGGTTTGTTCATGTAAGGCCGTTAAAGAACGATAAATACATGTTATCAGTAGCTAACAACATCTCCGATAGAATAATGATACGAATTTATACCGGGGAGGGAGACATGTTGTTTAGTGGAATTGAAACTATGGACCTGCAGTTTTCAAAAATGTATAACTTATCAGAATATAATTACGAATCCTATGTATTTGAGGTTATAGATAAGTTTGGTGTCCTCAATAGTATAAGAATTAAAAACTGATACTAGTCCCTCTCATATTTTTCCCACTCATCCTGGCTAATGATCCCGTCCCCATCAGCATCAAAAAGATCAAAAAAGCCCTCATTATATTCATCATTATCTACATAAGCATCATTATCAGTATCCCAATCGTCGAATAGACCTCTTTCTTCATAAGGATAGCTTGATCCGTAAACATTGAATCCTTCATTCCATTCATCTTCCGTTAAACGTCTGTCCTCATCAATATCCCAATTTTTAAAATCCCCCTGATTGGCAAAGACCGTATTGAATTCTTCAGGGTCTACTTCATAATCCTGATTCGTATCATAGTAGCCAAAAGTATGTACCATCTCACGATTACCCTGACAGGCACTGAAAATCAGCATAACCAATGTCAGGCTAAATATTATTCCTGTTGATTTCATAATTTCAAAATTTGATCCTTAATAATTAATAAGCAAAGTAAAATGGATTTGGTTATTAGAATTTGTAAGAATTTATATTCTGAATCATTTCAAAGGCTGTGAATTAACTACTTAAACAGAAATAAATTAAATTTTTATTGCATTAATCTGAAAAAAGTGAGTTTATTGTAAAAGCAGAAATAATTTAAACAGTCAACCTTACCTACCATGAAAAAATGCCATTATCAAAGGCTACGATTTGCCTTTGTAGTCTTCCTACAGAAACAGCTTTATTTTCATTTCTCTATTAAACAATTTGTAAAATGACCAGGGGGTGCATACTACTGCTGCTCCTGACGATTGGTTTTTACGCGCAAGCAGATATAAAACCAATAAATCCCACTGATTCAACCGCACTTGAGGATGCCATCCATTCCAAACTTGCTTTTATTTTAGAATCGGGTAATACCACGGATAATTTATCAGAGGAGGACCTGGCTAACCTTCCAATTGGGATAAAAAAGGAGATTGGCAGCATTACCTATCATATTATTATTGATTCTGTCAGGTTCACCCCTAATGCAGCTTATCTAAATGCTTATGCTTCCCTCGAGTTTACAGAATCCCAGCAGCGCCTTGCTTTTGCGGCAACTAATATAAAATTCCAACCGGGAGGGCTTGCAGCAACAATGAGCTCAAAACTAAGGCTGGTTTCGCCAAAAAGAATAGATATAGGCAGTAATATTGATTTGATATTAGCTGCTGACGGCCAAAATTATGTGGAGTTTGACTGCAATGGTTTCAAGTCAATTAATGTAAAAGGCCTTTTTGAATTTTCTGAAGAAATATTATTGCCTGCAGATGATAATCAGGGAAAAGTAACGGCTGTATTTGAAGGTAACTTTACAGATCTAAACAACATAATTGCCAGTGTAAGTATTGAGCCTTTCAGACCTATGAAATTTCAAGAGATCACAGTAAGAGTAAGTGAAGCAATCATTGATCTGAGTGATCTTAGAAATCCTGCATCAGTTCAGTTCCCTAATGGATATCATTCAGCTACAGATGCAGATATGTTTTGGTCTGGTTTTTATTTAAAGCATGCAAGGATCTCTCTCCCCAACAAGCTTAATGACAAAAGCGAGGATATTCATATCGATGCTCAGCACCTGATCATTGACAAAAAGGGGTTTTCGGGAAATATTGGCGTGGCAAATCTTTTTGCCAAGGAAGATGGCAGCCTTAACGGATGGCCTTTTTCTATCGATTCTCTCGGCATACATATGGTAAAGAACCAGCTAAAAGGGGCTGCTTTTAAAGGGCAACTTGCTGTTCCCCCTTTTGATAAAGAGACACCTCTGGACTATTATGCCCTCATTCAAAAGCAGGGCGATAGCACAAACTATCAGTTTAACCTTAAAACCACAGAAGAAATAAAGGCATCTGTCCTGATGGCAAATATTGAACTTGATCCCGGATCTTCAATAACTATTATTGAAAAGGAAGGCAAGTTTAAACCGGAAGCCTATCTCCATGGGAGTATTTCAGTCAAATCCGGTAATAAGCTCGAGCTGAAAAAATTGAGGTTTGAAAAACTTCATCTTGCTTCTGAAAAGCCTTACATAAGAAGCGGTGTATGGAGTATGACAGGAGAAGGAAATCAAACTGCAGGTAAATTCCCCATTTCTATAAGTCAGGTGCAACTTACACATTCCGATGATCAGATGAAGCTAAGCCTGAATATCGCACTTAACCTCATGAATAGTGAGGATAAAGGATTTTCAGCTAATTCTACAGTTGCTGTTTTAGCGGCACTTGAGGAAGAAGCCATTCAGCATGGAGAGGAAATAATTTATGAGCAGAAATGGGAATATAAGAAAACAATAGTTTCATCAATTGCACTTAAAGTGGTCACAAAAGCATTTAAGCTTGACGGACAACTTAAATTTTACGAAGATGATAATACCTATGGTAATGGCTTCAGAGGTGATGTAAAAGCTGTATTTGCAGATTTTAATATTGAAGCGGTCGGGCAGTTTGGAAAAGTAAGTGGCTACCGATATTGGTATGTGGATGCCCTGGTGCGGCTTCCGACTCCGATAGGTACAGGTTTTGGACTTTATGGAATGGGCGGCGGACTTTCCTATCATATGGAAAAGCAGGAAAATTTCTTTACTGAAGTAAATGAATTTAGTGATCAGTCCGGCGCCAATGATGAGGCAAGTATTGGAGCCAGCAGAAGCTCTACCGTATATAAGCCAAATAAAGATATTGGAATAGGTTTTAAAGCTTCAGTTATAGTAGGAATAATTCCCAAACCTGATCCTTTTAATGGTGTCGTTACTTTTGAAATGGAATTTTTTGCCGGTGGCGGTATTCGCCACATTCGATTTATTGGAGATGCCTATTTTATGAAACCTATGGATGAGACCGATGCCTCTAAAGCCCAGATGCATGCAAATGTCAGGATTCAGATGGACTTCGAGAATGATGTTTTACATGGTGAGCTTGTAACTTTTGTAAATGTACAGGATGCCATTAAAGGTATTCATGAAAATAATAAAGCCGGTCTTGCAGTCATACATATCGACAAGAATGACTGGTATTTACACGTGGGTACTCCGGGACAGCGTATAGGGTTAAATTTTATAGGGTTGGTAGAAGCAAATTCATACTTTATGCTTGGTACTTACCTGCACGACTTTCCTTCTGTTACGGATGTTATCCCTTCCAATCTGGTTGAGGAAATCCAGGATGATCTTGATGGGTTTATGCGTGATGAGAATGCTTTGGCTACTGGCGGAGGGATTGCCTTTGGAGCATCATTAACTGTTAGCACAGGAAGGCAGCAGGTGCTTATCTTCTACGGTCAGTTTGATGCTGGTTTTGGATTCGATATTATGCTCAGGGACTATGGAGATGTGAGGTGTGAAGGTGAAGCAGAGCCTATTGGTATAAACGGATGGTATGCTTCCGGCCAATCGTGGATCTATATTCAGGGAGAGATTGGGATAAGTGTAAAGCTAAAATTTATTGAAGGCGATTTTGTCATTGCAGGAATAGGTATGGCTTCAGTCGTTCAGGCGAAACTTCCAAATCCTCTTTACCTTCAGGGGTTTGTAGAGGGGCAGTATAATATTTTAGGTGGCCTGGTAAAAGGTAATTTTAATTTCAAATTCACTGTTGGTGAAGAATGTACACTGGTTGGCGATGATGCAACTTCTCTTGGAATAAAGGTAATTGCAGAAATGCAGCCGCAATCTACCGAGGAGGTAGATGTTTTTACAGCGCCACAGGTTGCATTTAATGTGCCTGTAGATCAGGTTTTTGAATTGATGGATGATGAAGATGGCAGTTTAGATGCCTATAAGGTAGAGCTTGATCATTTTAAGATAAAAAAGGGCAATGATGAGGTTGTTGGCCTGCTGGAATGGAGTGAGGACCGACAGACAGTGATCTTTAATTCTCATGAGATACTTCCTCCTAATTCAACGCTTACTGCTCAGGTGAAGGTTTCCTGGTATGAACGAGTAAAAGGCGCCTGGAAAGCACTTGGTGGCTCCACACCTGAATATGAAGAAGAGGAGATCACGTTTGACACCGGAGAAGCCCCTGATTATATTCCAGAATCCAATGTCTTATATAGCTATCCCGTTACAGGTATGTACCACTTTTATCCGGAGGAGCATACCGAAGGATATATGGTGCTCAAGAAAGGACAAAGTTATCTTTTTGAAAATACAGATGAATTCAATTTTGAAACACGCATGGTACCTGTTGGAAGTATGGATGGATTTAATGCTGATCTCACCTATACCGAGAGCTCAAAAGAGATTACTTATTCGCTTCCTGCAGGATTAAAAAATGAGCAGGCTTACAGCATTTTATTTGTAAAAGAACCCGTGAATATTTTAATAATAGATGAAAATGTTTCTTCTGTTACTGCTATGGCAGAGGAATCTGAAATTGGCACTGCAGAGCTGGAGACAAAAGATATCGAAGGGGTTGCTGTACTGCAGGAGGAGGAACTGCTTTATGAATCCAGGTTCAGGACAAGCATGTACAATACTTTTTTAGATAAGCTGAATGCCCTGAACGGAATGTCTACAACAAAAGATGTAACCTCTTCGAGGCTTCAGGTCCTGGGTTTTCTTGCTAATGCAGCGGAAGTTTTCGATCAGATCGAAACAGATGGTGCAGATAATATTGAGCCATTGGTACAATTTGAGGCTAAAACTGAAAACGTCTGGTACAAAGATCATATCTACCCATTGAATTATGAATTGTATCCGGTAAATCAGTTTATGCCTCTTACGTGGAGAGAAGCTGCTCCCGTGGGTATCCCACCTCTACGAGCCATTGAAATCGAGCAGCAAAATAACCCACCGTTGCTTTCTGCCTCCGATATGTTTTCAGGAAATGACCATAGAGTAGGTGGATACTTTCTCTTTAATTATGAGCTTTCCTTTTATGCTTATTTTGATTTCAAAAATTTACAAAACCGTGCTTATAATCTCTATATCGATTATCCATCTACTGCACCTACTGGTGCGAAGAGGCTTTTAAATAGTAACTACACCAATATTAAACTGGGTGATTATAAGTTTGACGTTAAGTATGTTCTTCCCGGAACAGATATTATAACTACTACCAAAACTTTAACAATTACACGATAAATGAAAAAAACACTGTTTATCATATTATTTTTTTTTACGTCATACTATTATATTCATGCACAAACAGCTTCCATAGAGATCATTGGAAAATTAAATGGAGATTCAGTGACTTTACGATGGGCGCCTTCCAATGCAATAGCATGGAAATTGGGTAACAAGTACGGTTATAATATTTACAGGTATTCATTGAGGTCGGTTTCAGATTCTTTGATCACTGAAAAGCAGCTTATTGCCACTGGCGTAAAACCGCTGCCGTATGATGATTGGGAGCCACTCGTGAAGAATGATAAATATGCGGCGATTGCAGCACAGGCACTTTATGGAGAAAGTTTTGAAGTAACAAATCCGGGAGCAAACCCTATGGCTTTTATGGATCAGATGAATGAACAGGAAAGCCGTTTTGGATTTTCTCTTTATGCAGCAGACCTTTCGGCTCGGGTAGCCAGTGCCATGGGGCTTAGGCTTTTGGATAAACTACCGAATAAGGATTTGAAATGGGTTTATCGCGTAGAGCTAATGGAAAATCCTACTAACTATACAGTCACCAGTAGTACAATTCTTATTGATCCTAATGAAAAAACAACTTTAGTGCCACCCGATGGTTTAAAAGCGGAGTTTGGTGATTATCGGGTGCAGCTGAGCTGGGCCAGCTTATATGATTATGGGAGCTATATTGCTTATATTATAGAACGCTCAGATGATGGGGGTAAGACCTATAAGAAAAGGAGCGAAATTCCAATGGCCATCGTTTCAAAAAAAAACAGACAGAGGAAGCGAACCTATTATTTTGATTCTCTTGAGGTGAATTACAAGCCCTATTATTACCGGATAAAAGGTATTACTCCTTTCGGAGAAACAGGACCTCCATCAACACCTGTATTCGGTGCTGGATTAGGTTCAGCAGGAGGAGCAACGGCTGCTATAGATAGCAGTGCGATCAATTTACAGGGTAACCCCTATATTCAATGGGCTTTCCCGGAAGGAAAAAAACAAAATCTTCTGGGTTTTAAAATAGGTCGTTCATCAAAGGCCAGAGGACCATTTAATGATATTAGTGAATTGATAAATGTTGATCAAAAATATTTTATAGATATCTATCCTGACCCTGTCAATTATTATGTTGTAAAAGCAATTGGTAGAGACAGTATCACTACAGAATCAATGCCGGTGCTGGTTCAGCTGCTGGATAGCATACCTCCGGCTATTCCAGCAGGTTTAAAAGGTGTTGTAGATACTACTGGTGTTGTAACTTTGAACTGGAAACCAAACCAGGAGCCGGATGTGGCAGGTTACAGGGTGTTTAGATCAAATAGCCTTGAAGAGGAATTTGTTCAGGTTACAATAGCGCCGGTGGAATTTAGTGACTATATCGATAAGGTCTCCCTGGAAACTTTAACTGAAGAAATTTATTATAAGATCATTGCCATTGATAACCACGATAATCCTTCGGAATATTCACCTCCTGTAAAGCTCCAAAGGCCGGATAAAATAGCCCCTGTTGCCCCTGTTTTTACAAAGTGGCGATCGGATGAAGCTGGCATTTACCTGGAGTGGATCAAAAGTACCAGCAGGGATGTAGTAGAGACAGTATTGGTAAGGTCAAATGATAAAGGTGAAAAAAAGCAGATCAGGTTATTAGCCGGGCAGGAACAACTACAGGACCTGGATATTATTGCCGGTGAAACTTATAGTTATAGATTATCAGCTATTGATGATGCAGGATTGAGATCTGATGCCTCCTTACTTGAGATACAGGCCTATGATGATGGGATACAACCGATCATCAATGTGTTTAAAGGGAAAGCCGATCGTGATAAAAGAAGGATCATGCTTTCGTGGGAGTACAAGCAGAATGGAGTAGAGCGTTTTTTGATCTATCGGAAAAAAGGAGAGGAGCCGATGCGTTTAATGAAAGCCGTCAACGGTGATCAGCAATCTTTTTTAGACTATAACATCTCTATAAACAACTTCTATAGCTATCGTATAAAAGCTGTATTTAGCAATGATGATGAAACTGAGCTGAGTGAAATTGTGAAGGTTGAATATTAAACAGGCCTATGAATGTCCAGGCATACTGGTGTCAACTTTAAAAAATCTCTCTTCCATAAACTTCAGATTATTAGGATATTTCATGCGGGAGGATATCTTTGTATAAATATTAGGTGCTTTTTATCACTGAAATGCCAATGTTTAATTTTTTGTATTACTCAATTTTTTGAATCTCTTAAGGAGTACTAATTTATCAAATGGTAATTTCTATTATATTAATAATTGTTGGCTTTATCCTTTTAATAAAAGGCGCTGAATGGATGGTGGATGGGGCAACTGCTCTGGCTAAAAAATATAATGTCTCAGATCTTGCAATTGGTCTAACTATAGTTGCTTTTGGGACATCTGCTCCTGAACTTGTAGTGAATTCAATTGCCTCTTTTGAAGGTCATGCTGATATAGTTTTTGGAAATATAATTGGAAGCAATAATTTTAATTTATTTATAATTCTTGGCATAGTAGGATTAATAATGCCCATTTCGGTTCAATCAAGTACCGTATGGAAGGAAATACCTATTTCACTTGTTGCTGCTTTTCTTCTTCTAATATTTGCAAATTCTTTTTTATGGCAAGATGTTGCCATACTATCACGCCTTGATGGAATTCTCCTGTTAATAATGTTCGGGTTATTCCTGTATTATGTTTACAGACAGATGCAAAATGAAGTACCGGGTGTCAATAGTTCGGTTCAAATAAAGGACGATGCTCCTATTAAGAGCAGATCAAATTTAAAGATCTGGGGCCTTATAATAATAGGTTTGGCAGGCCTTGTCGGAGGCGGTAAATTAGTTGTTGATAATGCTATTTTAATTGCAACCGACCTGGGAGTAAGTCAGAAAATAATTGGGCTAACCATTATAGCCGCAGGGACTTCTCTTCCTGAACTGGTAACCTCTGTGGTTGCCGCCATTAAGAAGAACAGCGATATTGCCATCGGGAATGTCATTGGCTCTAATATTTTTAACATCTTTTTGATCCTGTCTGTAAGCTCCTTAATACATCCAATTGAGTATAATACTGCCTTTAACCTGGATCTATACTTGCTAATGGGAGGTACCTTATTTCTCTTTGTTGCAATGTTCTCTGGCAAAAAGAAAAAGCTGGATAGATGGGAAGCCGCAGTTCTATTAGTAGTTTTTATTTTATATACACTTTACTTAATTGGAAAAGAGGTTTAGGTTGATGTAATAAAAAGCAGCTGAGGATCTATAACCATAGTGCTGGCTTTTCTGTTCTTTTGTCACATATAATTGGCTAAAACTGAAGAACTAGAATGGCAACTAATACTAATACATCAATTTCACAGACATTTGCAATAGGAGGTGACCTTACCGTTAACCGGATGGGCTACGGCGCCATGCGCATTACCGGAGAAGGGATATGGGGCCCGCCTGAAGATAAAGAGGAGGCAATCCGTGTATTAAAAAGGACTGTTGAGCTGGGTATTAACTTTATTGATACAGCTGACAGCTATGGCCCTGATGTCTCAGAAGAATTAATTGCTGAGGCGCTGCATCCATATCCTGACGATTTGATTATTGCGACAAAAGGAGGCTTTGAACGTACCGGCCCAGGAGAGTGGCATGTCAACTGTGTTCCTGACCGCCTGCAGGAAGCGCTGGAAGGCAGTCTAAAGCGACTGAAGCTTAATCAGATAAAATTATATCAGCTGCACCGGATAGATGAGGATGTGCCATTTGAAAAGCAGTTTAAGTTCCTACAAAGAATACAAAACGAAGGCCTGGTAAAGCATATAGGTCTCTCAGAGGTCAGTGTTGATCAGATTAAAAGAGCACAGGAGTATGTGAATGTCGTATCTGTTCAGAATAAATACAGCATTGACTATCGTGACTGGGAGAAAGAGCTGGAATATTGTAATCAAAATGATATTGCTTTTATTCCATGGAACCCTATTAATGCAGGTAACCTTCAAATTGAGGGAAAGCTCGAGGAGATTGGACGAAGACATAATGCCACTGGTCAGCAGATTGCCTTAAGCTGGCTCCTTCATCATTCACCTAACATACTGCTCATACCCGGTACCTCAAAGGTAGAGCATCTTGAAGAAAATGTTGAGGCTGCCGCCATTGATCTTGCTAAAAAGGACCTTCAGGAGCTGGAGGAGATCAGCTCACAATGAAGGTGAATTTTCTTTAAGCTATTATAACTGTTGCAGTAAGATTGATAATAGGGATAAATTCAATTAATTTTATTTAATTGCGTTTAAACCTAGTCAAATGAAAAGAGCTCTTGTCCTGGTATTATTGATAATTACCATTGGGTGTATTCAGAAGCATCAATTTGAGAATGAGACACTGCAGCAAACAAACGCCTGGGCTTTTCAGGAATTTATAAAAGTAGATAGTTTAAATCCTATATTACAACCTTCATCTAATCTTACTTTTGCTGATCCTATTACGCAAAGAACTATTAAATGGGAGGAGAGGAATGTGCTTAACCCAACCGCTGTGGTAAAGGATAATAAAATATATTTATTATATAGAGCTCAGGATTCTACCGGAACATCACGTATTGGTATGGCTATAAGCAATGATGGGATACATTTTGTTAAACAGCCTTCACCTGTAATTTATCCGGATCTCGATAAAATGAAGATCTATGAGTGGAATTATCGAAAGAACCCGAATAATACAGCTGATACTGAGAATTGTACTTCATGCTATTTTGATGGCGTCGAGGATCCGCGTATTGTTGAAACCAATGATGGCCGCTATATTATGACATATACGGCATATGATGGTAAAACTGCCCGCCTAAGCCTGGCTTCCTCAAAGGATCTTATTAATTGGACTAAACATGGACTGGTGATCAATGAGGATAAATATAAAGATCTTTGGTCAAAAGCGGGAGCAATTGTAAGTGAAAGACAGGGTAATAAAATTATAGCCAAACCGATAAATAACAAATACTGGATGTATTTTGGTGATACCGATCTTTTTATAGCAACCTCCTCTGATCTTATAAACTGGCAGGTAGCTGAGAGTGCAGAATCGAAAAAAATGATCAAAGTTCTTAGCCCCCGACCGGGTTATTTTGATAGTAGATTAGTGGAGCCGGGGCCTTATGCACTATATAAGGATGAAGGAATTCTATTGATCTATAATGCCAGTAATGCAGCTAATTATAATGATCCTAAATTACCGAAATTTACCTATGCTGCAGGTCAGGCCCTCTTTGATAAGGATAAACCATATATGTTACTCGATCGTACTGAATCTTATTTTATTTATCCCGATAAAGAATATGAAAAGGTGGGTGAAGTAAATGAGGTTTGTTTTGTGGAGGGTCTTGTGTATTTCCGTAATAAATGGTTCCTCTACTATGGTACTGCAGATTCTAAAATTGCTGTAGCAGTCAGTGAATAAAATATTATACATTATTATCAAATATTCTATTTTATGTCGAGAAGCATTAAATGGGGAATCATTGGTTTAGGTAAAATAGCCAATAAATTTGCTCATGATCTTTTACTGGTTGAAAATGCAGTTTTATATGCTGTGGCTTCTACAAGTATAGAAAGAGCCAAAGCTTTTGCTAAAAAATATAATTCTACCAGGTACTACAATAGTTATGAGGAATTGGCCAATGATCCTGAGATTGATATTGTTTATATAGCAACACCTCATACTTTTCATTTTGCAAATACAATACTTTGTCTTAAAGCCGGTAAAGCAGTATTGTGTGAAAAACCTATGGGAATGAATCACTGGCAGGTACAAACTATGGTCAATGAAGCAAGATCGAGAAGTTTATTCCTGATGGAAGCTCTCTGGAGTCGCTTTATTCCGGGTACAGAAAAAGCCCTTGAATTGCTTAATTCTGAGATTATAGGGAAAATAGAATATGTAAAGGCAGATTTCGGTTTTTTAGGAGATATGGATCCTGAAAAAAGGTTGTATAACAGAGAATTAGGAGGGGGTGCATTAATGGATGTTGGGATTTATCCGGTTTTTATCAGTTTGTTGTTAATGGGAATACCATCAAAAATTAAAGCCGTTGCAAAATTTACCCCTTCTGATGTCGATGATTTATGTGCAATTTTATTTGATTACGAAAATGGTAAAAAAGCTATATTAGAAGCCACCTTACTGGCAAATACGCCTGTTGAAGCCGTTATATATGGAGAAAAAGGTGCCATAAAAATGCACAGGAGATTCCATCATACGGAAAAGATATCTATAATAAAAAATAATAGTACTACTGAAATAATAGATGTTCCACAAAGAGGCTTTGGTTATTATCATGAAATTGTGGAGGTGATGGAAAATTTGCTTAATAAGGATATGGAAAATAAAAAAATGCCACTCAAGATGAGCTTAGATCTTATTTATACCTTAGATAGGATCAGAAAAAAAATTGGATTAACCTACCCTGCTGATAAAGATATATTATAAAAGTGAACGAATATATCTAATCTTTCGGCATTAAATTTGGCAGCTCAATATAAAAGTTAGTATACTCACCAGGTGCTGATTCAACTTCAATTTGGCCATTTAACTTATTGACGGCTTCTTTGGTTATATAAAGCCCAAGCCCCGATCCCTGTGAAATAGTGGATGCTCTGTAAAACATATTAAATATCTTTTCTAATTGATTTTTAGGTATCCCAATACCGTTATCTTTAAATTCTATTTCTGCTTTTTCAGCCACAACAGTAATATTGATATTCAGGTAGGGTTGTGTCTTACTTACATCCTGATATTTAATAGCATTGACATACAGGTTGTTTAATATCATAGCTATTCGCGTTTTATCGGAATAAAAGGGTTGCTCTTCACGGATTGAAAATTTTATATCCAGGTTTTGCTTTTCATTTATAAGCTTTACATGTTCCTCGATATCATTAAGGAGCTTTTGAAAATCAACCCGCTCTTTAGTAACCTCCAGCCGGGTATTTCTTGAGTAATCCAAAATATCTTTTATGAACATATCCAACCGGTTAATCCTTCCTTTTATCATCTCCAGGTAATTTTTCATATACTCAGGAGGATTTTCAAGGGAAGCGATGTTTATAAGGCCTAAGACAGATGCCAGGGGTGCACGGAGGTCGTGCGAAACACTGTAGACAAACTGATCGAGCTCATGATTTCTTTTCTGAAGCTCCTGAAACTGAACTTTAAGTTTTTTCTCAGACTGCTTTTGCTCAACAATATCAATTGCCATTCCTATGAGGCATGGTTGATTTTCAAAAAAAGCTTCCCAGCCATTAAAGTAAAAAGGGATCTTCTGTTGATCTTTCGTCAATAAATTTGCCTCAACCTCTGATGAGCCTTTTAGGAATACATCGTTTATATTACGTTGGATAAGAGGCTGGTCATCGGTATCAAAAAAGTCCAGGGGATGCATCTTCCTTATCTCCTGAGCATTATATCCTGTTATATGTTCGAAATTTTTATTCCATCGTAAAAATCTGCCATTAACATCAAAAAGATAAAAAATGCCGGGAAGGCTGTTGATAATGGCCTCTGAAAATTCCTTTTCCTTTAGGATCTGGTTTTCCGCTTTTTTACGTTCGGTTATTTCCTTTAATATTCCTTCAAAATAGAGTAATTCTCCACTTTTACTTTTAATAGCTCTGATCTGAGCCTGAACCCATATAATCTCTTTATTTCTCTTGAACATCTTGGCTTCGAAATTAGTGACCGAACCATGTTTCTGAAGTAAAACCTTCAGGCGGTCCCGGTCATCAGCATCAGCAAATAGGTCTCTTCTTATATTTGTAATGCTGGTGCTCATCTCTTTGGTAGACTCAAATCCGAAGATATTAGCCATCGCAGAATTTAATGTTATAAACCTCCCCTCGACCGTACTTTGGTAAATTCCTACAAGTGCATTTTCAAAAATCGAGCGATAGCGCTCCTTTGCCTGCCGTACAGATTCTTCAGCCTCTTTTCGCTCAGTTATATCATAAAAATAAACCGATAGACCTGTTGAAGATGGATAGATATGGCTTTCATACCACCTGTTATTATCGGTATCCAGGATCTCCAGGTATTGAAATTTTTGAATATTCATAGCATTCTTTGAAGAATGCTTTAATTTCTGACCTACAGCATCAGAGAATTTGTTCCAGATCTTGCTACCAACAAGCTCTTCTACATTATCTTTTACAAGTCCTTTAGCCTTGGTATTGGCGTAGGTACAGATCATGTTATTATCCAGGGCAATAAAAGCATCACTTACACGCTCAATTATTTGCCTAATCTCAGAAGTTTTTTCTTCTACACGCTGCTGAAGTTCGTTGTTAGTTTGATAAAGCTCATTTTCCAGATGTTTTCGTTCTGTAATATCTCTAAACTGTAGTACATAACCAGTACAATCATCAACATCATTTTTAAGAGGAGTAATAGATATCAGCACATGTACTTTTATATTTTTTTTGTCTAAAAGAGTTCTCTCTGTCCTTACGATTTCTTTACATTCCAAAAGCTTTTCCAGCCCCTTAATAATTTTATCTGCTTTTTTCCCAATGGCTTCTTTGGAAGAAAAGCCAAATAATGTTATGGCACCTTTATTCCAGCTCCTTATTTTTAATTTATAATCAATAGAAATAATGGCATCACCTGTATGTTCTACAATATTTGCCAGATATGAAATTTTCTGATTTGACTCTTCAAGTTTTATTAAGTTATAACGGAGATTTAAAAGCTTTACTACCTGCTTACTGAGTACGCGTAAGCTGTTAATTTGGTCATCAGTCAGCGAACGTGGTTTATCATCCAATACCGATAACGCACCTATAGGAAAACCATCCTGCGTAATTAAAGGCATTCCGGCATAAAACTGTACATACGGGGGATTTGTAACAAAGGGGTTGTTAAAGAATCTCTCGTCTTTAGTCGTGTCATTTACGATCATTATATCACCATGGTGAAGGGTATGAGCACAAAATGCTATTTCTCTTGGTGATTCTTTTATATCAATTCCTTTTTTAGCTTTAAACCATTGCCGATCAGAATCCAGTAAAGTGAGTAAAGCCATTGGAGTTTCACAGATCTGGGCTGCGAGATCCACAATATCATCAAAATCCTGCTCTTCCTGCGTATCAAGGATATGGTATCGCCTGAGGGCTTGAACCCGTTGTTTTTCTCTTTTTGTATCAGAACTTGTTTCCATTTGCTAAAGAAGAGGATCTATAAGTTTCATTAATTTATGCTTTTTTTCTATCTCATAAAAGAATAATATAGATTGGATTGATCAAATTTTTGGTAATAGAGTGGATAATTCTTGCTGATTTTATTGGACAACAACTTTTTTAATCACAGGCAGTTGTTATTAGTAAACCGAAAAAAGGAGATAGTCATGCTGTGGAAAAATCTTGTTATTATCCTTTGTCTCTTTCTTTATACCAATTGCTCCGGACAACAAACAAATGATCAGCGGATGAACAAGAATAGACCAAATACAAGCGAAACGTTAAGAATATTTCTCTCCGGCGATGTAATGACGGGGAGAGGTATAGATCAGATACTTCCTCATTCTGTTAATCCAAGAATTTATGAACCTTATGTTAAAGATGCCCGGGATTATGTGCGCCTGGCAGAAAAAAAATACGGATCAATCAATCAGCCGGTAAATTATAAATATATCTGGGGTGATGCCTTAAAGGTTTGGAAGAAAGAATCTCCTGCCCTTAAGATCATTAATCTTGAAACAAGTGTTACAAAAAATGGAGAGCCGTGGCCGGGAAAAGGTATCCAGTATCGCATGCACCCTAAAAATATTGATGTGTTAACGGTAGCGAATATTGATTTTGTAACCCTGGCAAATAATCATACGCTGGACTGGAGCCGCTCGGGGCTGGAAGAGACTTTAAAAACATTAAAAGAGGCAAATGTGACTATTGCCGGGGCAGGTGAGGACCTTCAGGAAGCAAAAGAACCTGCTGTATTAAACACTAAAAAAGGGCGGGTGATCATTTTGGCATACGGCTCAGAAAGTAGTGGTGTTCCTGGGGAGTGGGCAGCAACCTCCGACAGATCAGGAGTTAATTTTTTGCCGGACCTCAGCGAATCAACCATTGAAAATATTAAGGAACAGGTCAATGCTGTAAAGGAAACAGGTGATATTGTTATCTTTTCAGTTCACTGGGGAAGCAACTGGGGCTATCAGGTCCCTCAAAAACAGCGGGAATTTGCCCATAAACTCATAGATGAAGCAGATGTGGATATTATCCATGGCCATTCATCCCATCATCCGAGGGGACTGGAAGTTTATAAAAACAAGCTGATCATGTATGGCGCCGGAGATTTTATCAATGACTATGAAGGTATACAGGGCCATGAGCAATTTCGTGACGACCTGACGTTAATGTATTTCCCCATCATTGATCCACCTACAGGAAATATAGTTGATATGAAAATGGTCCCTATGCAGATAATGAATTTCAGACTTAACCATGCTTCCCATGAAGATGCTCAATGGCTTTTTGAAACCCTTAACAAGGAAAGCAAAAAATTTGATACCGAACTAAGACTTAATGAAGATTATACCTTTTCTTTAAAAATCTGAAATCTGAAACATGAGAAGGTTTTCATTCAAACTGCTGATCAGCTTTTACCGCTGAGGCAGAAAGGCGCTGAGGACCGCGAAGCAATTCTCCGAGAACCTTTGCGACTCTCCGCCTTTGCGGTTTATAGTGGCTTAGCGTTCCAGATCTCAGATTTTAATTTTTCATTCTTAATTTTTTTATATCACCCTCCAACAAATTCTCCACCATTAATATGTATAGTCTCACCAACAATATAACTTCCATCTTCCGAGGCTAAAAGGACATAAGCAGGAGCCACCTCTGAAGGTTGGCCGGCTCTGTTAAGCTCAGTTTTAGAGCCAAATTGTGCTACCTCATCAAATGATGAAGGAATTAACGGTGTCCAAATAGGTCCCGGAGCTACACAATTAACCCTTATCCCTTTTGGCGCAAGATTTTTTGCAAGTGATCTGGTGTAAGCAGTAATGGCTCCCTTTGTAGAAGCATAATCCAGTAAATGAGCGCTTCCCCGGAAGGAAGTAATCGATGTAGTATTTATAATGCTGCTACCCTTTGGCATGTGTGGCAGGCAAAACTGCGTTACCAAAAACATAGGAATAATATTTGTATCAAATGTTTCTCTCAGTTGTTCCTCAGAGATATCCATAATATCATCCTGTGCAATCTGAATGGCTGCATTATTCACCAGGATATCGATCTGGTCCCATTCTTCCATGATCTCATTGATACAGTTCTCGCAGCTGTCCTTGCTCTTTACATCAACCTGGAATATGAGGCATTGCTTTCCTTCAGCCTCCACCATCTTCTTGGTATCCCGGGCATCCTTATCCTCTTCTTTATAAAAAATAGCCACATCAGCGCCTTCTCGGGCAAAGTGCACGGCAACAGATCTGCCTATGCCACTGTCACCACCCGTGATGACGGCTTTTTTATTCTTAAGCTTTTCACTGCCTTTATAGTTTTTGCGGATTACCTCAGGCTGAGGATCCATTTTATACTCTCTGCCGGGATGTCTTTTCTGCTCTTGTTCGGGAAATTCTTTAGGTTTAGACATATGTTATATCTTTTTGTTAGGAGGTAAAGAATAAATTATGCCAAAGAGTACAGCAGCGGTTATTTCCGGAGCAAGTTCCGGGATTGGAAAATCTATTTTAGAAAAAATAAAAGATCAGTTCACCACATGTTATAATCTTGATGTATCTGCTCCTGAAAAAAATCCTAAAAATTTTATTAAAACTGATGTATCAGAAATTGAAGAAGTAGATAAAGCTGTGCAAAAATTTTCCCAAAGTGGAGAAAAACTTAAATGCATCATTTCTAATGCCGGAATTGGAGTACATGAAAAGTTGACGGAAGGGGATCCTGTAAAGTGGAAAAAAGTTATCAATACAAATGTTGTCGGGTCACTGAATTTGATTCGTGCCTTTATACCATTAATGGATGAAGGTGGTGACATAATATTCATATCGTCAGTAGCTGCTGGTAATCCCTATGAATTTGGCGGGGTATATGCAGCTTCCAAAGCAGCGATAAATACTATAGCAGAGACCTTACGCATTGAAACGAAACCTGATATCCGGGTGACGGTAATTGAGCCGGGATTGATAAGATCCGATTTTTTAGGCAATACCATCAGCGGAGAAAGGAGCTTTGAAGAAGTGCCCTTTAAAGCTATTGATCCTGTTCATGTTGCTAATGCCGTAAAATATACCATTGATCAACCCAGGGATGTTTCTATAAATAACATCACTATTCGTCCGAGCGATCAGAATTTTTGATCTGGAAGAACCACCTCCGGTCTGACCGGCGATAATGCACCGGCTCAGATTACGAACCACAGTTATCATTCAAGCGATAAGTTTAAGATAATACAGGTAAGGATCCTTTTAAAGCATAGGGATTACTACCCCTAAATCCGACTATGGTATTTAATCGGTCAGACCCGCTCCGGCGGTCAGACAAATACCACCTCCAAAAAGATTTTCCATCTTCAGAAAAAATTACTAGATTTATTCAGCACCAGTCAACCTTAACCAATGAAATTTATATCAGGAGAATTTTATCAGGTATATAATCGTGGAAATAATCAGCAGAAAATATTTTATACCCGTGATAACTATCTTTATTTCTTAAAGAAGATTAGAAAGGAGCTTTCACCATTCTGTAATATTTTAGCTTACTGCTTGATGCCTAATCATTACCATTTACTGATCCATGTAAAAGACCATGAACAAAGGGATAATTTAAAAATGCACCCTTTGTCAAAAAAGATAGGTACTATTCAAAGTTCATATACCCAATGGCATAATAAAACATTCAGAAAAAAAGGTTCACTGTTTCAACAAAAATCAAAGAGTAGGCTTTTAGACAGTCCCGACCATAGATTTGTCTGCTTTCATTATATTCATCAGAATCCTTTAAAAGCTAAATTGTGTGATAGCATGGAAAGGTGGGAATTTTCTTCGTTTGTAGATTATACTGGTCTAAGAAAAGGCACATTACCAGCCTTTGAAATAGCTTATGAATATTTGGAAATCTCTAAAGAACTTGAAAAATTTTATAAGCAGTCTCTAACTGTAATACCAGATGATGCTCATAAGAATATTTATTGATTTGCAATATCATTATTGCACCACCCTCCGGTCTGACCGCCCAAGCGGGTCTGACCGGCTACTATGCACTAACTCAGATTACAACCACAGTTATCCTCCAACAAAGGCAAGGATCCTTAAAAGGAATTATTACTCATACTCCGTGTAGTGGTATTTCATCGGTCAGACCCGCTCTGGCGGTCAGACCGAAAAATACCAGCTTGGTTCTGCCGGTCAGAGTATAATCAGGAAAAACTCCTGACAAACTTCTTTATTCCACTGCCATGCATCTTCATCAGTTTGAATACCACGGCTGAAGCAACAGTAATAGTGGTTACATCAATTAAAAAGGTAACGAGATAACTAACAGGTTCATCATCATGATCAAAGCCAAAGATAAATTTCATTCCGAACCATGCCGGATATACAGAAACATGCGCCGTTGCCGCCAGTCCTATAAGTTCACGCCTACCGGCATCATCAATAGCCCCAAAACCGGCAGCAAGCCCAATTATTAGGGATATCAGAAAACTTTTAAGATGAGTAGTATCAAAGGCAGTAAATTTAATGCCGGGCTCCATAAAAATAGCCACAACCATTCCCCCTGCAATAATGCAGATGGTTGAAATCACAAATGCCAGGAAACCCTGCTTTAAAAATTTAGATTCTCCTATAGAGGCACCAAGACCCATGCTGAGCATATGATGATGATAGGGGAGAAATAATAAACCCGCAATTATCAGAGGCATATATGCTTCACGCATACCATATGCCATTAATATTGACGATAGAAATACACGAATGACCAGGCTTATAGTAATATTTGAAAACTGCCAAAGCTCCGAATAAACATCAGTTGTAGGACGTACAATTGGATAGGTTTCTTTTTTCGGTGGTTCATGAGCAAAAATAGATTCAGGATGGCGAATGGTAAAGCTATAATCCTTGGGCACATAGAATTCTGAGTCCATTATAGCCTCAATAAATTTTTTCATTTTTGGAGTTGCCGTATGCACCTCAATTACTTCTTCCTCAAAAGTATTTCCTCCTTTTTGCATCGCTTTTGACTGCTGGATCCCTAACCGGTCTATCTCTGCATCAGATGCCAGTTTAGCTATATATTCAGAATGGCCTTTTGGTGCCCTAATGGTTATAATCCGCATAGCTTCAAAATTTTAAATTGCTAATAATTAAGTAATTAACTCCTTTAAACAGAAATCGTTATTTGGGTGCCAAAATTGTACTGCTGCTATAATAGAAGGAGGTTTAACTCCTTCCTGAAAAAACAGAATATTTTTTGAAATGAATAAACCAAGAGTAAAGGGTGAGGTAAAATCATGTCTAGCGGATTTATTCACTCTGGTAAGACGCTGGTGCCACGCCAGTAGAACGCTGGTGTCATACTGGTGAGACGCTGGTGCTATGCTCCTGAACTACGGGTGTCACGCTCCTGAACTACTGTTGTCACCCTATGTAGGATAGTGTTGTCACGAGCACAACACCAGTAGTTCACGAGTACAACACGCTGGTGTCAGGAGCACAATACGCTGGTGTCACGAGTACAGCACGCGGGTGTCAGGAGCGTGGCACGCGCGTGTCACTTCAAGGAGAGTAAAATCACGCTTTAACGCCGTTAAACCGCCTTTTATATTTTAACAGGAACTGCTTTTTAATAAAGTTCAAATAATTTAAATTATTTTTGAAAATTAGCTTAAAATTTGATTTTTTGGAACGATAATTGCTTTTTTTTAAATATCTGGATAAGTCGGAATCGCGCAACCGACACTCACAATCACAAGCCCGGCAAACGTCTTGCTGTCCTCAGCCCCAGACGAAGCTAAGTACCACATATTAGATCTCTTTTTAAGAATCAAACCTACGGTAGGCTATACCAGGCAATCGTTTCCGATGACCTGATTACACCCAGGCCAAGCCAGCATGTGCACGTGAGACCTTAAATTATGTTTCACATTTTAAATATTAGAAATCATGGCAGTACAATATAAAGCTAAAGCAATCGGAAAACCAGGTGTAAAGGGCGGAGGGGAGATCAAGTATTATGCATCAATAGATAGAGAAAAAAGGGTAGAGTTCCCTATGATCCTTGAGGAGATAGCAGAGTTAAATGTAGCACATCCCGGAGCAATCCTGGCAGTGATGGAAACCTTTATCTCACGTATCTACTATCATGTGATCAATGGACGAGGGGTAGAGATTGGCCAGTTGGGGACATTTTATCCCTCCATAACCAGTTTCCCTGCAGAAACTCCTAATGAGGTGCGTAGTGAGAACATAAAAAGGTTCAAGGTGATCTTTCGCCCGAGTAAAAGGCTTAAGAAGCAAATGACGATGGTTGAATTTGAAAAAATAGCGAATGGTTCTTCATCAACGCAGGCATAGCCTGAAACACATAGTAAACCTGAGGCCTTACGCAAGTATGCATCTGCAACACTTTTAAAAGGTAAGGCCTCTGTTTAAACCTTTCTCTCACCTTTTAAATTATTCCACAAAGAAATATACTTGCTATTATCTGCGGTCAGACCGAAAATTCCTCCTTAACCAAAGCCCCACCCAAAAACAAACCACACCAAAAAACACAATAAAATACCACAGCGCTGCATGTAGTCAATTTCCGTAAGCAGCTATAAAAAGGAGATCACCGGTAAGCGCATTCCATTAGATACAGTGGTGGTACTGATAAGTTAGGGTTGTGGTTCTTCGCTGAAGGGTCCCGGCACAATTTCCCGACTGGGTCGGGAGGCCGGGAGCTGGTTTGTTATTTTTAATTACTTAATAAAAACCACCAGCTCCCGTTGTTAATTTCCTCATTTTATAATTATTGCCTTTCAGTAAACTTTTATTTAAACCCATTTCCTTACATGTGCATAAGATTTAGTTTTTTTATAACTATATTACTTTCTTCCTTTTATCAACCTAAATAAAGCAATGCCTAAACCTGCAGATCATTACTCTAGCAAGCAGATTACAGAAGCTATTCCCGAATATTTCTTTATTTATAATTTAAAAAAAGAAGCAATTACTTATTTGTCAGATTCATTTGAAAAATTCAGAAGTTTAGTATCAGAAGAGACTGACCTTGAGCAGATGCGAAATCTTATAAGCGCAGATTTTTATCCTGTTTTTGATAAAATTTTTAAAGATATAAATCAGCATCATTACCTGCAGGATAAAAACCTTCAATTAAATCTTCCGAATAACGAGGAGAGGTGGATAAAGATTAAAACATATCCAACTACTTCAGTCCATATAGAATTAATCGCAGGGCATGTTCAGGATGTAACAGAAAGGGTCATGAAATTGGATAGGAATAAAAAAGAGATAGATGAGCTTGAGCAGATCATTCATATAATGGCGCATGACCTTCGCGGACCACTGGGGAGTATTTTGAATATTTCTGAAATCCAAAGCAATGCAATACAAGAAAAGGATTATAAAAGTGCAGAATTATACAGGGAAATGACCTCTCGTATTGTAAAAGAATTAACAGGTACTCTTAAGGAAATGACGGATATGATGGAATTAAAATCCGATAGATTCCGGCTCCAAAGATCAACTGTTAAAATAGACTGTTTTTTAAGATCACTAGTCGAGCAGTATGAGATAAATATGAAAAATAAGAATATAGAATTTTCTATTTCCATACCTGATAATGATGTCTATGCTGAAATGGATCCGGTAAAATTTCGATTAGTAATTCAGAACCTGCTTACAAATGCTATAAAATTTACTGAGGAGGGAGGAAAAATTACCTTATGTGTGATGGAGGATGGAAATGATGTGATATTTTCAGTGAGTGATACAGGCATAGGTATTTCAGAGAATCAGCATGAGCATATTTTTGAGAAATTTACTAAAATGAGGAGAAAGGGAACAAAAGGAGAAAAATCAACAGGCCTGGGGTTATCAATTGCAAAAAAAATCATTGAAGTACATCAGGGATCAATTGAAGTAAACTCAAAGGCCGGAAGAGGTACAAGTTTTTTGGTAAGAATTCCGAAAAAATTAACTGCTAATACAGCCGGTTCTGAAGCGGATGATGCACCCTCTAAAGTAAATTCCTTAAATCGCTCACCTTCTGAACGGAAGGCCTAAGCTTATATGCTGCATGTAGTTAATTTCCGTAAGCAGCTATAATAATGTGATCATCGGAAAGCTGATTTCATTTGGTTCTGTTGTGGTATTGATAAGTTAGGGTTGTGGTTCTTCGCTGAAGGGTCCCGGCACTATCGGTTCGTGGATTCACCGGGCCGGGAGCTGGTTTCTAAGGTCAATGTCATTTCCTTCCGACTTCCCTCACGCCTTCCAAAAGCCATCAATATGTGTCCGCCATTTTTTAAGTTTTATCAAAATTATTATTTCATCCAGCACATCAAGGCAGCTGAAGAAAAAGGCAACAACCATCAGGAAAAAGTTAGGATCAAAGAATAAAAGATGGGCCATAAAAAGAAATTGAGAAGCGGCAGCTGCTTTTGCAAGGTAGTTATGGAAATTGGAAGGTTTGCCAAACTTGATCAGGCTCATCACCAGCTCGAGGATATAAATGCCATATACGATCAGTATAACTTCGATATACTGATTGAAAAATTCCGTCTCATAATGATAAAAAGCCACCGTGCCGGCGACCATATAAAGATTGTCGCCCCAGGTATCCAGCACTTCCCTTCTGGTGCTGTCGTTTTTCATTAATTTACCTGCTAACCCATCCCAGACATCCGTGGAGAATAATATTAAATAGGTCCAGGCGAAAACATTTTTTTCCAGAATAAAAACCAATGCGATAACCACAGGAAAGGTAATGATCCGGAAAAAGGCTAGCCATTCAGCAAGGGTGAGGTTTTTAAGCATAGGTGTAACAACAACATAGCTGATTTTTGTATTGTTTTGATCCTGCTGTAAATGGTTCGAAACTGAGTACCCATCAGCCTTTTCTAAAAATACCACGGGTGTTGCGAGAGCGGCCGCTTGCTCAAAAAACTCCTGACAAACTTCAACAGCTGTATGAATTATTCCCCAGAAGTAGCTCCTGATGTAGAAGAAAATCAACAGTATTAGCATTGCTTATAGTTAAAGTTAAGCAACTTCTTCAGCAACTACCCCCCCCAATTTTTCTAACTTTCTAAGTATAAAATCTTTAGCTCAGGAGCGGCTTCAGTGGCTGCTTCTGTTGGCAGGGATGTTGATGCTTTACCTGTTAAAATATCAACCTATATGCCTAAAAAAATTTTGATCACCGGTGGCGCAGGTTTTATTGGTTCACACCTCGCTGATACACTAATAAAAAACAACTATAATGTCATATGCTATGATAACCTGTTAGAGCAGGTTCATGGTCCTTCCGGGAACCCACCGGAATATTTAAATCCGAAGGTTGAATTTATAAAAGGTGATGTATGCGATAAGCAGAAGCTTTCAAAGGCATTGAAAGATGTAGACTATGTCGTGCATTTTGCTGCACGTGTAGGGGTGGGGCAAAGCATGTATGAAATTCAGAAATATACCGACACAAATAATATGGGTACGGCAACTCTGCTTGAATGCCTTATTGATAATCCCGTCAAAAAACTCCTGGTGGCTTCCAGCATGAGTATTTATGGAGAAGGATTATATAAAGATAAGGAGGGTAATATAAAAGAAACCCAAAGCCGCACAAAAGAGCAAATTGAAAAAGGGCTGTGGAACCCACTTGATAAGGAGGGAGAGGAGTTAAACCCTGTTCCTACTCCGGAAACAAAAGTCCCTGATCTTTCTTCCATATATGCTTTAGGAAAGTATGATCAGGAGCGCATGTGCCTGATAGCAGGGAATGCGTATAATATCCCTACCGTAGCCATGCGTTTTTTCAATGTATATGGCACCCGCCAGGCGCTGTCAAATCCATATACCGGTGTGTTGGCAATTTTCGCCTCCCGTTTTCTTAATGATAAGTCACCATTAATATTTGAAGATGGTTATCAGAAACGTGATTTTGTTCATGTTAAAGATGTTGCCCGGGCCTGTCTGTTGGCACTGGAGAATGATGAAGCCAATGGAGAAGTATTTAATGTTGGTAGCGGTAATGCTTATACCGTTCGAGAAATTGCTTCAGAGCTTGCCAATGTAATGGGCAAAGAATCCATCATACCTGAAATAACACAAAAATTCCGTGCAGGAGATATCCGTCATTGTTTTGCCGATATCTCCAAGGCACAGGAAAAATTAAGCTTTACCCCTAAAATTTCTCTTGAAGAGGGACTTAAAGAGCTGGCAGAATGGCTGAAAGACCAACAAGCCGATGATCATGTTGATAAAGCCAGTAAAGAACTAAGTGCCAGAGGATTAACCGTATAAAAAAGCTTGTGTATGCAAAAGAGTGACAGTAAGAAGAGAAGAATAAAAGATACTTCTGCGCAACCTTCTGTTGGAATACTTCAATGGTTCCATCAGCAGGATAAGGAGACCGTTTTAAAAACAATAGAAGATCTTAAGAGGCTGAATATTACCCATCTCAGAACGGGTGTCTCATGGGCGGATTATCATGCTAAAGGTGGTAAGGAATGGTATGACTGGCTTATGCCATTATTAGGAAAAGACTTCCAGATCCTTCCATGTTTCCTTTATACACCTCCTTCAATAGGTATTGCAAATAAAACGTCCTCACCTCCAAAAGGGGCAAAGAAGTTTGCCGACTTTCTCGATGTGATTATAAATAAGTATGGCGAATATTTTGAATACGTGGAGCTTTGGAATGAGCCTAATAACAGGAGTGAGTATGACTATACCCTGGACAGCAATTGGGAGATATTCAGTGAAATGATCACTTGTGCCTCTTATTGGGCGCATCAGCTGGGAAAGAAAACAGTATTGGGTGGTATGAGTCCCATTGATCCGAACTGGCTCGACTATATGGCACAGAAAGGTGTGCTGGATGAAATTGATGTGGTTGGAATACATGGCTTCCCTGATGTTTTTGAAAATGCCACCACCACATGGGAAGAAGAAGTTTATCGCATCCAGAAGGTATTGGATTACCATAATGCAGATTGCAAGATCTGGATAACCGAAGTAGGCTTTTCCACCTGGCAGCATGATGAATATAAACAGGTTGAGGAATTCAGGAGTGTATTAAAAGCCCCTGTAGAACGGGTTTACTGGTATAGCATGTACGACCTTCATCCTTCTAAGGAAACGGTAGATGGTTTTCACCTTGATGAAAGGGAATATCATTTTGGCCTGAAAACTATACACAGCAGGAAAAAGCTTCTCTATCGTTTACTGGAGGAAAATAACCTGAAGAACTTCGATTCTCTCGATTGGCTTAAGAATATCAGTAAAAAAGAAAAGAACAAATCGGTAATGATCACCGGTGGGGCCGGTTTTGTAGGGACAAACCTTGCAAAATATTTTCTCGACAAGGGGGAGTCGGTACTGATCTATGATAATCTTTCACGGCCGGGGGTTGAGCGTAACCTGCAGTTTTTACTGGACAATTATGATTCCGTAAATGTAGAGCTTGCCGATGTTCGCAACCCCTATATTATTGAGGAGATGGTGGAGCGTTCCAAAGTTATCTATCATCTGGCGGCACAGGTTGCCGTTACCACAAGTCTGGTAAATCCACGGGAGGATTGTGAGGTTAACACCCTCGGAACATTTAATTTATTGGAAGCTGTAAGGAAATCGGAACATCAGCCACCAATAATATTTACTTCCACTAATAAGGTATATGGTAATCTTCCTGATATCGAGCTTACAGAGAAGGAGATGTGCTATGCTCCTTCCGATAAGCGTACAGCAAAATCGGGAATCGATGAAAGCCGTAACCTTGATTTTCATTCTCCTTATGGTGTTTCTAAGGGAGCTGCCGAGCAGTATATCCTGGATTACAGCCGTACGTATGGATTGAAGACAGTGGTTTTTCGCATGAGCTGTATCTATGGTCCACATCAGTGTGGTACTGAAGACCAGGGATGGGTAGCACACTTTCTAATCAGCGCCTTAAAAGACAATCCTATTACTATCTACGGTGATGGAAAACAGGTAAGGGATATCCTTTTTGTGGAAGATCTTGTTAAAGCTTTTGAGATAGCGTATCAGCGAATAGATAACCTTTCTGGCAAGGCATTCAATATCGGCGGTGGTCCTTCCAATGCCATAAGCCTGTTGGAACTGATAAGGCTGATAGAGGTAATCGAAGATATTGATGTAGAGCTTTCATTCGAAGAAGAGCGTGTAGGTGATCAAAGGTATTATGTGAGTGACACCTCATTATTCGAAGATTACACAGGATGGAAGGCGACAACCTCAGTCAGTGATGGAATTGAGAACCTAAAGAACTGGCTGAAAGAAAATTATTTAATAGAACTAAAAACACGTCAACTTTTAAATGGAATTAATAAGTGAGATAAAATCGACGACTAAAAATTCTACTGCGCAAAATACAGGTAAAACGGCCATTTTAACTGAGCCAAAACATTTTGATTTTGAGGAAATAGAATTAGCTAAACCTACAGGCAGTGAAATACTTGTCAAACTGGAAGGTTGTGGAATATGTGCATCTAATATTCCAGTGTGGGAGGGGCGTGAATGGTTTTCCTATCCGCTAAAATCAGGTAATCCCGGCCATGAAGGCTGGGGAGTAGTGCAGGAGGCAGGCCCGAAAGTTGAAGGTCTGAAAGTGGGGGATCGTGTAGCTCTTCTAAATGATCAGGCATACTCTACTCATGTTGTATGTGATGCTTCGAGTGCTGTAAAAATCCCGGCTTCTTTAAATAATGTTCCTTTTCCCGGTGAACCATTAGGTTGCGCCATGAATATCTTCAATCGCAGTGATATCCGCGAAGGACAGGTAGTTGTCATTCTTGGGATCGGATTTTTGGGAGCCACATTAATTCAGCTGGCGAAACAGAAAAATGCACATGTCATTGCCGTTTCCCGCAGAGAAAGCTCACGGGAATTAGCTGAGACATCCGGCGTTGATGCCGTTTTTTCATGGGAAGAAAAAGACAGGCTTCATCAATATATTAATGATTTTGGAAAGGGATGTCAGCGAGTAATTGAATGTGTAGGAAAGCAGAGAGCCCTGGACCTGGCAACGGAGATCATTGGTGAACGCGGAAAACTTATCGTTGCCGGATATCACCAGGAGGACATGCGGCATATAAATATGCAGATCTGGAACTGGAAGGGTATTGATGTAATAAACGCCCATGAGAGAGATCCGGAGATGTATAAGAGCGGTATGAGACTGGCAGCCGGAGCTATTGAGGAGGATAAAATAGAAGTATCCTCTCTGCTTACGCACAAGTTTCCATTTGAAAAGCTGAATGAAGCTATGGAAACATTATGTAATTATCCCGACGGTTTTACTAAAGCATATATCACATTCGAATAATGGAAGCAGCATTAAAAGAAAAGAAAGAACAACAAATAGCAACAAAACCAAATGTTGCCTTTATCGGTATGGGCTGGATTGGAAGGGACCGTTTTAAAGCCCTTATTGAGAAAGAACTTATAGCTTGTAGTGGCATTTATGATCCTTACCTTCAAAATATAGAAAATGACGATCTGCTTTGCGAGTTTCGACAGGTAGAGGATTTTAAGGAGGTCATAAATGATGACTCTCTTGATGCCATAGTTATTGCCACTCCAAATATGCTTCATGCACGACAATGCCAGCAGGCACTGGAGGCGGGAAAAGCTGTATTCGTTCAAAAACCACTTGCACGTACTGCCAAAGAAACCTCAGCACTCATTCATTCAGCCAAAGAAAATAATAAACTTCTTGGGGTGGATTATTCCTATCGCTTTACAGAAGGGATCCAAAAGATAAAATCTCTGGTCGATGCCGATGAACTGGGAGAAATATTTGCGATTGAAACAGCATTCCATAATGCTTATGGTCCTGATAAAGAATGGTTTTATGATATGGAAAGGTCGGGTGGAGGATGTCTCCTTGATCTTGGCTGCCATTTAGTTGATCTCAGCTTGTATATAACCGATTTTCCCAAGGCAGATGTGAAGCATTCTTCCCGCTATTACCAGGGGCGTTTAATTAGTGCAGGGGAAGACCAGGTCGAAGATTTTTGTTCAGCCGACTTACAGACAGAAGATGGTATTGATATTTCCATCGGATGCTCCTGGAATCTGTCGGCCGGTAAAGAAGCGGATATCTATTTTAAAATATATGGAACTAAGGGAGCTGCAATCTTTGAAAATGTAGATGGCTCATTTTATAATTTCCGAAGCTACCACTGTCGTGGAACGGAAAGAGAGTTACTAACTCAGCCCCCCGAAAGCTGGGGAGGGAAAGCCATTATTGACTGGGCTTCAAAGCTAAAGCAAAATAATACTTTTAATGAAGATGCCTGGCAGTACCTGCAATCTGCTCAATTAATTGATAAAATATATGGTAGATAGATATGACCATACCATATTGATAACAACAGACACTGTGGGTGGAGTATGGTCATTCGCCATTAACCTGGCAGAAGCGTTAAAGGACAGTCACTCACAGATAATCCTTGCTGCGCTGGGACCATTACCTTCTGAGGTTCAACAAAAACAGGCAGAAGATCTCGAGCATGTAAGGCTTGAAGCATTTGAAGGTAAGCTGGAGTGGATGAATGATCCCTGGGAAAGCATTGAAGGGACTGCTGAATGGTTGAGATCTCTTGCAATGAAATATCGTCCCGATGTGGTCCACTGCAACCATTATGCCCATACTCATCTTGATTACGGAGCGCCTGTGGTGCTAACCATGCATTCATGTGTAAAAACCTGGTGGCAGGCTGTAAAGAATGAGGAAGCTCCCGAAAACTGGTCACGTTACGGAGAGCTGGTGCAAAAGGCTATATATTCTGCTGATAAAGTTGTGGCCCCGACACAGGCTATTTTAGATGATTTCAGAAAACAGTACCAGGGGCTTGATGATGCACAGGTAGTTTACAATGGTATTAACCTGGAGGAATATCAAATCAGTGAAAAAGAACCTTTTATATTTAGCATGGGCCGCTTATGGGATGAGGCAAAAAATATTCAGTTACTGGTTGAGGCAGCACGAAACATTGATTTTCCAATTTATATAGCAGGTAAAAGCCCCGGGTATGAAAATCTTCCATCTAATGTCAATTTCCTGGGGTGGCAAAGCAAAGAGGAAATAAAGAAATATTTAAGCAAAGCCTCAATATATATTCTTCCTGTAAAATATGAGCCTTTTGGGCTGTCATTTTTAGAAGCAGCGGCATCCAGTTGTGCATTAATAGCAGGGAAAACAGCGACTTTAAAGGAGGTGTGGAAAGATGCTGCCATTTATATGCCGCACGATGAAGTGGAGGAGCTTGCGACACTTGCAAATGTACTAATGAAAGATAAGCTGCTACTAAATGAAATGAGCCGTAGAAGCAGAAAGAGAGCACAAATTTACGATCTACAAAAAACAGCAAGATCTTATTATCAACTATATAAATCTTTAAACAAAACCCTGGCAACCTATGAATATTAAATTATTTTATCATTCTTTAATTTCTGACTGGAATCATGGCAATGCTCATTTTTTACGCGGCATAACTGCGGAGCTTATTAAGCTTGGGCATCAGGTGACAGTTTATGAACCTCAGGATGGCTGGAGCTATCAGAATTTAAAGAAGGATAAAGGACAGCAGGCAATCGATGCCTTTACCGATCATTTTCCTCATCTAAAATCAGAGTTTTATGATGATAAAAATTTTGATCCTCACACATTTCTGCATGATGCGGATATGGTTTTGGTCCATGAATGGAATGAGCCGGATGTAGTAAACGCTATAAGTGCATATTCCATTGACCGTGACGATATGGTGGCGTTATTTCATGATACGCACCATCGGTCTATTACTGCACCGCAAGAAATGGAGAAGTATGACCTGACTGGATATAATGGCGTATTGGCCTTTGGAGATGTAGTCTCTGAGATATACCGGAAAAACGGATGGGCAAAACATGCCTTTACCTGGCACGAAGCGGCTGATACAAATATTTATCATCCTATGGTCCGTGAGCAGGAGGAAGGTGATTTGGTATGGATAGGTAATTGGGGTGATGGAGAGCGTACAGATGAGCTTCATGAGTTTATAATTGAGCCGGTAAAGAAGTTAGGGCTTAAAGCTACTTTTTATGGGGTACGTTATCCTGAAGAAGCTAAAAAAGCCCTTGCAGATGCAGGGATAGAATATCGGGGATGGTTGCCAACACATCTTGTACCTTTTGTTTTTTCGAGGTATAAATTTACTGTGCATGTACCGAGAAAACCATATGTGGAGGCACTGCCCGGAATACCTACAATACGGCCATTTGAAGCAATGGCATGCAAGATCCCTCTCATAAGCGCTCCCTGGAATGATAGTGAACATCTTTTTACGAAAGGAAAAGATTACGTTGAAGCCAGGGATGGAAGGGAAATGATGGAGTTGATGAAAATAATGAAAAATAATCCGGAAACACGAAGAAATATAGCCGAGAACGGATTAGCAACGATTCACAGACACCATACATGTGCTCATCGGGTACAGCAGCTGATGAGCATTTATGAAGGACTAAAAGAAAGAGAACAATCAATTAAAATTTTAATCTAAACCAGTTATGAAAACAAAGAATAAATTAAAGATCGCATTTTTTGGCTCAAGCCTGATTTCCTCATATTGGAATGGAGCTGCAACTTATTACCGTGGTATAATAAAATCACTGGCTGCTTTGGGCCATGAGATAACTTTTTATGAACCTGATGCTTTCGAACGTCAAAAGCACCGGGATATTGAGGATCCTGATTGGACAAGAGTAGTGATCTATCCTAATACAAAAGCTGCTGTTGAAGAGGTAGTACGTCATGCATGTAATAGTGATGTTATTATTAAAGCATCAGGAGTCGGTGTTTTTGACCGTGAGCTCGAAGAGTGGATACTACAATGCCAGTATGCATCAGATCAGCGGGTAATTTTTTGGGATGTGGATGCACCCGCTACTCTTCAGCGCCTTGATGATGACCCTTCTGACCCGTTTCACAAGCTAATCCCACAGTATGATGCAATTTTTACTTATGGTGGGGGAGAGCCGGTAAGACAAAAATATTTATCATTTGGCGCCAAGGATGTTCATTTGATCTATAACGCCTTAGATCCGGAAACTCATTTTCCTGAAAAAGAAGATCCAGTCCTTCGTTGTGAACTTGCGTTCCTGGGCAACAGGCTTCCGGACAGGGAGAAGAGGGTAAAGGAATTTTTTGTTAAACCTGCGAAGCTTTTGCCAAATGATACTTTTGCATTGGGAGGAAATGGATGGAAAGAGGAAGATGTTCCCAGTAATGTGGCTCTTTTAGGCCATGTGGGAACGGATATGCATAATACGCTCAATTGTTCAGCAAAGGCTATCCTAAATATCAGCCGCCAGAGCATGGCAGATTATGGATTTTCGCCTGCAACCAGAGTTTTTGAAGCAGCAGGTGCAGGAGCGTGTATAATTACCGATGACTGGAAAGGCATAGAATTGTTCTTAGAGCCCGGAAAAGAAGTGTTAGTAGCTAAAAATGGGGAAGAGGTAGCACAGATTATGGCTTCTTTAACAGAAAAGGAAGCACATGATATCGGTTGTGCTGCAAGGGCCAGGATATTATCAGAACATACCTACAGGCATCGGGCAGAGCAGATAGAAGAGATTTTTCAGCAGTCAGAAAAAAGGACAAAGAAAAGTAAAGCTGCAAAAAAATTGCAGATAGTAAAGTAAAATAGTAAAACAATGAAAATAGTAACACTAGGACTCAGCATCAGCTCATCCTGGGGAAATGGCCATGCCACCACATTTCGTTCTTTGTATAAAGGATTGAATATGAGGGGGCATGATCTGTATTTTCTTGAAAGGGAAGTCCCCTGGTATGCTGGAAAAAATCGCGATTTTGAAAAAGGAGAGGGGTATTCCCTGATCTTTTATTCTGATTTACAAGAGCTTAAAGAGGAGTACGAACAACTTATTTCCTCCGCCGATGTAGTGATTGTAGGGTCTTATGTTCCTGATGGTGTAGAGGTAATTGACTGGGTGTCAAAAACTGCAAAGGGTTTAAAACTTTTCTATGATATAGATACCCCGGTGACCCTTGAAAAACTGCATAAATGTGATTATGAGTACCTGAGGCCTGAACAAATCAATCTATTTGATGCTTATCTTTCTTTTTCAGGAGGAAGGACACTGGATATACTGGAGCATGAGTATAATGCCAAAGTTGCCAAACATTTTTATTGCTCATTTGACCCTGATCTTTATTATCCTTGTGATAAGGAAGAAAAATGGATATTAGGTTATCTGGGTACCTATAGTTTTGATCGGCAGCCGGGAGTCGATCAGCTTTTATTACAACCCTCAAAAATATATCCGCAGCAATATGTGGTTGCCGGACCCTCATACCCCCAGCGGATTAAATGGCCGGATAACATAAAAAGAATAGAGCATTTACCTCCTTCCGAACACCTTGAGTTTTATTGCTCACAACGGTTTACACTTAATGTAACCCGAAAAGCCATGAAAGCTTTAGGGCATTCTCCAAGTGTTCGTCTTTTTGAAGCTGCTGCATGTGGAACAGCAATAATCAGCGACTGGTGGGAAGGATTGGACGAATTATTTATTCCTGGTGAGGAGATAATTATTGCCGATACTACCAAAGATGTAATTGAAGCCTTCGATGACTATGACAGGGAAAAAGCAAAAGAAATGGGATTAAAAGCAAGGGAGAAGGTGATAAACGAACATTCCGGGTATGCTCGTGCCGGTCAGCTGGAACAATATGTTTCTGAACTGACTAATGTTCTGGTATAGTGGTACTTAAGCTAATATTATTATCCGGGTTGTCAATAATTCATATTTTTGGCAACAGCCTGAAGTTCAAAGGTATTCCAAGGAGCATTTGGTTGTCTATTGCGGGTGGTGCATCTGTGACGTACATTTTTGTACATCTTTTACCTGAGTTGGGAAAAATTCAGGAAAAGGTGGAGTTTCTAAATTTAGATCATTCGGTATATTTTATTGCATTAGGTGGTTTATGCTTTATTTATGGTCTTGAAAAATATGCAAAAATTAAATCCACTGACTCGCCAAAGGTATTTTGGACTCATATATTTTCATATAGCATTTATAATTTCACAATAGGGTTTTTATTGATAAACCGGCCAGAAGAGCAGGGGACAGTCCCTCTGATAATGTTCTTTCTTGCAATGGGATTACATTTTTTTGTTGATGATCATGGTCTTTATCATCATCACAGGACGAGATATTTGCATTATGGAAGATGGATAATAGCCGGAGCTGTTTTCCTGGGAGGGCTAACAGCTATTTTTACCGATCTTTCGGAAGTAATAGTAGATATTGCCCTTGCATTTTTAGCAGGCGGTGTTATAATGAATGTTTTAAAAGAAGAGCTGCCTGAGGAAAGAAAAAGCCGGTATTGGGCTTTTATTCTTGGAGTTATTGGTTATTCCATATTAATTATTGTTTTAACAAAATATGCGCATGAGTAAAGATGTAAAGGAAAAAATTGATGAGTTAAAGCCATGGTTTCATAATATTCATTTGCCTGGTGAAATCCAAACCGCTCCTGATCATTTTTTAGGTGATTTCCCAAAGTTTAAATGGGAGAAAATAAAGGATTCCATACCGGAAGACCTGACAGGATGGAAAATCCTTGATATCGGATGTAATGCAGGGTATTATACTTTTGAACTGGCCAAAAGAGGTGCCAAAGTAACAGGTATAGACCTGGATACTCATTATCTTGCCCAGGCAAAGTGGCTGGCCGGAGAATTGGGATTAGAAGATAAAGTTAATTTTCGGCAGCTACAGGTTTATGATCTTATGAATGAAGATACTACCTATGATATGATATGGTTTATGGGTGTATTTTATCATTTACGATACCCGTTACTGGCACTTGATATCGTGGCCCAAAAGACCAGTCAAAAACTTGTTTTCCAGACATTAGCCCTACAGGAGGAGGAGGAATATGAGCCTAAGGAAGATTATCTTTTTGATGAAAGAATAGTGCTGGAAGCAAAAGGATGGCCAAAAATGTCTTTTATCGAAAACAGGTTTGCAGGTGACCCTACTAATTGGTGGGTACCTAATGTCGCAGCTATTAAAGCTATGTTAAGATCTTCAGGTTTTGAAATAAAAGATACTCCTATTGAGGAGACATTTATATGCAATAGAAAAAGCGGAGATGGAGTGATGAGCTCCTGGAATAAGTCGGAGTTTTTGTCTGCAACAGGTAGATCTTATAATAAAGAACTTGATGAGAAGATCTATAAAGGAAAGGAATAGTAACTGCAATTTTATGAAAATTGGCCGGAGGCCGAAAGATAGTCGTCACTCGCGCGACGCGAGCGACTAAGAAAGAGTCGAAAACGATAACCTCACTCACGGGACACGCGGCAAAAAAAATAAAAACAAGAAAAATTTACTAAACTTGCTGACTACCAGGTGCCTGCTTGTTTAAAAGTATAGAAACTTTTGACTGCAGGTTTTTTATATCCTGCTCCAGGGTAGTAAGACGATGAAAATCAAAGACATAATTCTGAAGTAGCTTTTTCGATATTTTCCCCTGGATTTCCCATGTCTCGACTATATCTTGCAAGCTGATATTGAAGTTGGAAAATTCAGGGTTATCGCTAATTACCTTTACCTTATCTTTAGATTCTGCACTTCTTTTTGCCCGTTTAGCAATAAGAGCTTTTTTTGTTAGTATTACTGATAGCTTATCTGATTCTAAATTTTTAATCTCTTTTTGTTTAGCTATTACTATTTCAGAAGGGAAAAGGGTAGGCACCATACTTTCTCCTTCAATTTCAAACATTCTATAACTACCTCCATTTTTAAAACCAGGTATATCATAGGTGTCAAGGGTATTTATATAGTTAATGTTCTTGTATCCTTTAATATAACCGGCCCTTGCATTTACATCTACTAATGGTATCCCTTTCCGTTTATTGGAGTTCTTTCCATCAGTTTTCTCTTGTTTGATGAAAATATCACCTTTGCCACTAACAATCCAGTTGCAATTGACATTAAAGGCTTTTGAGAGATTTTTTAAGGTTTCCATACTCAGCCGGGAACGTCCGCTTTCAATTTGACTCAGGGCTCCCTGAGAAATTCCGATTTTTCTGGAAAATTCTGTCTGCGACAACTTTAGGAGCTGCCTTAGCATAGTGATCCGTTGCCTTTCAGTAGCCTCCTGTATCATAATAATATGATTTTATATACTAATATGTAGTATAACGAATTGAAAGGTCTAAAATGTTATAGAATTATTTTATTATTCAACTAAGAGATCCTGTTTTTTCAAGGCAAGGGCTAAAGATCTTTTGATTCCAACCTTTATTAGCCTGAGGAGCAAACCACTTAAAAAAGTCCATAGGATCAATTTCCCCCAGTTGATCTTTTCACTAATGACCTCACCAGGAGGGTTTTCCTCATATTGTTCTTTCCAGCCTTTTTTTAATAATTTTTTTATAAGATAGCCTATAAAAAACGATGTGGCGGTTAGTGCTAATTTGCTGGATTTTGTATGTGAAGTAGCCATAAAGTTTTTTTACTTTTTATAACAATTGCCTGACTATATTGATATATTTTTTAAAATAATATCCTCCAAAAAATCAAATTTCTATTCGAAAAATATAGTTAAAGTTCTGGTTTATAGTCATATAAGTTATAATATAACTTTTGGCCAAAAGTGATGTTACTTACCTAAACTTAAAATTGTAAAGAGCATGTCACTACTAACTATTATTCTAAATATTTTATTACCACCATTAGCAGTATTCTTAAGCCATGGTTTAAGCAGCGCATTTTGGATCAATTTAATATTAACCCTGATAGGATGGATTCCGGGGGTGATACATGCTTTTTATGTAAACTCAACATCAGGAGGAACTACTAGCGGCACCAGGGTCTAATTCCATTCTTTTTTTCGCCACCCATCTGGCGTTTTCACTTGGTATAATTCTATGCCCTTTTCTACGGGCATGGACCTGGGTGAATTCTGCCCCAAAAAATAAGATAAGACATGTATAATTTACCCAGATAAGTATCAGGATAATAGAACCTGCTGCTCCATATGTAGAACCAGGTTCTGCCATACCGAAATAAAGGCTTATCAAAAATTTCCCTATTACAAATAATATGGAGGTAAGGAAAGCTCCTCTCCATACCATTCGCCATTTAACCTCTACATCAGGAAGTACTTTGAATATTATGGCAAATAAGAAGGTGGCTAAACATAACCAAAGAATAATATTGGCAATTTCAATTACATAAAACATGTAAGAGGGGAAATTTGCTTTTATCCAATCACCGAGAGAATTTATAAGTGCTGAGGCTACTAATGAAATTAATAATAAAAAGCCTATTACAATAATTAATCCCAGCGATAAGCCACGGTCCTTAGCCATCTTTTTCCAGCTGGCACGAGGATCCTGCTCTACTTCCCATATATGGTTCAGGCTTTTCTGGAGTTGAAAAAATACCGTTGTAGCGCCAAACAATAAGGTAGCAATTCCTACAATTTTCATTGCCAAACTTGATTTTTGTTTCTGGGCATTAGAAATCATTGTTTCAATCTGTTGACCTGTATCAGGTCCTAACATGCTACCTACTTGCTCGCGTATCTGTCCCTGAATGGCTTCTTCACTAACAAAAGTACTAGCTACCCAAATGGATATAATTAATAAAGCCGGTAAAGAAAATATAGAATAGTATGCTACGACAGCACTTTGCCTGAAAGGGTCTTCAGTCATAAATTCTTTTGCCGTTGCTTTTAAAAGGGAAAAAAAAGAGGTGTTTTTTTCTGCCATGACAATAATTTCATTAAAGGAACATTGCCATGGCAGATATGTTTGAAGAGATTATTGGAGGCTTTTCTTCCTTTGTTCGTGATTTTTTATAACATCTTCAATACGTGCAGCAGGTATTTTTTTAGCTATGATCTTTTTATTTTCATCAAGTATATAGATCATAGGTGTACTGTCAGCATCATAAAGTGATTGATAGGATTTTGTATATGTTCTTGGACCGTTTACGACAACCCACTCTTCCATACCGGCTTCTTTAATATATTTTTTCATTTTAGCCATAGAAGTATCAGCAGAAACGGCAAATACCCCTACATCCAGCTTTGTATTATCAGTAAATTCTTTTATGACAGGAGTTTCTTTTTTACAAAATCCACAATCGGGATCAAAAAAATACAAAACTGTATATTTACTCTTAATACCATACAGGCTTTGAGGCTCCAGGTTTGAATCCAGCATTGTTAAATTCGATGCAGTTTTTCCTATAAGGCTCTTACGATATTTATCCGCCTGCTCTTTAAGATTTTCTTTTAGTGAAGCATTTGCCCAGTAATCCATTTCACCGGTAGCAAAGTATTTGTCGTAAATATTTACAAAGACTTCATCAAGCCCCATTATTTCCGGATGCTGATATTTGAGCACTGTTGTCCAGATAAGGTATTTATATGTTTCCTCATTGGCTTTAGCTTTATCTGCAAGATTGTTAATTGCATTAGTAAGACTATCAGGATGCTGCATCACAAGGCGGTCCAGGTAATCTTCTACTTTTTTACGATAAATAGGCTCACTCAAACGTAAAAGTGTCTCATCTGCAAGGTCAAAATTATCAAAATAATGGGCACGATAATATTTAAAAGCAAATGTGCTGTCGGCACCTGCCGGAGGTGTTGGTATTTCTACCTGCCGAGTAGATTTATAAAGCTTTGAAACTATAGCATCCGGATGTCTGGCAATTATGGAATCCTGGTATGCCATAACTTTTTGATTTAGCTGCTGAAGTTGTTTTCTTGCTTCGGCTTTTGCTTCTACCGAAGTAGACTGGTCCTGAAGAATGCTTACATGTGGGGTGGCTTCTTTATTTCTTTCGGCATTATACAGCAGATTTGCTAAAAAAAGCTTGTTATCCACATCCCCTTCAATTTTCATATCTTCTATATACTTCCCGGCGGAGGTACTGATAGAGAATTGCTGATCTTTGTTTACAACGAAATCAAAAACCCGCGTTTTATTCATTACTAGGAAATAGATCCCTCCCGGAAGGGGCTGGTTACCTTCAAAGGAAAATTCTCCTTTACTATTTATACGGGCGGTATCTTTTACATATGTACTCTCACCGAAAAAATGGCCCAGGTAAACGGTTGTATCCTGAAGCCCCACGATCTTAAAGTCAAGATCATATCCATTTTGTGCGATGGCAAATGAAGACATAAAAATTAACGATACTGCTGCTATTAATTTTTTCATATTCTGAAAACGACATTTTTGAATTTACCGTTCAATATTAACTGCTTTTTATCAATTAAGGAAAATCTTGCCAGAATTATATAATCTGCGTTAGTTTTGTCGTTTACCGAGCGACATGTCTATCAAAATTGAGCATCTTACTAAGAAATTTGGCGAACAGAAAGCTGTTGATGATATTTCTTTTCAGGTAAATCCCGGAGAAATACTTGGATTTCTCGGTCCTAATGGTGCCGGAAAATCAACAACAATGAAAATAACCACCGGATATCTGCCACCCACCAGCGGGAAAGTAACAGTAGCCGAACATGATGTCACTCAGTTTCCTCTCCAGGTAAAAAGAATGATTGGTTATCTTCCTGAGCACAACCCGCTGTATATGGACATGTATGTACACGAATACCTGCGTTTTGTTGGAAAGCTGCATAAGCTTCGAGCGTCAGCATTACGTCACAGGGTGAATGAAATTATCGGCCTTTGCGGACTGGGTAAAGAGCAGAATAAAAAGATTGAAGCCCTGAGTAAGGGATACCGGCAGCGTGTAGGTCTGGCACAGGCTTTAATACATGATCCTGAAGTGCTGATCCTCGATGAACCAACTACCGGTTTGGACCCTAATCAGATCGTAGAGATCCGGCAGCTTATCAGGCATGTGAGCAAGGATAAGACAGTTATTTTTTCCTCTCACATCATGCAGGAGGTCCAGCAGCTTTGTGATCGTGTGGTTGTAATTAATAATGGCCGGATAGTAGCTGATGAGGTGATGAGTGAACTTAAGCAGAAAACGGGTTCTGAAAAAATTATCATTGCGGAATTTGATCAGGAGTTAGAAACGGATCAGCTTTTAGTTTTGGATGGAGTGAACCGTGTGGTAAAGGAAAAAAATAATATGTACCGTCTGTATACAGACCCTAAAATTGATGTCCGTGCAAAGATCTTTAATCTTGCAGCAGAAAAGAAACTTTCATTGATAGGTTTGCGGCAGGAGGAGACATCTATGGAACAAATATTTCAGGAGCTAACCAGGAAATCAGATGATCAGAGTTCTTAAAAAAGAGATAAGTGCATTTATGAGCTCCCTGATCGCCTATCTGGTAATTGGCGTATTTTTAACAGGGATAGGACTTCTAATGTGGGTATTCCCGGATACATCTGTGCTGGAGTATGGATATGCGGATATGGAAACTTTATTTGTTTTAGGGCCATATGTTTTTATGTTCCTGATCCCTGCCATTACCATGCGTAGTTTTGCAGAAGAGAAAAAAGGCGGTACCATTGAGATGCTGCTAACCAAACCACTCACAGACTGGCAGATCATTTTAGGAAAATATTTTGCTGCTTTGATTATTGTAATCCTGGCTTTAATACCTACCCTCATCTACTACTACTCAATTTATCAGCTGGGAAATCCTGTTGGAAATATTGATACAGCGGCAGTAGCCGGTTCTTATGTCGGGTTGACTTTGCTGGCTGGTGTTTTCGTTGCAATAGGAATTCTAGCTTCATCTTTTACTACCAATCAGATCGTTGCCTTTATCATTGCTGTTTTTCTGTGTTTTCTCTTATACGCAGGGTTTAATGCTATCGGTGACCTGGATCCGTTTTCATCATGGGCACTATTTTGGCAGCAGCTGGGAATACTGTATCACTATGATGCTTTAAGTAAAGGGTTGATTGACAGCAGGGATGTTGTTTATTTTTTAAGTGTGATTGTCGTTATGCTTTTATTTACAAGAATGATTTTAGGAAGCAGGAACTGGTAAAATGGACAGCAAAAGATTAAATGACATACTAAAACTCTTTATAGGCCTTGTGCTGCTTGTCTGGATAAATCTTTTATCATCTGAGTATTTTTTCAGGGTAGACCTTACCGAAGAAAACAGGTATTCCATAAAGGAACCTACTAAAGAGCTTCTTCGTCAGCTTGATGACCGTGTATATATTGAGGTATATCTTCAGGGGCAGTTAAATGCTCCTTTCCAGCGTTTCCAAAATGCCATTAGGGAAACATTAGAAGAGTTTGAAATATATTCCGATCATAAGGTCCAGTTCCAGTTTATTGATCCGGCACAGGCAAAAAGTGAAAAGGCGCAGCGTGAATTTATGATGTCGCTGGTAAATAAAGGAATAACTCCTACCAATATTATTGAAGAACAGGATGGTGAGCGTCGTGAACATATTGTATTTCCCGGAGCAGTTGTAGCTTATGGTGGACAAGAGGAAGGGGTGATGCTTCTCAAAGGACAACGTGGTGAGTCAGCCATTAGCCAGTCTATAGAAACGATTGAGTATAATTTTGCCTCAGCAATTAAAAAACTTACTGAGCCGGAGAATAAGAGAGTAGGGCTTGTCAGAGGCCATGAGGAGTTGGATAGCCTGGAAATATTTGCCTTCCGGAACCTGTTGCAGGAAAAATATCTTGTAGATGAGGTATATCTTCGGGAGGATAATCCTCTTGACCTTTATAACGCACTGATAATTGCCAAACCGAAGCAGCGATTTAGCGAAGAAGAAAAATTTTTGCTTGATCAGTATATAATGAAAGGGGGAAGTGTTTTATTTCTCATTGACATGCTTGATGCAGATATGGAAGCCCTGGCTGAGGAAGAAAATATCGCATTTCCTTATGACATTAACCTTCAGGATCAGCTGTTCAGGTATGGAGTGAGGATTAATATTGATCTTGTACAGGATAATCAGGCTGCCCGACATCCTATTGTAGTGGGAAGTGTGGGTGATCAGCCTCAGATCAGGATGATGCCATGGCCATTCTTTCCTTTGGTAAACAGGTATGCGGACCATCCCATATCAAGAAATCTGGATGCCAGCTTTTTCAGGTTTGCCAGCAGTATGGACACGGTAAAGGCCGTAGGTGTAAAAAAGATCCCTTTGATGATGACTTCTGATTACTCCAGGTCAGTGGATGCTCCGGTTATTGTTTCTATTAATAATTTGCGAAAGAATTTGAGGCCGGAGGACCTGCAGGAGAAAAATATTCCACTTGCTTATCTGCTGGAGGGGCAGTTTACAAGCTTGTATAAAAATCGATTTATACCGGAAGGAATTACACGCTCTAAAGATGATTTCCTGGCACAGGGAAAGTCAAAATTAGTAGTAGTGGCAGATGGTGATTTTGTTGAGAATTTTGTTAATCCAAATACCGGACAACCTCAGGAGCTTGGATATAATCCATACCTGAAGAATAAATTTGCCAATGAGGATTTTGTAATGAATGCATTGGCCTACCTTGTGGAGGAGGATGGTATAATACAGGCCAGAAGTAAGGAGATAAGGGTTCGCCCCCTCGATAAGGTCCAGGTTAATCAGGAAAAAGTAATGTGGCAGATGATAAATCTGATTTTACCTCTGGTCATCATTATTATAGCAGGATTATTTATTTATTTCTACAGAAAAAGAAAATATACAAACTTCCATAGTTGATGCAAAAGAGGAAGAATATTCGATTGATGGCCGTTCTTGCTGTGCTTATAATAATCACTGCAGGAACCTGGTATTTATTGCAAACAGAAGATAAGTCAATCACTGAGCCTGATCTTTTTGCCATGGAAAATGTGTCAGAGATAGATAGTGTTGTTCTTGAGCAGCAGGATGATACTATTATTCTGAATTACCGGAATGGTGATTGGCAGCTTAATCAAATATACCAGGCCGACCCGCAGCGGTTAACGGTTCTTTTTGCCATATTAAACCAGGTCAGGGCAAAGAGGCCGGTTGCTGAAGCTGAAGAGGAAAAAATCGACTCGCTTTTCAGCCAAAGTGGTGTTAATGTAAAATTCTATGAAGGGGATAAAGAGGTTAATAATTTCACTGTTGCCGGAATAGAGCAGGGTGGGGTCACCTTTTTTAAAAAGGATGATGAGGCTTTTCTTGTCAACATTCCGGGATACAGGAGCTATCTGGCAGCGCTTTTTAAATTAGAACCCCCGGAATGGCGCGACAAGTTGATCTTTGATGAAGTAAGCTGGAGTAATTTGGAAAAGGTAGAAGTAAACTATCCCGACAAAGAGGATTTTACTATACGACCTGAAGGTGGATATTTTGAGGTGGAAGGCCTGGCTGCAACAGATTCCATTAAGTTACTTGATTACCTGGACAGGGTATCTCTCTTAGCTGCTGATAAATTTATTAATAAACAAAATGTTAATACTGATAGTGTTTTAAACCAACCACCTGTTTTACATATTGCTATTTCAGATATTAGGAACAGGCCATTTGACCTTCAGATATATAACTATAAAAATACACTGGATTTTATTGCAGTAAAAGACTCTGTAGATTGGATGCTGCTAAAAAGACAAAAGGTGCAGCCACTGCTAAAGGAAAAAGAATTCTTTGCCAAATAACCTATTGTTAATATTGAAGGTTATTTATATATTTATATCATAAAAATCATCTATATGATAGGCTTCTTTGAACACCAATATCTGTCTTATAAAAAGAATCACCTGCAGAATTTAATTGCACTGGCGAAAGCAGATGGTCATCTTCATGATGATGAGGAGAAACTTATTTATCGCATTGGTCAGAAGTATGGCTTGAAAGACCGGCAGGTTGCTTCATTAATTCTTAGCAAAAAAAAATATAACCTGCATATACCCGAAAATCATGAAGATAAGATGAATCAGATATATGACCTGCTTTTAATGGTGCATGCTGATGGGGTTGTTGATGACCATGAAGTACATTTTTGCGAGCAAATAGCCGAAAAATATGAACTTCAAAAAGAAGTGATTCCATGGTTGCTTCAATATTTCAGGGATGATAAAAGACCTGTAGGCCCTGAATGGGATAAGATAATTGAGGAATCTGAAAAATTTGAAAAGAAAAAAGCTACTTCGTGAAAAGTAGCTTTTTTCTTTTTGGATTATATTACATGAACGGATATGTAACCAATTCTATTAGGTCTAACCCAAAGAATTTTTGTGCTACTGTTAAAATAAATATTATCCCCAGGATAACCGGACAAATAAACAACAGAGTAATATCCAGGTATTTCTTTATAAAAGAAGCTTTATATCCTGAATATCCCCTGGTGATCTCCTCATCAAGATTATGTTTTTTCCATACGTAAGCTCCAAAAACTGTAATCAATAATCCACCAAGAGGTAAGAAAGTATCACTGGCAATATTTTCAACCAGCGTCATAAAGTTTTTAACTTCACCGGATGGGTATGTGACAAATTGAGTAAAGAAATCCACCGCACCTTCACCAAGCATTGAAGGAATACCGAGTAGGAAAATTAATCCAGCCATTCCCCAAACTGCACGGCTTCTTCGAATATTGAATTCATCAACCAGATAAGCAACAGGGACCTCAAGCAGAGAAACGGTAGATGTCAGAGCTGCAAATGAAAGTAAAAGAAAGAACAATGAACCAATTAATGTACCCAGCATCGCTCCCAGGCTTTCAAATACTCCCGGAAGGACCACAAAAATCAAACCCGGACCTCCATCTACACCTTCCATAGTGCCTTCTGTCATATAAGCTACAAAAGGGAACATCATTAACCCGGCTATAAATGCTATTCCAACATCAGCTAAAGTGATAAAGGCTGCTGAGCTGACAATATTGTCATTCTTACCAACATAACTTCCATAAGTTATTAATGCCCCCATTCCCAAAGACAGTGAAAAGAATGCCTGTCCAAGTGCATTGAAAACAACATCAAGGGTAATTTCAGAGAAGTCGGGAACCAGGTAAAACTCAGCACCTTTTAATGCATTTGGCAAAGTTAACGCATAGATAACAAGGGAAAGGATCATAACTACCAGAGTAGGCATTAAGATCTTGGCCGCTTTTTCAATACCTCCTGAAATTCCTTTGGATACTATAAAGGCTGTGGCAGCCATAAACATAATACCGTATAGTCCTATTTCTATAACATTGTTAGTAAATGAAGAAAACTGAGCTCCTATTTCAAAATTGCTCTGGACCATTTCCAGGAAATACCCGAATGCCCAACCGGCAACCACATTGTAAAATGAAAGGATAAGAACACCACTTAATATTCCCAGAAGACCTAAAAATTTCCAGTTACGAAAACCTAATTTTGCAAATGCACCTACAGGATTCAAGGAAGTTTTACGGCCTATTGCTATTTCAGTGACCATTACAGGGAAACAGAGGATAAAGCAAAAGAGCAGGTACATGATGAGAAAGGCAGCTCCACCTCCGGCACCTACTTCAAAAGGGAATTTCCAAATATTTCCCAAACCAACAGCTGATCCTGCTGCTGCTAATATAAAACCTAGTTTACTGGAAAAGCCTCCTCTAGCTGCCATAGTATTAAAATGTGTTATTAATGTTAATGGTATATTCTAATAAAGCGTCGAAAATAGAGACAAAAATCCGATTATTCAAAGGAAATGGTTCTAAAGGAAAAAATATATATACAAAAGGTGTCCCATAGAATTTTTAGTTTCTATTGAACACCTTTCTAAATTTTTCTTATTTAATTGGCTCCAAAGTAGGTGCCGAGGATACAGGTGGTACATGTTGCGGTTCAGTTTCCTCATCTGTATCACCGGGATCATCAGGGTCATCATTTGCTTCTGAAAACTTCTGGAATATATATTTAACAGTAAGACCCTGAAATACTATAGAAAATAATACCACACAATATGTCATTGTGATAATAAGATCAATAATGTTTGCAGGTATATTCGACAATTCATAAAGTGATAATGCAAGTGCTACCGAGATACCTCCCCGTAAACCACTCCAGGTCAGGATCCTTACTGTATAGGAAGGAAAGGATCTTTTAATACGCATAACTGTGATTGGGATACCCACACCGAAAAAACGTGCGGCTAGTACTACCAGAATAGCAATACCGGCGGCATAAAGGTAAACTAACTGTATTCCGGCCATATAGATCTTTATAACCTGCAGTCCGATGAGTATAAAGAGTATGGCATTCATGGCTTCATCCATCAGGTGCCAGAATTTATAAACATAATCACCTGCTGCATTCTCCAGTTTTTTTGTTCTTCCTTTTCTTCCTACGAACAGACCCATTGTTACCATAGCAAGAGGACCACTTACATGTATCATTTCTGCAAGACTGGCCCCTCCCATTACCATGGAAAGCGTTACAAGCACCTCAATTTCGGTGTGGCTGTTATCAATTACTTTTAAAAGCTGTAAACCTATCCAGCCCAGTAAGGCTCCTAATGCCAATCCACCTAAAACCTCTACACCAAATAATTGGGCTACTTCAATAGTAGTTACATTCTCTACGCCTTTTGTAGCAATGGCAAGAATTGTAAGGAAAATAACCACACCTACACCGTCATTAAATAAAGATTCACCTGCAATCTGCGACTCCAGGTTCTTGGAAACCCTGGTTTTCTTAATCATAGCCAGCACTGCAATAGGGTCTGTAGGGGATATTAAAGCACCGAAAAGGAGACAATAGATGTAATCAACCTGTAAACCCAGCAGAGGGAGAATATAATATATAACTGTTCCCGCAAGAAAGGTGGATATTAAAACTCCTACGGTGGCCAGAACTAAAATGGGCCATTTTTCTTCTCCAAGCTTTCGTAGGTCTAATTCCAGCGCACCGGCAAAAAGTAAAAAGCTCAACATGACCTGGAAAAGAACTTCACTAAAATCATACTGGTCCATAACACTGGTGGCAAGCTCTCGCAAAGTCCGGAAAACAAATTCCCCCAGAATAATAAAAACTGAAAGCCCCAGTGCCAAAAGCATAAGGCCAATTGTAGAGGGCAGTTTTAAATACTTTACATTTAATAAAGTAAAAAATGCTGCCAAAATCACCAGCAGCGTGATAAAATCTAGTACATCCATTAGAATAATTTTACATAAAAACCAACTACTAACAGTCTAGAGCGTTAGTAGGGTATGAAAGTAGAAAAGATGTTTGATAATTAAAAGCTTTCTTCATCAAAATTGATAAAATTTGCAGCCATACAAAGGCATCGAATATGAATGACAGAAAATTAACTACCAAAGAAAAAGCGCTTGAAATTAATCTGCGGAATGATCTTTATGGAACATTTGCGGAGATTGGGGCAGGGCAGGAGGTAGCTGCAAACTTTTTTAAAGCGGGTGGTGCATCAGGAACTGTTGCAAAAACAATGTCAGCATATGATATGACCTTTAGTGATGCGATTTATGGCGTTTGTGAGCGATATGTTTGTGAGCCCAGGCTACTAAAAATGCTGGAGCATGAGTATGAACTTTTGATTGAACGACTACCTCATCGTGCCGCCGAGACACGATTTTTTTCATTTGCCAATACAGTTGAAGCACTAAACTATAAAAAAACCAATCAACCTCATGGATGGATAGGGCTGAGATTTCAGTGTAAGCCTAATAACCCTTACAACGAATTGATCATTCACGTCAAGATGCATGATAACGATGCAATCCTGCAACAGCAGGCTTTAGGAGTTGTTGGCGTAAATATGCTTTATGCTTGTTTCTTCATGAATGATCCTGAAGAAATGCTATTGTCACTGATGGATGGGTTAACTCAGGATCGTATTGAGATAGATATGTTCCGTGTTGATGGTCCTGATTTCAAACATGTTGATAACCGCCTGATGTCACTAAAGCTGGTGAAAAATGGTTTTACTCAGGCGGCTATGTTTGGAGCAGATGGTAAGGTAATGCAGCCTTCAGAATCTCTTTATAAGAAGAATGCCTTGGTTTTAAGAGGACGATTCAGACCTGTAACACATGTTAATGTGGATATGCTTCTTACCGGGCGCCGTCATTTCAAAAAAGAACCCGATGTCGATAAAAGTAAGATCGTGGTAATTACTGAGCTTACATTAAATGATCTTACGGCTGAAGGTGAAATAGATGAAAAGGATTTTCTTAACCGGGTGGATATAATTTGTTCGCTGGGACAGAATGTGATGATTTCTAACTATCAGGAGTATTACAGGCTAGTCGATTATTTATCAGGTGTAACAAAAGGCAGGAAGATAGGGATCATTTTGGGGATTTATAATCTTCAGAGGGTTTTCGATGAAAAATATTATGCCAACCTTCGGGGAGGTGTACTGGAAGCCTTTGGTACCTTATTCGGTCATAATGTGAAGTTTTATGTGTACCCTAGCCTTAAGGTAAATTCAACGGAAGCAGAAGAGCTTTATACCCTTGATAATTTTGAGCTTCCCCCAAAACAGCAAAAGCTATTTGAGTACCTGCTGGATAATAATAAACTTGATAATATACAGAAAGCAAATGTTAAGCTGTTACATATAATTTCTGATGATGTGCTGGCGATGATCCAGAGGGGAGAAGAAGGCTGGGAAGAGCATGTGCCTTACAAAGTTTCTGAAGCTATTAAAAAGAAGATGTTGTTTGATTATCCGGGTAAAATTCTGGCTAAAGCTGATTAAAAACCTAAATGAAGGATTTACTCTTTCTTGTTGCCTGTTCCGCAATAGAATCAGCGTATTCTTTACCCAGATAGCGATCAATAAGATAATGGCCCAAATAGATCAGAGGGGTCAATATTATAGCTATTACAAATTTATAAGTGTAATTAATAATAGCCACACTTGCCACCTGTAAAAAGGTCCAGTTGCCAAAAAGGTAAAAAGCAATAGTAAGAACAAGAAAACTATCCACAAGCTGTGATACTAAGGTAGAACCGGTGGCACGTAACCAAATGAATTTTGTCCCGGTAATTCTCTTTAACCTGTGAAATATAAATACATCCAGCAGCTGTCCTATTAGAAATGCTGTAATTGAGCCAATTATTATTCCCAGGCCCTGGCCATAAACCGTATTGAAAGCATAATCAATATTAAAAGGTTGCCCAGCCGAATCAGTAGAATTGATGTCAAGCCAGAATTGAGCAGGAGTTACATTTATAACCATACTGATAATAATAAAAGAATAGACAATTAATCCGGCAGTTATAAAGCTGATCCGCTTAACACCGGGTTTTCCAAAATATTCATTTATTATATCGGTGGTGATAAAAACAACAGGCCATATTAAAACACCTGCAGTCAGGTTGAAATCCAGTGTATAGCCAAAAACATTAAGGTTTACAGGATCAAAACCGAGTGTTTGCTCCAGAGAAAATATTTTAACGCCTATTAATTCGGCAAGAATAGCATTGGTAATAAATATGCCACATAGGATGATATAGACATTTTGCTTTTTCCGATCTAGTGTACTCATTAGTCATAAATCTCTATGGATTCTCTTTCAATAGCCAGTTTTGAATTGGGGAAAATCAGCTTTGCCTCTTCCAAAAAAGGCTGGATCTCCCGATAACGTGCCGAATAGTGGCCTAACACCAGCTGTCCGACATTAGCCTCTTTAGCAATTTTTGCTGCCTGCGCCGCCGTAGAATGGTAGGTGTGAACTGCCCGTTCCTCATGCTTTGTCAAAAAAGTTGATTCATGGTAAAGGAGGTCTACATCTTTAATAAAAGGAATAATTGCCTTATCATAAGCAGTATCGCTGCAATAGGCGTAGCTTCTCGACCTCCTTGGAGGCAGGGTATAATCTTCATGTTTATAAAGCAAGTTGCCGTCTTCATAAATATCTTTTCCCTGCTTTAGCAGAACAATGTACTGGAGCTTAATATCTTCAGGAAGTTTTTCCTTATTGATCCGCAGGGGCTTTTTCTTTTCCTGAAAACGAAATCCACTACATGGAATGCGATGTTTTAATGGAAAATAACTTACTTCTACTTTATCATTTTGAAACACCATACCTGCTTCTTCAAGTGCATGAAATATAATATCATAATGAAGCTGGGTTTTTGAATGGCGGAGCTGTACAGTAATAATATCATCAAGACCGCGGTGGCTATAGATATGAACTGGTTTTGTCCTTCTGTTGAGGTTCATGGAGTATAATAACCCCATAAGCCCCAGATAATGATCACCGTGAAGGTGGCTGATAAAAATATGCTCGATTTTCTGGAATTTACCTTTCTGGCTGGCAAGCTGAAGCTGTGTGCCTTCTCCGCAATCCATCAGGCAGTGCAGGTCTTCAATTTGCACAAGCTGGGCAGAATGATTCCGCCCATATGCAGGTAAAGCAGAGTTGGAGCCAAATATAGTGACTTTAAAAGACACAGAACGATCAGTCGTTTTCTTCTTCGTTTTTCAGATCATTCTCAATTTCATTCATGAATACAGCATCAACGGCCTCTTCAATGGTAGGTACAATATTCAATACACTATCAAGCTGAGATATTTTGATAAGCTTCATCGTATGATCTGAAAGACGGGCCAGCACAAAAATGCCACCTTCTTCCTGAACTACGCGATTTCCTACAAGAAGTGCACTTAAGCCTGAAGAATCAGTATATTTTACCTCTGAGAGATCAAGGATAATATTTTTTACGCCTTCGGCGTGTAGGGTAATAAGCTCTGATTTAAGCTGAGGTGCAATATTGGTATCCAGCTTCTCCTCATGAAGCTTTAAAAGGCTATATTTTTCCTGCTTGTCTATTGTATATTTCATATTTATATTATTTAAATCAGTTGCTAATAAATCTATTACAATTTAGCGAATGCTTAATTTATCCAGTGAAGTAATGATATTATTTTTTATTCTTGAAAGGATATCATCTGAAATTTGATCCTTTACTTTTTCACCTGTAAACTGTTCGTATAACTCAATATAACGCTCGCTTACTTCACTTACTACAGCCTCAGGCATATCCGGGACCTGCTGACCTTCTTTACCCTGAAACCCCTCGCTTATTAGCCATTGTCTAACGAATTCTTTTGACATTTGTTTCTGTGGCTCTCCTTTTCTCTGACGCTCTTCATAACCTTCAGAATAGAAGTAACGGCTGGAATCTGGAGTATGTACTTCATCTATCAAATAGATGGTGTCGTTATAAGTGCCAAACTCATATTTTGTATCAACCAGGATTAATCCTCTCGTTTGAGCATGCTGAGTACCATGTTCAAAAAGTGCCCGGGTATACTTCTCCAGTTGAGTATACTCATCTTCACTTACAATGCCATTATTAATTATCTCTTCACGTGAAATATCTTTATCATGACCTTCGGAGGCTTTTGTTGTTGGAGTGATGATTGGTTCGGGTAACTTATCATTCTCCTTTAATCCATCAGGCAATGAAACACCACAAACCTCACGCTTTCCTGCTTTATATTCTCTCCATGCATGACCAGCCAGATAACCTCTTATTACCATTTCCACCATATAAGGCTGACAGCGTATGCCTATGGAAACATTTGGATCCGGTGTGGATAGAAGCCAGTTGGGAACAATTCTTTGTGTGGCATGAAGCTGTCGGGCTGCAATTGTATTTAACACCTGACCTTTATGGGGAATTGGTTGTGGCAGGATTACATCGAAGGCAGAGATACGATCAGTGGCAACTACCACCATATGTTCTTTAAAAAAATAGACATCTCTTACCTTTCCACGGTAAAAACCTTTTTGACCGTCAAACTTGAAATATGTTTCTTTTATGGCATTCATTATACCACAAAAATATAGAACTGAACGGTTAACGCAAATGTTATTTTTCTTCGGAAGGAAATTTAGTGTCAGTAAGCTTACCTAACTCGTAAACCTCAGTCTTTATTAACTCACCATTTTCATCAAAAAAGTGCCAATTATGCACCTGACGGCCTGCAGCATATTCACCTTCTGTTGCTTTTTTACCATTTGAATGATAAGAAAAATATTTTCCATGTTTGCGATTGCTGCTATATGTTGTAAGTGATTTTAGCTGTCCCGATGGATAATATTCCTTTTCCTCACCATAAATCAAATTGAAACGGTAAGGGGTTTCAGCTGCTATTTTACCATCTTCAAAATATTCCGTTCTCAGGCCATTAAGTTTTCCGGCAGTATAATTTTCTAATGTTTTTAGCTTTCCATTTGTATCATAGAATTTCCAGGCTCCGTCGCGTTTATCATTTAAATAATTTTTTTCTGAGGTTATTAAACCATCAGGATCATAACTGAATACTGTTTTTTCAGTATCCTTTATTATAGTTTTTTCCTGGAGATTGCCTCCCTCATAAAATCTTAAGTTTTCGCCAACCTGTACTCCTTCATTATAATTAAATTTATGCTTTAAGGTGCCATCGGTATAATAGGCAATATTCTCATTATGGAGTTTACCATTTAGATAATTCCCTTCGAGTAGAAGGTTGCCTTTCTCATCATATTGCCTGAATGCACCTGTCTTGCTTCCATCCTTTATAAAATTTTCTGTTTCCAGCTGATTGTTGGGAAAATATGTATTGTAAAAGCCGTGAATTTTACCGGATAAATAATTACCCTCGGTTTTTAGGGCCCCACTTTCATAATAATATTTGCTGATGCCTGATTGCTCCCCATTTTGATAAAGCAGCTCCTGCTTAAGATTTCCATTCGGATAATATTCTACCACCAAACCTTCCGGTTTGCCATTTACAAAATTTGCTTTGGAACGTACACTTCCATCATTGAAGAAAATAAATAAACTATCAGCCAAAAGGTCGTTTGCAAAGGCAGCTTTCTGAACGAGTACACCCTGCTCGTTATAAATTAGTACCGGCCCGTCCTTTACGCCATCATTATAATGCATAATACGGCGTACTGTGCCATTAGGGTGATATTCTTTAAACTCTCCGTGTTTGAACCCTTTATTATAAAATCCTTTAACTTCTATCTGGCCGTTAGGGTGAAATCGCTGGTAATCGCCCACTATAGTAGAGCCATTGGAAGCCAACACTTCATATTGTTCTTTTACAACCTCCTGACTGGCGGAATCATAAAATGTTTTGACAGGCATTACCCCATTCTGTGCAAAGGCAGAGGAGGTTATTAGAAGTAATAAAATTAAAGGCCGCATAGACATAGCTAATAGTTACAATGTAACAACGAATTTAAGATGTTCAAATTATAATTAAAAAAATCCATAGTAAGTTCATCAGGTTAAGGATCTTTTAGAAAAAAATTATAAATTTCCGAAGGTACTGCTTATCGAGGAGTAAGATATCTCCTGTCATCGATATGACTCATGAGATGTTTGATTTAGTACTCCAAACCCCTAAAAAAATGGTCATTTCGAACGTAGCTTGCTATAATCTGAAGCATTATTACAAAGGCCATGCGAAGAGAGAAAACTTACTCCTTTTATAGCACATACTGCTAATCGAGGAGTAAGATATCTCCTGTCGTCGATATGACTCGGAGAGGGGCATTGGTATTCCGGAAGGAGAATAAAGGGTATTGCTAATTTAATACTTGTTAAGGTTTTTTTAATAAAAAAGTAACCTCTTCATTAAAAAGAGCGTCTACTACAGAACTACCTACTTAACCTGCGCTTGCCATGATAAAGAACTACCTCAAGATCACCTTTCGCAACTTACTTAAGAATAAAGTTTTTGTTATTGTCAATATTCTCGGGATGGGAACTGCCATTGCCTGCTGTATTGTGGCGTATCTAAACTGGGATTACAATGTAAATTTTGATAGTGACATAGAAAAGGCATCAGAGATCTATAGAGTGGATGTCTACCGTGATCAGGGTGATGAGGAAAGATTATATGGATTTTCCCCACTGCCTCTTGGCGATGTGCTCAGGGAAAATTTTGGAATTGATCAGGTAGTTCGGTTTACATCTTCAGGAGCAAATTTCCGGATTAAGGATGAGGTTTTCAATACCGGAGTTTCATTAGTGGAAGAGGATTTTTTTAAGCTATTTAATTTTAACTTTCTTTCAGGTAATCCGGATGAAATTGCTGATAAAGGAAAAATTTTTATCAGTGATGAGCTGGCGAAAAAATATTATGGCAGTGAGGATCCTGTAGGAAAGATAATGACAGCCCTATTGAATGATGGTTCTAAGGATTATTTAATTGCGGGAGTTTATGAAAAAAAGCCTACGAATTCCAGCTTCGGGGGCAGAGATGCTTATGCTAATTTCCAAAACCTCTTTGATGTTAATAAAGATTTAAAACAGGATGACTGGAGTGCCTGGACAACAACATTTATCAGGCTTGAGAATCCTTCTGCTATTTCAGGTATTGAGCAGCAGTTATTGAATTACGTTGATATTCAGAATAAGGCGAGGCTTGATTTTAAGATCAACAGGTATTATATAGAACCTTTTGAAGGTATGGCAATTCGTGCATCCAAAAATGAGATGCAGGGTCATTGGTTGCAAAGCAGTATGCCGCCTCCTGCTGTTATAGTCCCTGCAGTTATGGCTATTCTGATCTTGTTGATTGCCTGCTTTAATTTTACAAATACATCAATAGCTATTTCCAGCAAGCGATTAAAAGAAATTGGTATAAGAAAAGTTATGGGTGGCTTACGTCAACAGCTGATCATTCAATTCATGCTTGAGAATATTTTTCTCTGCTTTTTATCATTAATAATGGGTTTAATTATTGCCGCCTTTTTAATCCCGGCATATAGTAATTTATGGCCTTTTCTTGATCTTAAGTATAGCTTATTGGGGAATGTTGGCTTCTTTATCTTTCTTACAATTCTATTATTGTTCATTGGCCTTATAGCAGGTAGCTATCCTGCCTTTTATATTAGTAAGTATGAACCGGCCAGCATTTTAAAAGGAACTTTAAAGCTTGGTGGAACAAACAAGCTTACCAGTTCATTGCTGACGCTTCAGTTTTCCATTTCACTTATTGCTATTATCCTGGGTATTATTTTCTATCAGAATGCTATTTACCAGGAGGAGCTTGATTATGGTTTTAGCCGAGACGGTACGATATCAGTTGCTTTTCAAAATGAGGATGAAGTCAGGTCTTTTCAAAACTTAATAGATCAGGATGTCAGAATAAAATCAATTGCTGCTTCTGAGCACCAGATCAATCGATCTTATCGTAACGATCCTTTGGAATCAGAAAGCAAAAAGTTTGATGCGGATATCCTCCATATTGGTGAAAACTATTTGAATACGTTAAATTTCACATTGCTTGAGGGGAGATCATTCAGGGAAAATTCTGAGACAGATTATCTCGAATCTGCACTTGTATCAGAGGAGCTCGTGCGGGTTTTTGGCTGGGATGATCCTATAGGCAAAAAGCTTATTTGGATGGATACCGTGCCACTTTATGTGATAGGAGTCATCAAAGATGTTTACCTTTCCGGTACATGGGCGCCTGTAAAGCCATTAATGCTACGATATACTGCGCCGGATAATTATCGCTTTATTACTGCAAAAGTGGCTCCTTCCGATATTTTGGCTGTAAATGAAGCCCTGGAAGGTCACTGGAGGACACTTTTTCCTGACCGGCTTTATACAGGTTCTATAATGGATGAGGATATGAGTGGTTCTGCTAATGTTAATAACAACATCCTGAAGCTGTTTGGATTCCTTGGCGTGGTAGCAACCCTGCTTTCGGCAATAGGCTTATTCAGCTTAATGTCTTTAAGTATTCTGAGGAGAATGAAAGAAATAGGCGTTAGGAAAGTCCATGGTGCCTCAACAGCTAATCTGTTTGGAATATTAAATAAAAACTTTGTCATCATATTATTAATAGCCTCAGTACTTGGATCAATTTTGAGTTATTTTATGGCCGACAAATTAATGGGCTCCATTTGGGCTTACTATGTAAATCCTAACATTATTGCATTTGGTATTGCTGTTTTAATATTATTTGTAATTGCGGGAGCAACAGTTAGTTTAAAGGTTTACAGGGCAGCATCGGCAAACCCGGTAAATACATTACGATCGGAGTAGCTATCTGAATTCTTGCTGATATAGCTTGTAGTTTTCTTCATCAAAACACACAAATAGAACCTCATTGATGTTACTGCTGCCGCTGAAATAGTTTTCAATGGCAGCTTTTACTTCTTTCACTGCCAGCGCCTTCGGATAGCCATAAATGCCTGTGCTTATGGTTGGAAAAGCAACAGAATTAAGTTCATTTACTTCAGCCAGTCGTAAGCTATTGGTATATGCTTTCCGCAATATTTCAGCCTCTTTGTCTTTTCCTCCATTCCATATAGGTCCAATAGTATGAATAACATGTTTGGCAGGTAAATTACCTGCAGTAGTTATAACTGCCTAACCGGGAGGACATTTTCCATTTTTGCCTACTATCTTTTTACATTCCTTTAATATTTCCGGTCCTCCTGCACGATGTATGGCCCCATCAACGCCACCACCACCCTGTAAAGATGAATTAGCTGCATTTACAATAGCTTCTACCTCGCATTTTGTAATGTCACCATTAATAATTTCAATATTGGATTTACCTATTTTCATATTAGGGAATTAATTTATGTTAAATTAAATTGTACCTGTTATTCATATTAACAACTCGTAATGTAATATGTCAGGGCAGTATTTTATATTTTTGTAAAATGGCTAGATTTTTTATTAGCATAGCTTTGCTTTTTGCCACCACATTTGTGTTAGCTCAAAACGCCCCTAAGTACAGCAATGAGTTCTTATCTATTGGAGTAGGAAGCAGGGCATTAGGTATGGGGGGGGCTGTTACAGCAGCAGCTGATGATGTTACTGCCGGTTACTGGAACCCCTCTCTCTTATTAGGTATAAATGCTGATCATCAACTTTCTCTAATGCATGCCCAGTATTTTAACGGTATAGCTAATTATGATTATGCAGGGTTTACTATGGGTGTGGATTCTGTGAGCCGTCTCGGCATATCCCTAATTAGATTTGCAGTAGATGATATTCCCGATACCCGCTTCTTATATGATGCAAATGGAAATATCAATTACGACAATGTAAGCTCATTTGCTGCGGCAGATTATGGCTTTTTAGTATCTTATGCCAGAAAAACCTCATTTCTTGGAGGTGTTAATTTAGGAGGCAATGCAAAAGTTATACATCGTTCCGTTGGTATATTTGCAGATGCCTGGGGATTTGGACTTGATTTGGGAGCTAATCTTAATAGGGGCAAATGGTCATTTGGAGTTATGTTCCGTGATATAACAGGGACATTTACTGCCTGGGACCTTAATGAGGAAGAGTTAACCCCTATTTATGACCAGACAAATAATACGCTTCCTGAGGATAACTGGGAGGTTACAGTACCGCGATTAAATTTGGGGGTAAAGAGGGATTTCGAAATTAATGAAGACTGGTCTGCTTTGATGGCTATTGACCTTGTAAATACATTTGATGGTAAAAGAAATACCCTAATAAAATCAGATTTTATTAGCCTTGATCCAAGAATTGGTGCTGAAATTGGCTTTAAAGAAACGGCATTTCTCCGGCTTGGAGCTTCTACTTTTCAGGAGGTGACTGATATAAATGAGGATAAAAGCTGGACATTTGCACCATCTATGGGAGTAGGGTTTAAGGTAAGCAATTTTATTGTAGATTATGCCTTTACACATACAGGTGATATATCAGAGTCTTTATATTCCCATATTTTTACGATTAGATTAGATTGGAATAAGGCAGGTGAGTAGTAGATTTTTCTATATAATTTTTTTCGTTATCCTATCTTATTCTGTCCAGGCACAGAACTATGGCTTTGAATGGATTAACTATTCGCAGAGCTATTATAAGATCCCGATAGGAAAGGACGGTTTTTATAAAATCACGTATAATGATCTTGTTAACGCCGGATTGCCTGTTGGCTCAATTGACCCCAGAGGCATTCAGATCTTTCACAGGGGGGCAGAGCAGGCCATCCGCGTAGTTGGCCAGCAGGATGCAAAGCTGGATACTGAAGACCATATTATTTTTTATGGAACTAGAAATGATGGAACCCTTGATAAGCAACTCTATCAGCCATCAGATGCACAGCCTCATAATTATTATAATCTTTTTAGTGATACAACAAGCTATTTCCTCACGTGGAAATATTCCGGTGCCGATGGGAAGAGGATTAACACCTTTAAAGAAGTAAATACTTCAGGTTTACAAAAAGAAGCTGCACATTATTCACAAATTTTAAAAGTGAATACTGACCAATATTCACAGGGCAGGACCTTCTATAACTATACGCGTTATAGCCAGTTTGATTACGGAGAAGGATTTACCGGCGTTAGAATCCAGGAAAATAAAAGTATTCAGTATACACTTTCCGGCATTAGAAATATTATATCTACTGCCGGTGAGCCACGGTTAAATGTGCTTTTAGCAGGCAGGAGTGCTGATATGCATCGGGCGGAAATTAGTGTGGGAAAGGATGCGGCTTCACTTAGAACACTAGGAACTATTGATTTTACAGGTTTTACTACTGTAGTATATCAGGATACAATTGTTTATTCTGATATTTCAGCAAGCGGTGAAATGGTGGTACAGTTAAAAGCATTAGGAGTTGATGGAGGCCAGGATCTTTTAAGTACATCATACATAGAACTCTTATACCCGCAGGCCTTTGATCAGCAGGACTCAACAAAAGGTGTTTACGAGCTAAAAGAGAACATTAATGGAAAATCTTATATAGAGATAGCTAATATTCCTTCCGGTACAGTGATTTATGATATAACGAATAATAATGAGGTTTTTGAAATAGGCTATACGTTAAAGGCGAATACTGCGCAGGCCATAGTGCCGAATACCGGCACTGAAAGAAAGTTAATGGCTGTTTCTATCTATGGAACACCGGTGCTGAAAAAAGTTGATTTTAAAAAATATGACCTATCTAATGCACAATATGTTATAATCAGCCATCCTGAGCTGATGAAGCCTGCTGATGGTTACGAAAATGCTGTAGCCGCATATGCTTCATATCGTGCTTCTGCTGATGGTGGCGGGTATGATACACTAGTTGTTGATGTACTCCAGCTTTATGATCAGTTTAGCTTTGGGGAGATCACTCCCTTAGCAGTATTCAATTTTGTGAAATGGCTAAAAGAAACGGCCAGCCCTGAATATCTCTTTTTCATTGGGGAAGGCATGGAAGTACATTATAATTATCACAGGAGGCCGGGGAGTTATGATTTTAAAGACCTTATACCTCCCGCCGGTCTTCCTGCTTCTGATGTTTTATATTCTGCAGGTTTAGGAGAGCAAACTTATCAACCTTCAATTCCTACAGGCAGGCTTACGGCTTCAACACCTGAGCAGGTTATAAATTACCTTGATAAAGTGATAGCCATGGAAAATTTGCCTTATGACAAGTTGTGGCGAAAGCGGATCCTGCATCTTAGCGGAGGAATTAAAGAATCAGAGATAACTGCTTTCAAAAGATATATGGATGGTTTTGCTGAATATGCCAGGCCACCTTATTTGGGCGGCAATGTAAAAACTATTCAAAAAGATACAAAATCTACTGTTGAACAGATAAATATCAGCGACGAAGTAAATAATGGCCTAAACCTGGTAACTTTTTTCGGTCATTCATCACCAGGAATAACAGATATAGATATTGGATTTGTAACTAATGATATTAATGGATATAATAACCCTGATAAATACCCTGTCTTCCTGATAAATGGTTGTGAGGCGGGCAGGTTCTTTGTCAATGGCCTTTTATTTGGTGAAGACTGGATGCTTGCTAAAAATAAAGGTGCCATAGGATTTCTGGCCCATACTTCCTTTGGGTTCTCATATGACCTAAGGAAGTATACGAATATATTTTATAAAACGGGATTTGGCGATTCTGTATTTGTTGAAAAACCATTGGGTAATATCCATCAGGAGACCATTAAGCGCTATTATAATGATTTCATTAATCCTGGCCCAAATCAGGTTGCTCAGGCACAGCAGTTGCTTTTACTTGGCGATCCTGCAACCAATCTATTTGGAGCAAGGAGGCCGGATTATTCAGTTTCGGAGGGTGAAGTTTTTGTAAGCTCGTTTGACGGAGGTCCTGTTACAGCACTTTCTGATTCCTTTGCTGTAAATGTTGTAGTTAAAAATTTTGGTAAGGCACTTCCGGATTCATTTAATGTACAATTGCAGCGACAGGTTGATAATCGTCTGTATACAATTGACACTATTTTTAAAAGTACATTATATACTGATACCCTTCAGCTGGTGATAAAAAGAGAATCTCTGGAGGATTTTGGGAAAAATATTTTCACAATTACTATTGATCATGGAGATGCCATTGCTGAATATAAAGAAACAAATAATGTAGTCCGATTTGAATACCTTTTAAAACTAAGCGCTACCAGAAATCTGTTGCCTTATTCATTTGGAGTGGTGAATGATACATTAGATCGTATAGTCATTCAGTCGATGGATCTTTTAGCCAAAGAGAAAGAATTTGTTATTGAACTTGATACTACGGAAACATTTAATTCCCCGGCACTTCAATCAGTAAACCTGAACAAGCGATTATTAGCTGAATGGGAGCCTGACTATATTAATAAAGATACAGTCACGTATTTTTTACGAAGCAAGTTTGCCAATGCAGAACCAAATGAGATCAATGACTGGGATATATCTTCCTTTATCAGGATCCAAAATGGCTCCTCAGGCTGGGGACAAAATAAAATCGCGCAGCTTAAGTCAAATGATGTTACAGGTCTCACTTTTGACCCAATAACCGGTGAATTTAAATTTGAAGAAACTACTATTGGAGTAGGAATTTGGTCTTTTGGAAGCGAGCATCCTGATGATAGTACGCTTGTGTCTGTAGATATAGATGGCACAGAATATCATGTTGACAATCCATATCGCTGCAGGGATAATACCATTAATATAATAGCTTTTGATAAAGAAACGGCTACCCCATATGCAGCATTGCCTCTTCCTGTTAATGATCCTGGTCGTAGAATTTGTGGACGGCAGCCACAGATTATCAATAATTTTCGTCCTTCAGAGTTGTCTGCTGGTAATGTTAATGATATGCTGGCTGCCATTGACAATATTGATCATGGAGATTCAATTGTTCTTTTTTCAATTGGTAACGCAGGTTTTAGCACCTGGCCAAATGAAGTTAAAGTTAAAATGGAAGAGATAGGTATTGCTTCAGACCAGTGGAGTAATTTTCTCGATGGTGAACCTGTAATAATTGCAGCTAAAAAAGGAGCGGCACCGGGAAAAGCAATGATATTTCAGGCTGAGGGAGATTCATTATTGAAAAAGGATTTAATGGCAAATTTGACGGTAACAGGAATTTCTTCAGAAGGAATGATGATTAGCCCATTAATTGGACCTGCAGATCAGTGGCATCAATTTAAGCTTAAAATTGATAGCTCTGCATCAGATGCTTATTCATTTAATATTGATGGCTTTGATTCTGATGGAAACAGGGGTTCAGTAGTACAAAATGTAACTGCAGAAAATTTTGACCTGACTACTCTCGATGCGACTGCATTCCCTTATATCAGGCTAAGTGTTAATCTATCTGATAAAGTAGATTTGACAGCCCCACAAATAAACAGCTGGTATGTTAGTTATTTGCCTTCTGCTGAAGGAATTGTCCTTCCTTCTGCATTTGATGAGAAATTTGTAAAAGAGGAGGGGGATACTTTAAAGCTGACAGCTGGATTTTATAATCTTTCTCCATGGGATTTTAATGATAGCCTGGCAGTGAATGTTAGGATGCCATTAGCTTCAGGCAGCATAAATGGATTTAATATTGAAAAGATAAAAGGTCCTACATCACGTGATACCCTTAATTTTGAGCTTATTTTCCCGACAAACGGGAAAGTAGGATCTAATGACCTCTATTTATCCGTTAGTAGCAATCAGGAGCCAGAGCAGTATTATGAAAATAATATTTTATCAGTAGATGATTTCCTTGAGGTGAAAAAAGATAATGCAGCACCGGTCCTGGATGTTCGGTTTGACGGGATACATATTTTCAATCGTGATATTGTTTCACCTGACCCTTTGATAACACTTGTGCTTAAGGATGAAAACCAATATTTACAACGGAAAGACACAGTAGGACTAAATTTGTATCTAAAAGCTGCTTGTGAAGGGTGTACTACATATAAACGGATTTCATTCTTGTCACCTGAAGTAAATTATTATCCTGTAGAAAACAAAAATGAATTTATCATTGAATATCGGCCAGGGCCTCTAGAGAATGGAATATATGGTTTAAAAATGTCAGCTTCAGATGTAAGCGGCAATACTGCCGGAGACCCTGACCAGCCTTATGAGGTTGAATTTGAGGTTATTAATGAATCAACAATTACAAATTTTTACCCATACCCGAATCCTTTCAGTTCAAACGTTCGCTTTATATTTACACTTACAGGTAATGAAATCCCAGATCAGCTGTTTGTTCAGATTATGACTATTTCCGGAAGAGTGATCCGTGAAATTAATCTGTCGGAGTTTGGGTTATTACGTATAGGTAATAATATCTCTGATTATGCATGGGATGGCCGGGACGAATTTGGTGACCAATTAGCCAATGGTGTTTATCTCTACAAAGTAATTGTTAGAAAAGATGGTGAAAATCTTGAATTACGACCGTCAGCCGGTGATGAAATGTTTGATAAGGGATACGGTAAGCTCTACTTATTGCGTTAATATACCTTAAAACAGGGGATAAATACTTTATATTTATTCATTAATTTAATAAAGTGTTAAAATTTTTAAAAACCATATTTTTCTGTTGTCTGTCTTTAGGAGGTTTTAGCCAGTCCTATAACTTTCTTCATTTTTCTGTTGAAGAAGGATTAAACCATTCTACTATACTTGACATAACCGAAGATAAATTTGGAAATCTCTGGTTGGCTACACAGGGAGGAGGAATAGCAAAATATGATGGGCATACATTTTCCTATATCACCATAAGGGATGGACTGGCAAGTAATTATATAAGAAGCATAATAAGTGATAGTAAGGGGAACATATGGTCAGCTACGGCCTCGGGTATATCCAAATATGATGGAGATACCATAATTAATTATCTGCATGACCCACAGGAGATAAATTCTGTACGGGTAGTACATGAAGACAGCAATCAGAATATATGGTTTTCTTACCCCGGAAAGGAAGGTATAGGCCGGATAACTGGCGATAGCATTATTCAGTATAATGAAAAAAATGGTTTTGTCAGGGATGCTGTAATAGATATCAAGAGTGATGAAGATGATAACCTATGGATAATCACAAGTATATATGGTCTTTTTAAGTGGGATGGCCAAAAGTTCCATAAAGTGATCATGAATCAGGATTTTAAAGGATTCCTGTTGTCAATGACAATAAGAGCTGATGGTAAATTACTAATTGGCACAAATAAAGGGCTACTTTTTTATGATCCGGAAAAAGGAGAGGAAATAAATAACCTATTACCTGCGCTTAGAAATTATTTTGTACGATCAGTATCTGTTGATGATGATGAAGATATTTGGGTGGCACTTTCAAATGGTGTTATTAAGCTTGGCAACGATCAGATCATGAATTTTAGTGACAGGGAAGGTTTTACATCGAAAAGTGTAAATGTTATTTTTAAAGATCGTGAAGGAAATTTATGGTTTGGCACTGAAGGGGAGGGGCTTTATAAATTTACTGGTGAATTATTTTTTAATCTAAATAAAAACCATGGGCTCAGTGGAGCGCCTGTAACTTCAGTAATTGAAGATGATCTTGGAAATATCTGGATGACTAGCCTTGGAGCAGGAATAGATGTTTATAACGGTGACAGTGTTTATAATTATAGCTATCATCCTTTGCCAACAAGTTATTTTACAAGCAGCTGTAAAGATCCTGCAGGAAATCTGTGGTTTGGTTCAAGGGAAGGGATTATAAAATACGATAAAAATGGCTTTACTACCTATGATCGATCTGATGGATTAATAAATAATTCAGTGCGCTGTATGGCATTTGACAAAAAAGGGTTTCTCTGGATTGGAACGGTCAATGGCCTTAGTTTTTTTGATGGAAACCGATTCTATAATATCACAACCAGCCATGGGTTGGCTGATAATCTGATCTGGCAGTTATTGCCAGGGGCTGATGGAAGTATGTATATCATTACGCGTCAGGGAATTGATAAATTTAAAGATGGAAAGCTTGAGGTTGTTACAAGAGATGAAGAGCTTTTTGAAAAAAGATTGAATGCAGTGCTTTTTGATAATGAAGGTAATTTGTGGATAGGATATAGTGGGCATGGGATCTATAAAATAAAAGCAAATACAAAGGAGATCACCCGGATAACAGAGAGCAATGGGCTGTCTTCGGATTTTATATATAATATGATCTGGGATGATGATAAAAATCTAATAATAGGAACCGAAAGAGGTGTCGATAAGATTTATCTCGATGAGCAAAAGAAGCCATACTTTATAAAAAGCTATGGGAGGATTGAAGGTTTTCGTGGACTAAAAACTTCATTAAATACTGCTTATAAAGAGAGTGATGGAAGCATATGGTTTGGAAGTGAAGAAGGGGTATATACATATCAGCCGCATAAAGAATCAATAAATGAAAAAGCCCCTATTACGTATATTTCTTCCTTAAAACTTTTTTATAATGAAATAGACTGGCAACAGCATGATTATGAAGTTGCCAGTTGGACTAATCTTCCTGAAGGCCTACGTTTAGAGTATGATAACAATCATATCATCTTTCATTATTTTGGAACAAGTTTAACAAACCCTAAAGAAGTAAAATACCAGTTCAGGTTAAAAAACCTTGAGGAGGAATGGTCACCAGTGACAGAGAAAACAGAGGCGGCTTATACCAATCTTCCCCCGGGTAAATATACCTTTATGGTAAGGGCAGCAAATAGTGATGGTGTATGGTCACAGGAACCGGCATCATTTGAGTTTTATATTGATTCTCCATTCTGGCAGAAATGGTGGTTTGCCGTCTTTGTTGCAGCCGTATTTATTTTGAGTATTAAGTTCTTTAATGATTACAGGATTCGTAAACAGGTAAATAAACTGTTGATGGTAGAAAGGATCAGAACTGAAGAGCAGCATAATGTGAGAAAGCGTATGGCTCGTGATTTTCATGATAATATGGGAAATCAGCTGGCAAGTATTACAGTATACGTCAATCTGATAAGTATGAAATTAAAAGATAGTTCTGAGGAGGTAAAAGATCTTCTTGGGAATATCGAAAAACATTCAAAATCATTGTTTACAGGTACTAAAGATTTTATATGGTCTATTGATCCGGAAAGTGATGAGATCCATGAGCTTTTTACTTATATAAAAGATTTTGGTGAAGAGCTTTACCTTGATACACATATAAAGTTTTATAGCAGGATTTTAGAGGAGGTACCAGAGCAAAAGAATTTACCCATTGGATGGAGCCGACAGCTCGTGCTTATTTTTAAAGAGGCTATGACAAACGCTTTAAAGCATTCCGATGGTGATAAGGTATATTTTACAATGAGCCAGCAGAATGGAATATATCAGATTAAGCTTAAGGATAATGGATCTGCTACTGATGATAATAAAAATTCAAAAGGAAAAGGCTTAAAAAATATGAGTGTCAGGGCAAATCAGATAGGTGCTGATTTATCAATTTCCCATGAGAATGGTTATGAAGTAGTATTAAAATTTAAATTAAATTAAGATGGAATATCAACCACAACGTATCGTAATTGTTGAAGACAATGATGCTGTAAGAGAAGGTTTTAAACTGATTATCAATGATTATTCGGAATATGTTGTGGTAGGAGCACATGAAACAGCGGAAAAAGCCATTAAAGCATTGAAAACGGATAAACCTGATATTGTCTTGATGGACCTGGAGCTTCCTGGCATGCATGGTATAGTAGCAATTGCAGAAATTAAAAAGCTTAATCCTGATATTAATATAATTGTCAATACCGTATACGAAAATGGTGACCTTGTTTTTCAGGCTTTATGTGCAGGCGCCAGTGGTTATATAACAAAAAACAGTAATCATCATGAGCTTATAAATGCCATAGATGAATTGAAACGAGGAGGTGCTCCAATGAGCTCCAAAATCGCTAAAATGGTGGTTGCTTCTTTCCAGAAAAATCATAATTCCCCGCTTTCCAAAAGAGAAACAGAGGTGCTGGAGTTATTGGCCCAGGGTAAAAGCTATAGTATGATTGCTGATGAATTATTTATTACAAAAGAGACAGCAAAATCACACATTAAGAATATCTATTCAAAATTGCAGGTAAACAGCAAGTCAGAAGCTATTGCAAAAGCAACTCAGGACAAATTGATTTAAGATATAGGAGGATTATTATTAAGCTGATCTTCATACCCCTTGTCCGGAGGTAAAATAGGTTCGCTGGCGGCCTCAACCGCTAATTGATCACAACGTTCATTTTCAGGTATACCCGCATGGCCTTTAACCCAAACAAATTTAACCTTATGTTTTCGGAATAACGGTATAAAACGCTGCCACAGATCTACATTCTTGATCTTCTTAAAGCCTTTCTTTTGCCAATTCCATATCCAGCCTTTCTCTACAGCTTCTACCACATATTTTGAATCTGAGTATATAGTTACCAGGCTACCTTCTTTTTTAAGCGCCTCAAGCCCTTTGATCACTGCCAAAAGCTCCATTCTGTTATTAGTGGTAAGTCGAAAGCCCTCTGATAATTCTTTGCGGAGTTGCTTATAAAGTAAGACAACACCATAACCGCCGGGACCGGGATTTCCTTTTGCTGCACCATCAGTGAATATGGTGATCATTTTATATCGTTTTTTAAAAGGTTCTTTAATAATTTTATTTCCTTCTTTTTTATTGCAGGGAAATTGGCAATTCTGAAAGTTTCATTTTTCCATTGCCCGTAACCATTGCCGACGATAATACCTTCTGCCTTAGCTTTATCTTTAATTTCGGCTATTTTACTTTTTTCATGCTTTACAGCTATTACAGTTTTTGAGCGGATTTTTTTATTCTTTATCAGCGGTTTAAGATCAGTTTTTTCCTCCAGGAACTTATACCATTTAGCAGCCCGTTTTTCCAATTTGGCATCAACCTTTTTTATGCTCTTGCAATTCTCTTGTGTTCTCAGTAATAAATAAATACTTAATACATTGGGAGTATAAGTTGTCTGATAATCCTTCATCATCTCCCGCATGAAAACCATGCTGTTATAATAGCTTTTTTCATTAATTGAAAGCACCTTTTTCATAGTTTTGGCGGAACAGATCATGATCCCCATACCTGCAGGAAGCCCAAAGCACTTTTGAACAGAGGCAAACCATATATCTGCCTGATCGATTGGCAGGTTTAAGCCACCCAGAGATGAAGTAGCATCTACAGCTATAAGATGGTCAGGATAAGTACTCCTTAATAATTTGATATCTTCAATAGGTAACTGAGTGCCATTGGAGGTTTCATTTTGGGTCAGGCAGATTATACCTTCTTCACCGGACAGATCAAATCCTGTGAAATCGAGTAGGTTTTCATAGTTAAACTGATATCCGACCACATTTTGTTTTAATTTTTGGGTATAGCGCAACCATTTTTCTCCAAATGAACCATTATAAAAATGATAAGTATAAGTTTCCGGGAATGATTGGGCGATGATCTCCCAGCATTCGGTAGCGGAGGAAGTAAAGAAGATCATATAATCAGCGGGGATATTTAGTCTTTTACGGAGTATATTTTGTGTGGCAGAGCATAACTCTATAAACTCCTTACTGCGATGGTTGATGCTTAAGATCCCCTCTTCATATGCGTCCTTTACATATGCCGGGATTTGCTTATACACACGGCTTGGGCCGGGATAGAAACTTATCATTTGGTAAGATTTATAAAATGTTGAACAGCCAGAGAATATCCTTCTAATCCGAAACCTGCAATTATTCCTGCACAGGCATGGCTGATTAAACTCTTCCTTCTGAACTCTTCACGGGCATAAATGTTCGAGATATGCACTTCGATGACAGCAACACCTACAGCTGAAATAGCATCAGCAATGGCTATTGAAGTATGTGTAAAACCACCTGCATTTAGAATAATCCCATCGTATTCGCCGTCTGCTTTTTGTATTTGATCTATAATGTTCCCTTCATGATTATTTTGATAATAATCAATATGAAGCTTGTCATAAGATGGTTTTAGTTTATCAATAAGCTCCTTCAGGTAAAGTTCAAAACTCTGATTTCCATAAATAGAGGTTTCCCGCTTTCCCAGCAGATTAAGATTAGGTCCGTTTATTATTAGAATTTTCATTACTTTGTAACTTGTATGGCTAACTGGAATCTATATATTAAAGAATTTCAAAATTTCCTCAAACTGGAACGCGGCTTATCGGAAAATTCGATAGAAGCTTATGTTCACGATGTCGTAAAGCTAAAACAGTTTATTGAGATCACCAACCGTCCGGAGACAGCCCTTTCAATTACTCCTGTTGATATTCAGGATTTTCTGGAATTTATTAATGAGCTTGGAATGTCACCATACAGCCAGGCACGAATTATATCAGGGCTAAAAGCTTTTTACCGATACCTGCTCGATGAACAGCTTATAAAAACTGATCCTACTGAATTATTGGAAAGCCCGAAGCTTGGAAGGAAAATACCTGATACCTTAGAGTTTCATGAGATTGAGGAGTTGCTACAGGCAATAGATCTTTCAACTCCTGAAGGCGCACGAAATCGCGCTATACTGGAAACGCTTTATAGCTGTGGCTTACGCGTAAGTGAGCTAATAAACCTGGAAAAGAATTTTTTACATACCGAAGCTGGATTTATCAGGGTATTAGGAAAAGGTAATAAGGAACGATTGGTGCCTATAGGGCGGGACGCTTTAAAGTTTATAAAAATTTATCTTGAAGAAATAAGAATTCATTTGGATGTTAAGAAAGGAAATGAGCAGTATGTATTTCTCAACAGAAGAGGGGCGAGGCTGACAAGGGTTATGATATTTACTATTATTAAACGTCTTGCTGAGCAGGTAGGGCTTAAGAAAAATATCAGCCCTCACACTTTTCGTCATTCATTTGCCACGCATCTGATTGAAGGTGGTGCGGATCTTAGAGCCGTGCAGGAAATGTTGGGGCATAGCAGCATTACCACAACGGAGATCTATACCCACCTTGATAGGGATTATTTAAAACAGGTGATCAATGATTTTCATCCTCGCAGTTAATTCTTTAATTTGATTTTTTAATTTTGTTTATATGTACAAATCTCTGATACGCCCGTTATTGTTTAGGTTTAATGCTGAAACAGCACATAAATTGACTTTTAAGCTTTTAGAAATTCTTTCTAAAATTCCGGGGGTAAAGCTTATTATCAGCCTGAAATACAAAATAAAAAACCCGGTCCTGGAGCAGAATCTTATGGGAATGACCTTTCCAAATCCAGTAGGGTTGGCAGCGGGTTTTGATAAGGATGCACGGCTGGTACCAATGTGGAATGCATTTGGTTTTGGGTTTGTGGAAATAGGGACACTAACACCTGTTGCCCAGCAAGGGAACCCCCTGCCTCGCATTTTTCGCTTACAAAAAGATAAGGCTCTTATCAACCGAATGGGTTTTAATAATGAAGGAGTGAAAAAAGCTGTAAAACGCTTAAAAAAGCAAAATTCAAAAGCTATCGTAGGTGGAAATATTGGTAAAAATAAAACAACCCCCAATGAAAATGCAGTTTTAGATTACCTAAAAGCATTTGAAGAGCTGTATCCTGTTGTGGATTATTTCGTGGTAAATGTAAGCTCACCAAATACACCCGGGTTACGTGAACTTCAGGAGAAAGAGCCTTTAATGAATCTGTTAAATGCACTGCAGGAGAAAAATGAAAAGCAGCCAAAGCCAAAACCTGTTTTATTAAAAATCGCTCCTGACCTGACAGATGCACAACTTAACGATATAACTGAAATTGTAAAGGAAACTGAAATTGCTGGAATTATTGCTACAAATACAACTACTGAAAGGACAGGCCTGACCTACGATGATAATTATGTTAAAAATATTGGAGCTGGAGGTTTAAGTGGAAGCCCTTTAACAAAACGTGCGACGGAAGTAATAAAATATCTGAGAGATAAATTGGGAAGAGATGCTGTGATTATTGGTGCAGGAGGGATAATGACTGCTGAAGATGCACTGGAAAAAATAGAGGCAGGGGCTAACCTGGTACAGCTGTATACCGGTTTTATTTACGAAGGACCATCTTTAATTAAAAACATCAATAAAAAGTTGATCGATACGTTTTACAAGTAGACTTTTTCCTATAAATGATTAGCTTTGTAAATTGATCTATGGCCAAAAATACTTACAAGTCGAACACCTTTAAAACTCCTGAGAAAAAGCAGAAGATGAAGTTTTCTGTGCCTGAATTTTTAAAGGATCCCCGTTTTTCTCTAACAACAGGTTTTGTTTTACTGATAACAGCGCTCTTTCTTTTTATCGCATTTGTGTCTTATTTGTTTACAGGTAAGGCCGATCAAAGTGTAGTAGAGGTGGCAAATAATTCAGGGATGATAGAATCAGGCAGAGAAGCAAGAAACTGGCTCGGTCTGTATGGCGCATATGTATCTCATTATTTCATTTTTCATTGGTTTGGTTTAGCAGCTTTTTTTACACCTCCTTTACTCTTTATTTTGGGATATAAGCTGGTTTTTAAGCGCTCACTCCTGAACACCATGTCCGCATTTGGTTTTGGCTTCTTCTTTACTATTTGGCTGAGCCTTCTTCTGGGTTATGTTGTGCTAACTTCTGATGGTGTAAATGAATGGGGGTTTTTGGCAGGTGGACTCGGTTTTAATCTTGCAATAGTATTTCAGAGCCTTTTAGGATGGGGTACTTTTTTATTGCTCATCCTTTCTTTTATAGTATTTATTATTTTCTTTTTCAATGTAACAAGCATTAGTAGTGGAAATAATGAAGAGCTTGTAATGCAACCTGTTGCTAACAACTCACCTGATCCGGCTGAGGAGACGGAAGATCTAAAGGAAGAGCAGGAGGATGATGAAGAACTTTTAAGTGAAGATCAGGAGGAAGAGGAATTATCGAAATGGGAGGTCCGTTCACTGGAGGCAGAGAAGAAGAAGGAAGAGAAACCTGAGCCAGCAGGTGCTCTTGTTTTGGATGTTGCTCCAAGAGAAAAAACCAAAAGTAGTACTGCTGAAAAGGAGGAAGATAATGAGGAACTCGAGCTGGATGTTGAGGAAGATAAATTTGAAGAGGAAAAGGCTGATACCCAGGAGAATTATGATCCTACCCTTGATTTAGGAAGCTATAAATATCCTCAGCTTGATTTATTGGAGGAGCATGAAGAGGAGGAAGGTGCTCAGGTAACAAAGGAAGAATTAGAGGCTAATAAAGATAAAATCATTGAAACCCTGATCAATTTCAAGATAGGGATATCCAGTATCAAAGCCACTATTGGGCCAACTGTTACACTTTATGAAATTGTACCGGATGCAGGGGTTAAAATTTCAAAGATCAAGAACCTTGAAGATGATATTGCCCTCAGCTTAGCTGCGTTGGGAATTCGTATAATTGCCCCTATACCAGGTAAAGGAACAATTGGTATCGAGGTGCCGAATAAAAACCGTGAGATGGTGAGTATGCGCTCTGTACTCTCTACGGAAAAATTCATGAAAAGCGATAAGGAGCTGCCAATTGTACTTGGAAAAACCATTTCCAATGAGGTGCATCTTATTGATTTAGCAAAGCTGCCTCACCTGCTGATTGCCGGTGCCACAGGGCAGGGTAAATCGGTGGGATTAAATGTGATCCTTACCTCCCTTTTGTATAAAAAACATCCAAGCCAGCTCAAATTTGTGCTTGTTGATCCAAAAAAGGTTGAATTAACCCTATTCAACAAAATTGAAAGGCATTTTTTGGCAATGCTTCCTAATTCGGAGGAGGCTATAATTACAGATACAAAAAAGGTGGTGAATACACTAAACTCCCTCTGTATTGAAATGGATTTGCGCTATGATCTTTTAAAAGAGGCGGGAGCTAGAAACTTAAAAGAATATAATAATAAATTTATAAAGCGAAAGTTAAATCCGGAAAATGGACATCGCTTTATGCCTTATATCGTACTCGTCATCGATGAGCTGGCAGATCTTATGATGACTGCCGGTAAAGAGGTGGAGGCACCTATTGCACGCCTGGCACAACTTGCACGAGCTATAGGTATTCATCTTGTGGTTGCTACACAACGTCCTTCTGTAAATGTTATCACCGGTATAATTAAGGCAAATTTCCCTGCACGTTTATCTTTTAAGGTGACTTCTAAAATTGATTCCCGTACAATTCTTGATACTGGTGGAGCTGATCAGTTGATAGGAATGGGTGATATGCTTTTAAGCATGGGCTCGGATATGATCCGTTTACAATGTGCTTTTGTAGACACACCTGAAGTGGACCGTATATGTGATTATATAGGCTCGCAAAGGGGATACGAATCTGCCTATATGCTCCCGGAATTTGTTGGGGATGATGATGAAGGTTCTAATGTCGGGGAGGTAGATCTTAAAGAACGAGATGCACTCTTTGAGGATGCAGCGCGCTTAATAGTTATGCATCAGCAGGGTAGCACCTCGTTAATCCAACGTAAACTAAAACTTGGCTATAACAGGGCAGGAAGGCTTATTGACCAATTAGAGGCAGCTGGGATCGTCGGTTCTTTTGAAGGAAGTAAGGCACGTGATGTTTTAATTCCTGATGAATACAGCCTGGAGCAGTTGTTAAATGAAATAAGTAACAAATATTAGTTAGATCTAAATGTGAACACATCCTTTTATTTTTCACCTTCTCATGGGAAGGCGTTAGTCTTTTTAAAAAGGAGGTAATTTGATAGGGGAAGTTGGTAATTGAGATATTTTATTACAGTTTAAGATATTTGGAACAATTATTGAATATAATTGATAGTAAATACTAAAGATCAAAAAATTAATTAAAAACTTAAGATGAAAAAATTTTATTTTTTAGCAATTGTGTTGTTGGGAGTTGCCGTTTCTTCAAACGCCCAGTATGATAAGAAGGCGCTGGATAAATTGGAAGCAATGAGCGCTAAATATAAAAATGCAGGTGCATATCGATCTGATTTTGTCTATTCTCTGATAAATGATGTGGAAAATATGCAGGAAGATTATGAAGGGACTATTACTGTAAAAGGAGATAAATTTATCCTGGAGCTTGATGAGCAGGAAATATATAATAATGGTGTAACCGTCTGGACTTATTTACCTGGTATAAACGAGGTGAATATTGATAATTATAATCCGGTTGAGAATGAAATAACTCCATCAAAAATATATACTGCTTATAAAGAAGGGTATAAATATATATATCTGGGAGAGGATAAAGTGGATGGTGAATCAGTATCTGTTATTGATTTAATCCCTGATGATAAGGATTCTCAGTTTTTTAAAATTAAGCTACTGATTTCAAATAAGGATAATAGCCTTGTGGGGTGGACGATTTTTGATAAAGGAGGTAATAAGTATCGATATAGAATCTCTGACTATACACCCAATGTAAAAATTGAAGATAAGGATTTTGAATTTAACCCTAAAAATTATCCTGGGGTGGAGGTAATTGACCTCCGTTAAAGAGCAGAATAAAAATTTTTAAATAGAGGCTGTTTTTAAAGATGTTTATCTTTTTTAACAGCCTCTTTTTATTTTTAATTTAGGAGGTAAGTAGCGGATCATCAGATACTTCAAATTCTTTATCACCTATCGACTTAACAGGATGTACTCCTGTCACATTTGTTTTATAAATACTATCCGCCTGCAGTAATTCATCCACAGAGGCTAAAACCTCATTTACCATTATACCTTTTTCTTTAAGCTCGTCTATTATAAAAGAACGTCTAACACCCATAATGCAGTTGCTTTCCAAGGAAGGTGTGAAGTATTCGTTGTCTTTAATCCAGAATAAATTACTGGAAATACACTCGCTCACATTATTTTCATTATCGAGAATTATAAAATCATCAAATTCAGGATAATTTTTCAACTCCAGACCGGCAAGAATGTAAGGCAGGGCATTTAATGTTTTACAGTTTTTTGTTAGGCCTTTAGGTATCCTTATCTCCCTGGATACCCCCAGTCGTTGAGGGATGGGCTTTTTTTTGTTAAATGTATTTAAGGTGATCATGAATTCACTATCATTTTTTTCCGGAATATAATACCCTCCCGGAGCACGCCAGATAATCAATTTAGCTCTGGCATTTTGAAGTTTATTTTTTTGTAATAAAAATTGAACCCTGGAGGTGAATTCTTTGAAGTTTAGTTTAAAATCCAGGTGCATGATCCTTGTGCTGTTGATTATCCTGGTTTTATGATATTCGGCATAATTGATCTGACCATTTTCAATAATAATAGTCTCAAAAATACCATCCCCATACTGGAAGGCTCTGTTAGAGGTATGAAGGATGAGATCCTTTTCCTGTAAAAGTCGATCATTATACCAAACCCACATTACTTCAGTAGCTTTTATTTATACCTTAAAAAAGAAATTAACCATTTACACTATCTATAGGCACTAAGGTCGTAGTAATTAATTAATTTAGAGTGTAAAATTAAAATAATGTTTATATGGCTACAAGAAGTAGCATTTTTGATATGATTGGTCCGGTTATGATTGGCCCTTCAAGTTCGCATACTGCTGGGGTTGTAAGAATAGCCCGTGTGGCAATTAGAATATTAGGTGGACAGCCTGACGAAGCAAATATTACCTTTTATAATTCATTTGCAAAGACATATGAGGGACATGGTAGTGACCGTGCCATAATTGCGGGTTTGCTGGATTATAAAACAGATGATAAAAGGATTAAAGATTCTTTTGAACATGCGAAAGAGTCAGGGTTGACTTATAAATTTAAATCAATAGGTAATGCTTCTACTTTACATCCAAATACTATAAAATTAAACCTGAAAAAAGGTGATAAAACTGTAGAGGTTTTTGGAGAAAGTTTAGGGGGAGGGGTTATAAATATTGCGGAGATCGATGGCTTTACTGCCAATTTTTCAGCTAGCTTTCATACCCTGATCATTTATGCCCGGGATGTAAAAGGGAGTATTGCATTCATTGCTAATGTGCTGGCAAATGATGAGTGTAATATTGCTACCATGTCTGTTTCCCGAAAGGGAAAGCATGAACTGGCATGTCAGGTAATTGAAATGGATTCTGGAATAAAAGATATAACGCTCAAATATCTTGAAAGCTTAAGCTGGGTTGATCATGTCACATATATCCCTGATATAGATCTTTAATTTTTCAAATTAAAAAATCTTTTTTAAATGAATAAAATATTCATAGTTGTATTCTCTTTTATTACATTTTCACTTTCTGCACAGAATGGGGTTTGGACATTGGAGGAATGCGTAGATTATGCACTAGAGCACAACCTTGCTCTTAAAAGAGCAAAGCTGGGTTTAGAAAATAGCCATGTAGATCTTAAACAGAGTAAGTTTGATCTATTGCCAGGTGTTAATGCAAGCACTTCTTACGGCTACAACTGGGGGCGATCAATTGATCCTACTACAAATCAGTTTATTACTGAGCGAATTAATTTTACCAGTGTTAATGCTTCAGCTGGAATAACATTATTTAGTGCAGGAAGGCAAATTAACAGGATCAGGCAAAATGAACATGCTTTGGATGCTACGAAATTTGATGTGGAAGCCGCAAAGAATAATCTGGTATTTAATATTATTGCTCTTTATACTAACGTTGTTTTTAACCAGGAATTGGTGGAGAATGCAGAGAAACAGTTAGAAAATACCGAAAAACAATTGCTCCGGATCGAGAAACAAGTAGAAGCAGGTGCTCTTCCACGTTCTGATTTATTAGATATAGAAGCACAGGCAGCCTCTAATGAATTAAGCTTAATACAACAGCAAAATGCCCTCGAATTTTCTTTGCTCCAGCTTAAACAGGCTTTACAGCTTCCTGTAGGTACTGAATTTTCCGTAGTGGTACCTGAGGAAATGCAGATCGATCCATTAGCTGCACCTGTGGTTGAATATACACCTGAAGAAATATATGAACAGGCTGTCCAGGTGCTGCCTGAAATAAAAAGTGCACAAGAGCAGATACAAAGTTCTGTTATGGGTGTAAAAATTGCTAAAGGCAACCTTTATCCATCAGTAAATGCAAATACTGGTTTAAGTTCAAATTATTCTGATAGGTTTGACAATCGATTTATTCCCGATGGTACACAAACACCAGTATTGGATGAAAATAATCAGCAGGTAGCAGTACCTACACCATTACGAACTGTAGGTGGAGAACAAATAATGCAGCTGGTATATGAACCTGGTGGCGCTTTTCAGGATTTCGGTTTTGTGGAGCAGCTGGAAGAAAATTTAAGCAGATTTGTTTCCTTAGGAATGAGTGTACCAATATTTAATGGTTGGTCTGCGAGGGCAGGTATACAACGTGCTATTATAAATCAGGAACAGGCGGAGATCAATCTTCAGGAAACAAAGAATATTATACGCCAGGATGTCGAAAATGCCTATAATGATGTGGTAGCAGCATCAAAATCGTATCTGGCGTCGCAAAAACAAGTAAATGCACGCGAAGAGGCTTTTAGAATGACGCAAAAACGCTATGAATTAGGTGCAACTACTTATATTGATTACCAGCTCTCAGAGAATCAGCTATTTCAGGCAAAGTCTGATCTTTTGAGAGCTAAATATGATTATATCTATAAAACAAGGATTTTAGATTTTTACCTCGGGAATCCTCTAGGATTCTAATATTTAAGTAACTATGGCAACGAAAAAAAAGAAATCGAATAAAACGATCTATATACTTCTGGGATTACTTGCAGTTATTGTTCTTCTAGCAATTATTGGTAGTACGACGGGGATTATAGGCAAGGAAAAAGAAATAGAGGTTGAAATTGCGGAAGCATCAAAGACAGCAATTGTTGAAAAAGTAAGTGCTTCAGGAATGATACAGCCCGTTACCGAGGTGAAGCTAAGCCCTGATGTAGCTGGTGAAATAATTGAGCTAAATGTTCAGGAAGGTGATTCTGTCAGGGCTGGGGATTTTTTAGTGAAAATAAGGCCTGACAACTGGATAAACGCTTTAGAGCGTGCAAGAGCATCCCTCAATCAGCAAAGGGCAAATTTAACTTCTGCACAAGCCAGTCTTGAAAAAGCAAAGGCAAATATGGAACGTGCTTTGGCTGAATATAACAGACAGGAGCAGCTTTGGGAAGAAAAAGTGATATCGGAAGCAGAATGGCAGCAGGCAAAACAAAGCTATCAGGCTGCCCGCAATGATTTGAAAGCCGCTGAACAGCAGGTAGTTGCCTCCGGATATATCGTAAAAAGCAGTGAGGCCAGTTTGGAGGAAGCACAGGAAAATGTCAGGCTCACAAGTGTTATAGCCCCCATGAGTGGCACTGTTTCTAAGCTAAGTGTAGAGAAAGGTGAAAGAGTAGTTGGGACACAGCAAATGGCCGGCACGGAACTAATGCGTATTGCGGACCTGGATAGTATGGAAGTACGTGTAGATGTAAATGAGAATGATATTATCAGGATAGAAAAAGGAGATACTGTTTTAATTGATGTTGATGCATACTCACACCTGGATAAAGAATTTAAAGGGATAGTGACTGCTATTGCCAATACAGCTAATGAAAAAACATCACCTGATGCTGTCACTGAATTTGAGGTCAGGATTACAATATTAAAAAATTCTTACAGGGACCTGATAAACGAAGGAATGAGATATCCTTTTAAACCCGGAATGACCGCAAGTGTCGATATTATTACTGAACGTAAAGAAAACACACTTGCAGTACCACTTTCAGCTGTTACCACACGAAATACGTCAGATATTGAAGACCAGGAAGGCACACAGGGTAACCGTAATCAAGAAGTGAGGGAAGTAGTTTTTGTTTTAAAAGATGGAAAAGCAATTCTGAAGGAAGTAGAAACCGGTATAAGTGATTATGATGTCATAGAAATAAAAGAAGGGCTGGAAGCAGGTGAGGAAATTATTACCGGTCCGTTCCTGATAGTTTCAAAAAGATTGAAAGATGGTGACCCTGTAAAAGTTAAAGAAAATCAAGACTCTAATTAGCAAGAGGCATCCTTTGGCCTCCGGCCAGTTTGAAGTTTTATTATTTTAACTCATACTAAGTTAGTCGCTCGCGTCCCGCGAGTGACGGCTATTGTTCGGCCTCCGGCCGGTTTTCTCACAATAGAGTAGCAGGTAGATGAAATGCTATCGTACTAACCTAAATTTATTATGTTGTGGCGCTTGGTAAATCTTGTCTATCCGATATAGCGGCCGGAGGCGGAACGGATATTGAACACTTGGCAGAGCCAAATGATTGAAAGAAGACATAAAAAAAGCCCTTTGCATTACGCTTAGGGCTTTATCTGTAGCGAGAAGGGGAGTTGAACCCCTGACCTCAGGGTTATGAATCCTGCGCTCTAACCATCTGAGCTACCTCGCCGGAAATTAACAACTGATCAGTAAAAGATAGATCCTTACGATCAGTCATCCGTAAAACGGAGTGCAAAGCTATAAAGTTTCTGTAAAATATTCCAATTAGTTGAATTAATTATTTTCTTTGCAACGCTCGAAAAAATAATTTATCTTAAAGCGCTTTATAATATTAAGAGAATGAGTAAAAACTTATTTACCACGGATTTTGAGGTAAAAGCCTCAAAAAAAATGTTATTCCCGTATTTATTTTCCCCGGGAGGTTTGGCACAATGGTTTGCCGACGATGTAACAGTTGATGAAGATAAAAATTATAATTTCAAGTGGGATGGTGAAGATCATTGGGCAAAAATGGCTGGGCACCGGACAAATCATTATGTGAAATTTGAGTTTTTTCCTGAAAATGAAGAGGATAAAGAGGATCCGGCTTATTTTGAACTTCGGCTTGAACTGAATGAACTGACGCAAACAACATTTCTTAAGATCCTGGATTATTCAGAAATGGATGATACAGAGGAACTTCAGGATCTATGGGAAAGTTTGGTATTAAATTTGAAAGAAACAGTTGGTGGTTGATATCGCTCATGTGAGCCGGTGGTTGTATTTTTGTGATAATGAAGAAAATTGATAAATTAATTTTATCCTCCTTTTTAGGTCCGTTTATTCTTACTTTTCTTGTAGTAGTATTTATCCTGCTCACCCAGCATATGATCAAATATTTTGATGATATAGTTGGAAAAGACCTGGGATGGGACGTGCTGGGCACACTGCTGTTTTATTTTGCAGTCTTTATGACTCCTATTGCTATTCCATTGGCAGTACTGTTATCTTCACTTATCACCTTTGGAAACCTTGGCGAACATTTTGAACTCACAGCAATAAAAGCTTCAGGTATATCTTTAATTAGAGCACTGTTTCCAATTTTTATTTTTGTTAACCTTCTTACCGTATTTGCCTTTTATTCAAATAACACTTTTGTTCCAACCGCAGCTCTGGAGGCTTATAGTCTGTTATATGATATAAAACAGAAAAAGCCATCCCTCGATTTAAGGGAGGGAACATTCTATAATGGGATCCCTGATTATAGTATTAAGGTAGAAAAGAAATTCAGTGACGGCCAAACTTTAAAGGATATCATAATTTATGATCATTCAAACAAGCTTGGTAACAAGGAAGTGACTCTTGCAGACTCCGGTAAGATGTATACGTTTATGAATGATCGCTATTTAAAATTTGAACTTTTTAATGGAAATTCATATGTAGAAGGTTCAGATGATGTGAAAACAAATACTGCAGGCCCTAAGCAGGAGTTTACAAAAAGTAGCTTTAAAAGGAGCCAGATAATCCTTGACCTTAGTTCTTTTCAGTTAAAGGACACGGATAAAGAACTATTTGCTTCAGATCGAAACATGAGAAATCTGAGTGAACTGGAGGCAGATATTGATAGCATGAATCAGGAGATGAGGAAGCATGCCTATAGCAATTTCACTCTTTCAAATATAGGCTTTACCTATCTTTTTCGTGATGACCAGGTAGAGGTTCCTGAAGATTTAAAAGTAATAGTTAACAATAATCCTACTGAGGCAGAAGCTGAAAATAAAGGACCAAAAACTAATGATGAGGGTAGTAATTTAAGTAAACAAATAGCTGCAGAAAATGCCGGTCCTGATGACAAGGTTAACAATAAGAAAATTAATAGGCTGCCGGCTAATAAGAAAGAGCAGTCATTGCTTATTGAAAAAGCAGCTAATAGCGTAAAAGAAAAGGAAGCTGAATTTGCAGATTTTCAGATGGCCCTCAGCAATGCACGGCAAATAAAAAGTAGGATTGAAGGTAATAAAACCCGGTTGGAAAGAGCAGTCTATATCAGGAATGTTTATGATATCCAATGGAATAAAATCCTTTCCAATTCTTTTGCCTGTATAAGTATGTTTTTAATTGGAGCACCATTAGGAGCTATAATAAAAAGAGGGGGCCTTGGTGTTCCGGTGTTAGTGTCAATTATGTTCTTTATTATTTTCTATGTCATCAATATGACAGGCGAAAAATATGCAAAACAGGCAATGATCGATCCATGGCTGGGTATTTGGGCTGCTAATATTATATTATTACCCATTGGGATTTTCTTTCTGAGGCAGGCACGTGTTGATGCTCGATTGTTTGATTCCGACTTCTACAATGTAATGATGGATAAACTGCAAACGTGGGTTTTGGGGAAAAGAAAAAAGAAAACTGTTGCAGCAGTGAATCAATAGTGGAATTAATTTGTCAAATAGTCTGTATTATACTAAATTTGCGTTTTATTTTAAAATAATTTAATCTTTAACTAAGCATGTATTTAACAAACGACAAGAAACAAGAGCTGTTTGAGAATCATGGTCGGTTGAAGTCAAAGCAGGATACAGGTTCACCTGAATCTCAGATTGCACTTTTTACCTACCGGATCAATCACCTCACAGAACACATGAAGAGGAACAAAAAGGATTACTCGACTCAACTAGGCTTAATGAAGCTGGTAGGTAAGAGAAGGAAACTTTTGAACTATCTTCAGAAGGTAGATATCACAAGATATAGAGAAGTTCTTCAAGAGCTGAACCTTAGAAAGTAAAAAATTTAAGAAGGGAACCGAAATAAGGTTCCCTTTCTACATTTACCCCCTCCTGGTTTAATTATTTTAATTTAAAACTTCGGATTATTACGCTGTTATATTAAAAAGCTGTTATTTATTAAGAAACAATTATTATGCAACAAAACATCATTTCCAAATCACTCCAATTACCTGACGGTAGAGAAATTACAATTGAAACTGGTCGCCTGGCCAGACAAGCTGACGGAGCTGTAGTAGTAAGAATGGGTAACACCATGCTTTTAGCGACAGTTGTATCCAGTAAAGAAGCTAAGGAAGGAGTAGATTTTTTACCTCTTTCTGTTGATTACCAGGAAAAATTTGCCGCAGCAGGAAAAATCCCTGGTGGTTTTATTAAAAGAGAAGGAAGATTATCAGATTATGAAATTTTGATAAGCAGGTTGGTAGACCGTGCTTTAAGGCCTAATTTCCCTGAAGATTATCATGCCGACACACAGGTGATGATATCATTGATTTCAGCTGATGAAGATGCACTTCCTGATGCACTGGCAGGGTTTGCTGCATCTGCTGCTCTTGCTGTATCTGATATCCCTTTCGATGGTCCAATATCAGAAGTACGTGTGGCAAAAGTAGATGCTGATTATATCATTAACCCTACTAAAGAGCAAAAGTCACGTGCGACAATCGATCTTATTGTAGCCGGGAATATCAATGATATAGTAATGGTTGAGGGTGAGATGGCTGAGGCATCAGAAGAAGATATGCTGGTGGCTTTAAAACATGCTCAGGATGCAATTAAAAAGCAGTGTGAACTACAGAAAGAGCTTGAAAAAGAAGTTGGTAAAACTGAGAAAAGAGAATACAGTCATGAAACTCATGATGAAGAGCTTCGTCAGGATATGCGCAGTAAGCTTGAAGATAAGGTCTATGAAGTTACCAGGAAGAGAATCCTTAATAAATCGGAAAGATCTGAAGCTTATAGTAAAATAAAAGAAGAATACATTGAATCATTAGGTGAAGGGACAGATAAAGACCTGAATTTGGTTGGGGTTTATTTTAAGCAAATTCGTAATGAGGCTGCAAGAAATATTACAATTGAAGACAAAGTAAGGATTGATGGCCGTAAACTTAATGAAATACGCCCGATCTGGTCTGAAGTAGATTATCTGCCAATGGCTCATGGTTCTGCAGTTTTTACCCGCGGGGAGACGCAGGCTTTGACTACTGTTACATTAGGTACTAAAATGGATGAACAGCTTATTGATGGGGCTGTTTACTCGGGAAGCAGTAAATTTATTTTACACTATAATTTCCCGGGATTTTCTACAGGAGAAGTAAGGCCTAACCGTGGACCAGGAAGAAGAGAGGTAGGGCATGGTAATCTTGCATGGCGTGCTTTAAAACAAGTACTTCCTGCTGATGACCAAAATCCATATACAATCAGAGTAGTCTCTGATATACTTGAATCAAACGGCTCTTCGTCAATGGCTACAGTATGTGCAGGAGCTTTGGCGTTAATGGATGCCGGTCTTCCTATCAGTAAACCTGTTTCTGGAATTGCTATGGGTATGATCTCAGATAGCGAATCAGGAAAATATGCTATCCTTTCTGATATTCTTGGTGATGAAGATCACCTTGGAGATATGGATTTTAAAGTAACCGGAACAAGAGATGGTCTAACAGCCTGTCAAATGGATCTTAAAATCACAGGATTATCCTTTGATGTGTTAAAGGAAGCTCTTATGCAAGCTAAAGAAGGCAGGATGCACATCCTTAACGAGATGAATAAGACACTTTCCGAACCTCGTCCTGACCTTAAACCTAATGCTCCAAGATCTGAAATTATTTACATAGAAAAAGAAATGATCGGTGCTATAATAGGGCCTGGTGGTAAAGTGATCCAGGATATCCAAGCACAGTCAGGTGCAACACTTGTTGTGGATGAAGTTAATAATAAAGGTATTGTTAGTATTTATGCCGCTAATGAAGATCAGATGCGCGCTGCTGCTAAACGTGTTAAACAGATTGTTACAGTACCTGAATTGGACGAAACATATGATGGAATAGTGAAATCTATTCAGCCTTATGGTGCATTTGTTGAATTCTTACCAGGAAAAGAAGGACTGCTTCATATTTCTGAGATCAAGTGGGAAAGACTGGAGAGCATGGAAGGCTTAATGCATGAGGGTGAGGAGGTTAAGGTTAAACTTGTCGGAATCGATAAAAAAACTGGTAAATTCCGATTATCCCGAAAGGTTCTTTTGCCAAAACCAGATTCTGAAAAATAAAATTAAATATTTTTCCTGATTTCTTTTTCATGTGGAGGAACTAATTTATCTTTTCAGTATGTTTCGGTTTTAACATGCCTGAAAATAAACCCAATACTGCATGAGACAGCTCAAGATTAGCAAGCAGATCACTAACAGAGAGAGTCAATCTCTCGATAAGTATCTGCAGGAAATAGGAAAAGTCGACCTTTTAACCCCTGACGAAGAGGTTGGACTGGCACAACGGATAAAAGAAGGTGATCAGCAAGCGCTGGAAAAACTCACCAAAGCAAATTTAAGATTTGTGGTATCCGTAGCTAAGCAATATCAAAATCAGGGTCTGAGTCTGGGGGATCTTATAAACGAAGGTAATCTTGGACTTATAAAGGCAGCACAGCGGTTTGATGAGACCAGGGGGTTTAAGTTTATTTCTTATGCCGTCTGGTGGATTCGCCAATCCATACTTCAGGCATTGGCGGAACAATCAAGGATCGTTCGTCTTCCTTTAAATCGTGTAGGTTCATTAAATAAAATTTCAAAGACATTTAGTGAGCTCGAACAAAAATATGAGCGCGAGCCTTCACCTGATGAGCTGGCAGAGGTTTTGGATATCGCTACCGCTGAAGTTGTAGACACCATGAAGATCTCAGGGCGACATATATCTATGGATGCTCCGTTTGTTCAGGGTGAGGAGAATAGCCTGCTGGATGTTCTTGAAAATAATAATGATGATACACCTGATCATGATCTTTTAAGTGATTCTTTGCGTAAGGAGGTTCAGCGTGCCCTTTCAACACTGACTCAACGTGAATCAGATGTTATAGCATTATATTTCGGTTTGAACGGTGAACATGCTATGACACTGGAGGAAATTGGTGAGAAGTTTAACCTTACCCGTGAACGGGTTCGACAGATAAAAGAAAAAGCTATACGAAGGTTACGTCATACTTCCAGAAGTAAATCCTTAAAACCTTATTTAGGGTAATGAGGTTGACATATTATATAAAAATTTAAGAGGCTTATATAGGGCCTCTTTTTGTTTTAAGTTATTTTTGCGTTATGACAACAGAAAAAGTAAAAACTCTAATTATAGGTTCCGGTCCAGCCGGTTATACAGCAGCCATATATGCAGCACGAGCTAACCTTAAACCGGTACTTTATACAGGCGGACAACCTGGTGGTCAGCTAACGATCACTAACGATGTAGAAAACTATCCAGGATATCCCGATGGAATAAATGGTCCTCAGATGATGATAGATTTCCAAAAGCAGGCAGAGCGTTTTGGCGCTGACATACGTTCAGGTCTCGCCACTGCTGTTGACTTTTCAGGTTATCCCCATAAAATAATCATAGATGATAAGCATGAAATTACTGCTGAAGCTGTAATCATTGCGACAGGAGCAAGTGCTAAGTATCTCGGACTGCCTTCTGAAGAAAAATACTATAACAGAGGTGTTTCTGCATGTGCCGTTTGTGATGGCTTTTTCTATCGTGGAAAAACTGTGGCAGTTGTAGGTGGTGGAGATTCAGCCGCGGAGGAATCTACTTACCTTGCTAATCTTTGTCCAAAAGTATACCTGCTGGTAAGAAGAGATGAAATGCGTGCCTCTAAAATCATGCAGGAAAGGGTACAGAAAAAAGATAATATTGAGATCCTGTGGAATACAGAAACGGAAGAGATCCTTGGTGACGATGAAGGTGTTACAGGAATGCGCGTTGTGGATACGCAAACAGGTGAGAAGCGGGATATAAGCATCGATGGATTCTTCCTGGCTATTGGCCATACTCCAAATTCTGCTATTTTTAATGAATATCTTGACATGGACGATGCAGGGTATATAAAAGTTATTCCCGGTACATCAAAGACAAATATTGAAGGTGTTTTTGCCACTGGTGATGTGATGGATAAAGTTTACCGTCAGGCTGTGACAGCGGCAGGGACAGGATGTATGGGAGCATTGGATGCTGAAAAATTCCTTGTAGCCAAGGAAATGCAAATGGCTTAATAGTTATTTTTATATAGAAAAGGCTGTTTTTAAAGACTATATTAGTTTTTAAGCAGCCTTATTTTAATTTATATACATGCAGAAATTAGAAGTTTTAGCTATAGCAGCTCACCCGGATGATATTGAGCTTTCATGCGGAGGTACAATAGCCTTACAGGTAGCACTGGGGAATAAAGTCGGTATCATAGATCTTACAGAGGGTGAGATGGGTACAAGAGGTTCGCGTGAGTTGAGACGTGAAGAAGCAGCAGCAGCAAAAGAGGCATTGGGAATTGCGGTGCGGGATAATATGAAATTTAAAGATGCCTTCTTTAAAAATGATCATGAACACCAACTAAAACTTATTCAAAAGATCCGTGAGTATCAACCTGAGATAGTTATTACAAATGCACCGGAAGATCGTCATACTGATCATCCACGAGCTTCTCAATTAGTTACTGAGGCCTGTTTTTTAAGTGGTTTGGCTAAAATATCAACCCGGTTCGATGGAAAGGACCAGGAGGCATGGAGACCAAAAGCAGTTTATTATTTCATCCAGAGTAATTTATTAATGCCGGATTTTATTGTTGATGTCTCTGATCACTGGGAGAATAAAATGAATTCTATAAAAGCATATAAATCCCAATTTTTTGATCCAAAAAGCGAAGAACCTAAGACTTATATAAGTTCACCTCAATTCATGAAAATGATTGAAGCCCGTGGTATCGAGTTTGGCCATTTAATAGGAGCAAAATACGGGGAGGGATTTTTGAAACAACGTATTCCCGGTGTTAAAGATCTAAAGCATCTTCTTTAATGTCAATCGACCTTACGACCCCTGCATTACTATTTCCGGCTATCTCGCTTTTACTGCTGGCTTATACAAACAGGTTTTTAGCAATAGCTACTCTTATCCGAAATTTGCATAAAAAGCATAAGGAGTATCCTGAAAAGAAAATAATTGTCGGGCAGATATCTAACTTAAAAAGCAGGTTAAACCTCATTCGAAATATGCAGGTATTTGGCGTTATGAGCTTTTTCTTTTGTGTGCTGACAATGATCGTACTCTTTTTTGATTATCCTATTGTGGGTAATTATCTGTTTGCAGCCAGTATGCTGTTTCTGTTGATTTCGCTTATGTTATCACTTCGTGAAGTCCAGATCTCTACACGCGCACTAAATTTAGAACTTAGTGATATGGAAGATTATTAAGCTGTCAAAAGATATTAAAGTTTATTTAAAGAAGGTTAAATCAATTTAAATATTTGATTATTCATAGCAAATGTTTAATTTATCTTTTAAATAAATTTTTGCTCCTATGAAAATCGTTATTCTTTTCTTCCTCCTGTGTTTTACAACTGATCCTGAAAAGCCCAAAATCGTCATCAATGAAGATCATCAGATCACTAATTTTCAGGAAAATGTAAATTTTGGTCCGAAAAAAATACTCCTGGATAATATTCCTTCACGTACACGTTCTGAAATAAAACATGTCAGAAATGGAAAAACATTAAGAACAATTAAAGTAAAAAAGTATCCGAATACTCTTGATTTAACAGCTTTTAAATTTAAAGAAGAGGACAACCTGGTGATTACAATTAAATATAATAGTTATACTGTAATGAACTATATATTAACAATTTATCCCGAATGAAAACAAATGGCTGGTGTAGAATTGGCAGGTGGAAAGTTTAGCTTCTGTTAAATATAATTATTCTGCCAGAAACCCAGTGCCTCCATTATCCAGGCAATACCTATATGGATCAATACACCACCAAAGATACTTCGGGTTTCGTAAGCAATAACTCCAAGTATATAACCGCCGAATATTGAGCTGATCGCTTCTCCTTCAGGTTTGCCGAAATGATAAAAACAATATAAAACAACCATGGGAAGGATAGCCTGTCTTCCAAGTATTTTGGCCATTCCTATTACTAAAAAGCCCCGAAATATAAATTCTACGGATAAAAAATTCCATCCGTAAGCTAATTCATATCCTGCTATTAACCATCCTTCACTTATATTCCAATAACCATCAGCATTGGAAAACTTATACATAGGATAGAAGCTATTAAAATTTTCCATAAAGGAAGCTATCAGCAGGAGGGGAAGCATAACCAAAAGCAGTTGCAGGTATGGTTTAGGGTCAAAGCCCTTTGTCATTCCGTAAAAATGATTTTGGTCATTCCTGAACTTGTAGAATATATAAGCAGGAATAAAAATCAAGGGAATATTTATTACCCCCCGAATAAATTTTGTTAGCCAAAGATGTACCTGATAGGTAAAATTATCTTTTATCATCCATTCGTAAATAGGGAAGGCAGAATCAAAGGACATACAAATTATAATAAATAGGACCTGGACCCAATATCGGGCAGATTTTAATATATGAAGCTTATTATAAAAATATAAGGTTATGAAACTTGCTGTAAGATATGGAAATAGAAAGAATAGGGATTTAGCCGGGATTCTCCAGAGGGTTGTCACCTGATCTACATAAGAATCTTCAAAATCAAAGTAATAATTCAGCAGAATGCTGACTGCAAGGAAAAGAGTCAGAGAAAGGTAAGCTTTAAAATTAAAATCCTCAGCCCAGTGTTTCCTGAGCATTATCCAGATTTTTTTCATAGAAGATTAGCTATTGTAGGTTATTTAAAGCTTTTTAATGCTTCATAAACTTTATGCGTCGGCAATCCCATGACATTAAAATAGCTTCCCTCAAGCTTTTCGATACCAACTATTCCCCACCAGTCCTGAGCACCATATGAGCCGGCTTTGTCATAAGGTTTAAAATTTTTAATATAATACTCTATTTCTTCCACTGACAAGCCCTTAAAATACACTTTAGTAAGGTCGGAAAATATTTCTTTTTGATTTTTACTTTTTATGCAAACACCCGTTACAACCTCATGGGTATGTCCTGATAATTTTTGTAGTATCTGCTTAGCCTCAGCAAAATCTTCCGGCTTACCTAAGATCTGCTTTTCAAAAATAACCACGGTATCAGCTGTTATAACTACTTCCTCATCATCTTTAAATTTATAAGCAGCAGCTTTTCTCTCTGCCAGATGCTCAGCAACCCTATATACATCCATAGCAGGATCAAATGATTCATCAATATCCAGGGATATAGAATCAAATTTATATCCCGCCTCTTTCAGCAAGTATTGCCTTCTTGGTGATTTAGAAGCAAGCGTAAGGGGGCGATTGAAATTCATCTTCTTTAATTGATCCAAATAGAAAACCACAGATAGCCTTAGGGTAAAAATAAGTAGATTTTTGTGGCATTGTATAGCCACTGTAGCATACCCTTTTTACCTCATTCATAGTAATATCTTTTGTTATAAGGGCCATTTGAGCTTCACCCCGGTATACTTTGTTCATACAGTCGGGGAAGCTTCTGTCAAAGATGATTTTATCGCTGCTCCTTTGCTCTTTACCGGGTATACCTAATGCTTTTTCTATAACAAAATAATGCATTACCGTTAGGTCAAGCTCTCTAACCTGTTCGGGAAATTTCCATGTCATCGTTTCAAAGCGTTCAGGCTTTAACCGGATCTTGTAGGCGCTGTCTTTAAAAAGCAGGCCGAAAGCCCATTTTTTACCAAGAATAATATCACTAAGCATAAATGCATCTTCTATAGGCTTAATGATAAAATCCTCCTCAACCTTTTTCAACAGATCTTCTTCTTTTATCCCCTCTATTCCATTAATGAGACGGTGTGTCGGAAGTATACGCAGATCATCTGTTTCCGTATTTGTAAAATACATCATATGATAGTTGTAACCTTCATTACCTGTATGATTTGGATTTTTCTTAGTTGCACTTTTACAATAAGCCAAAGATCCTTCATACCGGTGATGTCCATCTGCCAGGATCACCTGTCGGTTTTCAAGAATAGCTAGGAAGCGCTTTATGATCTTTGCATCCTGTATTACACTTAGCACATCCCTAACCCCCTGATAATCTTCTGTCTCGTAAATCGGAGCTTTCATGCTCTCATCCATATACTTCTCCAGCTCAAATGTTGGATCTGTATATAAACCATGTGTAGGGCTTACGTTTAATTCAGTTTTCTCCAATAACTCCGTTCGGTCATTTACAGCTTTAGGAATAGTATTTTCATGACGGAGAATTACTTCTTCATCCCAGTCATAGGTTCTTATAAAACAAATAAAGCCTTTACGACAAAGCTCCTTATCACTTCCATGCAAGCTAAAGTATTGATAATAGACATAGATACCTGGTACAGGGTCCTGTTTTATTATTCCTTTTTCTTTCCATTCTTTTAGTAAAGCCGCCGCATCATCAGTAGGATTAGCGCCATTAGGAACTGAAATATGAATACTGTTATAAGGATTCTCCCTAAGCTTTAATCGTTGCTTTTCAGAAACAACATCAAAGAGTGGAGAGGTAAGGCTTTCTATATCTTCAGAAAGCGTTTGATTGTAACGCCATGCACGAAAAGGTTTTATTTCAGCCATTTAAAACTGCTTTCTCTTTCTCCACTTACTGATTTTCTTTACTTCTGCACCGTTACCCGTTTTTGCCTGTGCCTTCTCTTTATTATGTTGATGTACAGCTAAGGCAGCTATTAATATTTCTTCCTCTTCATCTAATTTCTCATCCAGTTTAGCGGGTGTAAAATATTTTTCTACAAATTTTGTGTCAAAATTACCGGAGGCAAAAGCCTCATGTTGCATCACATATTTACAGAATGAAATTGTTGTACTTATCCCGCTTATCTGGTATTCATCCAGGGCACGTATCATTCGCTGGATTGCTTTTTCACGGTCTGAAGCATGTGTGATAAGCTTTGAGATCATTGGATCATAATATATAGGAATATCCATTCCCTGCTCAAATCCGTCATCAACACGAACGCCTACTCCCTGTGGCCTGGAATAACGCAAAAGCTTACCGGTGTCAGGGAGAAAATTATTCTGAGGGTCTTCTGCATAAACGCGGGATTCAATAGCATGACCATGTATTGTAAGGTCTTCCTGCTTGAAGGACAGCTTATGGCCTTCTGCTATTTTTATCTGTTCCCTTACAAGGTCAATCCCTGTTATCATTTCTGTAACGGGATGCTCTACCTGTAATCTGGTATTCATCTCCAGGAAGTAAAAATTAAGTTTTTCATCTACAATGAATTCAACCGTACCTGCACCAAAATAATTAACAGATTTCGCCACCTTAATGGCTGCATCTCCCATTTTTTGACGGAGCTCAGGGGTAAGAACGGCAGAAGGAGCTTCTTCAACCACTTTCTGATGCCTGCGTTGAATAGAGCATTCGCGTTCGAACAGATGAACAATATTTCCATGCTGATCGCCAATGATCTGGAATTCGATATGTCGTGGGGCAGAAACAAATTTTTCGATAAATACTGAACCATCTCCAAAGGCAGATATTGCTTCGCTGATGGCGCGCTGCATATTTTCTTCCAGCTCTTCAGTATTTTCAACTATACGCATTCCTTTACCGCCACCGCCGGCACTGGCTTTAATAAGCACAGGGAACCCAATGTCTTTAGCGATCTTTTTTGCTTCATCCACATCGGTGATAGCTTCTTCAGTTCCCGGTACAAGGGGTACATCATATTTAGCTACAGCCTGTTTTGCAGCAAGTTTACTACCCATTATTCTGATACTTTCAGGAGAGGGACCTACGAAGATTATCCCGGCTTTAGTGACTTTTTCTGCAAAAGAATCATTCTCACTCAAAAATCCATAGCCGGGGTGTATGGCATCTACATTTAATCTTTTACATTCTTCTATGATTTTATCTGCCAGAAGATACGAGGCGGATGAAGGAGGGGGGCCTAATAATACCGCTTCATCAGCAAACTGTACATGCGGAGCCTTTCTGTCGGCTTCACTGTAAACAGCTACTGTTTTTATTCCCATTTCTTTAGCTGTTCGCATTATTCGGAGCGTAATTTCACCCCGGTTTGCTACCAGCAGTTTTTTAATCTGCTTCATAGTCATCATTTTAAATCGCAATGGTACAAAATAATTTACAGATGTTCCTCTCAAACTGCTTTAAATTGCCCTAATCTTTGTTAATCACCTTAATAGTGTTAGATTTGCTGTGTTTTTTTAAAATGATTTAAAACGTTAACTTAAATAACAAGAAAGTGGATCTGTTTGCTAAACGAATTGAAGAAGAGGGACCATTTCTTCAACAAAAATCTAAATCAGCTTCTATTCCGGAAGATTATTTCATGTTTCCTAAACTGGAAGGACCTATTGCTCCAAGAATGAAATTTATGGGTCGTGAGGTACTTACCTGGAGTTTGAATAATTATCTGGGATTGGCCAATCACCCGGAGGTGAGAAAAGCTGATGCCGATGCTGCCGCAGAATGGGGTATGGCTTATCCAATGGGAGCGCGTATGATGTCAGGAAATTCCGTGCATCACGTTGAATTGGAAAAGCAATTGGCTGATTTTATTAAAAAAGAAGATGTGATGCTCCTTAACTATGGATATCAGGGAGTATTATCTATAATTGATGCCCTGGTGGACCGTAAGGATGTTATTGTTTATGACGCAGAATCTCATGCTTGTATAATTGATGGAGTTCGTCTTCATATTGGAAAGCGATTTGTATTCGGGCATAATGATATGGAAAGCCTGGAAAAACAGCTAAACCATGCAAAAAGAATTGTGGAACAGACTGGTGGTGGTATTTTAGTTATCACTGAAGGTGTTTTCGGAATGAGCGGAAAGGTTGGTAAACTGGATGAAATCGTAGCTCTTAAAAAGAAATATAACTTCCGGATTTTTGTTGATGATGCTCATGGCTTCGGAACAATGGGTGAAACAGGTGCGGGTGTACCTGAGCAAATGGGGGTAATGGATGAGATTGACTTATATTTCTCAACTTTTGCCAAATCAATGGCCAGTATAGGTGCATTTGTTGGAGGTAATAAAGGTATTGTTAAATATCTTCGCCATACGGTACGTTCTCAGATCTATGCCAAATCACTGCCAATGCCACTGGTAATTGGAGCACTTAAACGTCTTGAGCTATTAAGGACTCGCCCCGAATTACGTGAAGATCTTTGGAAGGTTGTTACTTCCTTACAAACAGGCTTAAAAGAGCAGGGATTTAGCATTGGAGGCACACAATCATGTGTAACACCAGTTATATTCAAAGGAGGAGTAGGAGAGGCGGCTAATATGGCTATGGACCTTAGAGAGTCTTATAATATCTTCTGTTCTATGGTTATTTACCCTGTTGTACCAAAAGATGTGATAATGTTGCGTATTATACCTACAGCGGCACATTCACTTGAGGATGTAAAGGAAACAATTGATGCTTTTGCAGCCGTAAAAACCAAACTTGATGAAGGTGTTTACCGTCGTGAGGAATTAATTACCATAACAAAATAAAAAAAAAGCTCGTTTTTGGTTGAATTTTAAACATTTTCAGTATATTGCTGCCATAAAACGAAAAATAATAACTTAATTATTTGATTAACAAAACCCTTAAACATTATTAATTATGAAAAGATTTGAAGAACTGAAGAATCTGGTTATGTCTCTGGAGTCTGACTTTGAAAAATTCTACGATAAAAACAACAACGCTGCTGGTACGAGAGTAAGGAAGGGAATGCAAGAGCTGAAAAATATAGCTCAGGATATCAGAGTTGAAGTTCAGGACATGAAAAATAAAGGATAATTAAGCTCCTTAGTAAGTAAAAAGGGATGATTATTAATCATCCCTTTTTTGTTTTGTAGCTGATAAAACAATTAATTTTTGAGCTTATTAACAGCCTTTTTCACCTGATCAACGAGCCCTTCTGAAGCAGGGACCAGTGGAAGCCGCGTAGTATTTCTGCAAACTCCTAATTCTTTCAAAGCCTGCTTGACACCTACGGGATTTCCTTCACTGTACATTAGCGGATTTATCTCAAGAAGTTTAAAAGCCTCTTCTCTTGCTTTTTTATAATCACCAGTGCCGGTAGCGGTAAAAATTGCTTTAAATATTCCTGCAAAAGGATTTGCAAGCACGGAGATTACGCCTACTGTCCCAATTGATATTAATGGTAAGGTAAGCATATCATCACCGGAAATAAGCATAAAATCTTTCGGCATGCCACTGGAAATTTCCATGGCCTGCTCTAAATTGCCGGATGCTTCTTTGATACCAACAATATTTTTATGTTTCGCCAACCGTAAGGTAGTTGCTGCGGAAATATTAGAACCCGTACGGCCGGGAACATTATACAGTATCACAGGAACAGGAGACTTGTCTGCTATGGCTGTATAATGCTGATAGATACCTTCCTGCGAAGGTTTATTATAATACGGGCTCACAGATAAAATAGCATCAACTTTATCCCAGTTGGTATTATCAAGCTGCTCCAGGATAGCGCTGGTGTTGTTACCACCCATGCCATAAACAATAGGCAAATTATTTTCATTGTTTTCTTTAACAAATTGAAGTACCTCCGCCTTTTCAGCGCCTGATAAAGTTGCAGATTCGCCTGTTGTACCAAGTACCACATAATAATCGACTCCTTCTCTTGCTGTATGTCGAAGCAGATTTAAGAGCCCATCAAAATCAATATTTCCTTTTTCATCGAATGGAGTAACTAATGCTACTCCCGTACCATGCAATTTATTCATCCGCGTAAAATTTTTGTATAACGATAGATATCGTTTATTAGAGTTTCTGTCGATTTGTCTTTTGGCTGGATCATCAATTCATAAAAACGATCTTTTTCAGGATGATAACAACCTATCCTGCAGTTTGATTTGGAAAGTGCAAGAACAGATTCTATCATAGGATTGGGGTTACAGTCAAGGCAGAACAGATAATCAAAATTGCTTGCTGCAAAGCGTATAACATCGCTGTTGTTAAATTTACCGAAGAAGGTTACATCTTTTTCCGTAAAATAATTGAAGACGAATTCATAATTCTCTTTACCTTTCGGAAGGTAGCAAAGGACCTCCACATTCTTTTCATCCTTTTTAAGCTTTTTTATAAAGGATTTGATCATTTCATGTTTTTCCAGGTCATCTACAGTAAAGATTATTCCTGTTCTTTTTGCATCTGAATAGGAAATACTACAGTTCCTCCTCGGCTTTTTTAAGGCAAGCTTTTTAGTTCTGTACGTAAGTAATTTATTCCCTATCATCTCTTTCTGATAACCCAAGATAGTGTCTTTTATTATTATAAAATAACTTTTTATTAAGGTTAATTAAAAATCAGTGCAATCTACAAAAACAGTTGGAAAAAGACAGGGTGCAACATAGATTAGCTGCTTTAATTCTGAGGAGCAGTTAAGAAAAATGAAAAGAAAATAGTTTATAAAATAAAACAACAGTCCTGCTTCATTAATAAGCAAGACTGTTGATAAAATTCTCTTTATACTTTCTCAATAACAATGGCAGATGCACCCCCACCACCATTACAGATGCCGGCAACTCCAATTTCTGCATTGTTCTGGGTCAGTACACTATTCAGTGTGCTAATGATCCTGGCTCCTGAGCATCCGAGAGGATGTCCTAAGGCAACAGCACCACCATTTACATTAACTTTATTTACATCAAGATCCAGCTCTCTCATATTCGCTATAGCTACTGCAGAGAATGCTTCATTTATCTCCCAAAAGTTAACATCTTTTTTATTTATTCCAGCCATTTTAATTGCTTTTGGAATAGCAAGCGCAGGAGCTGTCGTAAACCATAAAGGATCCTGAGCAGCATCGCCAAATCCACGGATCTTAAATATTGGCTTAAGCCCAAGCTCTTCAGCTTTTTCTTTACTCATAAGAATTAACGCTGAAGCACCGTCATTAATAGTTGACGCATTAGCAGCTGTTACTGTTCCTTCTTTTGAGAAAACAGGTCTTAGAGAAGTAATTTTATCGAACTTCACATTCTTGTATTCCTCATCTTCTGTAATTGATAAAGGCTCACCTTTCCGTTGTGGTATTTCTACAGGAACAATCTCATCTGAAAATTTACCGTCTTCCCAGGCTTTTGCGGCCCTTTTATAAGAATTGATAGCATATTCATCTTGTTCTTCACGGCTGATATTCATTTCTTTTGCTGTGTTATCAGCACAATTTCCCATTGGGAATTCATTATAAACTTCCCACAGGCCGTCATGCATTAATCCATCAACCAGCTGGCCATGTCCGTACTTATAACCAAAGCGTCCTTTAGGGACATAGTAAGGGACGTTAGACATACTTTCCATACCGCCTGCCACTACAACATCGTTTTGTCCAAGCATGATGGACTGCGCTCCAAACATCACGGCTTTCATGCCCGATGAACATACTTTATTTATTGTAGTACAGGGAACATTGGTGCTTATGCCTGCATTTATTGCAGCCTGCCGCGAAGGAGCCTGACCAAGGTTTGCAGAGATTACATTGCCCATCAGCACTTCATTCACTTCCTTTGGATCCAGGCCAGCTTTATTCAATGCACCTTTAATTGCTGCGGTACCAAGCTGAACGGCAGTTAATGAAGAAAGGCTGCCACCAAAACTGCCAATCGGTGTACGTACAGCGGAAATTACATATACTTCTTTCATAAAAAAACTCTTTTTGATAGTTCGAAAACGTTTGTTGTAAAGATAGCCAATTCCCGTTAGACGATCTTGCCCAGATACGGTTTTGGCTACTACAAGTTTAAAATTATAAGGGTTGACTTTTACCAGTCAGGCTTACTTGAAGAAGGTCGTTTAGTTGCTTTTTTCTTCATTTGCTGAAGGTATTGGATCTCCTGGTTCTTCATAGCTTCCAGGATCATTTTAGCCTTCTCTTCAGATATATTCAGCTCTTTAAGTTTATCCGGGGACATAGTCATTTGATCTTCTTTTTGCTGTTGGTCATCGCTTGGCTCATCAGGTTTACCTTCATTTTTCTTTTCCTGATCTTCACCCTCTTTTTGTTCTTCAGATTTTTCCTGATCCTTCTGTTCCTGCTCGCTTTCCTCGCCCTCTTTCTGATCTTTCTTTTCCTGATCTTCTTGTTTTTTCTGGTCCTGATCTT
>JBPRGH010000119.1:0-126270 GCA_051418055.1 Candidatus Cyclobacteriaceae bacterium M2_1C_046 | reverse complement strand
ATCCAACACATGGGATAAAAAATGAGGTGGCTAAAAGCACTGCCACCTCATACTAGATAGTCAATAAATTGACTTCTTTTTGCTGGTATAAAATTAGAAAAATTATATTAATTTATTTGGATTTTAACACAGTACCTGATGATGCTCAAGGATTTTGATTAATTCTCTGTTCGGCCAATTGGGGCGGATGCAAAATCCAGGAGCTAATTACTTCTTCCTCGCAATTAAGAACAGGTCAAGTGCTTCATCGGCGTTATCAGTTAAAAGGTAATCCTGATGTTTAATGCTCATCACAAGCTCATTAGATCCTTTTTGCAGTTTTTTTCTGTTTAACCTGTTCAGGATATCATAAGGAAGGCGCAATACAGAGGCAGGTAGCTTGTACTGAAGCTTAAGTATATCATAACGGGTGATTCGCTTAACTGCTCTTTTATTTTCTTCGTAATAAGCCTTTACCTTTTCATTACCAGTAATGCCTTTCATCTCCACATCATCAAAGATCTGCTGAGCAAGACCTTTTAACTGATCTGCTGTGTACTCGCGAATATGCCAGGGGTTGCGGGTTAAAGTTTTTTTAATATTAGGAGTTGTAAGTAGGGCAACTCCACCTGGCTTAAGCACACGATAAATCTCTTCAAGGAATTCCTTATCTTTTTTAATATGCTCGATCACCTGAAAGCTGATCACCACATCATAAAAATTATCTTTTACACCTTCAAAAGGAGGTATATTGGTATGCATAAAATGAACCTCAGGATATTTTTCCTTAAGTTTGTCTATAACATTTTTGATCTTATCAATAGCATGATATGTCTCCACCTTATCTTTTAGTGCTTTTATGCCACGTCCTTCACCGCAACCTACTTCCAGCAGTGTTCGGTGTACATATTCTTCGGCTAAAACATAAGCTTTATATAATCTTTGATGGATCGGATTATCAGATGGTATGATTTCTGATGCTATTTCTGTTGTATAAACACCCATAGATAAATTATGTCGAGGTTAAAGCACAAAGTTACACTATTTCTTGGGCTACTCATATGCTCACTAAGCAGCTATTCTCAATCGAGCTTGTCCAGATTAAACCTTTCAGCTCAGTATACACTAAATCCGTTGAAGCATTTAAATGTTTTTGGGATAACGGATAATCAGGACCAGACAATTATTTTTACTTCATTCTCTATTCCGGAAACGCAGGAAACAGTAAGTATAAGTTTTTGGGGTGCTGAAAATTATGTTACACCGGTAACAAATCTGGATTCTTTAATTGTACAGGAGCAATATTTGGGAGAAAAAGAAGGTGATCATTACTACCAGTATATTTTAAATACAGATTTTCCATTGATAGCGGTAGAAATGGCAACTACTGACAATGCACCATCTTTAATTAAAGAGGTATATTTTGACCCTTCAAAATTAGATATACTTTTATTAGGCAACCAAGACAACCTTCCTCTAATGCAACGGTGGATGGAGAGAAGGTCGGGTTATCAGCCGACAGATATGGATCTTCAAGACCTGGATGTTTTTGTTACCTATTACAGCCATAATTTCCCTCCTGCCTCTCCTCCAATGTCAGAAAAGCCTGTTAGTGATAAAGTCATTCTTCCTGATTCCTCTTTTTTAACTTTTGATAACAGCATAATTTCGTTACGAAAAGAAGGATTTTATTTATTTCAGGAAGATACAACATCCGGGATTGGATTTGGATGGAGACTGGAGGGAGAGGGTTTCCCCAAGCCAAATCAGATTTCAGGACTGATCCAGCCATTAAGATATATCAGCACATCTGATGAATGGAAAGATTTAGTAACAAACGAAGATAAAAGTACATTTGATAAATTCTGGCTGAACCTTGGCAGGAACCCTAACATTGCTAAATCAATGATCAGAAAATTTTACAGCCGGGTAGAGTATGCAAATAAATATTTTACAACCTATAAAGAAGGCTGGAAAACAGATAGAGGGATGATCTATCTTGTTTATGGTGCTCCTGATGAAGTATACAGAGACGAGAGTGGTGAAATCTGGTGGTATATAACAAATGGAGAAAGAGAATCATTCAGGTTTTTAAGATTTTCACATGTATTTTATCCATACAATTATGTATTAGACAGGGATCCCGCATATAGAGGGTCATGGTTTGCAAGAATTGAGCAGCTGAGAAGTAATTTATTTTAGAAAATGAATAGTAAAGAAAATCCACAGTTTATTTATGGTACAAGAGCCATAATAGAAGCTATAGAGGCAGGTAAAGAGATTGATAAGTTGTTTGTGCAGAAGGGATTGCGAAATGATCTTATTAAAGAGTTGCTTCAACTTACCAGCAGCCATCAGATTCCCGTAAGCCTTGTTCCGGTTGAGAAACTTAATCGGTTAACACGTAAAAATCATCAGGGGGCGGTAGGTTTTGTTTCAGCTGTTTCATTTGCCAGCCTTGATAATATTATTAATCAGGCCTACCAGGAGGGAAGAGATCCATTACTTGTAGTCCTTGATGAGGTTACTGATGTTCGTAATTTTGGAGCGATCGTACGGACTGCAGAGTGTGCCGGAGCGGATGCAGTTATTTTTCCTGCAAAAGGAAGCGCCTCGATAAATGCAGATGCCATAAAAACATCTGCAGGAGCTTTGCACCACATGCCGATTTGCCGCGTGAAAGATCTTGAGGTTGCATTAAAGAATATAAAATCCTCGGGTATCCGGGTTGTCGGATTAACTGAAAAAACGGATAAAGACATTTATAACAATGATCTTTCTGGGCCTGTTGCTCTTTTACTTGGATCAGAAGATACGGGCATTCATCCCAAACACCTGAGGCATTGTGATGTATCAGCTAAAATACCAATGCATGGTAAGATTGATTCTCTGAATGTATCTGTATCGGCAGCCGTTGGTCTTTATGAAATTGTAAGGCAAAGAGGGTAGTATTATAAATACTGCTCCCCTTTTTTATCCTTCACGTCAGAGACAAATTCCCTGAATTTCTTTTCAGCATCTTTTTTACAGATAAGGATTACATTTTCATGTTCCGTAACTAAATAGCCATTCAGGTCATGTACTACTACAAGTTTGTATTTTGGTACACGGATCAGGCAATTGCGGCTGTCATAAAGAAGAGCATTAGCCTGAACAACATTTTTTTGATCATCCTTATTTTCTATTATTTCATGTAAAGAATCCCACGACCCAAGGTCTGACCAGCCAAAATCACCCAAAACGACATAAACATTCGCTGCCTTTTCCATTATCCCATAATCTATTGAAATGCTTTTGCAGTGGCTATAGGCTTTTTTAATGGCACCCGCCTCTTTTTCTGTAAAAAAGGAATCAGAGATCTCAGTAAAGATCTCATCCACCTCAGGAAGATGTTTTTGAAATGCTTCATGAATCGCCTTCCCTTTCCAGATGAACATGCCGGAATTCCATACGAAATCTCCACTTTCAAGAAATTTTTTCGCAAGGTCCTTTTCCGGTTTTTCAGTAAACGTTTTCAATTTTTTAAGTGGGGAATCATTTGGATGAAACTGGATATAACCATAGCCAGTTTCAGGGCGATGAGGTTTTATCCCAATAGTGATGAGGTGGTTGTTTTCCTGTGCACCTTCAATGGCAGTATTTATTGTCTGTACGAATTCTTCCTCCTTCAGGATCAGGTGATCTGCAGGTGTCACTATAGTGATCGCTTCCGGATCCTTTTTAAGGATCTTATATGTCGCATAAGCAATACATGGTGCTGTATTACGACGGATAGGCTCTGCCAGGATCTGATCGTCATTTAAATCCGGAAGTTGCTCCTTCACAAGGCTGCGGTATTCATCATTGGTTACTATATAAAAATTTTCCACCGGAGCTACTTTTAAAAACCTGTCAAAGGTGGTCTGAAGCATTGTTCTGCCGGTTCCTAATATATCAAGGAATTGCTTCGGGTGGTTATTACGGCTGTATGGCCAGAATCTTGTTCCCGCACCTCCTGCCATAACAATAATATATCTGTTTGTCATATCTGTAAAGATCCTGTTATACTAAACCTTCTTTTAAAAGATCATGAAGATGAATAAAACCTACAACTTTTTCCTCATGAAGGACCACAAGCTGTGTAATACTATTTTGCTGCATAATGTTTATTGCTTTGACGGCAAAATCTCCCTTTTGTACAGTTTTAGGGTTTTTAGTCATTATTTCTTCTGCTGTTAAAGTGCTAAAATCCTGATAGGACTCCAACATTCTGCGGATATCTCCATCTGTAACTATTCCCTTAAGATAAAGATTTTCATCTGTAACTGCCGCAGCACCCAGCCGCTTCGAAGATATTTCAATTATTACATCTTTAATTGGTGTCCCCTCTTTTACAACAGGAAGTTCATGATTAGGATAAATATCATCAACTTTTAGGTACAATTTTTTTCCCAGAGCCCCACCAGGGTGATAACGTGCAAAATCATCACTACTGAAATTACGCATCTCCACCAGGCAAATAGCAAGAGCATCTCCCAGGGCCAAATGTGCCGTTGTACTTGTAGTTGGCGCCAGGTTATTTGGACAAGCCTCCTCTCCAATAGTGGCATTTAAAATATAATCTGATTGCTTGGCTAAATAGCTATTGGTATTGCTTACCAGGGCTACTAACTTACAACCGGTACGTTTAATGATCGGGACGAGCACCTTAATTTCAGGTGTATTTCCACTTTTGGATATACAGATAATGAGGTCATTCTTCTGTATCATGCCAAGATCACCATGAATAGCATCTGCGGCATGCATGAATAAAGCAGGAGTCCCTGTAGAGTTTAAGGTGGCAACAATTTTATTCGCAATTATTGCACTCTTCCCGATTCCGGTAATAACTACGCGTCCTTCTAAATTATAGATCTCACTTACACATTCCTCAAATTTGTCATCGATAAACCGTGTAAGATTTTTTATTGCTTCCGCTTCATTTAAGAGAACGTTTATTGCAATTTGTTTTATATTTTTTGCTAACTTCAATATCCTTTTTGATTAGGCCTTTAGTGCCGCAAATTTATTAAAATCGTGGGGTTTAGACTATTTGTTAACTTATAATGTTGGTAGAAGAGCAGGAAAAATTACATAATACGCTGAAAGAGGTTTTTGGCTATCACCAATTCAGAGGAAATCAGGAAATTATAATACGTAATATCCTTAACGGAAGTAATACATTCGTTATCATGCCTACGGGCGCAGGGAAATCATTGTGTTATCAGCTTCCTGCCATTATTAAAGATGGCCTTGCTATAGTGATATCACCTTTAATCGCATTAATGAAGAATCAGGTGGATCATTTGAATGCCTTTAATATTAATGCGCAATTTCTTAATTCCACCCTTACAAAGGGAGAGATAACTAAAGTAAAAAAAGGTTGTCTGGATGGTTCCATCAAGCTGCTTTATGTAGCGCCCGAATCCTTAACCAAGGAGGAGAACGTTAATTTCCTTAAGCAGGCAAATATTTCTTTTGTAGCTGTCGATGAGGCTCATTGTATTTCTGAATGGGGACATGATTTCAGGCCTGAATACAGAAGGATAAAGGATATTATCAGTCAGATCGGAAATCTTCCGGTTATTGCCCTTACGGCAACAGCTACACCTAAGGTTCAGCTGGATATTCAGAAAAACCTTACTATGGAGGGTGCTGATATTTTTAAATCCTCATTTAACAGGACTAACCTTTATTATGAGGTAAGGCCGAAAAAGCATGCTAAAAAGCAGCTTATCCATTACTTGAAGGAAAGAAAAGGTAAGGCAGGAATTATCTACTGCCTGAGCCGTAAGAAGGTGGAGGAAATTGCTGAGCTGTTAAATGTAAATGGCTTTAAGGCAGCACCTTATCATGCGGGCCTTGATTCTTCCATAAGAGAAAAAAATCAGGATGATTTCCTTAATGAAGAGCTGGATATTATTGTGGCAACTATTGCCTTTGGAATGGGAATAGATAAGCCTGATGTGCGATTTGTTGTTCATTATGATGCTCCAAAATCTTTGGAAGGCTACTATCAGGAAACAGGCCGTGCAGGGCGTGATGGACTGGTAGGGGACTGCCTTTTATTTTATAGCCATAATGATATTAGCAAATTGGAGAAATTCAATAAGGATAAACCTGTAAAGGAAAGGGAAAATGCCCGGGTTTTACTTCAGGAGGTTTCTTTTTATGCTGAATCACCGGTTTGTAGAAGAAAACAGCTGCTACATTATTTTGGTGAGGAGTATCCGGTTGATAACTGTGAGGCTTGTGATAATTGCGTTCATCCAAGGGAAAAATATAATGGACAGGATGAGGTGGTAAAAGTTTTAGAGGCTGTAAAACAAACTGGTGAGCGTTTTGGGTTGAATCATATTGCCCATGTAATCAGGGGCCTTAAAAATGAATATGTAACCAGCTATAACCATGATGAGCTTGAAATATTTGGCGCTGGCCAGGATGAGGACGCAGAATTCTGGAAATCTGTAATACGACAGACCCTTATTAATGAATTTCTGGCAAAGGATATAGAGTCAATTGGCGTACTTAAATTATCTGAAAAAGGAAAAGCATTCTTAAAAAATCCTGTACCCGTTGAATTAGCCAAAGATCATGATTATAGTGATCTTGAAGTACACGAGGAGGAGGAATCTGAACGTGTTATGGCTAATATGAAGGCATATGATGAAAAACTTTTTGAGCTGCTTAAGGCATTAAGAAAAAAAGTAGCTAAACAAAAAGATCTGCCTCCATATGTGATATTTCAGGATCCTTCTTTGGAAGAAATGGCTACCACTTATCCAACCTCAATTGATGAGCTTGCGCAGATCAATGGTGTAGGAATGGGGAAGGTCCAGAAATTTGGAAAACCATTTATTGATGCTATCTCAAGTTATGTTGAGGAGAATGATATTATAACCGCATCTAATGTGGTGGTAAAATCTTCTCAGAACAAGTCGAAGCTTAAAGTGTATATTATTCAGGCAATCGACCGGAAATTGGATCTGGAGGAAATTGCTGAAAACAGAGGGATAAGTTTTGAGGATGTTTTAGTTGAAATTGAAAATATATGCTATTCAGGGACCAGGCTTAATCTGGATTATTATATAGATCAACTTTTAGATGATGAAAAGCAGGAAGATCTGATAGATTACTTTCTAAGTGCTGAATCTGATAGTCTCGAGGATGCTCTTGATGATGAAGATAATGCAGATTATTCTGAAGAGGAGATCAGGTTGATGAGAATTAAATTTTTATCTGAATACGCAAACTAATACCTCCTTATCCTGATAAATTAAATAAAAGCTATATTAGCCTTAAATTTTAAAAACAGGATGAGAATACTTGTTATAGGAAGTGGTGGTCGTGAGCATGCTCTCGCATGGAAAATAGCGCAGAGTTCAAAGTGTGAAGCGCTATATGTGGCGCCGGGAAATGCCGGTACCTCCACCATTGCTGAAAACATTGACATTAAACCAACAGATTTTAAAGGACTTTCAGCATTTATAAGTGAAAAAAATGTTGATATGGTTGTTATTGGCCCTGAAGATCCTTTAGTGCAGGGACTTCGTGACTTTTTATTAGCGGAAGAAGGCCTTAAGGACCTAATAATTATTGGGCCCGGTGAAAGAGGAGCACTGCTTGAAGGGAGTAAAGATTTCTCTAAGAAATTCATGGAACGTAATAATATTCCTACTCCAAAAGCAAAATCTTTCCTCAATACAGAAATTAAACAGGCGCAAAGCTATATTGAAACCTGTGAAGTGCCATTAGTACTGAAAGCTGATGGGCTGGCTGCCGGTAAAGGAGTAATAATCTGTAATAACCATAATGAGGCTAAAAAAAATATTGAGGAGATGCTTTCCGGCAAATTTGGGGAGGCAAGCAAAAAAGTTTTAGTTGAAGAGTATATCAATGGCATTGAACTCTCTGTCTTTGTAGTCACTGATGGCAAGGATTATAAGGTCCTGCCGGAAGCAAAAGATTATAAGCGTATAGGTGAAAAAGATACAGGCCTCAATACTGGAGGAATGGGTGCTGTTTCCCCGGTAGTTTTTGCAGATAAATCATTCATGCAGAAAGTGGAGGAACAGATCATTAAGCCTACACTTAAAGGATTAAAAGAGGAGAACATTGATTATAACGGATTCATTTTCTTTGGATTAATGTATAAAGGAGGTGATTCATACGTAATAGAATATAATGTTCGCATGGGAGATCCGGAAACACAGTCGGTGATGATGCGAATTAAAAGTGATGTTGTAGAATTATTTGAAGCAGCAGGGACAGGGAATCTTGCTGGATATAAGCTTGAACTGGATGAGCAAACGGCAGTGACAGTAGTTGCTGTTTCAGGAGGTTATCCGGATAGTTATAAGAAAGGCTATGAAATAAAAGGGCTTGATCAGATTGATGAAGCTGTAATTTTTCATGCCGGAACTAATAATGAAAATAATAAGGTTATAACATCTGGCGGTCGAGTGATTGCCGCAACGGCTTTAGGTCGTGATATATCTGCCGCAAAAGAAAATGCTTATAAAGCATTGGAAAAGATAAATTGGCAGGATATATATTACAGAAAAGATATTGGTGAAGATCTGATCTTCTACCAGGATAGATTATAGATATTAAGAATTGAATATATGTCTGGTTGTAGTACTTGTGCATCCGGAAGTGGTGTAGTTTTAGGTTGCCGGAGTAATGGTGGATGCCAGACCGGAGGGTGTAATAAATTAAATGTTTTCGATTGGCTTTCCAATATGGAGCTGCCAACAAAAGAAAGATTTAATATAGTAGAGGTACGTTTTAAAGGCGGCCGGAAAGAGTTTTTTAGAAACACTGAAAACCTTGATCTTATCACCGGAGATGCTATTATTGTAGATGTACCTAATGGACATCATTTAGGTTATGTATCACTACAAGGGGAGCTTGTAAGGCTGCAAATGCAGAAGAAAAAGGTCAAAAATGATGATGAGGTACGCCCTATTTACAGAAAAGCTCATTTTAAGGATCTGGAGCGTTACGATGAAGTTTGTAAAAGAGAAAGCCCTACACTCTACAGGACCCGTGAAATAATTAATAAGCTAAAGCTTAATATGAAGCTTTCTGATGTGGAATATCAGGCCGATAACTCCAAAGCGACATTTTATTATTCAGCTGATGACCGCGTTGATTTTCGTGAGCTCATAAAAATTTTGGCTTCTGAATTTAAAATTCGGGTAGAGATGCGTCAGATCAGCCTTCGTCAGGAAGCAGGAAGACTGGGAGGTATAGGATCATGCGGTCGGGAATTATGCTGCTCTACATGGCTCACAGATTTTAAAAGCGTTTCTACCAGTGCGGCTCGTTATCAAAATCTCTCGTTAAACCCCAGTAAGCTTTCAGGTCAGTGTGGTAGGTTGAAATGTTGCCTGAATTATGAGCTGGAAACTTATATGGAAGCTCTTGAGGATATACCAGACCTCCAGGTGCCTCTTGAAATAGAGCGGGGAATGGCTAAACTTCAAAAGACTGATATCTTTAGAAAGATCATGTGGTTTGGCTATGATAATGAAAATACCTGGTACCCTGTGGAGGTAAGCCGTGTAAATCATATACTTGAATTAAATCAAAAAGGCATTAAGCCGTCCTCTCTTTATGAAGATCAGCATCAGGAAAAGGATACTGCGCTAAATAGTGATCTTGAATATCTGGAAAATAAATTCAAGAAAAACAAAAAGAAGAAAAAGCGCAATAAAAAGAGAAAAGGGCCTAACCGAAAAAACGACAAAAAAGAATGAGAAACATCCTGTTTCTTTTTATAGTGATCATATTTAGTTGTTGTGATCCTGAAAGAGTGTACGAAGAAAATGAAGAATTTGCCGGAGGTATATGGCATGTAGATTCTATACCTGTCTTTGATTTTTCAATTCAGGAAGAAGGTACTTATGATGTTTATCTTAATATAAGAAATACCTTAGAATATCCTTTTCAAAATTTATATGTTACTTATTATCTGGAGGATACCTTAGGGCAGGTTCTTAAAACAGATCTGGTAAATTTTAAACTTTTTGATCCTAAAACCGGAAAGCCTTATGGTGAGGGTGGGATAGGAGATATATATGGGCATCAGTTTTTATTGTTAGATGCTCACCAATTTGAAAATCAGAAGTATCAGATGCGTGTACAGCATTATATGCGTACAGATTCGTTACGTGATATTTTAGCTGTGGGGATACGTGTTGAGGAAAATGATGAGGTTGAATAACCAATTTATATTATGAGAATTGTAATTGCCGGTGCGGGAGAAGTCGGATTTCATCTGGCAAAGCTACTTGCTTATGAAGAGCAAGATATAGTAGTGATAGACAAGGATTCGGATAGGCTTAAACAAATAGCTAATTCTCTTGATGTTGCTACTATAAAGGGAAATTCTACTTCTTTTCGTATACTCGATGAAGCAGATGTGGCCAGCGCTGATCTTTTAATAGCTGTAACTTCCTCTGAAGAAACCAATATTACCACGGCTATTATTGGAAAAAATTTAGGCGCTAAAAAAACAATAGCGAGAATAGAGAACCTGGAGTATCTGGTGGATAAAGATAAGCTGGACTTGAAGAACCTGGGTATTGATGAGGTTATTTCTCCGGAATCACTTGCTGCAAAAGAGATCAAAAGGCTTTTAAAAGAAGTAGCACTTACAGATACTTTTGATTTTGATGAGGGAAGGCTTAGTCTTATAGGCGTAACCATTGATGAGAACAGCAAGCTTAAAGATAAATCACTTGTAGAGGCTGCTCATTTAAATCCTGATCAGAATTTTTTAACTGTAGCGATTTTACGGGAGAATAAAACAATAATACCCCATGGGGAAAACTATTTTCGTTTAGGTGATCACGCTTATTTTATAGCTCAACCTGATGGTGTTGATCAGGTCCTGGAGCTCAGTGGAAAGAAAAAAGAGGGCATAAAAAATATTATGATCCTTGGCGGCAGTAAAGTAGGCTTTCACGCAGCAAAACGGCTTAGCAGGAAGTTCAATGTTAAACTTATTGAGATTGATAAGGATAAATGTTTTGAGCTCGCCGATCAGCTGAGAAATGTAATGGTAATTAATGGTGATGGGCGTGATGTTGAGCTTCTCGAGGAAGAGGGGATTGAAAATATGGATGCCTTTATTGCCGTGACAGGGAATTCAGAAACAAATATTATCTCCTGTCTTGTTGCTAAAAATAGAAATGTAAAGAAGACAATTTCACTTGTTGAAAATGTAGATTATATACACTTATCTCAAAATATAGGTGTTGACACTATGATCAATAAAAAGCTTATTGCTGCAAACTTTATTTTTCGATATATCAGGAAGGGTGATGTTATTAATTTGACGAGTATCCATGGTGTGGACGCAGAGATACTTGAATTTATAGTAAAAGCAGGTTCGAAAATTACTGAAAAGGAAATACGTAACCTTGATTTTCCAAAAGGTGCTATAATAGGAGGTGTTGTCCGTAATGGACAAGGGTTTACTACGCTGGGCAATTTCCAGTTCAGGCCTAAAGATCGTGCAGTTGTTTTATGTCGCCCGGAGTATATTCATGAAGTTGAGGAATATTTTAAATAAACCTTTATCTATTTCTTTAGCCATAAAAAATATCATTAATGACAATTAATTACAAAGGGGTAATTAACATCCTGGGGATCTTGTTGATCCTCAATGGTCTTTTTATGTGGCTATGCCTGCCATTTGCCTTTTATTATAAAGAGCCTTTTTCATATATTTTGATAAGTGGGGCGATAGCGATATCTATAGGATTATTGTTGCGTTTCTTAACCAAAGGTTTTGAAGCAAGTGATATAAAGAAAAAGGATGGTTACCTGATTGTAACCATGGGATGGGTTTTTATGTCACTGGTAGGCTGTTTACCTTATATACTAAGTGGGCATATCCCTTACTTTACTGATGCTTTTTTCGAGACAATCTCCGGTTTAACTACAACAGGTGCTTCAATAATAAATAATCTCGATAGCTTTCCACGTGCCTTACTCTTCTGGAGGAGCCTTACCCAATGGATTGGAGGAATGGGTATAATAGTTTTGGCAGTGGCTATACTTCCTATATTAGGTATTGGTGGTATGCAACTTTTTGTTGCTGAGGCTCCGGGCATAACTCCGGATAAAATGAAACCCCGTATAAAAGAGGTAGCTAAACGACTTTGGTTTATATATCTTGGTTTAACACTTGCTGAAATGGTCTTACTCATGTTTGGAGGAATGACTTTTTATGATGCCATTAATCACTCTCTTACCACTATGGCTACAGGAGGTTTTTCTACAAGGCAGGAAAGTATAGCGTATTATGATTCACCCTTTATCCAGTATGTCATTATTGTTTTTATGTTTTTGGCTGGTACTAATTTTACCATAACCTATTTTGCTTTAAAAGGAAAGCTGTTTAAATCCTGGCGAAATGAAGAATTTAGGAATTACACACTGCTTATTATTATCAGTTCTGTTGTACTCTCAGTTTTTGTATTTTCCGTGCAATGGGAAAGCTTTGAAAAGTCCTTCAGGGATACCTTATTCCAGGTTGTTTCTATTATAACTACAACTGGTTTTGCTTCTGCGGATTATACGGCATGGGCCCCTTTCCTTACAGTTATTTTCTTTTTGTTTATGTTTATGGGAGGTAGTGCTGGTTCGACCTCTGGGGGTATAAAAGTAGTACGTCATACCCTTCTTTTTAAGAATAGCTTTTTGGAAATGAAGAGACAGTTACATCCAAGTGCTATCATTCCGGTAAGGCTTAATGGAGTGGCGGTAAGCAGGGAGATCACGTATAATGTACTCGCTTTTATTATGATCTACCTGCTAATCTTTGGGTTAGCTGTATTTGTCATTTCATTTACCGGGATGGATTTCGAAACGGCGCTAGGAGCTGTTGCAACCTCCCTCGGGAATATCGGCCCTGGTATTGGCGATGTAGGGCCTGCTTATACTTTTTCAGAAGTTACTCCTTTTGCTAAATGGCTGCTATGCTTCCTGATGTTACTCGGTCGCCTTGAGTTATTTACAGTATTGATGCTTTTCAGCAGGTCATTCTGGAAGAAATATTAAAAATATTTTGCAACCAGCTGATCTCCATCTAAAAAAGGTATGAGATTATAAGCATTAAGTGTTAGGCAAAACTCGATATCTTCTTCAATATCTAAATTTTTAAGCCGCTGTACATGTGAGGAGGATCTAAGATATCCCATTGGATCGTGTTTGGCCGACAACCACACCGTTTCTGCCAGCTGAGGAGCATCACACTCACATTCACATTCGTTCTTTAGATTGTTAACAAGTGCTCCGGCAAAAAGAGTATCCTCAAGGTTTACTTTACCTTTCCAGCCTGCACATAAAATGAGGATATCTTCTGTTTTAGTTTTAAGGTATTCTGTTAGTGCTGAAAGATTTAGGAATGCTCCAATCAGCAGCTCCTTAGCCTCCCTTGAACTATTTATGGCAACTGTACCATTAGTGGTAGTCATTGCTAGTTTTTCACCTGTAAATTCATCTTCAACATAATGAAGGGGAGAATTTCCAAGATCGAAGCCTTCGATTTTTTTTCCGTTTCGTTCCCCTGCCACAATATAACCGGACCGGCGCATTTGCAGGCATGCATCAGCGTCGGCAAATGGTATAATTGATCTTATACCATGACCAAAAGCAGATACCATACAGGAAGTTGCGCGTAAAATATCAACCACCACAACAATTCGTCCCTCAAGGTCGTAGAGCCCCAGTAATTGAGGGCTCAGACAAACATCAATTTTTCTCACAATTTTTAATTATTCAGTAATGGTAACTTTTCGATCTTAGCCTCATAAGACCTATCCCGGATATTGATGAAAATAGTGGTACCTGGTTTTGCAAATCCTGTTTTTACATACCCTAAACCAATACCAATATTTAATGAAGGAGACATAGTTCCTGAGGTTACACGGCCAATTTCTTCATTCGCGCCGTTTAGTATGCTATATCCCTGACGAGGTATTCCCCGGTCGACCATTTTAAAACCTACCAGCTTTTCAGCAACTCCCTCTTTCTTTTGTTTTTCAAACTCTTCCTTATTAATAAAATCTTTATCAAATTTTGTGATCCATCCAAGGCCTGCTTCGATAGGAGAGGTGGTATCATCGATATCATTACCATATAAGCAGTAACCCATCTCCATCCTTAATGTATCCCGGGCTCCTAAGCCTATAGGTTTAATTTTAAATTTTTCACCCGCTTCCATTATTTTTCTGAAAATTTCGGGTGCATCTTTTTTATTTATATAAAGTTCAAACCCACCTGAACCTGTATATCCTGTTGCAGAAATTATTACATTCTCTGCACCAGCAAAGGTCCCGCTTTCAAAATGATAAAATTTTATTGAAGAAAGATCAGTGTCGGTAAGATCCTGTAGAACTTTTGTGGCATTAGGTCCCTGTACTGCAAAGAGGCAGATATCATCAGAGATATTTTCCATCTCAACTCCCATGTCATTCTGAGAGGAAATCCAGTTCCAGTCTTTTTCAATATTTGCAGCATTAACGACCAGCATGTATTCATTCTCAGCGAGCATATAAACGATCAGGTCATCAACAATGCCACCCTGTCCATTTGGTAAACAGGAGTATTGTGCTCGTCCGGGAAAAAGTTTAGAGGCATCATTAGTGGTTATTTTTTGTATCAGGTCAAGGGCTTTTGGTCCTCTAAGAATAAATTCACCCATATGGGATACATCAAAGATCCCTACGCTGTTTCTTACCGCCATATGCTCATCTTTGTCAGAGGAATATCTTACAGGCATAAGGTAACCTGCAAATGCAGTCATCCTGGCATTGTAAAATTCGTGAATCTCGTGTAAAGGTAGTTTCTTTGGTTCCATGCGTATCTTTTTTAGCGGCACAAAGGTAAAAATTTAAACCCATTAATTTAAACATCCTTAGATTTTACCTGCTTATTAATTATATTTCCTTTAAAACAAGAGAAAATATGTATTATCTAAAGCTCTCGTTAATTCTTTTATTTATTTCATGTAATACACAGGAAGTAGTAGAAGCCGAAGATTCTTTGCTGGTATTAAATTCCGATAAATCCGTTGAGCAGCTTGTGGAGGACCTGAAGTCTGAGATAGAGCGTAATGATTTAAACGTATTCTCTGTAATAGAGCATTCCAAAGCAGCTGAAAAAGCGGGTATGGAGTTACTGCCAACTACTCTAATATTATTTGGTGATCCTAAAATTGGCACTCAGCTAATGCAATGTGATCAGCGAATGGGAATGGAGTTACCATTAAAACTACTGGTCTGGAAAGGTACCAATGGGTTAAGCCATGTGGGTATATGGCGGATGGGAAGATATGCTGAATATTACGAACTGCATGCCTGTGAAGAACTTTTGCCTAAAATTAACAATAAGATACAGCAAATAGTAAATTCTGCTCTTCAGGATTAAGGTTCTTACTCCTGAAATTCTTCCTCCTGTAATTCTTTCAGTTTTTGAATAAAAGAATTATAATGCGTTGGTAGGACTAATTGTTTCAGTTCCTCAAGTGTATGAGAAGCAAAGTCATCCAGCCCTAGTCGTGTGGCCTCTATTGTGTAGGCTTTTAGTAAGCGTACTGATTTAGGATTTAATTCTAAGGCATTTAAAAGTAGGTTATATACCTCAAAATCATCTTTTGTATAGAGGCTGATATACTCCGTTGCCTTTACAACTTCCATTTCATTAAAAGGTAAATTATTAGCTACCCATCTAAAGTTTTTAAGAGCACCGGTACTATCACCTGATGCCGCATTTAACATGCCGGTATAAAATACTCTTTGATCAAAATTTGAGAATGAAAATTCGATATCATTATCATTAATATAATTGGCCAGAGCCATAATACGTCCCTGGTCCGCAAAAAGCTTCATTTCATAATTAATTATTTTATCAAAAAGCATTTGATCAGTTAGCTGGAGGTCTGCAAGCATCGAATATATCATAATTGCAGGTTCTGTAAGATCGTAATCAAAAAGTCTTTTGCTAAATGAAAGAATTGCTTCAGCACGTAAATTACTGTCTTTAATAGTATTTACTAAATTTTTAAAAGAAGTAGTATCGTAGTAAGGAAGATGATATTTTAAATAAAAAAGGGTCTCCTGATCTGAATCACCAGGTTTAGCCTTAGCCATTTCTTGAATGATAAAAGTGTTAATGGTATCATTCCTTGCAAAATCAATTACCTGTAGTGTACTGTCAATATTGTTGTCGAGCAAAAGGCTAAATGCCTCCAGCCAGGCTACAGAAGTAGCACCTTCTGTTCTTGCAGATCTAAAGAAAATAGCTGCCTGATCCGGTGCCTCCTGCTCCAGGGCCCAAATACCTAACATTTTGAAGTATTTGGCATTGTTGGTATAACTGTCATTTGCCAGTAAATTAAGTCTACGAAATGCATCAGCAACATAAAAATGATAATAATCTGCCGCAGATTGTCCATACCGGATATTTTCGTTATAAACAGTGTTGAGAAATTTATCAGAAAGTCCAATAACAGATTTTATATTAGCTGTATCTTCATGATAAACGGTATTTATCAGGTAATTATAGGCTAATCCGGCAGCAAATAAATTAGTATCCTTAGCTTTTACTATCACATCAGGAATATTACCGAAAAACCTTTTCTGCTGATTATATCTTACTACCTTATTGTTCAAGAATAAAATATCATCTTCCTGAACCTGATATTCAAGGGAATCTATATAAGAGCCTAAATTATGTACAGCCGCAAAAGCTTCAAGATTAGCAACTGCCTCATCATGCGAATCATTGTCGTATAAAGCTTTTTCCAGATAATAAAATGTAGAATCAATAATATCTGTTTTAGAGTATAGAAGAGCCAGGTTATTATATACCGGACCGCTTTCATTAAATGTTGCCCCTTCCTGCAGCGTAAATAAAGCATCAAAATATCTGTCACTATTCTCGTAAAGTGTTGCCAGGTTTACATATGCCTGAGGGGAAGGGTCGCCTGTAATGGCTTTAATATAAGATGAACTTGCCCGTCCCATTTGATTTCGGTCCTCATAATAATTTGCCAGGGCATAATTTGCATGATGATTTAAGAAAGCATAAATACGGCTCTGTTGGTAATAGCCTTCTTTCATATAATCATTACCTGACACATTAGCATAATCGCCCTGTTGATTGAAAAAAGCACCAAACGTATAATTGAAGGGAATGCTCCAGCCTGCGATAATAACAAATGCAAAAACTCCAACCAGTCCTGCAAATCGGAACATAAAATAAGGCATTGATGAAGGGCGATAAAGGATCTTGTTAACTTTCAACCCTTTGCTCAACGGGCCACTGAAGTTTGCCAAAATATAAAGCAAAAAGAGGAAGCCAAAAGATAAATGTCCATAAATAATGGCTTCTTCAATAACTTCAAAAGCAGGATCATTAGCCGAACCATAAAAAAATCCTATGGTTGCAAAAGTGATAATAGCCAAAGATAAATAAAGATAACCTCCAATGGGAGCAAAGGGGAATATATGCTTATACTGCTCTTCGCGCTGCTTAAAACCCCATAAACCTAAAACTGAAGAGATTACTAACAACAGGTAGGGATTTATATACCAGATGTTCCAGTTGATTTTATTAATGTGGTAGAGGTACAGCAGAATTAAATTGATCAGGTAAATACCAGTGATTATAAAAAAATGGACATGATTGTTCTTTCCTCCCGAAGATGCTCCGGTGATAATATAGATAAAGGAGGCAACAATTTCATGAGATATTATTAAGATGAAGATCACACTTATGATCATCAGGATAATAACAGAATTAGAGGTTATAAATAGAAAAGGATATTGTTTCTCTGAAAAGAACCAGATGATTAAAGCTAAAACAGCGACTAACAAAAAATTTAAAAGGGCTCTGGAAACAAAAGAAATGTTTTTACCAAAATCATTAAAATAATACGTAAGTGCAACTGTAGATCCTGCAACAAGAATTAGTGGTAAATAGCCGGATTCACCATTGAATAAAAGCATTTCAAAACGCAGGCTTGATAAAATCAGGATCCATATAGCCATGCTGACTAAAAACCAAAGCCTGGATAAAAAGCTGGCAATAGTTAAAAGAACAACAAAGCTCATAAAGGCAAAAATTAAGAGAATGTGGTTTAATACAAGATTTACCTGTAGCGGAGATGCAATAAATCGTTGCAGGATCACCATGTTATCGGCAGGGATCTCCAGCTGGAAAGGGAAGATCTCTAATTCGTTGAGAGTAAAATCAACATTTTGAAAATAAGCCAGGCTTCTCCAGTTGATTACCAGCTCATAACCTGAAAAATAGGTAAAACAGAAAAACAGTACACTAACAATAGCAAGAGACAAGAGAAAGAAAAGAAATATTCTAAATGGTTTTGACCAGTCTCTCCAGAAATATCTTACCATATTATTCAAGAACTTTAGGTACTCTGAAATAGTCAGGGTCCTTTTTTGGGGCATGTTTTAGCGCTTTTTCATGCTCAAGATGCGGCCTTACCTCATCTTCACGTAATATATTCACCTCATGCGACATTGAAGTTAGGGGCTCTACTCCCTCCGTATCCACTTCATTAAGCTTTTCTACCCAGGTTAGGATCTTTGTCATATCAGACAATATCCGTTCCTCATCCTGCTCCTTTATTTCCAGCCTGGAGAGATGCGCAATCTTATATAAAGTCTTTTTATCTACTTTCATTATAAGTATTTTTTCACTTCCTGATCAATGCAGCGGTATGTTATTATTTTCAATTCATTCAGCTGATCTAAAGTCATACCTTTAGTTTCAATAGGTTTATGATAAATCATGTGAACAGGCTTCCAGCTTAAAAGCAGATCAGGAGGCAAAATTATCCAATTATTTACAATTGTGACAGGCACAACAGGTATTTGTTTCTCTATAGCCACCCGAAAAGCCCCATCTTTAAACCCAACCATTTGTGGAGGATTTTGCGATATTATACCTCCTTCGGGAAATATGATCAGGCTTTTCCCCTCATCAATTGCTTTTAGCGACTTTATTATTGTTTCAGATCTGCTTTTTAATTTGGAACGATCTACTGTAATATGGAGGCCTTTATACATAAAACCAAAAAGCGGGATTTTCTCCATATCATTTTTTCCTACAAAAACTGTATTATGTTTTGTAAGTCCAAGAAGAGGGATATCAATGTAGGAGAAGTGATTTGGGCAAAATATATACTGTTGCTGTTTTTTTATTGCTGAATGATATTTAATGTTTACAGGTATCCCAATGAGCATAAAAAATAGCTTTGCCCATACTCTGTTAATTAAACCAATTAACTGGTACATGGAAGTGAAATACCTTGGAACTAACAGAGGTAAAAAAAATATCAGGAATAAAATAGCAAAAATGATTGCTGCATATGCCGAATACAGTAATCGGAAAATTTTCATCCCTCTAAAATAGCTAATTGATTTTTTTAATAAAGTACTTGTCACGGAAATATTCTCTTAGCGATACTTATAAAACCGCTTAGCCTAAATTCTATAGTCTATGTAAGATTACCAAAAGAATTTAATAATTTCGGCTTTTGAAATAATTTAAGCCATGGAAGCATTAAGAGCTGAAAATGTAAAAAAAACTTACGGTAATCATGTTGCACTGGCAGGGGTTAATCTAAGTATCCCAAAACAAACCATTTTTGGTTTACTAGGGCCAAATGGAGCAGGAAAGACTACATTAATAAGAATTATAAATCAGATAATAGAAGCTGATACAGGGGATATCTTTATCAATGGTGAAAAATTAAACCCAAAACATATCAGCAGGATCGGTTATATGCCTGAAGAAAGAGGCTTGTATAAGAAAATGAAGGTGGGAGAGCAGCTGGTTTATCTTGCTCAATTAAGAGGGATGTCAAGAAAGGAAGCTGTGATAAGAAGTAAGCAGTGGACGAAAAAGCTGGAGATCTTTGAGTGGTGGAATAAAAAAATTGAGGACCTCTCGAAAGGTATGGCTCAAAAAATACAGTTTATCTCTACTATCCTGCATGAGCCCGAACTTGTAATACTTGATGAACCTTTTAGCGGTTTTGACCCGATAAATGCCAATCTTATTAAAGATGAGATTTTTGAATTAAAAAAGAATGGCAGTACCATCATCTTTTCAACCCATCGAATGGAATCAGTAGAGGAATTATGTGATCATATTGCATTAATAAATAAGGCGAATGTAATCCTCGAGGGAAAAAAATCAGATATCAAACGTCAATTTAGTACCAATACTTTTCAGGTACAGTTTAAAGGGGATCTAAATGGCTTAGCTGAAAAATACAGGATGTTGGATTCAAAACATATAGAAGAAGGTTATAACCAGTCACTGATAAAGCTTGAGCAGCAGCAGTCTCCTAATGAGCTGTTGCAGGCTTTGATTCAACAGGTGGAGGTTTATTCTTTCCTGGAAAAGATACCTACCATAAATGAAATATTTATTTCTCAGGTGAGGGAAGGAGGAAGCAATGAATAAGATTTTATTAATTATAAAAAGAGAATATTTAAGCAGGGTTCAAAAGAAGTCTTTCTTAATAGCTACTCTGCTTGTACCGTTGATATTTCCATTAATAATAGGGGGAATGGCCTATGTCGCAGTACAGGAAAAATTAAATGCCGAAATTAAAGTAGTACAGGTAGTTGATGAAAGCGGCTTATTAAATTTTGAAGAAACCTCGCGATTTAATTTTGTGAAAGTTGATCTTGACCTTGAACAGGCCAAAACAGCCTTTAGCGAAACGGGAGATTTCGGGCTTTTATATGTACCTGAGCTGAATGTAGATGATCCCGCGGGAGTTACTTTTTACAGCAGGGAAAACCCAAGCATTACTGTGATCAGTGATATAGAAAAGGAGGTGGAAAGAAGCCTGGAGGAGATCAAATTGAAAAGGTCAGGAATAACTAAGGAGACACTGGATAGCCTGAAGTCGAATATTTCCATAGCTTCCATTAATGTAACTGAAACCGGTGAGGAAAAAATCAGCAGCGCCGGATGGGCCAGCGGAATAGGTTATGCTACAGGTATGTTGATCTATATTTTTCTTTTTGTATATGGCGCCCAGGTCATGCAGGGTGTGATCGAGGAAAAGAATAATAAAATTGTTGAAATTATTGTTTCTACTGTCAGGCCTTTCCAGCTTATGTTAGGTAAAGTATTAGGAGTTGCGGCAGTTGGCCTTACACAGATACTTATCTGGTTGGTGCTTATCACTATCTTGAGCAGTATAACTTTAACTTATTTTGGATTTGATGCTTCAGGTGCTGATATGGCTTCAGGAGTGATGCAAAATTTGCCGGAGGCACAGGCCTCTACATCATTAGGGCAGGATCCTGATTTTCAGCAGGTGATAGCTCAATGGAATGCCATACCTTTTGGTTATATAGCTTTTTGTTTTATAGTTTATTTTGTTGGAGGGTTTTTATTGTACGGCGCATTATTTGCTGCGGTTGGTTCAGCTGTTGAAAATCAATCGGATGCCCAGCAGTTTATGTTTCCAATAATGTTACCCATTATCATAGGATTTATGGGCTTGTTTATGTTTGTCCTTGATGATCCACATGGAGGTCCCAGTTTTTGGTTATCTATTATACCATTCACTTCTCCAATAGTTATGATGGGAAGAATAGGATTTGAGGTCCCTGTTTGGGAATTGATTCTTTCCATGATCTTATTGATTGGCGGGTTTGTCTTTACGATATGGCTAGCCGGAAGGATCTATCGTATTGGGATTTTAATGCATGGCACAAAAGTCAGCTATAAAACTTTGGGAAAATGGCTTATGGCCCGAAATTGATTTGATAATTTGGTTTTCAGGTTAAAAGGCTGCACAAAAAAATGTGTGGCCTTTTTTATTTGTGGCAGACAATAATTACTTTTCAGTCCTGTTTCTAATTTGATGACCTCAGCTACACAATTATTTGATTTTGAAAAAAATAAATCCACAATAAAATGGATTGTCATTGCGACAGCTTTATTAGTAAGTGTAGGATCTATATATTATACGAATCTGCTGGTAAAAAATCTCAAAGCGCGCGAAAAGCGCCAGGTTGAGCTATATGCCAAAGCCCTGGAATATACCTTTAATCAATCTGGTGATAGTGAAGTATATTTTGTAACAAATGAGATCCTTTTTCAAAACAATTCGATCCCAACAATTTTAGTTGACGATGCAGGTAATGTTCAGTTTTTTAGAAACATTGATTTGGATTCTGCGTCTTTATCGCCGGATGAAATTACAAAGAAGCTTCAAAATGAGATCAGGGTTATGCGCAATGCATATGAGCCTATTGAAATACCAAATATCGATGAGGAAGGGAATATTTATGCCATACAGAAAGTCTACTACCGGAATTCCGACCTCTTGTATGAATTAAGGGCATATCCTTATATTCAATTGTCTGTTATTGCCTTTCTGGCTTTGGTCGCTTATCTCGCCTTTAATTATTCGAGATCTGCCGAGCAGAACAGGGTCTGGGTAGGGATGGCAAAAGAGACGGCTCATCAGCTTGGCACCCCAATTTCTTCGCTACTGGCCTGGATGGAGCATCTAAGGGAAAATCCGGAACTGGCCTCTCAATCTGTTGTCATGGATGAGCTGGATAAGGATATTTATCGACTGGAGTTGATCACAGAGCGATTCTCCAGTATTGGAAGTGCACCTTTATTAAAAGAAGAAAATGTTAATGATGTAGTAGAGAATACCATCAGTTATCTGAAACCACGGATCTCCAATAAAATAACAATTAATATTGTAGCTCTTTCAGACGAAATAAAAGCAAAATTAAATATTTCATTATTTGAATGGGTCCTTGAAAACCTGGTAAAGAATGCGGCAGATGCTATTCAGCATCCGGAGGGAAATATAATGATAAGGATCTTAAGAGGGAGCGAGAACAGAATATTCATTGATGTGAAAGATAACGGAAGAGGGATCCCAAAATCTAATGTTAAAAATGTTTTTAATCCCGGGTATACTACTAAAAAAAGAGGCTGGGGCTTAGGCCTTGCCCTGGTAAAGCGAATTATTGAGAATTATCATCAGGGAAAAATCTTCGTAAAATGGACGGAGGAAGGTGTAGGTACAACCTTTAGGATCGTACTCCCGGCGTAAGTAATATTTTATTAACTTCTTGGTAATAAAAAAAGTCAGTGGTTTTGGCATTCACTTAATTTCGCAGTAATTTTGCACTCTGAAATTAATAGGCTAATAAACGCATATTTTAAAAATACCAAAATGGCTAATATCGGAAAAGTAGCACAGGTGATTGGACCAGTTGTTGACGTAAGCTTCGACAACTCCAAATTACCTAATATATTAGATGCATTGGAAGTAACCAAGGCAAATGGGCAGAAGGTGGTTTTAGAGACCCAGCAACATTTAGGTGAAGATCGTGTACGTACTATCGCGATGGATAGTACCGAAGGTTTTGTGAGAGGGATGGAAGTTGTTGATACAGGGTCACCTATTCAAATGCCTACAGGTGAAGGTATAAAAGGGAGACTTTTTAATGTAGTTGGCGAAGCAATCGATGGTATCGACCAGCCGGAAGGAACAGGTACATTACCTATTCACCGCTCTGCACCAAAATTTGAAGAACTTACTACTTCTACAGAAGTATTATATACAGGGATTAAAGTCATTGATCTTATTGAGCCTTATGCTAAAGGTGGTAAGATCGGTTTATTTGGTGGTGCCGGTGTTGGTAAAACCGTGTTGATCCAGGAGCTTATCAATAACATTGCAAAAGCTTATTCCGGTCTTTCAGTATTTGCCGGTGTTGGTGAGCGTACACGTGAGGGTAATGACCTTCTTCGTGAGATGCTTGAATCAGGCATTGTGAATTATGGTGAAGGTTTCCGCCATTCAATGGAAGAAGGTGGATGGGATCTTACAAAAGTCGATAAACAAGCTCTCAAAGATTCTAAAGCAACTTTCGTATTTGGCCAGATGAATGAGCCTCCGGGTGCACGTGCACGTGTTGCTTTGAGCGGTCTTACTATTGCCGAATATTTCCGTGATGGAGATGGAACAGGTCAGGGTAGGGATATTCTATTCTTTATTGACAACATCTTCCGTTTTACACAAGCCGGGTCTGAGGTGTCTGCTCTTTTAGGTCGTATGCCTTCTGCGGTGGGTTATCAGCCTACACTTGCTACAGAGATGGGTGCCATGCAGGAAAGGATTACTTCTACTAAGCGTGGATCAATTACTTCAGTACAGGCAGTATATGTACCTGCTGATGATTTAACTGACCCTGCCCCTGCTACAACGTTTGCTCACCTTGATGCTACTACAGTATTATCCCGTAAAATTGCTGAGTTAGGAATTTATCCTGCTGTGGATCCTTTGGATTCTACTTCACGGATCCTTAGCGCAGAAGTTTTAGGTGATGAGCACTATGACTGTGCACAGCGTGTGAAGGAGATCCTTCAGCGTTACAAAGAGCTTCAGGATATTATTGCTATTCTCGGTATGGATGAGCTTTCTGATGAGGATAAGGAAGTAGTACACCGAGCACGTCGTGTACAACGATTCTTGTCCCAGCCTTTCCATGTTGCTGAGCAGTTTACAGGCCTGAAAGGTGTTCTTGTTGATATTAAAGACACTATCAAAGGATTTAATATGATTATGGACGGAGAACTTGATCACCTTCCTGAAATGTCATTTAACCTTGTAGGTAATATTGATGAGGCAATTGCTAAGGGTGAGAAAATGCTTGCCGAAACAAAATAAAATTGAAATTTACGATCCGTCGCGAGGCGGCCTTAATCTTATAAATTATGTTTCTCGAAATCGTTACACCAGCTAAAAAGGTATTTGAAGGAGAAGTTACTATTGCTACTTTTCCGGGTGTTGATGGTTCTTTTCAGGTTATGAATGACCATGCCCCTTTGATAAGTACTTTACGTGAGGGAAAAGTTGTATATAAAGATAAAAGCGGCGCTCATCAGGTAATTATTACTGGTGGTGTTGTAGAGGTACTAAATAATAAAGCAGTTCTTCTTGCTGATGGTTTAGAGGGAGAAGTGGCAGCTTAATTTAATAAATCTTATTTTAAAAACCCCGGGGAGTAATCCTTGGGGTTTTTTATTTTCTACAACTTTGATTTGTTTTATCTGTTATCATGACGGTTTTAATCATTAAACATGTCAATTGATCTTACTGTAGAGGAACAAAAATATATAGACCGGGATTTAAGCTGGTTATCTTTTAATGAAAGGGTACTTATGGAGGCGGCGGATCCTAATGTGCCGTTATATGAGCGAATACGGTTCTTAGGGATTTATTCTTCAAATCTTGATGAATATTTCCGCGTGAGGGTTGCGGCCTTACGAAGTGTGGTAGATATCGATAAGAAAAAAATAAATAAGCAATTTGAAACCGCTCCGAAAACTCTATTAAAGAAAATATTAACGACCGTCAATCGTCAGCAGCAGGAATTTGGGCGGATAAAAAAGGAAGAAATTCTTCCTGAGCTTAAAAAAAACGGCATCACCCTGTATCGCAATCAGGCTATTAAGAAAGCACATAAAGATTATCTCGAACACTATTTTAAAAGTAAAATATTATCCTACCTGCAACCGGTTATTATCAGTGGTGATATGGCAGCGCCTCCCTTTTTAGAAAACCGGGCGCTATACCTGATCACTGAACTAGAACGAAGAAATGACTGTGATAAGTGTTATGGTAAAGTAAAAGTACCCACCGACCATATTGAAAGGTTTATAGAACTTCCTGAAATAAACGATCAATATTATTTCATTGCAATAGAAGACGTTATAAAAGAAAATCTTGATTTTATTTTTTCGGGCTATACGATTAAGAGAAGCTACAGTATTAAATTGAACCGCGATGCTGATCTGAATATTGAAGATGAATTTTCAGGTAATCTGGTCAAGAAAATACAGAAACAGATAAAGAAAAGGAATTTAGGAGTTCCATCACGCTTTCTTTATGACAGCCGTATGCCTGCAGATATGCTTTCTTTTCTTCAGGAAACTTATGAGTTGAGTAATGAAGATCTTGTTCCCGGCGGAATATATCATAATATGCATGATCTGATGGATTTAAAAAATCCTGTAGCCCCTAAACTTGAATATGAACCTCAACCTACCCTTAATTGCAATTATCTGGATAATTATTCATCGATATTTGAAGGTATAAACAAGAAAGATGTGCTGGTACATTTTCCTTATCAAACCTACGATTATGTATTGCGGTTCTTTAATGAAGCTGCCCTTGATCCCAATACCACGCATATTTATGCCACTTTTTATAGAATTGCGGAGGAATCATTCATCAGTAATGCTTTAATAAGCGCGGCAAAAAACGGAAAGAAAGTAACTGTATTTGTTGAAATTAAGGCCCGATTTGATGAGGCAAATAATTTAAAATGGGCTGAGCGAATGAAAGAGGCTGGTGTAAATATTATTTACAGTATTCCAGGCCTCAAGGTCCATGCAAAAGTAGCACTGATACAGCGTAGGGAAAAGGATAAAAAAGCTTTATATGGCTTTTATGGAACGGGTAATTTTAATGAAAAAACAGCAACTACATATGCAGATATCGCTTTATTTACCTCTGATAAAAAAATGAATAAGGAGCTCCTGAAGCTTTTTAAATACCTCAATAACCCGAAAAAAGAAGAAAATATAGATTTTAAGGATCTTTTTGTAGCTCAGTTTAATCTGCAGGAATTTTTTATAAATTTAATAGATCGGGAGATCAAAAATGCTAAAGCTGGTAAAGATGCTCATATCATTCTGAAGTTAAATAATATTCAGGATGAAGTTATGATTGATAAGCTATATGAGGCGAGTAACGCTGGTGTAAAAGTCGATTTAATTATCAGGGCCATTTGTTGTTTACGACCCGGTATTCCCGGCCTGAGTGAGAATATTAATGCTACCCGTATTGTTGACCGATATCTTGAACACACCCGAATTTTTTATTTTTATAATGATGGAAAAGAAGAGTTTTATTCAGGATCAGCAGACTGGATGAAAAGAAATTTGTATCGTAGAATTGAAGTTGTATATCCTTTAAAAGATAAGGCGCTACAGGAAGAGATTAGAAAATTTCTACAGATACAATTAAATGATAATGTAAAAGCAACTGTTCTGGATAAAAATCTTAGAAATATAAATACAGATGAGGGAAAGGATAAAATACGATCACAGATTGATTTTTATAAATATTTAAAGGAAAAAGAAAAAGCTCAAAATCATTGATCCTGATCCTTTAGCATTTCAAGATTATGTTCTTTTTTTGGCCCAAGGTTTTCCTGTGCATATTTTGTAAAATAATTATGAGTTGATAAAAAATTAAGGCTAAGTCTCCGCCACTCTTCCCTGGAAACTTCCAGATTCTTAAGTGCATTTATCTCCTTGCGTAGATCTTCTGACTTTTTTTCAAATTTTTTATGGGATAGATGGTAAAGATCAGCATCGCATAACACCTTAGACTCAAGTGAAGGACAGGATTGAGGGATTTTTGTGGCTCTGATGAGGGCAGCGATATTCTGGATCCTTTCTTTTGGCTGCTTCCATTTCAGCAACTGCTCTTCCATGATTTTTACGCTCTCCTCCTCATGGTTATCTACATTTTTGCTATAGCCAAGATCATGGTACCAGGCAGCAATTACTACATCTTCTATTTGCTTTACTGTAAGTCCCGAATTTTTGCCGATTTCAATAGCTGCAGCTACAACTTCTTCAGTATGTACTAAATTATGGTAGTAAAATTCATCAGGCAAAGTTTGAAGTATCTCCGCTGCATGCTGCCTGGACTTTTTTATAAGTTCTGTTTCATGAAAGGTCATAACTTACCTACATAATCCGTAAGGTAGGCAAATTGTTGTGTTAAATTTCCATCTTTTGCAATTGTAGCGCCTTCAATTACTTCTTCAGTATCTTTTTTTATAAGGTAAGGAAGTACATTATCAACCAATTCGCGTCCAAAATCTTCTGAAGCATCCCGCGGCAGTTCACATGGCAGGTTATCAACTGCCATTACTGTTATGTTACCTTCTTCTTTTAAAGGAGGCTCAACACGATCATCACTTGGATTAAAATCGTAGATGGGTTCATCAATAGTGGTAGGTTTTTTAGTAGAAGGTATAGATCCTTCTATATCACAGGTGATATCTGCAATCACCCGTATTTTAAAATCTTCTCTTAAAATATCCTTGCGCTCAAAAAGTACCGGTGCACGCGGATCCCAGAATGCCCCGGCAACCATCAGATCAGTTGCTTTAGTATATTTAATGAATTCACTTTCATACTTCTCAGGGTTTTCAAAAAATTCACTTCGGCTATAATTTCCACCTTCTCTACGTTTATGATAATCACGTGAATTTAGTTGTACATATACAGGCTCATTAAAATACCTGTTGAGGTATTCAGCCGGGGTCACTTTACGAATCCCCATTCCGTTAAGTACCTCCATAGCACCACGTGCAACTCTTCCCCCACCTGTAAGGGCAATTTTAATTGCGGGTAATTTTACCTTTTGATATTCATTTTTAAGGTCATCGAGGTCAAAGCATTGATGAGCCCTGCGTATATTAAATAAATTATATCTTTTTCCGTATGCCCAGATGCCATTATAGGCTCCTACAATGCCTGCATAGCGGCCAAAAGCCACCAGGCGAACACCTTCTTTATTCGTCAGAACCTCATAATCAATAAGGGTAATTTTATTTTTTAGCACATTCCGAAGCAATTCACGGTTGTACGGCTGCTCTTTGATGGTATGTGAGAAAAAAAAGTAGGTTTTATTTGGTATTAATTTATCAATAGGTACTTCTTTTACTCCCATTAATACATCGCAATCTTCAACATCAGTTACAACTTTTATTTGATGACTGCGATATTCTTCATCACTAAAGCACCTTATATCGCTGGATTGAACCACAACTTCAATTTCAGGGAATTTATCCATTAATTCCCTGGCCTGAGATGGTGTTAGAGGTACTCTTTTGTCAATGGGGACTTTACCTTCTTTTATAACTCCTATTTTCATAAAAATGGCAATTGATAATAGAAAAATGAATATTTGAAAAAGTTATAATGCTAGCTTCGCTCAAGGAAATCACCTAAAATGGAGCCTGATTCTTTCTTGCTATTGCGTCCATAAGGAGCCAGAGCCTGTACAAGTTTTCTGATAGGCATAGATTGAAGCCAGACTTTGCCTTTTCCTTTTAAAGTGGCCAGATAAATACCTTCACCACCAAAGATCATGGAACGTAAACCACCTGCAGTAGTTATATCAAAATCTATAGTGGATTCAAAGGCAACAATACATCCGGAGTCAACGCGTAAGATATCATTATTAAGCTCCTTTTCTATGACAGTACCTCCGGCATGAACAAAGGCCATCCCGTCACCTCTTAATTTTTGAAGTATAAAACCCTCACCTCCTATAAGTCCGGAGCCAATCTTTTTATTAAAATGAATGGCAAGATTGGTGCCCATGGCGGCACATAAAAATCCATCTTTCTGAACGATTACTTCATGGTTTGCCAAAGATGAAAGATTTAAAGGGATTACTGTACCGGGATAAGGAGCAGAAAAAGCTACCGTTTGTTTTGTATTGCCACGGTTGGTAAAATGTGTCATAAATAGTGACTCACCTGTCAAAAGGCGTGTTCCGGCAGATACAATTTTACTCAAAAAGCCTTTATCGGCATTTGAGCCATCACCCATTTTTGTTTCGAAGGTGATATTTTGCTCCATATAAAGCATAGCTCCGGCTTCTGCAATGACAGTTTCAGCAGGATCAAGTTCAATTTCAACTATCTGGATGCTTTCACCTTTTATCAGGTAATCTATTTCATGACTTTGCATAGAATGTTATTCTTCCTCTTCATCAGTGCCTTTTTTACCAGGCTTACCTTTTTTCTTGATCTTATCGTAATCCTCCCGTTCCTGAAGTTTTTTATCTTCCACATTTTTATTCAGGAACTCATTGATCTTATCAATGTCATACGATGATTTAATTTCACCAAAAGGATCAATTTTTATTTGAAAACCTTTAAGATCCGGATTTACCTTTGGGTCTTGCTTTTTATCCTTTTTATTATCTTTCTTTTTCTTGCTCATGATGATTGTTTTACTTCAAGTGTACTGAGTGCATGATCAATTCTTTTCTGCACTTCTTTACTGCCAAGTAAAGCAATAATTTCCATCAGGTCTGGTCCGGCTCCTTTTCCTGTTATGGAAAGCCTTACCGCCTGCATTACTTTACCGATAGGAATGCCTTTTTCCTCAAGTACCTCATTTAAAATATTTTTTGCATCGTCAGCATTTAATTTATCTACATGCTGAAGCCGCTTTTTAAATTCTTCGAGTACATTGACAGCATTTTCATCCCATTTTTTCTGAACAACCTTTTCATCATACTCCTCGGGAGCAATAAAGAAAAATTTTCCTTCCTCAAAAAAATCATGAGGAAAAACAACTCTTTCCTTCATCAGCTCGCAAACTTGCGAGGCGTAATCTTTAGTTGCGGAAAGGTTATTAGCCTCCAGATCATCTAACAAATATTCGGCTAGTTCTGTTGAAGGCTTTTGCTTAATATACTGCTGATTGAACCAATTCGCTTTATTTATATCAAATTTTGCACCGGCTTTTCCAATCCTTTCAATAGAGAAAGCTTCTACTAATTCATCAAATGTGAATATTTCCTGGTTTGTCCCCGGGTTCCAGCCCAGGAAAGCAAGGAAGTTTGTAAGAGCATCGGGAAGATAACCTTCTTCTCTGAAACCTTTCATTACCTCACCGGATTCAGGATCTTTCCATTTTAGAGGGAATACCGGAAATCCATGTTTCAGGCCGTCACGTTTGCTTAGCTTACCATTTCCATCAGGTTTTAACAGAAGGGGAAGGTGAGCAAACTTTGGCATATCTTTTTCCCATCCAAGGAATCTATAAAGAAGTACATGCAGAGGAGCTGAAGGTAACCACTCCTCACCTCTAATGACATGTGTGATCTTCATGAGGTAATCATCTACTACATTTGCCATATGATATGTAGGAAGCCCATCAGATTTCATCAGTACCTTATCATCGATAGTTGATGAATGAACCATTACCCATCCACGTATCATATCATTTAACCTGACTTCCTCTTTATGGGGGACTTTAATCCTTATCACATAAGGCTCGCCACTTTGTAGTCTTGCTTTAACCTCATCTTCGGGCAACGTAAGAGAATTTTTCATCTGCATACGTGTAATTGAATTATACTGTGGTATGGCAACTTTTGCGGCTTTAAGCCTTTCTCTCATCTCCTCCAGCTCTTCCGGTGTGTCAAAAGCATAATATGCATGACCGGAATCCAGCAATTGCTGTACGTGCTTCTTATATATATCTGTTCGTTCGCTTTGCCTGTAAGGCCCATAAGCACCAATACCCTCAGGGCCTTCATCGGGAAAAATGCCAACCCAGCTCAATGCTTCCTTTATATATTCTTCAGCCCCGGAAATAAACCTTGTCTGGTCAGTATCCTCAATTCTTAATACCATTGACCCTTTATGCTTTTTGGCAAAGAGATAGTTATATAATGCTGTTCGTAGTCCTCCGATATGTAAAGCGCCTGTAGGACTTGGCGCAAATCTTACTCTTACGTTCGTCATAATTCCTTTTTTCGTGCCGCAAATTTACAAAATATTGATGTCTAGTGACTTCTATTATTGTAACACTTTTAAAAGTAGTTCGTGACTGATTTTTACCTTTTTTTTAAAATTAAAATAAACAATCAGATAATTTAATATGCCAATCCCTAAAGCAAGAGATGCATATAGATAGACTTTATGTTCCAGTCCAAAAAAAAGAGAAAGAAGAATTAAAAGGATCGACCAAAAAACGAGGAACATTCTTGTACTGTATAATAACCGATATTTGATGAATAAGATACAACCTTTAGAGGTTGGCTCAATTTTACCAATGATCAGCGGAATATAATTATCCGGCCTTCTTACTTTTTGAATTATTTTAAATGTAGTTGGTTTTATCCAGCCATTAAAGGTTTTTTCAGGCTGATCACCCTGAGTATCTAAATGCAGGCTTATCCTCAAAATTACCTTTTCATAGGAATAAGGTAAAACAAGGGTCTCCTCTTTGGCTGGAATTAATATCATTTAATCATGGCTTCTGTATTATTTATTTTACTGCAATACAGGATATCTCCACATTTACATCTTTTGGCAGTCTGCTCACCTCAACCGTTTCACGGGCAGGAGGATCATTTTTAAAGCTTTTACCATAAGTTTCATTGATCACCTGAAAATTATTGAGGTCCTTAACGAAGATTGTACACTTCACGACATTACTAAAATCCATGCCTGCACGCTCTAATATCATATGCAGGTTTTTCATTACCTGCTGGGTTTCGAGTGTTATATCCATGGTAACAAGATCACCCGTATTTGGATCAATAGCAATTTGTCCTGATACATATAATGTATTTCCCGCCATTACTGCCTGACTGTATGGGCCTATTGCTCTGGGAGCATTTTCAGTGAATATTATTTCCTTTGCCATTTTTATTATTGTTAAGCTTAACTTTGTTGCTTTCAAAGATAAAAAGTTTCATATGAAAATATTAGTTATAGGCGCTGAAGGAGAATTTAATTTAGTAAAAAATAAACTGGGAGATGCCCATGATTATGAACATGTGGAGGATGTGAGCCTCGCATTACAAAACTTTGAAGAGCAGGATTTGGTTATTGATTTCCTGATTGAAGATTATCCTGACAATATTGAGGCCTATAAAGATATTGAGGGGTTATCAGTTCTATTAAATACACCAAAAATCACCCTTACAGAATTACGATTTTATAATCCTGATATTTCGTGTAAAATGATTGGATTTAATGGGTTACCAGGATTTTTTCAATATGAAAAATGGGAGCTTACAATATTTAATTCCGAGGATAAGGAACATCCTGAAAAGCTATTCAATAAATTAAACCAGCAGTATTATATTGTAAAAGACAGGGTAGGGATGGTTTCTCCAAGAGTAATTTGTATGATAATTAATGAAGCTTATTTTACAGTTCAGGAGGGAACTGCTTCCAGGGAGGGTATTGATTTAGGAATGAAATTGGGCACAAATTATCCATATGGCCCTTTTGAATGGGTTGAAAGAATAGGAATAAATCATGTTTATGAGCTACTGGAGGCTTTATATGATGATACCAAAGATGAGCGGTATAAGATATGCCCATTGTTAAAAAGCGAGTATTTATCCTATACCGGGTAGTTAATTATAGGATAGGGATATATTATGATCAAAAAAGCCCGGAAGGACCGGGCTGGTTAATTTTTATAAGCTGGATTATTTTAAGCCTCTGCAAAATGATTGCAGCCAAAATTTGCTCCGGTTATATATTCATATATTTTAGAATTTGGGTCAAAAGATTCCTTTCTGTCAATTACAGGAAGTATATATTCGGGGTTCAGCTCATGATGGCTTAGTTCATTGCACTCGCCATACATATCAGGTTTAGGAGCATTTTCTACTCCTGCTTCCCAATGGTCACAGTTTTTACATATCTTTTCCATAATTATTTAGCTTTTAGTTTATATCTAATTTACTATATATGACGTATAAAATCTACGATTGTTAGCTGCAGAGGGTAATTCAGAATTATACTAAATAAAAAGAGCCACCCGCTTTTAAGCGAGTGGCTCTTGGGGTAAAGTAAAAAAGTTTGAACAGTTATTTAAAAAAGTTTGAACACATTTTAAAGAGTTTGATTAAAAAAGTTTGAACAGACTATGTTGGGGTCGTGGCTTTTTAGATGATGAATTTAATTTTTTTATAAAATGACTATTTAAAAAAAATGATTTGTTTTTTATGAGGCATAAAACTGCCTTCTTCTTTATAGTCTTTGCTCCCCAATATGGATATATACTGTGAGTTGCAAAAGCTCTCCAACCTGGTAGAGATTATGAGGAGCTTAAGAAATATTATGATTAAATCCTTACAGGTCTGGATTTACTGGTACTTCTTATAATATTTTTTGCGTAAATAGGCCAGGTACTCTGCTATACTTTCCACTTGCTCATCTTTTAATACATCTTCATCAAAATCTGGCATAACGCCTATTCCATGTCGAATTTGAAATCGTATTAAGAATTCCGGTAAAGGTTTATTAATGATGGCCAATCCCACACCTGATCCTCCATTTGGGTGGCAGGTCGCACAATAATTGTTATATAAAATACGTCCATTTTCCAGTTCATGGGTCGGCATACTTTTCACCTCCGCATAGGGTGGCACTGAAGAACAACTATTTAAAGTTATACTAATTATGATAATATAACCTGCTATTAAACAGTTGCGGATATTCTCTATTATTTTTCCTTTGTTACTTTCCATATTACACCTGTTTCTTTATATGGAATGGCATCCCCTTCTTTAGTCATCGTCAGTATGCCAAAATCTACAATGAATAAAGCATCACCAGCAGGATTAAATTTTACAGATATAGGTCTTTCCAGCCCTTCTGTTTTCAGCCACGATGCGGGTCCATTTTCTTTCCCACGGTTAACTGCAAAATTTTCCACTACACCTGTGTTAACATCTACTTTAACTACTTTATATCCAACAGGAGAAAGTACTTTTCCTACTCCTGGCGCCATATCTCCAAATTGGGCAACAAAGGCCTGTCCTTGAAAACCAAACTTTTCTTTGTGGGAAAAATCTATTCCATTTGACGATGAATGAACACCAAAGTCTGCCATAGGCGCTGGTGGTTCACTCGGATAAGTTGAGAGGACTGGTTTTGGATCTTTCTCTCCGGGAACCTCTAAAGCCATCACAGGAAGATTGCCATTATAATCAGGCCAGCCGTACCATTGTCCTTCTTCCAATCTCCAGAGTACATCTCCTGTTCCCCAGACAGGACGGCTGCCTCGTACATCATAAGAATTCTGAGTGATATAAATATTGCTATCAGGAGCTACTGCCATACCATAAGGATTACGAAAACCCCAGGCAACTAATTCAAGCTCACCTCCATTGATAGGAACACGCATCACAGCACCATTACAGGGAATCGCACCTTTGATTACCTGATTAGGTTCAACTTTATTGTTGTAGGGTGAATAAGGGCCTGTAACTGCTTTATCATCAGGATCTTCTGTCAATACATTTTCAGTTGTATAGTTTAAGCCATTCACCACAATGTCTTCACAAGGTATATCATGAAAATCTTCATAGCGATACAGCCAGCCAAAATGTGCATTGTCCTTTCCTACCACCCCAGAATTAGTTGCCGTGCCCTGGCCGAAGTAGATATAACTATCTTTTACCACTGGACCATTCGTATGATGATCCCCAAGGCTTGGAAGCCCCTCCACAAGAGTTTCAGCCCCTCCTTCTTTGTTGACTTTTAGAATTTTACCTCCTTCTAGTTGACCTCCCTCAGCTATATAAAAATGTCCATTGTAATAAGTCACGCCATTCCATGGGCCATTTTTACCACCTGCATAAACTAATGTTGTTTGTCCATTTGGTTCTATTCTTAATAATTTAGGTTCTAAAAAAACTTCTCCATAAGAATATCCTGCTTCTATGACATATAGGGTTCCTTCTTCATCAAAAGTAACAGCCGTAGGAAATGTCAGGCCAGTGGTTACTACATCAATCTGGTATCCTTTAGGTAATAAAACATCAGCAGGATCAACGGTTCTTTCAGGTTTATAGGAAATCTGCCCTCCTCCTTTTGACGGTAGCAGCCTGTAACAGCTTTGAAGAACTAAACATACAGTAAATAAAAGAAATGGAATGACGGTCTTCATGGGCTTAGCATGTTTCTTTTGTAACAGCATACGTAAACAACTGTTTGTGCTTGGCTTGCCATTAATGTAGAATAGTCCCTCTTATGCTACTAAAACTGAAGTCTATACAGCAGTACAGGTATAATTCCTAAATGAGATTGTGTTACCATTTCATTTTTCCGTGAATCATAATAACTATAAGCAGCATTGTTGAAGGAAAAAAGATTCTGAATGTCAAGTGCTATTACTCGTGTGTATTTAGTTTTTTCTTTTCTCCAGCTTATTCTCACATCAAACCGATAAAAATTATTGAATTGATTTTCATATCCATTATCAAAATTATACGCTGTTGTATTTGTATTTTGAGACTTTTCTAAATCTATGTCAGCGTACCTGGCGCCCCCGGCAATAATGACTTTAAAATTAGCACCAAAAAATCGCACGGCATCTTCTTTAACCTTAGCCCATTCTTTTCCAGCGGTTGTACTAAATGAGTAATTCCCGTTAAACTTTGTTCGTCTTTTAATTCCATCATTTCCCTCATAAAAAGCATCATAAAGGGATCCGGAAATTATATAATATATATTTTTATCCAATGGTTTTTCAAATGAGGCATTTAAGCCATAGAATTCCGCTGTCCCTTTACTTACAAGCAACTCATTTACAAGTGGATCTACTTCATTAATTAAGGAGAATGTGGGGTTTATAATACTGACAGGCACATCAGACATTTGCTGATAAAAAATTTCAGTGGTAAGTAATGTTCTTTTAAAGTTTTTTAAATAGCCGAGACTGAAAAAATCAGTTTTTAAGAATTCCAATTCTGATGCTTTATTAACATACGCTTCAGCATTTAATCTTTGTGCTTGCCTGGCGTAATTTAAGCTAACTTCTGATTCTGAAGATAAGTAATATTTCAGGCAAGCATTTGGAAGAGTTGCTTGAGTTTTATTGTAATCAAAATACATGAATCTTACACCTGAAGAAAGCTGAAATTTATTATTGAAAACATGGGTAAATTGAACAAACGGCTGGAACAATGTTCCTTGTACCCCATCTTCCGTAAGTTCGTTTGATGATGAATTATACTTTAATTCTTCATTATAAAAATTGATCATTGCCCCTGCTTGTATATTCGTACTTTTCTGCAGATAATCCAACATAAATTTTGTTGAAATTTTAGAATTTTTAAAAGAGTAGCTTTCTGAGAAAAAGGATTCATTTGTACGGTTCAATCCATAAACTTCCCGTGTAGATTGTGCAACAGAAAAAACACCCCCAGCAGTAAAAGCTAAATTTTCCGAAATATTTCTTTCATCTTTAAGACCAACTGCAGAAACAGAAGAGTTGTATAATATTTGAGTACTATCTTTATCTATCTGCCACTGATCAGGATTGCTCTGACCATAAAAATGATTTTTTGAATTTCCCCCAAAGCCAAATATGCTAAGTTCCCCACCTTTATTATAAAGATGATTTATCTTGAAAGATAGATCCTGAAAATTGATCTCCTCACCTCCGAAATCTACCCCCAAGTTTGAAAGTAAACCGACGGTTGAATATCTATAATTGATATTATAGCTGGATTTTCTTTTTTTAATTGGACCATCTGTTGCAAATTCTAATCCTAAAAGACTTGCCTGGGCTGAATAATCCTGTTCAAATTTATTCCCGTCGTTAAGGCTCATGTCGATTATTCCCGAATAGGCATTTCCATAAGTAGATGAAAAGGGTAACCCAACAAATTTCGTTTGATCTAAAATTTGTGAAGAAAGAACATTTACCCCGCCCCCGGATTGTGTTGGGCGATCAGTTAGTAAGCCAGCATTGTTTAGATGATTTGGGTTTACCACTTCGAAACCTTCTACCCACCATCCTATTCCCTGTGGGGATTTACCATTTACTACAATATTATTATTTTGATCATTTTGAGGTACAACACCTGGAAAAGAGGTGAGGATACGTGCTGGATCTTGATAATTAGCAGCAAAGCGTTTGGCTTGCTCTATGGAAATTTTCCTGCTGTTGATCCTATCGGCAATTGTATATGATGAGTTTGATACAACAACCTCCTCCAATTGTTTTGTAACAGGAGACATTGAAAAAAACAACATATTTCCACTTCCAGAACTTAATAATAACTCCTGATTTTCAGGAGAAAAACCTACATGACTTGCTTCTATTATATATCTTCCTACGGGCGCATTCTTTAATGAAAAGTATCCAAGGGAATCAGTTGTAGTGCCTAGTAGTGGATCTGTTCCAGCTAAGATAATCTCTGCATCAGCAATTGGCTTTTTAGTATAACGATTTGTAGCTCGTCCTTTGATTTCTGCTAATGGTGATTGTGCAGCAACATTTAAGTGGCAGAAACAAATAATTAAAATAAAAGCAGTGCATGATAACTTGAAGTTCTTACTTTGAACCGCAATGGGAATTATCATTAATCTTTAGTTTTTATCATAAAAATAATTCCGGCTACAGCACCTATTAATCCTCCTATTCCACTTCCAATACAAAACCCTACAAAAGCAGCCGGGCCGCGACCACCACTTGAAAGCTGACCTAAGCCAACAACAGCCCATGCACCATCGGCTATCATCCAAAAAACAAAGCCAATCAAAATCCCACCAATTATGCCACCCCATAAAGTTCCTTTTCCAATCATAGGATGATAAACAGGATTTCCATTAGGGTCATTATCGGTCATTGGCACCAACAGGTCGCCACCCATTTTATTTATTTCTTTGTTATCCATTACTCTTTCTTTTCCTGTAGTGTATCTGCTTTTGTTAAGTAAACAGTAGTATCAATAGGTATATTAAAAGGTGATAATAACCTGTCAGCCTGTTGTTGGACTTTTACTGAAACCGAAGTAGTGTCTCCTATTATCCAGGCATAGTTTAATATTGTTTCCTGGGGACCCGTTTTAAAAGGCTTTACCATCTTCATATAATCATGAACAGATTTTGGAAGGGAATCCTGTTTTACAAGTAACATCGGACCATGTTTGCCCATATGTCCAAGTACTGCCGCAGGGATCATTCCCAACACATTATCTGAATTACCAATAATATAGTTATGTCCGGCCTGTGCGATGCCCCACCCGAGGCCACGGTCTATCCAGGCCCACCACCAGCCATGGTTTCGGCCAAAGTCTTTATATCCGGCATTTACCGCACTGGTGGCATAAGGCGTCGGACCTGCAATCCTTCTCACCAGTCCAAACTGTGCCAGCTCCTGGGCCACCTTATCAGAAATTACCTCAGGGTCACCGGTCAAATACATAAAAGCTCCGTAATCTCCAAAGCGGCGACGGAGGATATCTTTTGTCGCTGGTGGAATGGAATCCTGATAAACCCATGCAAATCCTTTTCCCATATGCGCATTCCAACCCATGGGTGCCAGTCCGTGCTCAATTCCCTGAGGATGGTCTATTGCAGATATAATCACCTCGTCCATATGATCAGCTTTCATGGCCGACTGCCACTGATCTAATATCTTTGCGAGAACCACCGGGTTTTCTTCATTAAAGGCCCTTATCTTGTACCCAGTAATTTCTTCAATCTTTTCCCGCTCAGACTCCGGCACATTTACGGCATAAACGTCTGTTCGTTGATCCTGAAATACGCCATCAGGGCGCAGGCGGATCATTTCCCGGAGGGTCATCTCTGATATCCGGTTGTTTTCATCCAGATAAAGAAGGGGAGCATTTACCGGCATGTGGGTGATACGGTGCATCGCCGTGAATGCAATGGCGGGATCCTGGGGACAGATTATTATTGCTCCTACGGCATTATCTTCTCTTGTAGCGGGATAAACTGTTTGGGTCAGAAGAATAGCCGTTTCTTCAGGTGAATGTCCCGGAATACGCACCGTATAAGCTGTCGCCAAAGCCTCCTTTTGTAATGGGTGACTTCCAGCACCCGGCCCTCCATCGGTTTTGCCACAGGCATTTAATACAAAAGTAATAACCAATGAATTTATCAATAACCTCATACATTCCCGGGTTTAAGTTCTTTTCTTATCATTAACCAATTTAGAGGCCATGCTATCAGAAATCCGGCGAAGGAAGCAATCCAGATACTGCCAAACCATAAAACATCATCCTCTTTAGGCATCATAGGTATCTTGACCATGAGCATAAACCAGGTGATCGACATCATACCAAGGCTTACTGCCAGCATACTCAATGCGGTTGTTGAAAATGCCATTTTCCTAAGCTTTCCGGAGGACATTCCAGGCATCATGGATTTTTTCATCGGATACTGTACAAGCAACCACGCCACCAGCACTGCAAATACATACATTCCTATCATCATTAAAGGCATTCCTGAACCTAACCAGAAAAAGGGACCTGTCCATTCATAGAATAAAGGAAAGCCGAACCATACAAACAGGAATCCTATGGCTACCATTAATGTAGCTCCATAACCAAAACCCATGGCTGTGGCCGTAGCGCTTTGGATACTATGCGGTCTAATCCATCGCCATTCACCTGAATCTATTTTTATTGTTTTCCTCCTGTAAGAACTTAGGTAAAGTGCCGGACCCAATATGGGCAGAAGTAAAGAAGACAAGCCCCAGGCGATCTTCACAGGCATTTTTACCATGGACAAAGTAAGGGTAGCATGAACCCAAACAAATAGGGCAGATGCCACGCCCCAAATAACAAAAATAAGCAGCAAAGCCTCTAAATCCCCCAGGGCTATGGCTCCTTTGCTGGCATACTCTGCTTTTTCAACGGCGAAATCCATACGGCTGTGTGCCGCATAGCTGATCCTGTTGGAGACAATCCAAAAGTGCCGGAAGGGTCCTTCTGAAGGAGTTTTAAACCAATCGGAACGCTGGGAAAATATATACCTGTCAAGCTCTGAAGACAATCCGCCATCCTCCTCTGCATAGAGAAGAGTGGCATTGTTACTTACTGCATATGGTATGGCCGCCAATCCTTTAAGCACATCGTGCGGTGTAGTGACAACGAAATGATTATAACTATTCCGCCGGTCTACTTTCCTGCCCCAGCCAAATTCTGTTTCCTCATCCCTGTACTCGGCGATTTCCAGCGCCAATTCAGCATAATTAGCACCGGTAATCCTTTCCATTTCGTTGAATTCATTGGCTGCTTCAGAAGGGATCAGCTTTTCCGGACCTATAACATAGGCTTTAAGGTGACTGAAATCTCCGGAAGGCCCATCCAGTTGTCTATTTTCGTAAAAAAAGACCGGTGAACCATAGAAATAGGCATAATAAAGTGCAGGAAGTGCATATTTAAGCTCTTCTTTTGCTCCACCACTAATTATGATAACGTGCTTTGCATTTTTATTGACCTTCTGTGATCGGGTGAAGAAATTTTCCCAATCCTTTTCCGTAGGAGCTTCCTTAATTGTTTTTGCTTCAGGGTAAGGAATGGCCGTTTGCAAATAGTGATGTAAATCTGCAGCTCCTGCATTAACATGCCTTGTCACATTTTTGGTGTTGGCGATTAGCCTTCCCTCTTCAGCAGTTTTTCCAGCCAAGGGGGCAACAGCGATATCTTCCTTTATTACATTAACCAGCCCAAAGCCAATTATAAAAACTACTGCAAAAGCTACAAACGGATAGGTCCACTTCATGATATCAGGTTATTATAAAGGTTAGAAGCCATAACATTCCAAAACCAGCTATTAGCGTGTAGCATATAGACAGGATTTTCAACTTATGGGCAGAAAATTTGCCCAGCCACATCCAGACGCCAAGAACTATTGCTATTGCAAGCATAATGAGTGTTTCTATGTGTTTATTTCCCTCTTCGGTAACCAGACCGTAAATTCCTAAAGCAATAAATCCGAGGGCAAAAAGTGCGACGTGCAGGAGGATGATTTTTTTTGGGGGCTGCATGTCCATACTATTTTGGGTGATCAGGATAACACCGATAACTGAGGATAAAAATAGAAGAATTGAAGCAACTATGTCCATAGGTCAATTTTTTGGTGATACCTTCCAGATGATACCTGTAAAGGGATGAGCGTTCATACCTGTATCGTCAAACTCTACAGTGCCAAAATCTACAATATAGAGGCTGCCATCAGGACCCCATTCTAACTGTATAGGACGTTCCAGACCTCCTCCTTTTGTGGCAGACGCAGGCAGCCCTGATTCATTGTAGATAAAGTTGGTTATCTGGCCTGTATTTATGTCCACTTGCTGTACCTTAAAGCCGGGCCAGTTGAAATCTACATCCGCAGGAATTTCTTCTTTTTTTATAGGTTTCGGAAGATGAGGGTGGGCAGAATCACCTTTAAAAAAGGGTACGATAGTACCGAATTCGGCAACAAGTATATTATTCTCTGGCACATTCATACTTTGTTGCCCAAATACCATCCCTTGTGCCGCACTATGTACTGGCAGCTTTACCAGTGGCTGTATTGGTTTGTCTTTACCTTTAAGAAGCTTTTGATGAGTTTCTTCTGTGAGCACGAAAGATCTTTCTTCCTTCTTAACCTGAAACCTTTTGTCAGTAATAGGTAAACCACTAAAAAAATCAGGCCAACCATACCACTCTCCTTCGATCACTTCATAAACAGGTTCCCAGTCAAAATATAAACCTCGTGGAGGCATCGGGTTGGCACTATTCATTGTAGTTATTAATCTGCCGTCGGGGCTGTAGCGATAACCAAAGCTGGACCGCAGACCCCAGGCAATCCTTTCCAGATCTGAGCCGTCGGGATTACACCGGAAAAAGGCGCCATTACAAATAAGCTCACCTTTTATAGTTTGTCCCTTTTCTGCAAGCTCACCCAGAGGCATATACGCCCCTGTTTTTACAGAATCTTTATCCACAATATTTACCTTATGTGTTGGTACCCAGTAATTTTGCCCGGTAAGTGTAATATCCTCTCCAGGAATTTCATGTGCCCCGGGTTTATTGAACATATCAATTACCTTTACCCAATGTGATTCTATTACACCGCTATTTCCTTGTGTAGATAGGAAAAACACCATTTTACCATCTTTAAAAATTGGTTTGGCATTTAAAAATTCACCCCAGGAGGGCAAGCCGTTAACGATGGTTTTAAACTCACCTGTTTCAGGATTTAGAACTGAATATCGTGACCGGTGTGAAATGTATAAATTGCCTTGGTAAAAGGTGACTCCGGTAACCGGTGGAATTAATCCTTCTTCCATCTCCGAAGAAGATTCCGCCTCTTTTATTTCTGTCATTGGAACCACATTATTATATAAGATGGTCAGCTTACCCTCCGGAGTCATTTTGAGTATTCGTGCTTCCGGAGCACGGGGAGGTTTTGTACCATAAGTATGACCACCGGCTTCGGCAATATAGGCATTACCGCGCCCATCAAAAGTGACATCTACAGGGTAGGTAAGGCCTGATGAATAAGCTTCAATTTTAAATCCGGATGGCACAATGATGTCAGATGGTTCTATCGGCCGCTTACTATCCTGAACTACTTCAGCAATCTGATCGCCTTCTTCTTCATTCGCTCGTGTATCCTCCGGATTGCGGCATGTAAAAATAACCATTGAGAAAAGCAGGATTAATGCTGTGTTTCTTATCATGGCACAATAGGTTCTAATTGGTGACTATGACTTATCAACAGGTAATTGTTGTAAATGTTTTTACTATCTCTCTACAGCGGATTTTTGCTTTGCTGAGTGAGTTTGAAACAAGCATTGGTGTAGTATATATTAATTTTGCACAATCGCTTACGGAACTGAAGGTGTTCTGTCCAATGGAAAGCACATCAATAAGCCCCTACTTTGGCAATGTGATACTTAAGTAGGTAAATTGAAAGAAGTTATATTACTAATACCCTTCAGCGTTTCATCTCTTTTTGTTGACTAACAGGTTTTTAAAATCTACAAGTTAATCCACCACCTGCGCCAAAGCGGTTGTCGTAGCTTCCCATCAAAGAAAAATTCCTATTAAGCATGTATTCCAGGCCTGCGCTCCATGTAATTTCCTGTTCAAAATTGGCAGACTGACTAGGATTTCCGGACTCAGTCGGCGTTTCAACCCAGCCGAAATTGAACTTGTGTTCGTATTCTCCGAAAATAAATGTGCGGGGAAAAATCATGATTTCCCGGCTGAGGCGCAGCTCTGGCCGTAGCTTGTGGTCAATACGCACATCGAGGTTAAACATATAAGGTGTAAAGTAGCGGATACCGGCAATAGCAACAGGATCTACTTCATTAAGGCTATTATTCTCCTCATTTTCAACATTAACGCCGGCAAACACTCTCAGATAGTCGTACAAATACCTTTCATAGGTAAACTCGGCTTCCAGATTTTGGTTGTATCCGTATTCTGTACTTAAATTGAACTGGTTGCGGATGTCGGAACTTACTAGATTCAGCTCTGTCATATGGGAGGCCACATCAGCCAGGCCCCAGGTGTAAAAATGGTTTCCTTCGTTGAAAAGAATTTTTCGTGGGAATTCCTTCATGAGAGGATTTCGCTCGGTTTGATAACTTACCGCCCGGGCCATACCTCCAACCATGTGGTACAATACATGGCAGTGTAAAAACCAGTCGCTATCTTCATTGGCATCGAATTCAATGATTGTCTTTTGCATGGGTGCTACATTAACTGTATGCTTCAGCGGAGAATAGGCCCCAAATTTGTTGAGCACACGAAAAAAGTGGCCGTGCAGGTGCATGGGGTGGTGCATCATTGTCAGGTTGTTGAATATGATTCTCACCTTTTCACCTTTTTCAATTTTTATCATGTCCGCTTCAGCCAGAGGCACTCCATTCATACTCCAGATGTAACGCCGCATATTACCTGTCAGGTTGAGCAAGATTTCTCTCTCTGGTTTACTCTCATCAATGGTAGTAGAGAAAGGAGACTTCAGAAAATCATAGTTGTAATCTGCAAACATTTCCATTCCCGGCATGTGCGGCTCCACTGCCGACTCATCTTTCGCTATTTTTTGTCCATGGTGCATGGAACTATGGTCCTTTTGAAGAGCATCAGCCGCCGGTTCATGGGAATCATGACCCGTGGTAGGCATCCTTTCTCCATCCATGCCATGTTTCATTTTACCATCGTGCTCGATTTCCATATCTTCTTCCTTCTTTTTCTCATGGTCCATTTCCATTCCCTCTTCCATCTTTTCCCCATGTTCCATATCCATGCCCCACTCTCTCATAAACTCGTAGGGCTCAACTTTATTCGGGTTGAACTTCATGGCTGGAGCGCCCATGCGCATATCCATCCCGGCCATCTGCATCATCATTCCTATTTTGTCAGGCCTTGGCAGAACCTCAGCGGGTAATACATCTCCATCACCAAAATAAGCATGCGTGGCCCCTGAACCATCCTGTGCCATGGCGCGCATCTGGATTTGCCCGTTTTCCGGAATGTTGATAATCAAATCATAGGTTTCTGCTATAGATATAAAAAGCCTCTCTTTTGCCACCGGAACTACATCCACCCCGTCAGCCGATACTAAAAGAGGCAGAGCGCCTCCGAAGGTGAGCCAAAACTGCGACGATGCAGCTGCATTAATAATCCGAAGCCTTACCTTATCTCCGGCATTATACTTAGAGTAATACTGCACTGTATCGCCGTTCGTTAAGAAGGCCGGATAATAGATGTCCGCGATATCTGCGCCTTCCATTCGCTGTCGCCAGAAATTCAGCTGAGCACCCAAAGCACCTCTGGCAATTACCTGATTTAAGGGAGTAGCCGTCCCTTTTTTAATATTGTACCATTCATTACCGCGCTTCAGGTTCCGGAGTACATTCCTTGGTTTTTGATAGGTCCAGTCCGATAGCACCAGTACCTGATCATGGTCATAATTGTAGCTGGCGGAAGGTTCTTTCGGTTCTATGATAATTGAGCCATACACTCCGCTCTGCTCTTGCAGCATGGTGTGGGAGTGGTACCAGTAAGTACCTGATTGTATCAGGGGAAACTCGTATTTCTGGGTTTCCCCAGGATGTATAGGTGGTGTAGTCAGGTAAGGTACTCCATCAAAAAAGTTGGGCAACAGCAGACCGTGCCAGTGCACAGAGGTTTCCACATCCATCTCGTTTTTTACGTAGATGACCGCATACTCTCCTTCAGTGAACCTAAGTATAGGACCGGGAATAGTTCCATTAACTGTCATTCCCATAGTCTCTTTACCTGCTTTGTTCACCATTTCCTGTTTCAGTACGATCGTGTATTCCCTAACCGGAAGATTGTCAACGTTTCCTTCCACTGACTTTACTGTAAGATTCTGAGAATGACCTGAAACCACACCAGTAAGCAGTATAAACAATAGAAGTAGGGTTTTTGATTTTTTCATAATTCGTGAAAATGTTATTTGTAGCCTATATAATAGCAAAATGAACCGATTTTTGTTTTTACATGATTCGCTTCCTGTACATCAGTGAATCCGCATTCTTTAATATATCCCGGAAACAAACCGTTTACATTGTCATTGGTGGTTTTAAATCCATCGAGCACTTGAACCAGGTAAAAGGCCGTTCGCATCATCCTGGACTTAGCCTGACCCCAGTCGCCAATGATCAGCTTCCCCCCCGGTTTCAGTACCCGATGAATTTCTCTTAAACTTCTCAATTTTGCCTCCTTATCCAGATGGTGGAAGACCAGACAACTAAATACTTTATCAAAAGAATTTGATTCAAATGGAAATGTGGTTCCATCATAAAGTTTCAAAGGAACGCTCAAGCTATTTTTTGTCAGTTTATGATTTGCTATTTCTCTTATTTTCGGATCTATGTCGAGCCCCGTGAAATGACTTTTGGGTGCCTTTTTTGCTGCAATCAGCAGATTAGCACCCGTTCCAAAACCAAACTCAAGAATATGTTCTCCTTGAACTGGATTTAAGTGATCGACTAGCAAGTTTCTAAACTTTTGTTCCGGCATGGTTAGCTTAATCGCGAGATCATACCAGACACTTAGCCAGTCATAACCTAAAGCAGGGGTATATTCCTTGGAGCTCATTATTTCACTACTCTTGATGAGCTATGCGTTTTGATAATTTTCCATTCATCATCAATCTTTTTCAAAATTGATGTAGCAGCTGCTTTACGTTCCACTTTGCGGCCATCTTTCTTCAAAACAATGTTGTAGATATAGGACTCAGTGGTGAATGCATATGGCATATCCACAGCTACCTCTATTTCATATTCATTAAAAGTGAATGATTCAAAATGACCAAGTTCCGGCCCTATGTGATTGGCGATATAGTCTCGATATGTTCCCTCAATCTTCCCCTGTTCTAAAACTTGAGAATTTTCTGTAAATAGGACGTAGGAATCCGTCACATCCAGACTTTCGAGCGTTTCTTTGTATGTCTTCATTATCTTTTTTACCGCATTTTCTTCTGCGGTTAAATCAACAACTTCTTCCTGAATTGACTCATTTTCTTGATTTTCATTCGAGGTGGGGGTGACGCAAGATGATGCAAGAATTAATGTTGTAAGTAGGTATAATAAATTTTTCATGGTGTTGGTTGTTATAGTTATTGTAGATTTAGTTTTTCCAGATATTCAATTAATTGTTCCTTTTCCTCCTTGGACAGTTTTGCCTCCGGATGCATCCAGAGGTATTCTTTCAGGGGCATCTCACCATCACGGATTTGTGAAATCATAGAACGGATTTTTTCACGTTGCATTCGCCCGGAATATTCCTGAAAGGTGGAGAAGTTAAGTTCGTCCTTGCCCTCATCAATGTGCTGCTGCAGTAACCACGCAAACGGACGAACCCTGCCGTACCAGGGATAGTTTGTATTGTTGCTATGGCAGTCATAGCAAGAGGCTTTTATCATCTGCTGAATGTTAAAAGGTGCCTCAATCGTTTGTAAAAAGTCCGTTTTTGGTACTTCATTGCTCTGATTTTTGGGCATAGGAATAAATTGTATCCCTATGCTCAAAATCAAAATAATTATCGCTGCCTTTTTCATGACCGCTCTTACAAGCTGATGACTTCCTGCACTTTGCCACACTTCATCATCTTAGCACCAAATAGTGGATTTTTAATTTCCTCACTGGCACTTAACCACATACCACCTTTGTTATCGTTGTACATAGGGCAATACTGGTGGTATAGAACCCTGTCTGTACCGACAATAGCAGTCATATCTTTTATATCCTGGCTCAAGGCCTCAAAATGCTCTCTTTGATGCCCAATTTCGCTCTCTGCGATATGCTCACCGTGATTTTTGGCTACTTCCACAATCTCCTGCAGCTCAGTTTGCTTATCAGAATCAAATTGAGATATATCAAGACCTTCCAAAGCAGTAGCCAGTGTACCTCCCGCTTTGGCAGCTTCCTCTTGATTGTCATTCACAAGGGCATTCTTCACTGCCAGATAAGCATCAAGAACAGGTGTTATAGCTTTTCCACCTTCTTGATCATTGGTAGCTGTATTCTCTGCTTTTGCAGCCGTTTCCGCTGTGTTGTCAGCTGCTTTTTGTTCTGTTTTTGAGTTGTTGCATGAGATAATTGTCAATGCTAATCCGATTGTTAATAGTGTCGTTTTCATTTTTTTTGACTGTTTAGTGTCCATGGACAAAACGCAAACTTTTATTTTTTCAAAAATTTACGTCATGTCTTAAGATCTTATTTATTAGTTACTTGATTGTTTCTTTTACACTTCCGCACTTCAGCATTTTGTCCCCGAAGTATGGGTTTTTGATTTCCTTCTGATTTGAAAGCCAGTAGGCTCCTGTATTGTTATTTGCCATGGGGCAATACTCAAGGTATACTTCTCCCATTGAGAGTTCACCATCTTTCACTAAAGTGGTCATTTCATTACTCAACGAAGCGAAGGCTTTTCGCTGGTCATCCAAAGATTTGGCCCCTGCTACTTTTACAGCCTCAGTATGGGCTTTATCACCACCTTTTACGCTGTGGATAGTTTTCACCAGTTCAGCCGAAGCATTCTTTGCTTCCTCCTGATTTGAACCTACCAATGCATCTTTCAGATGGATGTAATGACCGTAGGCTGTGCCAAGATTTTTGTCTTTGAACGTAGGCTCCATTTTCTGGTCCATTTCCTTTTTGTCGCCTTGACTACCGTGATCGTGCTGAGCAAATGCTCCAAAGCTTACTAAAGCCAGGGCCATTGCTAAAATTGTTTTTGTTCTCATTTTATTGTTATTTAAAGTTAAACATTTGAATAAGGGCTATCCCAGTCACCAGGAGAATTACTACACCCCAGATGATACGTCCAGCCCATTTTTTTTAATTTTGAAGGGGCTTTTTCATCCCCTGTTTTGCAACATTCTTTCATACGATGATACCTATAAAGCCTTTTTCTTAATTCTCTTTTTATTGGTCATAAAGAATAGAGTAAAGCCAGAGAGTACGGTTAGCAAACCAAAAACAGAAAATATTCTCAACAGCCAATTATTGAAGTCATCTCTGCCTTCGTAGTCCATGGTATGGCTCATCCATAAAAAATCAAACCATCTCCAGGCGCGATGCCTTACTCTTTGAAAACTTCCGTCTCTTTGAGACACATAGGCAGTCAGGTTTTCAGGGCTGTCAAACTCTATCTCCCATACAGGCAAAGGCCTGCCCCTATACTCGTGGTGTGACCCCACTTCGGTAAGCATCTCACTCGATTTGATCTCATATTGTTTAATAACGTGCTTTCTTGCTATCGACTCTGCCTCCTTCTTTGTGACACCATTCTTCTTCAAGCCAGTTTGACTGTGAATAAGCAGTGAGTCATTTATAAAGAAGTATGACTGCTCACCTATGAACCTCAAGGAGATATCATTGATCTGAACGGTGCTATCTAGTATGGGTAGTATACTTATAGCTGCAGTATGATCTCGATGTTCTTCAATAAAATGATCACCGTGAATCTCATCTATATCGGTCCAACTAAAGTAAAGGCCACTGATAGTCCAAAAAAGAAACTGCACTCCAATGATTACGCCTAACCATCGGTGCGTTTTTCTTATATAATATTGATTGTTCTTTATCATTGAGTGTTATTATGGTCTTCTATGTCTTGTGGTGATCGGCTCTGCCACTGGGTAAAGAATCTGTTGGTTTTCTCCTATATCCAGAATAGAATCTACCGGAACGGGATAAGAAGGTAACGCACCTATCTGCCAACCAAAAGGGGCGGTCACAATGCCCCAGGCAATAAAGCCAATTAGGATAAGAACGGTAACTAACTTGTTTTCAAGAAAGTATTTAATGATTTTATTAAGCATGATTTCATTCAATTTTCTTTAAACTGTTTTTGAGAAAAGCGCACGCCAAAGCATGCACTTAGGACGTAGCAAGAAGCTACGACTCAGTGAAAAATCTGAATGAAATGCTTAAATAAGGAAGGACTGAACGAGCACAGGAATGTCACGCTCAATCAGAGGGGGGGAATAGTCGTTAAACGTATAGTGATCAACGGCAATGTCACTAAAAAGAAACGAAACCACAGCGTAGATAACTGCGATCATTTGAAAATCAGGAACCGCAACTTTGGTCAATAGCGTAAGATCTTCATGACCCTCAATTACTAAAGTCTGGTCTTCACAGCAACCTTTCTTAGTGACTTGCTGTGGTTCGCAATCTGGATCATGCTTATCATTGGCACAAGGTGATTTTTGGGTGGCCATTTCGCAGGGCTCAGCCCCTGAAAAAAGTGCAATGCTCTCTAGCTGACCCATACAGAAATGCATGCTAAAGGTGAAGCTCATGGAATTGAGTAACACCAAGGCTGAAAGCATGATGGTCGATATTTTTCTAAAACGTTGCACTTTGGAGAAAGTCTAATATGAATTTACGGAATTTAGTTCAGAATGTTCAATTTAAACGTCAAAAATGACGTTTGTATTTCAAATACTTCAACATTTGGATGTTCATGCTTTATTTCTATTGGAAAATCATAGTTTGCTGATGCTTATTTTTGGAGTCATTATCTTTTACATAGCAGTAAAAAGAATCCCGTGCGGATGAGTCACCCACACTGGAGTTCCGTCAAAACCTAATCACCGCTTCAACCGCGACTCCACTGAACTTAGCCCCGGCAAAAGCCCGGTCGGGTTTACCACATTCCAACACTTTAGAAGAAATTTATTAAGGTATTTCTGGTGTTGAAATATGGAAAACCCTTATGATTGTGGAACATAAAAAGAACATCACCCTGTCCTAAAGATTGGGGAATGATCAAATCAGATTATGAATTCCTTTCCTTGTTATGCTAATTTATTTTTTTACCAATCTTTTCTCTCACAGTTATACATCAGAAGGCTAAGCAGAAGTTTTATAGACATCCTGCCACTCAAATCCCTCACTTTTTAGCATACTATCCAGCACCTTTCTTTTTTGAAGTATTTCTGAGGAAGGTGAAGGTGCGGCAGTTACACCCAAAGGAAGATCCAGTGTTTGCCAATGAACCTCAATCTTGCGATCATTTTCCGAAGATATTCCATACTTTTCTTTTACATGCTTCAGGAAAGAAGACAAGGAATTGTTCAGGGTTTCAGTATCCTTATACAAAGAATTTTGTTCGCTGCTCCTTATGATATTGATTGCTTCATCAAGCCTGGAAATATTAATGCTTAAAGAACTGTCGAGCTGTGGATTGTTGTAGTAGTGAAGGACAGGATAAGCCTGATGATTTGTTGAATGCCTGTCAATCATATTTTGTAAAGTATTTATTTGTTGAAGGGTTAGCGCCTTATCAGAATTAATAAACCTACTAATAATAGAAACCGGATCATCCCCCAAATTATTGATAGATAACGCGAGGGATCTTTTATGCATTACCGCCGATGTAACTTGTATAAGATAAGTCATTGCCGTAGTAAAAAAGATAAAACCAAAAAATGAAAATATGCTGGTGACTACCTCAAAAAAAGCTGTTGTGGGTTTAAAGTTTCCTACACCCAGGGTAGACAAAATATAACCTGTAAAATAAAGTCTTTCTACCGTGTTGGCCGGACGGCCTGTGCTATTGGTAATTCCTTCGGGGTTGTAGGAATAAACAAGTAAAAGGCCCGCCCAAACCAAAACAACCCATACCGAGAGGACAGATAAATTAACGGCCATGCCACTAAGGCTAAAAATTTTACGGCCAAAGAACCTGCTCAACCATAGCAGGAACCTGTGAGCCAGCCCTGAAACTGATTTTGAGATAATAAAGGCCCCACTACCAGATAAGGTGGTATAAAAAAAGTCATAAATGGCCACGAGCAGAATAATGGCTCCTGATATCAGATAGATATAATTCATAAAAGATAAATTATTAGCATATAAGCATTTATCTTTTATGAAATGTTTAGAAAGCTATCAGCTACCGATCTTATTTTTGAGAAGTTGCGCATTTATGGCAACAATTATTGTACTAAGGCTCATAAAAACAGCACCAACAGCGGGGCTGATTACCAGTCCGGGAATAAGACCTGTGGCAAGGGGTAGGGCAATAGCGTTATAACCTGTTGCCCATACCAAATTCTGGATCATCTTCTTATAAGTAGCCCTGCCGAACAGCACCAGATTGGCAATATCTCTTGGATTACTATTGACCAGAACAATGTCTGCAGTTTCAGCAGCAACATCAGTTCCTGACCCTACTGCAATACCAACATCAGCCTGTGCCAGTGCGGGTGCATCATTTACACCATCACCTGTCATGGCAACAAACTCTCCCTGCTTTTGAAGCTCTTTAACTTTTTCCTGCTTTTCATGAGGAAGAACATTGGCTATGAAGCCGTCCATTTTAAGCTCTCTGCTTACACTTTCAGCAACCCTTTCATTGTCACCGGTAAGCAACAAGTTCTTAATACCATGATTTTTAAGCATCCTTATAGCCTCAGCTGACTCAGGTCGAATTTTATCTTTTAGGGTTATGTATCCTGCAATGGTATCTTCAATTACTACATAAACCACTGTTTCCACACCCTCTTCTGCTTTGCTATCGGGAATGTTTAAATTATGCTCTTTTATATAATTTGGTCCTACCACTTTTACGTCTTTGCCTTCCACTTTACCTTCCAGCCCTTTACCTGGCAGATAGGTGAAGCTTTGAGAGGCTGGGACTTTAATTTTCTCTTCCTTTGCGTATTTTAGGATACCCTGTGAAATATAATGCTCTGAATTTTGCTCCACGCCAGCCGCAAGGCGTAACATTTCATTGGCTTCCCATTTTTGATCAAAAACATTCACCTGAGCCACTTCATGGGCACCTTGCGTGAGAGTTCCTGTTTTATCAAAAATAATAGTAGTGATCTTTCTGGAGTTTTCGAAAGCAGTACGGTTACGAATAAGAAGACCATTTTTAGCCGAAACGGCTGTGGAAATAGCCACGACTAAAGGTATTGCGAGGCCGAGCGCATGAGGACATGATATTACCATGACAGTAACCATTCGTTCCAGGGCAAAATCAAATGGCGCACCTGAAATAAGCCATACGGCCAGCGTTATAAATCCTGCTGAAAGTGCAATATAGGTAAGCCATTTGGCAGCTTTGTCAGCAAGGTGCTGCGTCTGTGATTTTGTCTTTTGTGCATCCTGCACAAGAGTGATTACTTTTTTAAGATAGCTCTCTTCACCGGTATGTTTAACCTCAATTTTTAATGATCCATTTCCGTTTATAGAGCCGCCTATCACTGCATCACCATTCTTTTTTTGAACAGGCTTACTTTCACCGGTTAGCATACTTTCGTTGAGGTAGCTTTCACCTTCTACAACTGTACCATCGGCAGGCACCTTTTCTCCCGGTTTTATTAAAACCACATCTCCTTTTCGAAGATCATTAATATGTACCTTGTGAGATTCGCCATCTCTAATGACTGTAGCCTCTGATGGCATCATGTTTACCAGAAGCTCTAGTGCTTTTGATGCCCCTAAGACCGACTTCATCTCAATCCAGTGCCCGAGTAGCATTACCACTATTAATGTAGCAAGCTCCCAAAAGAAGTCCATTCCCTCAAGGCCAAATACGATGGCTGTACTGTAGGCATAAGCTACTGTAACGGCAACAGCAATAAGCGTCATCATACCGGGAGACCCACCTTTAATCTCCTCTACCAATCCTTTCAGGAACGGCCAACCACCATAAAAGAATATAATTGTCGAGAGCCCGAAAGAGATCCACATCTGATACGGAATGCCCAGACTATAACCTAATATATCCTGAATCATTGGGCTAAACAGAATTACGGGGACAGAAAGGACTACAGATATCCAAAAACGCTTCTTAAAATCCTCAATCATCATTTTATGATGGTCGTGACCATGTTCGCCATGCTTACCATGCCCATGATGGTTCATGGAATGGTCCATTGAATCCGGGTGTGCATGCTCAGTTTTTTCCGCCAGATGATCTTTTATCTCATCTTTCTGCTTATGAGCATTGTGGTTGGAATGATGATAATGGTCGTGGTTTTGATTTTTCATAGTATGAGTGAGTTTTATAAATCGATTATTAAGACATGAACCAGGTGGTTTGAATTATTCAGGCCGTAGGCTAATTTCGCTTCACCTACGGCCATTTTATGCCTATTGCTTTACCGTCACAGAAATCGGGATACTAACATCCGCCCATTTTAAAACTACCTGCCCCTGGTTTCCCCCCACTGTGTTTACTTCAAAAATCAGCTGCTCTACCGGTTCCTGTAGTTTCTCAGGAGTAACTTTAAACCGAACCACATCATCTCCTTCGGTATAATCGTCAGCAAGGTGCATGTCGTTGTTCTTATTAATTATTACCGTCCACTGATCCTTATCCGGGATAGTAAAAAGGCCATATTTTCCTTTGGGTATTGGCTGGCCTTCCACCATAACATCTTCGTAAAACTGAATGGTTGTGGCTTTGTGAGCTCCGGGAGTCCACACCTGCATATAGCCTACCAGTCCTCCAAAGATCTGACGTCCGCGCATACTGGGAGCTGAATAATCTATATGGATATGCGTATCACCGATATTGGCCATGGATGATTTTCTTGGGCTTTTTACAGAACCAGTATTAGATGACTGCATCTGATCATGGTTTTGATGGTCCATTTGCTCAGGATCAATATTTTCTTCCATCTGATCCTCATGCTTCTCCATCATTTCGTCATGGCCTTTTTCCATATGGTCATCATGCTGTTCATTGGTTGCTGTATTATTACAGCTCACCACGGCAACAGCCAAAATGGCTGTAATTATCAGGGTTAACACTTTTGTCATTTTCATTTTCTTATTGTTTAGGATTAATTAATTTTTTCTGTCGTTTCTCCACAGCAATGCATTGCTGCTCCGAAATAGGGGTTTTCAATTTCCGAATTTGTACTTAGCCAAAATGCTCCTGTATTGTCATTGGCCATCGGGCAGTATTGACTCATCCCCTGCATCCATAGATGGCATGGTGCCATGGCCATGCCCAGATGGTATCACTCCCCCTCAGGATTCATCATACTGGGCTTACCTGTCAGCTGAGCGGCTGCGTCAATGGCAAATGTACCGCTGGTAGCGATTATTATGAGCCCAGATAATAGCAATAGATCTGACTGACCTGGAAACCTTTTCCAAAAGTCGGATAGAGTTACATACCATCGCACGTTAAAAACCTTTCAGGAAAATGGAATGGAAAATTGTTCATTCTTCATCATTCAAAATATTTATCAATTTTGTTGCTAGCCTATACATACTCACTTTTTCTTTGTCTTGAGGTATCATTTTTTCATATCTGCGCAAAGCTTTAGGATGTTTTATTTTATCTGCTTTATATTCTTTTTTTATTTTTTGTATATTCCAAGATCCCCCTCGTTTGGACATATCTCTTAGCGCTCCTTTTACAAAATCTATTATTTTATCACTAGGTACATCTTTAAACATTAAAGTAGAAATATATTTTTCATCAGAAGAATCAATTTCTAATAAGCAAATATTTGAACTGTCTAAAAGGATTATGAGCACAGCATATCGTGTCTTACCGTTAATCCTGAGAATAGGGGTCTCTAGTTCGTCTTCAATAGGTATTAATTCATAATTAAAACTAATTCCAAAATACTTTGATAAAATCTTAATTGCACTACAAAATTCTTGCAATCCAATAGGAATTTCACTCAAGTCAAAATTTTCCTGATCCTCGAAATATGAAGAGCTAGGTCTACTAGCAGTTCCTTCACTATCCGTATCATTAAAAGAGACCTCTAAGTCTTTAAGAGTAAATTCCTTATAAAAAGATTTATTTACCCTTGGCTTTTCAATCTGATCATAAGGCTGTTTTATTTTCTCGAAATTTATATTGTTTTGAAATGTAAAACCAGGTTGAATCCTACCGATGCTTACTTCTTTATTTTCACTTTTTGAGGTGCCTGAATTTTTACTTAAGTCATAATTTCTACTTAGGTTAATTTCATATTTACTCTTTTTCTTTTTTTTATCCCCATTCTCTCTTGGCTTAGATTCTGTAATTTTTGGATGACTATATTGAAAATTTTCTATTTGAAAATCTTCTAAAGCCTCCATTGAATTTATGCTTAATACAAGATCAAAATCTTTATATTCTTTTATTTCGGCTGATATATTTAATTTATTAAAGGGGGGATCATCAAAAACAAAATGATTTCTTCCTGCTATTGTCTTTGACATAAGTTGTTTCCAATATTTATTCAAGCCCTCATGAAAAAGCAAACTCACGTACTGCTGTCGAAATTTTTCTGAATCCAGATATTTTTTTTTAATTAGCGCATTAAATGTCAAGTAAAGTCCATCTTTCTCATTCTTCTCGGAGTTATCTAACATCATTTCAAGCATAAAAGGCTCAAACAAGTACTGACAAATTTCTGGCGGGTATCCCAAGAATTTTCTAAATAGTTCATATGTAAAAAAAACTACTTTCCTATTACCAACTATTACTGAGTATACATATGTTTCTTTATAGATTTCATCCAAAACTGGGAACCCATAAACCTTATCAGTCAAGTCTTTTAGTCGCCCAGTAGAACCATCATTAAAGTTCGTGAAAATGTAGTCTTTAACTTTCCTAGTATTTGAAGCTTTATATAGACCATTTTCTATCTTGCTACCAATTGGTAAAAAATGATTCTGTGATAGAGGATACTCCGTAAATCTTCTCTGCTTATCAACTGAGTTTAAATCAATTTCATAACATTTTAAATTCCAATGCCCATTTTTATTTATTGCATAAGGGACTGATAAAATTTCGACAAGTGAGGATTGCATTAGGCTATTTTGTCAATTTTATAGTTGAAGTCTATTTCCTCACCTGAATAGTACAATACTAAATTATGAATGGAATCAGAGATATATTCTTTACGAATGTTTGCCTGTCTAAGGAGAGCCCAATATGACAATGGCTGACCTGTCTTCTTTAGCTCTTTAGCTGCAATGGCTAACCTACGCAACCGATGTTGGTGTTTAGTTTCAGAATTGCTATCTAAAAACGATTTAAATCTTGGAAGTTTATACATATTATTGCGATACATACTATCAAGACCTAAAATATTCAATATTAGGCTTCTTGTCACCCTGCGTCTCGGTGATTCCCTTTTAAGATCTGAGATAGCATTCTGGCATTTTTTAACCAAGTCAATATCTCTCTGACTCCAATCAACCTTAGATTTGGCTTTTCTTTTCTTCTTTGGATAGGATTGTTTTAAAAGCCATTCTTTACAATTTCTATATAAAAAATTATACAGCCCTGGCTCTTTCTTTCTCAACTTTGTTACACTTTTTTGTTGATTCTTATTTATTAACTCCTGCCATTTAATTTTTTTACTTCTTAAAACAGTAATTTTTGGTTTGTCTTTTTCTGGTTTACCTTTTTTTGATTCTAATATTTTTTTGATGGTTTTAGGATCTGAATTAAGGCGGCTTGCCATTTTTCGTAAACCTTGCCCATCAGAATTCAACTCCATTAACTTTTTATGCCAGATATCGCCAAATTCTTTCACTCTAATAAAGAGTTTATCTTTAGAACGGATATAGCTTTGTGTATAAGCATATTGACATTTACACGTTACATGAGATATGATTCGCTTAGTTTTTGGATCATAATTCTTCTTTATCAAAGTATGTTTATAGGTAAGATAGTGATCACATACTGGATTCCTACAATTATGGGAGATATCAGCGATTCTTACTTGCTTAGATATGAAATTGCGATCCAAAGAACTAATAAAATCTTGAACTAAAATATGTCTAGATGGATCAAATGACTTTCTATGTTTCCTAAATATCGCTTTAAGCCAGCAGCTGTCTTCACTTAATTCTACATTTGTGTTAAAATGATTTAAAGTTTCAGAATCAAAGTATTGATTCCATCTTTCATAAATCTCATTTATCTGTAAGGATGACAATCCTTTCTCAAATCCAAGATCTTTGATTTTCTGATTATAAAAATATTGCGATCCATCATAAGGATTTTTGACAGTATTATTTAGTAATGATACTAGCTTTTTGCTGATATGAAAGATTTGTTCATTTGCATTTTCTCGATAAAAATTAGTCGACTGATTCAATAAACTTGGATCAGGGTTTATAAAACTGTGCTTATTTATATTAGAAGGTGAGAGGGCAGTGTTTAATAAATAGCAGTTATGCTTTATACATATTTTGACAGAGGGTATTTGATGTGCTCTCCTGAAATACACAGGTCTTCCTATGTATAAATCTTCTTCAAAACATTTTTTACAAAATCTTGGTGTTCTAAGACAGGGATGAATACCTGCGTTGATACCACATAAAGTATGGATATCACCAGACTTAAATTGCATAGATTTTAAAACCTTTTCTTTTTTATCTGAACTTAAGAAATGAAAATAGTATGGATATAAAGTATGATCCAATATTACTTTTTTAGAGGAATACCCAACTTCCTTAAGTTGCTCTGAAAGAAATGATATACCGCTGGGTAAATCTAATGTTGCTGAAATATTCTTCGTGCCGAAAAAATTTGCTAAATGCTGCTTTGGCCCACCATTAGAAAGATAGGAGATATTACGTCCAATAAGGCTGTATAATATTTCATCTTCAAATGGAAAGGACCAGTAATTTAACATGGGCTACAATATGAATTTATTTAAATCCCCAATAACACCAAGGTCTCTTAATTGATCATGCAATTGATCTTCATCTATAACCTCACAATTTCTTAAGTCATATTTATTAATCTCTTTCTTTACGATCGGATTGGATTTGATATTCTCACTTTGAGGTCTACTATTATATTCCTTAAGAATATTTAAAATTATAGTGTCATCTGAAGCAGAAGGGTTTGCATGAATATATTCTTCAATCTTAGAATTTGCGATTTCATCTGGTATATTAAACTCCCTGAGACTCTTTTTAATATTTATATTACGATAATTTTCATGACGATTTGTTTCTTCTTCTTTTAGGAATAAATCTTCAGATGTAGAGTAATCTATTTTCCCTTTTGCCATGTCTTTAAAGATGTCTTTGTCAATCCATAAAGATCTCTTTACGGCTTTCTCTAAAATATCTACAGTTATTGCTTTTTGATTGATTAGGAAAGCGTATTTCTGAGCTTCAATAAACAATTTTACTGCTCGATCGATAATACCTTGAGAGTGATAATAAAACAACTCTTTCCAATTCACGTTGGGATCTGCTTCCTCTTCAGTATACTGATATTTAAATAACTGCTTTACTATTAGCTCCCATTCTGCATCATATGGTAGTAAATCCCACTTAAAAGCAGCGCCTGAAGTAAATCTTCTTCTTAATCTGTGATTTTGAGAAAATAAATCAGTTGTTTCAGGAGTACCAACCAGAATGATTGGTATGTGTAGCGTATTATCTAAGTTTAAAAAGAAATTAAGCATTTGCTCCGCTCCACCACTTTTTGCTTTATTAAGATGTTGTACTTCATCGACAATTAGAACCCCCACACAGTGCGCCGCAACTAACTTCGCCATTGCGATTACTCTATCATTAACAGTATCTCTCTTTTTTATGTATTCTTTTGAATATTTTTCTCTACCTAAAATATTATCTAATTCTATAAAAAAATATGCACATAAATCTTTTATGGATCCATCTTTAGGACATTCAATTTTAACCATTGGTATTTGAATAAAATATTCAACACCACTATTTATATGTTTTAAGCCACTTCTAAATAATGAAATCGCTATATTAATTGAGGTAGTTTTTCCTATTCCAGAAACCCCCACTATCATTGAGCTATTTGATGATGAAGATTCATAGTTTTCCAAAAATTGATGAGAAAGATTTCTATAATCCTGTTGGAGATTTTCTCTAATTGGCTTTTGAACAGGATTTCTTTGACAATAACTTTTATTTATTGAGGAGTGGATTAGCTTGTAAGTGTCATATAACCTTCTGTTTGGTATAATTAAATTTGATTTAATTGCATCAAGAAATTGATCCCTGACAATGATGTCGTATTTAAGAGCTTCATCTCGTGAAATTGGTTGTTTTTCACGTATTAATTGATAAAAATCTAGAGGTGATAATATCTCGAAAAGAGATTCAATCAAAGGATTTCCGCTGTACATTGGATTTTGTGACGGAAAAATTTGAGCAATATTAACTCTATTCTCCATTTAGCAGCTTATTTATTAAATCCAAATCATCTGGCGCATCAAGATTTCTGTTCATACGGATGACTTTAACCTCTTTTTTTTCTTTCTCGGGCTTGTTATCTGTTGTTGCTTTTTTGATTCTTTCAATTGATTTATTCTTTTCCCTCTCTTTTCCAATTTTCTTTAAGGAAATGGCACTTTTTTTCTTCTGCCCGGTCTTTTTCTTAATTAGGTTTTCAGTGAAATTATTGACTTCAACTGAAGCATCAATGATATCTTGATCAATATAGTTTGAAACCCTTGATTTTTTACTAAGAAAATCATTTACATCCCAGATGGTTTTATTCTTATAAATAGGGCTTTTATTTTGATTTAAATTACACTCATAAACTTCTTTATCATGAATGAAATATATGCTATTCAAGTTGTAAGGATTATAAAAAACATCTACCTTAATATTCCTTTCTTTTAGCTTTAACCTAAAATCGTGAAGTTTTTTATTTACAGGGACATGATACCAGCCCTTCTTAAATTCTATACGATTTTTGAAGAATTTACCGGTATCAGCTGGAAGCATTTTTTCTTTAAGGTTACTTATATTACTCGCACGTAACTTGCCCGATCGATTTTTTAATCCCCATTTGAAAATTTCTATTGGAGTGGGCTCAATTAAGCCTTGCTTATACATTTCAGCATCTATAGGGTAATTCTTTAGCTTCTGATGGTTATTATATTTAACTACTGTTTTAATAAGGATTGCCAAATACTCCCGCATAGTTATTTTTGCCGTTTTCCTTGCCTTTTTCGCTCCTCTTCTTCCGTCATTGATTGATTTATATCCAATATTGTTATCAATACCTTTAATATCATTATGAAGTATTTTAAATGTATTCTCAATCAATCCTTTAAGTTCTGGCCTGTATGATTCTTTGTTTTCGATTTGGATTCCAATATTTTCAATTAATCTAGTTGAATTTTTTGATATTAATTCTATTCCATTATCTGCAACAACACTGCTTGGAATATGCTCAACAGGCCAATCCTTAGATCTTAAATCAAATCCATCAATCTCATAAAGTAGTGAGTCTTTAAAGAACTTCTCCTTATTAATAAAACTATAATATAATGCTTCAGATGCAGTAGCAAAAGATGGGTTTTCTAATGTCACCGTAACACCTAAAATCATTCCGCTAAAAACATCTGCAACAGTATAAATAATAGGACATCCGATTGGCGTTTCGTCATCAAGCTCAGAAACTATTTCGACATCTCCTGGAGTAGAATCAATTTGTGATAAACCAGGACCAAGGTAAGAATTGTACGATGATCCTTCTTTAGGTCGTAAATCTTTATCATAGGCTATTTTACCCATTTTTGAAATAAGCTTCTGCTCTTCATTGCTTGATTTACTTCCCCAATAAATAAATTGATTAAAGCTGGGGTAAGTATCAATAGCCTTATTTTTGTAAGAGGTACGTATAAAATTTAGCCAAGCATTTTTTAATGATGCCCCCTCTATATTTAGATACCATCTTTTATAGCCCCTTGAAATTTTAACTTTGGTCTTATTATCAATAATTATTGCAGGCTCATTAACTGCGGACCTTCTACCGTTAATTATGGCAGTAAAGGTTTTATCCTTGCCTTTACCTCCAGACTTATAGTATTTGGGAGCCAATCCAATTTTGACTTTTCCATTTATCCAGTATTTAAGGAATAATCTGGACACTGTATGTCTTGAAACTTTATTTTGATTTGCAATTAAAGAGCATAGCTTATTGAAAAGCTTTTTATCATAAATTTGAGGTTCTTTATTTACATGATCTTTGATTATTTGCCATGATTTCTCAAGTTTCTCTAAAGATTTCTGTTCTAATGAGTTACTATTAACAAAAACATCTTTGTGTTCAATTACTGTAACTTCATCCGCATTAATCATGTCTAAGAACCAACTGTAAGAAATCTCTTCAGGAAATGAAGGTTTATTGTCAATTAGCTTAATCCATATAAAAACATCAAGAACTTCATCTATAAAAAGAACTCTATATTTGAACTTCTTATGCTGCCAAATCTGATTGATTAATATCTGTGACATTCTTTATTGTATTTATGCTACTTATTAGGTATGCGTTACTGAACTCTAAATTCATAATATTAAAACCTAATATTCGCTTTGCAATCAAAAGCTTTAAAACCCTTAAACTAACCCCTGATTCAAATTGATTTTGACTATCAGCCAAATCACAAAAATCAATTATCCCCAATGATTTATGCTTTTTATGATACTCCAGAATAAAGTAATAGAATCCCTTGACCTCTTCAAATAATAGATCCTTTTCGTTATACTGAACAGCTGCATGATATATATCAAGTTGATTTTTTATAAAAATTTCATTTTTAGGTATTTCCCTATCAGTTATAAGATTCCATTCTATTCCCTTACTTTCCCAATAAGCTCGTTCTATCTGAAAAAGCTCTAATTGCCGCTTGTTAATATTTGCGATAGGTTTAAAAGTGACTATTTGTTGCTTTCCATTTTTAAAATCCAAGAGAAAATCACTAGTGAGTATATGATTTTGAGTATAAGAAGGGTACTTAATCCCTAAGTCATTTGAAATATTCTTAGCAATTTCTATTTCCAGAATTGGATACTGTTCTCTTATGTCAGTTATTTCAGGTTTTAAATCAAAGAGAACAAATAAAAATCTTTCGCCATTGGAGAGTAAATGATGAACTCTATCTGTTTTTAATCCTTTAATTCGGTGACCATTTCCTCTTCTCTTAGTACCTGGAATCATTGGAATGTTTTCACCCACTTCATACCAAGGTCTATAGTTTTTTCCATAGCCTTTACCTCTATTTTGCTTTAGTTTTGTTTCGTATTTGAGTGGCCTCGACAATGATATTTCTTTGACTTTTTTTAAATCTAAGCAAATGTTCAAACTTTTTTCAAACTTGTTCAAACTTTTTTAAATGATAATATTTAAATAAGTATAAAATTATGCTGGGGATAAAATGAGTTCGAACTTGTTAATCTTAATAGCGAATAGGGAATACAATAGATTCTATTCTTGTAAAACCATCAATTTGAAATCACTAACACATTTAAAAAATTTCTTATTATTATCCCAATGCTTGAAAAAATTCATGAGATTCGAAGGGATTTCTGGATATACGTATTTTTGAAGCCCAGTAAAAAATCTTCCTATGCTAAGAACTTCCCTCATGATTGAATCTGAATGTATCTTCAGCCCTCCTTTCTTTAAATCCTGGATTGGATAATAACTTAGTCAACTTTGATTTATCGGCTTTACTGCAAGTATCAGGAAAGTTTGAAATGATTTCCAAAGTTTTAAATGAGCGCAAAGATATCAGTATATGTTGGGGTTACTATAAACTTCATTCATAATCAGAATAGGGAGTAATATAGTCTTATTTCGATTTTAAATTTTGTATGTCTTCAAAAAATTGGGGATACTTAACCTGCATTGCGTCCAGAATTTTTAATAAGGAAACAATTGATGGCATTCTTTCTCCACGCTCAATTTTGCCAATATAATCAGGATGAATGCCTGCCGAAAAGGCAAGTTTTTCTTGACTTATTTGTTTCTGCTTGCGATGTTTAGCTATTAGCTGCCCTAATTGAAGCTTGATATTCACAAATCAAAAGTAGAATTAAGAAAAATCTGAAAACACAGACTATATGTGCGGATGTTAATATTTTATTATATTCACGCGATAAAGGGCAGGCTAAAATGGATAAGAATAGTTTAAGACCCGTATTAATTAAATTCCGAGGTGAAAATCTTAAAGGATTTTTTCATAGATATGTCTATCAAAATCACGAATACTATTCAACTACCCGAGCATTAATCGAATTGGATAATGGAAGGTTAAAATATTTTGATCCTGAATTTGTTCAATTTATGGATAGGTCTAATAATAAAAGTGGGGAACAATAGAGAGAGTAAAGCTTTTTAAACTAAAATTCGTGTCCTTAAAATATGTTTTTAAAAAGTCTCCGGTTACCAATCATTTAGATTTTACAAACTGATGTATAAAAGAAAAGGCTCCAATGGGAGCCCTTTTAACGATTTCTGTTTGGTCAAACTTTTTTATTATTGGTCAAACTTTTTTAATTATGTTCAAACTTTTTTACTTTACCCCACTCTTTTATGGAAAGAAAAAAGTTTACTCTACTGTTACAGATTTAGCAAGATTCCTTGGCTGATCCACATTGGATCCTCTCATTACTGCAATATGGTAGGACAAAAGCTGCAGGGGAACAACAGAAACCATTGGCATTAAAGCCTCATCTGTTTTTGGTACTTCAATAACCTTATCAGCCATTTGAGGTATTAATACATCACCTTTTGTAACAACAGCTATTACTATACCTTTACGGGCCTTTACTTCCTGTATATTGGAAATAATTTTATCATATGAGCTGTCACGTGTAGCAATAACTACAACAGGCATCTCTTCATCAATCAGAGCAATTGGGCCGTGCTTCATTTCAGCAGCCGGGTATCCTTCTGCATGGATATATGATATCTCCTTAAGCTTTAAGGCTCCTTCCAGAGCTACAGGGAAATTATATCCGCGGCCCAGGTAAAGGAAATTTTTAGCATCTACAAATTCTTTAGCTATCTCTTTAATTTCATCGTTAAGCTTTAGAACTTCCTCTACTTTTGCAGGAATATTTTCAAGCTCTACAAGAAGTTCATGATAGCGCTGATCGGTGATAGTACCTTTATTGCTGGCTATCATTAATGCAATCATATTCAATACTGTAAGCTGAGCAGTAAATGCTTTTGTACTTGCCACTCCGATCTCAGGGCCGGCATGTGTATATGCACCTTCATGTGATGCACGAGCAATAGATGAACCAACCACATTACACACTCCAAAGATAGTAGCACCTTTGGATTTAGCTAATTCAATGGCCGCCAGCGTATCTGCTGTTTCTCCCGATTGTGAGATGGCAATGACTATATCACCTTCGTTAATAATTGGTTTCCTATAACGAAATTCTGAAGCATATTCAACTTCCACCGGAATTCTACAGAATTCTTCAATGAAATATTCTGCCACCAGGCCAGCATGCCAGGAGGTGCCACAAGCTACAATTATTATGCGATCAGCATTATAAAGCCTTTTTGCGAAATTTCTTATTCCACCTAATATTACGCGGTTATCATTTGCACTTAACCTTCCACGCATGCAATCTTTAATTGAGCGGGGCTGCTCAAATATTTCCTTTAGCATGAAATGCTCATAACCACCTTTCTCAATAGCTTCAAGTTCAATCTCAAGCTTTTGAATATAAGGGGTTGTAGGGACATTTTCAGTATTTTTTATTGACAGGCTGCCATTTTCAACAACCGCAATTTCATAGTCATTGAGATAAACTACCTCATTTGTGTACTCAACAATAGGAGTGGCATCAGAAGCCATAAAAAATTCATCTTTCCCGATCCCAACTACCAGAGGACTGCCTTTACGTGCTGCAATCAGCATGTCAGGGTTATTTTTATCCATGATAACAATTGCGTAGGCACCAATAACTTTAGTTAAGGCTATACGGACAGCTTCAGGTAAACTGCAGTTACTGCTTTTCTGGATATCTTCAATAAAATGTATGAATACCTCTGAATCTGTCTGGCTCATAAATTCATGACCTTTATTGACAAGGTCCAGCTTCAATGCGCCATAATTTTCTATTATACCATTATGAATGATAGCCAAATTCTTTGTTGAAGAATAATGAGGATGAGCATTTTCATCATTAGGCTCCCCATGGGTTGCCCACCTTGTATGTCCGATCCCTATTGTACTTGATAAATTTTTATCAGATAAATATGCTTCCAGATCAGAAACCTTTCCTTTTTTCTTATAAACACTTAGATCACCATTCATTAAGGCAATCCCGGCGCTATCATAACCGCGATACTCCAGACGTTTAAGGCCTTTAATAATAACATCAGCAGCCTGTCTATGCCCTACATATGCTACAATACCACACATATAATATATCTTAATTTACTGTTGAATAATAAATTTTCACTTTAATAGAATTCTTCGGGACCTTAATGCCTGTTAATGCTTTCGAAGACCTGCGAAGAAACTGAAGAGTACTATTACCATAATTAGGCATATCAGCATTTTCTATTATTAATCGAGCAGGGGTAGATTCGTCCTCAATTAATTTCTGCATGTATAACGTGATATTCACGCTATATTGTTCATCTGCCTGGTTATATGGAGCAGAAGCAGGAAAAGCAACCCGTAATGGATCAAGATGCAATTCATTGATGGGTAGTGTTCTAAAGAAGGTAGTATTAGCAAATTCCTTTTTCATCCTATGGCCAGTTTCGTCAATGAAATAAAAACCTAGTGCATTTGGCGGATTCTGGTAAGGAGAAGTTGGCATAACATCATCTATTACAATTGATGCGCCATTTACAATTGTGCTATTTAATGAATCAGTGAAATTTTTAAATCCCGAAAGATCCAAAGAAAGATTTATTCCAGTCCCAAACATCTGGTAATAAAATTCGCCTTCTGGTGTAAAAGGTTCATAGCAGCATGGTAAAGATGGGAATTCAGTTCCCGACAGATCGCTATCATCTTTATTAGGGGTTATATTATGGTAATATCGAATGGGTCTGAAAGTAAATTTACCTTCTTTTTCAACTCCTTCCTCATCCAGGAAAGTATATTCAATTACAACGGAAGACGCAGTTCCAGGGGTGAATCCTAAAAGAGCGGTATTACCATCAGAGGGAACAATGGCTAAACCTTTAAATGATGCATCAAATGTCTCAAAGTCAAAGAATACTGATGGATCACGCTGCTTAAGTTTTGTCATATAAAACTGACCAAGCTCATTATCAAGATCAATTCTTTCAGAATATTCTACAGTATCACTTGTTAATTTTGCATTAAGTGTATCAGGAAAAAAGGTAAATGTTTTCTGACCAACCAGGGATCCTAATGGGGAGGAGTCTTCAATGAATTTTACTACATTCCGATTCATTTCAATTGTATCTTCCAACTGGAACACATTTAAAGTTATCGGAACATTTTCATCGCCACTAAGTGCTGTTCTATAGTCAAGGTTTAAATAAATGTCTTTATAGACAGCATTATGGGGCACATTAATATTAGAATCATAAAGCTCTGCGCCATAGGAAATAAATGGGATGGCTTTAATTACTCCTACTTCATCAAGGTCAAATTTCCCTGAATATATAACTCCAATATTTTGACTGACAACACTATCGACCCAGAGCATTTCTACGGGTATGTCATATTCAAAATAATTTACGCTCAGGTTATTATCTGCAGGAATGCCAATAGTATTAAAATCTTCCTCACAAGAAGAATAAAGTACTGATAGCATAATTAATACTATCAGTACTTTTCCTTTATCCAACAAGTTCATTATATAGATTATAGTATGATTCTGTAAAATTTTCGCCTTTTTCTATCACTTCGATCTTTTTGTTATCGAACTGATCGCTTAGTCCGTTTAGCTGATGATTATCCTCTGCCTTAATAACTGCATCAGAAAATTCCATGCCAAGTTTTATAAATCCTTCATAATCCGCAGTAGCCAAATTTTCCAGCATACTATCCTCAATATCTAGCATTTTTACTTTGCTCAAAAGATCGGTTCCAAACTTATGTTTAAACCCGCTATTATAGATGCTAAAAACTGTTTTCGTTTGCTTAAATAGCGGATCGTTTTTATAAGTGGTTTTTAAGTACATTGGGATAAGGCTGGTCATCCAGTCATTACAATGTACAATATCAGGAGCCCAGCCTAATTTTCTCACTGTTTCAATTACTCCTTTACAGAAGAAGATGGCCCGTTCGTCATTATCTTCAAAAAATTTGTTGTTTTTATCAACAAACACTGATTTTCTGTGAAAATAGTCTTCGTTATCAATAAAATAAACTTGTAATTTGGCATTAGGAATAGAAGCCACTTTTATAATCAGTGGTTTTTCTTCGTCTCCTACAGAAATATTTATCCCTGAAAGTCTTACCACTTCATGTAGCCTGTTCTTCCTCTCATTAATAGTACCGAATCTGGGTACTAATATTCTTATCTCCATTCCCTTTTCCTGCATAGCCTGCGGAAGTTTTCTTACAAATTCTGCAACCTCAGAAGTCTTTAGAAAAGGGTTTATTTCACTTGCCACATAAAGAATGCGTAAATTCGACATATTATTACTTAATTTATATTAACCCTAAACAAGGCACAAAAATACAAAATAATAAGGAGATTTCCAGTGAATATTTAATATTACCTTTAATTTTGCGACCCTTTTGAAAAAGCACATATGCAGATTTTTGAAGATATTGCTTCCTTAAAACAGGAACTAAAAACAAGCAGTTATAGCAGAACCTTAGGTTTTGTTCCTACAATGGGAGCTTTACATCAGGGGCATATTTCTTTAATAGAGGCAAGTAAAAAAAATAACGACTTAACCATCTGCAGTATCTTTATTAACCCTACTCAATTCAACAACCCTGAAGATCTAAAAAAATACCCCAGAACCTTGGAAAAAGATATTTCAATGCTCATAGAAGCAGGATGTGATTACCTGTTTTTACCTTCGGATGAAGAATTATATGGGCAGAATGATCTATTGATAAAAATCAACTTTGGATATCTGGAAAATATAATGGAAGGTAAATACAGGCCTGGCCATTTCAATGGAGTAGGGCTGGTTGTCTCGAAATTATTTAATATTGTGCGCCCGGATAAGGCTTATTTTGGTCAAAAGGATTTACAGCAATTCTCAATAATTAAGCATTTAGTTGATGAACTGAATTTTGGTATAGACTTAAATTGTATGCCTGTTATTAGAGAAAGTGATGGTTTGGCAATGTCGAGCAGAAACATAAACTTAAATGAAACTGCTCGTAAAAAGGCTACTGCTTTCTATAATGCTTTAAATAAGGCCTCAAAGATGCTAAAAGACGGGATGGGTATTGAACAGGTAAAAAGCGACATAACCGGATTATTTAACAATCAGGAAGAGGCGAACTTAGAATATTTTGAAATTGTTAATGCTCATAGCCTTTTACCGCTGAAAGATTATAAAAAGAATGATAGAACAGCGCTTTGTATTGCCGGATATGTAGGTGGGATAAGGCTAATCGATAATGTTATTATATAGAAATGTTTATTGAAGTTTTAAAATCGAAAATTCACAGGGTTAAAATCACAGAAGCTGAACTTCATTATGTAGGAAGTATAACTATTGATGAAGCATTAATGGAGGCTGCTAATCTTATAGAGGGTGAAAAAGTGCAGATAGTTAACATTAATAACGGTGAACGATTAGAGACTTATGTCATAAAAGGTGAGCGTGGAAGTGGTAAGATATGTCTTAATGGTCCAGCGGCAAGGCGTGCACAGGTGGGTGATATTGTAATTATTATATCATATGCTTCCATGGAATTTGAAGAGGCAAAAAAATTTAAGCCCACTATCATATTTCCTGATAATGATAATCGTTTAGATTGATCTGATGCATAAAAAAGTAAAAGCAGGGCTGCAGTACGCAGTGATGATTATTATCACCGGTTTATTGCTCTGGCTGAGCTTTAACAATATTGAAACTGCTGAAGGTGAATCAAAATGGGATTTTCTAGCAACGGTATGGGCATCAGCTAATAAGATTTTCCTTATTGCCTCGGCAGTCGTCGCTATTTTGAGCCATCTTGTGAGAGCTGAACGCTGGAAGCTCCTTTTAGATCCGTTAGGTTACAATACTTCTCTTCAAAAGGGATTTGCATCTGTTATGATAGGGTATTTTGTCAATCTGGCCATTCCGAGAGGTGGCGAATTATCCAGATGCTATAATCTTTACAGGTTAAATCGCACACCCGTTGATGTTTCTCTAGGAACAGTAGTTGCTGAAAGAGCTATTGATCTCATCTTTTTAATTATTCTTCTTCTTACAGCTTTACTTATTCAGTTAGATGAATTAATTGTTTTTTACGAAGCTGAGGAAGTACAGCAAATCCGAAATAGGATTCAGGGGAGGAATTTATTGCTTTTTGGAGCAGGGATTTTGGTATTTTTTGTTGCCTGCTACTTTATATTCCGATTTTTACTAAAAACCCGTGGATATTTTGTGAAAAGACATCTTACAAAGGTTCGAAGTGTTTACAGGAATATTAAGAGTGGAATTAAATCTGTTCTCCAGTTAAAAAAGAGTGGCCTGTTTATTCTTTATTCGCTGCTAATTTGGGTTTTTTATTACTTCATGATGTATTTTGTAATGCTTGCTTTCGCTGAAACAGAAAATCTTGGATTACAGGCTGCATTAACTATTTTTGTAATAGGAGGCATTGCAATGGCTATCCCGCTGCCTGGTGGGGCTGGAAGTTTTCATGTGCTTGTTTCTACAGGACTAATACTCCTATATGGTCTTTCACCAGATAAATCCATTGCTTTTACTTTTATTTTTCATGGATGGCAAACTCTGGTGATTATTATAGTTGGAGCTATTTCATTAATTTGGAGTCAATCACAAGCTAAACATGCTTATGGAAAAAACGGCAAATAAAATTATGGATATTAAAAATGCCGTCGAAATCAGAGCAGGATGGAAAACGGAAGGCAAAAAGGTTGTTTTTACAAATGGTTGTTTCGATATTTTACATCTCGGGCATATAGATTATCTTGAGAAAGCGCGTAATCTAGGTGATAAATTGATAATAGGTTTAAATACTGATGAGTCTGTGACACGGATAAAGGGGCCTGAACGACCAGTAAACAAGGAAGAGGCAAGAGGCCGAATGTTAGCAGCTTTAGAATTTGTTGATATGGTTGTATACTTTTCAGCAGATACACCGTATAATCTGATAAAAGATTTAAAACCTGATGTTTTGGTAAAGGGAAGTGACTATTTGGCAGAAAATATAATTGGCGCAGATATTGTAGAAGAAAATGGAGGAGAAGTCCGTACAATAAATTTGATAGAAGGCTTTTCTACTTCAAAAATTATTGATAAAATTCGTAAAAATTAAGGAGTAAAAAATATATGTTTATTTGGGTCATTATTATAGGCTTTATGATCATAAGCTTTGCAGTGAGTTCAAGGCTTAAAAGCAAGTTTAAGAAGTATTCACAGATACCGTTGAATAAAAATTTATCGGGCGGTGAGATTGCAAGGTTAATGCTTGCAGATAATGGGATTCATGATGTACAGGTTACACACGTTCCCGGAAAGTTGACGGATCATTATAATCCTGCTAATAAAACAGTAAATCTTAGTGAAGATGTGTTTTATGGTAGGAACGCTGCTGCTGCTGCTGTAGCTGCACACGAATGTGGTCATGCTGTTCAACATGCTACTGCATATAGCATGCTTCAGTTTAGAAGTGCCATGGTGCCGATTCAAAATGTCAGTGCCAAAGTGATAAATTTTGTTTTTATTACCATGTTCTTTGGAGCATTTTTTATCCAGGGGTTTATTCCCATGCATACAGCTCTTTTAGTAATTATTGGCTGTTATGCTGTGTTTACATTATTTGCATTTGTAACCTTACCTGTTGAATTTGATGCCAGCAGGCGTGCTTTGGCATGGGTAAAGGAACGGCAAATTGTGAACAGCTCAGAATATGATATGGCTAAAGATTCATTAAAATGGGCGGCAATGACATATGTTGTAGCTGCTATTGCGTCATTAGTTACCCTATTATATTACGTGAGTTTATTCCTTGGAAACAGAGATTAAGGTTTCGTTTAAAATAAGTTTTGTAATTTTGTGGGCCTTGTCTGAATGACAGGCCCTTTTTTATTTATCAACTTTAAAAATTTATATATAAAGATGAATTTTGAATTATCCGAAGAGCAACTGGCTGTTCAGCAGGCTGCACGGGAATTTGCTCAAACAGAGCTATTACCGGGTGTGATTGAGCGTGACGAAAAGCAAATATTTCCAAAGGAGCAAGTGAAGAAGATGGGAGAGCTTGGGTTTTTGGGAATGATGGTAGACCCGAAGTATAATGGAGGCGGAATGGATTCAGTGAGCTATGTGCTTGCTATGGAGGAAATTTCAAAAGTTGATGCTTCAGCTTCTGTTGTTATGTCTGTTAATAATTCTCTTGTATGCTGGGGATTGGAAACGTTTGGCACGGAAGAGCAAAAACAAAAATACTTAACAAAATTGGCTACAGGTGAAGTTCTGGGCGCTTTTTGCTTATCGGAGCCAGAGGCTGGTTCGGATGCTACAAGTCAGCGTACAACAGCTGAAGACAAAGGTGACTACTACCTTTTAAATGGTACTAAAAATTGGATCACCAACGGAAATAGTGCTGGTATTTATCTTGTTATGGCTCAAACCGACCGTGAGAAAAAGCATAAAGGTATCAATTGCCTTATTGTTGAGCGTGAAATGGAGGGCTTTGTTGTAGGTAAGAAAGAAGATAAACTTGGTATCCGCGGTTCTGATACTCATTCGTTGATGTTCCAGGATGTAAAAGTACCTAAAGAAAATCGTATAGGTGAAGATGGTTTTGGCTTCAATTTTGCCATGAAAACTTTAAATGGTGGCCGGATTGGTATTGCTTCTCAGGCTTTAGGGATAGCTTCAGGGGCTTTCGAACTGGCAGTAAAATATAGTAAAGAACGAAAGGCTTTTGGTAAACCTATCAGTGAGCATCAGGGTATTCAGTTTAAGCTTTCGGAAATGGCTACACAAATAGAAGCTGCAAGATTGTTGTGTTTACAGGCTGCTTACAAAAAAGATAAGGGCATGGATTATACCAAAGAAGCTGCTATGGCAAAACTTTTTGCCTCAAAAGTAGCAATGGATACAACGATAGAAGCAGTACAGGTACATGGTGGCTATGGGTATGTCAAGGAATATCATGTTGAGCGCTTGATGCGTGATGCAAAAATCACTCAGATATATGAAGGAACCAGTGAGATACAAAAAATTGTTATTTCTAGGCAATTATTAAAATAGTACAAATTAAATTTAGTATTTTTTGGGTAGGATAGTGTACTTTTCATGAAAAGTATATATTTTTAGAGGGTTATAATACAAAACCGTGATGGAAGATTACAATAAAATAATAGAGTCGTTAAGTATAAAATACATAAGTGTTAAAAATATAAGTGTTCTTCAGCCTTTTACAATTACTGATTTTGAGGTTGATGAGAATGCTATATTGATTTTAAAGAAGGGAAAGATCTATTTTGGAAAGGATCAGGAATTGCTGGAAGAAGGGCATGCGCTGTTTTTTCCCGGAAATAAATTTTCCTCATTTAAAGTAGGAGAAAAAGATGAAGGTCCACTTTTAAATATGGAAGAATTCGCTTTTAAGCAAAATGAATTTTTCCGTACAGAAAATAAAGAGGAGCTTGAGCAGAAGCCGATTTGTGAGTTTAGCATTATTAATTTTGATACAAAAGTCTTTGATACCGTTAATTTCTTTGGAACTTTAGATATTCCGGTTTTCTCTTTAAATAATGCGAAAATCAACAATATTGTATATGAGATCGTAAAGGAAAAAGAAAAACAGGATAACGGGAGTCAACGTGTCATAAAAATCAAAACTGAGATTTTGGTTATAGAGCTGATACGCCATATATTGACGTACAGGCTTTTTGTAGAGCAGATAGCTACTAACAGCAATTATTTTAAGGATCCAAGGCTAATTAAATTATTTAAATATATTAAGGATCATATTTCTGGTGAATTAACGAATAAGCGATTGGCAGATATAGCCGATGTTTCGGAAGATTACGTAGGTCAGTATTTCAAAACGTTGACCGGAATAAATCCCCAGGATTATATTGAATATCAACGTATGGAACATGCGGTAAAATTGCTACGTACCACAAAGATGAGCATCAGAGATATAGGTAAGGCATGTGGTTATAAAGATACCGCTTACTTCTGCCGCCGATTTAAAATGATGTATGGTATTCCTGCAGGAAAAATGAGAAAAAGAGAGACATTAATGAATATCTAAGCTTTTGTTAAATTCATAAACACATTCAGAAATCCCGATCAGCAGATCGGGATTTTTTTCTATAGCATTTCCTATAACAATTATATCTGCACCCGCAGAAAGAGCGTTTTGAGCCTTTGATACTGAATTAATCCCTCCTCCTATAATCAGTGGCAGTTTTATGCACTTTTTAACCTGTCTGATCATTTCTTCAGGTACTGGAATCTCTGCACCACTTCCGGCATCCATATAGATACATTGCATTCCCAGCATTTCACCTGCTAAAGCGGTGGATGATGCTATTGCAGACTTATCAGGAGGTATGGGGATTGTATTGCTCATATAAGCAACCGAAGTTTGGTGGTCTTTGCTGATGAGCATATAACCTGTAGGCAAAACCTCTAGGTCAAGTTGTTTGAGTACAGGAGCAGCCACTACATGCTGACCAATCAGAAGGTCAGGATTTCTTCCTGAAATAAGGGAAAGGAAAAGTATACCATCAGCGGCAGGATCAATTTGCATGTTGCTGCCTGGAAATATTATGACGGGTATAGCATCCTGTGTTTTTAGTTTAAGGATAACCTCATGTAGATTTCGTGAGGTGATAAGACTGCCACCAACAAAAAAGTAGTCAATACAATTCTCAAGACCTATTTCAAGAAGATAATTAAGTGAATCAATAGTTGTGATTTTATCGGGATCGACAAGTACAGCCAGTGATTTTTTATTCTCCTGTGATTTCTTCTTTATGTTCTTTAAGATCTTCATTTAACTTCGCTACATATTTTTGAATATTCTCCTTTACCAATGAAAGGAAAAAGATGAAACCATACTCAAGGCCATAGTCAATAAGGTGACTCATAAATCCTTTTTTACGTGCTTTTCCACCATAAGCATAATCATGTGCAGCTGCTTTTGGACCTTTTCGGCGTTGGTAAAGCTTTGAAAAGATTATAAAACCAACGATAACAGTTAAGGAAAAACCAGTAACAAAACCTATATTCTCAGGTTTTTTCAGGAAATTTCTTACATCATCAATAAGTTCTTGGGTTACTAGTTGTGGGGGTTCCATAAATTAATTGTTGAAGTTAAAGTTATAAAATTGTCAATAATAAGAAGACAAATTTATAATTCTTTTGTTTTGATCAGCTGCTCCTGGGATACTATTTCACCTTCTTTATTAAACTTATGCTTTACTAACAACAGCTTATCATTTACATCAATGTACTCATTTATTTTCACAGAATCACCCGTTTTTAAATTCAGAATGGATTTTTGAAAAAGATAAACTGAATCAAAAATTAACATATCATTAAATTTAAATTCAAAATAAATTTCTTTGATACAAACTTTTTTATTAACACGCGTATTTTCAGCTTTCCAACAGTATCCTTCATTATTTATAAAATAATATTCATCATTTATAGAGAGCATATTTTTCCTCTTAAATACATTATACACTTCTGATTTATCCTGCTCAAAATCAATATTATCAGGATAAGAATACCACCTGTCAAACCTTTTGTTATCGATGTTTTTATAAATAATATTAAAATATGAAGTGTCCTGCACTACATAATCAGTTCGCTCATAAGTGAGTTTATTTAATTCTACATGCATATCTCTATTAAGATATATTAATGTAAAAGGAACAATAAAAAATAGTAACATCACGTAACCCAGTCCTGCCAGGCGGTATCTGATTACTAATTTTCCAAAAGCAGCGGCGAGAACTTTAAGAAGATTTCTAAAAAAGGGGAAAGGAAGAAAAATTAAAACACCGACTAAATTAAATAGCAAGTGGGCAATTGCAATACTTAACGCAGCATTTGAAATAAAAAGAGCAGCAATAAAAGCGGTAATCGTAGTTCCAATATTGGCACCCATAATGAATGGTATGGAATTTTTAAGATTTACTTTTCCCGTAGCTACTAATGGCACGATAAGGGAGGTAGTAATAGAACTTGATTGTACTGAAGCAGTTAAAATTGTTCCCCATGTAAAGGATTTAAAAGGATTATTAAATACATAGGCTTTTAATTTATCTTTTGACTCCCCTATTAATAGTTTTGAAAGATTATCCGCCAAAAATTTAATAGCTAAGAATAAAGAAATAAATGAAATAACTAAAATTAAAAAGTTGATATCTATTATCTCTACAATCCATTGAGATGGAAAGATATTAGAGAAAAGAAATAATTCACCGCTAAAAATATATCCGGCAGGCACGAAAAAACCAGTAATAGCTATGGCTGCAGTTGATATCACTCCATAGTAAATTTCCAATGGTAATAAAATAACAACTGTTAGTACATTAAAAAAATCATGAGCTACAGCCGCTGACAATGCTTTTCGAAACTCATTCCTTTGGGTAATAAAGCCAACAGAGACAATGGTGCTGGTAAGTGTAGTTCCAATATTGGCTCCCATTATCATTGGTATGGCCTCTGGGATAGTTATGGCATTGGAGGCAACAAGAGCTACTATCATAGAAGTACTGGTACTGCTACTTTGGATGATCGCAGTAATAAGCAGGCCTATAAGCAAGCTTATATAGGGGTTGGAAGTTGCAAAAATAAGGGATTCGGCAACATTTAATCCTAAGGATTTAAATGCTTCACCCATCAGGTCGATGGAGAACAAAAATAAAATCAGTGCCAGAAAGATTTTAATTACTCTCCGGAAAATATTTTTACGCCACATGAAAAAATAGGAGAAAATTTCTATGAATTACAAAAATACTAACTATTGAAGTGGTTGAGGGAGATCTTATGTAAAGAGAATATTAACAATTAATCCCCTATAACTCTAATTCTGCCTCTATTCACGGAATAGTAAAGGTTTTTAATTGCTCTTTTAACAATTTCTTAACATACTATTTTAACAAACTATATGTAAGTTTGCGAGGTATAGTAAATTATCTTAATAATTATTCCATAGGCTGGGAATGGGAAAAAATATTAATGAGCGCATTGATGAAGAAAAATTAGAGCCATACTCTCTGGATATCTTCAGGTTGATTAAAGAAGAAAGAAGTTTCTTAATAATATTAGTTGTACTTTTTGCAGGGGCAGCAATAGTTGCTCCTCATCCCAGCATTGCCATGTGGTTTGGCTTTGCCCTTGCCGGATATTCGGCCATTGCCAATGATAGTATTCAAACTATTGGAACTTTTATAGCCAGCAACAAAGAACGCCGATGGTATGTGCTGTGGCTATTTATGGGATTGATTTTCGTTGCTACTGTTACCTATAGCTGGGTAGTTTATGATGGTGATGTAAGTCATCAGCGGTTACAGGCGAAAGGATTTTCTACCGCTCCTGAATCTTTTCATTTTTTACAGCTTGCAGCGCCCATCATTTTGCTTATTCTCACTCGGGCACGGATGCCGGTAAGTACCACCTTTTTATTATTAAGTGCTTTTAGCACCAGGGAAGACGCTATTTTTGCTGTTTTTAAGAAAAGTTTGACGGGCTATGGATTAGCATTTGTTGCTGCTATTGTTGTCTGGCTTGTGGTAAATTTTTTCGCAAAGAAATATTTAAAAGGAAAGCCTGCCAAATTCTGGACCCCATTGCAATGGGTTATATCTGGTTGTTTATGGTCCTTTTGGATTATGCAAGACGCTGCAAATATTGCTATTTATCTTCCGAGAAGCCTGAACCTGGAACAATTCCTTGTTTTTACAGGATATATTTTTCTGGGCCTGGGATTATTATTCTTTTTGAAAGGTGATAAAATTCAGCAAATTGTAGATGAGAAATCAGGAGTGAGTGACGTACGAGCTGCAACTTTGGTTGATTTTGTTTATGCTGCCATAATTTATTATTTAAAAATAGTAAGTGTCATACCAATAAGTACCACATGGGTTTTTATTGGTCTTTTAGGTGGGCGTGAGCTTGCAATAAGTATTTCTAAAAATAGAAAGAAAACAAAAAAGCGCTCTACTAAAAAAGCATTTAAAATGATTGGTAAAGATGTACTCAAAGCATTGATAGGATTAATTATCTCTCTAATTATTGCTTTTGCTGCAAACGAAAACCTAAGAAATCAGTTATTGGATTAGTGTATAGCTCAGATTCCATAAAAATTTTAAAAAACACTAATCCTTTAAAAGGCACTATTAATCTGCCGTCTTCAAAGAGCATTAGTAATCGGCTATTAATTATCAATGCGCTATCCCACGGACGTGTTGTTATAAATAATCTTTCTAAGGCAAACGATACCCAGGTTTTAAAGAAGCAATTACTTTCGGAAGGACAGATAATGGATGTAGGTGATGCAGGAACAGCAATGCGTTTTCTAACTGCATTAAAAGCTACTCGTGGCGATAGCTGCATTATGCAGGGATCACCACGAATGCACCAAAGGCCTATAGAGCCATTAGTGGTTGCTTTAAAAACAATAGGTGCTGAGATCGACTACATTGATAAGACAGGATATCCGCCTTTAAGATTGAATGGCTTTAAGCAGGTTAATAAGGAAGTATCTGTACCAGGAAATATTAGTAGCCAGTTTATAACGGCACTCCTTTTAGTTGCTCCGGCTCTTCCGCAGGGATTAATTATAAAAATTGAAGGGAAATTAATGAGCCTGCCGTATGTGGAAATGACCATTAAACTAATGGAGAAGTGCGGAATAGAGGTGAAAAAGGAGCCGGGATCCTTTATGGTGGCACCACAGCAGTACCAGCCAACAATGATTCCTGTTGAGTCTGACTGGTCTTCAGCAAGCTATTGGTTTTCATTTGTATCTCTTATTCCCGGTTCGGATATCATACTTACCGGACTGCAGGAAAACAGCATGCAGGGTGATTTCCGAATATTAGATATTGCGGAGGGCTGGGGAGTAAAGGGGGAATTTGTTCCCGCAGGTCTTAGGTTAAGGAATGATGGGCATAAAGTAGATGAACAGATGATAGACTTTAGTGATATCCCTGATCTTGCTCAGACAGTTGCGGTGGCACATGCTCTTTTGGGTATAAAGGGAAAGTACATAGGCCTTGAGAGTCTTAGGATCAAAGAAACCGATCGAATCCTTGCCCTGCAGCAGGAGCTTTCAAAAATAGGTGCAAAATTTGAAGAAAATGGTGAGTTTTGGATGTTAACACCACCTGAAGCTCAATTCCCTTCTCAAATATCAGTAGAAACATATCAGGACCATCGTATGGCAATGGCTTTTGCTCCCTTAGTAAGTAGAATGGATGTTGAAATTTTAAACAAAGATGTCACCAAAAAAAGTTATCCTGGTTTTTGGGATGATCTTAAATCACTGAATTTTGAATTAACGTAATCTGGGAAAAATTTTAACCGGCTTCCGTACCAGCTGAACAATTCTCCATCCACCAGCTCTATTTTTGCATCAGGATATATCTCCTGTATTGATTTGATATGCTTTTCTTTAAAAGGAAAAGGCTCTGAGGAAAGCATTACGAGCTCGGGGTCGTATTGCTGAACCTCAGGATAACGTTCTTCGGTAACTACATTAATGAAACCACACCTATTTAGTAGCTCATCAATAAAGGTGCCTTTTCCCGCACCCATTAATGGTTTGTGCCAGATAAGATACAATATTTTAATAGGGGGCAAAGGAATCAATAATTCAAAATTCTTTTTAATATCATTCACTAATTTATCTGCCGCCTTTTCTGTATTGGTAATATTACCTATTTGCTCCATCATTATATAAGCATCCTCTAAAGTTGCTATATCACTGATCCATACCGGAAATTGCTGTGCTAATTCTTCAACATCTTCTTTTGTGTTTTCTTCTTTGTTCGCAATGATCAGGTCAGGTTTAAGTCCTTTAATCTTGTCGATATGGAGTTTTTTAGTGCCTCCAATATTTATTTTCTTTCTGCACTCATCTTTTGGGTGAACACAAAATTTTGTAACACCGATTATACGCTCATGTAAGCCAAGATCAAAAAGTAGTTCTGTTTGCGAGGGGACCAGGGATATGATACGATTAGGATAAGAGGAGATCTCTACCTTTCGGTCCAACTGGTCTATAAAATGTTTTGTTGGTTTGAGCGTCATATTTGTTACAAAAGTTTTACAGGCGAATTGTTACCTTTGAATGATTAAGAATAAATAAAAGTTATAAAATTAAGAAATAGCTTTAAGAAGTTATCTCTTATGGTTTAACTAACCACTTTGAATGGAAATTTTTGGTTATCTGGCGGCATTGCTTATTGGTTTAACTTTAGGGCTTATCGGTGGCGGAGGCTCAATTCTTACAGTACCGATATTAGTCTATCTCTTAAATATCGATCCTGTTTTGGCTACCGCCTATTCATTATTTGTAGTAGGTTTTACTGCACTCATAGGGGCCTTTAATTTTTTTAGGCTTGAGCTTGTGAATTTTAAAGTTGCTGTATTATTTGCTGTACCCTCTTTTATAAGCGTATGGATTACCCGTGCCTATTTATTACCTGCTATTCCTGAAGAGATCTATAGGGCAGACGGGTTGATTGTAACACGGGGATTATTTATTATGGTGCTGTTTGCTTTACTTATGTTAATAGCAGCAATTTCCATGATCAAAAGAAAGAAATTTCAGGAACAGGAAGAAAAACAAGAGGTGAAAATATGGGTTGTTTTACTGGAAGGTGTTGTGGTTGGGGTATTAACCGGACTTGTAGGAGCCGGAGGTGGCTTTTTAATTATTCCAGCACTGGTCTTGTTTGGTGGTCTTTCAATGAAAATGGCAGTAGGGACTTCATTATTAATAATAGCTGTTAAATCTTTAATAGGATTTACCGGCGATATCGTGGCCGGACAACCTATTGATTGGCTTTTTCTGGCCCTTTTTACCTTTATAGCAGTTATAGGGATTTTTGCAGGCACCAGGCTCTCCACCAAAATAGATGGGAAAAAGCTTCGTCAGGCTTTTGGCTATTTTGTTCTACTAATGAGCATTGTTATTTTAATTAATGAATTTGAAATTTTATAAATATAGGATATGGAAGTAAAGCAGTTTTTTGATAATCATCTTGCACATAGTTCATATGCAATATTCAGCAATGGAGAGGTAGCAGTTATTGATCCTGCTCGTAACCCACAGCCTTATATAGATTTTGCTGATAAACACAGGGCAAATATTACAGCTGTACTGGAAACACATCCTCATGCGGATTTCACCAGCTGTCATAAGGAGCTGTCCGATAAATTCGGAGCTAAAATTTATGTAAATCCGAAAGTTGGGGTTTCTTATGATTTTGAAGCAGCTGATGAAGGAACAGAAATAAAGGTAGGTAATATAAAATTTAAAACTTTATTTACTCCCGGTCATTCACCTGACCATAATACTTATTTGCTTTATGATGAAGGAAACAAACCATACGCTGCCTTTACCGGTGACTCGCTTTTTGTAGGTGATGTAGGCAGGCCGGATCTTAGAGAAGGTGCAGGGAATGTTAAAGAAAAACGAGAATCTTTGGCTGGTATGATGTACGATACTATTAACCGTGTGTTTAAGGATCTACCTGATGAGGTCCTGGTTTATCCGGCACATGGGGCGGGGTCCTTATGCGGAAAGAACTTAAGCCCTGATCTGTATAGTAGTATGGGGAAGGAGAAAAAAGAAAACTGGGCATTTCAGATCACTGAAAAGGATGCATTTGTGAATGAATTGCTGGATCAGCAGCCTTTTGTCCCTAAATATTTTCCTTATGATGTTGAGCTTAACCGGACAGGAGTTCCTTATTATGAGGAAAGCATTCGTAAAGTACCGAGATTGGAGGATCTTCCGGAAGATGGCACATCTGAATTGATAATTGATGCACGGCCTTCTTTATTATTCCGTCAGGGGCATTATGCAGGAGCTATAAACCTGCAGAATACATTGTCAGATAAATTTGAGACCTGGCTGGGTGCTATAATAGCTCCCAATGAGCAGTTTTATTTAATTGCTGAAGATAAGGAAGCATTAGAAAGAGCTATTAAGAGAGCCGCAAAAATTGGTTATGAACAAAATATAAAGGCAGGTATAGTTCAAAATAAGGGCCCTGAAAAGGAGCAGGGACTGGATTTAATGGATTTTCGCCAAAATCCCGATAAATATACAATTGTAGATATACGTAATGCAAGCGAGATCAATGAAGGAAAGATATTTCCTGATGCAATAGCAGTGCCCTTACCGGAGCTTCGGGAGAATCTCGATAAAATTCCAACTGATAAACCTGTAGTTGTGCATTGTGCGGGTGGTTATCGCTCCACAGCAGGAGCCAGTATAGTTTCAGGAAATAAAAAATTCCCGGCTGCATACGATTTAGGTTCAGCTATTGATGAATTTAAATAACCTGAATATTGTTGATTGTTTTGTGCATAATTTTTAAATGATATAGGATATAGTTTCTTATTCCTGTTAAATTTGCACCCTTTAATGGCCTCGTAGTTCAACTGGATAGAATGTCAGATTCCGGTTCTGAAGGTTGTGGGTTCGACTCCCGCCGAGGTCACCAAGCAAAAGTTTAAAAAGCCTTATATTAAACGTATGAGGCTTTTTTGTTTTAGTTACTGCAACAAATCCTTAAAATGTTGCAGTAAAATACTATAAATTTTCTTTAATGTTTCAGTAAAATTATAGCAAGTTTAATATCCGTCTCCGCTTCTCTGCTCTTGCTTTCCGCTCTCCCTCTTGGTGTATTGTATCCGCTTCCATTATTAGATAATTTACTCTGTAGAAAATATCCGCTTCCTGTTCGGGGTTGGTTCTCGCTCCTTCCATCAGGTAATTAAACTGTTGTCTAATGCTATCGGTAACGTGTCTACTGAATAGGTTTTCATTTGTTGTTATTAGGTTCATATGATATATTTTATTTTTTTTATATAATCATTTTTTAAATTTACTTTCTTTAAAATGATTGATTATATAAATAACTTCTTCATTTATAGTGGTCTCTTATATTTAATTATATGTTTCTCATACCCGATTTTTAAAGTTTATATAAAAAAAGATAGTAGCACAGATCCAAGTCCAGGTTTTGGGCTGTTTTTGATGATTACAAGCGTGTTTGCTGCTCTATATCTTATTTTTTTGGCTATTCAAATGATGTTAAAAGAAGAATGGATTTCAGGGTTACTTTTTTTAATCATGCCAATAACTATTCTTTATATAATCGGAGGGGCTTTGCTAATGATTTTATATGACAAAATTAAAGGTAAATAAAAAAGCTCATACTTTTCGCTTTAGATCATACCTATAGGACTGCTTGCCTATAATACATAATTGATAAAATTTAGCTCATCGGAATCTATATTATTATTCATCTTGTTACCCTCATCTCGATTTATAAATTTACCATCAGGAGTTAAGACTAATCTTGCTTTAATATAAATCCTCTGTCCTGCCTCTTTAGCCTCTTTACATCTTAAATGTTCTTTTTCATTTAAGACATAAATAACATCGTAGATTTTTCTTTTGTAGTAGACATCTGTGTTTTTCGGAAAATAATGTTTTTTAGTCATAATATTATTTTTTGTTATTCCGAAATTTACAAAAGGCTTAGAATAAGGTCACAATTTACAGGGTAAGCAATAAAAAAGCTCAGAAGTTCTAAACCTCTAAGCCTTTTACATTTCACTTGTAAGCGCACCATCGATAATTTGATGAGCTTTTATTTTTTAGAAAAATTTTATTAAAATGCCGGAGGAGGAAAAAGCTATTGCCGTAATTTCCGGTCTGACAGCTTGAGCGGGTCTGAACGGCGATAATGGCACCAGAATACATCTATATAAGACATCTCCGGAAGATGAAATAGCTAAAAAAACCTATAAATCAATAAAAGAAAAAACCCTCCATAAAGAGGGTTTTACTTTTACCAAAAAGAAGAAGTATGTAAAGAAGCTAAAGCGACTTTAACATAAATAAACATAAATAATGTTAAATTTCAAATACCAACATATGGGTATTTTTCAACTCCCTTTATCTTCATATTTAAAATTATACTTATCTTTTTCCTCATCATATTCAATTGCAATCGGTCGGCCTTTTGCCTTAGATACAATTTCATAGGCTTTTTCAAGACCAAAATGATTCACAAGATCATAAATTGGCTCCTGTGGATGTAATTCCTGATAGTTGTCGATTATGTTATATTTTTCTCTTGGTGACATGGTATAATAATGGGTTATAGTAATAACAATTTTAAATCTACTTTGATTAAAAAATTATTATGTGGATTTAAAATTAAGAATATTTAATCATTCTGACTAATTAGCTGTTTATAAATTAGTTAAATTATAAATAAATGAATAAGAGACCAGGCGTATCAGTTGCAATTTTAGTAGATGGAGGATTTTTTCTTAAACGGTACAATCAGCTATATGAAAAAGGAAAACAACATGCTGCAAAAGAAGTTGCTGATAATCTCTATTCATTATGTATGGAACACCTTAAAGAGCAGGATTACCTGCATCGTATATTTTATTACGACAGTATGCCCCTTAATGTAAAGGTAAAAAACCCAATCACGAATAAAACGATAGATTATGGCACCTCTGATCTGGCAAAATTTAGAAATAACTTTTTTGAGGAATTGAAAAAGAAAAGAAAGATGGCGTTGCGTCTGGGATATCTTAAGGCATCCAGGAGCTGGATTATAAGACCCAATAAAACAAGAGCTTTGTTAAGCAATAAAATAAAGATCAGTAATTTAAAAGAGGAGGATGTGGAGTATGATATCCAGCAAAAGAGCGTAGACATAAAGATTGGACTCGATATAGCTTCCCTTTCCATAAAGCGGTTAGTTCAGAAGATCATTTTAATTTCCGGAGATGGGGATTTCTTACCTGCCGCTAAACTTGCCCGCCGGGAAGGAGTAGATTTTGTTCTGGACCCTATGTGGAATAATATAGATGAATCTTTATTTGAGCATATAGACGGACTAAAATCGACCAGTCCAAAGCCGGATTAATAATTAACCTACCGGCAAAACCACAAATACCCGGTTTAATATAAATGCAGTATTCATTTATGGAAAATAAAATATCTTTATAGTTGTACAAATAAAATAACTATGAGAGTATTAACTGCATTTTTACTTATCCTGTGCGTCGCATTTTCTGTTTCTGCGCAAAAAAGAAAAAAAGCCTCACAAGAACTTTCCGAATTTGAAAATAAAACCCGTGGAATGACTCGGCATGAGGGATTCTTTAATTTTTATTATGACGACAGGCAGGGGAATATATATATTGAGATCCCTCGGATGGATCAGGAATTTATCTATGTAAACAGCCTGTCAGCAGGAGTTGGATCCAATGATATAGGCCTTGATCGAAATCAATTAGGAGACACCAGAATAGTGAAGTTTGAACGCTACGGGCCAAAGGTGCTTTTGGTAGAGCCGAATTATAAGTTCAGAGCTGTCAGTGATAACCTGGAAGAACAAAAATCTGTGGAAGAGGCATTTGCCCGATCAGTTATCTGGGGCTTTAAAATTTTTGCTGAAGAGGATGGAAAGGTGCTTGTTGATGCTACGGACTTTCTTCTCAGGGATGCACATGGCGTTGCTTCAAGATTAAAGGGAGCAAAGCAGGGTAATTATTCACTGGAAAAATCCCGGTCAGCCATTTTTATGGAAAGAACTAAGGGGTTTCCTAAAAATACAGAATTTGAAGCTATACTAACATTTACAGGTGAATCTACCGGAGGGTATATACGTAGTGTTACTCCATCTCCTGATAATGTGACGGTACGCCAGCATCATTCTTTTGTGAAGCTTCCTGAGGAGGGTTTTGACCCTCGTCCTTTTGACCCTCGTGCCGGATACTTCAGTATTTCCTATTTTGACTATGCCACACCTATTCATGAGCCGCTGGAAAAAAGATTTATTGCAAAGCACAGGTTGCAAAAAAAGGATCCCACGGCTGAAGTAAGTGAGGCAGTAGAACCCATCATTTACTATTTGGATCCCGGTGTTCCTGAACCAATTCGGTCTGCTTTGCTTGACGGCGCCAGATGGTGGAACCAGGCTTATGAAGAGATTGGTTATAAAGATGCTTTTCAGGTGAAGATATTGCCTGAAGGTGCTGATCCTATGGACGTTCGCTACAATATGATAAATTGGGTCCATCGCTCTACCAGAGGGTGGTCTTATGGTTCTTCCGTGATTGATCCCCGTACGGGTGAAATTATAAAGGGTCATGTGTTGCTGGGATCACTTCGAGTGCGTCAGGATTTTCTGATTGCTGAAGGATTACTGGCCCCTTATGAAATAGGAGAGAAGATCCCAAAAGAAATGGGTGAGATGGCGCTGGCTCGCTTAAAACAGCTGTCTGCTCATGAAGTAGGCCACACATTAGGGATTTCGCATAGCTATGCTTCCAGTGCTGAGGACCGTGCGTCTGTTATGGATTATCCGCATCCGCTGGTAAAAATAAAAGATGGTAAGATCGACCTCTCTGAGGCTTATGACGATAAGATCGGTGCGTGGGATAAAGTGGCTATTGCTTATGGTTACCAGGATTTCCCTGAAAATACAGATGAGGGAGAGGCACTTGAGGAAATAATTTTAGAAGGCATAGAAACCGGATTATCATTCTTGTCAGATCAGGATGCTCGTCCACAAGGTGGTGCTCATCCATACGCACATTTATGGGATAATGCCACGAATGCTCCCGATGAGCTATTACATGTTCTTAAAATCCGGGAGACCGCAATAAATAATTTTGGAGAGAAAAATATAAGAGAAGGGGTACCTTATGCTTATCTTGAAGAGGTGCTGGTGCCAATTTATTTCTTCCATCGTTATCAGACAGAGGCAGTAGTAAAATCAATTGGTGGTTTAAATTACAGATACGCATTACGAGGTGATAATCAGCTCATTACTGAAATTGTAGAACCTGATGAGCAAAGACGTGCCATGAAGGCTTTGATGAAAACCTTGGAGCCGGAGGTATTGGCCCTTCCTGAAGATGTTTTGCAACTGATCCCTCCGAGACCGCTTGGCTACCGCCGATCGAGAGAAACATTCTCTATACGGACAGGAGTTACTTTTGATCCCTTAGGTGCAGCAGAAGCAGCAGCTGAAATGACAGTTAGCTTATTACTACATCCTGCAAGAGCAGCACGTATGGTAGAATACCATTCACGTGATGATCAGATGCCGGGACTTGATGAGTTTTTGGATGAGCTAATTGATGCCACCTGGCGCACTGAATCTTCTACGGATCTGAAAGGAGAGATAAGCTGGACTGTGAAAAATGTAGTACTTCAGAATTTATTTAAGCTCGCAACCCGAAAAGATGCTCCCGCTCAGGTCAAGGCGATCACTTTATTAAAAATTGAAGAATTAGAAAACTGGATGAGAATTCAATTAAAAACTAACCTTAATGATTCGGAGAAAGCATATTTTAAATACTCACTTACTGAAATTGGTAATTTTGAGGAAGATCCAAAGGAATTTGAATCAACCGGGGCTTTAGAGCCACCGGCAGGTTCCCCAATAGGTCATGATTTGAAATGTAATTAAATAGAAGAAAGATAAAGGCCGGAAAAATTTCCGGCCTTTTTTTAAAGCTCCTCAGCTCGGTAATTATAGTTATTGAATATTTTTTCAACAGCCGCTGCGACAGCATTATCTGATTTATCAAAAGAATCGTCTTCTTTTAAAATACCACTTGCATAACCTGTCCAGACAACTCTCTTGGTTTCGTTTTCAACAATATCCACAACCAGGGTGCCAGCATCAAGATTATATGTTTTTTTATTTTCTACATCTATAACATCTTCTGTTCCCCAGTACTCAAAATTTTGCTGTTGGTATCCCTGCATATCTACAGGTTTTTCAAAAACACGAAAATTAACCAATAAATCTGGATCTGTCAGATCAAATGTATAGCCTTTAGCCTCCATTTCACCTCGTACTTCTTCTCTGATTTTATTCTTAAGAGAAAGATCATCTAAAAAAAGCTCTGCATTATTGCTGCTGATATTTGTTGCAAAAGCATAAGAATTATATTTTTCAAAATCAACATCAGGTGCATGATCTGATCTTACCAGGTATTCCTGTTGGGTACAGCCTGTAAATAATAGAATTAGTGATAGAATTAAATAATTTTTCATAGTTAAACAGTTTTTATAACTTACTAACAATGAAAACCATGGATATTGTTATAATACAAGAGACTGCCTTAAAAGTTAAATGATCTCAATAACTTTTTAAAGCAGCCTCTTTTTGGATCTTATCGATTCAATTATCCTTACTCTTTATTTAGAAATGGATAGCGATAATCAGTTGGAGTAACAAAAGTTTCTTTAATTGTTCGTGGAGAAACCCAGCGTAACAGATTAAGCATAGAACCCGCCTTATCATTAGTGCCGGAAGCTCTTGACCCTCCGAATGGTTGCTGGCCTACTACAGCCCCTGTTGGTTTATCATTAATATAGAAGTTTCCTGCAGCATGCAGTAATTTCTTGGAAGCCAATTCAATAATATACCTGTCACGGCTAAAAACAGCCCCCGTCAGTGCATAAGGAGAAGTTTGATCCAGGAGCTCCATAGTTTCTTCAAATCTTTCAGGTTGATATACATATATAGTTAATACAGGCCCAAAGATCTCTTCACACATTGTAAGTGACTGAGGTTGCTTTGTAACAACAATTGTTGGCTCAATAAAATAGCCTTTGCTCTTATCATAGTTACCACCGGCAATTATTTCAGTCATTTTTTCTTCTTTGGTGCGATCAATGTATGAGGCTATTTTATCAAATGATCTTTCATCAATTACGGCATTTATAAAGTTCCCAAAATCTTCGGTGCCCCCCATTTTGAAGCTCTTAATATCCTCGAGGATATATTTTTTAACATCATCCCAAATGTTGGCAGGGATATAAGCACGCGATGCCGCAGAACATTTTTGCCCCTGGTACTCAAAGGCTCCCCGTGATATAGCGGTGGCCACCTCTTTTGCATCAGCAGATTCATGTGCCAGAATAAAATCTTTACCACCTGTCTCACCTACAATTCTCGGATAGGTTTTGTATTTATCTATATTTTGACCGATGGTTTTCCATAATGCTTTAAATACAGTTGTACTACCTGTAAAATGAAGGCCCGCAAAATCAGGATGATTAAATATTATATCTCCTGCAACCGGTCCATCAACATAAATAAGGTTTATGACACCATCAGGTAGTCCTGCTTTTTGGAATACCTCCATAATAACTTTTGCCGAGTAGATCTGCGTATAAGCAGGTTTCCACACTACAGTATTACCCATTAATGCTGCAGAAGCCGGAAGATTACCTGCAATAGCTGTAAAATTAAATGGAGTAATAGCAAAGACAAACCCTTCCAAAGCTCGGTATTCCAGACGGTTCCATACTCCTGATGATGAATCGGGCTGATCACCATAGATCTGGCTCATGTAATAGACATTGAAACGCAGGAAATCTATCAATTCACAGGCACTGTCAATTTCAGCCTGATAAGCATTTTTTGATTGGCCAAGCATGGTAGCTGCATTTATTTTTGCTCTGTATGGGCCACTGATAAGATCCGCAGCTTTTAAAAATATGCTTGCTCGATGCTCCCATGAAAGATCGCTCCATGCTTTTTTCGCTGCCAGAGCTGAATTAACAGCTTGCTTTACATGTGTTTCATCACCTTCATAAAAATGACCTAAAATATGCTGATGATCATGAGGTGGGGATACCTTAATCTTTTTTTCCGTACGCACTTCCTCACCGCCAATATACATAGGTATATCAGTCTGTTTATTACGTGCTTCTTCAATAGCTTTCTTTAGAGCTGCTCTTTCTGCACTTCCAGGAGCGTAGTTTAATACCGGCTCATTTATAGGCTTAGCTATATGATAAATTCCTTTAGGCATAGTTGTTAATAATTAAGAAATGATATTATTTGGAGGCGCAAAAATAGCAAATACTAACCAAAGATTAGTTGTCTTTATTGCGTCGCTTGAACAGTCGTTCGAAGAAATTCAGATCATCATCACCTGCTTCTTCTTTATCTTCTTCATTTTTATCTTTTTTCCCAAAAAGCATTTCAAACAGAGAAGGTGTTTCTTCTATAAATGGAGCGCAATTCAACTGTGCCAGTAGATCTTGTGGTGGTGTAGGAAATTTTGCCTCAGAGATGTAGCTGAACTCTTCATCTTTATTTATTTTTTTAAAATATGAAGCAAATACAGGAACAGCAGTGCTGGCTCCCTGCCCGAGATTTGTGTATCTGAACCGGATCCGGGGGTCGTCGGCTCCTACCCATACACCAGTTACCAGCCGCGGAGTAATACCAATAAACCAGCCATCAGCATTATTCTGGGTAGTCCCTGTTTTTCCTGCTACATCATTTGTAATGTTGTACTTCCATCTCAGCCTTGAGGCAGTGCCTTCGTTTATCACACCTTTCATCATTTCAATCATGATGGCATTAGTAGTTTTATCAATTACTCTGTCACGGGTAACATCAGCATAGCCTTTTTCCAGAATTTCCCCATTTTGATCAGTAATTGCTAATAGATAAGTTGGTTTAATAGGTGCGCCATCATTCGCATAGGTGCAGTAAACTTTTACCATTTCATATAAGGAGGCTTCCATTGTTCCTAAAGCTATAGAAGGTACTTCAGGGATTGTACTTTCAATTCCCATAGCTTTTGCCAGAGAAATGGTATGATCAAGGCCGGCTTCATGAAATATCTTTACCGAAACTGTATTTACAGAATTCATTAAAGCACCGGCCATTGAATATCTTTTTGTATACTCATTGTCTGAGTTCCCGGGGGTCCACTCCGTGTCTGTATCGTCTGTGTAGGTTGCCAGTTCCGCTGAAATATACTCACACGGTTGACTGCCATTTTGTAATGCTGCCGTATAAACAACGGGCTTAAAAGTACTTCCCACTTGCCTTTTTGTGCGGACATTGACATGGTCATATTTGAAAAACTTATGGTCTATTCCACCTACCCAGGTTTTAACATACCCTGTTTGTGGATCAATACTTAAAAGGCCAGAATGTAAAATCATGAGGTGATGCTTAAGTGAATCTAAAACAGACATCTGCTCTACTTTCTCGCCTTCATAAGAAAAAACTGTCATGGGGCGTTTTACAGCAAAAGCTTTTTTTATTTCAGCATCAGTTTTTCCCTGTTCCTTTAAATTTTTATAAAGTGTTGTTCGTTTAACTGCGGTTGCCAGAATATCCTGATCCTTATCCCATGGCTTTTGACTTTTCCAGTGATCCTCGAAGGATTTCTGCAGCTCCTGCATTTTTGTACGTACTGCTTCCTCTCCATATTGCTGCAATTCTGCATCTAAGGTGGTATAGATCTTTAAACCATCTGCGTACAAATTGTAATTACTACCATCGGGTTTTGTATTAGCAGAACACCATTCTTCCAGCTCCTGTCGCAGAAATTCTCTGAAATAAGTGGCTAAACCTGTATTAGAAGTGATTATTTGTGCATCGGTTTTCATAGGCAGCAACTTTACAGAATCTGCAACCTGAGGTTTTAAATATTCATATTTTACCATTTGGTTCAGTACCACATTACGTCGTTTTTGTGCCCTTTCAGGGTAAACCCTGGGATTATAGCGGCTATTGGCTTTTAGCATCCCTACCAGGGTTGCAGCCTGCTGAAGGTTAACATTACTGGCTGAAACATTGAAAAATCTTTCGGCAGCCGTTTCAACTCCAAATACATCCTCACCAAAGGGTACAGTGTTGAAATAGAGGGTTAGGATTTCTTCTTTTGTATAAATATCCTCAATCTTTTGGGCAATAACTGCTTCCTTAACTTTTGTTATTCCAAGCCATTCATTATTATTTCTGCCAAATAAATTTTTTACAAGCTGCTGACTAATTGTACTTCCTCCACCCGCATCTTTATCCATTATTATCGTCTTGAACAGAACTCTCAACCAGCTTCGCAGATCAATCCCTTCATGTCTGTAAAAACGTGCATCTTCTGTGGCTATTAACGCATTTACTAAATGTGGGCTTATATTTTCATATTGTGTATTGGTCCGGTTCTGATAATAATATTTGCCCAACAGTACACTGTCAGCGGAATAAATTTCGGTGGCAACATTATTTCTTATATTCTGTAGCTGTTGTTCATCAGGTAAATCACCAAAAAGCTCCAGCTTAACTGCGAATAAAAAAATAAACGGTACGATCAACAGGGCCAGCAGCAGACTTAAACTAACTATTAAAGTCTTTCTGATACCAGGGCGATAGATCGTTATACTCCTGAGCCTAATATATAGCTGTTTTATTTGTTGTATGATTTTATCCATTATCTGTAGTAAACCACCTTAACATCAGTGAGATTTTCCTGAAATTTTCTCACTTCACGTGAAGATACTTTCGTATTATAGATGATAAGCTCCTCAAGCTGTGCAAGATTATAAAGGGGCTTAAGTCTCTTAACACGTGTATTTGCAATATTCAGGCCACGAAGATTTTCAAGGCATTTTATCGGCTTGATGTTCTTAACCTGCGTACTACTGATGTTCAGTTGTTCTAACTGAGATAAGTAGGCTAATGGTTCCGGGTTACGGACAGGGGTATCAGAAATATTTAGATTTTTCAGGTTCTGAAGATTAGCAATTGGAGAAAGGTCATTAATTGGCATTTGTGTTACCTTCAATGTTTCCAATCTTTCAAAATCAGAAATAAATGAGAGATCGGAGATATTAAGCTGCGAAAGATAGATCTCTTTTGGAGAGAGCAAAATAGATAAGGGTTCCAATGTTGAGATCGGTTCATTATCTACAATAAACCGGTCAAGAAATAAAATACGATGAAGATCAATTTTAGTTGAATTAAAAGCACTTGATAGATTTACCTTGAAAATTTCATGCCATCTGTCATCAAGTGCTGACCACCATTCTTTAAGCTCATCTGTCTTATAAATTATCACCACCCCGGGATGTTCTATTTCATATTCTCTGACAGTTTCATCATCAAGATCAGTATGATCGGCAAAAATTATTTTAAGCTCTTGAAGCCCATAAAAAGGTGCTAATGAGCCAATGTTAAGATTGTTTATTTTAACTTCCTCAAGATCTTTTAACTGATTTAATGCAGAAATAGTATCAACAGGATTGCTGCTAATATTTACTTTCTTAAGCTCTTCAAAATTTCTTAATAGCTCAATGTTTGAAATATTATTTTTACTAATATCCAGGTAGAAAAGCTGATGAAATGAATTAAGTGGTTCAAGATCATATAATCCAAAATTCGACAGATTAAGTGAATCGATACGTGTTAAAGCAGCCAACTCCTCTTTTGATGGAGCAGTCTTATTTACAAATACATTATGTTTAAGTAAAGCCTTTTTCCAGTCAGGGCTTAAATTTTTCCACCATTCGAATAATCTATCGGAAGCAAAGATCACCAGTGTACCAGGGTTTCTTTGCATAAAAGCAGCCGCTTCCTGTCTGCTTATACCTGCATCATCACTATAGATCCGTTTTAGGCTGTTAATGTCTTCAAGGGCATCTAATGAATCAATACTTGTGCTGTCAAAATGTATTTCTTCGAGATTATTTAAATTACTCACTGGCTGGATATCATCCACATCTGTATGGCTTATATCAAGAACCTTTAAATTCTTCATTTCATTTAAAGGAGGAAGAGATTTTACAGGAGTGTAGGAGATATCCAATACCTGTAAAGAGGAAGTTTCATTCACTGGCTCAATAGAAGAAATACTGGTATTTATTAAATAAAGCTCTTCAAGGTTTTTTAAAGGTTTTAATGGATCTAAATTATTTATTGGAAGATGTTTTAGTGATAAGATCTTTAAATTTGTAAGATTCTCTAAAACACCTATAGAGTCTACCTGTGTCTCGTCGAGAAGAAGGCTTTTTAATTTAAAGAAGTAACGCAGTGCCTCCAGATCCTCAACCTGGGAATTTGTGGCATTAAGAAAGGTGATTTTTGTAAGATTTCGCAGAGGCGACAAGTCAGTTATGCGTGTATGTGCCATATCCAGCTGCTCGAGCTCAGTCAGCTTGGAAAGCGGATCAAGTGTATTAATAACCAGGTTTTCCCTTATATTAATCTCTTTTAAGGCTACTATTTCTTTTATTTGATCGTAGGTGAGTGAATCATCATTGATCTGAGCCTCATTTTTTAGTATTTCCTGCCAGCCAAAACTTAACTCCTGCCACCAGTTGACAAGATCTTCCTTTTCACTAAGCTTTGTCGTGTAGATACTTGCAATAAGCAGCTCATCCTCTTTTTCCGAAATGTTAAATTCGATAAACCTTTTCTGGGTGTTGTTTAACGTATCTCCTTCTACGGTTATCCCGGACAGCCTTCTGGTTAGCTCAACCTTAATATATGGATTTCCCGCTTCAGTAACTTCCTGTGTAACATCTTCTATCTCATAGTCAAAACGTGCATTTTTAAAGAAAAAATCAACATCTTTCAGGTAAGCATCGATATCTTTATTAGTAGGCACTTCCCGATTTACAGCAAGATCATCCTCTACCTGTACTTTTCCATCTTTAAAATATTTCTTATAGCTTTCAGTAACGATGATTTCCTTTTCCCGTGCTCCGGTTTCTTTACTCGCAAGGGTATTTAAAAGATAGAAGTAGAATCCTGTAAGTTCACGGGCTTTTTCCTTATACCTCTCCAGGTCCTCCTGAGAAAAAGTAGATTTTTGTTGTCCGTTTACAGGAAAAGTAAAAAGAACAAGTAGTAACAGTATAGTTATACTACTGATTTTCATGGAAAATATAATCCTTCATCAATTCTTTTTCTTCTTCGGAATTCAGTTTCATTAAATTGCTTATCAGCCAACCTGTATTATAGCCGGGGCGGCGAAATTCTGATAGTTCAAAATACCATCCTGGAATTTGAAAAAAATGAAATTTAAGGTCTGAAACTGTTTTAAACTTTAAATTTCCATTCCTGATCTCCTGTAAAAAAAGAGTCAGCTGATCAGGCTCCCAATCTTTGGAAGTATATTTAACAGCCTGGGAAGGGTCTTCAAATACTTTCCGAAGATTTAGAAAGTAGAGTTCGTGGCTCATCGGATGTAAAAATTTTGTAGTAGTATCTGTTTGATACTGCTTTAACAGTGGCTCAAAATAAACTTTATCTATAATCCACTTATAGCCCAGGTTTTCGGCCTCGAGCTTCATGAAAAGGATGATGTTTTGTTCCTTTCCTTTATGATTAAATTTAGTGTTTACCTCAGCAACCCAGCCATCTTTATGAAAATCTAAAAAGGCAGGGCTTTCATCCGTTACTGCACTTATAAATTCTCTTTTTTGGTTATTTGAAATTCCGGTATTTGATTCATCAAAAAGCATATTGAGATATTTCTTTCTCAGGCGCTCATTTCTGAATTGTTTGTCATTTTTATAATACCTATTTCCCTTTTCACTTTCTTCGCCATTAAAGCGGCGGAAAAATTGATTAACCTGTTTTGTCTGAACATAAAATTTGCTCTCATCTTCTTCCATTGGGTCCACCAGTTGTGCGGTGGAGGTTAAAGATGAGAGCAAAAGAAGCCCTAATATTATTTTTCTCATGTAGTAGTTTCCGTCACTCGTATATCACCTAATAACACATCCCAGAATTCGATGGTTCGTCCGCTGATCTGTGTTTCCTTTTTCTGAACGTAGATGGTAATATCCTTTTTGGTGACATCTTTATAATTCATACCATCTTCAGATGTTCCTTCAAAGCGCTGATAGATGGTGATGACCCCAACAAAGGTTCCATCGGGTTGACGTTCAAGGTCACTTATATAATGAATATTATACCAGTTTATTGTGACACGATCATAATTTAATGCCATCAGGCGCCTGAAATATTCTCTGACTTTATAGTACTTAATATCAGGATCACCAAGAGTGGATACACCCATTTCGGCATCATCGGCAAATAATTCGGCAGCACGCTCGATTACCCGCTGAGCCTCTGAAAAAGGTGTTTCTTTATCACCTATTACACTTATATATTTGCTCAGGTCCCTTACTTTTTCCATTGCCAGGGAGTCTATAGCCTGCTTACGTTCTCTGCTGATTTCCGGTTCCTGTGCGAAAGCCCCAAAACCAATTAATAAGAGTGTGGTTGTTAATATGATTCTTTTCATAATGTTCTTTTCTTTTATCATTTCTTCTTTAAGATAAGCTCAGTGATTTTACCTTGATCATTAAATTTCATCTCTTCTACATTATCCGGTGTGCGTTTCACCGTTTTTAGATAATGAAGGTATTTATCGATGGTAGTAGGTTCATCATAATCAGTTACATTTTCAGCTTCATTCTCATAGATGATGATCAATACAGGTACATCCCCGGAAGCAAACATATTCATTGCTTCGCTGATCGACCTATCTGCTGCAGTGCCTGATGTGGCTTGTGCAATTGAGTTGAAATACTGGCTTACCTTTTCATAAGGTGCCCGTGCTTTTGCTTCCTCTTCTGCAAGCCTGCGCCTTTCCGCTTCCTCTTCTTCTCTGCGTCTTCTTTCTTCTTCAGCTTCCCTGGCCTCTCTTTCGGCCTCCATTCGTTCCATACGCTCTTTCTCAGCCTGAGCTTCAGCTTCGGCAGCTTTTTTCTTGCTTTTGCAGGAATAAGTGGCTGTCATTAGAACGCAAAGTGCTGCAATTCCAAGTATTCGTAAGAATGTGCTTTTCATATGTGTTTATTTTTTAAATGTTTTTTTGATTTTAAAAAGACAAACATCTGATTATCTTTTTAATATTTAGTCAAAGTAAATGAATAAAAAAAACTTTATCCACTTGATTTCTACTAACTTACAAATAACTCTGTGAACGGTTTTGTTTAGTTATTTTTTCTTTTTCACCACTTTTTTAAATATCTCATTTATTTTTTGTGGCAAATCATCATCTTTTTTTAAAAAATCTTCCGCCCCTTCATCTATAAGGTTTTGTTTGAATTTATCCCATTCATGTTCTTGTGACATAAAAATAATATGGCTTTCTGGATATTTTTCTTTTAGCCTTTTTAAAACGTCGAGACCTGTTTGGGTAATGTCATTATTGGTAGACAAATAAAAATCCAGGAATACCAGGTCAGGGCCTTCCTGTGAATTTTCTAAACAGCTATTACCATCTTTATAGGTCTGTATGGTCACATCTTCGCCGCTCTCATGAGCTGCATTATCTATAAGTTTTCTTACCAGGGCATTATAATACTGGTCATCATCTACTACACAAACCTTTAATTCTCGCATAAAAATTAAAATTGAAGTTGATTTAGTTTGTTGATCTCATTTTTAATTTGTTTTACTGCATTTCGTATTAAAATGTCAGTCTCTTCTGTTAAGGCTTTTATTGTATTAATGTTATCCTCTTCAACTGATTTTACTTCAATTTTTTCCAATACATTTACCAGCTGCTTGATTCCCAGATGGCGACATGGTGCGATCATTTTATGGGCAGTGCGATGTACTGCATTCCAATTTTCTGAGGCAACATGTTTTTGTAGTTCATCAAAATCAGAAATAGTATTTTTTACAAATACTTCAAGCATATCAGCTATAAATGCATCGTCACCATTTGAAAGTTTCTCAAGGTTTTCCAGTGAATAAATATTTGAGTTTTTATTCTCAGTTTGATGATCTGGGCCATATTTTTTCAAAATTTCCTTTAATTCTTTTTGCTTGAAAGGCTTTAGAAGCACGTCATTCATTCCTGCGGTAAGACATTTATCAGTCTCTTCTTTTGTAGATGCAGCAGTAAGTGCTATAACAGGGAGTTCTGCTTTATTATATTTTTTACGAATAATTTCTGTGGCTTCTGTGCCTGTCATCTCCGGCATCTGTACATCCATTAGTACCAGATTATATGCATGATCATCCCTTAACTGCTGTAAGGCCTCTTTTGCTGACGTTACAATTTTTATATTAGCTCCCCATTTTTCGAGTATGATTTTTACAAGTTCGAGGTTATATTCTTGGTCATCGACAGCTAAAATAGTATAGTTTGAAAAATTGTAATTTTCAGTTTTCTTCTTTTTAACCTTCGGATTTTTCTTTTGAATTTTTGATACTTCATAAGGAATAGAGACTGTAAACTCACTACCTTTTCCTTCTTCACTTTCAACTTCAATTGTTCCATGATGTAGCTTTACCAGGCGCTTAACTATTGCCAGTCCTAATCCCGTACCACCGTATTTACGATTTCTGCCACTTTCAGCCTGCTCAAAATTTCTAAAGATTTTATTCAGTGATGATCGCCTAATGCCAGTACCGGTATCTTTTACCTTTAGTTCTATCAGTTGTTCATAATCAGCATCAGTTGCCGATAATTCAATTGTTACAACTCCCTTATCAGTAAACTTTATTGCATTGCTTACCAGATTAAATAAAATCTGCTGAAAACGTACGGCATCTCCTAAAAGGTTGGTTTTAACCTCAGGGGATATATTTGTTTTAAGTTGAAGCCCTTTTTTTAAGGCATCAGCCTCCATAGATTTTACTACCTGATTTACACTTTTTAGTGGGTTAAAAGGTTCTTTGTTAATTATTAATTTTCCTGATTCCAGCTTACTGTAGTCAAGAATATCATTAAGTATCACCATAAGGTGCCGGGAAGATTTTTGAATTGTATTTAAATAAGCCTTTTGATCGCTGGCCAGGCTTGTTTTCTCAAGAAGCTCAGTATAACCTACGATAGCATTCATTGGGGTTCGAATTTCATGGCTCATATTGGCTAGAAAATCTTCTTTAACACGAGCATGGCGATCTGCTTTTTCTTTTTCTGAAATTAAAGAAAGCCGATTCTTTTTAAGTTTTTCAAAATCCTGAACCACTACTAATGAAAGTATTAGGATCAATGTAAAAGCGCCTATTCCTACAGCAGTAGTATTATTAACAATTATGTCTTTCGATCGTGAGGCTGCAGAGATAAATTTATTTTGGCTCCGTCTTTCTTTTTGCTCCAGCTTAGCCATTTCATTACGAATTCGCTGCATGATCAGATTATCTTCCTCAATAAGGGTTAGCATTTTATCCTTCCAGATTGTTGATTGTAGCTTCTTTTTTGTGCTCAGGCGTTCAAGGGAATCTTCAATTTGAGCTGCTTTCTCTTCAGTATTTAATGCCTTTTGATTTGAATTAGATTTTTCCTTATTATTTTTATTCTTAGCTAATTGATCAGAAGAATCAGGGAGCATTTTTGGAGAGGGGTTATTGTTGGTTACTTCAGTTTCCCGGGTCTTATGCTGTTGATCTTTTGTTTCTTTTTCAGGTTGCCTCCGGCTAAATAGTCTTTCAAAAAAACTTTTCTCCTCTTCCTCAACTTCTTCTACTTCTTCCTCTTTTTTCTTATTTTCATTCTGAATATCACTTTCTTCACTATTATCCTTTTCTAATGTTTTTTTCTCTGCGATCAAGTCAGTTTTTTTATCAGGATGTTCTAATGATTCCGATGGTGAAGTATTTTCTTTAAAATCAGGGGCTGTATGATCTGTAATTTCGTCTATTTTATCTAATGCCTCTTCCAGTACATTTTCAGTGGGGTTTTTACGTCTTGTCTTAATGATCTCCTCCATTGTATATATTTTGGAGTAAATGAGGTTATTTAGCTTTACCAATTCATCATTTTGAGTTTGTTCATCAGCTTCTGAAATAAATTTTTTTAATTTTTCTTTTGAAGTATTAAATGTCCTGATGTCATTACTATTATTGGTAATGTAAAATGTGCGGACACTGCTTTCTGCATCCGAAAGAGTAGAGAGTATTTTCTGATACCTTACCAGATTATTTTGAGGTTGGTTGTTATACATAGAAGAGGCAAGACTGGTCATCTGGTTATGTACCTGATAACCAATCAAGCCTATTGCTAATAATCCAAGTATAAAGCCTGCTAATACTTTTGATTTAATGCCGGCTCTCATAAGCTAAGTTTAAATTGTTTCCGATCTTTTGCACTGAATTCCCCAAATCCACAAACTTGACAGATATCCGCTAAATGTTATGTTCAAATCATCAATAATTTGAAAACGGTTTGGATCATTCATATTAAATAAATTACTTATGGCCACATCAGATTTTTTAAACTTTAGTTTATACACATTCTGATGTTTTTCCCATCTACCTTTAAGCTTCAACGACTTACCATCTTTTGGTTTAATGCGGATAATAAATTTTCCGTTATCATGCATTTCCATTTTAATATCGGCAAAGTCGTTACCGAGTGACGTAAATTCTACTACTGCCCTTGATACTTTTTCAACAGGCTCAACTAAATGCACCGAATGCATCTGGTGGGCCTGTGCGGCAATAGTAAATAGAATTAATACTGATATATTTATTATAGATTTCATTGTTTCCGTTATTTAAATTCCTCTTCATCATAAATATTTGATAATTAGGTTTTGATCTACTTCAGGATCAATTAGGTGTTTACAAAACATGTACCTAAATAAAAAGGGCTTAATCTGGCTCCAAATGATGTTCTTGTTGATGATATTGTAGAAAAAAGCCCCACATTTGTGGGATAAAAAGAAAACAGTAACCCTTCAATAGAGTTAAAATTTAAACTATTACATTATGGATCTTAATATAAAATTACTTGCCGATATCTGTGAAATTGCAGGTGTACCGGGGTATGAATCTCGAATCAGGAATTTAATCATAAAGGAAGTTGAATCATTGGTAGATCACCTTGAGGTGGATAATATGGGCAATATTATCACTTTAAAAAAGGGAAAGGATAGCTCTAAAAAAGCCATGGTTGGGGCTCACATGGATGAAATTGGCTTCATGGTGACGCATATTGATGATAAAGGCTTTTTAAGGTTCAATACCCTGGGAGGATTTGATCCAAAAACGCTTACGGCACAGCGGGTAATTGTCCACGGTAAAAAAGATATTATCGGCGTGATGGGCACAAAGCCTGTCCATGTGATGTCTGCCGAAGAAAAAAACAAGATGCCACAGATAAAAGATTTCTATATCGATCTGGGGATGCCAAAGGAAGAGGTGGAAAAAATAGTAAGTATTGGTAACCCCATCTCTCGTGAACGTACACTTATAGAAATGGGTGAATGTGTAAATTGTAAGTCAATTGATAACAGAGTTTCTGTCTTTATTTTAATTGAAGCCCTTCGCTCACTGAAAGAATGTCCCTATGATGTTTATGGGGTATTTACCGTTCAGGAGGAAGTAGGTATAAGGGGTGCCAATGTTGCCGCACATCAGATAGATCCTGATTTTGGCTTTGGTCTTGATACTACCATTGCGTATGATCTTCCGGGAGGTCAGCAGCATGAGGCAGTTACTAAACTTGGCGAAGGCACTGCTATTAAAATTATGGATGCCATGACAATATGTGACTACAGAATGGTGGATTATATGAAGCAGATGGCAGATAAAAACAAAATAAAATGGCAGCCCGAAGTATTGACAGCAGGGGGTACCGATACGGCAGGTATACAACGTATGGGTAAAAGGGGTGCGATCTCCGGTGCTATATCAATTCCTACACGGCATTTGCATCAGGTAATTGAAATGTCTCATAAAAATGATATCAAAAGCTCCATAGAATTGTTAAAGGTGTGTCTTGAATCACTGGATCAATATGACTGGAGCCATCACTAGAACTATATTAATATGTATTGTAGGGGTCTTATTTTTAGTTCCCGCTAAAGCACAGAAAGACTCTCCTGAAAAAAGTATTCTTCTTGCAGGTGTTGTAATGGACCTTCAGGAGAGATTTGCTTTACCTTTCGTAAATGTTAAGGTAAAAAATACTTATTATGGTACAGCTACTGATATCAGTGGCTATTTCTCGATATTTATAAGTCCGGGTGATACGCTGGAGTTCTCACATTTAGGTTATAAGGACGCCAGCTTTATTATGCCCTTTAATGTGGGAGAAGAACAGTATACTTTATTGCAACTAATGCAGAGGGATACTATGGTGCTTGAAGAAGTAGTTATTTTCCCCTGGCCTGAATATAGTAATTTTTTAGGGGCTTTTTTAGATACTCCACCAGCCTTTGAGATGGAAGAACTGATCATCGAGGTGAAGCAAGAAATATCGGAAACACTGAATGAGACAGCAAAAAGCCGCTACTATTATAATCAGCAGCGATATCAGAAATTATTTAGGATGCATGATATTTTTCCTCAACAAAATTTTCTTGATCCGCGCAGGTGGTCTGATTTTATTCAGGATCTAACTAATGAAGAAGAGCAGTGACAATTTTTTCTTACTTGGTGAATAAAAAGTAGCCTGCGGCTGCAAATAAAATTCCCAATATAAGGCTGGCAAAAATATACAAGCCGAAAATCAAATATTCTTTTTGCTGAAGTAATGTAAAACCTTCAAGTGCAAAGGTTGAGTAGGTAGTAAAGCTGCCACAAAATCCTATTGTCAAGAATACACGCCATTCGGTTGTTAGAATTTTATAATGTTCGGTTAGTGCCAGTATAATACCTAATAATAAAGAGCCCGTAATATTCACAGTAAAAGTGCCCCATGGAAAGGCTACAGGAAATAATCTATATAATGCCTGATGAACCATATACCGGCTGATGCTACCTACAAATCCTCCCAAACCTATGATAAAAGCAATTTTCATTGAATTCTTTTTTTAGCAGCTTTTTTTGAAAGGTAACTAATGATACGATCATAATTACTATGCTCCTGTTTGCTCAATGTAAGTTTCTTATCATTAGAAAAATAGATCTCGAGTTGTTTATAGACACCAGAGACTGTTTTTATTATCTCCTCTCTCCACTGAATTATGTCTTTCACTGGATAACTTTCCTTTTTTAACCTTACCGGATAAGAGACTTCAATCTGCGATTTGCCAATAATAGTGATCTTATATCCTATTAACACCTTTATTAAAACAATTAAACCAATAGGAATGAGTGTAGCCAGAAAAAGATAATGATACCAGTAGATAGCTTCAGACTGGCTGATGGATGAGAATGTCAGAATTATTAAAGCGATATCAATACTGATAAAAACACTTAGCGAGAATAACGTACTGCCCCTTGGTTTTGAAACAATCACATCATATGGGTTTTAAAGATTAATTGGAAAAACTTTATCCAGTTATGTGGATTTAAATTCTCAGCAAATCTACACACATGTTTATAATTATGCTGTTTTTAGCCAAAATTTAGACATGGAACTGATTTTGCCTATTGTATAGTAGAATATACTAACTATTGAAATAATGAATAGATCAATAATATATACTGATGGGCAGGGGGTCAAAATAACGGACTCTACATTCTATGTTCACAGACAGCAGTATAGCATTGAAGGTATAAAGGATATAAAATTGCTCAAAATGCCTTCAGCAAAAGCGCCAGGGATTATATTATTTATAATTGGCTTTGCATTAATGCTTCTGGGATCTGTAGATACATTTGGAAATACGGCCTATACGACAACCAATAATGTTGTAACAATAGATGGAAATATGGTAGCTATTGTAGCAGGTTTGATTTTCGTTATAGCAGCTATTTTGGTATCTGTGCTGGTGAAGAATAAGTACGCCATCGAAATTATTACTGATGATGGTGAAAAGAGGCCCTTGGAAAGTGAGAATAAAGAATATGTGGCGCATGTTGTAAATGCGCTGAAAAGGTCATATTATAAATATATAAGAAGAAAAGAACGGAGAAAAACATCAAGTAAATAATATTTTAAATAAAAGGCCGGTTTTCACCCGTGAAGTTGGACGCAGTAACGGAGGTGGAGGCCGGCTATTTTTCTTTTATCAGTAACAATAAACTCGTGCGGACAATAGCCCCCATAGATCCACATTTTAAAAAATCAGGTTCTTTATAAAATTCGGCAAGTTCTTGCCTTAAACTCACCACATTCTCTTCCGGTGCAAGCTCATCCTTTGTCATTGCAGATAGTAATTCCTCTAGCCGCTTTCTTTCTGCCTTTATCCGGGTAGCTATTAAAGACCTCTCTTCTTTCTGATATTGTTTTACTGTTTGAGGGGTCATACAACGAATGCCAATCTGTATTAACGGATTATTTTGTTTAAAATACTGGGGCATATAAATTGATTTCTTACCTTCATATGACTGCTGATCAAAATCTATTGAGCGGATCCGGTAATCTACCTCCTCAAAATCAGGGGTAATATCAATTACAAAATTGCTGCTGTGCATATCTCCCAGCAGTCGTACAAAACAGCGTTCATTAAATTTCACAAATTCCTTTGCCAGGCGGATTTCATTCAGATTAGGATCTGTAAGGTGGTATTTATTGAACTGGTCACCCGGAACACCAATAATATGTTCTTCAATAAGCGTATTCTGGTTTACCAGATAGCTTATCCTGTTAGGGCTAAGCATATGCTCTAGCTCCAGGCCATAGACTCTGGAGGCATCTGCATTTTTTATATAGAAATAATCAAAGTTATCATTGATCCTGTTTACTATTCTAACTCTGAAAGGCTGGGTGTTCCCATAAACACAAAGGTCTATGCGATCAATAAAAAGATGCTCCATCACACTCATATCACCTTCAGCTTTCAGTATCGCATATATTTTTTTGAGGTTATGATGGATATCCTTCATATCACCCTGAGGGAAGAAAACAGTTTCCCATAAGGTATCTTGATCTTTTTTGTCCAGCAGCGGAATAGAATTATCATAGCGCAGCAGGTCTTTATATTGAATAGGCAGCTTAATCTCCCTTTCATGCCCACGGAGATATTTCCTGAGATTTTTAGAGATACGGAAAATTTGTTTTTTCTTACTGATGACGGCCATAAGGCAATAATAACAAAAGGAATGGATTATTGATCAAAAATTAGAAAAAGCCGATCTAATCAAGTAATTAAAAAATTGATAGTCCTGTTTTTGTGGTAAGAAGTTCAAGTGCTTTTAGCCCAAGTACCGAATTTCCTTTTTTATTAAGCCTTGGGCTCCAGACGGCAACACTATATTCCTGTGGGAAAACAGCAGCAATTCCGCCACCTACACCACTTTTGCCGGGCAGACCTACTTTAAAGGTAAAGTCACCTGACTCATCATAGAATCCACAGGTTTGCATAAGTGCATTCATTCTTTTGATCTGGCTTTTTGTTAGGATCTGTTCATCCTGTCCGGGGATCTTACCATGATTGGCAAATATTTGGAAAGCATGGGCGAGTTGCCGGCAAGTCATTTCCAGCGAACATTGAAAATAGTAGAAATCCAGCATTTCGTCAACATCATTATGGATATTATTATAAGCTTTTAAAAAATTTGCCAGTGCTGCATTTCGAAATCCCGTAGCTTTTTCCGAGGCTATTACTTTTTCATTTGGATGAACATCGGTTTCACCTGAAATTTTACGAACAAAATTCAATAGGTCCTGCTTGGGATTATTGAGGTGGGAATAAAGAATATCAGAGATGACAAATGCGCCACTATTTATCATAGGGTTCCGTGGGATGCCATCTTCATATTCAAGCTGCATTATCGAGTTAAATGGATTCCCTGAAGGTTCAACGCCTACACGCTCCCATATTTCTTCACCAAGCATGCTATAAGCCATTGTGACAGCAAACACTTTAGAAATACTTTGAATAGAAAATTTTGTAAAACTTTGTCCAGCCTGAAAATCTTCGCCACCTATACATTTTATATACATTCCGAATTGATCCGGGTCTATTTTGGCAAGTTCAGGAATATAAGTCGCTATTTCACCCTCACCTTCAAAAGGTTTTACCTCCTCGCGTATTTCTTTTACTATTTTATTATAATCCATTTATATGGTTAAAGTTGTAATGAGACATCAACAGATCTATGTAAGGTGGGAACAACAGAGAGTTTATTATGTTGAAGGCGGAAGATTTAATTAGAATATTTCCAATAAGAGCATATTTTATTGATTTCCACCTGAATTGATTTAAATTAGCTTAGTAATAACCACATTTAATTTTACAAGAACATAGAATTTTGACTCAGGTCAATTCTTACGAAAATTTAAAAATACTAATCATTATGAAGCTTTTATATCCCTTTATTTTCACTGTTTTTTTGTTTAGCTGCGGACAGAATCAATCTGCTGAACAGGAAGAACAAAAACAGGAGGATCCTAAAGATCTGTCACTGGAACAGCTTTCCGGTGCGTGGGAAACAACTTATACTAATGAACAGGGGATCACAATAAGAATAGTGAATATTATAAGTGACGGTTATATTAGTACAGCAGGTTATAATGAAGATCAAAAGTTATTTGATGGTACATCCGGTGGGTCAATACGCATTGAGGGAAATAATTTACATAAGTCATATGAATACAATACAGTAGATACTACTCAATTAGGCCAGACGGTTGTTCAGGAATTTGAATTGAGAGGTGATACTTTAATTTTTCCTGAGCAAAATATAACCTGGACAAGAATTGACGATGGCAAACCCGGAGCTCTTGCGGGAGCATGGCTGATAACAGGCCGCAAACGTGACGGAGAAATAAACAGGAGAGAGCCCGGTGCAAGAAAAACCATGAAGATCCTTTCCGGCACACGTTTTCAGTGGATTGCATATAATTCAGAGACCGGTGATTTTTTTGGTACCGGAGGAGGTACTTATACTACTGACGATTCCACTTATACGGAAAACATTGAATTTTTCTCCCGGGATAGCAGCAGGGTAGGAGCTTCTTTAGAATTTACTTATGAATTAAAGGATGGAGAATGGCACCATAGCGGATTGAGCAGCAAAGGTGAACCTATCTATGAGATATGGACACGAAGGACTGATTTAGAAAAATAACTAAGAATAAAATATAAAGAAGTTATCTAATCGATTAGGATAACCTTCTTTCAGGATATTTGAGTTAAATAAAATAGGCTGAGGAAATGCTCAGCCTATTTTATTACTGGGAGTAATAAATATTAATTAAGAGAGAATGAAAGATACGCCTGCAGAACGGAATTTTTACCGTCTTTTAAAGCGGTTTCCCCAAATTCTCCTTCTTTGGCAATATTAATCAATCCTTTATTGTACCTTAATCCAATAGAATATCCATCTGAATTAAATCCCAGGCCTCCTGACCAGCCATAGTCAAAAGTACTGAAATCATCCCTATCCAGGTTTTCTATATCATTTATATTACCGCTATCATCAACATCTTTTATGTTGGCATGGAGCAGCATGGAAACATATGGTCCTGCAGTAATATGTAAGCTTCCAATTTGGATGCGTGCTAAAACGGGAACTTCAAGATATCCAAGGTTGAATTTATAAATCCCTTCACTGCTTAAGCCAAGAAAGCCTTTATAATGTACTTGTGCACCTTTAAGGGAATATAATAATTCAGGCTGAAGAAACAGACCAGGTAAAACTTTCTTTTTATAAGCTACACCGGCATGAAACCCAATTTTCATATTTTCATCATGTACTTCAGAGATATAAAGATTGCTGAAATTAGCGCCGCCTTTTATTTCAAAATCCTGTGCATAGCTGGCTGCTGTTATTAGAAGAAACAATACAGGCATAATTATCTTTTTCATTTTTTTTCTGGTTTGTTAATTGGTTGCGAATAAATTAACGATGGCTTATCGTGCATATTACATTTAGCAAGTTACTATACTTAAGGGTGGAAAATAATAATTACCCCTGAAGTAAATTTCTAGAATATATTTTGTATACCATATACAGTCCTTGAGAAATATATTAAAATATTTTTTTCATCTTGTAACCATTTCTAAAAGCTGTAGTATCCTCACACGAAAATGATCTTAAGATGACGGAAGAAAGGCTGATGACAGCTGTAAAAAATGGAGATCTGGATCAGGCTAAAGGTTTGTTTGAAATTTATCACCGCCAGCTTTATGGTTTCTTTATAAAGATGACGCGAGACGAAGATTTAGCAAAGGACCTGGTCCAGAATGTATTCTATAGGATGCTTAAATATAGGAATACCTATAATGAAAATAATCCATTTAAGGCGTGGATCTACAGGATCGCAAGAAATTCCTTTTCTGATCATCTAAGGCAAAATAAAATGGTAAAAAGTGATTTTGAAGATGTGGAGAAAAAAGCAGGGCTGGATGACGGGGTGGATAAAAATTGGGAGGATGACGAGAGGAATGAACAGCTGCATAAATCCCTTGCCATGCTTCCGGAGGATGACAGGCAGCTGCTTGTTATGAGTAAATTTCAGCATATGAAATATGAAGAGATAGCACGTATAATGGATTATACAGTACCTAATGTGAAGGTAAAAATCCACCGGGCAATCAAAAAATTGCGAGATAATTTTTATGAACTGGAGAAAATTTAGCGGGTATGGAAGAAATTAAGGTTTTACAATTAATAGGCTATCTCGAAGGAACATTAAATTCGGAAGAGAGAAGAAATGTAAGGCTACAGCTGGAAAATGATCCGGAGCTTCGTATGGAGCTGGAAAAGCTTGAAGAGTTATATGCCACTATGGAGCGTGAAAAACACCCGCAGGTGCCGGGTGCACTAAGAGAAGATTTTTATACCCTTCTGGATAAGGAAAAGAGAAATCAAAAAAACCGATATCTCTGGATCTCCTGGGCGGGAAAAATAGCCGCAGCTGTTGCTTTAATAGCCGCAGGTTTTTGGTTAGGGCTTTCTTTACAGGATAATGATAAGCATACAGAACAAATTACTGCTTTAAAGAAGGAAATAAACTCTAACCGCCACCTGATCCTCAATGCAATGGATCAGCCTACAGCAAGCCAAAGGTTTATGGCAGTTAATGCAAGTGAAAATATTACAAAACCAGATCAGGAGATCATAAATGCTCTTGTGAAGGTGATGAATACAGATGATAATACCAATGTCCGGCTGGCTGCCGTGAGAGCGCTATCACGATATGGCCAGGAGGAAAAGGTGAGAAAAGAACTGATCAGTTCATTATTGACGCAATCGGATCCTCTTGTACAGGTAGCTCTAATCGAAATACTTGTAGAGCTTGGGGAAAAACAGGTAGTACCTACTTTGGAGCGGCTTATTAAAACAGATACAACATTAGAAACCGTAAGAGATGAAGCTTACTGGGGAGTGATGAAATTAGCTAGTACTTAGTCTTTAGTCATTAGTCTTTAGTACATCAACTTTTTCAATAGGTGATCAAAAATTGAACATTGAACTATAAACATTGAACGTAAAAAAACATGAAAAATATATTTTTATCAATCATACTACTAATTTCTGCGACAGTTGCAGGATACGGGCAGGATTACAAACTGAATATGAACTCAGGAACATTGGTATTCAGTGAAGTAAGTAAACTTACAATAGAAGGCACCTCCGGAAATGAAGTGATATTTTCATCAACGGGCGGGAAAGCAATCCCTGAAAGGGCAGCAGGGCTTAAACCGATCAACAGCCTAGGGTTACAGGATAATACAGGGGTAGGTCTCTCTGTAAAGAAAACAGATGGTAATTATTATCATGTGTCGGAAGTGCTTCGTAACTCTGATTCACGATATGTGGTAAAAGTGCCAAAAGGTGTTAAGGTACAGGTAGAGCAGAATAGTGTTCATGGAAGTAAAATTGAAATAAAAGACCTTTCCAGCGATATAGAAGTATCAAGTAGGTATTCCAATGTAGTGCTCAATAACATTTCAGGGTCTGCCCTTATCAATAGTGTACATGGAGATATAGAAGCGATATTTATTGATTTGAATAAGCCTGTGTCCATTGTTTCCGCTCATGGTGCTGTAGATGTTACTCTGCCAGCCAGCACAAAGGGCGATATTAAAATGAGTTCTAAATTCGGAGATATTTTTACTGACATGGACATAAAATATGATACCAACGGTGATATGCGTCAGATCACTTCAACAGTAAGTGGTAAACTTAATGGTGGTGGAGGAACGGAAATATTCCTCGAGTCAAAGCACGGAAACATCTACCTGCGTAAAAAATAACCATCTTTTTAACACTGGCCACCGGATAACACTGGTGGCTTAATTTAAAATAAAGCTCCAAAGGCTTTATGTAGAGAGAATATTGTCAAAAAAAAGATAAATTATGAATAAGCTAATTATATTATTAGGGATAATTCTTCCGGGGATCCTGTATGGACAAACTGAATATAAGAAATCGATTCCCCTTGATGGAGCACAAAAAATCTCTATGTCCTTTAAATGGCCTGAAGTCATAACTGTAAAATATCATGATAAGCAGGAAGTGCTTATTGAGGGTAATGTTAGTATCAACTATGGTAAGTATGATGAAAGATTTAAAATTACCCATTCAGGAGATGAAAATCAGCTAACTATTGTGAGTGAGGTTATGGATATGGAGTCAATTGAGCAGATAACTATAGTCAGGGAGAAGGATGGAAAAAATCAGGTTGTTGGAAATAATTATACAGTTATTTCCGGGGATGGTGAAGAAACAGTTTCTAAGGGTATTACCATAGATATATTTCTTACTGTTTACCTTCCAAAAGGTACTCCGGTTAAAATTGAAGCTAAATTTGGCTTAATTGAAATAAAAGAAACAGGAGGGCCTCTCATTGCTAATTCTAAATTTGGAGGAGTAGACCTTTTTGTAGATCAAAAAAAGAATATTGATTTAAAAGCAGGAACTGTCTTTGGTGAAATATTTACTGATCTGGCAATAGATTTCAGAGGTAACGGTGAGCTTGAAAACATAGGAAAATGGCATCGAATTACATCTACTTTCGGAAAAGGAGGAACACAGATAGATGTTGAATCAAAATTTGGAAATATTTACCTAAGACAGGTTGAATAGCCAAGGTTTTAAGTTTACGGTTTACGGTGAATTATAACCGTAAACCGTAATTATTATAATTCCGCAAGAACAGTCATGCCACCCTGAGTTTTGGTGCCAATATCAACTTTTATTTTTGCATCAAGTGGCAGGAAAACATCAACACGAGAACCGAATTTTATAAATCCAAACTCTTCACCCTGTTGTAGCTCTCTTCCCTCGTCAACATACCAGCGGATCCTTCTGGCCATCGCACCTGCTATCTGACGTACTACTATTTCAGTTCCTTTATCGGATTTTATAACCATAGTAGTGCGTTCATTTTCAAGGCTGGATTTTGGATGCCAGGCAACCAGGTATTTTCCAGGGTGATATTTAAACATCTTTACAATCCCATGAATTGGAGAACGGTTTACATGCACATTGATGGGAGACATGAAGATGGAGACCTGCTTTCGCCTGTCCTTCAGGTATTCAGTCTCTTCTGTTTCTTCAATTACCACTACTTTACCATCAGCAGGGGCTACCACATGTGTCTCATTTTTAGGAGTAACTATTCTTGGGCTTCTGAAAAATTGCAGAACCAGTAAGAATAATAAAATGCTGGCGCCTAACACAATGTACCTTGCTACCTCCTGCTCCGGCAGGAAATAATACAGCAAGGCATTGATAACTATCAGCACTATTATTAATCCTCCTAAAAGTCTTTTTCCTTCTTTATGTATAGTCATGGGAAATTCTTTCAGGATTAATAACCACCGCGGTATTTATATGTTTTGGCCACTTTATCAATAGCTACAATATATGCAGCAATACGCATTGGCACATCATACTCCTGTGATTTTTTATACACGCTGTCAAAAGCATCTTTCATAATCCTGTCAGACCTGCGATTTACACGCTCACCTGTCCACTTATAGCCAAGCCTGTTTTGAACCCATTCAAAATAAGAAACTGTTACACCACCTGCATTAGCAAGAATATCAGGTACTACCATAATGCCTTTGTCATTTATCACAGAATCGGCCTTAGCAGATGTTGGTCCGTTAGCACCTTCAACAATAAGTTTTGCTTTAATGTCATTGGCATTTTTACTATTAATTACATCTTCTGTAGCAGCAGGGACCAATACATCAACCTCAAGGGTCAATATTTGCTCTCCTGTTAATTTTTCTGCTTCGGTAAATCCTTCAAGACTTCCGTAATTCTTATCACGGTATTGAACTGCTTTTTTAACATCTATACCATTTTCATTATAATAAGCTCCACTAAGATCACTTACTGCTACAATTTTACAGCCTCTTTCTTCAAGTAGGAGGGCAGCAAAAGAACCAACATTACCAAACCCCTGTACTGCACACGTTGCCCTGTAAGGGTTAATTTTAAGCTTTTCCATTGCGGCAAGCGCTGATACCATTACACCACGGCCGGTAGCTTCAGTACGCCCTAAAGAGCCTCCAAGAACTAATGGTTTACCAGTCACAACAGAATTTATGGTCATACCTTGAGTTCTGGAGTATTCATCCATCAACCAAGCCATTTCTCTTGGGCCTGTTCCCATATCAGGTGCAGGGATATCCCTATCAGGGCCAAATATCTCTATCATTGACAATGTATAAGCCCGGGTAAGACGCTCAATCTCACCGGCAGACATTTCGCGAGGATTACAGTTGATACCTCCCTTGGCTCCACCATATGGAATATCAACAACAGCACATTTCCATGTCATCCAGGCTGCCAGCGCTTTTACCTCATCAAGATTTACATGAGGATCAAATCTAATACCTCCTTTAGATGGTCCAAGGATATTAGAATGGATAACTCTAAAACCTTCAAATACTTTTATCGACCCATCATCCATAGTAATGGGTAATGAAACAATCACCTGTTTTGCGGGTGATTTTAAAACATTATACACTTCATCGTCTAATCCCAGGATCTGTGACGCGATGTGGAAGCGGGACATCATCGCTTCGAAAGGATTCTGCTCATCTTTTATCGGAGCAGGTTCTATATAACCCATAATAAAAAAATCGTTTTGGTAATGTTTAAAACGGTTGCAAATTTAATTATTTTATATGCCAAATAATGTTTTTCTATTTTCTTTTTAATAGAAAATTTTAAGAAAAGCAATAATAAACGGAACGGCCAGCAGCAGACTATCAAATCGATCTAAAAACCCGCCATGCCCGGGTATAAAATTACCTGAATCCTTTATTAAAATACTCCTCTTAAACAACGATTCCACCAGGTCACCATATGTGCCTCCAACAACTATTAAAATTGATACGCCGATCCATTGCCATAGAGGGAGCAGCTGAAAATAATAGCTGACTATTAATGCCATAACAATGGCTAAAATAAATCCCCCAATACTTCCTTCCCAGGATTTCTTGGGAGATATTCTTTCAAATAGTTTTCTTTTGCCAAACATAGTTCCTGCAAAATATGCACCAACATCACTTGCCCACAGGATCAGTAAAGTTCCCACCAGGATCAAAAAATTATAATCGCCATATTGGTAGACCAGCATACTCAGCAGTGAGAATGGTAAGGCAACATATACCAATCCCAAAATAGTAAAAGCTATACTTGTAAAAGGTTTTTTATCCTGTGGCCGGTAAAGCTTTATCAGAAATATGCACATTACTACCGGAAAGATCAGAAAGTAAAACTCTTCCCTTAAATAAGCACTTTCGACTAAAAACATTATAGTAAATAATAATGCTCCTGTAATAGTACCAAAAGTCTTTAAAGGAACCATACCATCCAGACCAGTAAGCTTGTAAAACTCCAGTTGTGAAAAAATCAATAATAACAGAAATACAAGATAGTAGCTGAAGGGTCCGAGATAAAGGGCGCCAATTAGTATTATTGCACCAAAAAGGGCCGAAATAATGCGCTGTGTGAGGTTGTTGTATTTATTTAAAATTGATGTCATCATTAATAATCTTAATCGCCTGCATTACATTATCAACAGGCACATGTATTTCCAACTCTCCTATTATCACATATGAAGAGTCTTGTTTGTTTACCATGACAGCTGAAATACCATGGTCTTCCAAAACATCCTTTACTATTTCGGCTTTATAGCGCTCTTTTGTCTTGTATACGCTCTTCCAGGTTGTCATGTCTGCTGTGATAATTTATAAAATAGCGGTAAAAATACCGTAATAAAAAAAATGTGATCACTGAAAATAATAAAACTATATACCATGGGGTGCTAGTTGCGCTTTCAATATCATATTTTAAAGTCCCAAGCTGGTAAAGGTAAACCATAACAATTGTAAAACCATTATGAAATAAATGAGCAACTATAGGTATCCAAAGATTTCCTGACCAGTAATATAGATAACCAAAAAGAGCACCGAGTAACATTCTGGGTACAAACCCATAAAACTGGATATGGATAGCGCTGAATAAAATAGCAGAAAGCCAGATAGCAACATGTACATTACTAAACGCTCCATGAAGATAATTTTGTAGAAATCCCCTGAAAACCAGCTCTTCACCAATTGCAGGAAGTATGGCGATTACTAAAAACCCTAAAAGAAAAGAGGGAAAACTGTCAAACTGTGTTAAGAATTTGGTTGCCTGTGCAGCCATTTGCTCCCGCTCCTGGGCCCATATCTCAAATCCACGCATAAAATCAGGGAATTGAACGGCCTGATTCCATTCTATGAAAATTGCATTTACTCCCATAAATGAAACGATAATAAAAAATACCACCAGAGATGGAATAAGATAAGGGATCTTTATTTTGAAAAATTCTTGAAAGGATTTTTTTTCATAGCTTCTGAGAAATAACCACGGGATTACTATCAGGCCAATAAGTGTGGCGAAGCCTTGTGCAATAAATAAAGGGATTCTTACAGCAGGATCATCAAAAGGTGGTTGTAGGATAGTGGCAAAATCAAAAAAATTTCCTTCATAGAAGAACATGGCAACCAATAAACCAACAGTGGGGCCTATTATAACAAAGCCAATAATGGTAAATAAAATTAACAAGAGAGAGGATCCCAGGGAACTTCGTTCCTCAGACAAATGTATTTTGTTATCGATGTGATGCATTAAATTTTTATTTTTGCATAATTAACACCAAAAATATGAAATTCCTTTAGATGGTAAAGATTGGAAATAATGAGATAGGTAAATTCCCTTTATTACTGGCTCCTATGGAGGATGTAAGTGATCCTCCTTTTAGAGCAGTGTGTAAGGAGAACGGTGCAGACCTGATGTATACTGAGTTTATATCATCAGAGGGATTAATACGCCATGCCGAAAAAAGTGTGCAGAAGCTTGATATTTATGATTATGAGCGGCCTATAGGAATCCAGATATTTGGTGATAAAATAGCCTCCATGCGAGAAGCAGCTGCAATAGCTGAAGAAGCACAGCCGGAAATCATTGATATAAATTACGGCTGCCCTGTTAAAAAAGTGGCTTGTAAAGGTGCCGGAGCCGGTATTCTTCTTGATCTTCCTAAGATGCAGAAGATGACCGAGGAGATCGTGAAGCAGGTGAGTTTACCGGTTACTGTTAAAACACGGCTTGGCTGGGATGAAAATACAATTAAAATAGTGGAAGTTGCAAAAAGGCTCCAGGATGTTGGGATCCAGGCTTTGACTATCCATGGCCGTACCAGAAAGCAGATGTATAAGGGTGAAGCTGATTGGTCCTTTATTGCAGAAGTAAAAAATCATCCCGATATACACATCCCTATTTTTGGCAATGGAGATATTGATTCTCCTGAAAAGGCCGTAGAATACCGCGATAAGTATGGTGTTGATGGTATTATGATCGGAAGAGCTGCTATAGGTTATCCATGGATATTTAATGAAATAAAGCATTTTATGGCCACCGGTGAAAAACTACCTGCTCCAACAATCGCTGAAAGAGTAGATGTAACAAAAAGACACCTGAAGTTTAGCATAGAATGGAAAGGGGATATTAAAGGGATCTTTGAAATGCGCCGCCATTATACTAACTATTTCCGGGGACTACCTGATTTTAAATCTTACCGGATTAAGCTTGTTGAATCACAGGATCCTGCCGAACTGTTTGAGGTATTGGATCAGATTGAGGAGAGATATTCCAGACAGGTGCTGGTTTAGAAAAAATACAAACATTTACCGCGAAGACGGGAAGTCGCAAAGTTCCGCAAAGAAAATCCTTAGCGGCCTCGGTGCCTCTCCGCCTCAGCGGTGAAAAGGAGGAACTACATTAATTACACCCCTGCGTCTCCTTCGCACCCACCGTGGTTAAATTTTCAGCTTCTGAACATCAATTTTATTCTCCTGTTAACTAAATATGGAAAAAGTTTTAGTAGCAGGAGCAAACGGAAATACAGGGACACGAATCGTCAAAATATTAAAGAACCATGGACAATATGATCCGATAGCAATGATCCGTAATGAAGATCAGAAGGAGAAATTTGATTCATTAGAAGTAGAAGTTAAACTGGCGGATCTGGAAGCTGACCTTTCAGGTGTCCTGGATGATATTGATAAAGTAATTTTTGCGGCAGGTTCAGGATCTCATACAGGTAAGGATAAAACTACTGAGGTAGATGAAAAAGGCGCTGTTAAACTTATTAATGAAGCTAAAAAAGTAAATCTTAAAAAATTCGTCATGCTTAGTGCAATGGGCGCTGATGATCCGGAAAACCATCCAAAGCTGGAGCATTATTTAAAAGCCAAACATAATGCAGATGAACATCTTAAAGAAAGTGGTTTAAATTATAGTATTATCCGTCCTGGCGGTCTCACAAATGAAGATCAGAAAGGAAAAATAAAAGCGGCAAATAAGCTTAATGACAGAGGTCAGATATCACGTGAAGATGTGGCGCATGTTATTGTAAGCGCTTTAGATCATACCAATACACATAATCAGGTAATAGAAATCCTGGAAGGGGAGGAGTCACTGCAGGAAGCCCTTGCTAAGATTCAGTAAGAAAATAAAATCTTTAAACAGCCATTTTCTAATTATAATTTAATGCAGCTTAAAAACAAAAAAATCTTTATTACCGGAGGAAGTGCAGGTATTGGTAAATCTCTTTTGAAAGAATTTTCAGGAAGAGGTGTAAAAGATATAGCAGTGATGGGAAGGCGAATGGAGCCAATGGAGCAGCTGCAGAAGGAATTTCCGGAAATAAATTTTATCCTCATACAGGGCGATGTCGGCAATCCAACCGACATTAGAAAAGCCATACAAGAGCTTTCAGATAAATGGAATGAATTGGATATACTGGTGAATAATGCCGGTGTAGTAAGCGCCTCGCTATTATCAGAACTGAGTGATGATGATATAATTAATCAGATAAATATTAATCTTACGGGATTGATCCTGCTGACAAAAAAAGCATTGCCTTTATTGAAGAAAAGTGAAGAGGGAGCCATAATAAATGTCTCTTCAGGATTGGGTTATATAGCCATGCCTTTTTATAATGTTTATGCCGCTACCAAGGCAGGGGTAAAGCAATTTTCAGATGCTATGCGCAGGGAATTATTTCAATATCCCATACACATAATGACGATTTACCCTACCGCCACAGCCACACCTATGATGGAAAAGGCTAAGGTAAATAAAATGGAAGACCCTGATGATGTGGCAAAAAGAACTGTGGAGGCATTAATAAAGAAGGAGATCAATGTGATATTTGGCGGTGAACAGCGTATTAAAGATATCCATACCAATTTTAATGAACCCCGGGAGATGGATAAAATTGCCCAGGAACGATTTGAAGCCTTACGTGAAAGGACAGAAAAGCATCGAGCGATGTGATTATAATTATGTAGCTTTACCATGCTTTACTGTCAGAAAAGCTTATTATGATTCTGCGACATAAATGACGTTAAATTGTCGTAAACGTGTCGCTATCAACTGCTCGCTTGTTTTTTATATTACTGCAAACTAAAAAAGCAGTATTATGTACAATCAAAATTTAGCAATTAAAATAAAGGAATTAAGGTCCAGAAAAGGCTTTTCACAGGAGCAACTCGCCGAGGAAACACAGCTGAGCCTTCGTACCATTCAGCGAATAGAAAATGGAGAATCTGTACCAAGAGGGGATACACTCGTACGCCTGACTTCTTCATTGGGAGTAACCCCTGACGATATTATGGAATGGGCACCTATTGAGGACCGTGGCTATCTCACCATTTTAAATCTTGGTGGTCTGGCCATTATTTTTCACCCGTTGCTCGGGATTATCGTACCGCTGGTGATGTGGATACTCAAAAAGGATAAAGTAAAGCTGGTTGATGATACAGGTAAAAAACTGATTAATTTTCAGATCACCTGGGCAATCCTTATTTATGCTACTTTATTAATAGCTACACAAGCTGAAATTATCATCTTCGACTTCGCTTTTACCGATGTTTTAAGAGGCTTGGTTATGGAGATTTCCTGGATAACTATAATTTTACTAATGTTATACCTGTATAACCTTACTATGATCTTTATTAATGCAGGCCGCAACAGAAAGAATTTGAGGAGTAAGTACTTTCCTTCTATTCCTTTTTTAAGGTAATAAAAGATTATCAGGAAGCTGATTGCTGCTCATGCATTATTCAAAAAGATAAAAAGAGCGTATGAAAAATTAAGCTGCCGCAGCGTAACAAAACAATAAATGCTATTTTCAGAGATTTTTAGAATTAATTAGATCAAATACTTCAGCGCTTTCAAATCCACGGGAGATCAGGTATCTGGCGATCTTATTCTTTCTGATCCACTCATTTTTTTCAGACAATGATGCGGAATATTTTTTAAACACCTTAATCATTGTCTGTTCGTAATCATCAGGATCAATTTCCTCAAAGCCTTTTTTAATACAATAATCAGATATTCTGTGGCGGGATAGGCCCTGCATGATCTTATTGCGGCCCCATTTTTTCATACGGAACTTGCCTCTGACATAGGCACGGGCAAACCGCTCTTCATTAATAAAATCCAGGGATATAAGCTCAGCGATTATTTCTTCGGCTTCATCGCCATAAACCTCATAATCGCTGAGCTTTTCTCTTACCTGCTGCTGCGAACGCTCCTGGATTGAGCAATATCGGGCGGCTTTTTCTTTTGGTTTTAAAGGTTCCTTCTTACTCAAGATTTATCTTTAATAAGGCCTTTGCGCTTAAGTATGGATTCCAAAAACTTCCGTTCATTATCTGTTTTAAAAATCCTGAAGGGCAGATGTATGATCTGGGCTTTATTTACGGCAAGTGCAAAGTAATCCTTACCCTTCCAGGCTCTTTTTATCTGATCCCATTTTATAGGCATTCCCTGACGTTCGGAAAGTTTGATCAGGATCTGTTGGCTGCTGATCTCATAAGCGAGCTTTTCGAAAAGTATTTTTGTTTGCTCCATCTGTGTAACCCCGGCAAACTGAATTAACCAGAAAAGGAAATAAAGCAGTAAAGCAATACCTACACCTATAAACCACCAGGCGCTGGGAGCAAAAAAATAGCCGCAACATAATGCCAGGGCAATTAAAAATACCCACCATTGCTGTCTTAACACGTTTATCAGTCCAAGTTTTATGTATGTTCCTGTCTCCAGTTTATGTTTTCTTGTTTTAATTATCATCCTCTTATACTACTTATTTTTCTTCTATTATTAAACCGCGAGATCATATCTTAAATCTCAAATCTCAATTCACACTGCTTTTAAACTTATATCCAGGCTTCTTACCGAATGAGTTAGTGCACCGACAGAAATATAGTCTATGCCACACTCTGCGATCTCACGGATATTAGCTTCTGTAATACCTCCGCTTGCTTCAGTTTTATATTTGCCGTTAACCATTCTTACTGCATCTTTCATTACAGATGGCATCATATTATCAAGCATAATAATATCCACACCACCAACTCTCAATACTTCCGCGACTTCATCAAGATTACGTGTCTCTATTTCGATTTTTAAAAATTTATCTTTTTCCTTAAGATATTTTTTAGTCGAATTTATAGCATTTTCAATGCCTCCTGCAAAATCAATATGATTATCTTTTAACATGATCATATCATAAAGTCCAAATCGATGATTTTTACCACCACCAATAGCTACTGCCCATTTCTCTGCAATACGAAAATTAGGTGTTGTTTTGCGTGTGTCCAGCAGATATACCCCTGTGCCTTTTATAATCTGATTAAGCTTGTCCGTATATGTAGCTATACCACTCATACGCTGCATGCAGTTCAATACCAGTCTTTCTGCAGTCAGTAATGCTTGAGCCGGACCATGTACAATAAATCCAATATCACCCTTTACAACTCTGTCGCCATCCTTCTTCAGGACTTCAATTGTTATTTCAGCGCTCACCTCATGGAAAATATGTTTAGCCATTTCTACTCCGGCAAGCATACCTTCATCCTTAATTATAAGCTGGGCCTTTCTCATCCGGTCTGCCGGAATAGCAGCCAGAGATGAGTGATCCCCATCTCCAACATCTTCTTTTAAGGCACTGTTAATAAACGACTTAATGCGTTTTGGATCTAAATAAGCCAACTCCATCCTGCAAAGGTAAACAGTTTTCGGTTTACAGGTTACAGTTGCTAATGAATAATAAATTAAAAACCTTATCTAACTCCAATGGGCAAAGAGCAAAGAGCCTGGAGCAGAGAGCAGAGAGCATAGAGTTGAATTCCTTGTCTTTAAACTTTGAACATTGAACTTTGAACTTCAAACTCAGTTTATGCCGCCCGGGCGTGCTTTCGGCACTCGCCTGCCATCGCTCATTCATACCATCACTTCAAAAGCACAGGCCAATGGCACAGTCATGGCATGAATTTCCAGCGGCGGGCTCAAACAAAGCCTCTATCACTGGCGGTAGTGTTAGCTAAGAGCCTAGGACATAGAGCAAAGAGCATAGGGGGGATTTCAGTCTGACGACTGGATGTGCGTATGTCAGCGGGAAGTGCGTCTGACCGATAGCGGAGATACTTAGCGAAGAGCAAAGGCAAAGAAATGAGGCCAAAAAATAAGAACCAATAATCCAATTGGCAATAGGCAGTAGCAGTTGGCAACTTTAAACTTTGAACCTTGAACTTCAAACTCATCAACGTCCTTTAAATTCCGGCTTTCTCTTTTCCAGAAATGCCTGAACACCTTCCTTATAGTCCTCACTGTTACCGGCGATCTCCTGGCAGTAGGCTTCGTACTCGAGCATATCTTCAAGAGAAGAATTACCTGATCTGTTAAGCATTTTCTTCATCATACCAATAGCTTTGGTAGGAGCTTTAGCATAGAAATCGGTATAGGATTTTACTGTCTCATCCAACTGTTCGGCGGGTACTGATTTATTTATTAATCCGATTGCTTCGGCTTCTTTACCTTTAATGCGCTTGCCCATGGTAGCCATTTCAAAGGCCCTTGAGGAGCCTATAAGGCGGGGAAGGAAGTAAGAAGAGCCTGAATCCAGAACAAGGCCAATATTAACAAATACTTCTATCAGCTGTGCCTCTTCGTCGGCCACAACAATATCACAGGCAAGAGCCATAGAGCAGCCGGCACCAGCAGCCACACCATTTAGACGGCAAATGATTGGCTTTGGCATATTTCGCATTGCACGGATTATAGGATTATATCGCTTGTGCAGGCTATCAATAAATGATCTCTTTTGTCCTTGAGAGGCTTTCAGGTCCTGTCCGGAGCAGAATGCTTTACCTTCACCTGTAAGCACCAGAACGCGTACATTTTCATCTTTTGAGGCTTGCTTAAGTGCATCCTGTAGCTCAAAAGTAATTTCATCATTTAATGCATTATAGCTTTCAGGTCGGTTTAATGTGATTGTGGCTACACCATCCTGAAGATCATATTTTAAGAACTGAAACATAAATTATATATTTTATTATTAACCCAAGATCAAAATAGAACTAAAACTAAGAAAAAATCCTAAGAAAGCACCCCAATAAACTTGTGGCGGATTATGAGAATTTAGATAAAGACGTGCAGACATGATCAAACCGGAGAGAAATGCAATAAAAATAATGGGGATCAGCAACTCACTTTCAGGTAACGCAAGATTTATAGCACATAATAATCCCAGAACTCCACCCACAGCCATTGAATGTGCGCTTATTTTCCAGAAAAAGGTGATGAGGGTAAGAAGGAGGATTAAACCGGTAATTGTATATAAAATTAAACTTACAATATCATTAACAGGAAGCTTATCGACTACCAGATAACCGGAAACACCATAATAGATGGTGATCATGGCAAATGGCAGTATCCGCTCCTCTCTTGTGGGCATATTAAAACTCTGAATGGCTTTAGTCAGCTTAAGCATAGTGATGCTTATCAATGGGATGATAAAAGTCAGTATAAATATAATGAGCAGAAAAAGCTGTAAAAATTCTATAGATGTAGGGCCAATGATACCAGGAGCAAATCCTATAACAAAAAGAAAAAACACCGTAGCCATTAGCAGCGGATGAAAAATTATACAAAGGAGTTTGGCGGCGTTCTGGATCAAGTTACTAAAGCTCTTTTCTCAAACGGGCTACAGGAATATTCAATTGTTCCCTGTATTTGGCTACCGTTCTTCTTGCAATATTATAACCTTTTGACTTAAGTATTTTTTCCAGCTTATCATCCGAAAGAGGCTTTGTCTTTTCTTCCTCTTCAATTACTTTCTTCAAAACACTTTTTACCTCACGAGAACTAACATCTTCACCGGAATCAGTGGCAATACCTTCTGAAAAGAAATACTTCAGCGGATATATACCAAACTCTGTCTGTACCGCCTTACTATTGGCAACACGAGACACAGTGGAAATATCCATATCGATCTTTTCAGCAATATCCTTAAGGATCATAGGGCGCAATTTACTTTCATCACCCTCAAGAAAAAAATCATACTGATAATCAATAATAGCACGCATGGTTTTTAAAAGCGTCTGCTGACGTTGTTTTATGGCATCAATAAACCATTTGGCAGAATCAAGCTTTTGCTTTACAAAAGAAACCGTTTCTTTCAATTTTTTGTCTTTCTTATCACTCTTTTCATATGCGTCAAACATATCAGTATACGAGCGGCTGATCTTGAGCTCAGGAGCATTTTTGCTGTTTAAAGTAAGCTCAAGGTTACCATTATTGTTGGTAATGATAAAATCAGGCATCAGATATTGGGTGCGAATGATCCCTGAAGATGTACCTCCCGGTTTTGGGTTAAGTTTCCTGATAATTTCCAGGGCATCTTTTACGAGCTCTTCATCCTCCAGGTCCAGCTTCTTCATGATCTTGGAGTAATGCTTTTTGGTGAATTCGTCGTAGCACTCGGTGAGTATCAGTTTGGCAAGCTCTGCATCTTTTTCACCTTCCTCAAAACGCCTTTCAAGCTGGATCAGCAGGCATTCCTTTAAGCTTCGGGCTCCTATACCGGAAGGATCAAAAGTTTGTATTTTTAATAATACATTTTCAACTTCATCGACATCAGTATCAATATTTTGAGAGAATAGCAGGTCATTAACAATTGATTCAAGGTCCCGGCGGATATAGCCATCACTCTCTATACTTCCAATAAGCTGCTTTCCGATAGCATACTCTCTCTCATCAAGCCTCAGGTAACCCAGCTGCTGCATCAATTGCTCCATCAGGGAAGTCTGCGTAGGGATAGGCATCTCCTTATCCTCTTCCACGCCATCGCTGCGCATCTTAAAACCTGTATAGTCCTCATCACGGAGATAATCGTCAATATCTATATCATCTTCCTTCTGAGGAGCTTCTTCTTCCACCTCATTGGAAAGAGAAGTGTCTTCAAATTCCTCCTTACCTTCTTCCAATGCCGGATTTTCTTCCAGTTCAGCTTCAATCCGTGTGTCAAGTTCGGCAGTAGGTATCTGTAGCAGCTTGATAAACTGTATCTGCTGCGGTGATAATTTTTGTTGTAGACTCTGCGTTAACCCAAGCTTTTGCATACTGTTGCAACTCCCTCAAATAAATTTTACTTCAAAATTAGCATATTTCTTGCTCTGCGTTGAATATCTCGTGAAAATATAGTTTTTTTGCGCTCTTATTGATTACTTCACGTAATAAATTCAAAAATCCTGTGATTAAAAGCAAGCGAACAAAAATAAGTGACATTTTCACTACGAGTAACATCGGGGAGACAGTAAATGTTAAAGGTTGGGTTAGAACATTCCGTAGTAATAGGTTTATAGCTATTAATGATGGGAGTACGATAGAAAATATCCAGGCTGTAGTTGATTTTGAGAAGGCAGACGAGGAAACGCTGCGCAAAATAACCACCGGAGCATGTATTTCCGTAACCGGTGAGCTGGTAGAGTCTAAAGGTAAGGGACAGGCCATAGAAGTTCAGGTGGAAGAGGTGGAGATACTGGGTGAGGCGGATCCTGAAAAATATCCTTTGCAGCCTAAAAAGCATTCACTGGAATTTCTTCGTGAGATCGCACATCTAAGAGTAAGAACGAATACATTTGGGGCTGTTCATCGCATTCGACATGCAATGATCTATGCCATCCATTCTTTCTTTAATGAACAGGGGTTTTATAATGTGCATACACCTATCATTACCTCCTCAGATGCAGAAGGTGCCGGGGAGATGTTCCATGTGACGACATTAGATCTTGAAAACCCTCCTAAAGATGATCAGGGCAATGTGGATTTTAAAGAAGATTTCTTTGAGAAGAAAACCAATCTGACGGTTTCGGGTCAGCTGGAATTAGAGACCTATTGTATGGCTCTTGCCAATGTATATACTTTCGGACCTACCTTCCGTGCTGAGAATTCCAATACTTCAAGACATCTTGCCGAATTCTGGATGGTAGAGCCGGAGATGGCGTTTTATGATATCGAGGATAATATGGAGCTTGCGGAGAAATTTTTAAAATATCTCTGCAGGTATGCACTTGCTAATTGCCGAAAGGATATTGAGTTTTTGAACCAGCGTGCATTAGAAGAAGATTCCAATAAACCACAGGGAGAGCGTGCTGAGATGTCATTGGTTGAGCGCCTGGAATTTGTTGCCAATAATGAATTCGAGCGTCTTACGTATACGGAAGCTATTGAAATACTGAAAAATAGTAAGCCTAATAAAAAGAAAAAATTTCAGTACCTTATAGAAGGATGGGGTGCTGACCTGCAATCAGAGCATGAGCGTTTTCTTGTAGAGAAGCATTTTAAGAAGCCGGTGATCCTTTATAACTATCCAAAGGATATAAAAGCTTTTTATATGCGCCTGAATGAGGATGGCAAGACGGTAGCAGCCATGGATGTATTATTCCCGGGAATTGGTGAGATCATTGGGGGCAGCCAGCGTGAGGAAAGGCTTTCGAACCTTGAGAAACGGATTGAAGAAATGAATATTCCTTCACAGGAATTGTGGTGGTACCTGGAGCTAAGAAAATTCGGATCGGCACCGCATAGCGGCTTCGGACTTGGTTTTGAGCGCATGATGCAGTTTGTTACCGGTATGGGTAATATTCGCGATGTAATTCCTTTTCCGAGAACACCGGGAAATGCAGAATTTTAATATTTAGGGCGCCCGACCGCACGGGGCGTTGCACCATACCGGCACTGGCGGGTATGGCGCTTCTATTTAGTTGAATGCTTCAATTCCTTTATCCATGGACTGTATTCGAGGATTTCATGCATTCGATCCCGTTGGTCGTAGGTAAAGCCGTAGTAGGTGCTAAACTCTTGGGGCTCTACTTTTCTGTAATAATCCATAATATTATCATGATGGACCAGGTATTGCGAATTGCATTCATAGTAGATCTTCGATAACGAATTTTGAGGAGTAACATATTTTGTTTCATCATAAAATTGTGTATCCTCCAGGCAATCGTCTATGCCGAAAGGAAAATTATAATCATTACACTGATACGAAAAGGGATGTAGCAGGCCAAGGTAATGCCCGAGTTCATGGGCTAATCCCTTGTGGTTATAAAAGCCTATAAGGCTCATCATAATCCCTTTAAAAGCTATTGTTGCTCCTCCTTCATAATTTCTTTTAACATATTCTTCCCAGGTTTCATCAGTACGACTTAGACCACAAAATTGATACTCATAAGAAGCAACAGGTAATGTGGCTTTATTCGCATAATTCTGATCAGCCACACTAATATTAATATAGTCGTATGGCGACCACATATTTTGATCCATAAAAACAGCTTGTGGCTCAGTATTTGACCATTGCGATGGCTCATATCCACCATTTCTTTTAATTCCCGGCTCTTCCAGTAAGTTACCTCCAGGATCATATTTTGCCAGCCGGAACTGAATGCGGGTATCAACATGGTTTGGATTTGTAATGACCTGGGGATGATTAATAGTATAATAGGTATTACTAAACCGCTG
>JBPRGH010000118.1:0-1425 GCA_051418055.1 Candidatus Cyclobacteriaceae bacterium M2_1C_046 | reverse complement strand
CAATCTGCTACCTGTATGGCCAGAGTTAAGCCGGGAGTTTGGGTAATCAAAGCATCAACGCCGTCATAAGTGTCTCCCTTTTTTACCACCTTTACTTTGCTGCCATGCACCTGTTCGGCATAAGCGATGTGTTGCGGTTTTATATCCAGTTCAGACAGTAAGCTCTTACGATGTTGCTTTACAATATCCTTGTTTTCATTAGTATTGAAACCAAGGTTTAGTCCGGATATATGCTGACTGCTCTCATTCAACCCTGCATTTTTACAGGTAAACCATGCCTGAATTCTATCATCCGTATTCAAGATTTCAGGCCGGATTAGCTCCAGCTTTTTATTGGATAGCTTCATAAAGTTTGTTTCTAACTTCTTCGATTGGAAATGGCCTGCCGGTCCATAGTTCAAAAGATTTACTGCCCTGATGGATTAACATTTCAAGCCCCCCAATAGTTCTTGCCCCCGCTTCTTCTGCTAATGCAAGAAATTTTGTTTTAACCGGGTTATACACAATATCATAACAAATCTTATCACTCAATGCCTCTCCTTCATCATTCCTTATCGGAGCTTTATCCGATTTTGGTGACATCCCCAAAGGAGTTGCATTTACAACCAGAGAAGCATCGTCTGCATAAGCCATCCAGTTTTCATATCCTGCCAAGCTAACCTGATCGATGCTATCAAATTCTTTTCTCTGTTCCGGATTACGGGAAATCAGTATTATTTCCCTGATATTGAATCCCTTCAATGCATGGATTATAGCTCTTGTAGCACCTCCTGTTCCAAAAATAATAGCTTTGTTATCTTCCAGTTCTTTGGAATACGGCTGAAGAGGGACTGAAAAACCATGGCTGTCAGTATTATATCCTACCATAGAGGAATTTTCTCTTACAATAGTATTTACAGCACCTATATCAGAAGCTGTCGAATCGAGTCTGTCCATAAAGTCGATCAGTAACTGTTTATACGGGATAGTAATATTGGCACCCCTGAATGATTCTTTATTAAGATGGGCAGCCAGTGATGAGAGTTCTGACTGCTTAAGCTCTATAGCATGATATTCAGCTTCCAAGTCATAGTATCTTGCGGCAGTATTATGCATTAAAGGGGATAAACTATGATACACAGGGTTACCGAAAAGCAGGAAGTGCGGCTTTGAGCTATGTTTGGATTTTTTAAACTCGGTTAAATTCACTAGGACAGTACTAAAACTTTACTAAACTTTTTGAATTGATATAGTGACCTTCAGGAGTAAGAAGTTTAGTAAAGTTGTATTAAGTTTAGTAGTAAATATAAAAAAAATGCGCACCGGCAAGTGCGCATTTTAAATTCAATATGTGGAGTGTAAAGACCGTTAGACGGTTACCTCGTCTTCTTCCTCTTCATTTTCCTCGGCTGCAGCAATAGTATCTTCGGCTTTCTGTTTAAAGGT
>JBPRGH010000117.1:0-1010 GCA_051418055.1 Candidatus Cyclobacteriaceae bacterium M2_1C_046 | reverse complement strand
TCCATTTCAAAATAAAATAAGTTGTCATGCTTCCGCCGGCTGGCGGATCAGCATCTATTGCAGAAGTTATATTAACGAGCTCTGATCAATAAATTCTCTGAAGATCCCGGATCGGAGTCCGGGATGACATCGATTACGGTTAGCAGTGTACCATAAAAAATTTTACAAGTGCTCTCAGCTATTTGGCTAAACTTACTAAAGGGCAGGAATTCAAAAATCACGATAAAAAGAAAGGATGTCCCGATCAGGGGACATCCTTTAGAGAGTTAGCAATAGATTTTTGGGGTCTATTGAGAATAAATATCGGGCAGAAAGTGGTAGTAATACTGCCCTGGGATTTAAATTCTTTGGCTATTGTTTCGAATGCCGGATGTGTATCACTGTATACCGTAGAGGCATTTGATTAGGCAGCCTAATAGTTTTTAAGGCTGCTATCAATGAGACAGGTTAAAAGCATAATGGGTAAAAATTCCCGAATCACCGCCACTGTCTGTTTTTACCTAAAGTATTTGTAGATGACATATCGGCCTTTGTTATAGCCCTGTAAATGATATAACCAATATTAAGAAATCCTAATGTTAGATGAAATTAATAAATGTAAATAATTATTAATTGTCTTTCGGGGTCATGCTCTAAAAATAACACCCCCCCCGCAGATTTTGACATAATATCGTCTGCGATAATCAGCGTAATCTGGGGGAAATAAAGGATATTGATTACTTGAAATATTGAATAAGGCCACCGAAAAAAATCGTAAAGTGATAATTAGTTTGATAGGTTCTCCATTATTCCTATTGCAATCATTAAAAAAATCAGCTCTGAATACGAGGCTAAAAGCCTCTCAAAGCAGTATTTTTCATGGATATTAATTTTCTAAATTCTGTTCAGATCAGTGGTAATAATATCCAATAAAGAAAGGACGTCCCGATCAAAGGACGTCCTTTAGAGTTAGCAATCTACTCCGGCCCGGGTTAGAAGGCCGGATGTATGAAAGTTCTTCTCTGCATTAG
>JBPRGH010000116.1:0-1342 GCA_051418055.1 Candidatus Cyclobacteriaceae bacterium M2_1C_046 | reverse complement strand
CGGAAAGATAGAATGCATGTTCAAAGCATTGGTACTGGGATTACAGGATTATCTGTCAAAAACACAGATCACCGATAAGGTTATACTTGGCCTTAGCGGCGGGATCGATTCTACCCTGGTTGCTTGTATTGCAACCGAAGCATTAGGGCCGGAAAATGTGACCGGAGTAACCATGCCCTCCAAATTTTCTAGCGAGGGGAGTGTAACCGACTCCGAAAAGCTGGCAAAAAACTTAGGAATTAATTTTCACCAGATTTCGATAAAAGATCTCTATAAAACTTATCTGGATAAACTTGAGCCATTATTTAAGGATACTACTTTCGGGGTGGCTGAGGAAAATTTACAGAGTAGAATCAGAGGAGATTTATTGATGGCGATTTCAAATAAGTTCGGCCACATGTTGTTGAATTCGGGGAATAAGTCAGAACTGGCGACCGGTTACTGTACGCTTTATGGCGACATGGCAGGCGGGCTTGGAATTATTGCAGACCTTTATAAAACTGAAGTCTACGAGATGGCTGAGTGGTTAAATGGTGAATATTATAAAAAGGAAGTTATACCACAGAATATAATTGATAAACCACCAAGTGCAGAGTTAAAGCCCGGCCAACAGGATAGTGATACATTGCCGGATTATAACATACTAGACCCAATATTGGAATTTTATATTGAAAAGCAGTTATCTTTGTCAGACATAGTTGAGCAAGGATATGAAAAAGAGACGGTAAAAAATGTCATTAATCTTGTTGACAGATCTGAATTTAAACGTTATCAATCCGTACCGAATCTAAAAATAAGTACGAAGGCTTTTGGGACAGGCAGAAGATGGCCTATTGTACAGAAGTGGGCTGAAAATGAAATTTAAATGTTATGATTCTATCATAACTATAAAAAATCTAGGCATTTGTTTTTTTCTTGCCTATGATTTTTTAAAATCTAACTAGGATTTTAAGTATTTTAAGACATTGAATAAAAATTTGAAAATAATCTACACGGCAATGCGGAAAAAATTACTAATTGGAATTACTATATGCAGTTGCTTGGGGATAGGTTCTGTGCAGGCTCAGCAACAGGATTCTGTCGATATTGAATTAACCGAAGTTGAAATGCCCGTCCGTTTATTGCCTTATAATAATCCTATGTTGCCGGCAAAGTACAGCTTTGGCAACGAAAAAGAGCCGGTTAGAAAGGATCTGGATAGTTTCCAAAAGGAAATTATGTCAAGGATAGCTGATGTGTATCGCTCAAATATTAACGCTATCCAGGCACAAGTTGAAGATAAACCGCTACAGGCTGAGAAGCATATAACTGACGCTCTGTCCAATTTGCAGTCTTTGCTGGA
>JBPRGH010000115.1:0-1184 GCA_051418055.1 Candidatus Cyclobacteriaceae bacterium M2_1C_046 | reverse complement strand
CTCCTCTTCCTCTTCTGAAAAATATATTTCGACCAGGGCATCTTCGGTCGCCTTTAAGTGTAGCAATCCAAGAGGGGAATCCAGGAGGTATTCATCCATATGGGTAATGATAATGATTGATCAATGGTGGCGGGTGCAGTTTAATTAAAGATATACAATCTTAAATTAAATGTAGCCTTATAAAAAGGAACGCGGATGAGGTGGATTCTGCTGATTTTCACGGTGGCATCTTCTTAAACTATACTATCTGCTCAAATCCGTACAACCTGCTGCATTCGTGTTCTATGTTATTATTTGATCAGCTGTTAATTTCGTTGCTTATCCTGTTAAACAGCTCCTCATAATAATCCCGGGCACCGGCTTTAGTCATGGTGGCTGACTGCCAGCCTGAAAAGGTCCCTTTCTTTTGTACGCTGACCGTTAACCGTACCTCGGTACCGGCATCACTTTCACTGAGTATGGCATTTACCTTTGTTCTGCGGTCACCTGTAAAGAAGGCTTCCAGGGTAGAGGCATTGCTGTAGTCGGTATTGATAATTCCTGTTTCGCTGTCTGCATTGTCTATTGCATATCCGTCATCGCTAAGCGTTTGTACCACCGCTTTAAAGGTTTGGTCATATTCGGAGTTAAAAATTTCTGTTCTCGCCTCATCGGAAATACTTTGGGTGGTAGCACAGCTGGTTAACAAAAGGCCTGAAATAATGAGCAGGGGCAGGTAACGATATAGGTGTTGCATGGGTATCCTCATTTGATGATTGTTGTGTTTATTGAATGAAATCGATGATAATCAGTGGACGGGATGATATTGATAAAATGACTTCTTATAAAATTTAAAAATGGTTTTAGGACTGGATATTCGGGTAAGTCGGTTGTTCTTATTTAGATCTATAAGGAATTCCTCTTTTGAGAGCCGTACATTGAAAAAGATAGGTCAGGATATAACAGTGTTTGGAAGAATAGAACACTATATAAACGGACTGATGACATTTAAAGAAGTGGCAGGCTTATGGATTGCATTAATGAAAGAACCCGATTATATAGACTATCTTGAAATGTATTTATTGGTAAGAGAACTATTACAAGAAGAATGGGAAAACTCAATGGGACTATCCCCTAGGGCTTGTTTATAGTCCCATAACTCACCGTAATTTAAATAAATCGTAGTTCAATGAAATATGGTTATT
>JBPRGH010000114.1:0-1202 GCA_051418055.1 Candidatus Cyclobacteriaceae bacterium M2_1C_046 | reverse complement strand
ATGAGACCTTCAACTTCATTCTTGCTTTCATCCGGAATAAAATTCAATATGGATTTACCCAGTACTTGTTCTTTATCCTCAGCACCATACAGATCAAGTGCAGCTTGGTTCACAAACTTAATAAACCCGTTTTTGCTAATGATAATGGGGAGAGAATTATTGTTTACCAGCTGCTGCCAGCGTTCCTCGCTTTCTTCCAGCTGCTGTTCGGCTTTAAGCCTATCCGAAATATCCCAAACAAATCCTGCCAAATAGGTGGTGTCATTCTTTTCAATGATTGAAGCCGTTGCCTCCAGATTAACAATGGACCCGTCTTTTCGATGATGCCGGGTTCTGAATTTCTTGCCTCCTTCCTCCCTTACCGACTGAATAAAATTATACCGGTATTCCCCGGTCATTTCTTTACGAAGATCTTCTATTTTCATAGAGAGCAATTCATCCCTTGTATATCCCACCATATCACAGTAAGCAGGATTTACATCGTGGATATCACCATGTTCATCCACCAGAATATATCCTTCATTCAGTGAAGAAATTATTTGCCGGTATTGTTCAAGCTGTTCTTTGAACTTTTCTTCCGGCTTATCTCTTTCTTTTATTTCTGCAACTTCCAAAATAAAATGGCTAGCCTTATTTTGCTTATCAGCCACAGGTGAAAAACGTACTTCCAGACATAGGTCAGGACCATCTTTCCGACTCATATATACTTCATTGAATACATGCTTCTCTTCAGAGAGGAATTGAATATTCTCTGAATCTTTGAATATGTCGGTTAGTGACAAGCCGACTAATTCTTCAGATTTGTAACCTGCAAGTGCATTAAAACCATCGTTTGTCCAGGTTATCTTTCCTTTCCTTGAAAGAATGGCAATTGGCTGATGTGACTGCTGTATAGCTTTCAAAAGCAGGTCCGCTATTATGTCGTCCATTTAATAAAAACTTTTGGTAGTTGCCCCTAGAATAGTAAACAAGTTTCGTATTTATCTTTTTTATTATAAAAGATAAATACGAAACTCATTTAACGATGATATCTTTTTAGCCCGATTAAATATTGGCAATACGAATAAGCAGATAATAGTCTCTATGTATAGGTCAGGCTCTTGGAATTAATGCGACCTTCATAGTATAATGATTTTCTGTTTCATGGCTAATATTATTGTATAAATAATAATCAAAATAATCTCAGAAAAGAAAAAATCTTT
>JBPRGH010000113.1:0-99449 GCA_051418055.1 Candidatus Cyclobacteriaceae bacterium M2_1C_046 | reverse complement strand
TTTTAGATTTTAATTTCTGCCTGCCGGCAAGCAGATGTTAGATATAAATTTTTAGGTTTTGTTTTGTCAATTGCCGACTGCCGACTGCCAACTGATGACGATTGCAAAGTAAGGGAGGGGCAAAAAAATGATTCGGTATCTAAATGCTTACGTGTCGTGTACAACCGAGTGTAAACGTTTGCTGTCGGTTATGTAGCAGATAGAAAGGTAATTAAAAATTAATTTGTTTCTATGATTTTGATTACTTTAACACTTATTGATAATTCCATTATTTAATTTCCGGTCTCTAGTGATAATGGTGGTGATGAGAGATTCTATAGTTGGCTATTCGAATTGTGGGAGTTATATAGAGGTATTACTAAATAGTATACAAACTAATTCCTTCTCAGCCAGCCCGGAAATGATATAAAATATAGTCCATGGTTTCCCACGGCTGGTTCATATTTTATTTTTATCAGAATTATGACAAGCTATTCTCGCATCTACATCTGATGAGAAGCCGATGTAGAATCTCTTTATTTTGGATGAGTATAATATATAGACACTGAACATAACAAAAAAAGCCCAGCTTTCGCTGAGCTTTTGCTCCCCCTCTTGGGCTTCCCGACAATTGCCGGGACAGGCGAACCAAGGACCTATCCCGATCTTTTTATCGGGATCAGCCGCTTTAACAATACTTCATTTTTAATCTTTCGGTAATCTCCGAATATTTTTTAAGGTTCTCTAAATACTTTCTGGACTTCATCTTTTTGGTATGCCTTTCAATACCCACCGCTTGTTTTTCGGTCAAATCAGGGATTATGTGAAATTTATCCCAGGGCTTACCACGGCTGGTCCATATTTTATTTTTATCAGAATTATGATAAGCTATTCTCGCATCTACATCTGATGAGAAGCCGATGTAGAATCTCTTTATTTTGGATGAGTATAATATATAGACACTGAACATAACAAAAAAAGCCCAGCTTTCGCTGAGCTTTTGCTCCCCCTCTTGGGCTCGAACCAAGGACCTACTGATTAACAGTCAGCCGCTCTAACCAGCTGAGCTAAGGGGGAATTTATATTTTTGTAAATAAATTTCCTCATTTTTAATTCCCTCTTGGCTAGAACCAAGGAACTATCCCGATTTTCATCGGGATCAGCCGCTCTAACCAGCTGAGCTAAGGGGGAATATTTTTACCGTTTTAAGTTCAGACCTTTTGTCCGTCCGGAACGGGAATGCAATGTTAGAGATTAGTTTATTTTTATGCAATAGTAAACAGGAAAAATCTGTAAAAAATTCTTTGATCCTGAAAATTTATAATAAAAAAAGCCCACACATGTAGTGCAGGCTAATTTTAATTTATTCTTTCTAAAAAATTAACTCTTGTAGAACCGATACATATGTTTTCCGTTATCAGTTTCTACCGTAATTACATAAATACCTTTATTTAGATTTCTAACATTAATCCGTACCTTATCTGTAGCACTGATATTAACTTCTCTGGATGTTTCTACTTTACCCATTGAATTAGTGATGGTAAACCTGGCTTTTTTGGAAGTGAAATTTGTAAAATCCAGCGTCAGGTTGTCAACTGCAGGGTTTGGATAAAAACTAAAGCTTAATAATTCATCATCAGCAGTATTGCTTGATCTATTCGCACCGGAACTGTTACCATTGTTATGGATAACGAGTGAACCATTATCCAGCTCCTGCGTGGCATCAGCAGGCATTGGGGCATTAAGATAATTATCATAAATAACATTGCCGTTAGAATTATCAGTGATCTGAACCCGGATATAATCAGCGCGTTCTCCTATTTTATCCCCATCAATAAATGAAAGGAGAAAGCTGTAGTTATCGTTGTTGTCAATTTCACCACTACCTGTTAAATAGGCTTTGTGATCATTTACCACCAGCCAATTCAATGAAGTAGATTTAAATTTAAGAATTGCACCACTGTTACCACCGGCACCACTATTATTTCCTCCCGCTCCACGTGTAAGGGTAAAATTAAATTTCCCCTGTAGCTCATAAGTGTTTTTTTGATATTTTGCATTGAACTGAACATGTGCCTTACTATTAGTAGCAGTATTCCCTGCCCATGCACCTACAGGAGAGCTGAACCAGCCTCCTCCTGTTATAAATCCGGCATTAGGATCATAAATAATTACATACTGGTATGTTTCCTGAGCTTCCAGTCCACAGATATCTATAATGTTAAGAACAACTTCATATATACCTGCTTCCGAATACATATGGTTTGCTGATATATTTCCATCTTCAATATCAGCTGTAGTTTCGGATCCATCGCCCCAGTTTACAGATGCCTGTGATAGGTTTACATCCGTATAAGTAGCTGTAAGATTTATAGTAGTGCCAACTTGTTGTGCATCTTCGGGTAAATGGAATGATGTGATTTGTGGTTCATCATTTGTTACTGTTACAACAGCAGTTGCCGAGGCAGTATTTTCGCTTTCGTCTGTCACAGTTAATGTCACAGTATTCTCTCCAATGTTACTGCAATCAAAGCTGGTGATATCCAATGAGTAGCTGGCTATCGCACAATTATCTGTTGATCCGTTATCTATTGCATCAGAAGTAATCGTTGCTTCACCATTTGCATCAAGGGCAACAGTTATATCCTGTGTTACAACAGCGGGGGATAAATTATCTTCTACAGTAACAGTAGCAGTTGCTGAGGCAATATTACCATTTTCATCTGTTATTGTTAAAGTGACAGTGTTTCCGCCAATATCCTTACAATTAAAATTCTCTTTATCTAAAGTAATTTCAGCAATACCGCAAGAAACCTCACTGTCATTATTAATTTTATCAGTTGATATTAAAGCATTCCCTTCACTATCCAGCTCTACAGTCAGGTCATTAGTTTTAACAACAGGGGAGGAGCAGGATGATCCATAGGAAATGTCATCCAGATAACCGCGGCTGAATGCTCTTATTGCAATTCCCCCAGGAGTAAACTTAGTACTCGTATGGCTGACTGTAGCTAACACAGTGGTTCCATCAGAATCATAAAGCTTTGCTTCAATTGAATTTTCTGTAATCCATGTGATCTCCAGCTTATACCACTTTTGAAGTTCATATGTAAATGGAACAGCTGCAAGATTTGAGGAGACGCCAAAACCGGAATTGTGCTGGATGATTAGCTCCTGTGTATTGGTTGCCATTATTAATGAATAAGCTCCTAATGAACTTGCTGAAAATCCAAGATATACTCTTCCGGGAATTAAAGATTTTCCCCAGGCAGTTAAAACATCTCCGGCCTTACCAACAGTAACATCTGTTCTATAGTGCCAGCCGGGGTCCACAACACCATATGAACCGGTATGTGCAGCAAGTGAAGATTTTCCTCCCCCTGTTCCAATCCATGGAGACCAGGACCAGTTATCAGTTCGTTCAAAGTCTTCAATGACTTCCTGAGCAGATAATGATACCGGTTGTATAAAAGAAAAGGCTCCTGCAAGTATTACGCCTAAAAAAGTTAATTTAAATTGTTTCATAGCTATAATATTCTTAACTCATATAATTTATAATTGGCGTAATATTCTTGGCCAAACAATATATTTTTCTGTTAATTATTTTAAACTGAACTTCAGGGTTTGTTTTAAATGATGTAAGATAGTAAATCATTATTTTTTCTTATATAAAATTTATAACTTCTTCTTTACATTTAAGTTTAGAGATAATCCTCCGGATGTATATTCCTCAAAATGAAAAAAAGTAACTCCTTAAAGACAAAAGATCATTTAAAAATAGCTACAGAGGAATTCTTGGTGCCTGAATCCAGGGCATCAGTTATTCTTGTTCACGGTCTTGGTGAATATAAAGATCGCTACCACCATATTGCTGAAGCGTTTAATCAGGCAGGTTTTTCATTTTTTAGTTTTGATCTTCGGGGTCATGGCGATTCACAGGGAAAGAGGGGATATACCCCATCATATGATGCCCTTTTAGATGACCTAAATGTAGTTATTGAATATGTAGCTCAGCATAATGATACACCCATTGTATTATATGGCCATAGCATGGGCGGCAATATTGTTGCCAATTATCTTATCCGCAAAAAGGATAAGCGTATTTATGCAGCTATAATAACTTCTCCATGGTTTAGGCTGCGGATGAAAGCTTCTTCTATTAAATTAGCAATAGGGCTGCTGGCATTAAAAATATTCCCCTCTCTTGCCCAGAGTACTAATCTTAATCCAGAATTTCTTTCACATGACCCGCAGGTTATCAAAGAATATACTTTTGATCCAAAGATACATTCAAAAATCACCCCGTCCTTATTTTTTGGCGCTCGAGAGGCAGGTGAATTTGCCATTAAAAATGCCAGCTCTATAAATATTCCTTTGCTTGTTACTCATGGTACAGGGGATAACATTACTGACCCTGATGCAACTAAAGAATTTGCACAAAATGCGGATGAAAATGCTACTTTAAAGCTTTGGACTAATCTATACCATGAGACGCATAATGAATTTGAAAAATCAAAGGTTATTCAAAGTACAATAAAATGGCTGGAAGAGCAGAATCTTCAGTAAGATCTGGTAAGATCAACAAACATATCGTTACTTTTCCCCTGCTTTAGTGCCTCATAAACTTTATTAAAACTGATCTTTATATCTTCAAAATCCGTCAGTGCTGCTTGATGAGGCGTTATAATAATATCAGGATGTTTCCATAAAATTGAATTTGCCGGTAAAGGTTCATCTTCAAAAACATCAAGAACAGCTTTTGATATATAATTATTACCTAGTGCTTTTATAAGGTCATCGTGTACTACACTGCCACCTCTTCCAACATTAATAAAAATGGCGCCTTTAAAATTTTTAAATAGGGATATATCATAAAATTCAAGTGTCTCCTTAGTTAATGGTAAAGTATTTATTATGACATCTATTTTATCCAGCATTTTTACTTGTTCAGGAGTTACTACCTGGTCAAAACCCTTTGCGCTTGTTCCTGAAGTGTTTACTCCCACCACCTTATTACTAAGAGGATTAAATGTTTTGGCCACTCCGCTACCTATTTCACCCGTACCAAAAATGATGATATTTTTATCAGACAAATTGTGTGATGGAAGCTGTTTCCATTCATTTTTTACCTGATTTAATCTTAATCCTTCAATATTTTTTAAAATATAAAACGCATAGGCAAGACAATATTCTCCCATTTTGTTGCCCATTCTGCCCACTGTTCGAGTGAGTGCTGTTTTTTTTCTATTAAAATGTGGATGATTAATAATTGATTCCACCCCGGCACCAAAAGAATGGATCCATTTTATGTGGCTTATATCGAGGTGAGAGTAAAAAATAAATCCAGCCAAAGCATTAAACTCACTGATCCTTTGAGTTATCTCTTCGGGATCTTTAATATAAGTACATGAAATATCGGAAAAATTATTGGCAAATTTTGTAAAATCTTCGCCAATCTTTCCGGATGTTAATATTTTGTATTGCATCAATAATTTAATATTTGCTTATCAAAGTTATAGCCTATCAGAGTAACAGAAAAATCCTATAGTAAAGCAGTATGTCGCTCTATGATATTTTTTTTGTGAGCAACATTTTTTTACTCTTTCCGTAAGAGCGGTCATGATAATTGAACATGTTGCGATTTGGACTCACGATCCGGATAGATTAAAAAATTATTATACCCGGTTTTTTAATGCTGTGGCAAATGAAAAGTATATAAATAACCAAAAACAATTTGAAAGCTATTTTTTATCCTTTTCATCTGGTGCGAGACTTGAAATAATGAAGAGACAGGATATTCCTCAAAATTTAAATGACACTATTCATAAGCAGCACCAGGGATTAATACATGTTGCTTTTGGACTTGGATCTGTCGAGGAGGTTGATAAGAAAGCGGAAGAGTTGAGTATGGCGGGGTATGAGATTTTAAGCGGGCCCAGAAGAACGGGGGATGGTTATTATGAATTTGAAACTTTAGATCCCGATCACAACCGTCTGGAGGTAACAGCTACCCTTCCTCATAAAAAATAATTTAGAAATTAGAAGAAGTTAGTTTTTATAATTAATTTCATAAAAAATTTAATCCTGGCTATGAAAAAATGGTGTTTATTCCTTTTGATGCTGGCCCTTCTTTCCTCATGTATACCTGATGATGAGGTCTATTTTGGAGATCAGGAAGTGGAAGGCTTCAAACCTATTTATGTAAATGCAGAAGAGGCATTTGATATTCGCATGATGGATGTTCAGCCAATAGAGGTGGCTGGAAAATTATATCTCTATAATAATCTGCTTTTAATTAATGAGATTGGAAAAGGTATCCATATGATTGATAATACAAATCCTGCGAACCCTGTTAAGTTAGGTTTTGTAAAAGTGCCTGGAAGCCATGATATGGTTATTAAGGGGGATGTGATATACGCAAATAATTATGGTGACCTTATAGCCATGAAACTAACTGCTGATAAAGAGATCATAATTACAGAAAGAATTAAAAATGTTATTCAGTCAAACAGCCTCTACCCATTGGAGAGAGGGTTTTATTTTGAATGCCCTGATCCTTCACAAGGAATTGTAACTGGTTGGCAAAAGACAACATTAACAAACCCTCAATGTTTCCGGTAATGAAAAAGCTATATATATTTTTACTTGCTGTCATAGTAGTATCATGTGATGATAACTCAGATGCCTCATTTGCCCCGGGGGGAAGCGGAACAGGCAGCTCACTGGCCAGGCTAACAATAAAAGATAATTTTATTTATCTCGTAAATGATAATGCACTTTATAGTATTAGTATTTCGGCCCCTGAAAAACCTGTTATAACAGATCATGTGAGTGTTGGAATAGGCATAGAAAGCATATATCCATATTATGATTATCTGCTGATTGGCTCAGCCCAAGCTATGTATATCTATTCTACATTAAATGATCCCTCACGGCCTGAATTTCTTTCTGAATTCCAGCATTGGGAAGCATGTGATCCTGTAGTAGCACAGGGAGATTATGCTTATGTGACTTTGCGTAGTGGATCTCAATGTGCTCCATGGTCACCAAACCAGCTTGATGTAGTAAATATTTCTGATCCGCGAAATCCTTTCGCTGCAGGATCATTACAAATGAAAAACCCTCATGGTCTTGCTGTCAGAGATAATATACTGCTGGTTTGTGAAGGCGCTCATGGCCTGGCACAGGTAGATATTACTAATCCCACTCAACCCAGGCTGGATAGCCTTTACTCCGGATTTCATGCGTATGATGTAATTATCAGGAACGATCTTGTAATAGTAACGGGTAATGATGGTTATTTTCAATTTGATTTATCATCAGGATATCTTCAGCAGATTAGTGAGATTGAATTTTTATGAGAAAGTTGTTTCTGTTAATGTTCATAGTTGTTTCTTCAACAGCCTATGGACAGGTTTATGATTCCATATCTACAAAAAATGTAAAAGTTGATCTGCTGAATTTTGCAGATGATTTTCCGACTTTTATGTTCTCTTACGAGCATAAGTTAATAAACAAATTTTATCTCCATCATGAAGCAGGGATAGTATTGCCGGTTACAAATTATAATGGCGAGGATGTGTCAGGTTTTAAGCTGAGGGAAGAAATTCGGGGCTATTTGGTAAGTTGGGGAATATCAGATTTATTTATTGGGCTGGATGGACGTTATACTCAGGAGCGTATTAATGATAATGTGGTTTTAGGATATGAATGCGATAACAGCTGGTGGGGTGAGTGTCAGTTTTATAGAAATGAGCCTGGAACATATGTAAAGGAGCTGCTGGCTTTTGATGTCCGTATTGGAATGCGTCACAGCGTTTATCCCTTTTTCTTCGAATATGACATGGGGTATGGATATGGAAAAGATGCTATTTCTATCCCGGATATTCAATTAGGTGAGGGGTATGAAATAAGGAGCAGTGATCCGTTTAATCTTTGGTATGAAGAAGGCTGGAAAGTATTACCTTCTTTGCGATTTAAATTAGGTTATCACATTACAAAAAAGTCGTACCGAAAAAATTAACTTTCGGTACGACTTCAGCTAAAGGAATTTTTTTTAATTACCACTCTCTGTCGCGGTCTCCTCTTTCTCTTTCCATGGGTTCGTTTTTTAAATGGCGCTCACGGTCATATCTGCTAGTTCCGCGGTTTGGCTGGCGGTTTTCATAGCGATCTCTTTCGTATGGGCTGCCGTATTCATTTCCTTTGTAATGTCTTTCTTCGCCCCTGTCTCTGTTGTAAGATTCTTCGCCGTAAGGCCTGCTCCGTCCTCTCTCAGATTCAAATTCATCTCTTACATCAAATCTATAGGGATTTCTGTCACCATAGCCGGATTGCATTGATGGGTAAGAACGGTTTGTTCCTCTATCAGCATCTCCGTAATTATTATATGGATAAGAACGGCTTCCGCCATATCCGGGTTCAGTTCTTTCATAACCGCTATAGCGACTATACCTTGGTTCATTTTCATAACCCATATTTCCTTCCTGTCCCCAGTTTCCTCTTCTTTCGCGATTCCAGTTTTCCTGGTTATAACGACGGGCCGCATATTCGGCACCTTCCCGAAATCCTCTGTCATAATCTGAAAAACGTTCTTCATTCCAGTATCCTGTACGCTCACGGTCCCTGTCAAACTGGTGATTTTGTGGCTCTTCATATCTTTTCGGATCGTGTTGATCACCATATCCTCCCGTAGAAGGCCCTGTACGACGGGATTCTCTTTCCGATTCAAACTGTGGATTCTTCTGATCTGTTTCCGCTTTTGATCTTGAAACAGTCCCTTCCTTGCCAGAAGTATCAGTGCCTGTTGATGATTCACCAATATTTCTGTTTGTTTTAGATGTTGTGGTTTTTTTATTCTTTGTTTTCTCTTTCTCTGTTGCCATAATTTGATCCTCGTTTGATTCACCCTTATAAATGGAAATTTTGTGCCAGAAGCACCGAAATAAAGGGTTTTTCATAGAATGGCAGAGGGAAAAACTGATATACAGGGGCTTAGAGAAAGAAGGTTTAAAGAAGAGGTTATATCGGGCTTAGGATTATTGTAGAGAAATTTTTAATATTTCGAAAAAATATCCACAAATCAACAAATATCACATCACCACCATACGATAAAAAAGAGTATTGTAAAGACAAATAGAAAGATTATCCCTGATATGGCTAAAATTTTTATACCTTTTTTTGGCTTATACTCATCTTTTACCTCATCAGAAAAAATAACAATATAATTAAGTATAGCGGCCAGTGGCGCAATAACAAAGGATAAAATAGTTGCAAAGTCTACAAGCGATCGCAGGTCGTTCAAAAATTGATAAACAATCAGAAAAGTGCCCCCTGAAATAATAAATATCAGCAGTATATAATTTGTTCTCCTTTCCGTACCTTGCTTAAGGACCAACTGTAAAGATCTGGCCATGGCTCTACCATATCCGTCAAGGACAGTAATAGTTGTACTGAACATAGTAGAAAATGCTGCAACAGAGATAATCCAAAAACTCCATTTCCCTATTGAATTAGTATACATACCTACAATTTGGCCTGCAAAATCAGCAGAGTTATTTGACAGTTTAGTATTAGTATTATAAATGACAAGAGCACCTAATGACAAAAAGCAAATGGCAAGCACAGCAGAGGTCCAGTAGCCAAGATTAAAGTCAAATAAGCTCTCTTTTAATTTTGGGCGGTAGCCTGTTTGTTTAATGCGCTCTTCTGCCCATAAACTTGTCCAGGCTGAAATATCGACGGCTGTTGGCATCCAACCCATTAAGGCAATCAAAAATATTATACCCCCGGAGCTCCAGATCTCAGGTTTTTGGAAGGTAACTTCCCCGCCTACAGGACCATTAAACAGAGCGCTAAAAAAAGCAACTAAGGTTGTTAATACCAGTACAAGACCAATTACTTTTAACAAACCATCGAGAACTTTATACTTTCCGATCATTAAGATCACCAGGCAAACCACGAGGATTATTACTGTCCATACCTCTGTTGTGTATCCGATATTAAACAAGTTTTCCAATAGACCAGCAGTAACAAAAGTAACAGCGGCAGAAACGGAAAACATTGATGGTATGGTGATTAATATATAGAGCCAAAGGATCCACTTTCCTTTTCTGTCATACCCGTCAAGTATACTCACTCCGGTGGCGCTTGTATAACGTGCTGCAAATTCAAAAAAGGGATATTTTAAAATATTCGCTATTATAACGGCCCATAGAAGAGCAAAGCTAAAATCAGCCCCTGCTCTTGTAGATTGCACCAAATGCGAAACACCAATACAGGTACTGGCAAAAAGAATTCCCGGGCCTAAAGATTTGAGAAGATTTTTATATTCAGATCTTTCCATAAAATTAAGGTCTGAAGATATATAAAAAATGGATCAGCAAAAATATTTAACCAAAAAAAAGCTGCCCCGAAGAAGGACAGCTTTTTAAATGTTATAAAATAAATATTTTTAATTATTTTTCAGCCTGTTTCTTAAAAGAAACTCTTCATAAGCCTCATTATAGGTTTCTACATCCGGAGCCATACGCATTGCTTCCACATAGCTTGTAAGGGCATCTATCAACAGGTTATTTTCTTCATAAAACCCTGCTAAGATATATTTATTAAGAGCGGTAGGCTGATCAACTTCATTCATAAGTTCATCCAACTTTGATTTAATTTTTTGAGAATCCTCAGTTGGTAATTTTTTAATTGCGTATGTACTGGATTTCGCATTATCATTCCCTGCTGAAACCGTTATAAGTACTACTTTTTGATCGGAAATATTTTCATTTTCTAAATCCAGCTGATATTCAGGGTCAGAAGTATTTGCAGTCATCAATACATCTTCAAACATGTTGGTCACTGTAACTGTATAATCAACATTTTCGCCTTCTACTTCACTCCACTTTAATATAGGATCATTTGTATAAACCCCTGCTGAATTTGGCATAAAAATTTTAATATCCCCTTCCGTTCCGCGGCTAACGGCTCCTGTTGCGCTTAACCTGTTTTTTTTGCCTTCAGCAGACATCTTACTTAAAACAAAGTCAGCATATTTACTTGCTACACTTGAGCTACCGGTATTCATATTTGATGCGAGGTTAGAGATTTTATGCGTTCCTGCATCTTTTAACTCTAAAGTCTTTCCGCTTGAATGTACCAAACCCAAATAGGCATCATCAGTAACTTTTAGCTCATCTTCATCATTTAAATATGCCCCTGTTTTAAGAGGCATCCATTCTCCTCCTTTTTTTACTTCATTTGAGCCTTTATTTACCATTACTCTAAAGGTGTATTGCTGGCCAAATGAAAGCCAACTTATTAAGACAAATATTAGTGTCAGTACAAAAGAATTACGATTCATGACCAATTTATTTATAATATATAAATGTATAAAATTTCTAAAGGATATGCTATATATACTTAATCTTTCTGAATGGTAAACAGCTGCCTTCTTCGTTCTCTGTTGAAGAGATTCTTGACCACACCATAAAATACCTCCAGTGAGTCCCCAGTTAAAGCTATGGCTATTAATGTTACTGTCAAATTTAGCTTAAAACTATAGATAGCAAAAACTTCAATCATGATATACAGGATAATTACGATTTCAACAAGCTGGGTAATTTTAGTGATCCCATCATACCACCTGGGCAACTTTCTATAGATAAGTGAAAATACCACTACATTTAAAAAGCATACAATTAATGCTATTGCCATTCCTATACTATGTTCCTTATCATCAAGTACATCAACATAATCTTCATTAAGGATCATCGATAAAGCATTAGCATGAACCACTGGTCCATACATATCTGGATTGGCTTTTCCTGCATATTTTTTATTCAGCGGAGTGAAAAACTTATCCTCCCATGCATCATGACCAATATAATCGCCAATATAACCAATTATCACAATTTTATCCTTGATCATTTCTGGTGTAAAATTCTCTTCAAGCACCTGGGCTGCATCAAGAACGAAAAACATATTTGGATAATTGGTTGATCCAAACATATCCACTACATTTCCTCTATAGTTGATCACCTCCCAGTCTTTATCCCGCTGAATAAATTTTCTGGCTTTGGCAGAATCATATAGTTGAGCCAGTTTAACTGAAAAAGCCAGCTGTTCAGTCCCATCAGTCATAACTCTGAGAGGAGGAAACCTGCGACAGGTTTTTACATCCTCCTGGCTCTCAGCATCTGTTTCCAGGTTTGCAAATGCTTCATAGGCATCACCTCTGATGTTCTCAGGTGTACGTCTTAGCAAATCATATTTTTCTTCTCCCAATGCTACTGCTTCAAGTGAATCGGATTGTAAGAGTTTAGTAACCAATACCACATTTTCGGCGCTGTCTATAGCGCTAGCAAGCATCATATTGCCCAAAGGATCATTAATTGGGAGGTCATAAAATACATCGACCCCTATTACCTTAGGTTCATATTTGCTAATAATTTCAATTTGCCTGCCCATGCCAGCCCTATCAAGAAGGCCAATATTCACAATTACAATATTTGTATCTACCTCAGGATCCTCCCGAATATGTGAGAAAGCAATATCTGACATTTCCATATCATTAAGAGCTTCACCTACAGGATCAAATGCATCAAATATTTGGAATTCCGACACATTGTCGAATGTCCACATCAATCCAAAAATAAAAAGGGTGGCAAAAATACAATCCAGCCAAAATCTCCGTCCCATATTAAAAATCGTCTGTTTACAGTTTCACAAAGTAAAAATATAATATTTAACTTTCAACTTTATTATCAAATAATGATTAGAAGAAAAAGATTATCCATTGAAGAATATCAGCAGGGTATACTTTCTGCAAAAACCGCTATCCTGAGTCAGGCTATCACGCTGGTAGAGAGTAAAATACAGGAAGACAGGGATTTAGCGGGAAAGCTTCTGGATAGTATTTTACCTCATACTGGTAAATCCACTCGAATTGGTATCACAGGCGTTCCTGGAGTGGGGAAAAGTACATTTATAGAAAGCTTTGGCTCTCTTTTAACAGCTAATGGCCATAAGGTGGCAGTACTAGCCGTAGATCCTACAAGTCAGCGGTCAGGGGGAAGTATATTAGGTGATAAAACACGCATGGATAAATTGTCGGCAGATCCCAATGCTTTTATCAGGCCTTCAGCTGCAGGAAGCCATTTAGGTGGCGTGGCTTCGGCAACACGTGAAGCTATGTTGTTATGCGAGGCAGCCGGTTACAATATTATTATTATTGAAACAGTAGGTGTCGGGCAATCTGAAACAGCTGTAAGGAATATGGTCGATTTTTTTCTACTCCTGATGCTGGCCGGTGCAGGCGATGAATTACAGGGAATTAAACGAGGAATAATGGAAATGGCTGATGCAGTGGTGATAAATAAGGCTGACCAGGAAAATAAAAAAGCTGCCAGGCGTGCAAAGGCAGAATATCAAACCGCACTGCATTATCTGCCACCATCTGCCAGTCGGTGGCAGCCAAAGGTCCACACCTGCTCAGCACTCGAGAATATCGGAATTGATGAAGTATGGAACACTATTAAAGAATATATGGACCAGACTAAAGAAAACAGTTTTTTTACTCATCAGCGTCAGGATCAAAACCTGCATTGGTTGCATGACAAACTTAATTTTCTGCTAAAGGAGAGATATTACAGCCAGCCACAATTTAAAGAAAGGCTACACGAAATTGAAAAAAAGGTTACGGAAAATAAAATCAGCCCCTCCTCCGGGGCTCAGGAGCTAGCGGGACTGATTAATCAATAAATTTCCTGAAAATTAAACCTGGTTGTATGTATAACCTCTTGTCCGGCTTCATTAACAGATTTATATTCATAGGTTTTTGACATCGTTACCCCTAAATTAAAATCAATGGGTTCTTTAAAGATAGGGCCATCAAAAACAAAAGTGTGAAATTCTCCATTTTCACCACAAGGATCTACCTCTTCGGGTAGTTTTTGAATAAAATTAAGATCGATTACCTGGCCCAGGTCTTTCTTTTTTATCAACGGATCTTTACCAGCACAGGTAACGGTTTTAAACCCAAGGTCAAGAAACCTGTAGATATTTTGACTTGTATTTTCTTCCCATAAAGGATAAATACCTTTTAATCCTGCCTTCTCAAGCATCTCATCCCTATATTTTTTTAAATCCTCAAGAAAGATATCTCCATACATTATAAATGAAATCCCTTCCTCTTTTAGCTTTGCTAAATAATCCACCATTAGCTGATTATAATTATCATGGGATGCTGAAGCTTTCAGATATAGCTTTTTTAATGGTAAGTCAATAGCTTTTGCCTGCTTTTCAATAAGTTGTTCAGGAACGCCATGTAGACCAACCCGTTTAAGCTCACTGTCAAAAACAGTGAACAGATGATCAACTTCATAATCGCTATTCTGTAGAATGTTGTGTAATGCAAGAGCGGAGTCTTTTCCCCCGCTCCAGCTTACAGCTATTTTTTTCTTTTTCATATATCCGTAGGGACAATGCCTGCAGCCACTTTTACAGCAGTAGCCTCTTTTGAGATGATAGGCTTCTGTAAACACATATAACCCATTCTCAATATAATAATCTACTCCTTCTTTTAGTTGAAGCGGCATTGTTAGTTTTTATGGTATAAATGCAAATCCGTTAGGTCCGCGTCCTGCTTCAAAAGAATCAATAAAAGTACCGTCAGGCTGAAAGCGGAAGACAAAGCCATTACTTTGAAAACCGGCATTATCGGCTATATATATATTGCCATTAGATGGGTCAACTCCTAATCCATAAACACCAATAATATCATCATTTGTTATTAATGGTGTTGTAGGCAGTGATGCTGAAGCTATATCAAAACCATAAATAGCATTACCCAAAGAATAATAAATTCTATCCTGAGAAGGATTTAATGCCATTTTGCCATTTACGTTGGCACCAAATTCTAATGTCTCCTCTACAATATCAGTTGTGGGGTCTATTTTTACTAATGCACCATCATTTGCAGGAGACCAATCGGCATTATATCCTCCGGAACATATCACCCAAAGTTTACCATTTACATCTTCTTTTATAAATTTAGGGGCACTCGATACAATTATTGTTTCAATTACAGCTTCAGAAGTTAAATCTATAACAGAGACTGTATTTTCAAAACTGTTTGAAACGTATAGTTTATTGTCTTTAATTAACAGATATTCAGCACCAAAGCCTACCTGAATTGTTTTTGTAACGGAATTGTCGCCGGGATTAATTACAGCCACACGGCCGGGATCGCTAAAACTTACCCATTCGGTAACAAATCCCCGGTCATTATGAAGGACCATATAACGTGGTAACGAAACATTTTCAATAGTACCGATACCTTCCATTGTTTTGGCATTCACCACCTCAATCTTATTACTATTATTTACCACGATATATCCTGTAATACCATCAATAGTCATAGACTGTACTACATCCCCTAAAGGCTGCTCATCATTATTTTGGCTGAAAACATTAAATTTTACTTCCTCAGTAGAAGGATTAAAATAAGATATGGAGCCGTCACCTTCGCCAAAATTCCCCTCATTTACGACAAATACTCCCCGCTCAAATTCATTAATTATAACAGGCTCATCATCTCCACAGGAAATAATCCCCACTGAAAGGGACAGGAGCAAAAACAGATTAAAAAGATAATTTAGCTTTCTCATTGAGTTTTTATTGATTAATTAAAAGTTAGTAATAGTTGTAATTGATAATTTCTTCCCGGCACTGCCCGGTTTTGTAATGTCTGGTACTCCGTATTAAAAACATTATCCACCTCTCCCTGAAGGCTCAACTTTACAGGAGAGATATCAAAATTATATCCGGCAGATAAGTCAAATAAAACAAAAGGTGACAGTCGATCAGACTCTCTATTATCCTGTGTTGTATATCTTTTGCCTGTAAAATTTGTACGCTGGGATATAGACCATTTATTTTTTGCTAACTGCAAAATAAGATTCCCCTGGTGAATGGGTACATAAATGAGCTGTTTGTCACCAAGAGATTCATTCAGGCTTTTTATGAAAGAATAATTAAGATTGAGTTCCAATGGTAAACCGGCGACATTAAAAAAGCTTTTCAAACTTGTTTCGATCCCCTGGCTATTTACCTTCCAAACATTTTCAGGAGCCCAGAAGCCTTGACTTGTAGGCTTCCAAAGGATCCAGTCTTCAACCTGTAGGTTAAAATAGGTGATCTCTCCGGATAGAATTGCGTCTGTTGAATATGTAAAAGAGGCAGTCCCTTCTGTAGACCATCCTTTTTCCGGATCTAAATCAGGGTTTCCTCCGGGATTCCAGAAGAGATCATTGAATGTAGGATAACGAAAATGACGGGTTACCTTTCCACTAAGTTTTACCCTTAGCTGATCCTCATTTAAAATATTTTTTTCAATACCTAACGAAGGAATTAAGGGAGCCTCTTCCTCAGGAATAATGATCTGCTTAAATCCAAAATGTGCTTTCCACTGTGAATAGTTGGCAGTCCCTTTTAAATAATAATCGGCACGCAACTGATCTTCCACTTTATAACTGCTCGTTTCAACATTCGCATCTAATAATTGACCTCCTCCGGACAGCAATATCCTTTCTGATAGTTTATAGTTTAACTGTCCCCGGTAAATATGCTGCTTTGAATGATTTTCGAGATTGTTAAAAATCAACTCATCCTGCAGAAATCCATAACCTAATTCCCATTTCAGGGCATCTTTTGTTCCTGATAAGGAGGTGACAAACCGGTAAAATTCATCCTGCTGCTCACTATCCTGCTGAATGTTATTATACCCTGTTATTGTGCGTGGTATCTCCCTGTCATTATTTCCATACCAGAAGCTGTTTTTCCAGGTGATATTCTTTCCCTGGTAATATAAATGTTGCAAAAAATTAAACTGCTCAAGTGAGGCGTTTTGCTGTCTTACCTCGTCACCTGAAGTAAGAGTAAAGGGGAAATCGTTAGATGCAGATTTATAATTTAACTGTGTTTTTGCGCGAATGCGATCTTTACCATATGTTATATCAACGGCTTGTTGTTGAAAGCCGAAGCTACCGAACTGGCTTAAATATTTTGCACTAAATTTTTTTGATGGTGTATTATTCACCAGGTGAATCGCCCCTCCGGCAATATCGGCTCCATTTAATGAAATAGAAGGTCCATACTGGATCCCGATCTCATCCCAAAATATCACTGGCAATATTGAGTAATCAGTTTGCTGAATAGAGGGAAGCTGGATCTTTATTCCATTCCACATTAAAGCTGTATGATTGGCAGAGGTGCCCCGTAAAGTGACAGAGGCAAGCCCGCTGACGCCATAGTTTTTAAAATATACAGGTGTAAGATCAGAAAGTAATTGTGAAACGTCTCCTGCCACAGTGGAATTAATCATGCTGCTGTCGAGCAAAGTGAGCTTGGTACCTGGCTCAGTAGTAAGCCAATACAGGCCCTTTACTTCGACTGCACGAAGTGTATCCTCTTCCTGGGCATTTCCCGATAAAGGATAAAATACTGCAGCTATAGTAAAAATGCTGAAGCAAATTCCTGGTTTAACAAGCTTAAATGATGAAATCAAAGTATTCATACCTGTACCTGCCTTTCACCCGAAGACAATTAATAATAAGTTATCAACCGGCAGGTCTCCTGGCTCACCTTTTTGTCAACCTTCCCACCCTCCCGATAACTATAGGGATAGGCAGTGGCATGAAGCAGACAACAGCATTTGCTGAGGCTTACAGTTGCGGGGACAGCTACGGATTTCAACCGTATTCCCTTTTAATCCGAATTCCTGATATAGAATTACGAAAACCGATCTGTGGTGTAAAATTATATCTTTTTAATTTATCAGGCACAATGAGAAATAAAAATTAACTTCTTAGGTCGAGGAGGATAAAAAAATATTGTATTGAGTGATTTTAGTTTTTTATATGGAAACTTAAGATTAACTTAATTTTGTAAAATTTATTTAACTATGAAAAACCTGTTGTATTTCTTTTTGGTAACACTATTACCGTTGTCATTCATTAGCTGTAATGATGACCCTGTACAATCCATTGTAACTATTCCCACTACTGAAGGAAGCGGAGCTGAAGATGCCGGGATTGTAACAGTTAATCTTACATTAAATGCGCCATTGGAGGGTGAATCACAAATTGAATATTCTTTTGGAGGAACAGCTGCACTGAATGGTGACTATAAGGTAATATCAGCCAATCCAATAGTACTACCTGCAGGTGCAACAAGTGCATCTATAGAAATTGAAATCATTGATGATGAAGTTATAGAATCAATTGTTATTCGAAATGGTGTTGTGGAGGAGGTTCCGGAAAAGCAGATTATAATTGAACTTGTATCTGCCTCTGGTAATGCTGTAATTAGTAGCGCTGTGGAAGAAAAAACATTCACCTATGCATTAACTGATAATGACGATGTTCCTGACACCGGAATGAAGATTGACCTTCTGTGGAGTGTTCAGGGAACGCAGGATATTGATCAGGTTGATCTGAACCTATATGCTTTATATGACGTGGTTATCAGTAACAATACAATTACTGATTTTAAAGTTTATAGCGATACCGGGGAAAAAACCGGCGGATTCGAGTCTCTTGTTATTGAGGATTCGGCACCTGATTCGGAATATTTTGTATTAATCGAATATTTTGATGGTACAGGGGATGCGGAATTTACTTTTATGGGATATGCTTCTTCAGGGATTAGTTATGGAGATGATACTTTTGCAGAACCCACTGATGATAATAATATGAAGGTTTATGGGCCCGTTACTACAAAATCTGGAACTAATTTTTCCCGTATCTCTAATGTAGATTTAATAAAGTCAAAGTTAAGAATACAAAACTTCAGATAGGGATAAAGTTTAATGAGGAGGTAGATTTTCCTATTTCAATTATAATCGGGAAATTTGCCTCCTAATCATGAAGTATAGCATCTATCTATTTTTAATTATTTCTGTAATCAGCTGCAATTCCAATAAAAAAGAAGAGGCTGAAAAATTCCAATCTCAAAGTGAAACTATTGAATATGCCAAAGGTTTTGAACTGGAATCTTTAAATGGTATTCAAAGGTTAACGGTTAAAAAACCATTTCAGGGTGCTACAGAAAGCATGACCTACTATCTAATTCCTAAACATCTTCAGATCTCTGACAGCTTAAAAGGACAAAATATTATTCGTACCCCGATAGAGGAAATAGTAGTTACCTCGACCTCTCATATTCCCATTCTGGATTATATAGGTGTTACGGAAGCATTAACAGGTTTTCCTACATTGGATTATATCAGTTCGGCAAAAATGCGTTCAAGGATCGATTCCGGGTTTGTAAAAGAGCTTGGGAGGGATAATCAGCTTAATCTGGAGGTTCTGGTAAAGCTGCAACCCGAGATGGTAATGACCTATATGCTTACAGGTGACAGAAACCAGCTGAAGCGTATTGAGCAGGCAGGGATCCCTGTACTTATTAATGCAGATTATTTAGAGCACCACCCACTTGGTCGGGTAGAATGGATAAAGGTTACCGGTGCACTGTTTGATAAATACAGGCAAGCCGATTCAGTTTTCAATGCTATACGTGATGAATACCTTTCCCTACAGCAAAAAGTATCAGGAATTGATATAAAACCTACTGTTATGACGGGTATTATGTATGGAGACACGTGGTACTTACCTGGCGGGGATAATTATTCTGCCAATCTATTAAAGGATGCCGGAATGGATTATCTGTGGCAGGAAAACCAGGAAAACGGATTTTTGCAACTCAGTTTTGAGGCGGTTTATAATAAAGCAAAGGAGGCCGACCTGTGGCTGGGAGTAGCCTCTTTTGATTCGCTTGAAGAAATAAAAAATGCAGACAGCCGCTATACATGGTTTGATGCATATAAAGAAGGGGAGGTGTATACTTATACCGCCAGAATTGGAGCTACAGGGGGCAATGAGTACCTGGAGCTTGGTTATTTAAGGCCAGATATTATTCTTGCTGACCTTGTTAAAATAGGCCATCCGGAGATACTGAAAGAAAGGGAGCTTTATTTCTATAAAAAACTGGAATAGCCTATCCCTACAGCTGAAAATTCTTTATATAGAAGTTTATCTCACCATCCTGCAATTGCAAAATACTATAAGAATAAAAACTTGTATCAGGTTCAAATCCTTCCAGCTTCTTTTTTATAGGTAATGAGGCTGCAGGTATTACATGTTGTTTTATATTTTTTTTCTCAGCATGATCCTCAGTATGATAATGGCCGCAGAAGATAAAGACATCTCTTTTACTGTTGGAGAGGATATCAAAGACTTTATCCCGGTTATGTAACGGATATTTTCGATCTACATAAGTATCAACCTCAATAATAGGATGATGGATAAAAATTAACAGAGGTTCAGGTGCAGTATCAATCTTTTTCTTTAAAAATTTAACCTGCTTGTCATTTAGTTTATCATTGGAAGAATCTAAAATAATAAACTGAAAACCCTCTTCTATGAATGAGTAATAAAGCTCATTTTCCGCATTGCTATTCCTACTATAATATTTTTTAACGTCCTTATATTGATCATGATTTCCAAGGGTAATATGAATATCATAATCTTTTAACTGATCGAAAAGCCATGGGTACTCCTCAGTCTGCCCCAGATCCCCACCAATTATTATTTCCTTGATCTGTTGATCCTTAACATCCCGGAGAATGTGCTCAAGGTTTTCACGCGTATTCACTCCATGTGAGTGAGGTAACTCATCCTTAAGGTGCAGATCGGTGATATAGGCAATTTTTTTCATGCAAGTCTATCACTTGTTTAATTTGTAACTCGTAAAATATGGATGTTATTTCTTCTTTTTACTTGATTTTGCTTTTGGATTATATTCAAGGCATAGATTCACCCAATAGTCCAGGTCATCATCCATATCATAGCCTTCAGGTTCCACGAAAATAAATCCTTTCATTGGCCTGCCTGTAAAATCCATCGGCCGGCTCCCCGTTTTTCGCAGTGCCTCATCATAAATTTCCGGATCAATCCTTGCCATAAGATTACTTTTTGTTATTCCAATGCACATTTTGTCCTGTACCATAAAGCATAATCCACCCATCATTTTCTTTTCTTCAAAGGATATTTTACGCAGCTCAAGTGCATGCTTAATTCTGTCAGCTAAATATTCATCATAGGCCATGGTTATTGGGTTTTCATTATAAATGAATTTTCATCTTCATCAACGATTTTAAATCCCAGCCTTTCATAAAGCTTTCTTGCCGGGTTTGCTTTAAGTACACTAAGAGAAACGGCTTTCTTCAAAAGAGCGGCATCATCAATAATTTTTCTGATTAGATATTGGCCTATTCCCTTTCCCTGATAATCAGGTTCTATTTGTATCTGAATAATTTCAACGGAGCTATCGTTTTCTGCTTTTTTTAATAATCCTATCCGTGTATTACTTAGAAAAATAATTTCAGCAATTTCATATTTATAAAGTAAACCTTTTAAATGACTTTCTTCATTGACCTCCATTCCTGAATTTTGAAGGTGCTGGCCCATTGTGGCTTTACGCAGCCAAAGGAGATATTTTTCGTCAGGTGGTGCTGCTTTTTTGAGCTTTATATTCAATTTTTTATTATTTATTAATAATACGGCAACGGTTTTTTTATGTTATAGAACCATTAAATTTAAGGTGTTATATTGGGAAGAGAATATTTTATCAATAATTAGCTTTAACAAATTCTTATTATTCATCTTTAACAGTAAATGGTTTTTACTACAGAGAATATCCTGCTAATAGGTTCAATCTTATTGTTTATCAGCATTGTAGCTGGTAAAACATCATATAAATTAGGTGTCCCTACACTCATATTCTTTTTGATCATTGGAATGCTTGCTGGCTCTGAAGGCTTTGGGGGTATTTATTTTGATAGTCCGGATACGGCACAGTTTATTGGTGTTATAGCCTTAAACCTGATCCTCTTTTCGGGTGGACTCGATACACGGTGGGAGAGTGTTAAACCTGTTTTATGGAAAGGGATAAGCCTTTCAACTCTTGGGGTATTTGTTACCGCTATGGCAATTGGGGCTTTTGTTACTGCAGTTACTGAATTAACTTTTTTGGAGGGAATGCTTTTAGGAGCAATAGTCTCCTCGACTGATGCTGCTGCAGTATTCTCCATTCTTAGGGCCCGAAATATAGGTTTAAAAAGTCAGCTCAGGCCAACATTAGAGCTCGAAAGTGGGAGTAATGATCCTATGGCTTATTTTCTTACCATTTCAGTTATCACCTTACTCATCAACCCTGATATGGAAGTGCTCCAGCTGGTTCCATTTTTCTTTCAGCAGATGTTGATTGGTGGTCTTATGGGATATATAATCGGAAAGTTATCCCTAAAACTTATTAATAAAATAAACCTGGATTTCGAAGGGTTGTATTCAGTTTTAATACTTGCTGTAATGTTCTTTACCTATTCGGCTACAGATGCATTAAACGGTAACGGGTTTCTGGCTATTTATATAACAGGTATCATTTTAGGGAATAATAGCTTTATACATAAACGAAGTATAATGCGATTTTTCGATGGTCTTGCATGGCTCATGGAGATTGTCATGTTCCTTACACTCGGATTACTTGTTTTTCCTTCACAGATAGTCCCGATTATAGGGATTGGGCTGCTAATTGCGGTTTTTCAAATATTCATTGCAAGGCCTCTCGGAGTGTTATTAAGCCTTTCTTTTTTCCGGATGCCGTTTAAGCAGCGAATGTTTATTTCATGGGTTGGGCTTCGTGGCGCTGTACCCATTGTTTTTGCCACATATCCATTAATAGCCGGGGTTGAGGAAGCTGATACTATTTTTCATATCGTATTTTTTATTGCAGTTACTTCCATACTTCTGCAGGGAACCACTCTTTCCAAAGTTGCTGATTGGTTAAAAGTTACTGAAATAGGAAAACCAAAAAAGAAGACGCCGCTTGACATTGAAATGTCGGAAGATATAAAATCAGAATTGGTGGAAATAGACCTTCCTGAAGAGAGTTATGCCATAGGTCAGCAAATCGTTGACCTAGATTTTCCTCGCCAGGCTTTAATTGTAATGATCCAGCGAAATGGAAAGTATCTTACCCCTAACGGATCAACTGTTTTAGAGCCAAAGGACAGATTGCTGGTATTGGCTGATTCAGATGAAACCTTTGATGAGGTATATAATAAATTAGGAATTGATTAAATTTTATTTAAAAAATAATAACCTTAAATATTTTCCCTGCACTTTATCATTTACTAGTGGCGTTGGCAGAATCTGCAGGTATATTCAAACTTTTCCTATATAAGAGTTTAAAAGCATTAGACAAAAAGTTAACCGGTATTTCTAATTTCTAATTAAATCCTTAATTTCAATACAATAAAATCCTCCGGACTAATATGAAAATTAAATATTGCCCCTTTATTATCTTGCTTTTCTTTTTAGTACCCCACTCCCTTTATTCACAAACTCTATTGATAAATGCCTATAATCGCACGACCCAATCCCTTAATGGCGAATGGAGGTATATCGTTGATCCATATGAAAATGGCTATTACAACTATCGCTATGAGCCATTTGATGAGATGAGATACATCAACAAGAATGCGTATTATCTGAATTCTCAGCCTGCCAATAAATCAGAACTTATTGAATATGATTTTGACAATTCAGAGAAGATTATTGTGCCGGGAGATTGGAATTCACAGAAGGAAAAGCTTTTTTATTATGAAGGTACTGTATGGTACAAGAAATCATTTGATCATAAAAAATCAAAGGAGAATAACCGGGTCTTTATTTATTTTGATGCTGTTAATTATCAGGCTGACGTTTATCTGAATGGCAAAAAACTTGGACGGCATATAGGAGGTTTTACTCCTTTTAATTTTGAAATAACAGAATTACTGAAGGAAAAAGATAATTTCCTCATCTTAAAGGTTGATAATAAAAGAAAAAAAGAAGGGGTACCGACACTTAATACTGACTGGTGGAATTATGGAGGTATTACGCGGGATGTCAGGCTGATTGAAACGTCAGCAAATTTTATTAATGATTACTTTATTCAACTTGATCCAAAAAATAAGGACAGGATAAAAGGTTTTATCAGTTTAGATGGTGCAGATGTGGCACGAAAAAAAGTAACGATCAAAATCCCACAGCTTAAGTTGGAAGAGGTTATTACTACTGATGAGAAAGGTAAGGCAGCCTTTAATATTAATCCCAGGAAAATTAATTATTGGTCATTTGATGATCCATATTTATATGATGTAATTGTAGAGGCGGGAGATGACCTAATCATTGATCAAATAGGGTTCAGGGCAATAGAAACAAAGAATCAGGATATACTCCTCAATGGTAAACCAGTATTTTTAAGAGGTATTTCCATTCATGAAGAAAGCCCCTTTCGAGGAGGAAGAGGATATACTGAAGCTGATGCAAGTCAACTTCTTACCTGGGCTAAGGAATTAGGTTGTAATTTCGTGAGGCTGGCGCATTACCCGCACAATGAGCACATGGTAAGGCTGGCTGATCAGATGGGAATGCTCGTATGGGAGGAGATCCCCGTTTACTGGACCATCGAATGGGAGAATATGAGTACCTATTTGAATGCAGAAAATCAACTAACAGAGTTAATAAATCGTGATAAAAACCGGGCCTCTGTAATAATTTGGTCTATGGCCAATGAAACGCCTACCAGTGAAGCAAGGAATGACTTTCTTAAAAAATTAGCTGCAAAAACACGAAGCATGGACGACACCCGGTTAATAAGTGCTGCACTGGAGCAAAGTCACTATGAAGATAATTCCTCTATAAGAACTATTAATGATCCATTTTCAGAAGTAGTAGATGTATTAAGCTTCAATCAATATATTGGTTGGTATGATGGAATACCGGAAAAAGCAAAGCAGATCAGCTGGAAGATCACACAAAATAAACCTGTTATTATTTCAGAATTCGGAGCTGGTGCGAAATATGGTAGGTATGGTGATAAAACAGAACGCTGGACAGAAGATTATCAGGCATGGTTATATGAGGAAACAATTAAAATGATCAGTCAAATAGAACAACTTAGAGGAGTAACGCCATGGATCTTAATGGATTTCAGATCACCCCGAAGACCACTCCCTGAGATTCAGGACGGGTGGAACCGGAAAGGCCTGATCTCTGAAGATGGCAATAAGAAGAAGGCATTTTTTGTGCTGCAGAATTACTATAAAGAAAAACAAAAAATTAATTTGAAATAATTTAAATCTACTCCTCAGCTGGATTGGCTAAGACCTGCTTATAAAGATCTTTCAGTAGTATTTCCTGTCCTACAAGCTCCATAAATCGCAGCTGAAGCTGGATTAATGTAGCATCTATATTCTTCATATCATGAGCGCTGGGATCAAATAGGAAATCAAAAACTTTAACGAGGGTTTTTTCAGTAATCATCTCTTGCACCATATAAATCTTGGTAAATTTTTGAGTTGTATTGAAATCAAATTCAGAGATAATTCCGGTGGATTTGGCCGTTTCCCAGGCAGTATTAGATAAATTGGCCTCAATCAGAGTTTGATTGGAAGTTAAAATGTTAATTTTTAAATACTTATAATTAAGAAGTTCTGTTCTCAATGAATCATTTTTCCCCTCTATTATCATCGTTATTCTGTCCCTGATCTCAGTATGCCGTGAAATCCAATCTTCAATAATTTCAGTATTCCGTTGTATTTCCTTTTTTATATTCTCCATTGCTATTTCTTTTTCATTAGCAACCTGGATATTTTCGGCTATTTTGTTAATAAAAAGAGCAAAGAGAACACTAAATACAATTAAGAGACCGTCAAAAATGTATTTTTTAGTAAATACAGTGGTAAAAAAATTTTTCATAAGTCACCTGAATTCATTACCCTGGTTTAAGGGAAATTACTATCAATTATAAACATTAATTTTTCTTAGAACAAAAACGATGATATTCCTGCTTAAGGACTTATTACTGATTGTTGAAGACCTGAAAATCATAAAATAATTTTATATATAATAAAAATTTTATATATTTAAGAAACTTATATATAATGGATTCAAAAGAGTATATTAAAGGAACTATAAAAACCATTGTTTTGAAGCTGCTTTCTGAAAACGGAAGAATGTATGGTTATGAAATTAATCAGCGGGTGAAGGAATTATCCTCAGGAGAAATTGCGCTTACCTACGGCGCTTTATATCCTATATTATATAAGCTCGAAAAGGAGAACTTTTTGGTAACAGAATCAGAGATAGTTGAAGGAAGAGTGAGAAAATATTATTCTCTGACACCTGCAGGCAATGAGACAGCTACCAAAAAAGTTGCAGAATTAAACCACTTTGTTGATTTATTAAAAGTAGTATTAGCTCCATCACCATCTACAAATTTCTCTTCATGAGTGGCTTAACAAAAAAACAGGTCGATCAAATTGAACAAGACCTTGAAGCACAAGGCATTACTTTTGAACCTCTTAAATCAGAGTTGCTGGACCATCTGATATGTGATATTGAAATTCAAATAGAGAGTGGCAAAAGCTTTACGGAAGCCTGGCTTTCCGTCAAAGAAGAAATACCTCACAATCATTTTAACCACTTACAAACTGAAACTATGGAAATCCTTAATAAGAAGGTTAATCCTTTCCGTGTATTTGCTATCATATCTCTTTCATTATTAGCATTTGCTACACTTTTTAAAATGTTGCATTTAGCCGGAGCAATACATATGTTAATTGCATTTCTCATCACAATATCTTTAACACTTTTGATAGGATCTGCGCGAAGTATTAAGATGTATAGAGAATTCAAAGGCAGGGGAATAATCTTACTGACAACTTTTCTCATTATTATATTTATTGTTGCTTTGGTATTTTGGATACTTCGCCTGCCAGGAGCTTATGAATTGTTGTACTTTTCGGTAATCTCACTATGCATATTGTTTCCTTCCTTATCTGTTTACTTTTATTCATCAAAACAAAAATTAAAAGATTATTTACTAATAAAGCTTATCAGAGACAATCAGAGCGTCCTGGAAACAGCGGCCTTAACACTAATTGGTTTAGGTTTAATATTCAACTATTCTTCAATACTAGTTGGAAATGAAAATTTTGGCGGTGTCATATACTTTATTTTTGCGATAGTACTAACTGGAATGTATGCTTATTCTTTAACATGGAAACATTATGTTGAAGATGAAAAAGTCGATAAAAAGTATAATGTTTTACTTTTAATTTTCTCATCATTAGCCTTTATTATGTTCATGCTACCGGTTATTGGGCAGAATATGAATTTTGTTGTAAGGCAATTTTTTGCTTATGTACCAATGATCATCTTTTGTGTAATAGTGATTTTTCATTACCTAAAATTTTCCCGATCAAATAATAGGTCAATAGTTGCGGCAGTAAGTGGCTTGCTCATTTTTTATCCATTGCTAAGATTGAGCACAAAACTTGAATTAATCAGGATACCAATAAATCAATTGACTACAGATCCATATTTTACCATTGGTTTTCTTCTTCTCCTTGTGGCGCTTTTAGTAATCTATCGTAAAGAAAAGCTCTTCAAGGCCTTGATCATATTAACTATTGCATCTCATATGATCCCGAATTTGTGATTCTGCTATTTATACGACTATTCAGAGCACACTGATTCCTTATTTACGTGCTTTGAATATTAGCTTTTCTATTCCAGCAATACCCTCACATCTGCGATCCTGGCACCTTTTTCAAGTGCGATAACAGGATTAAGATCTATCTCTGATATTTGCGGGAAATCAACAACCAATTGAGAAAGGCGCTGTAGCAGATCTGCAAGAGCATCTGTATCTCTGGCAGGCATGCCTCTGTAGCCACAAAGAATATCATATGATTTAATCTCACGCATCATCTCACCAGCATCTGATCGTGTAATTGGCGCCAGACGGAAAGAGATATCTTTAAAAATTTCAACAAAGGTGCCTCCCAATCCGAAAGCCAGAATATGTCCGTAATTGATATTTTTTATGGCACCAACTATCAATTCAACACCAGGGGGTATCATCTCCTGCACCAGGACACCATCTATCCTCGCGTTTTCATCTTTGCTCCTGATATTCTCAATGATCTCCTCATACGCAGCTTTCGCGTTTTTAGGATCGTTAACATTTATTTTTACTCCGCCCCAGTCAAATTTATGGATAACATCCGGCGAAATAATTTTCATGGCAATAGGGTATCCAATAGCATTCGCTGCATTTACCGCTTCATCTGCTGATTTTACTACTTTATATTTTGCAGCTGTAAAACCATAAGCTTCAAAAAGTGCATAGCTTTCCGGCTGAGTAAGTATATGACGATCTTCTGATGTTGCGATAGAAATTATTTTTTCAGCGAGTGCTTTATCTATTTCAAATTTTTTTGGTTCTTCCTTAGGCTTTCTCGCCCAGGCTGAAAATTCTGCCATAGCACCTAATGCTTTTACCCCACTTTCAGGAAAAGCATAGTTAGGTATGTGATGAGAAGATAAAAGCTGATCAAGTTTTTCATTCTTACCGAATCCGGCAAAGGAACTTACTAGTGGTTTTCCTCTTGTTTTAGCTTCACTGGCATATTTTGTAACTGCCGATGCTATATCCTCCAGGTCATTCATCATCTGTGGTATTGCCAGCACCTGGATCATGTCTATATCTTTTGATTGAAGTACCGCTTTTAATGTCAGTTCATATCTTTTAGCATCCGCATCTCCTATCAGATCCAAAGGATTTTTCACTGAAACAGCCATAGGAAGTACAGCTTTTAATTGCTGCTGGGTTTTTTCATTAAGCTCAGGGACATTAATACCATATTTTTCCGATTCATCACAGGAGATTATCGCTGGTCCGCCTGCATTCGTAATTATTGCAATATTATTTCCCTTAGGCAGCGGCTGATCGGCAAAACATCGCGCAAGGTTAAACAATGCCTCCATTGTAGAAACCCGAATGATACCAAATTGCCTGAAAAGATGATCCAGCAGGTCGTCACGCTCTACAAGTGCACCTGTATGAGAAGCTGCAGCACGATGACCGCTTTTGCTTCTACCGGATTTAATAACCAGTATTGGCTTTGGATTTTTCCCGGTAGTGATCTCTTTTGCTATACGCATAAATTCCGGTGCATTTTCAAAATGCTCAATATATGCAAGGATCACCTTTGTCGACTCATCATCGGCAAAGGATCTTAAAAAATCATTTTCGTTTAGAACAGCCTTATTGCCAATAGAAACAAATTTTGAAAGCCCGATATTATTGGCGGCGGCATATTCAAGAGCATAAGCACCCGCAGAGCCACTTTGAGAGATAAAAGCTACATTACCTGAGGAGGGGATTGTCCGGGCAAATGTAGCATTCATGCTAAGCTGCTTATCAGTATTTATAATACCGAAACAGTTGGGTCCTAAAAGGGCCATCTGATATTGATTGGCAATGCTAATAAGCTCATCTTCCATTGCCATTCCTTCAGGTCCTATCTCGCGAAAACCGGCAGTTATTACTATTGCCACAGTTATTCCTTTCTCACCACATTGCCGTAGTACATTCGCAACTGAATCCCTTGGTACTACAATTACAGCCAGATCTACCTCATCATCTATATTATTTACCTCGGCATATGCTTTTACACCCGACACACTCTTTGATTTAGGATGTACGGGATATAATATACCTTTATAACCACCAAAAAGCAGATTGTGAAATATTGCCCTTCCTACACTTGTACTTTTGTCTGTAGCACCTATTATGGCTATGTTTTTCGGATATAGTAATTTCCTAAGATTATCTTCCCGAGTGATGAGTGATGTTAGGCTCATAATAATAGCTTTTTCGCAAAGCTAGCAGCCTTACGTGGCAAAGAATATGATAATTCTCATGAAAAGGCATGATTAGCCTCAGAGGTTACATGATTGATCTGCTGAAGAATAAGATATTACCAGTCTATCGGGCGGTAGTCTTTCAAAAATTTGCCACACCAGTGTTTTCCGGTATTAATCCCATCAAACAGGGGATCCATTACACGTGCAGCTCCATCAACGATGTCTAACGGCGGCTGGAAATCATGGATCTCCTGCTTTCTCCTTGCCAGCTCTGCTGGGTCCTCATCTGTTACCCACCCTGTATCTACGGCATTCATATAAATACCATATTTGGCGAAATCTGATGCAGAAGTGTGGGTCATCATGTTCAGGGCAGCCTTAGCCATATTTGTGTGCGGATGGCGGTCTTCTTTATGAAAACGGTGGAATTTACCTTCCATTGCGGAGACATTGATGATATGCTTTTTGCCAGTATAATCCTTCTTCATAATATTAACAAGGCGGTTAACCAGTACAAAAGGGGCTACTGAATTCACCAGCTGGACCTCCAGCATCTCATTTGTATGTATTTCCCCTAATTTTAATCTCCAGCTATTTGTTTTCCTAAGGTCTACCTGCTGAAGGTCTGCATCCAGTTTACCAACAGGGAATGCTTCTTTATTTGAAATTGAATTATCAATACTATAAGGTATCTGAGAAAGTTTTGCAGATGCACTTAATCCAATACCTAACTGTTTTCCGTGCCAGGTAACCGGCAGGTTTTTATTTTCACCATTTGAAAAGCCTGCACTTAATTCTTTTAACTCATGAAGACAGGCATGATGGTCTGATAGAAGGTCCTGAGCATATGGAGGTAATTCAGTAAAATCCTTTTCCTCGTTTGGCATCAGGTGCTCGTAAAATCCGGCAGGACGTCTTACTGTTTGAGCGGCATTGTTTATCAGCACATCCAAACGATCATACTGCTGCTCTATAAAGTTGCAAAAGATCTCTACACTTGGAATATGCCTGAGGTCAAGGCCGTGTATTTTTAACCGGTGCTGCCAGTCCTTAAAATCCGGTTCTTTGGCATATCGTAAAGCAGAATCTACAGGGAACCTGGTTGTAGCAATAACAGTTGCTCCGGCTCTAAGCATCATTAGGGTAATGTGATATCCGATTTTAAGCCTTGATCCGGTAACCAAAGCTACCTGTCCTGTAAGGTCAGCAGTCTGGAACCGTTTGGCATAATTAAAATCACCACAAGTCGGGCACATGGTATCATAAAAATGATGCAGCTTATTATAAACTTCCTTGCACACATAGCAATTTCGTGGAGATGCCAATTCCGGAGTTTCTTTTTCAATACCAGGAAGATCAATCATTGCAGGTGCAATAAAAACTGATGCTTCACGTGCACTTCTTATACCTGTGCCATTGCGAAAATGCCTGTCTTTTTCAGCAATCTTTCTTTTTGCTGCTTTTTTAGCATCTTTTTTTCTTCTTAAAAACTCCTCCCTGCTTGGCCTTGAGAGTAATCCTGCGGCCATGATAAGCGCTAACCTTTTATCCTTGGGGATATCAAATATCTGATTGGTGTCTGTATTCAGCTTTTCCAGTATGGAAATACACTGATCAATTTCATCCTGAGTAAGCCTGTGTGACCCGTCCTCTTTCTGCTGCTGTGCCATAAAGACGCAAACCTAGTTATAAAACCTTTGGTTCCCACTATTGGTGGTTGTTGCGAATTAAATATTTTTTATAGCTTAACCTGGGTATTGTTTAGAATTATTTTTAAAGCATAAATGCATCAATAATAATAATAAGCAGGTAAATAAAAGACCATCTAGCAAACGTTTTTATAAATCGTATGGTGGGAAAAGTACGTTTAAATAACCCGATGATCATAAAAATAAGCAATGACACAAAGGCATTGACCGCAAATCCAAGAAGGATGGTTATAAGTAGGTCTACAACAGGTGTATAGTTAGATTCGCGGGTAAAGTAAATTATAACTCCTTGCAGTACATTGAATATGCCAATGCCTATCCAATAGTCTTTATAATCTGCAAACCAGTGATTATTTGTCTCTGCCATTTTCTTTATTATCTCATTAGAGTAATTCCTTTCAGCTCATGAAGCTTTAACATCAGATCATCCCAGGGCTCGGCATTCAGGTAAAGCTTCTTTGTTATTACCTCTCCATCTTCCTTATAGTTTATTATAAGGTTATAAGAAGTAAAAAAAGCATCATTGTACCTGAGATCAACAAGATCTTTTTTAGATAGCTCAAGTTGTGTTTTTTTTGTTAGGAGTGAATACGTTTTAATGATTATTATATCCTCCTGTATCTCTATATCATATAAAAGATATGTATTAAAGCCCATTGCAATGATCAATGTCAGTATAGCAATGATGATCAGGGAACTGGTGAAATCCTGCATCAGGATAGCATACAGTACGAATAAAACCACCCCGAAAAGCAGCTGCTGAAGCTTTTGATTTTTATAATCCTTTATCATATCATTCTCTGAAATGTGAAGATAAGAAGCTTTTCTGAATAGCTTTAATAGTAGTTATTAGCAGGTATGGATACTGTTAAAAAATAAATTGATGTTTGAACTTGTTTTTGTCAAACAACACTTATACTTTTACATTATCAAATCTAATAAGAATTGATTTATAAAGAAGTGCGGAGAGACAGGCTCTGAGATGCACTAGCAAACTGACACATGTCAAAGTGCTAATTCCTGATCCAATATTGGAGAATATAAATTAATAAGCATGAAAGTATTCAGCAAAATTATTTCCGCAGTTTTCTTTATCAATTTCAGTTATCTGAACCTGAACATATCAGCTTCACGATGTTGCTGTTGTTGGTGTTAATGTAAAACACCTTTTAAAGTTTGTATTTCATTTAGATAAGAGCACCTCTGGCTCTGCTAAGGGTTGAATCACTAGTATTTGATTTACAAACCTCTTTTACAATTAAAATTTCACCTTTTATACTTTTTACTATGTATCCTACAGGATATTCATATATCAATACTGCAACTGTATTTGTGCGACAGATCAAAAGCTTACTATCCACAGAAAGTTATTGCGGCTTAACCTGGAGACAAAAAATAGCGGGCAGCAACAGCTGGATTTGGGTGCACTGTTGTAGGTGAAGATCCTTCAGGGCCTGCTTTTGAGCAGGAATTATAATAGCAGTTTTAATTTAATAATTTGAAAATAATGAATATAAATAGTAGTAATAAACAAAAACCATTAGCCATCTATTTTGAACATCCGGACTGGTTCCGACCGTTGTTCAACGAGTTAAACATCAGGGGTATAGATGTAATAAAATATAATGCGGCAGAGCATCATTTTAAGCTGAATGAAAAAGAATTGCCTTTTGATATATTTTTTAACAGAATGAGCCCTTCGGCTTATCTGCGTAATAACGTACAGGCAATTTTTTATACTTCAGATCTCCTGGCTTCACTGGAAAGCAAAGGTATAAGGGTAATTAACGGATACAAGTCCTGGAGATTTGAAATTTCAAAGGCATTGCAGCTAAATCTGCTGGAAACATTAGGGCTTCCATATCCCAAAGCAGTAGTCATCAATCATGTTTCACAGGCAGTGGATGCGAGTAAGGAGTTGCGTTTTCCAATTGTAATAAAGGCTAATATCGGCGGCAGCGGGGCAGGGATTACCCGTTATGATTCTAAGGAAGAATTACAGCAAGCGGTTTTCGATGGGAAAATATCCCTGGGAATTGATCATACTGCACTGGTGCAGGAGTTTATCCCTGCCCGTGATGGTCACATTCATCGCGTTGAGACTTTGGGTGGAAAATTCCTTTATGCGATAAAAGTATATACTACAGGCGAAAGCTTTAACCTTTGCCCGGCTGATATCTGCCAGACTACTGAAGGTAAGGAGCTGACAAGAAATGCCTGCGCATTGGATGCTCCAAAAAACGGGCTGAAGGTAGAAGCTTACACACCTTCACAGCACATCATCGATAACATAGAGCAAATAGTAGCAGCAACAGATATTGATGTTGGGGGCATTGAATATATTATTGATGACCGTGATGGCCAGCTTTATTATTATGATGTCAACTCATTATCAAATTTTGTAGCCGATGCTGTAAATGTTATCGGATTTGATCCACATAAGAAACTGGTGGATTTTTTGGAAAAAGCAGCAAACTATAAACTAGAGGAGGTGTAAGATGAAATTTGGATATTGGTTACCGGTTTTTGGAGGATGGCTCCGAAATGTCCCTGATGAAAATATGGATATTTCATGGGATTATATTCGCAAGCTGGCACAGAATAGTGAAGAGTGGGGGTATAGCCTCTCCCTGATTGCTGAATTATATTTAAATGATATTAAAGGAGAGGAAGCTCCGTCACTTGATGCATGGTCGACAGCCGCGGCAGTTGCTGCAGTTACAAAAGAGCTTGAAATTATGGTGGCTGTAAGGCCAACATATCATAATCCGGCGCTGCTGGCTAAAACGGTTGCTAACCTGGAGCATATCAGTAATGACCGTATATCACTCAATGTAGTGGCATCATGGTGGAAAACAGAAGCTGAAAAATATGGTGTTGAATTTGATGAGCACGATAACCGTTATGCCCGGACCAGCGAATGGATTGAGGTGATTTCGAAACTATGGAAAGAAGATCATGTTTCTTTTCAGGGAAAATATTATCAGGTTAATGATAATGTACTTCAGCCAAAACCAAACAAAAAACCTTTCCTGTATGCAGGTGGTGAATCGGAAGCTGCAAAAACCATGATCAGCACTCAGTGCGATGGCTATGTTATGCATGGTGATTCACCGGAGGCGATTGGCAAACGTATCACCGATATGAAGCAGAGGAGAGAAAGGTTAGGATTACCTCCTATGAAATTCGGAGTAGCAGCTTTTTCTGTTGTCCGTAATACTGAGCAGGAAGTTAAAAGGGAACTTGAGAGGATAACGAATGTTGAAGCATCCTCAAAAAGTTACAATAATTATAAGCAATGGGTAGAGAATACCCAGCTGGAGAGTCAGCTTTCACTGCAGGATTACTCGGTTTCAAACAGGGGGTTAAGAAGCGGCCTGACAGGTACTCCGGGGCAGTTACAGGATAGGATTGAAGCCTTTGAAAGGGTAGGGGTTGATTTTTTCTTGTTGCAGGCGAGCCCGCAGCTTGAGGAAATGGAACGCTTTTCAGCGGAGGTGATATCAGCAATAAGTGTATAAGTGAGTTTTGATGATAAAAAATAAGGCTGTTTCAGAAATGAGACAGCCTTTATTATTTTAACAATGGTAAAGAGCTGGAAATATTTTATGTTATTTGAAAATTAAAAAAGAATTTGTACGTTATTTACAAATAAGCCTTTTAAACAAAATTTATTAAAGGAAGTTGTTTAAATACAGGCAATTAGGTAAAAAGACTATTTTTGAGTTCTTTAAAAAACCATATTACCCTAATGCTGATCCTTATATTCATGTCAGCATGCGTGGCCCCTCAATCCACGCTAAGTCGGCTTCCTTCGCCGGGTAAGCAGTGCAAAATTCTGATTAGCAAAAAATCATCCTTTAAAAAGAAGAGGAGCCGGAATAGAGCAAAAGCAGAAAGGAAACAGCAGCCTGAAATTGATGCGGCAGATCTTCAGGCGCAATTAATGACAGACGAACAGTATTATGATCAAATTGAAAAGGTAAAAAAATCGCTACCTCAATTCGATATTGAAAAGGATTGCCCCCCTGCCTTTAAAAAATCCGAAAAGAAGAAATTTACACTTAAGGGACTATTTAAGAAGAAGAAATAACTACTGTGATTAAACAAATCGAGCTACTATCTTTGTTTGCTTGTAGTTAATAATATAAATAATCTCCCTTTTTCCAAGTCATCTCGACGATAGGAGAGACCTTACTCCTCGAATCGCAGTACCCGGTATATAATGAGTAAGATTTCTCACTGTGCAAAACTGTTGGTAATAAGTTTTAGGTCTGGTAAGCTACGTTCGAAATGACAGGGTTTTTTTGTTGTTTTTGGACATCAACATCTCCCTCTCCGGTCATCTCGACGACAGTAGAGATCTTACTCCTCCACTAGCAGTACCCGATATATAATGAGTAAGATTTCTCTCTTTCCAGACCTGTTTGGTTATAAAGTCTTTAGGTTTAGAAAGCTTCGATCTAAATGACGATTTTTTGGTGTTTTGGTGTGCCCACCCCCTCGCAAAAGTCAAGCTAGGAGAGATTTTCTCCTCTATATATGAATATTTTGGTACATCAAATTATCTCTCTTCCAGGTCATATCGACGATAGGAGATATCTTACTCTTCTGTAAGCCGTATGTTCTAATAATAGAAAATTTAATTATTGTGAAAACACACTATTTTTAAAGCCTTTAATTTGATAACCTTCGTTTTAAAATGCTCCAAAATATAATAAAAATCTATACAGATGGTAGTTGTCATACACAACTAAAAATTGGTGCATGGGCAGCAATCTTATTGATAGATGATAAGAAAATGACTTTAGAAGGAATTGCCACTGATACAACCCATAACAGAATGGAATTGCTGGTAGTAATTAAAGCTTTTGAATATTTACATCAAGAACAAATTAATTTTGATAGGGCAGAAGTGTATTCTGATAGCCAGTATGTAGTTAATATCATTGACAGAAAGAATAAGCTGAAAAGCAGTAATTTCATAACCCAAAAAAAGTCACCAATTCAGAATGCAGATCTGGTTCAAGAGCTAATCACTATTATTGAATCATATCCTGTAGAATTTAAAAAGGTTACAGCTCATCAAAAACAAACTGATATAATAAATTATAACCGGGAGGTTGATAAGTTGGCAAGGAAAATGGTTAGAAAAGCTGTAGATAAAAAAGTTGAGGATTAAATCCTGGCTTAGAGATATTCCGCATTGTTGATCTCAATCCAGTAGCCATCAGGATCCTGAAAATATATCTGTTTTACTCCATCAGGTCTTATTTGCGGGTCTGTACTATTACCTGCAAAATTCCCATATTTAATTCCATTTTCTCTTAAGAAAAGAAGGTATTGGTTATAATTTTGCACCGTGAATGCCATATGTATCACCTTGTTCAGTTTTATTTCATCACTCTTTACCTGGGCTATATGAAGTTGTTGATTTCCTCCAATAGAAAAAAACAGAATTGATGGGTTTTCACCAAATGGTGTTTTCAGTTCCTTTAATTGTAATATCTTTTTATAAAATTCAGCACTTACATTAAGATCCTTTACTAAGATTGTTGAATGATCGAATTGCAAATGAAAAACCTGAGCTGAAGAAAAATTGTATGAACTTAAAACTATCCCAATTAATAAAATAAAGTTTTTCATATTTTAAGGTAGGTTTAGAGCTATTCAGCACTCTCTTCTAATAAATATAACACCTTTTATTTCAATAATGAATGTAAGGGGTTGTAAAAAATATCAGACGCAGATTATGAGGATGTTACCCAAAAAAAATATAGTGGTGAAATGCGTCAGGTTTTAAGGAGATTAATTTTCACTTCTTAATAAAGATTTGATCTTATCGCGCCAGCTGGGTTTTGGCGGACGATCGCTGCCCAAAAGAAAAGCTATAGGTTTTAATCCATCAATTTCTGCAAAAATTATTCTTAATACTGCAAAAATTGGCACAAAAAGTATCATTCCTGAAATGCCCCACAACAGCTCCCCGGCTATAATTGCTATTAGGATTGTGATAGGGCTCAGATGTACTTCGGAACCTAAAATAGCCGGCTCCAGGACATAGCTTTCTATGAGCTGGATGATCATAACAATTATTGCAAACGCAATAAAAACAGGTAAGGCCATTCCTGATAATAACGCTGCCGCTATAGGAAGAAGTCCACTAAGGAATGGGCCCACATAAGGTATTACTGTCAAAAGTGTTCCTATTACTGTAAATAACAGCGCATTTTTCAAACCAAATGTAAGGAAGGCAATAATATATAGTATGCCTAAAATTGTCATTACCTTTAATCTGCCTGACAAATATTCTCCGGCAACTTTAACAGTCTTTTCTGTCACTTCTTTTGCTTTTGTTTTTTCTTTTTCCGAATCGAAATATTTTAGAATAAAAGATTCGTATTTATCTCTTTTTAACAGAAGGAGATAGAGGTAAACCATCACAAGCAGAAAGTGAAGTGAAGTAGTGGCAAGATTTGCTGCGAAAGTTTCTCCTGCTAATTGGATTCCTTTTTTTAATCTTTCCCCACTGCCTTTTATTGTATTTGAAAATTTTTCCTCTGTTATACCGAGATTATTTGCAGCAATATTTTTTAGGTGAGATAGTATTTTCTCAAACTGCTCCTGCATTTCTGGAATACGATTGACAAAATCACCCGAACGCCAGATAACTATATATACCAGCCCAGTTATGCCAATAAAAACAATAAGTGTTGAAATAGTGGATGAAAAAATTCTTCCCATTCCCATACTTTCAAGCTTATTACTTACCGGTAACATTAGCGTTGCAAAAAAGATACCCCAGGCCAGAGGCATCAGCAATGGATAAGCATAGTAAAGGAGGGCAATGATCCCAAATACCAATATTACTATTCCGGAAGATATACGCAGGTTAAATTTTGACATAAAAAACGTCTGGATCAGCGTAAATAGACAGAGTTTGTTTAAAAGAAAGTACGCTGATAAACTCTATACTTCTAACCAACAGCGAATTAAATGGTTTTTTAAAGTCATAAAAGCATCGATTGCTTCTTTCCATATTAAAACATTTGGCCGCCCCCAAAGGTCGGGCTGTCACTACTCGCCTGCCATCGCGCAAACCAACAGCGGGCTCAGACATGCCGTTCCATCCCTGGCGGATAGGTAAGTTTAATAAAGTTATTTTTCCAGTTTATTAAAATATTCAATAACAGAAGGCATTAACACATTTTTATAGAAGGTACTAAGTGGAGATTGCCGCAAGCCACTATGCATGGAACCTACATTAGTGAGGGCAACAACTATTATATCAGTATCCTCAATCCAGAACATCATTGCAGTAAATCCTAATGTTCCACCGGAATGTCCAACAACAGAAAAGCCGTTTACATTATCTTTTGATCTGTATATACCCTGCATATATTCAAATGAGTCATTTTTACCTTCAGCAGGGGGATCATATGTAAAAAGCATTTTGTGTATTTCAGGTCCGGGGAATTTCTCATCCCTGAGAGCCTGGGCCCAATGTACCAGGTCACTTGCACTGGCAACCATTCCACCTGCTACCCATTCAGGCGAAAGATTTGCAGCCGATGATTCTACCAGATAATGATGTATTTCAGGAAAACTTTTATGCACTCCCGCAACTTCACGAAATGTAGAAGTGGCATGATGATAATGATCAACGTGTCCGCCTGGAATATCTTCGAAAGATTCCAGGTACGTATTTTTCATATTTAAAGGATCTAAAAAGCGTTTGCGGATCTCTGTCATAGCGTCATTCCCTGTAATGGCTTCCACTATTAAACCAAGGATCGTATAATTGGTATTCGAGTAGGCATATTTTTGCCCGGGTTCGAAGTCAGCCTCCACTTTATCATCTGTCACATATTCAAGAGTCTCTGTTTTGCTCCAGATGTGACTAATATCCATTTCTTCGCCTCTGCCTTTACGGATCCATTCGGGTTGAAACTCCCATGTAGGGATCCCGCTTTGGTGGTTGAGAAGGTATTTTATGGGTGATTTATCTACATTGGGGACTTTCTTTACTATTTCTAAATCAATATAATCAGTAGGTACTTTTTCAAGGTCGAGCTTGCCTTCCTGAACGAGCTGAAGAACAGTCATAGCTACAAATGATTTTGTAATGCTTCCAATACCAAATTTATCTTCAGTACTTACTGATTTCTTTTCCATCAGGTCAGTATACCCGGCTGTACCAGTCCATGCAATGGTATCCCCTTTACCTATGGCTACGGAAATTCCTGGCATACCTAGAACAATTGCATTCTCCAGCGCATCTTTGAGGATTCTGTCAACATTTTTTGTTTGGGACCACCCTGTAAAATGGAATAGGCAAATAACTAATAAGGTACCTGTTATTCGTCTTACAGACAATAATCCTGGAAATTTTTGGAGGTTACTGTAGTTCATGTTCTGAATTTAATGAAAATGATTTACATCTCATGATCATCAACTGGAAATGAGGATTATTTTAGCTGAGGTTGCTTTAAAAATAAATGGCAATGCAATCTGCCAGAGTTTGTTGGTGAAAACACCAACAAAGGGAGGGTACCTGTTATTCGTCTTACAGACAATAATCCTGGAAATTTTTGGAGGTTACTGTAGTTCATGTTCTGAATTTAATGAAAACGATTTACATCTCATGATTATCAACTGGAAATGAGGATTACTTTAGCTGAGGTTGCTTTAAATATAAATGGCAATGCAATCTGCCAGAGTTTGTTAGTGAAAACACCAACAACGGGAGGGGCTTTCCTGTGTTGGTGTTTTCACCAACACCATCAGAGAACCTGGAGTATGGAAAGCCCCAAGTGAGCTTATTAATAACCCGATAAGAGGGAGCTATAAAAGATAGAGATGTTTATTTTATCTCGGAATAATATAAAGATTCCAAAAACATTTTTGGTGCTTTTTCCCCTTTTTTATCCACCTTAAGCTCTTTCAGGATACCGCCTACTTTAATCTTTTTCTCAGGTAATTTTGTCTTACCTCTTGAATGGGCAATTAAAAAAGTCTCTGAAAACCCATTATCTCTTATTTCATAAACATCATATTGATCTATAATAGGGATCATGATCATTGATATCGATTTTCCGGTGCTTACTGGTACTATTATAAAGCCATTAAAATTAGATTTTGATTCTATCATCTTAGGTACACCTGTAATAATGGCATTTGATGATAATATGCCTTTTGATTTAGCTTCTGAAGGAAGAAGGATCTGAGGGGCATATTTTCTATAAGCAATATTCAGATCATCTGAGAGTGCAGATTCAACTTTCTCTTTGTCCCCTAATTCAGAAATGGACATAGCAAAATAAAGGACCATCTGTTGCTTATTGCCAAATAAGCCTGCAACTTTTGCTAATTCCGCGGTTGATATATTGCCATCCTCGGCTTTTGTAAGTAAATTATAAAATCTGCCCCCATTATCCAATGTGGTGATGGCACTGGATGTGTTTTTAAAGGGTATAATTTTTTTCATATTTTAATTTTATTTATGCGCTATTTGCCGTATCAAAACTTAATTTTTTTTCTGCCTTTACAATCTCAATGGCTTTAAAAATAAGGATTATTTGAAATAATTCGGCAGGCATCTGGATTAACAGGCCAAGGAATGCTAAGAATATTGTTAGAAAAAAACATCCTGCTATTATTTCAATGGCCCCTGCAAATGATGAAACCCTACCTAATGCTCTAAGCCGTAGTAAAGAAATACCAAAAATGATACTGATGGCTCCATACATTAAAGATGCCCCAAACATTACGGCTTCAGGATCCAGTATATTGCTGAATAGCGTTACGATATCCAGAGTAATCAATAATATACTGGCACTAATCAGGATCATTGCTGTTACTTTTAATAAATAATTATTGAATAGCCCACCAATAATTACAAATCCACGTTGAAAGAATATGAATGAAATTAACACTAATACTTTCATGACAACATATCCGGCACTTCCAAGTATCATTTGACCTTCCTGATACCTGGAATAATCTGCTGCCCCTTCAAGAAAACCCAGAACAAAATAAATAATGCCGAAGATCACCGCAATATTCAATTGCCTGGTTAAAAATTCTGATGGTTTGCTGAGATCGGCACCAGCCAGTATTATTTTTTTAATCCAGTTTTTATTTTCCTGATCGGATATTTCATCCAAGTCATAATCCAGGGCGGAAAGAATTGTCTTTATAGTATAACTTCTCGGTGTAACATCACCGGTCTCTATTCTCTGGATGGTCCTGACACTAATATTACATTTTTCTACAAGCTCTTCCTGTGTCAAACCTTTGGACTTTCTTAACTCCGTTATTTTTTTTCCTAATTCTGGCTGTTTCATTGTTGTTCAAATATGTTAAAACCTTTTTATAAATGATTAGGATTTATTTATTATGCATAAAATTATCCTAAGACAATCTTACAGCTAAGGATAAAATTGATCAAAATAATAGCATGAACTTAACCCGGCATTAACCCGACATTTGCTTTTAGATTAATTTAGAGCATTTTTTGTAGAAACCAACTTGATAAAAAAACTAACAAGCGTATGTGAATAATTTACCAGGTATTATAAAAAGACTTTTCGATTGTTGGTGAAAACACCAACAATTGGAGGGGTTAAAATTAGAGCTTTATTCATGGCGATACAATCGCCTTTCTCATAAGACCTCGTTGAAAACGAGGACTAGTAACAAAACGAGGACTAGGTTAAGAACTACAGGATAGCATCGAACAACCTGCTTTTGTAGTTGCCCAGTCGGGACGCTTTACAAAAAATTCATCAAATTTATGAGAATACGGTTCCTTCATTGCCTGCTCAAGCTTTGTAAATAAACTATCATCTCCATTCTCAAGCTTTTCAATAGCCTGATGGAGCAGGTAATTTCTTAATATAAAACGAGGATTGGTTTTTTTCATTATCGATTTAGAATCTTCCCGGCTGATGGTATTGGCTTTTATTCTTTTGGTATACAGCTTCATAATATTATAAAGCTCTGTGCTCTCATTTTTTCCCGGCGCCTCATAAAAGCTTTCTTCGAAATGCGTCATTAGGTCTTCTTCTCCTTTTATATCAATAGGAAGATCAATCAGGAGTTGATAGAAAATGGTCATATCCGGTTTTATGACAGACAGTATATTATCAAATTTGTCTATAAGATCCAGATCTTCCGCATTTACCATATCAAGGCCCAGCTTATTGCCCATCATTAAAAAATATTTTTTGTTGAATATTTCTTCATAAGCCTCAATCTCAGTTCTTAGTATCTGCTGGTTATTCCCCACTAAAGGTAAAATTGCTCCCGCAAGCATAGCCAGGTTCCATTGCGCAATATTTGGCTGCCGTCCGAAAGCATAGCGCCTGCCGGGAAGGTCTGTAGTGTTGGGAGTGAAATTCTTATCGTAATGATCTAAAAAAGAGTAGGGGCCGTAATCAATAGTAAGCCCCAGGATAGACATATTATCTGTATTCATCACCCCGTGAACAAAACCTACTCTCATCCACTCCACCATAAGAGAAGCCGTTCGCTCGATAACCTCTCTATACCATCGCATAATTTTATCTTCACCCTCTATATGTGGGAAAAACTTATCTATGGTCCAGTTGACAAGCTTCTCCAAATTGTCATGCTCCTCTCTTGCAGCAAGAATCTGATAGTTTCCGAATCTTAAAAAACTGGGCGCTGTCCTTGTCACAATAGCACCGGGTTCAAATTCAGGATTTCCTGTGTAAAACATATCACGAACTATCTGTTCACCGGTGGATACAAGGCTTAGTGCGCGAGTCGTAGGAATACCAAGATGATGCATTGCCTCGCTCATAAGGTACTCCCGGAGCGAGGATCTTAAAACTGCTCTTCCGTCAGCCATGCGGGAATATGCCGTTAAGCCAGCTCCTTTAAGCTGTATCTCCCAGGATCTGCCATCGGATCTTTCCCACTCACCCAGAGTGATAGCACGTCCATCGCCCAGCTGCCCGGCCCAGTGCCCAAATTGATGTCCTCCGTAACAGGAAGCATAAGGTTTCATTGAGGGAGTAGTAAGGTTTCCGCTAAGGATCTTTACATCATCTTCATTGGGTTTATTTATTCCCAGTGTATTTGCCAGCTCCTCCGACCAACCTAGAAGTTTAGGTTGCTCTACAGGAGTGGGGGATGCCCTGCTATACAGCACTCCCGGCGTCTGACGAGGAGACAGGTCCCCGATGTCATCTCCATTAAAGGTCTCTACAAACTCATTTTTAAATTTTTTCGAAGATATATTTTCCATATAGCCTGTGCTGTTCATTCCCTTTTTATATAAGATTGGATTTGCAGGAATGTTTGGATATAAAGGTAATCCAATGAAGTATAAAACAAGTTACTGATCTATTTCCCATTTTTGTACATCTAAAATACAAATCCATGACTAAATCCCTTTCAGAGGAAGAGGTGGTAAATATAATTTGCAGAGTAAAGGAATCTGGCTCTAAATATCTCTACGACTACAAAAAACATAAAATAGTGGTCATGGATAATACAGGAGAAGAGGCTGTTCAGCTACGGCTGCCTATCACGCTCCCTTCACCGGATATCCGGGAAGATGAGGACTATGAGCCGGTAAATTATATTATACTCCTTATTCAATCCGGGAGTAGCGCCCTGGCTTACTGTGAAGGTGGAGATATGGTGGACCACAAGGTTTTTAAGTCTTACATGGTCAGGAAAAAGCAGGGCAAAAGCCAGATCAAATACCTGAAGACTAAAGGAAAATCAAAAGCGGGCTCTCGTGTAAGGCTGGGAAATGCCCTTAGCTTCTTTGAAGATATCAACGAGCGGCTTCATGAATATTTTGAGGAGAATACCATTAACAGGATTGCCCTTAGCTGCTCTAAAACATTAATCCCCTTTCTATTTAGTTCAAAGGTAGAGCCGCCTTTTGATAAGAAGGATGAGCGGATTTTTAAGATCCCTAAGCATATACATGAACCTAACTATGAAGTGCTTCTGGAAACATATACTTTTTTGCAAAAGGGAGAGCTTATTTTTTCGGAGGATTATAAAGGATTTGCTGATAAATTCCTGTGATGTTCAGGCGGCACAAGTTTGTTCCTACAAAAAGAATAATTGCGAAACGGAAATATAAAATATTGAGATAGAGAAACTTAATTAAAAAAAGCTAGCGATTATAATAATTGTACAAAAGAATAAAATTATCATACTGATCCTCGTCCAAAAATGTGGCTTTTGATTTTTAATTAAAAAATTTATACTGATTATAAGGAATAATACCATCGCAAACAAAAAGGGAATGGTAAATACTTCTATGATAAAACCAATTAAGAAATAATCTAATTGGAAAAAATTAATTAAGTAGAGTAAAATGAAATAGCATACTATTATCAAATTGATTATAGTAAGTCTTTTTTCATTTAAATATTCATTCATTTTCCTATAAACATCTGGATATAGCGTAATATAATTAATTATATGCCCTAAGGAAATGCCTCGTATAAATTAAATGCAGTTTACCTCCACATTATGATCGCAAAAAAACTCAAGATTAATGTTCCATTATAATACACTTAATGTTTCATAAAGAAACATTTATAAAAAGGCAAAGTTAAAATTTGGCCTATCCATGGATAAAACCGTCTTTTGCACTAATGGCATATTTATAGTTAATACATTGTTTCACAAGACCACTTAATAATGCTTTTCAATTACATAAAAATTGCCTTCCGTAGTTTATCGAGAAAGATGGTTTATACCACTATAAATGTGCTTGGTCTTTCAGCCGGACTGGTATGTGTAGTATTTATATTTAACTGGGTGAAATATGAGCTTTCCTATGATCAGCATTTTCCGAAAAAAGAAGAAATATACCGTATAGTCGCAGAAGCGAGTGTAGGTGCTGACCAGTGGCATCAGGCGGTTACAAGCCTGCCAATTGCCCCTGCCATGAAAGATGATTTTCCTGAAGTAAGAGCAGCAGTAAGGTTGGATAAAAATGATGCCCTGGTAAAGAAAGGTGATCGGCAGTATATTGAAGATTTTATAGTTTTTACCGATCCTGCATTTTTAGAGGTTTTTGATTATAAATTGCTCCTCGGAGATGACAGTACGGCCTTATCAGATCCATACAAAATTGTACTAACAGAGAGTTTGGCTGAAAAATATTTTGGTGAGGAGAATCCGCTGGGACAACTTTTAAAAATTTATGCCTATGACACAACAGGTAATGGGGCTGATTATGAAGTAACAGGTGTTATTGCTGACCCTGCAGACAATTCACATTTTACATTCAATATGCTTGGCTCCATCAGCACTATTGAAAGTGCTTATAAAGGTGCCATGCAGAACTGGGGAAATAACAGCTATCATTCTTACATTTTACTTGAGCAAGATGTTGATGTGAAGGAGCTCGAGAAAAAATTCCCTGCCTTTGCAGATCAATATTTAGGTACAAATAATTCCTACAGATTTTACCTTCAGCCACTGGCATCGATTCACTTGAATTCAAATTTGCTGTACGAATTTAAAGCCAATGGTAAAAAAGAGTTTATCTGGATATTTTCGGCCATAGGAGTATTTATCCTGTTTTTGGCAACAGTAAATTATATAAATCTTTCTACTTCATTTTCTATGGAAAGGGCAAAAGAAACAGGTGTTCGCAAAGTTTTGGGCGCTTTTCGATCGCAGCTGATCTACCAACATCTGATAGAGGCGCTGGTACTTACCTTTTTCAGCTTTATACTTGCAGGAATATTGGTAGAGATCCTAAAACCACTTTTCTATCAGATATCAGGGAAAAATCATATACCTCTTGGTCATTGGGACCTTATCCTGCAGCTTTTGGTCATCTGTGTACCACTCGCATTAATAACAGGTTATTTCCCTGCCAGAATGCTCTCCGGAATGCATACTATAAGATCATTGAAAGGCAGAATTGTAAGCAGCTCATATGGCGGATTGCGTAATATTTTAGTTGTCTCTCAATTTGCTGTTACGCTTATTATTTTAGTGGGGCTTGTTGTGATTACTCAACAGATGGATTTTGTTCTTTCCAAGGATCTTGGATATAATAAGGATAACCTGCTGGTTTTACGTGTGAATGGCAGTGAAGAGGTCTATAAAGGATATGAGGGATTTAAAAATGAATTGTTATCAAGTACAGGAATTTCCAGTATAGCGGTATCAGGTTCTATGATAGCCAATGGTCTTGGCAATGGGACCGGCAGGGCCTCACATGATAATGGCGAAAATCAGTATGTAAAACTTTATCGTCTTCCGGTAGGCCATGGTTATATAAATACCTACGGCATGAATTTACTTGCGGGAAGGGATTTTGATCCTGCACTTTCCTCTGATTCTACTGAATCCTTTATTATTAATGAAAAAGCAGCAGCTGCATATGGCTGGTCCCCTGATGAGGCTATTGGTAAAATACTTTCTTTTGACAACAGAAAAGGTCCGATCATAGGAGTCACAGCAGATTTTCATTTTAATTCACTAAAGTACGAAATACAGCCCTTATGTATGTACATTGGTTATTACTCGCGGATCACAGTAAAAGGGGACGACCCGGAAAAGCTGCTTGGACAAGTAGAGAATACTTGGGTGAAACATTTCCCGACTGCCATGCTTGATTATGTTTTCCAGGATGAGGCTATATTGTATAGTTATCAGGAAGAGAAGCGTTTTAGTAATATCATCAATGTATTTTCCATATTATCGGTAATAATTGCCTTTCTTGGCCTTTTTGGATTAGTAAGCTATACGGTGCGGCGTAAAACGAAGGAGATTAGTATCAGGAAAGTTTTGGGAGCCTCAGTAAGAGAAATTATAACCATGATATCGGGAAAATTTTTACGTTTAATATTTATAGCTTCTATTATAGCTTTTCCAATTGCATGGTGGATAATGGCACAATGGCTGAATAATTTCCCTTACCACTCAGAAATAAGTATCTGGATATTTTTTGGAGTAGGTGCTGTTATTTTGATGCTCTCATTGGCTTTGATTTCAGCACAAACAATAAAGACTGCATTGGTTAATCCGGCAGATACCCTGAATGAGGATTGAATTGTAATCCAATTATCAATATATTATATTAATCACCTTTTAAATAAAAAAGGCATAATGCTGCATAAAAAATGCTTACATTGGTCCGAATTATTAAACCTTAAGAAGAATCTGGAGGGATTAGGCAATGCAAAAAATATTACGTTACAATAATGACTCACAGAAAGAATTCGTGGGCGAGCTCCAATCCAAAGTCAAGGACTATTTTAAGGTAAATCAAATTGATGTACATAGTAACTCAGAAATGCACATCAAAACTTTTGTGATGCTGGGATTATATTTAATCCCTTTCGTTCTTATTATTCTCAATGTATTTACCAATCCCGTACATGTTTTTATTTTATGGATGATAATGGCTGTGGGAATGTCAGGTATAGGGTTAAGTATTATGCATGATGCAAATCATGGCGCTTATTCAAATAAAAAACGCATCAATCACATTATGGGCTTACTGATCAATTTATTGGGAGCAAGCCATATCAACTGGAAGGTCCAGCATAACGTACTTCACCATACATATCCAAATATCGACGGTTATGATGACAGCCTTCATGGGGGTAAACTTTTTAGATTCTCACCAAATCAGAAAAGATTAAAGCATCATAAATACCAACATCTCTATGCATGGCCTTTATATTCCTTGCAAACCATCTCCTGGGTAATTAGCAGTGATTTTGTCAGACTGAAGAATTACAATAAGATGGGGCTATTAAAATCCTATGGAAAGACTTACGAGAGGCTGCTAACTGAACTTATCCTATGGAAAGCTTTTTATTTTATCGTGTTTTTTGCTGTACCCATAACCTTAAGTGTATTGCCGTGGTGGCAAACACTTTCTTTTTATTTTATCATGCAGTTATGCGTTGGCTTCTTCCTAACCTGTGTATTTATCGTAGCGCATATCATGCCGGATTGCGATTTCCCTTTGCCTAATGAAAATGGAAAGATGGATAATAATTTTGCCATTCATCAAATGTATACAAGCTGTAATTTCGCAACAGGGAGCCGCTGGTTCTCATGGTATCTGGGAGGATTGAATTATCAAACCGAGCATCATCTTTTTCCAAATATTTGTCATGTACATTATCCGGCAATTTCAAAGATCCTTAAAGAAACTGCCGGTGAATATAAATTACCCTACTTCCATCATAAAACATTTGTGGGCGCAATATATGAACATGGCAAAATGTTGAGGATGATGGGGAGAAGTGACAGGAAAGAAAATACAAATTTTGAAAATAAGACTTTAGCCTTAAAAGATGCTCAGCCTGTATTGGCAGGCTAAGGTTTAGTCTTTACATTCTTCTTAGAGTAAATTAAATAGGCCTATTTAGAATACATTTCCTGCACCTCATTCTCATCTTTTAAGAATATAGCTCATTTCCTTTGCCGCGCGTTATCCAGATAGCTTTGGCTATTGTCAATTTTCCTTAACTGAATCATTAAATTTTTGTGTGCCTCCTAAGATCGGTAATTTTATTGTTGTATTATCGAGATCAATAATCAGTTCAGTTCCTGGCTTTGGCCAAAGTGTGAATTCTTTATCACTTGAAAATATCATCAATCCAATTTTCTGACCTTTAGGAATTATCTGATCGTCAGGTTGAAGATTAAATTTTACAGTATAAAATTTGCCAGGAGTCAAAGGTTCACTTTCAGTTAATGAGCTGTGGTTTTGAGGATCTGCCCAGCCACGGGTAATAATATTGTCTGTAATTTTTGAATTTTTTCCTTCTGTCCATGGCAATGATACTAACCAAACCGAAAGATTTGCAGCAGGTTTGTTAGCCGCCAGTTTAATATTAATTTCTGGTAATCCGGAAATATGAAGATCCCCCGTTAACTCAGGAGTAGCATAGATTAAACGGTGATCAGTGACCTCTGCTTTAGCTAAAGAGGATCCATCAAAGGAATAGTTATCAATAATTGTTTCTGTTCCCTGCTTAATTCCTTTTTCTGTACTTAACTTACCTCTTTCAGGAGCACCGGCATGAAGGTAAAGTGTAACAGGGGATGCTTTTGGATTTGGAAATTCTTCATAGGGTGTCGGATCTTCTGGCTTATCTTTTTCACGAACAATCCAAACCCGGGCATCATTTTCCACTCCATTTTCTACACCATGTAAATAACGTGTAAACCACCTGTTCATCATTTTCATAGGCGGTGGGCCACCATGTCCTTTTTGGTGATAATATAGTTGAGTTGGAATACCCATTTCTCTTGCTTTCTTATAAATCCTATAACTGTGTTCAGGCATCACATTCCAGTCGTTGAAACCATGAGACATTAACAAAGCAGCTTTCATTGGTCCCATATCATTTAAATAATCCCGTCCCGCCCAGAAATCATTATAATCACCTGTTATCCTATCCATACCGGCTTTCATTTCCTTATCCCGAACAGTCGAATTATTATATGCTCGTTTAGTTTCATCCCCACTATGAATATAATCATAAAGTACGTCTATATCTTCTCCCAAATAACCGCCGGGGGATCTTACAAGCCCATTAGACCTGTAATAATGATAATAGGATGTATTAGGTGCAATAGGTATAATTGCTTCAAGGCCTTCGACTCCCGTTGTTGCTGCTGCAAGTGGAATAGTGCCATTATAAGACGTGCCGGTCATCCCAACTTTCCTTGTAGACCAAAAAGCTTCTACTTTTTCATTTCCATAAGGAGATGTAAATCCTGAAGCTCTACCACATAGCCAGTCAACAACAGCTTTAGGGGCAAGAGATTCATTATCACCTCCTACAGTTGGAGAACCCTGAGAGAGACCTGTGCCTGGTGAAGAAGAATGAACAACAATATACCCTCTGGGAACCCAGGTTTTAATATGTGAATCGGAGATAAATGGCCTTGCCCCTTTACGAATAACTTCCGGATGAGTACGTGCAACCGGAGCTGGTGAACCAAGCTCATGGTTTACATTCCAAAAAACACCGTCAACATCAGATGCAACACCTGCAAAATAAGGGCTGGAAATATATATCACAGGAAGCTTTAGCCCTTCATATTCCGTCTGATATGGTCGTGTCACTGCAACATGCATCCTGTCAAATTTTTCGTCGCCATCTGTATCAAATTCTGTTTCAACCCATAAATCATGTCTTATCCATTTTCCGGCATCCTCAAAAGCTTTTACTATTTGAGCTTCTCCATTTTCAAAAACAGGACCTGCTTTTTCTGATACTTGTGCATGTGCAGAGAATGCATTAGCAATAAATATTATGAGAAGTAGAGAGATATTCAAAGGTTGTTTCATATCAAAAATTAGGGATAACTATTGCTTTAGTATAAAAATGCTGCTCTTATTAATTAAATAAAAGCATAATTCATAAAATTATATAAAAGGTAAACTGCTGCTGTTGAATTTTGCTGTAAATGAAAAAAACCGAGAACAATATTGTTTAGAGGGTATAAAGAAAAAACATCAGCCGATATAGGCTTGTATAGTTTTCAGATAACTAGCGCCTGGTCGCCAAAGGCTCACCGACGGCACAATTTATATTCCATTTCTAAAAATCTCACATCTCACATCTATTCATTCACCCCCTTTTAAAGACCAGCTTATTCTCATTAGATGCATTGTCATCATACAGATAACCGTCATAATCAAAGGCCTTAAGATGCTCAGGGTCCTCAATCTTATTCTTTAAGATAAAGTGGCTCATCATTCCACGGGCTTTTTTGGCATAAAAAGCAATAACTTTATATTTTCCCGAGCTGAAATCCAGGAAATCAATATCAATAACTTTAGCTTTCAGCTTTTTCTTATCTACGGCTTTGAAATATTCATTGGAAGCAAGGTTGATTAGATACTTATCACCCTGGGCTTTAAGATCTTTATTAAGCTGATTTACAATCTTATCTTCCCAGAATTTATATAAATTGCTGCTGTCATTCACCTCCAGCTTTGTCCCCATCTCAAGTCGGTAGGGCTGGATAAGGTCCAAAGGCCTTAGCAGCCCATATAAGCCGGAAAGGATCCTGAAATGTTCCTGGGCAAATTCCAGGTCTTTTTCATTAAAAGTATCTGCTTTTAATCCCTGGTAGACATCACCCTGAAAAGCAAAAATTGCCTGCTTTGACTGAGCAGGGTCTTTCTTTTTAGTGAAGCTGTGATAACGCTCTACATTAAGGGTAGCCAGCTTATCGCTGATGGACATTAATTTTTTAATATCACCCTCTGACTTCTCCTTCAGGACATTGATAAGCTGCAGTGCCTCAGATTGAAATCTGGGCAGGGAATGTTGGTAACTAGTTTCTGTTTCAAAATCGAGGGTCTTTGCCGGAGATACAATTGCAATCATGCCTTAAAATTAATTAATCTTTCCTTTCTTAACGGAAGAAGAGGAAAATTCTGGTTTAAAACTTACAGGTCAGGATAATTTTCAGAAGGCTTTAATCTGCCATCCGGACCATAAATCAATTGAAATGAACTTAAGCTTATAATAAAATCCTCCCCTTTTTGAAAACCTTCATGATCAATTTTATATGCATCTAAAAATTCGAGAGCTTCTTTCTTCGATTTTTTTGTATAAAGGATTTGCTTTAGCGAAAGTATATCCTTCTGATATTCATTACAGCTAACCTGGTAATAGCCATGGCCAACAGCGACATCGATAGTGTGATAAAGCCATGAGATGTTAGTTGCTAGTAATAAAACTAAACATATCCAAAATAATATTTTCCAGATTGATTTCATTCCTGTCATTGATTTTTGATATCCACCAATATAGATATTTTCTAAAATTATGAGGAGGGTATAAACGTGTCTGATAAGCAGTTTGAAGAATTATTATGAACGAATCAATTAAGGGCTTTTTATGAAATAAATCCCTGGGCTTTATGAATTTTTTCCTGTTCGTTTATGATCCAGATCATTTTTTTGAGATGATTATTCATGTTAATTGCATGGATATAAGAAAACCTAAAACAGATATTATGCAAATAACTACAGATAAAACACTCGGTGAAATGGTTGCGGAAGATTACCGCACTGCTTTGATCTTTAGGAAATATAACATTGATTTTTGCTGTAATGGAAACCGTACAATAGCTGAAGCATGCGAAAAGAAAAAAGCTGTAAATGAAGAACAGGTGCTTGCTGAAATAGCAGCTATTAAAAATGAGGGAAGTGCCGGTAGCGAAAATTACAACAGCTGGCCCCTTGATCTTTTGGCAGATTATATTGAGAAAAAGCATCATCGATATGTAGAGGCAAGATCGCTGGAGATAAAACCACTGCTATATAAACTTTGCAAGGTTCATGGGGAAAGGCACCCGGAGCTACTTGAGATATATAAAGAATTTTTAGAAAGCACAGGCGAACTTGCGGCCCATATGAAAAAGGAAGAGTTTATTGTTTTCCCTTACATCCGTAAAATGGTGGAACAAAGAAATATTGCCGAAAAACCAGCTTTTGGGACAGTTCAGAATCCAATTCAGGTTATGATGGATGAGCATAGCTCTGAAGGGGAGCGTTTTAGGAAAATAAGTGAAATAACTAATGGGTATAATCCGCCTGCCGATGCCTGCAATACTTACCGTGTGACATTTGCATTATTAAAAGAATTTGAGGAGGACCTTCACCTTCATATTCACCTGGAAAATAACATCCTGTTTCCAAAAGCAATAGAAATGGAGAAGAAGCTTCAGGCTCAGAATGTGTAGATTATATGGCTGTATCGAAAAGAGAGGGTTATTTAAATATTGCTAATAATCCTCTCTCACAGCTTTCAGTTGTTTATATTTAAGTAAAAAACATTAATTAAACAGCATCATTTAATAACCGGCTTAACAGTTACGGGCAAATTACCTACAGGCTTAAATTTTCCAAAAAGGAATTCTGCAGCCTTTTCTTCAAATTCCGGCAGGTCTTCATATGCTAATACTACATTTTCAGCATTATCAATACCTTTTATGCAATTTATGGCATATGGATTCCCAAAAAGGCATACGATACAACGGACTGAGCTAAAAATTTCATTTAAAAAGTTGAGTACAACTTGTTCAAAACCATAGTTATCATGAGGCTTCATTGAAGGAACATATATTGCAAAGATCAATTGCTCATACTGGAGCAATGAATTTTTAGTAATTTGCAATCTATGACCCGTTGACTGAAGGATCTCATATTGGGGGATTGCCTGAAATTTATTTATGGTCTTAGAAAATTTATTATCCACGTTTTTGTTGATGCTAACCATTGCAGTTCTGTTATAGGAAAAATTCTTTATTGGATTGGCTTCTTTAGAATTTTTAGTGCTATATAAAGTTATTGAACCTATTGCAATTTTTTGTTTTAACTCTTCCGATGGTAGGGCATGATTAAATTTATCTAAATTCTGAGTTGCTTTCATCTTCAAATTCATTATGCGATTGAAGCTCGAGTTCAGGTAATCTTCACTTATTTCTTCATTTATAAGATCTATAGCTTCAGGTACATCATTTGAGAAACACAGCAGGTCATTACCGGCTTTAAAAGCTTCTAATTCAAGACGGCCTTTTTGCTCATAAATATCAGCTACACTGCGCATATTTAAAGCATCAGAGATTACAACGCCATTAAAACCCAATTGCTTCCTTAAAAGACCATTAATGATCTTTGAGGAGAGGCTTGCGGGTACTGATTCACCTTCTGTCAGTGCAGGAACTGCAAGATGACCAACCATAATACATTCGACGCCATTATGGATACCTTCAATGAATGGTAATAATTCATTGTTGAATAATTCTTCTTCAGAATTATTGATTACAGGAAGACCCAGGTGGGAATCAACTGTTGTGTTGCCATGACCGGGGAAATGCTTCAGGCACCCTACAACTCCGGTATCAGACAAACCTTTATAAAAGGAAAGTGATTTTGAGGTTACATCATGCTTTCTTTCACCAAAAGACCTATATCCTATTACAGGATTTGCCGGGTTTTCATTGATATCTGCTACAGGAGCAAGATTTAAATGTATACCTGCATCAAGACAATCAATTCCGATATTATAACCTGTGAGATAAACTAAATTATTATTAGATTCACTTAAGGCTCCCAATGTAATCGCATAAGGATATTTAGGGGTATTTTCCACCCGCATGGCCAGCCCCCACTCAGCATCAATACTAATTAATAATGGATACTTTGATATACTCTGGAAATGCTGAATTAGCTCCTTAAGAAGATCAAGGCTATTTTCATTATATACAGGTTTTAGATTACCTCCATAATTTGCCGCAGCGCTTTGAGGGCTATGGAAAAAAGTAAGCCCGCCAATATGATGTTTAATTATCAGCTCTTCAATATCCTTATGATGCTCTTTGCTACCGTTAATAAAAACGGCAGGAGAGAATAGCTGCCCGATTTTTTCTTTTCTACTAATATTATCAAACATATTGTTTTTTTGTTTGGCTTCTTTTTTCAGGTGCATCAGATTGAGTTTTATTTTTTTTACCATAATCAAAAGGGAACTCCAGGTATTTTACTAGCAGAATACATGGAATGGCAGAAATAACCACCCAGATAAAGAATCCGAAGTAGCCTAACGCCTCCTGGATTATTCCGCTGACCATGCCTGGCAACATCATTCCAAGTGCCATAAAACCGGTACCGATAGCATAATGAGCCGTTTTTGAGATTCCTTCAGCAACATATATCAGGTACATCAAATATGCTGCGAACCCCAGGCCGTATCCGAATTGCTCAATAACAACTACACTCATTACCCACATGATAGAGGAGGGCTGGAACCAGGCTAACAGGACATATAAGATATTCGGTAAATTAAGTGCCAGGATCATTGGGAGCATCCATTTCCCTAAACCATCCCTGGAGATAAAAATTCCGCCTAAGATCCCGCCAATTGATAAAGCAATCACTCCGAAGGTACCGTAAATAGTGCCGACAGCAGTAGTCGAAAGCTCTAATCCTCCGGTAGCTTTTTCATCCAAGAGAAAAGGCGAGGCCATTTTTACTAATTGAGCTTCTCCTAAACGATAAAGAAGGATAAATGCCAGCGCCACTCCAATGTTCTTTTTTCTAAAAAACGACCTAAAAACTTCTAAAAAAGTCAATTTTTCGGCTTTTACAAAATTATCTGATTGTTCTATATTCGGGGTGAAGAAAAAGTTATAGATACTAAGGGCCAGCATGATACTCGCAGCTGTAACCATTGTGACAGACCAGGCAGAATGATTATCTCCGTATGAAGTTTCCAACAGTCCGGCCACTATTACGAGCAACCCCTGACCGCTTACAATGGCAAGCCGGTAAAACGTACTTCTTATCCCTAAAAAGAAAGATTGTTGTTTTTCCGAAAGGGCTAACATATAATAACCATCGGCTGCTATATCATGTGTGGCTGAGGAAAAAGCTGTAATCCAAAAGAAAAAAAGAGTTAGAGCAAGAAAATTATTAGTTGGTAATACGACAGCTACGCCCAGAAAGGAGAGGGCAATAACTACCTGCATGGCCAGAAACCATTTTCTCTTAGTACTCTTGAGGTCAACCAGAGGGCTCCATAAAGGTTTGATCACCCAGGGGAGATAAAGCCAGCTTGTATAAAGCCCTATCTCAGCATTGCTTACACCAAGCCGTTTATACATAATAACTGAAACGGCAATAACAATAATATACGGTAAGCCTTCCGTGAAATATAAAGATGAAACCCACGTCCATGGATTTTTTTTCTCTGGCAATGGGCTCATGCTTCTATTTTAAAAGATGTTTATAAATACTATTTTCTGACCCGGTAATTTCTACCGCATTTACTATTTTCGAATAATATGATGCAGGCCCAACCCCTCCTATAATAGCATAAGCATATCCCATCTCTTTCATTGCTGAAAGGCTTTTTAAAAGCAGGACCTCTCCTATGCCTTTATTTCTATATGCTTCTAATGTGCCTGTTGGGCCAAAGAAATTCTTATAAGTTGCTTCGTAGCAGGCAATTCCCACGAGATCATTTCCTTTCTGAGCAATGAAGCAGGTTACCGGTGAATTCCCAAAAGCAGCATCGACTTCATTGGCCCAGTAAGTGCTAAAATTTTTTAAAACCCAATCTCTTACAATTGATTTTTCAGGTGCAATAGGTTTCCTGAAAATTATACCCTCACGATTAAGGTTTTCTTCTTTAGGTCCCGGATCAGGTAACGACAGCAGCTTTACCAGCATATCTTTCATTCTACATCAGATTAGGTTGGATTACAATTTTATCACCCACCTTGCTTACCATGTAATAGTACGGTCTGCTTTCAATTCCGTATTTATCGAGAAAAGTCAGAACTACAGGTTTGCCTTTTTTTAGCCCCTTTTTTGGCAGGCATATATAAGTAGGCTGATCCTGCTTTAAATAAATCTTACTCAGGATCATTTCAGGATTTTCCAGGTTTATTGGATTCTTATTTTTTGACCTGTATGTAATGACATATCTGAGAGAATCAGATTGATCTGCCTGTAGTTTAATCTGATATTTATCATTACGCTCCACAACTTCAACATTATGATCTACTTCTGCGGGAGTTTTATTTATAAAAGGAGAAGCAGGAGGCAAGGCAGGGTATTTGTAATATTTCCTTAATATCTGTCTTGACAATCTGCGATGCCGGCCCATTATTGATTTAGCACTAAAAAATACACTGCCATCAATTTCTTGCTTTGCCCTTGTAAGCTCTATTTGTCTGGGTATTTCTTTTATTTTGTTCCAGGCTTTATCAGGATTAGCCTTTACTTTATATAAGCCATGGCCAATATAAATATTGCTGTTTCCAGCTTGTTTTGACCACCAGTCAACCAGTATTCTATGTGAGGCGGCGGGATAGTCCATGCTCCAGTAAAGCTGCGGCACATTATAATCAATCCATCTCTCCCTCATCCATTTAAGTACGTCGGCATAAAGATCATCATAAGTCGTCTGTCCGGCCCTTGTGCTGGAACCTGTGCTATCCATAGCAGCATTTCGCCATACCCCAAAAGGACTAATCCCAAATTGCACCCAGGGCTTTTCTCTTTTGATCATTTCAGAGCATTCTTGTATTAATGCACTAACGTTAGATCTTCTCCAGTCATCAATTGACTGTCCTTCTGCAGCATATTGTTGATACTGAAGGCTATCATCAAAGATTTGATTTGTTATTTTATATGGATAAAAATAATCGTCGAAATGGATGGCATCAATATCATAATTTCTCACTACCTCGGAAATTACATCAACCACATGCTCTTTGACTTCAGGAAGACCTGGATTGAAGTAATACTTTGTGCCGTATTTTACCATCCATTCGGGATGTTGATAAAATGCATGCTGCTCATCCAGAATTGCTGTGTCCAGATCTGTGGTAGCACGATAAGGATTTAGCCAGGCATGGAATTCCATTCCGCGCTTATGAGTTTCCTCGATCATCCATTCTAAAGGATCGTATAATGTATCCGGTGCATAATTTTCAGTACCCATAAGAAACCGTGACCAGGGTGCCTTTTCCGTGGGGTAAAAGGCGTCGCCAGCTGCACGGATCTGTACTACCGCCACATTAAAATTCAGGTTCTGATAAAAATCGAGTATTTCATTAAATTGTTCTTTTTGTTTTTCCTCACTAAGGCCCCGGCTTTTTGGCCAGTCGATGTTTGCGACAGTAGCGATCCAGATGCCCCGGAATTCCTTTTTTGGAGGATGATCCTGAGCAGAAACAGAGTATATTAAAAGGAAACAGAAACAGCTAATTAAGAGATGCTTTAAATTCATTATTTTTTATAAGTTAAAAAAACTGTCAGCTTATTAAAAGCCGGCAGAAGTAGTTAGTTAATAGGAATAGAAGTGGTTAAAATTTCCACCTTACAAATGCTTCAACAGCTTCATATTCCGGTAATCCGAGATGATCATATTTTTGTGCTGTTTCATGATTTCTATCCTCTGCCCGTTGCCAGAACTCTCGGGCATCACTCCCAGGAAACATAGCCTTATCCTTTTGTGATTGATGTTTGAAGATGGCTATTTTTTTACGGGCCAGATCTTTTGGGCCTATAGGTACAGCCATTTCAATGTCGGAAATATCCCATTCCTGCCACGCTCCTCGATACAGCCATACGTATGTATTTTTAAGCCATTCTGCACCTTCCGACTTTAGCTGCTCTATGGCTTTAAAAATTGCCTGTAGGCAGACACGGTGGGTACCGTGAGGATCAGAAAGGTCTCCTGCTGCAAATATCTGGTCTGGTTGTAATTTATTTAAAAGGTCATAAATGATTTTAACGTCATCTTCTCCCAGGGGCTTCTTTTTTACTTTCCCGGTTTCATAAAAAGGGAGATTAAGAAAGTAAACATTCTCCTCTTTTATATTACAATACCTGCAGGCTGACATTGCTTCCCCTTTTCTGATCAATCCTTTAAATTCCTGGACCTCTTTAGAATCTACATCACCGGATTTTTTATGTCTCAGCTGACCCCCTATTCGTTTTAGAAGATCGGAAATTTCCTTGCTGGCTTCTTTATTTTTTATGGCTTCTTTTGTAAAATCTAGAAACCTGATCACTTCATCATCAAATACAGCGATATTCCCTGATGTTTGATAGGCGATATGTACATCATGCCCCTGATCTACAAGTCGGATTAATGTGCCCCCCATTGATATTACATCATCGTCCGGATGTGGACTGAATATGAGTGACTTTTTAGGAAAGGGTTTTGATCTTTCCGGTCTTGTGCTGTCATCAACCCCCGGTTTACCACCAGGCCAGCCTGTTATTGTATGTTGTAGCTCATTAAATACTTTAAGGTTTATTTTCTCTGCAGAATCATATTCCGCAACAAGGTTTCCCATTCCATACTCATTATAATCCTCATTCGTGAGCTTCAGGATCACTTTATTTACTTTTTCTGACAACCATATTACAGCCTTTTTAATAAGCCGATCATCCCATTCGCACTCTTCAATAAGCCAGGGAGTTCTTATACGGGTAAGTTTACTTCCGGCAGCAGAATCGATAACAAATTCACAATTATCATGTGTCTGAAGGAATGAAGCAGGAATAGATTCTTTTATCTCACCTTCCACGGCCTCTTTGATCACATCGGCTTTTCCTTCCCCCCACGCAAGAAGGAATATTTTTTTAGCAGAAAGAATGGTACCAACTCCCATTGTAATAGCTCGTGATGGTACATTTTCTTCACCAAAGAAATCACTTGCTGCATCAAGCCTGGTGATTTTATCCAGTCTTATTAATCTGGTCCTGCTTTTAATTGAAGAGCCGGGCTCATTAAAACCCACATGTCCTGTCCGTCCTATTCCCAATAATTGAATATCAAGGCCTCCAAAGCTTATAATACGAGCTTCGTAATCATTACAGAAACTTTTAATTTTTTCCGGAGGTAACGTTCCATCCGGGATGTGTACATTTTTTGGATTTATATCAATATGATTAAAAAGATGTTCGTTCATAAATCGAACATAGCTTTGTAAAGAATTTGGATCTATAGGATAATATTCATCCAGGTTAAAAGTGATAACATTTTTAAAGCTTAATCCTTCATCCTGATGAAACCGGATTAAATAATCATATACTTTTGTAGGACTGGAGCCGGTAGCTAGTCCTAAAACAGCATACTCTCCCTTTGATGCCTTTTCTTTTATTAATGAAGCAATTTCTTTTGCAACATAAAAAGAAGCTGTTTCGGAATCATCATAAACGGATGTATCGATCTTTTCATAGTTTTTTGATTCCGGGGCGAAAAGTTTTTCAGAAGTTCCAAGGTCAATCATATTTCTTCAGATAGTGGTGTGAACGAGAATGATAAAATGGTTTATCAAATTAATCATTTTATTCAGACTATTGCAAGAGAATTTGCAGTTTTATGCATGAAATTTAATGAAATGGCTATAATATATGCTGATTAATGCCGATTTAGCGATAGAGATGCAGTTATTTCCTTCACAATGCACTAATTCTCCATTGTATTTATAAATTTTTATAGGCCTAAAAGTGTATTTTGGCGGAGAGTCTAGAGGAATGAGGTGATGCCGGAAGAGAATTTGAGCTGTGAAAAATGAAGAGTATAAAACTTTAAAAAATTTATAATTAAACTTTTAAAGTATTTAATGTCAGGGGGTTGTTAATCAATGCACTTCAATTCCTTTACGTTCAAAAGCTCGAATTCTTTCATCGGTTTTATCCAGATCAGTTATAATTGTATCAAGGTTATCAGTGGTTTCTACCAGATATCGTTGTACAGTTTTTAATTTGGATGCTGTGGATAAAAGGATATTTTTCTCTGAAATAGAGATCATTGCTTTTTTTACATGTGCTACCTCCCAATCAATTTCGGTTAAACCAGCATTAATATCCAGGCCACTTACTCCGAGAAAACAATAATCAGCTCTGATTTTGTTAATAACGCTTATTACATCCATTCCTATAGTTACCTGTGCGTTTTTCTGCATCTTTCCGCCTATAAAGATCAGTTCAATGTTAGGATGTTCAGTAAGCTGCAGGGCAATGGGAAGGCTATACGTATAAATAGTTGCATTAAGATCGAGGGGAAGGATGCTGGCTAATTCAAGGTTTGTAGTACCACCGCTCATTACAATTACTGAATTATTTTTTATTAGGGGTACCGCTTTAAGGGCTATTATATGTTTTAATTCATAATCAACAATTTCTTCTTTTTGATAGTGAAAAACATGCTGACTGGTAGTTACTGCCCCTCCATGTACCTTCAGGATAGCTCCCTGATGTGACAGTTCGCGTAAATCCCTTCTAATGGTATCCTCTGAAACATTAAGCTCCTTACTGAGCTCAGAGGATATTACTTTATTATTCAATCTTACTTTTTGAATAATATAATCATGTCTTTCCTTACGTAGCATTGAAACAGAATCTGATCTGACAGGTGCAAATTTAGAATATTCATTCATAGATACCTATAAGTAATGATATATAGCTATAATCAAGATAAAACAAAGGCATAGAGGATATAAATGTAATTGAATATAATTGATATTACTTGAAATTCAATAAAAAATTCTAGTTATTGCTGGAAATTGCAGTATTTCATTTGGTTTATTTTAAATCTTCTTCTATATTCATAAAAAAAACATCTTAAGATCCATGTTAAGACTCTCGCTTATTGTTTTTTTATGTATTACAGCAGCTTTCGGCAATACTTTGACAGCTCAGCATATTGTTTCAGGCTCTATCTTGAGTAGCGAAAATGATGAGCCGCTAGTTGGTGCCAGTGTTATGCTCAAAGGAACCACCAGGGGCACAATAACAGATGTAAATGGTAACTACCGACTTGAAATTGCTAATGAGGACCTGCAAAATATCCGGCTCATATTTAGCTACATCGGATTTACAACTAAAGAAGTACCAATTAATAATCGAAATGTCATAGATGTTAAATTAGATGTTGATGCCACACAATTAACTGAAGTTGTAGTTACAGCTTTTGGTGTTGCCACTGAAAAAAAAGCAATTAATTATTCTGTTCAGGAGGTAAAAAGTGCAGAGTTAGTAGAAAGTAATCAGGATAATTTAGTAAATGCCCTTCAGGGAAAAGTAGCAGGAGTACAAATCACAAATTCCAGTGGTTCTCCAGGGGCAAGTAGTCATATATTGATAAGAGGAGCAAATTCTGTTAATGAAACGACAAGTAACCAACCATTATTTGTTGTTGATGGGATTCCTATAAGTAATTCTGCTTCTTTTGGAGGCGCTAATCGCGCAATGGATATTAATCCTAATGATATTGAATCTATTACTGTATTAAAAGGAGGGGCAGCAGCAGCCTTATATGGATTAGAAGCTGGAAATGGAGCTATAGTAATAACAACTAAAAGAGGCAGAGCAGGTGTAACATCGGTTAATTTTTCTTCTTCAGTTTCTGTTGATCAGGCTTTTCGTACATCACCACGGCAAATGATCTATAAACAGGGTAATTCTGGCGTATTCGACCCTGAGACAACCAACAGCTGGGGACCTTTGGTTACCACCAACGAAGAAGTCTACGATAATGTCGATAATTTTCTTGAAGCGGGACTAAGACAGAAATATGATCTTTCCCTTTCTTCAGCTACAGATAAATTAAGCGGCTATATGTCAGCAAATTATTTAAATCATGACGGGATATTTCCGGGTGAAAACCTAAGAAGGTATGGCCTGCTATTGAAAGGTACTAATAAAATTAGTGATAAAGTAGAGGTAAATACTTCCTTAAATCTTGTGAATTCTAATAATGTACGCACAGGGTTTGGAACTATGTATAATATCTACAGATGGCCAATTAATGATGATATGTCTCAATATCTCAACCCGGATGGTTCTAAAAGATGGCTTATAGATAGGGAGCCCGACAGGTTATGGAATAATCCTGAAAATCCATATTGGCGTGCAGAAAATAATCCAATCACAGATGACGTAAACAGAATAATCTCATTAACCAGCTTCTCCTGGAATATTATAGAGCCTCTAACATTTACATATCGTTTAGGGGGTGATTTTACAAACCAACATTACAAGTCAATTGCAAGGCCCGGAAGTGCCGGAAGTGCGGAGGCATTTAGTGGCAGGATCACGGAAATTGAACGTTCATCAAATTTAATAACATCAACTGCTTTACTGGGATATGATAAAAGGATAACGGAGAAAATTTCTGTTAATGCAATGGTAGGTCAGAATATCCAGTTGGATAACGGCAGGAATACTTATATCTCTGGTAGTGGATACAGAAATACACTTCTTGATAATATTAATAACCTGCAAACGATTGAGGTAAATCAGAACGTTAGCCGAAGACGGATTGCAGGAGTTTTTGGTGATATCAAACTGGATTATGACGGGGTTTTTTATTTGGGAGTAACAGCCCGTAATGATTGGTCTTCTACGTTGGCGAAAGATAATAATTCTTTTTTCTATCCTTCGGTCAGTGGAGGTATTATCTTCTCAGAGTTCTTAAAAAATCAAAGTTTTTTGAGTTACGGTAAAATTAGGGGTAGCTGGGCACAAATCGGCAAGGATGCTCCTGCGCACCGGACCACAGCAGTTTTGGAAAATTATAATGCAATAAACGGAGGTTTTAAATATGATTATTATGCTGGAAACCCAAATATTGCTCCCGAAATAACAACTACATGGGAAGTAGGTGCAGACCTGCGATTCCTTAACGGCAGATTCAGGCTTGATATGTCATATTATAATATGATCACGGAAGATGCTATTATTCAATCGCGTATATCACCTTCTTCAGGATGGATACAGTTAGTATTTAACAGCGGTTCTATTCAAAACAAGGGAATAGAAATTGTCGCGGATGCACAGCTTGTTAATACCGGAGATCTTTCATGGAATTTACTGGCAAATATATCAGGCAACAGGTCCACATTAATTGAGCTTCCTGAATTTGTTTCTAAACTACCTGTTACTTCAGGTCAATTAATTTCAGCAGCAATACCAAGTTCTCTTGTTGGCGAACCACTGTTGGCCCTTGAGGGGACAGTTTACCTTTATAATGAATTCGGTCAATTGGTTGTAGATGAAAATGGCTATCCTAGAATTGGAAGATATGCAACGGATGAGGATGGCAATTTTATTTTAAACAGTGATGGGACGAGGGTTATTGATGGAACAAGGGCCTATCTGGGTAACCGTGAACCTAAAGCCATAATTGGAATAACAAACTCTGTAAATTATAAAAAGTTCAATATCTCATTTCTGGTGGATATACGGATAGGTGGGGACGTTTTAAATGCCGCCAACGCTACAATGATAGCAAATGGTTCTTCCGGTTATCTGGAGGAACATCGTAATCGATCTACAGTATTTACAGGTGTAGTAGAGCAGGAAGGTGGGTTTGTAGAAAACACTAATGAAGTAGTACTGGATCAGGGATTTTTTAACAATTATGCAAGTGTAGGGACCAATTTTGTCGAAGATGCGAGCTGGACAAGGTTGCGGTATCTTACTATAGGATATATTCTGCCGGAAAATTGGGCAAATAAAATTGGAATGAAGGATTTAATGGTTTCAGCGACGGGTCGGAACCTGGCATTGTGGACAAAGTATTCCGGAGGTGACCCCGAAACAAATTATGCAGGAGCAGGATTAGGTGGGGTTGGTACAGTTGGGCTGGATTATTTTAATGTGCCTGCGGTCCAGGGAGTGGATATTACTTTAAGAGCAAATTTTTAAATCATGAAAAGATATATTTTAATAATTTTATTGATAGGTACTTTTTCGGGATGTGAGGATTTTCTTGATGTAAATGATGATCCTGATTCACCATTTACCAGTACTCCTGATTTTTTATTGCCCCCGGTACTTGCTTATACGGCCACAAGTATTTTTGATCATGGTGAAGAAATATCATATATAACTCAACAGGTCGCAACATTCAGCGGCTGGGCAAAATATGAAGATAGGTGGGATTATGTAACGGCAAACCGCATAGGTCAATGGCGTAGGCATTATCATGATATTTCGTCTAATGCCAAACATGTAATAGAGGCTTCTCAAAGAGAAAACTCCACAAATTATGAGGGTGTAGCCAAAATTTTATACGCTTTCTCCACCCAGCGAACTACGGATCTTTTTGGTGATATGCCTTATTTTGAGGCTTTACAAGCCAATCCTTCACCAAGATATGATGACCAATCTGTAATATATGAACAGATATTACTTCAATTGGATGAGGCTATCGATTTGCTGGAAAATACACACCCTGCAACCGTCCGCCCTATGACAGCTGCTCAGGACCATGTTTTTGCGGGGGATCTGGACAAATGGATAAATTTTGCACATGCAATTAAAGCAAGGACCCTACTGCACTTAACACCTAATGTAAATCAAAATTATGATCAGGTAGTTGCTGCTGCAGACCTGGCATTGGATGGCTGGAATGATGTATTATTTGACTATAGCACCGGTGTAGCGGGAAATCCATTACAAATGAACCAATGGGGTCCTTCACAAGCCGATCCGGATTGGGATTATGGTAATAATACTCTTGCAAACAGCGCTCCGGGAAGATTTATGCTAGAGCAGGCTTTAAAATATGACCCTGTAAATCACGTGGTTGGTGATCCGAGGACAAAATACCTTATGCAACCAAATGCAGATGGGGAGTATTTGTCGATTACACCAAGTGTTGGAAAAATCGCTTCGCTCAATGATGATGCTTACCCCAACCTTTACGGCTCTTATATCACGCAGGATTACGGACCTATGTATTTCTTTCGTGAGGAGGAGCTTCATTTTATAAAAGCCGAAGCATATTTTAATAACGGAAATAAACCAGCTGCTTTTACCTCTTTTATTGAAGGCATTTCTGTGAACATGGATCGTGCGGGAGTTACCGCTCAGGAAAAGGCTGATTTTCTTAGTAGCACTTTTATTCCCCAAAACAGCGCTGATTTAATGCTGAGGGATATTATGATGCAAAAATATGTGGCACTTTGGCTGGAAGGAGAAGTTTGGGTTGATATGCGCAGATATAATTATGATAATCAGATATACCTGGGGATCCAGCCTCCGCCAAACCTAGCATATTATTGGGAGGAAGGAGAATGGATTGAAAGATTTCCTTATGATACAGAAACAGAAGAAATATATAATAAACCTGAACTTGATCGATTAGGTGCTTACCAAAATCCTGAATGGCTAAAGGTACCTATGTATTGGGCAAAGTAATTATGAAGAAAATGAGAAATTTTAAATTTTATCTTATCGTCATTTTTTGCTGGATTGCATTCACAGGCTGTGAAAAAAATGATCCTATCGAAGAATTAAGTGAAACAGGAAATTTTGCAGCTAATATTTATTTTGTTCCTTTAAGCCCGATTGCTTTTGTAGGAACTGATATAGAAACAGAGGTTGAATATTGGTCGAAGGGAGATGATTTTTTATCTATTGACTTTCTACATAGTATTTTTTTACTGGATCAATTAAAGCTGGAGCTAAAAGATGTAAATTATTCGTATCAGTATGAAGATACTCGTGATAAAGTTGAAGAAGAAGTTTATAGATCCCTTCAGCATAACTTTACAAATTTTGTCCCCGCAAAAAATGCTTATGTTATTCGCCCAACTTATGAGATCCCACAGGAGTATAAAAAAATAACTTATAAAAAGAATAATTCTTCCTTAACAGTACTTAACTCATCCATACCTGATGAAGCCAAGGAAGATTTCTTTGAGGTGATATCAACAGGATTATCAAAATCACAATTACAGTTATTACTTGTGGAGGTCCACCAGATAGTAACCCAGGCTACTTTCGACTCTTATTATCAGGAAAATAATTTAACTGAAAGTGGTAAAGCAAGCATTGAATCACATTTGATGAGTATCGGCATACCTGCATTAGTTAAAGATAATTTTAGCTATGAAGTATCCCACAGGATAGCCTTGTCATTTAGGATAGTAAATATTTTTGAAGAGGTTTCCGAATCAACAACAAGAGCTTTTAATGTAAATTAATAATGAATTAACCAAAATAATTATCTATGAAGTACATGAAAATTTTACAATTATTATTTCTCACCGCATTTATTCTGGGTGCCGTCTCGTGTGGTGATGATGATGAACCGACACCGATAAGGGTTGGGTTTAGCTTTGCACCTGAAAATCCAATTGCAGGGGAGACAGTAACATTTACTAATGCCTCTACAGGGGGTACTACTTTTGCCTGGGATTTTGGAGATGGTAACACATCCACAGATGAGAATCCTACACATATCTTTGAAAGCGATGGTACTTTTACGGTTACCTTAGTTGTTGATAATGTTCCAACACAATCTTTTTCTGATGATGTTGTTGTAGGTGCACCGACACCGGAAATTACTTTTTCACCAGATCCGATCCAGACTGGTGTAGCCACTACTTTTTCTGCTTCTGTTTATAATCCTTCAGGTGCTACTGTTGTATGGACTTGGGATTTCCCTGCAGAAGGCTGGATTAGTGATGATCTTGATGAAACAGGTGCGGCTACGGCAGAAACTGTAACAGTGACTTTTACTGAAGCTAATCCGTCTTTACCGGTGGCAGTAACAGCTTCTTTAAATGGTGATGAATTACCTGCAACAACAAATGTTGCTGTGAGCGCTCAGTTAGCAAAAACTTTATGGCTTGCTCAAAAAGGTGGAAATATCTGGTCAAAGCAGATATTTGCAGCTGGTGAAGCACAACTGGAAGACAGCGGGATCCCTGCAGGGTCACATCCGTTGACCATGGATTTTGAGAACGACAGACTATATGTATTTGATGCAGGATCAACAATTACATTTTCTGCTGATCCGGAAGCTACTCCCGGACAAATATTTAGCTTTGCTCATGATCTGACTGCTTATACAACACATGTAACATTCAGTAATCAAAATTATGACGATGCTTTTTTTGGATCAGTTGATGGTACTGATATAATCTTTACAGATAGAAATAATGATATTACCATTATGCCAACATCTACTACTGATCTTGCATGGGGTGATAATGGTGCGACAGGTAATCATCCCGATTTCCCGCCACTTGTAACAAATAACCAATTAGCTTATTATTCTGCCAATGCGCCAGCTGAATATACTGGCCCTACTTATGGATGGGGTGCATTGAATGGTACTGTCATGAGGATAGGTGATGTTTACTGGTGGGGTAAAAACTCTAACCATAAAGGTCTTTACAGGTTTTCTGCAGAAGATATAGGAAGCGCAACTATACCTGAGGAAGGTGCTATACTTGGTACTTACGAAGTACGTGCTTTTGATGTAGACCAGGAAAATGCAAAAGTTTATTTCAGCTCCAATAAAACTGCTATTGGGTTCTATGTTGCAGATGCAAATGATGGTGCTAACGTAACTTTAATCGATGATTCACCAGTTGATGGTGAAGGTGGAGGTAATGAATATACTTATATCACTGACATCGTTGTAGACAATGAAAGTGGTTATGTATACTGGGCTTACAGAGGACCTGCAGATGCAGACCTTGAGCTTAACCCTCTTCATGCATCAGGGATAAAGAGATATAAGTTAGACGGGACCGGTGAAGTGGAGTACTTCATTGAAGGTGTGGAAGCTTATGGTCTTGCTTTAGACAATACAAAGAGATAATATTTAAATTATAATTAACAAAGTGCAGGGTGTTTTTTTACCCCTGCACTTTTTATTTGTACCCCAATGAAATCCTATCTGAATATTTTTTGCTGCCTTATTTTTTGTAACTCATTTGCACAGGTTTCAAATGAGAATTTAAGATCGGAGGTTCCGGTACCACGTGGCGAAATGCGTGCAGCATGGATAACTAGCGTATCAAATCTTGACTGGCCTCGACCTGAGGATAGAAATGATGTGGAAGCACAAAAAGCTTCTCTTATTAGATATTATGATTCCCTGGTCTCTATAAATATGAATGCCGCTTTTTTACAGGTAAGGTCTGAATGTGATGCTTTTTATGATTCACCCTATGAGCCATGGTCAAGATACCTTACAGGAGTGCAGGGAAAAGACCCGGGATATGACCCAATACAATTTGCTATTGAGGAAGCCCATAAAAGGGGTATAGAGCTTCATGCATGGCTAAACCCCTATCGTATTAATGCTTCCAAAAGTGCAGGTGATGGATATTATTCTTCTGAACATGTATATGTGGAGCATCCTGAATGGGCATTGACATACGATGATGGAGGTAAAATATTAAACCCTGGCTTGCCGGAGGTGCAGGAATATATAAAAGTAATTGTAGGTGACCTGATAAATAGATATGACCTTGATGGTGTTCACTTTGACGATTACTTTTACGCATACGGTGGTACTCCTACATCAATGGATCAGGAGACTTATGATACATACGGTGCCGGATATGCCACCATTGGTGATTTCAGAAGAGGCAGCATAAATAAAATGATTGCCAATGTATGGGATACCATTCAATCTGTAAGGCCATATATCCGCTTTGGAGTAAGTCCTTTTGGCATTTATGGCAATGGAATGAATCCGGATGGTATTATTGGTTTAGATGCTTATAATACTATTTATTGTGATCCTCTGGCATGGCTTGCAGAAGGAACGGTAGATTATATCACACCTCAGCTCTACTGGCCAACAGGTGGCAACCAGGATTATTCAATATTATTACCGTGGTGGGCAGATTGGGTGAATACCTATAACAGGCATTTATATCCGGGACATGGAATTTATCGGCTTGCGGATGATGCTCCTGTAGCTAGAACTTCAGAAACTGCTTCAGGATTACATGAGCTTAAAGACTATTTTAATATAAACAACACCAGTGCAAGAGTACAGGCTGATGCATGGACCCTCGATCAGATCGTTACACAGGTAGAAATCAATCGCCAGAATGCTGATCTTGGCACATTGGGAAGTGTTTATTTTAGGATGTATGATTTTTATAGGGTAAATGGTCTAAGTTCTTATTTAAAAGAGCAGGTTTATTTTAATAAAGTATTATTTCCTGAAATGACCTGGAAAACTCCCGGTGCGCCGGAGCCTCCTTCAAATGTGAGATTAGAACAATTGCCTGGCGATCCTTTTTACAGCCTGGCCTGGGACCATTCAAAAGATAGTATAAGATATGTCATCTATGCATTTGATCCTTCTCAACCTGCAGGTACTGAAACATCGGATGATAACAGATTAGCTATTACTTATAATAAACATTTTAATCTTCCGGAAATCAGTGGCTACTCTGTTGTGGTTACTGCACTTAACAGGTACGGAACTGAGAGCGCTGCAAGTACCATATTTGTGGCGGATCAACCTGATAAAGTAGTCCTTATTTCTCCTGACAGTGCCGCTATTCTTCCAAGCTCCGACAGTCTTGTGTGGCATTCGGCAAAAAACTCCTCTCGCTACAGACTTGAATTGTCAGCAGATGAGTCTTTTGCTACTGATTTCAGGTCTCATATTCTTAAAGATACAGTTGTAATGATCTCTGATCTTAAATTGGAGGGGGAAAGATTATATTACTGGCGCGTTGCCGGGGAAAATATTAGCGGTACAGGTATATTTTCAGATACTCTATCATTCACTACCGGCTATCCTGCCAGTCTGGCTTTATTATCACCTGAAGATAAAGCAACAAATGTGGAGTTACAACCTGAGTTATTCTGGGAGGCATCAGAGGGTATTGATTCGCTTCATATCCAAATATCCGAAGGCGGGACCGGATTTAATACATCAACTATAGTTTTTGATAAAATAATACCTGATAATGACACATCTTCTTATAAAATTGATAGCACATTAAAGACTTTATATACGCATTATATACGTATCAGGGGCAGTAATGAATATGGGATTACAGCCTGGACACCTGTAACACAATTTAAAACTTTAATGCCAACACCTGATCCTCCGGTAATCATAGCGCCTTTAAATAACTCTACTGAAGTGGAGATTCCTGTAACAGTAACATGGTCCGCCTCAGAGGGTGCTACAAGTTATCAATTTCAGGTATCCTATGGCGAGGGTTTTACTAATCTTCTAATTGATCAATCGGTTTATGGAGCATTGGAATATTCGCTGAATGACCTGGAGTTAGGTACTTCCTACTGGAGCCGTGTGGCCGCGCGGAATGCTGGTGGTTTGGGAGAATGGTCAGTAGCTATCACATTTACAACGCAAATGCCTGTTACAGGTGTAGATGGACCGGAAGATGGAAAAATATTAATTTATCCTAATCCGGGAGATGGGAAAGTGTTTATTCAGGGTATTTCAGGTTCTGCAAAAATTTCAGTTACTGATATTACCGGTAAATTGATCTATCCTTCAAAAGAAATTAAAGCTATTAATAATCAAATATTTCTCGACCTCCGCGGGAAGGTTTGTCAGCCTTGCATAATCAAGGTAGAAAGCAGTGAAGGATCAGGATCATTTAAAGTTTTTGCAGAATAATCATATAACTTAGTAATCATAATAAGATACTTCCTTTTTTAACCAGCAGTTGTTTCACAGTTATAACTTTTAGTTAGCAGGTATTTTTTTGTATATTTATTGAAGTGATTTTCCCCTCATTTCAATAACTAATATAATGGCTGAGATAACATTAAATGTTAATGGTAAAGCATATAAAATAGATGCTGACCCTCAAACACCATTACTATATATTCTTCGTAATGATCTGGGACTAAACGGCCCAAAATTTGGCTGCGGACTTGAACAATGCGGTGCCTGTATGGTACTAATGAATGGCGAATCAAATCCCTCGTGCAGGTTACCTGTCAGTGAGGCCGCCAACTATCAGATAACAACACTGGAAGGTCTTTCAGATGTTAATGGGAAACTTCATAAGGTACAGCAAGCTTTTGTTGAGGAACAGGCCGCGCAATGTGGCTATTGCCTGAATGGCCTTATAATAGCTTCAGTATCTCTCCTTAATAAAAATTCCAGCCCTGACGATAGTGAGATCAGAGAGAACCTGGCACGGAATATTTGCCGGTGCGGTGTTCATGACAGGGTGATAAAAGCGGTAAAAAGAGCTTCAAAGGCATAAAAACATCAATATGAAATCAGGCAGACGTGAATTTGTAAAACAGCTGGGGTTGATTAGCATTGGTTTTTCACTTACGGGTACAACCTGTGTGACAAGTAGTAATGAAGAGGTGGTAAATAACGAACTCTTTGTACCAGATCAGGACCAGGTAGATACATGGCTGCATGTGCTGGAAGATGGCAGGATAAAAATATTAACAGGAAAAATGGAGCTGGGGCAGGGGATAAGTACAGCAATAATGCAGGTAGCAGCTGAGGAATTAGATACCAGAATGGACCTGGTGGAAATCAATCTTGCTGAAACAAATGTAACTGCCAATGAAGGATATACCGCAGGAAGCCGTTCCATAGAATCAAGCGCCATGTCTGTGCGTTATGCTGCGGCGACAGCAAGAGAAGAAATAAAAAAGCTGGCTTCTGAAAAATGGAATATTCAACCCACTGAAATAGAATTAAAGAATGGTATAATACGGGCAGGTGACAGATCTGCAACTATTTATGAATTACTCGATAGGAAACAAATAAACGGGAGGATTGACAAAACTGTAGAGGTAAAGGCTAAAACTGTGAGGCAGATTGTGGGCCATCCGATCAAAAGGAGAGATATTGAAAATATGGTTAGGGGAAACCAGGTATATGTGCAGGACCTGAGATTTCCCGATATGGTTCATGCAAGAGTTGTCAGGCCCCGTACCTATACGTCGAAATTATCCTCTATCGATACTTCAGAGATTGAAAATAAGGAAGGTTTCCTGAAAATTGTTCGTCAGGGTAGCTTTATAGGTGTTTTAGCTGAAAAAGAATATCAGGCAATAGAGTTTAGCAAACAATTATCGCAGTTGGCAAAGTGGGATTTTGAGGAGGCATTACCTGCCGATAAACCCCTGAAGGATTACCTCCGCTCCCGGCCAGTAGAAACAGATACGGAAGAAGAGAGTGGTAACTGGGAATCAGCAGTTAACCATTCCCCTGTTCAGCATAAGGCAAGTTATTTCAAACCATACATTATGCATGCGGCTAATGGTCCTTCATGTGCAGTAGCTTTCTATGAAAATGATAGTTTAAATGTCTGGAGCCATACTCAGGGGGTTTATCCGCTACGAAAAACATTGGCCAACCTGCTGAAAATCCCTGAAGATGCTATTCATATAAAAGGTGTTCCGGGATCCGGCTGTTATGGCCATAACGGCGCTGATGATGTTGCCGCAGAAGCCGCTCTGCTGGCGATGAATTATCCCGGCAGGCATGTACGGCTTCAGTGGATGAGGGAAGACGAGCATGGGTGGGAGCCTTATGGTTCTGCCATGATAATGGAGCTGCAGGCGGGACTGTCATCAGAGGGTAAGATCCAGGGATGGAAATATAACTTATGGTCTGATGGCCATAGCACCCGTCCTAATGGTAGTCCTGAAAATCTGTTGCCGGCCCGATTCTTAGATCAGGGGCATGGTGTTCCCGGTGCTGGTTTTAAAGGCGGGGCAGTGCGCAATTCATCTCCTCTCTATAAGATCCAAAATTTAAAAACTCAGTCGCACATTTTCCGCGGACCACTTCGGAAATCGGCATTAAGGGGATTGGGAGCCTATGCTAATATTTATGCCATAGAATCATTTATGGATGAATTAGCTCATAAGGCTGGAATTGATCCCATAGAATTCCGGCTAATGCACCTGAAGGATAAAAGGGCAATCACCTGTCTTCAGACACTTAAGAAAAACATTTCTGGTGTAGATCTAAAGGAGCGAGAGGGATTGGGCGTTGCATTTGCCCAATATAAAAATTCAGCTTCTTATCTTGCTGTAGCAGCACATGTCCATGTAGATCCTGGCTCTGGTAAACCACATGTAAAGAAAATGTGGGGAGTAATAGATTCGGGTGAAACAATAAATCCGGATGGATTAAAAAACCAAACTGAAGGCGGTATGATACAATCAGCAAGCTGGACCTTAATGGAAGAGGTGAAATTTGATAAGAACCATATTACCAGCCTGGACTGGTATAGTTACCCCATTTTCAGGTTTCCGGATGCCCCTGAAGTTGAGGTGGAGGTAATTGACCGTGTAGATCAGCCACCGTTAGGGGCAGGTGAAGCGGCACAGGGACCGGCAGCAGCAGCTATTGTAAATGCAATTTTTAATGCCACGGGTGTGAGGGTAAGAGACCTGCCGGTAAATTCAGCGTTTTTAAAACGTTCTTGAATTTTTAAATAGCTCCTCTTTTAAAGGATCCGGAATTCCATATTCCGTTTATTTATTTCGAAGAGTCTTTTTTAGACGAGATCATTTACCACCGTCTCGAGATAACAACAAGAGGGAATATAGTAACCGGTTTCAGCTCATTAATCTTCGTACTTAAATAAACGTACTTATTACGCGTTATTAAATTATGTTTAAATTATTTCTATGTTTATGTAGTTTATTGCCTATCATAAGCAATGCTCAAATCATAAAAGAGAAGGAGGAAAGAAAAGGGATCAGGTTGCCTAAATACGTGGCAACCAAAAGGAGTTTTGGAATGATTGGCGGCATAGAAAGGGGCAATATCACATTTTTAGAATTAGGAGTTGAAAGCCACTGGAAAAAGATACGGTTAAAAAATGCCCGTACCCTTGCTGCAAATGTCAATATGGAATATAATTTTGGTAATAATATATTAGGATATAACGCTGCTGGTTGGATTAAAAAAGGTCGGGTAAATCTAACTTATGGAGTCAATTTTAATTATGTGACGGATTTTACATATACCCGATATGGAATGGGCCCACAAATTGGATTTCGTTTATTGGGCTTTCACATTGTAAATGGGTATAATTTTCTTTTAGGTGATGAGGAACTGGATCGGGTAAATAAATTTTATGTAGGGCTTCGTTACTATTTCCCATTGGATAAAAAAACTAAAACAGTAAATGTCAATAAAAAAAAGAAAAAATGAACCGAGTATGTCCTGCGATTTGACATTGGCTGATGTCGGGCCAACTGTAATTCCTGAAGGTATGGAGATTGTTGATACGGTGATACTTACGGAAGTTGTATTTATCTAATATCTTCTAACCTGAAGGTTTTACTTATTGGTTTCTAAAAAGCCTTTTATTGATTAAAAAATCTATACTTATAGTAATCAGGATCCCAAAAATATATCTCAGCAAATCAATCCATAAAAAACCAGATCCAAATATTAAAGCACCCAAAGTAGTTCTTCGGATCTCATTGATCCATGGAGCCTGATAAAGCTGGCTGAGTTCAATTAAAATGGAAAAAATAAGAGCCAAAAGCGCTGACAACAGGAAGGGCTTATCTAAGAAAATGAATCGAAATCCAAAATAAACCATAGCTGCCCATAAGGCATCACCGGCATGCTCATGAACAAAATCAGGTAAAACTTCAGGGAATTTTCTGCTGCTTAATCCTAATGCTATAGTAATAACTATAAGGATCAAATATAGCAGTCTTTTTTTATCCCACATTTGATAATTGCTCATTCCAGGATCAGGGTTGCATCCTAAACAACATTAGCAATTTATCTTCATCTGATAATTTTATCTCCTTTTGATAGATTAATCCCAGCTTTTGTAGAAGATTAATAGAGGAGTTATTGGTTTTCATGGTAATTGCGAAAATGCCGGGAATTCCTAAAGTTTCTCTGCTATAATGTAACAGTTCTGTCGCAGCTTCATATGTATAACCTTTTCGGGTATATTCAGGAAGAATGGCAAAACCTATATCGGGATTATCAAGTTCTTTACGTTTTAAAAAGCCGCATATTCCTATTGATGTGCTGTCGTATAAGCTCATTTTAAAGAGGCCATATCCATATTTGCTATAGCTTTCCATTGGGCCGCGAAGAATATAACTCTTAGCATCTTTCAGGTTTAATATTTTTCTGTCACCAATAAATTGAAGCCAGCCGGGAGTGTTAACCAGTTTTAAAATAAAAGATGCATCCTCAACTGCTAGTTTGGTAATATGTAACCTCTGCGTTTTTAATAACATTATTTAGCCTAATATTTTGCAGGCTTTCCGTTAGAAAGGCTAGATTGAATAAATTCCCTCAGGTGATCATTGGCCATCTTCAGATCTTCTCTCCGCAGGTACATCATATGTCCGCTGCGATAGCCTTCAAAATTTAATCTGTCTTTCATTTTCCCACTGGGATCTATCTGCCACATGGTGTATTTAGCACCAAAATAGGTCGTAGCGCCATCATAATAGCCTGATTGGAACATGACGTTCAGGTAAGGGTTTTCGGCCATCGCTTTCCTTAAATTCTCCCTTGTATTGTCATTTTGCCTGTCCCAGGGATTTACCGGTCCAAAAACATTGTATTTAACATCGGTTTTAAAATTCAGATGCTCCCTCATATAATAATTAATAGCAGGTGTAAATGAATGTAACCAGGAAGTTAGTTCGGCACTGTATTCAGGAGATGAGCCTGCTTCTCTTTTATCAAGACCTAAGTACCTGGAATCAAGCCTTCCAATAGTATGGCCACTTTCATCCCGTAACAGCTCCTTCCAGAAATATCCTGTTGGCACATCCAGGTTATGCTGCAAAATAACTTTTTCCGATATTCCGGAATAATATGACATCTTTTTTGCAACCTCCTGCTTTTCCTCATCGGAAAGGAAACCTCCCTTTGCCAAAGCTGGCATTAGGTTGTTGATGGCATAGCTTTCTACTTCAGGGAGTACCTCCAATAGGTCTTTTTGCTGTAAATCCTGCGGAAGCATTTCATGATACCATGCCGCTGCAGCAAAATAGGGTAAGTTTATAGCAGAAGAAAGAGCAGGATCTGATCCAAATAACCTGTAATCTGCCGGGGAAACCATTATCACCCCGTTCAGGTACATCCACTCACTTTCCTGTAATTCCAGAGCAAGACCTGCTACACGGGTACCTCCATAACTTTCACCAATCAAAAATTTTGGAGAACGCCACCTTTCATGCCTGGTCATAAAGGTATTAAGCCAGTCGGCCAGGTATTTTATATCAGCATTTACACCAAAAAATTGCTCGCGGTTCACTTCTTTACCTTCAGTAGGAATAGTGCGGGAATAACCTGTATTTACAGGATTAACATAAAGTATATCCGCCACATCCAGAACAGAATATGGATTATCCTTAACGCCATAAGGCTGTACAGGATATCCTTCGTCATCAATATTGAGGATCTTTGGACCGGTATAGGCAATATGCATCCAGACGGAAGCTGAACCAGGACCGCCATTAAAGGAGATCAATAAAGGACGTGTATTACCGCCTTTGTCATCTGTTCTTTTATAGTAGGTATAATTTAAAGTAGCTATAGGTTCGCCTTTGCTATTCCAGACAGGCTGCATGCCCGTTGTGGCAGAATAAGAAATTTTACTTCCATTTATCGTTGAGCTGTGTTGAGTGACAATAGTAGTGTCAATGGGAATTCTTTGAGCTGAAACAACAATGCTGCAAAGGAATAAAGCGGTAAGGGTAAATATTAATTTTTTCATCTTCAATAAGAGATTTTACATTCAGTGCCTTTAATTTATGAAATAATATTCATCAGACAGTTGGCTATTCTATAAGAGGCAGGAATATTTTATGAAGGGATCACATGCACCTTTACAAATACTTATTCATCCTTTTGAAATTGTAGAATGAACGGAAATTTTAATTATTATGATCACTCAAAAATGATCTCAAATTCCACTCTTCTATTCTTGGCCCTTCCGTCTCTTGTAGAATTATCAGCAACAGGTTTTTGATCACCAAATCCTGAAGCTTCCATTCTTTCAGGATCAACACCATGATCAATCAGGTATTGCATGGCTGCCTGTGCTCTTCTATGGGAAAGGAGCAGGTTATTATCGGCATTTCCTACATTATCCGTATGCCCGCTGATTCGCAGGAAATATTCTGAATGTTGATTCATTACATCTACTACCTTATCCAATATGAGATAGGATCTCTTTAAGATAACATCCTTTCCCGATTCAAATTCGATTCCTTCCAGAGCTTCTTTTAAAACCTCTGCCACCTCTTCCTCAAGTTGCGGACAGCCTTTCAACTCTTCAATACCTGGTGTTTTAGGACATTCATCATCGGGATCATAGAAGCCATCACCGTCAGTATCCGGGCAGCCTTTGCCTTCTTCCGGTCCTGCAATTTCAGGGCACAGATCAATTTCATCGGCAATACCATCTTCATCAATATCAGAAGGGGGTTCCCATGTGGTGGAAAGGATGGTAAAGACAATACGTTCTTTAAGATCAGCATTGGTTTTTAAATTTTCATACAGCTCAGGGTTTACAGGATTTAAATTCCCATAACCTTTTGTCTGTAGCCTGCGGGGATCTATTCCCTGATCCTTAAAATAAGATACAATAGCTTTGGCACGATCTTCTGATAACTGCAGATTATCCGTAGCCGCAGAAAGTTGTGAGGTATGCCCGCCAACTTCAATCTCAAGCTGGTGGTATTGTGTAAGAATGGCAGCCAGACGATCCAGTTCTTTTTGTGCCTGAGGTGTAAATTCAGCAGTTTTATCTATGAATGAGATCGTAAAAATATCAATAGATTCTCCCTCTTCAATAGGGATCAGAGATATGTTACCTCTCATTTCCATATATTCTTTAATATTAGTGGCATCTTTAAATTGCGGGATAGGAAAATAACCGTCACGATGGGCTAAGAAAGAAAATGAATGCCCACGTGGAAGTATTACTTTATATGAGCCATTTTCAATATCAGATATGGCAAGCCCATAATCTTCTGTTTCATCAGATTCGGAGCTAAAGGTGATCACGGTCTCTAAAGGCTGTTTTGTCTTACGGTCATAAACTTTGCCTGATATCATCAATACCGGATCCGGCCTGAACTGATAAGGGATGGTGGCTTTAAAAATATCTTTAGATCCCTCCATTGAACCTGTATTAGATACATAATAGGCAAAATCACCCGATGCCGGAATTGTATAATAAGCCTCAAAACCTTCGGAATTAATAATATCACCAAGATTTACCGGCTGTGACCAGTTCTGCCAGGTATCATCAAGCCGTTTGCTGTAAAAAATATCGCTTTTACCAAAGCCCTCATGGCCGGTGGAGGCAAAAAATAATGTCTTGTTATCAGCGGCAAGAAATGGGCTGAATTCTGCTTTTTCCGTATTTATGGCAGGTCCCAGGTTAATAGGTTTAGACCACTCAAATTCATTTTCTTTAAAGCTGATAAAAAGGTCCTGATCACCATAGCTGTCTTCTGTCTGAATGGCTAAGAGGAGGCCCTGCTCATTTGAGGAGATGAAATAATCTACATATTCACTGAGGTTATAGAACTCCTTTATCTGAATTTTTTCAGGAAATGACCAACCTTCATTCGTTTTATGTGAGATAGATGCCCCGCTACCTACATGGATGCCATTATATGAATTTATCACCAGGATACTTTGCCCGTCAGGGGTTACAGAGCTGACTCCATTTGGATAACGGTCATTCAGCGGCTCACCGATATTTTCGGCTTTTGACCATTCATGATTTATGAGCATTGAAAAATAGATATCCTGCGGGTCTTTTTCGCCCTTGTAATTATCAGGAAAATTTTGACGAGCAAAATATAGTATTTTACCATCAGGCGAAATCAATGGCTTTGTTTCGTCGTATGTGGTATTAATACCAGGCCCAAGATTTTGTTTTGCAATATCCTGGGCCTGAATTGATGAATTTAAAAAAGCAAAAAATAAGGTTGTTAACCCAATTTTACATAGCTGATTGACTATTTTGTTGCTGTGCATGGTCTAATACTTGGTTCCATACGCGGAATACGTTCTTATAGCAGATCTTTGCAATATCTTCATCTGAATACCCGCGTTCTATTAAAACAGCGATCAAATTAGGAAAATCTGAGACATCTTTCAAGCCTTTTGGTAAAGTATCTCCAACACCATCGTAATCAGACCCAAAACCCACATGATCTATACCTGCAATTTTTACCACATGATCGATATGGTCAGCCACTTTATATACATCTGAATACAGGTAAGGATTTTCTTCATAGAATTTGTCAATTAATGGCCTCGCTGCTGAATCAGTATGGGTCAGGCCTTTTTCCTGCAACATCTGCTGAAGCTTTGCCCGGTTTCTTTCACGGCTTTGAGAAGAAGCTGAATCCAGGAAATTGGAGCCAAAATTAATTTGTATCACTCCACCGTTTTCACCAAGCCTTTTGATCATCTCATCAGACATATTTCTTTCAAAACCGGGAGTAAAATGACGGCAGGATGAATGAGAAGCAATAGCAGGGACCGCGGTAATTTCCATTACATCATAAAATGCACTGTCAGATACATGTGAGATATCAACCATAATACCAACCTTATTCATCTCCTGTACAACTGATTTTCCGAAATCGCTCAATCCATTATATGTACGTGTGGTATCATATGAAGAGTCGGATATCTTATTGTCTTTGCCATGGGTAAGTGTGATATAACGTATCCCTCTGTTAAAGAAATATTTAACGTTTTCAAGGCTTTCTTCTATTGGTGCACCGTTTTCCATGCCCATTGGTAAAGAAATTTTTCCCTGCTCAAAATTTTGTTCTACTTCTGCAGGAGTATATGCCACGGCATACTTATCCGGGTAAGTATTTACAATTGATTCGACCAGGTTTATTAAAGAATCAGCTAATTCTTTTGCACCACCTTCTTCCTGATATTTTGCAGGTATATAAATAGACATAAATGGGGCATCAAGACCACCTTTTTTAGCTCTCTGATAGTCAAAATCACCTTCTCCGGCATCTATTACAAGATTTCCGTTTTCTTCGTTTACTTCCATTACACCCTTATTTCTCAGCCAGTAAGGAAGATCAACGTGTCCATCAGTAATAATTAATGCCTGTGCCAGTGAATCAGCCTTGCGCATAGTGGTTTCATCAAAAGAAATTTCATCTTTTGTCTCTTCTGTTGTTGTTTCTTCTTTCCCCTCTTCTGTTTTGCATGCAAAAAATGAGAAGGCTAAAAAGATTGCATAAATAGATTTTTTCATAGTTATTCCGTAAAAATTTAGCTTTGAAGATAATAAAATTTATACATTCACAAATAAAATATGGTACAGAAGGAGTTACCCTTATATACCCGGTCACAACTGGCTCTTCGTAACGGAATGGAAAAGGAGGAGGTATGGGTTGCCTATAAAGGATTGATCTTTGATGTATCGCGTTCAAAATTGTGGCGTGATGGGAAGCATTATGAGCACTGGGCTGGGCAGGACCTGACTGAAGAATTGGCTGATTCCCCACATGGAGAAAGGGTATTTGAGCGGTTTGCACCAATAGGAAAATTAAAAATATAAATATATAATGATATTAATAGCAGATAGTGGATCTTCTAAAACAAATTGGCGCTTGATTTCAACAGAGGGGGAAATCCTTCAGGCGCAATCGGCTGGTTATAATCCTTACCATCAACCTGCTGAATTTTTAATCCATGAATTGCGGGATGTGCTTCTACCACAACTTGGCAAATCAAAAGTTGACCAGGTATTTTATTATGGTGCCGGTTGTTCCACAAAGGAAAATATTGAAAAAGTTAAATTTGCCATTGAGGCAGCATTTATGAATGCCGTAGTAGAAATAGATCATGACTTGTTAGCGGCAGCCAGAGCTTTATGTGGTGACAAACCTGGGATAGCTTGTATTCTGGGAACAGGTGCAAATAGTTGTTATTATAATGGTACTGCTATAGAAGCTAACGCACCTTCATTAGGCTATATACTGGGAGATGAAGGAAGTGGAGCTTATCTTGGTAAATTATTGTTGGTGCGCTTTACTAGAAATGAATTGCCACCCTTGATTATGGAAAGATTAAATAAACGTTATGAGCTATCTAGGGAGATAATTTTAGCACATGTATATCAAGGGAATGCACCTGCACGTTATCTGGCATCATTTTCAAAATTTATCTTTCAGAACCTTAAGGATCCCGAAATATTTAAAATGGTTTATGATGCTTTTGAACAGTTTTTTGAGAAAAACATTATGATGTATGAAGGTTATAAAGATCTTCCTGTACATTTTACAGGTTCGGTAGCTTTCTATTATGGTAATATTCTGCGCCAGGTTGCAGCGGATAAACAAATTAATGTGCGTAATATTACTGAGGGCCCAATTGCAGGGCTGGCCCTGTACCATCAAAATAGTTTGAAAAAATGAAGATAACAGAGAAGTCTTCTCATTATGATAACCTGGAGAAAATGTCTGTCCGGGAAATTCTGGAGAATATGAATCGTGAAGATGCCAAGGTGCATCAGGCAGTAAATCTGGTAATTCCCCAGATAGAGATGTTTGTGGAAGAAGCAGTAAAACAGATGGAGCAGGGTGGAAGGCTTTTTTACATTGGTGCCGGCACCAGTGGGAGATTGGGTATTCTCGATGCATCAGAGATCCCGCCTACTTTTGGTATGCCTCATGGTGTAGTGATCGGATTAATTGCTGGTGGCGATATTGCAATTCGTAAGGCAGTGGAATTTGCAGAGGATGATCCGGACCAGGCATGGAAAGATATGCAGGAGTACCAGATCAACCATAAAGATGTAGTGGTAGGACTGGCAGCTTCAGGGACAACCCCCTATGTAATTGGAGGAGTAAAAACTGCACGAGAAAATGGACTTGTTACAGGCTGCATAACTTGTAACCCTGATTCAGAGCTGGCAAAGGCGGTGACCTTTCCTGTTGAAGTCGTGGTAGGGCCGGAATTTGTTACCGGAAGCACAAGAATGAAAGCAGGGACAGCACAGAAGCTGGTGCTGAATATGATCTCCACCTCCATAATGATCAGATTGGGACGGGTTAAGGGAAATAAAATGGTAGATATGCAGCTGAGTAATAACAAGCTGGTAGACAGAGGCACCCGAATGGTAATGGAGGAATTGTCCATCTCAAAACATGAAGCAGAAAACCTCCTGAAAAAGCATGGATCTGTAAGAAAGGTAATCGACCATATCCGCGAAGGAAATGTTTAAAATTTAGAAACAGTAGTTTAAATTTTTACATTTCTGATTTCAACTTTCAGATTTCTGATTTTAAAAAAACTGTTGTAGTATTTTTAATGTTATTAGTAGTATAAATTATTTTTTCAACTTTAAGGATCTGTTAATTTAAACTCTCAGATTCCTGATTCCTGATTTTTAAAAGATGTTTGGCTGGTTTAAAAGAAAAAACAAGGAAAATGTTAACAGGCCACAGATTGTTGACATTAATAATAATCCATTAAATGCAGGGGATTTTGTAATGGCTATGCGCTATAATCTTGGCAAATGCCAGCTGATTACAGAAGAGGATTCCTACTTTTATAAATCTGTTGAAAGTGGAAAAAAAGTCAGCTGGTTAAAGATGATAGATGCTTCAACAGCCTTCCAGAAGGTAGAAAAGATTAATTGAGATTAAATCGGGTCATTAATATTTTAAGGTGAGAAACTACGGACCAATACGAGTCTGGAACTTCTACATGTCTCAAATCTCAATTATCAAATCTAAATTCTTTAAAAGCTTCAAACTATAAACTTTATTCCCTAACTTTGAGCCAATTTGAGCACATGTAAAATTCTTAAAAAAGAGATTTCCCTTATTCATGCCAAGAGACAGAAGTATCAGGACCGTATTAATAATAGGTAGTGGACCTATTGTAATAGGACAGGCTTGCGAATTTGACTATTCAGGTTCACAGGCATCACGTTCATTAAGAGAAGAGGGTATTGAGGTTGTGCTGATCAACAGCAACCCAGCCACAATTATGACGGATCCCGTCACGGCGGATCATATTTATTTGAAGCCTCTGACGAAGCAGTCGATAAAGTATATTCTTGAAAAACATAATATTGACGCCGTACTTCCTACGATGGGAGGTCAATCGGCCCTAAACCTGGCTATTGATTGTGAGAAAGCCGGTATTTGGGAGCATTATGGTGTCAAGATGATCGGTGTGGATATAAATGCCATAGAAACCACAGAGGACCGGGAGAAATTCCGTCTTAGGATGACTGAGTTGGGAGTGAAGGTATGTAGCGGTGAAACAGCAACTTCATTTTTGGAAGGTAAGGAAATAGCCCAAAAAATTGGTTTTCCGTTGGTAATACGTGCTTCCTTTACATTAGGTGGCCTTGGAGGTGGTATAGTTCATAATGCTGAAGATTTCGAAGCGGCCCTGACACATGGCCTGCACTCCTCACCAATTCACGAAGTGCTGATTGAGGAGAGTATCCTTGGGTGGAAAGAATACGAGATTGAGCTTCTGCGTGATGACCTTGAGAATTTTATTGTAATATGTACCGTAGAGAATTTCGATCCTATGGGTGTACATACAGGAGATTCTATCACTGTGGCGCCTGCCATGACCCTTCCTGATACTGTTTATCAGCAGATGCGTGATTTGGGTAAGAAAATGATCAACGGAATAGGGAAATTTGCTGGTGGTTGTAATATTCAATTTGCTGTAAATCCTGAAACAGATGAGATCGTTGCCGTAGAAATAAACCCACGGGTTTCCCGCTCATCAGCATTAGCATCTAAAGCCACCGGATATCCAATAGCCAAAGTAGCAGCAAAGCTTGCAATAGGCTATACCTTGGATGAATTAAATAATGCAATTACAGGTACTACAACGGCATTATTCGAGCCGGCACTGGATTACGTGATCGTAAAAATACCTCGCTGGAACTTCGATAAATTCCAGGGTGCTGACAGGAAACTAGGTTTCTCCATGAAATCGGTGGGTGAAGTAATGGGAATTGGTAGAAATTTTCAGGAAGCTCTCCAGAAGGCATGTCAGTCGTTAGAAATTAAACGAAATGGACTTGGGGCTGATGGAAAGGAATTACGTGATCAGGATGCTATTCTTCATAGCCTTGCCAATCCAAGCTGGAACAGGCTTTTCCATATCTATGATGCCCTAAAGCTGGGTATTTCGATGAAAACGGTAATGAACCTTACCAAAATTGATAAATGGTTCCTGCTTCAGATTGAAGAGCTTATCGCATTAGAGGATGAGATTGAGAAGCATACTATTAAGAATATACCGAAAGAGCTTTTGGTTACGGCAAAGAAAAAAGGATATGCCGACAGGCAGCTGGGCCATCTGATGAAATGTCTGGAGAGTGAAGTCTATAATAAAAGACAGGAATTCGGAATTAGACGTGTATATAAGCTGGTAGATACCTGTGCGGCAGAATTTGAGGCTATTACACCTTACTACTATTCAACTTTTGAAGAAGAGAATGAATCTGTAGTTACGGATAAAAAGAAAATTGTTGTTTTAGGTTCAGGCCCTAATAGAATCGGACAGGGTATTGAGTTTGATTATAGCTGTGTGCATGGTGTACTTGCGGCCAAAGAAGCCGGTTATGAAACTATCATGATCAACTGTAATCCGGAAACTGTTTCTACGGATTTTGATGTGGCTGATAAGCTTTATTTTGAGCCTGTTTTCTGGGAGCATATCTATGAGATCATTCAGCTGGAGAAACCGGAAGGCGTCATTGTTCAACTTGGGGGACAAACAGCGCTTAAGCTTGCGGAAAAATTAGACAGATATGGCATGAAAATAATAGGTACTTCATTTGAAGCCCTTGATCTGGCAGAAGATCGCGGATCTTTTAGTCAGTTGTTAAAGGAAAATAATATACCTTATCCTGAATTTGGAGTTGCCGAAGATGCAGAAACTGCACTTGAATTATCAAAAGGAATAGGTTTCCCATTACTTGTAAGACCTTCATATGTGCTTGGCGGTCAGGGAATGAAAATCGTCATAAATGAAAAAGAGCTGGAATCACATTTGGTAAATCTTTTAAAAGATATTCCGGGTAACAAGGTGCTTCTTGATCATTTCCTGGATGGAGCTATTGAGGCTGAGGCAGATGCTATTTGTGATGGAGAGGATGTATATATAATTGGAATTATGCAGCATATTGAACCTGCAGGTATACATTCCGGAGATTCATATGCAGTGCTTCCTCCATATAATTTAGGTGATTTTGTAATGAAGCAGATAGAGCAGCATACAAAAACAATAGCACTAGCTTTAAAAACTAAAGGGCTTATAAATATACAGTTCGCCATAAAGGACGATAAGGTCTTTATAATTGAAGCCAACCCGCGAGCGTCCAGAACGGTACCATTTATATGTAAAGCTTACCAGGAGCCATATGTAAATTATGCGACTAAAGTGATGCTTGGAGATAAGAAAGTTAAGGATTTTAATTTTAAGCCTACAAAAAAAGGATATGCTATAAAAGAGCCGGTATTTAGCTTTTATAAATTCCCTAATGTGAATAAGGAGCTGGGGCCTGAAATGAAATCGACAGGAGAGGCAATCTATTTTATAGATGACCTCATGGATGATTATTTCTTAAAAATTTATGCAGAACGAAACCTATACTTGAGTAAGTAAGTTGTATTATAGTATAAGGAGGAGATTATGATACTGAAATTTTTAATTATATCATTTATATTGTTTTATATCATTTTTAAGCTGTTTGGTTTTTTCTTTAAAATCCTATTACGTGGAAGTGCTCAACAGCAGCAGTATCATTATGGGAATAATAATCATCAGAAAAAACCTTCGGATGGGAATGTAACTATAGATTATATACCGAAAGACAGGAAAAATCAGAAAAAAGCGCCAGTTAATTATAAAGGAGGCGATTATATTGATTACGAAGAAGTCAAATAATATAATTGTATTTTTGTAATATTGAGCCCCACTTTCAGGGGCTTTATTGTTTAAAAAAAATCTATGAAAGTAGAATTTAAAAAATATCAGGCTACAGGAAACGATTTTGTATTAATAGATAACCGCGAGGAAAAAATAAATCTTGAGCTTCCTCAGATCATGCGCTTGTGCAACAGGAGCTGGGGCATTGGATCTGATGGACTTATACTAATTGAGCCTGACAATTCGGCTGATTTTAAAATGAATTTTTATAATCCTGATGGCTCGCAAAGCCTTTGTGGTAATGGCAGCCGCTGTGCTGTGAAATTTGCAAGGGAGTTGGGAATAATTGAGAAGGAGACAACTTTTTCAGCCTTTGATGGGATTCATTGGGCTGAGATCCTTAAGGATGATCAGGTCCGCTTAAAAATGCAGGATGTCAAAACTGTCAGGCATATGGGGGATGGCATGTTTGTTGACACAGGTTCACCGCATGTAGTGAATTTTGTGATAAACCTGGAAAATTTTAAAGTACGCCGGGAGGGAAAGAAAATAAGGAATAGCGGACTTTTCCATACAAGCGGGGTGAATGTAAATTTTGTTGAGGTAGCGGATAACCACAACATATATGTACGCACATATGAGCGTGGCGTAGAGGATGAAACATTATCATGCGGAACGGGAGTAACGGCGGCAGCTATTGCTTCACAACAAAAAACTGTATTTAGTCCGGTGGTTGTAAAAACCAGAGGGGGAGAGTTACAGGTTGAATATAATAAATTAGCCGAGGGCGGGTATGAAGATGTTTTTTTGATCGGCCCGGCTGAAAAAGTATTTGAAGGAATAATAGAAATTTAAAGAAAGCTAACGGAAAAGAAGGTATTTTTGATTTTCCAGAATAGCGAACAATATATTATGATTAATTATTTGGCAAAAATATTCGGAACAAAATCCGAAAAAGATATTAAAAAGCTGATGCCCCTTGTCAGAAAGATCAATGATGAGGCGCAAAAGCTTGAATCTGTGACCGATGACCAGCTAAGAGCAAAAACTGATGAGATAAGAAGCCAGATAGATGCCTATCTGCAAGATATAGATAATCAAATTGCAGCATTACATAAAAAAGTTGCGGATAACCCAGAGCTTGATATCCACCAAAAGGAGGAGATCTTTAACGAGATTGATAAGCTTGAGGAGGATCGTAATAAAGAGCTTGAAAAAATCCTGATGGATGTTTTGCCACCGGCATTTGCCGTGGTAAAGGAAACAGCCAGAAGGCTTAAATTTGATGGTAAACTTGAAGTAACAGCATCTACTGAAGACCGTAAGAAAGCTGCTGAAGCTTCTTATGTAACTATTGAAGGTGATAGGGCCATATGGTCAAATACCTGGCAAGCTGCAGGCGCAGAGATCGTGTGGGATATGGTCCATTACGATGTGCAGCTGATTGGAGGTATCGTACTACATGAGGGGAAAATAGCTGAGATGGCTACTGGTGAAGGAAAAACCCTTGTGGCTACATTACCTGCCTTCCTGAATGCACTTGCAAGAAGAGGGGTTCATATTGTTACAGTTAATGATTATCTGGCACGTCGTGATAGTGAGTGGATGACACCGCTATTTGAATTTCACGGCATGAGGGTCGACTGTATTGACAAGCACGAACCTAATTCGGAAGAAAGAAGAAAAGCATATCTGGCAGATGTAACGTACGGTACTAATAATGAATTTGGTTTCGATTACCTGCGTGATAACATGTCGCGGGATCCGGAAGACCTGGTTCAGCGAAAGCATCATTATGCCATGATTGATGAGGTGGATAGTGTGCTTATTGATGAGGCACGTACGCCTTTAATTATCTCAGGACCGGTTCCAAAAGGTAATGAGCATGAGTATTATGAATTGAAACCCCGGATCTCAAAACTTGTTGAAGAGCAGAAAAAGCTTGTGCAGAAGCTGTTAGTGGAGGCGAAGAAGCTAATTTCTGAAGGAAATGAAAAAGATGGTGGCCTGGCATTATTCCGTGTTTATCGGGGATTGCCAAAGCACAAGCCATTAATAAAGTATTTAAGTGAACCAGGTATTCGTAATATCCTGCAAAAGACAGAAAATTTCTATCTGCAGGATAACTCCAGGATGATGCCTGAGGCAGATGCCCCCCTTTACTTCGTTATTGATGAAAAGCATAATAATATAGACCTTACGGAAAATGGCATTGAATTGATCACAGGTGCTGGTGAAGATGCTCAATTCTTTATAATGCCTGATATTGGTACGGAAATAGCTGAAATTGAGAAAGATGAAGATCTTTCTGACGAAGAAAAGCTGAAGAAAAAAGATGAGCTGACAAAGGATTATGCCATTAAATCCCAAAGGATCCATACCATAAACCAGCTGCTGAAAGCACATACTTTATTTGAAAAGGATACTGAGTATATCCTTGTAGATGGTAAAGTAAAGATTGTTGATGAGCAGACGGGCCGTGTGATGGAAGGTCGACGTTATTCTGACGGATTACATCAGGCAATTGAGGCGAAAGAAAATGTAAAGGTGGAAGATGCCACACAAACTTATGCTACCGTAACCCTTCAAAACTATTTCCGGATGTACCATAAGCTTGCGGGTATGACTGGTACTGCAGAGACTGAGGCAGGCGAATTCTGGGAGATCTACAAACTTGATGTTGTCGTTATCCCAACCAACAAGCCTATTGTCCGTGACGACAGACAGGATTTTGTATATAAGACAATACGTGAAAAATTCAATGCCGTAGTAGATGAGATTGTAGAGCTTACCGAAAAAGGCAGACCTGTACTTGTAGGTACTACATCTGTTGAAATATCTGAGCTGTTGAGCCGAATGCTTACCATGCGTAAGATCAAGCATAATGTACTTAATGCAAAGCAGCATCAGCGTGAAGCTGAAATTGTAGCCGAAGCAGGAAAACCGGGTACGGTGACTCTGGCAACTAATATGGCTGGTCGTGGTACGGATATTAAGCTTAAGCCGGAATCCCGGGAAGCCGGAGGTCTTGCTATCGTTGGTACTGAAAGGCATGAATCACGTCGGGTAGACCGTCAGCTGAGGGGTCGAGCCGGAAGGCAGGGAGATCCTGGATCATCACAATTCTTTGTTTCACTGGAGGATAACCTGATGCGTATGTTCATGCCGGAACGTATAGCGAAAATTATGGACCGCCTGGGGCTTCAGGAAGGGGAGGTGATCTCTCATTCTATGGTAACGAAATCTATAGAGCGTGCCCAGAAAAAAGTAGAGGAAAATAACTTCGGTATACGTAAGCGACTGCTTGAATATGATGATGTGATGAACAGTCAGCGTGAGGTGATCTATAAGCGCCGCAGGAATGCCTTGTATGGCGAGCGCCTCGAGCTGGATATCATGAATATGCTTTACGATACATGTGAGGATATCGTTATGAATGCCAAAGGTACCAATAACTATGAAAGCTTTAAGCTAAGTGTTTTAGGCGTACTAGGGTATGATTTCGAGATCAGTAAGGAAGATTTTGAAAAAATATCGGAAGGGGAGCTTTCGGAAAAATTATATAATGGAGCTTTTGAGCATTATAAACGTAAAAACAGAAGTGTAGCGGAGCGTACATTTGATACAATTAAAAATGTATATGAGACTAAAGGAGCTACAGTTGAAAATATTTTAGTACCTTTTACCGATGGTAAAAAGCAGATAGGCGTTGCGGCTAATCTTGGAAAATGTGTCGAAAGCAATAATACAGAGCTTATTAAGGCAATGGAGAAGATGGCTACACTGGCAATTATCGACCAGCTGTGGAAAGATCATCTCCGTGAAATGGATGACCTGAAGCAGTCAGTGCAAAATGCCGTGTATGAACAGAAGGATCCATTGCTCATCTATAAATTTGAAGGTTTTGAGCTCTTTAAGCGTTTTATTGCAAAAGTAAACGAGGATACAATTTCCTTTCTGATGAAAGCCGATCTGCCAGTTAGAGAGCCGGAGCAGATTCAGGAAGCGAGACAGCAAAGAAGGCAGCGTGAAAAATTACAGGAGCAGAAGGAAGAGAGCAGGAGCCTTTTAAGCAGTGCTTCCCGAACAAACCGACCACCGGTTGAGAAAACTAAACCAATTGTTTCTGAAAAAACAGTAGGAAGAAATGATAAGGTAACGGTACAATATTCCGATGGTAAAGTAGTTAAGGATGTTAAGTACAAAAAAGTAGAAGATGATCTTCGTAATAATCGTTGTGTGATCATCGAATAATAAAACTATGGGAGTCAAATTGGTCAACATCTTTTTTTTATTAGGCATAGCGGCAATTATGTCATGTGCGTCTTCAGGTAGTGCCTCAAGGTCAGGGGCAGGCGGAGATCATTATGAAGATCTTTCTGCTTATCGTCCCAATTATGAAAATGCACTGGATACAATGGCAACGGAAGAAGAAGCCGTGGAAGGTAATATAATAATCGAAGATGTAGATCCCCAATATGATGTTACTGCCGAAGTTAATAGCCTGCTGGACAGCATTAATATACTTAAAAAGGATGTAGAGTATGTTGAAGGTTATACTATACAGGTGTACACAGGCATAAAAAAAGAAGAAGCTAATCAGGCAAAGGCTGCAGTATACGAGATCCTGGAAGATTCTCGCCCCATTATTACATATGAACAGCCAAATTTTAAAGTTAAAGTAGGTAAATTTTATACCCGCAGGGAAGCTTTAAGAACTTTTGCTGAATTAAAAAAGGAGTTACCTTCTGCCATTATTCTTCCCGAAAAAATCCCTGTAGGTAGCAATGAATAATCTTCTTATTAAAATAAAGAAACTTGCCGCTGACTATAAAAAGGAGGTTATTGAAATAAGGAGGCATCTTCATATGCATCCTGAACTTAGCTATAAGGAATATCAAACAGCAGAGTATGTTGCGGACCAACTAAGAGCCATAGGCTTAGTGCCTACAACGGGTGTTGCTGAAACTGGTGTCACAGCTGTTATAAAGGGTAAAAAAGAAGGACCTGTCGTTGCATTGCGTGGCGATATGGATGCGTTGCCAATTCTGGAAAAAAATAATATTCCTTATAAATCAAAAAATGAAGGTGTGATGCATGCCTGCGGGCACGATGTTCATACCAGCTGTATTTTAGGAGCAGCGAAAATATTAAATGAAATAAAAGACGAGCTGGAAGGATCCATAAAGCTGATCTTTCAGCCTGGAGAAGAGAAAAATCCGGGAGGTGCGAGTTTAATGATAAAAGCGGGAGCATTAAAAGATCCTGCCCCTGATAATATTTTTGGTCAGCATGTAATGCCTTTAATACCTGTTGGTAAGGTGGGTTTCAGACCCGGCATGTATATGGCCAGCGCTGATGAGATCTATCTGACAATAAAAGGCAAAGGGGGTCATGCAGCTATTCCGGAAATGCTAGATGATACTGTGCTGATCACATCTCATATAATAGTGGCGTTACAGCAACTTGTTAGCAGGAAAGCCAGCCCGAAAGTTCCAACCGTATTGTCATTTGGTAATGTTGAAGCTAAGGGTGCTACGAATATTATTCCTGATGAGGTAAAAGTTGCAGGAACCTTTCGTACTTTCGATGAAGAGTGGAGAAAGGAAGCTCATAAGCTCATCAGGCAAATTGCAGAAGGCACAGCTAAAGCCATGGGTGCAGAATGCGATGTGAATATTGATGTGGGTTATCCGCACCTGAAAAATGATGAAGCGCTTACAAACAGAGCCAGAAAAGTGGCTGAGGAATATTTAGGTCCTGATAATGTGGTAGACCTTCCATTGTGGATGGGAGCAGAGGATTTTTCTTACTATAGCCATGAAATACCGGCTTGTTTTTATCGTCTTGGTACCCGAAATGAAGCCAAGGGAATAACCAGTTATGTTCATACCCCAACATTTAATATTGATGAAGATGCCATTGAAATAGGCATAGGTCTTATGGCATATCAGGCCGTCAATGCCCTTCGTAATTCAAAAAAATAATGCATTGCTTTTCAAACAAACGATTGTAGTATTCCGTTAATATTAAGAATGGAATAAAAAATATCATGAGCATTAGGGGAAAAAATATTTGGTTGATGTTAGGATTAGCTGCCGGTGGTGCGGTAGCCTTACTGGCGACAACTACTAACTCAAGGAAAACGGCCAAAAAAGCTGTCTCCAAAAGTACAGTAGGGGATCGTTACAGCATTGGCACCAAAAAAAGTTATGACGATTCTGAGGTCTATTATATTTAGATACTTGAGGAGGAAATGACAATAGGTTATTAGGATATTCTGATGAGGGGTATCCTTTTTTGTTTTGTAAGGTGAGCTTCTAATAAGCCTCTTCTATTGAAATCATTTAGAGATTTTTTTCTTCTTTTTTAGAAGATCATTTGCATAGTCAATAGAAAGGCAGCAAATATTGCCATAAGAATCATTACCACTTTTATAATGATTATATGCGTTTATAAAATTATGATAGGCTCTGATAGTGGCCGGATGTTTTTTAGCTTCTATCAGTTTTTGATGTGATGAGATTCTAAGATCCTTGCGGATAATATCATTTACCATCAGTTTTAACTCATCATCTGATATTTCAATTGGCTCATCTAAATGAGGTTTTGGTTCCCTTTTCGGTTTACGATTTAATATATCCTTAACAATACCTGTTTTATATGCCTGATAATCTTCTTCATATTTTGAAGGCCATGCCATTTTATGCCCGTCTTTATTTTCAGGATAAAGCCATAATTTTTTATTAAGCTTTTTCTTTAATTTTCTAGGTAATCGAAAATGCTGCATATTATTAAAATTAATTGTCCAGTCTTTCGAGCAGTCTTTTATCTTCAATTAATATTTTTTGAGGTTTTGGGACATTTAATTTTATTTCGTTTCAAATAAAAATTGGTGAGAATTTGTCCGAAAATTGCTGCTATAGCTAATGTTGTACGCTGGCATTCTTTTTTCGAGTGCTTTCTTGATAATTTTTGTTAATTATTAGTTGTTTTTTAGCTCCTCAGCTACACTATCATAATATTCTTGTGTTAATACCTCTGTCCAAATTGTGGGTTGTTGTCCGCCATATAATGCCAAATATGTCACATCGCTTTCCTTGGTTGAGGAATGCCAGTGCTCGGTTTCTTTAGGGCATTTAATCACATCGCCTTGTTTAAGTATAATTGGGTATTTTCCTCTTTCTTGATAATAGGCTTGACCATCTACGATGATTAAAACCTGCACGTATGAATGTTTGTGCCAGTCCAAAGTGGAGTTGGCTTTGAAAGTTGCTTTTGTGATGTTATAGCCCAATTCCGCATCATCATGAATGATAGGATTCAACCAAGCTTCCCCTATGTAATGTGTATTTGGTGCCTTTGTTCCCTCATTGAGATATGAGGAAACGTTATAATCCGAACTTTGGGCAAATAAATGTAGAGGAGCAAAAATAAATAGTGTGAAAATAGAATTTCTCATTTTATACTTTTTAAATTAATAATTTCAATGCTCATTCGAGGTCTATGCTGCTTGCGTACAACTCCAAGTCAATTTACTGTAGGGGAGTTTTGAAGTGAATAATTATCCCCCGTAATAAAAGTGACTACAAGAACCGAACGAACCTACACCACTGCTCCCCCTTGTATAGCTACTGTTATACACTGGCCCAAATTTTCGTTAAACGTTATCAGTTTGCTTTAATATTAATCCACAGTCAGAGCATTCAATATCATTTTGGTTGATACTGTATCCGCACGCTGGACATTGATTTTCATTTTCCAACCAGGATTTTTGTTCGCTTGAAATAAATGAGTCAGAATATTCTCTATTCAAATCAATGATCAATCTATTAATTCTATAGTTTAGTCGCCAAACTTGTATGAAGCAATTAAATGAATAAACCGTCCAATAAATCAAGGTTACAAAAATAGCAGGAAGAATTTCATCTTGTAGTTCTTGGAAGTCAGTAATTATAAGATTCGGAAACAGTAATAAGAAGATGTAAATTAAAAACCAGATACTTAGAAACTCGGTAAAGTAGATTTTGTATTTCAAATATTGGTCGTCCTTACTTATTTGAATTTGTCCTTTAGTAATTACTTGCAATATATTCCATCCCATCCCTTTAAAGGTCTCCCAACGAAAGAGTCCACCTTTAAATGAAAATTCTTTATCATCTTTTTTAATGTCAACTCCACCAGCTCGATTGATATTATTTTCTAACTTATCTAGTAGTCTAGATGAGTCAGCCTTCTTGATATTGAATTTTTTGCTATATGAAAATGGAAATCCCATCCGTCATTAATTTGGGCCTGTATGTTAAGGCACATCCTTTACAAAAGTTAAAGGTTAGGGTTTACACTATATTTTGACTTAGCCTTATTGATTTTTGTTTATCTCTTAAGTTTTTTTCATCAAAGTATCCTAAAAATACATCTCTATAGAATACCCTCCAAATTCCATTGCCCATATCTAACACCCCTACATATTTTCCTTTTAAAGAAGCAGTCAGATATACCCAGTAGTAAGCCCTCCATCGCATGGCTCCATTCTGTGTTACTTTTAATACTTTCATCTCCGGATCATAATCATAATCTTGTATTTTTTCAGGAAATGGTCGAGCTGAAAAGTTATGTACAGAAGCTGGTGTCTCCATGTCTAAAGCTTCATGTGGACGTATATGATTATACTCCTTTACAAACTGATTTAAACGCCTTTGTTGAGCCTTTAAATCCTGAGCTGAAGGCTTTGCGCAAGAGGCTTTTAAATCGCGGTGCATCCGTTCATGCCTGCCGTTTTGTTCTGGGTGTGAAGGATCCGAAAATACAGGGGTTATACCCAGATCTATAAACCAATAGGAGAGCTGGGTATAACGTTGGATAGAGGCTACAGATCCAAACGGGCTACCGTTGTCGGTATGGATTTGTTTAGGCATACCATATTTTCTAAAAACCTTTGTAAATTCTGCTTTAACGGCCTTTAAATTTTCATTGTAATGTCCTTTGGCAGTAAATAAAAACCTGCTCCTGGAATCTGCAATGGTCAGCGGATGACAGTATATTTTGTTGCCCATTAAGAACTTTCCTTTGTAATCTGCACTCCATACTTCATTGCATTCCTGAGGGTCGAAAATTGGGAAGACAGGCTTTACTCTTCTAACTCTTTTTTGAGGCTTTACAAACCCATTATCCTTGAGTATTTTATGGACTGTAACTACACTGGGTATATCTTCCTTGTCGCATTGGTTAAACAATAATCGCCTGATTTTTTTGGCACCCCAGAGCAAATGTTTTTCCTTTAATTGAATGATTTTTTCTTCAATTATTTTTTGTGTTTTATTGGGATGATTACTCGGAGCTTTTGAGTACTCCATGAGCCCTTCTAGTCCTTCATTTTCAAACCTATTTATCAGTTTGTAAGCTGTAGGCCTGGATATGTTGAAGGCTTTGCAAAGCTCTGTGATGCTATACTTTTGAGTACGCCATTCACAAATAAATTCTACTTTTTGTTCCATAGTTGTTGTTTCTTTCCAAGGCATGGCAATCTGATTTTTTCAATCAAATTACGTCTTAAAAAGTGTAAACTATGTGCCTTTAACTTTGTAAACGATGTCCCTTTACCGTACCATGATTGTGGCTAACGCCAGGGCTATAAAATGTAGGGCAATCAAAGTGAATAGTTGTCCCCCGTAGTAAAAGTAGCTACAAGAACGAAAATAACCTAACCCACTGCCCGCCCTATATTTTATAGCTACTGTTAGCGACTGTACGCCCTTCCACTGACTTTTCTAAGTTGATTAAATCTCCTTTAAATCTGTCCGATTGATCTGTATAAATGTACATTAACATTAAATATAAGATTGGATATGCATATAAAATTTCAAAGAGAATTGGAGCATTGGTTACATAAAGTATTCCCATGAAAATTAATGGAACTATGGCAGTGAAAATTAAATAATAGTCTGCGATTTGAAACGTAATTTTGGTTTTATTGTCATTTTGCAATTTATTTAAAATCTTAATCTCACATGCTGGAATTCTATCAAATCCATGATTCGTATAGACGTCTTTTAAATAATATAGGTGAATTTCTTCGTTGTTAACGAGTCCAAGTTTGAAGTTGATGCCAATTCTGTTGCTTAGTTTGTCCTTTAACTGTTCATATGTTAAAGTTGAGTACAGATCTGTTCTAAAAGTTAGTTTTCTTAAGTTCATGTTATTCTGTTCTGGGGCGTATTGTCGCTAACGCCAAGGCTATATACTGTAGGGGAGTTTCGAAGTGAATAATTGTCCCCCGATATAAAAGTAGCTAAAAGAAACCGAACCAACCTACACCACTGAACCCCCTATAGTGTATAGCTACTGTTAGCAACTGTTCGATTCATTCACCAATCTTTCTATCTAATTAACAAGTTCTAATTCTAAAGTTAAAAGATCGTAAGTTAATTGATTTATTCTATTGCTTTTAAAGTAGTCTTTGTCGAAGTAAGGGTTCTCGGAAAAGAAATTCGTTTTTAATTTTTTAATAAATTCTTTGGACTCTTTATCATTTTGGTCTAACGAATCATAAAAGGGACGAATAGAGTTATTCTTGTAATCTTGAAAATCATCATAAAATTGATCGATAGAATAACATGGATTGAAAAATCCTTGACCATCTAAAGCTATTCCTCCTGAGAATTCCAGCATTGTAAGCGTTAAGTTATCGATTGAGTCAACTAAAGCACTTCTATAATATTGTTGTCTATCGTTGTTTGCTGGATTATCCTCGTGGTATATTTCAACTATGTCATTGGTTGTGAAAATTAGAGGTAATATTTTGGACTTGTTACACCCGATAGTACTGTCATTTTTCTGATTACAGCTATAAACTGTTGATGATAACCCAATAATCAAATAAATTAAAAAATTCTTATTCATTTACTCTAAACTTTCTTGAATCGAATTGTTGCTAACGCTCGGGCTATACTCAGTAGGGCAGATCGAAGTGAATAACTGTCCGCCGTAGTAAAAGTAGCTAAAACCACCGAATGAAACTACACCACAGCACGCCCTATTGAGTATAGCTATTGTTATGCCCAGTTTTTTAATCATTATAGAGTATTCGTGAAATTGATTTGTTAAGAGAAAATTTCATTATTCGTTTGAAAATAAAATAGTTTAGGATTGCTAGTAATATTGCCATAATTGGACTTGCCCAAACAAGAAATTTTAATATCTCATTAGGGAGATTAAATTGAAAAATCTGATTAATAGCAACCAATATGGGACCAGCAATTAAGATTATTATAAATCCAATTAAAGGTTTTTTAGGATAAAATTTAAATTCCAAATAATATTTTGATCCATATTCTTGATTGACCTTAATTTTACCGTTTGTCAGGAAATCTGTTGGTTTCCATATCATCCTATAGATTCTCTCCACTTTATTCCATACGATTGTATTTTCAATAATCGTTGTTTGCCACTGATAGTTTGATTCTAAATCCTGAGATAGCTGATTCAGAAGATTTCTTAAATCATAATCTAAATTTATTTTTAATCTATGTTTAATTTTCATTTTAAATTGGGCATAACGCTAAGTGTATAAATCGGTGTGGCTAAAACCTGCGTCATTGTCCCCCGATATAAAAGATGAAGATACCACTGAACGCCCAGAACCACAACACCCACACTGATTTATACACAATGTTATGAGCCGTTCCCTTCTCAAATAGATAATTAAATTTTCCCGTTCTCAATAATCAAAATGAATTCCAAACTGACTGCCGTGCTTCCCTAAAAGCCAGGTGCCGAATGCGGGTAGCGCTTATCCAACAAAGGGAAAGCTGTTCGAACCTCTTATTCAACGGCAGTTCCTCGACCCACTGCGCCCAATCCCGTTCCAGGAGCTTAATTTAATTATCTATTTGTTTTATCGTGACTGTGTTAAGGAACGATAAGTTTGTTCTACCACTGCCTGTTCAGCAAAGTTCCTGACTGTCAGACCGAAAAACCTGTCCAAGTACCACCTCAGGATACAATTAAATTCCTGAATGGCTCATAACGCCAAGGCTATAAACAGTAGGGCAGATCGAAGCCACGCCACTGTCCCCCGTAGTAAAAGTAGCTAAAAGAACCGACCGAACCTACACCACTGCACGCCCTATTGTTTATAGCTAATGTTATGTGCTGGCGGCGGCTTCATATGCTTGTACTAGTTCTAGTTGTTTATATTAGGTTTTTTGTCCCAACCAGTTATTGGTGGTTGTATATTATCATTAATAGGAAAATCAAGAAGCATTACTCCTTCATTCTCATAATTTTCAGGATACTCGACTAAAAATATTTTATTAGGTTTAGCCACATCTTCATAAGGATGTAACTTTACAGAGCCTTCATATTCTTCACCATTAACTGTATAGGAGTAAGAAACGACAGTTCCTCCTTTAACTGGTTTCCATATTTTAATTATTTTGCCGATAGTGTAGTTTTGCGGGAGGTCACGTAAGTAATATTTATAATAAATTAGACCGATAGTAAGAAGGATTAAAAAACCTATTATATAGAGTCCACCATATTTGTCTTTCTTCTTATTCATTCTTTATAGAGCCGCTTGCACATAACGCACAGGCTATAAAATGTAGGGCAATCGAAGTGAATAGTTGTCCCCCGTAGTAAAAGTAGCTACAAGAACGAAAATAACCTAACCCACTGCCCGCCCTATATTTTTATAGCTATTGTTATACACAGTGCATTTTTCG
>JBPRGH010000112.1:0-46726 GCA_051418055.1 Candidatus Cyclobacteriaceae bacterium M2_1C_046 | reverse complement strand
AATATTTCAGTATGTAGAAGGATGGTATAACAGGGAAAGAATTCACTCTTCAATTGATTATACTTCACCAATGGAAAAAAGCAAACAAACACTTAAACTAGTAGCTTAATATTTTGTCCAGTTTTTTGTTGCAATTCCAATGTACTAAGGACTAAAGACTAATCAATCCGCTAGCGATAGAGCGGCATGTTTGAGCCCGCCGCTGGTAGGCGTGCCATGACTGCGCGTCTGGCATGAGCCCCGGGTTCAGCTGCGAAAGGACGGCGAGTAGCGAAAGCGCGGCCCGAGGGAGCTTAACTAACTATAGTATATTTTATTAAATAGTGTGCGACTGAGGGAAGCGGCCTAAGATAATTTCAGTATTTAATCTTCATTTCGATAATAAAGCTCGTAGTCTTTGCCTTTACCATATTTTACCAGGTCATTTAATTCATATTCTTCAAGGGTATATATATCTTTTAGAATAAAGTTGTTTTCATCAAGCTTTTCCTTAACGGTAAATTCGTAGGTTTCCCCGTAATTTTTAAGCCTGTACTGCTCGCCTACCCGAAGGCTTGAAAATGCCATTCCTGCCATAGTGTTATTCAAATAAATCCTCGTCTCTTTCCAACATTAATATAGAAGCCTGCGAAACAATTAACTCGTATTTAATATTAATGTTCTTCGCTGCGGTCAATAAGCTTCTGGTCTATTGATTTACTGGTTTTAGCCCCTAACTCTCGTAGCCGCTCAGTTTTTCTGATAAGATTATCTTTACCATCCACTAATTTATTCATCGCATCCTGATAGCTTCCCTGGGTCTGCTGAATATTTTTACCAACCTTTATAAGGTCTTCAGTAAAGGCAGTGAATTTATCATACAAACTTCCCGACTGGCGTGCAATTTCCAGTGCGTTGCGGTTCTGGTATTCATTCTTCCAGATATTGGCTATCGTACGTAATGTGGCAATCAAAGTGGAAGGGCTTACAATAACAATATTTTGCTGGTATGCATCATTAAAAAGCTCTCCGTCATGTTGTACTGCAAGACTAAAGGCAGGCTCTATAGGAATAAACATCAATACGAAATCAAGACCGTCAACACCATAGAGGCTGTGGTATTTTTTTCTGTCAAGTTGTTTTAAATGAGTGCGAATAGACTGGATATGAGTTTTTAGCTGCGTGGTCTGTTCTTCATTGGTTGCAGCGCTAACAAATCGCTCATATGCAATCAAAGACACCTTCGAATCAATAATTAAATTTTTGCTTTCAGGAAGGTTAATTATAACATCCGGCTGAAATCTTCTGCCGCTTTCATCTGTAAATGATTCCTGAACAAGATATTCACGACCTTTTTCAAGTCCTGATTTTTCAAGTATGGATTCAAGGATAAATTCGCCCCAGTTACCCTGTGCTTTTGAATCTCCTTTCAATGCTCTTGTGAGATTTTCAGCCTCTTTTGACATCTGCTGATTCAATTCCCGAAGGTTTTTTAGCTGCTCTTTTAAGGAGGCGCTCTGCTCAAGGCTTTCTTTACTATTCTGCTCTACCTTTTTTTCAAAATCAATTATTTTTTCCTTTAAAGGATTTAGCAGCTCAGTAAGATTGGATTTATTCTGATCTGTAAATTTTTTACTCTTTTCTTCAAAAATTTCATTCGCCAGATTTTTAAATTCTATTGAAAATTTTTGCTGAAGCTCGTTAACCTGGCTTTTTTGCTCCTGGAGCTTTTCATTTAGGTTTCTGAAATCTGCCTCCCTGGATGCAAGCTGATTGTTTAGCTGGATAACCTGCTGCCTTTCTATTGATAATTGTTCTTTTATTTCCTGAAGCTGTTCATTTAAAAGGTTATTCTTTTCTTCTGACAATTTATAAGCTCCATCATGCTCAGAATTTTGTTTTTGATTTTGTGCATGAGCAAAAAAATAAGCTATTACCGCCCCTATTACTACCCCTGTAACCAGCCAGACTATCTCCATTTCAATTTCTCCTAAAATTTTTAGCAAAGTAAACAAAATGTATTTAAAAATACCTACGGAATGAGTGTAACTTCTATTTTAGTTTAGTAACCGGGTTGAGTGAAAATTTTAGAGAATATCGGCTTCTATAAGGCGGTACATTGCATATTTTCAGATTATTATCGTAATATTAGGCACCATTAGCATTAAATACTACTTCATCTACTGAAATAACACTATACTATGAATTTTGAAACGCTCGATATCGTCATCTTTATCAGCTATTGTTTATTAATTGTTGGTATTGGATTATATGTTTCCCGAAAGGGTAAGAAGACCTCTGAGGATTATTTCCTCGCCAGTAAATCACTGCCCTGGTGGGCGATAGGAGCTTCTTTGATTGCTGCAAATATTTCTGCTGAGCAATTTATTGGTATGTCGGGCTCAGGATTTGCCATTGGACTTGCAATAGCCTCTTATGAATGGATGGCTGCTATTACTTTGCTTATTGTAGGAAAATATTTCCTGCCAATATTCATTGAGAAAGGGCTCTACACTATTCCGGAGTTTGTGCAACAGCGATTTAGTACAAGCCTAAAAACTATCCTGGCTGTATTCTGGATAGCCCTTTTCATTTTTGTCAATCTCACCTCAGTATTATTTTTGGGCGCCACAGCTTTAGACACGATAATTGGTGAAGGGACGGGCTCAATTTTTATGTACTCCATTTTCGGACTGGCAATATTTGCTGCCGCATATTCTCTCTATGGTGGTTTGGCTGCTGTAGCATGGACTGATGTATTACAGGTAATTCTTTTAGTAATTGGCGGTTTAATAACTACTGTGATTGCTTTACAATATGTCTCTCCTGATGGAGGAGTTATTTCAGGTATACAGGCTGTTTATGAGCGGGTGCCAGAGAAGTTTTCTATGATCCTTGAGAAAGGTGAGATAATTACACCCGGGGGAAAAGATGCATGGTGGGATCTTCCCGGCCTTGCGGTTTTACTTGGGGGAATGTGGGTTGCTAACCTTTATTATTGGGGATTTAATCAGTATATCATTCAGAGAACCCTGGCTGCTAAAAGCTTAAAAGAATCACAAAAAGGTATTGCATTAGCTGCAGGATTAAAACTGATCATTCCGATCATTGTAGTTGTTCCGGGAATTGTTGCTTATGTCATGAATATAGGCCCAGGTGGTATGATAACACCTGAATCTGCTGATCCTGCCTTTTTCGGTCAAACAGGAAATATTATAAATGATAGCGCGTATCCCTGGCTGATCAGGACATTTGTTCCCGTTGGGTTAAAGGGGTTGGTACTTGCAGCACTGGCGGCAGCAATTGTTTCGTCACTTGCATCTATGCTGAATTCAACGGCTACAATTTTCACAATGGACATCTATAAACCTTATTTTGCTAAAAATGCCAGTGAAAAGCAACTGGTAACAGTAGGTAGGGTAAGTGCTTCTGTTGCTTTGGTTATCGGGGTAATTCTGGCACCTCAGCTGGAGAACCTCGGACAGGTATTTCAATATATACAGGAGTACACAGGTGTTGTAAGCCCGGGAATTTTAGCTGTCTTTATAATGGGTCTTTTCTGGAAGAAATCAACAAACAAAGCGGCCATTTGGGGAGTTGTTCTTTCTATTCCGATTGCATTATATTTTAAAGTCGGTCCTAATGAATGGTCGGATGCAATATTCTTTATAAACCTTCCATTCATGGATCAGATGATGTGGACGTGGTTGTTATCGATGCTGATAATTGCGATTGTTAGTTATATAGATGGAAAAGGAAAGGATAGCGAGAAGGCAATTATTTTATCCAGTAGTTTGTTTAAAACCGGTAAAACCTTCAATATCAGTGCTTTGGTTATTATAATAATAGTAGCTATCCTATATCTGATATTTTGGTAGTTATTTAGTCAGGGAAGGTCATTTTGTCTTCCGTGATTTTATAATTATGCTTTAGAAAATAACTTACAGGAGTAGCTTGTGAGACCTTGTTTTTAAATGAAAAGATATAGGTTGATATGGTAACTTATAACTGCGGGATTTCTTTTAAATATGGAGATTGGCAGGGAAAATACTACCTACGGAAGCCGAATGGGAATTTGCAGCGGCCGGAGGATCTGAAAATAAAATATCCATGTGGTTACCAAGCTATTGGAAATTCATTTGATAAGGTCAATTTCTGGCAGGGATTTTTCCTTTATAGAAATGATAAGAAGGGTGGGGTGGAAATTACAGCTCCTGTTAAATCTTACCCGCCAAATACATTTGGTTATTATGATATGGCCGATAATGTATAGGAATATTGTGAGGATAAGTATAATGTCTACAGCTACTCTGAAATACTTAAATCTGAAAAGACCAAAGATCCTAAAGGGTCTTAAAATTATTATGACCCGCGCATGCAGGACCTGGCTAAACATGTAATTAAAGGAGGAGCTTTTTTGTGCAAAGATAGCTACTGTAGCGGATTTCAGGTTTGATAAGAATGGGATCAACCCGGGATTCAGGTTTTAGCCATACAGGGTTTAGGTGTGTTAAAGACTTAAGCAAATGATTAAAAATGTTATTATCATTCTTTCTTTATTCGGATGTGCATATCCACAACAAGATAATATGAATCAAGATAAAGCAACAAGTGATTTACGTAAAGAAAAATTCGGTGTACTACCTGATGGCACTGAAATCGATGCATATATTTTAACCAGCCCTAATGGGTCTAAAATGAAAATTATCACCTATGGGGGAATTATCACTCATCTGGAGGTGCCGGATAAAAATGGAAAGATAGAAGATATTGTACTGGGGTATAATTCTCTTCAGGGATACCTAAATAACTCACCATATTTTGGTGCTATTATCGGACGATATGGGAACCGGATAGCTAAGGGCAAATTTACGCTTAATGGTAATGAATACATCCTTGTAAGAAATAACGGTGAAAATCATCTTCATGGTGGTGAAAAAGGCTTTGACAAGAGGGTATGGACTGTTGAAGATACTTTTCAAACTCGGGATATAGTTGGTTTAAAACTTAAATATATAAGCCCTGATGAAGAAGAAGGATATCCTGGTACACTAACATCGTTTGTAACTTATTCTTTTTCAGATGATGGACTTGATATTGCGTATGAAGCTACAACAGATAAACCTACGATAGTGAATCTGACACACCATTCTTATTTCAATTTATCAGGCAATGTAAAAGAAGATATCCTGAATCATAAGTTAAAAATTAATGCAGGGCATTTCCTTCCGGTTGACAGCACTTCTATACCAACAGGAGATATAAGGCCTGTAGAAGGCACGCCTTTTGATTTTACTTCTCCCAAAAAAATTGGGCAGGAAATAAATGTTAATAATAAGCAACTGGAAAATGCAAACGGGTATGATCATAACTGGGTGCTGAATGGAGAGGGTATGAAAAAAGCAGCTTCTTTATACCACTCAGAAAGTGGTAGGTATATGGAAGTGTATACCACAGAACCTGGTCTTCAATTTTATTCCGGTAATTTTCTTAATGGATCCATAACAGGGAAAAATAATGTCGTGTACCGTTACAGGTATGGACTTGCACTTGAAACACAACATTTTCCTGACTCTCCAAATCAAAATAATTTTCCCTCTGTAGTATTGAATCCCGGAGAGAAATACACATCGCAAACCTCATATAAATTCTCAACGAGATAACGAATACCGATACTAATTAATCCTTTTTCTATTTAAGAGGCTTTATTTACAATCGAAAATGTGCATTTGATAAAAATCTGTGAAATTAGAATATGGTAGGATATGATTGGAATCTAGCCATTATTTCCTAATTTGAGATAAATTTAATTATCATCTGTAAAATGAATGGTTTAGTAATCAGTTTAAAAAGTTTATTGTTGGCTCTCCCTTTTATTTTCATTTCTTGTAGTAAAATTCCACAAGAACAAATTTTAGCAGAAGGTCCGCCACCGGCAATTATCCCTTTACCACAGACTGTTGAATGGGGAAATGAAATGTTTCTGATCCCGCAGGAAAATGTAATATGTTATAGTGCCGGAGGGAAAGAGGCTGCTTTATGGCTGGAAGAATTACTTAAACCTGCAAATACTAATGTTTCCCTTAGTACTGGAAATGGTTGTGGTAATTGGAATATCATTCTGGATACATCTTTAAATGACCAGCTAGGACAGGAAGGATATAACTTGACAGTGTCAAATGAAGGTGCCACGTTAAAAGCAGCTACAGAAGCCGGTTTATTTTATGCTGTGCAAACACTAAGGCAGATGTTTCCGGCTGAAATTGAACAGGGAAAATTGGCCGGTACTGATTTAATGCTTCGTCATGTTCAACTAACAGATGTGCCTAAATTTAGCTGGAGAGGCACAATGGTAGATGTCTCCCGAAGCTTTTTTGATCTTGATTATTTGAAAAAGCATGCCGACAGAATGGCCTTGTACAAGCTCAATCGTCTGCATCTGCATTTAACAGATGATCAGGGCTGGAGAATTGAAATAAAAAGTAAGCCTGCACTTACAGAGATAGGGGCGAAAAGTTCTGTAACCGGAGGCAAATCCGGATATCTTACTCAGGAAGATTATAAAGAATTACAGGATTATGCTCTGGCACGTAATATTATTATTATCCCGGAAATCGATATGCCCGGCCACATTTATTCAGCTCTGGCATCTTATCCGGAGCTAAATTGTCCTGAGAATAGCAACATTGATCCAAAATTAGCCTTACCTCCTGATCCATACACTGGTCATCAGGTTGGATGGAGTAAATTATGCCTTACCAAACCTGAATCTTATGATTTTGTATCCACAGTGATCGGTGAAGTTGCAGCGATCACTAAAGGGCCATGGTTTCATATAGGTGGTGATGAAATTGAAGATCCACTATATGAAGAATTTGTCGTAAAAGCAGATTCAATAGTTCGGCACTATGGAAAAACCACCATTGGCTGGGAAGAAGTAACTAAAGCTCCTGTAAGTGAAAGCCTGATCAGCCAGGAATGGCACGGCAAAGTGGAGAGTGTTGTTGATGTGAAAGTGATAGAATCTATATGCTCACATTTTTATCTAGACCATGCCAATATAGAGGGCCAGGAGAATACTAACAACTGGTGTAAGAAAACAGGTGTATCACTTAAAGATGTTTATAGCTTTCGCTCAGATAACCCTAATTCAATTGGAATAGAAGCTCCGGTATGGACGGAGATGGTACATAGTAACGAGGTAATGGATAACCGCTTTTGGCCAAGAGCTATAGCGGTTGCAGAAGTTGCCTGGACAGCTGATTCCAATCTTGATTTCAGTGATTTCACTGAGCGCCTGGCAAAGCAGGAAGATCGGTTAAAAGCTATGGGCATTAATCATTTTGCCAGCCCTGAGGTACAATGGCGTGGTGGCGAAGTTGCTACTGAGGCCACTTCTGTATTTACAGGGTATTCACCTGAAAGTAATAATTAAAAATAATAAATATGAGAAGGGGTATTAATATTTAACTCCCCTTCTCTTTTATATTATTTATTAATCTCTGTCTTAAGATTTTCCTCAAATAATTTATATATCCGGGTATATTCGTCTGTCCAGCTTGATGGTTCAACGAAAGAATGATCTTCAACGGGATAAATTGCCATCTCCCAATCCTCTTTGCCTAATTCAATCAACCGTTGTGACAGCCTCACTACATCCTGGAAATGAACATTAGTATCTATCATCCCATGGGCGATCAATAGAGGCTTTTGAAGGTTTTCAGCAAAATAGATCGGTGACGATCTTTTATATGCTTTAGGGTCCAGGGCAGGAGTATTTAAAATATTGGAAGTATATCCATGGTTATAATGAGCCCAGTCAGTAACGGATCTTAAAGCAGCACCGGCGGCAAAAACATCTGGCTCTGTAAATAAAGCCATCAAAGTGATAAATCCACCGTAAGAGCCTCCGTAAATACCTACCTTATCTTCTCCAATATTATGTTCATTGATCAGATATTTCGCCCCATCGACATTATCATTAAGATCCCAGCCGCCCATATGACGGTAAATGGCAGTTCGCCAGTCGCGACCATAACCAGCGCTTGCACGATAATCTATGTCGAGGACAGTATAGCCGTTATCAACCAGGAAGTTGTGGAACATATATTCACGAAAATAGCTGCTCCACCATTTGTGAGCATTTTGAAGATATCCTGCGCCATGTACAAAAATAACAGCAGGTGCATCAGGCTTTGGATTTTCAGGCTTGTATAAACGGGCAGGGACTGATGCTCCATCACGTGCTTCAAAAGTAATAAATTCAGGCACTCGCCAGTTATAAGCCTCAAAATCTTCATTCGTAGAGTTGGTAATTTGCCTCATTGAAGCGCCGGGCTTATTATCCATCAGATAAAATTCCCAGGGTTTATTGGCATAAGAGTAAAAATCAGCAATCTTTTTTTCATCCGGAGAAAGCGCCACATCATGGTGACCTTCTTTAGTTGTTATTCTGGTTCTTTTCCCGCCATTAATCGGCATCCGGTAAAAATGCCTTTGCCCTGCATCTCCTTCATTGCTGCTGAAATACCAGTTCTTTTTGTCTCTGGATTGCTTGGGATTGTAAATCTCGAACTCTCCTGAGGTAAGGGCTTTCTTCTCTTTTGAGTTTACATTAACAGTGTATAAGTGAGAATAACCTGTTTCTTCTGATTGAAACCATACAGACTCATTGTCGGGCATCCATCCTATTTCTCCGGCGGAATATAAGCCCCATCCCATACCGGGTCCACCTATCCAGGCTTCATCTCTCTGGCGGACAAGATCAGTATTTTGACCTGAAACCGGGTTTAGTAAGGTTATCCAGCGATCTTTATTATCTGTGCTTCTGTGAACCATTACAGCGTGATTTCCGTCCTCAGACCAAAATGGACCGTAGCTATATACTTCTCGGATCTCTGGTTCTTTTTCCTGTAATTCCGGATATTCCTCATAAAAATCGGGCTGATCTTTAATGCCTTCAAAATCATCCTGGTGGACCTTGTAAACTGAATCCATTGATAAATTATAAAGCCATACTTCACGGCTCGCAAGATCGGCTCCTACTTTTGGTCGTGTTGTAATAGGTTCAGTAAAACCGGAAACAGTAACAAATTCAGGCACCATGGTATCTTTATCTTTAGCCCGGGTATAAAGGGTATAGGAGATGTAATCGCCTTTGGGGCTCATCTCAATATTGCTTACTCTCTTATCATCAATATATATGATTTTAGGCTGTTCTGGTTCATTCGCCTCTCTGATCTCTTTTGCCATTTCTTTTTCTTCATGGCGCTTTTTTAATACTTCTGATAATAATAGCTGATCCTCTTCCAGCCACTCTTCCTGTACAGAAGGCTTCTTTTCTTTTGGAGCTTTTTTATTTTTAAAATCAGTTAGCTGCTTTATTGCACCGTCTGCAGATCGTTCGAATAGGTTATTATCAGCAGTAAAATGGATATTTTCTCCATGAAAATAAGGACTATGCTCTCGGGTTGAAGTTTTGGTAAGCTGACTAATTTTTCCTGTTTTGATATTTAAAAGATAAATCTCACCATCTTTAGAATAGACCTTCAGGGAATGGTCGGAATTATATTCCCCTCCAGAAGAAGGAAGATTTCTTCGCTCATTGGGATTAACTTTCTCAGGAGCGTCTTTTCCCAACACATATTTATAAAGGGAATCAGAGGGATTATTATCTGGATTCCAGTCAAAATATACTGTTTTACCATCTTCTGACCACCGGGGATTAGTGGGCCAATGACCTGTAAAATCTTTTCCCTGCATAATTTCTTCAATTGTCAACTGAGACTGGGCACTTGACTGAAGTGAAAAAAGAAGAATAGTGGAGACTGCTACAACGTATATTTTAAGGTTAAAATTTATAGTCATATTGTTTTTAAAAAGTTAAATTTCCTGTTTGAGTACAAAAATCAGTTATGTAAAAATACAGTATTGATCTCTTTAGGACTAATATAATAAAATCAAATAAGGCTGTCATGAGATTGTAAATAACGATAATAATATCAAGCAACAGCTGATAAAAAAATAAATTATTAAATGGTTGAAAATTTATCCATCCCAATGATCATTAAATGCCATAACTAACACATCAGATAGTAAATATTATGCCAAACCAATCTAAATATCAGAAATATCTAAGATAATTGGACAAACTAAGTAATTGGGTAAATGATGTTTCTTTGGTCGTAAATTAATTTGTAAAAAAAGACTGTGGATTTAGAGCCCACAGTCTGATTATAAATCATGAATGATAAGATATTAATGCTTATTTGTCCAACTCATAGGATAATCCTTATCTACATATTGCAGGGCCTCCTTAGTTAAATACAGGGGCTTAAAAGTATCTACCATTACAGCAATTTCATGTGTTTCTTTGGCGCCGATACTTTTCTCCACCGTTCCCGGATGAGGGCCATGAGGTAATCCTCCCGGATGTAGAGTAAAGGACCCTCGTTCAATACCTTTTCTGCTCATAAAGTTACCTTCGGCATAATAAAGCACCTCGTCACTATCAATATTGGAGTGGTTATATGGTGCAGGTATTGATAAGGGGTGATAATCGAATAATCTTGGTACAAATGAGCAAATAACATATCCGTAAGCCTGAAAAGTCTGATGTACGGGAGGTGGTTGATGTATTCTTCCGGTGATCGGTTCGAAATCATGTATGGAAAAGGCATAAGGCCATAAAAACCCATCCCAGCCAACTAAATCAAAAGGGCTATGTTCATATAAATAATTATGAAGCTGATCGAATTTTTTAATTTTTAATAAATATTCACCTTTATCTTTTTCAGTCACTAACTCTTCAGGTCCCCGAATATCTCTTTCACAGTAAGGAGAATGCTCAAGCAGCTGCCCCAGTTCATTTCTGTAACGATTTGGAGTTTCTACAGGATTTGAAGATTCTATTATAAGTAGCCTTACCGGATCCTCATCCCACTCTATCCGATAGATCGTAGTACGGGGAATGACAATATAATCACCTTGCCGTATTGAAATTTTGCCATACTGGCTGTAGAAGGTCCCACTGCCATCATGCACAAAAATCACCTCATCACCTTCGGCATTTTTGTAATAGTAATCCATCTTTTTTGAATCTGGATTACATAAGGCCAGGGCGACATCATTATTAGCCAGTAAATATTTTCGGCTATCAAGAAAATCATCGCCGGTTGTCCCGACCTGTGAGGTATTCAAATGTGTTTGCTTCAGCCCATAGGATTTATCTATTTCATATTTAAAATCCACTGATTTTTGAAGCTCTTTAATCCTTGTGGGAGGATAAATATGGTAAAGATTACTATAAAGACCGGAAAACCCAAGAGAGCTTACCAGCTCTTCATGGTAAAGATTTCCATCGGGTTTTCTGAATTGAGTATGTCTTTTAGGGGGTATTTCTCCTAATCTATGGTAAAACATCTTCTATAGTTTACTTTCTAATTCATCAGTTTCATCAAATAAATTAACTGCCTTCTGTAGTACTTCATTTGTTTCATTAAAGATAGGATAGAAGCCATCATTGCCCCATACCTGTCGTGCTATTTGTGCTTTAATATGCAGCTTAAAAAGCTCTTTATTCTCCTCTAATTGTTCCGGTTTGGGTTTTACATCATATGTTTTTCCCAACTGTGTCAGATCCTGAAGCATTGCATCGGTAACTTTAAACTGCTTCTGAAACTCCTCAATGGATAACTTCTCGAGCCTTTTAGCATTGTCACGAACGTACTGGAATGTATACTCCTGTACAACATTAAGATTATAAAGCTGATTCAGGTATGTAGAGGCCTGGGTTGTATCCAGAGGCACAAAGAAATCAGGCATTATACCACCCCCACCATATACTACTCTTCCTGACTTGGTTTTATATTTTAAAGAATCATTGAACTGAATACTATCCACATTAAAAAGCTCTCCATGCTCGTATCGTTTAAGCAGGTCTTCGCCATATTTACCATCTTCATAGGGCTTTTGTATTGAGCGACCGCTAGGGGTATAGTAGCGGGAAATAGTGAGTCTTAACTCACTTCCGTCGCTGAGCTCAATAGGTTGCTGTACAAGTCCTTTACCAAAGGTACGGCGGCCCACGATCAGCGCACGGTCATTATCCTGAAGTGCTCCGGAAACAATTTCAGATGCACTTGCACTACCTTCATTCACCAGAACGATTAGGTCACCTTTTTCAAACATCCCTTTTCGTTTAGCTTCGGCATCAGTATTAAACCTTGCCTGCTTTCCTTTAGTATAAACAATTTTATTACCATCAGGCAGAAATTCATCCGTGATCTGGATTGCATGATTCATATACCCGCCGGGGTTTCCCTGAAGGTCAAGAATTAATTTTTCCATACCTTTTTGCTTCAGGTTTTTCAGAGCTTCGATAAACTCCTGATAGGTAGTAGCGCTAAACCTGCTGATTTTAATATAACCTATATCATCTCTGACAATATAACTTGCCTCTACTGAATGTTGTGGTATTTTATCACGAGTAATAGTGTAGGTAATGGGCTCTTTAGCTGATCTGCGTTTTACAGTCACGTCAACCTTTGATCCTTTGGGGCCTTTAAGATGTTTCTGTACATCAAGATTGGTAATGCCAATTCCTGCAACATTTTCTCCATCTACTTTTATAATTTTATCACCGGGTCTTAAACCCGCCGCTTCACTTGGTCCACCTCCTAATGGGGATACCACAACAATAGTATCTTTAAAAATATTGAATTCTATTCCGATTCCTTCAAAATTTCCCTGTAGGGCCTCATTAGCTCGTGCACGTTCTTCTGCGGGTATATAGGCACTATGAGGATCAAGCTCATCAAGCATCTGAATAATAGCATCTTCAACTAATTTTTCTGAATTAACCTCGTCCACATAATTGCGGTCAATTAATGTAAGCACCTCCTTAAATTTCTGTAGGCTTTTACCAAGATCTTCCTGCTTTGTGCGGGTATCAGAAAAAGTGGCACCTATTAAGATACCGGCTGCCAGTCCAAATGCCAGAAATAATGGTAATTTGATCTGATATGAGGAGTTTTTATATTTTTCTTTCATTAAGTTATTAAAGAATTAAATTTATAAATATCTTTTGGGAAGGTTAAACTTATAAAATGTTAGTATAATTATTCAACGTTTATATCATATTTAATGTTAACCTTGATTATTTACGTTTAGGTTTTTTATCTTTACGTCTATTTCTAAACAAAGTTTGGATGCTGCAGGGTTCCTCTAAAATAGTATCATTAGTTTCAACCAATCATATCTATGCTTCGGTGCTGTATTACTTTGGCATTCAATTTTATCGTTATCCTAACCATACACTGGAAGAGGCATGCAAAGGAAATGGCGTAAAAGTAAAGCAGGTTATACAAAATCTTGAAGCGGCAGCTAAAAGCAATAAAAAAAATGAGCTACGAGAGCTTATTAATTATCCTATTAATTTAATAGTTGAATATCTCAAGCATTCACATTCTGTCTTTATCAAAAAAGATCTTCCTTATATTTCTCACCTCATAAAGAATCTAGATGAAAAACATATTGGCTACGAGCAAATAGTTATAGATTTAAAGATTGTTTTTCCGCTTTTTGCAGAGGATTTCATTCATCATATATATGAGGAGGAAGATTCTTTATTTTCATATATCGAATTGTTAAAAAAGGCACAGGAGCAAGGTTATCTCACATCAAGACAATATATGTCTGTTGAAAAGTATTCTTTACAACACTATGCTGTAGAACATTCTGAGCATGATGATGAGATGCGCAGCGTAAGAAGAATTACAAATCAATATCATTTGCCATCACATGCTCCTCTACATCTAAAGGTTATTTTTTCTGAATTAAAGGCCTTTGAAGAAAAGCTGCGTACACACGCCATGATTGAGAATCATATCCTGTTCCCGAAAGCTTTACAGCTTGAAGATCAAATACTGAAAAAATACCAGGAAGTAATTAAGCTTAACTAATTGGGACGATTACTGGCCATAGATTATGGACTAAAAAGAACCGGTATTGCGGTTACAGATCCTTCAAAAATTATAGCTTCTCCTCTTGAAACGGTGCCGACCCATTTTCTTTGGAAATTTCTTGAGGACTACTTTAACAAAGAAGTTGTCGATGCAGTTGTTATTGGTGTTCCGGTAGATTTAAGAGGAAGGGATACTGATGCTACAAAATCGGTAAAAAATTTTATTACAAGATTCGAAGCAAAATATCAGGATATCCCTTTGCATCAAATAGATGAACGTTTTACTTCAAAAATGGCGTTTGATGCTATGATTGCCGGTGGTATGAGCAAGAAAGAACGAAGAAAAAAAGAGAATATTGATAAAATAAGCGCCTCTATTATCTTGCAATCGTTTATGGAGCGTCAGTAATCTTACTAACTTTGTAAAAAGATATTTTTTATAGAATGATATATCCTATAGTCGTTTATGGTGATCCTGTGCTGAAGAAAAAGGCACAAAATATTGAAAAGGATGAGCTTGACCTGAAAAAGCTTTCTGAAGATCTTTTTGAAACCATGGAAGCTGCCAGCGGTGTTGGACTTGCTGCCCCACAAATTGGCAAAAGCCTGAGAATGTTTGTGGTGGATGCATCTCCTTTAGAGGAGAAAGAAACGGATGGCTTCAGGAAGGTTTTTGTTAATCCTGAAATTATAGAAGAGAAAGGCGAAGAATGGGAGTATGAAGAAGGCTGCCTGAGCATTCCAAATATAAGAGAAAATGTAACGCGCCCGGAAACAGTAAGAATTAAATATTTTGATGAAAACTGGGAAGAGCATGAAGATGTTTATGACGGTATAAAAGCCAGGATCATCCAACATGAATATGATCATATTGAAGGGATATTATTTACTGATAAACTCTCTCCCTTTAAAAAACGATTACTAAAAGGAAAGCTTCAGAATATCTCTAAGGGCAAAGTGAAAGCCGACTATCGTATTGCAGTTCCAAAATAAGATGAATTATGTCTCATAAATCAAAATTGCCTGATGTAGAAACATCAATCTTTACTGTCATGTCAAAGATGGCTAATGAAGAAGGGGCCATAAACCTTTCCCAGGGATTTCCTGATTTTCCTGTAGATGAAAGGTTGATAGATCTGATTTACAGTAAAATGCAGGAGGGGCATAATCAGTATGCACCCATGCCAGGAGTGCCTGCGCTTTTAAAAAGCATTAGTAAAATGATCGATGGCAGGCATAATTATGCACCGGATCCTTTAACGGAAATGGTAGTGACTTCAGGTGCTACAGAAGCTTTATTTGCCACTTTTCAGGCATTAATACATAAAGGGGATGAAGTTATTGTCTTTGATCCTGCTTATGATAGTTATGATCCTGCTATTCGCCTCAACGGGGGTAAACCTGTACATATACCTTTAAGACAGCCTGATTTTAAAATTGATTGGGATCAGGTAGATAAAAAAATATCCTCAAAAACCAGAGCTATTATTATAAATACTCCGCATAATCCTACAGGTGCTGTTTTAGAAGAGGAAGATATAAAAAGGCTGGAGAAAATTGTAGAAGAAAAAAATATTATAGTCATCTCTGATGAGGTTTATGAGTGGATAATCTTTGATTATAAGCCCCATCTTAGCATTTTAAAATCAGAGGTCCTGAGAAATAATGGAGTAGCTATTTATTCTTTTGGGAAAACATTCCATGCTACAGGGTGGAAAGTTGGTTATGCTGTTGCTCCTGAATTTCTGATGAAAGAGATTAAAAAGATGCATCAGTTTATTACTTTTAGCGTAAATACGCCTGTGCAAACTGCTTTTGCAGAATTTATTACTGATCCTGAAAATTATGAGTATTTGCCGGGTGCTTTCCAGGAAAAAAGAGATTTTTTTATTGAGAAATTGAAAGACTCTCGATTTCAGGTAGTACCCTGCTCCGGTACTTATTTCCAACTCCTCAGCTTTAAAAATATATCAGATAAACCTGATGTGGAGATGGCAGAATGGCTTACCAAAGAACATAAGGTAGCATCAATTCCAATTTCTGTTTTTTATCAGGACAGGCAGGATAACCAAATGCTAAGGTTCTGCTTTGCAAAAGAAAAAGATACACTTGAAAAAGCTGCTGAAATTTTATGCAAGATCTAAAAATAGCCTTTATACAATCGCCGCTTCACTGGCATAATCCTTCGGCCAATCGTGCCATGTTTGAGGAAAAGATCTGGCAGCTTGAAGAGGAGGTGGATATAATCATTCTGCCTGAAATGTTCACCACCGGTTTTTCAATGGATGCAGCCGCTCTTGCAGAAGTAATGGGCACTGCCACTGTAAAATGGATGGAACAGATGGCAAAACAGACAAAAGCGGTAATAACGGGAAGCATTATTATCAGAGACGGTGATAAATACTACAACAGACTTATATGGATGGCACCTGACGGCAAATATCAGCATTACGATAAGCGTCATTTGTTCAGGATGGCGGGGGAGCATGAAAGCTATATACCGGGAAGGGATCGCCTTGTAGTGGAGTATAAAGGATGGAAGATATGTCCGCTCATTTGCTATGATTTGAGATTTCCGGTGTGGAGCAGAAATATATATACTGAAAAAGGATATGATTTTGATCTGTTAATTTATGTGGCCAATTGGCCAAGCCCGCGTGTCAATGCCTGGGATGCACTATTACAGGCACGTGCTATTGAAAATCTTTCTTATAGTATTGGAGTAAACAGAGTGGGTGTGGACGGTAATGATGTCCCTTATTGCGGACATTCTGCAGCTTATAGTTTTAAAGGTGATGTTATACATGCTCCTTCGGAAAAAGAGGAGATTGTAGTAGTTAATCTGGAATATGAACCGATGAAAGCTTTTCGGGATCGTTTCCCCTTTTATCTGGATGCCGATAAATTCTCAATCAATCTTTAAAAAATAATTTTGCTGCTGTAATAATATCCTGGTTTTCCTCTAAAATATTAAGATGGATGTTTTTTATTGAATTCATTTTTTGAATTAATGGTGTTGCTAGTCCTTTATAAAGGATCACAGGATTTTTAAATTGAGGGATCTGAATAATTAAAGGCTGAAGGTTTTTAAATTCTGCTGTATCCTGGCGAAAAATAATTAGTTTAATATTCTCCTCCGTCTGACTAAGAGCAATGACATTTTTTACAAGCCATTCTTCTGAGTAGTTATCCAAAGAAAGAACTTCTTCATTCGGGAATGCAGCTTTTAATTCGGCAGTTGGATCTGTGACAAAAGCTTCAAGAGGATCATTAATTAGCTGCAGGTATAGGATCATTTTGTTATTACAAATTTCCTTTGCCAGCTGGTTTCGTTATCAACCAATACATGTATGATGTACATCCCTGCGGCAAGATTATCAAAGGTTAGTTCATAAAATTCAAAGGCTGGTAAGTACGTTGGGCCAACGAGTATTTTTCCTTCTGTATTCAGAATATAGAGCAATAGATTGCGCTGAGACTGTAGCTTCAGGTTGTTGTCCGGAAAAAGCGGGTTAGGATAGATTGTCAAAGGATCTTCAATAGGATCGGGGTAAGCGCTCGTTGATTTTAATATAGTTATGCCCCCAAGATTATTACCAATAATAAGTTCAGGGATATTATTACCTAATATTTTTCTTGCCGTTATCTGTAATTTATTCCCAGGGCTCTGCCCGAGAGCGTCACCTTCTTTAGAAGCAATTAATTTCACGTCAGTTTCCTCGGAGAGTGGATTTTCAAAGTCATGAATAATCTTTATTTCATCGAAACGAGAATATATAAGATCAAGCCTGTTGTCATTATCAATATCTGCTATCTCCAGCCCATTGACAGAGCCGGGTAAAGAATGAAAATTCTCATCCGCTACCGTAAAATCTCCCTGAAATCTCTCAAAACGAGTCACCCTGCTACTATAGGTTACCAAAAGATCAAGTTTTCCATCTGAAAATATATCCGATAAAAGGTAGTTGGAGTTAAAAGGCAGGCCAGATACAAGTGTCTTAAGTTCAAGATCTGTATTGAACCTAACCAGTCCTGTATTTTCCAAATAATAAATATTTGTTTGAGGATTTGTTAAGCTTGTTCCTGAAAAAACAAAATCAGGTTTTCTATCACCGGTTACATCAATAAACTGAGCTTTTAAATTGTATAACATGAAACCTGATAACCCATAAAGATCATCAGTAATAAAATTAAATTCAGGTTCTGAATAGGATCCGGTATTTTCGTAGTAGCTAAATCCGGTCCTGAATTCATTGGAACGATCTGTAAATTTACTGACTATCATATCCTCATCGCCATCATTATCAAGATCAAAAAAAACAACATTGCTATTCTGTCCCACATCTATCATCTGGTCCTGTAGAAAATTGCTTTGCTGGAAATTAAATTCAGGATGCTCATCAGACCGATCATTTGTAAATAGCCACATGGAATTTTTATAATCAACCCGGCCGGTGTTAGTAGCAGCATAATTAGTGCCTACAACCAGATCTTCATCACCATCCTGATCTGTATCAATTAAAAAAGGAGCAGGATAAGGCATAAAAATATTACTTGAAAGAAAAGAAGAGCGATTTTTTTCAAAATCAGGACTTACACTGGTCCCATTATTTTTTAACAGGTGAAGGTTGGCACATTCGCTATCTGAAAAAATAAGATCAAGGTCTCCATCACCATCTGAGTCCTTTAATAAAAGTGCATGGCCTGTTGCATGTTTTATACGTCCCTCAGGTGGGCACTGCTCATCACTGTTCACAAAAACACTACAAGAGCAGATGCGGATACTACCCCACTGATCAGTCTGTTTTTCAAATTTTATAGTATCGGTAAGGTTCTCCTCCACCTGAAGGTTTTTATGCCATTCTAGTGTAGTGCCTGATAATTGAAAATTTACAATATCCAGATCTCCATCATTATCAATATCCTGAATGGCGGGAATATCTTCCTGAGAGACAAAAATATTTATGGTTCCAATGGAAGTTTCAGTTAGCAACGGAGCAACCGGATATTCAATAAACCCTTCAGGTAAATTATTGAGGTAAACTTTTATTCCAAGTGGATCAGCGGTAAAAATGTCTTTCTTACCATCGCCGTTAATATCGCGGGTAAGGAACCAGTGGTTTATTGTAGGCAGTCGGGGAATAAAACCAGGGTCATACCTAAATTCTGAAGACCCTTCACGAATAAAAGTAAGCAATGAAGAGCTTGTTTTTTCAAAAACAATAATATCTTCAGCACCATCAAGATCAAGATCAAGTCCATTGACATGTGCAGCATTAATGCCTAAAGTCCAGGGGTTTTGGATGATTTGATTATTCCTTAAAACCTTTACAGACTGCACGGGGAAAAATTCCTGAGCAGAAACAATAATTGGTAATAAAAAAATCAGAAAACATGTTAATTTTAAAGACATTATTATAGTATGGATATCAATTTCTTATATAACGAATTTAAAGCCTCTTCGGGTATATCAACAGATACACGAAATATATTAAGCAATCAGATTTTCTTCGCTCTTCGCGGACCTAATTTTAATGCCAACACTCTTGCCGGGGAAGCATTAAAGAAAGGGGCACGTCTGGCTGTAGTGGACGATCCTGCATTTGCCACATCTTCAAAAGCTTATTTAGTCAAAGATAGCTTATTATCACTTCAGGAGCTAGCGATATACCATCGTGATCAGCTGGATATACCAGTTTTCAGTTTAACGGGTAGCAATGGAAAAACAACAACAAAAGAGCTTTTAAAAGTAGTTCTGGAACAGAAGTATAATGTAATAGCAACGAAAGGAAATCTGAATAACCATATAGGTGTGCCATTAACTATTTTAGCTATACAGGACCATGAGATAGCAATAATTGAAATGGGGGCCAATCATGTTGGAGAAATTGTAGCTCTATGTCGTATTGCAAAACCTACTCATGGGCTAATTACAAATATAGGTAAGGCACATATCGGAGAGTTTGGAGGTTTTGAAAATATAATAAGAGGGAAAAGCGAATTATATGATTTTCTGTTAAAGAATAATGGTCAGGTTTTTATTAATACTCAAGATGAGGTACTAAAAAACATGGCCAAAAGATTTAAAAACCCTGTTTTATATCCGGATGGAGAGAATTCGTGTAATATAAAGTTACTGGATGCTGACCCTTTGGTGAAAATGCAACTTGATAATGGGAAGCAGATAAATAGTAATCTTATAGGAGCATATAATTTTCCTAATTTTGCGGCAGCAATATGTGTAGGCAGCTTTTTTGATGTGCCTCTTGAGGATGCAGTAAGAGCCATAGAATCTTATACACCGGCAAATAACAGGTCACAAGTGGTAAAACTTGGTAGCAATACAGTTATTCTTGATGCCTATAATGCTAACCCGACATCGATGGAAGCGGCAGTAAGGAGCTTTGGGCAGATGAAAGCATCAGATAAGATTGTTATTCTGGGTGACATGCTTGAGCTTGGGGACACAACAAAGGCAGAACATTTTAAATTAGGGGATCTTGTCAATGAACAATCGTTTAAGCAGGTTTATTTCGTAGGTCCTTTGATGATGGATGCTTATGCCGCATATCCCCGATCTACATATTTTGAAACGAAAAAAGAACTTATCAGCTTCTTTGAAAAACATCCGCCCGAGCATTCACATATCTTATTGAAAGGCTCGAGAGGGATGGGGTTAGAGGCACTGGTGGAGGTATTTAAAGAACGTTAAGCACCTGCTCCTTTATCTTTTCCAATTCGTCTTTCATGATCACCACTTTCTTTTGTATAGTGGCATCGTTAGCTTTTGAGCCAATAGTGTTTATTTCCCGGCCGATTTCCTGTGCAATAAAATTTAATTTTTTGCCCTGTGACTCTTTACTATCCATAGTATCGAGGAAATAATCAAGGTGAGTTTTTAATCTTGTTTTTTCTTCTGATATATCAAGTTTTTCAATATAAAAAACCAATTCCTGCTCCAGGCGATTCTCATCCAGCTGCTCTTCTTCAATAACAGCTGAAAGATTTTCTTTTATCCTGTTCTTAATCCGCTCAAGGCGATCCTTATCAATTTTTGAAATTTCGTTAAGCTCTTCTTCAATAGCATTTATTGAGGCAACGAACTGCTTTTCAATAGAGCTTCCCTCATCCCTTCGATGCTGATCACAATTGTTAATGCTCTCTTCAAGTACATGTAAAACTTTTTGCCAAACTTCAGGATCTGTTTCATTTTCCTGTGCCGTCATTGTAACATCCGGAGCTGCCAGGGCAAGGCGGAACAGGTCATGATCTGATGCAATTACCCTATCGGCTAATCGCTTAAGCTTTTGGTAATATTTAATAAATAACTCCTCATTATATTGTTGAGAAGTTTCGGCAACACCTAAAAGTTGCACATCAATACTTACATTTATTTTACCCCTTGAAAGCCTGGAGGATAGAATATTGCGGATCTCCAGTTCTTTTTCTGATAAAGAACGAGGATAGCGCATATTAATGTCTGCATATTTAGAGTTTAATGATTTTGTTTCAATACGTATCTCCAGGTCCTGGTTACTATAAGTTCCCAGACCAAAACCAGTCATAGATTTGATCATAATAAATTTTTAAAAATCGTAGCCTAAGGTAATGTAAAACTTTGGATCATTGACATCGTAGTCTTCAATAGGCCAGGCAAGGTCAAATTTCATGTAATAGCCAAAAAGAAGCGTTCGCATTCCAACACCGTAACTGCTTAACCAAGGGTTTCTGTAATCTTTTATATTGATCTCAAAATTCCCCTGATTTATTTGTCTTGCGCTTATTGTATTTTCCTCATCAAAGGGAGATTTTCCAGTCCAGGATGAACCTATATCATAAAAGCCGACAAACTGCAGGTTTCGTAAGAAATTTGAGGAAATAGGGCCACTATGCAAAGCCCGTATAAGAGGAAGCCGCAATTCAAAATTAAAAAGTAAGGCATTTTGGCCATATAGAGCTGCGTGATTAAAACCTCTTAAAGGAGTTGCATACTGTAAAAATAATAAATCGGTATTTGTGTGCTCGGTTTGTGCAAGCGGATTATTTAATCCTTCAAGGTTTTCTTTTTGCAACACCCAGTTATCCATACCTCCTAAAACATATTGTTTGGGGTTATTTCCAAAATATTTACCAAAAAACCCTCTGAAAGCAAAAACAATTTCCTGGTAAATAGGCTGATAATTTCTTATATCAATTTGAAGCCTGGAGAAGGAATTCTGCTTGTTATCCAGCCCCTCCCAGTGATAAAAAGATGCTTTACCCCTTGTTCCTGATATAATATTTAACCCTGTGGTTAATGAATTATCATATACAAGCTCTGATCTGATTCCTAAAAATTCATCATTTCTTTCAGGTAAATAACTTGGCGGTCGTGAAGGATATCGTTCGCCCTTATCCTGAAATGTAGTCCGGGTAAAGAAAGGAGAAAGGCTGAGCCTGGTTTTTACATTAAAAGGTATTGATGCCCCGGCAAAAAAAGTGTTCCTGGATAACTGCTGAATCCGATTTCCTCTTTCTAATAACGTTTCTCTTTCAAAACCACCATGAAGGTCAATTAATGGCTTCAGGTAGTTATAACGAACGGAGATCTCACCTTCATCAAAGGCAGGGACTGTCAGCACACTACCGGTAAACTGATGGTTTTCCATCAGGTCATTGATTTCCGTTTCAAAAAGCAAACTAAAGCCACGTAAAGGATCAAATAAGAAGGAGGTAACAAGATAATCTGCACTAAAGCGAGTTTGATAATCAAAAGGTCCCTTTATATCTACTTCTTTTGTTCTTTTTCTGTACCTGTCTATTATGGAAGTTGCATTTGAAACTGTTTCTACAGCTTCATCTTCAAAAACATAATCATCGGTATCTATTTTATCCGTTGCTTCCTCCTGTACTTCAACAGTATCAGATTCCTGTTGCTGGTCTTCAAGCCTGCTGTTAATTATTTCTTTGAATGTTTTTCCTTCAGGTGCTTTTTTCTCCTTTTGCTTATGGTACTCTCTTGCCTGAAGCAGCTGTTTACGAGGTGTTGTAGGAGTGAATATTTCCCGGTTAAGATTTAGATCATGCTTAAGGTAGAGCTCATTTGTTCCTCTGAAAGGAATGATAGCCACAAAATTATCTGTTTTAAAATTAATGTCGTAATCTTTTATGCTGGCATCGAAATTTGTTACCTGCTTATAAATACCTGAAGCCAAATCCATTCGGTATAGATTTGTAATTCCGTTTTGGTCACTAAGGAAGAAAATATCTTCATCTGGAGTGGCAAGAGGCTGAACATCTCTACTAACTGTATTTGTAATCCGCCTCAGTACATTTTTTGTTGTATCAAGATGATAGGCAAAAAGATTGTAATTAGTTGGTGTTTCTGCCAAACCTAAAGCTTCTGTCGCAAGTGTATCAGTTAGCCTGTTTGAACTGAATACAATGACATTGGAATTTGGCATAAATATAGGGTCGATATCATCAAAAGGATCAGTAAATAATCTTCTGATCCGGTCTCTTCTGGTCGAGATCAGGAAAAGGTCATTTTTGCCTCCTGAATAGCCACTCAATATCGCTAGCCTGCCATTTGTATTAAAATCAAAGCTATGGACCTGATCTACTTTTCTTAATACACGTGGAAGTTTTGATCTTGTATACGCATCAAATAATGTGAATATAACTTCATCATTTTGCTGAGTGATAACCCCCAGCGTATTTTCATCAGCCCAGCTGATCAATGGCATGTCATAATTTACCTGCTGGTCATATCTCTTGTAACCGCCTTTAATAGCATCGAATTCATTTCCGGTAGTCAGATCCCTGACCTTAACCTTATAACGGCCTCTTTCATTAAGTACATAGGCCAGGCGAGTTCCCTCAGGACTAAGTTTTACTGCTGTAAGATTATATTTATCTTTAACATTAATTTGAATTGAATCTTCCGGGGTAGCATAAGAATTAGCTATATTCTCATCAATAGTGCTATAATACTGCCTCCACTCTTTCAGGATCCGGTCAAAAGGAAGACCTAATGTAATTGCAATACTTTTTTCTTCATTACGAATAATACGTGTGTAGTTGAGGATATTGCTGACATTACTGGAGCCATATCGTTCTACAATAAAATTCCACAGCGACTGGCCAGCTAAGGCAGCTTCTTCACCATGCAACTTGTCCAGTTTAATCTTATCTTCATCTTTGATGAGCTGCCGGATATAATCATCCATTTCTTTACTCCAGCCTTCGGAGACGTATCTGGCGACACCTTTTATAAACCATTCGGGAAGGTTCATGAGCATGGCATTCTGGAACATATCCTTCAGGCTTCCACCGAACATCATTTCGTTAATAAGCATTTCGCTAAGCTTATCAACGAGTTCATCTTTAAAGCCACTCATCGTGCCGGTAAAAGCAACTTCTATAATAGCCTTCTGAAATTCAGTTTCTCCACCAAGTGCAAATGGATTATGGTTCAGGCCAATATTGCTCTGCTCAAGATCTGCAATGGAATTATAAACTATAACTTTGGTTTTGGAATAGGGGTGATAGCCAATTAGATCAGTTAGACGATCAAATTGGGTTTCAAGATATTTGGTGGCTTCAAGTGCCAACTCACTTCCACCCTGGTGAAAATAAACATCAAAATTTCTTGAACTATAATATTTCCAGTTAAATTCTTTATGCTGTAACCTGTTTTTCCCAAACTTTTCCTGAGCATTTTGAGCCGTGGTAAGAAAAGGCAACACAATTAAAACAAGTAACCCTATGTGCTTCATAAATCTCCCGTCATCAATAATATAAAGATAAGAACCTTTTGATATTTACCTCATCAATCAGGTCCTTTCCTTCTTCTAAATATTCTACTAAATGATTGGCGAAATAAGGAGCAAGAGATACTCCCTTTGTCCCCAATCCATTAAAAACAAATAAATTTTTATACTCCGGATGTTGCCCTAAAAAAGGTCGCCGATCCTTTGTTGTTGGTCTTAACCCTGCTTTTTGATCAGTGATGACATAATCAGTTTGCACCAGTCCAAGTAATTTATCCTCCAGTTGTTGCCTTCCTTCCTCTGTAACAGTCATTGACAGATCATTATGCACATAAGTAGAACCCACCCTATATTTTTTTCCTTCAATGGGAAGAACAAAAATTCCTCTGTTAAAGATTCTTTTTATTTCAAAAGGAAGTTCAATCTCTAATATTTCTCCCTTTAACAATTGAAGAGGCAGCCAGTTAAAAAAATGATTGCTTTTTAGATCAATGCCTTCACAAAATATAATTTTATCAGAATTTATATTTCCAAATACAATTCCATGCTCTTCAATGATAAGCTCGTTAATATCCAATTTCTCTTCAACAACCTGTATCAGTGGATTCTCTTTGAAAGAACGAATACTCTTATTTAGATATTGCGAAATATCCATCCAGCCGGAATAATTTAATTCAATGCCTCCAAAAGGATCATTAAAACAACCTGAAAACTGGCTTTTCGTATAAACTTTCCTGATTAATTTAGCAAACGATTTATCACTGCTTTTTCCCAACCAGTCATTTTGCTCTTCAATCGAAACGAAAGGCCGGTAAATTGGTGTTTCAATTAAAAAATGTGCATTAACATTTTCTTCAATTTCTTTATAAAAATCGACCAGGTAGGAAAAAAGCAGATCTGCCTTCCAAGTTTTTACCATCTTTCGGCCGGTAATGGGATTATATAAACCGGCAGCTACCCGGGAGCTGTAGTTCTCACCAGCATCAAACAGAATAATTTTCTTATTTCTTTTTAAAAGCTGATGAGCCAGTGTAACACCCGCTATTCCCGCTCCGGAAATTATATAATCAAACTTCTGCAAAATAGGTTAGTTAATGGGATAAGCTTATTTTTGGAATTTATAACAACAGCGCAAAACTAAATGATCCATATCAAAAAATTTACATTTAATCCATTTATGGAAAACACCTACCTCTTATACGATAAAAATGGGAAAGGGGTGGTTATTGATCCGGGATGTTATGAGCGGTACGAAAAAGAAGAACTGGATACTTTTGTTAAAGAAAACAATATTACAATTAAAAAGCTGATCAATACTCATTGTCACATTGATCATGTTTTTGGCAATAAATATGTTAAAGACCGGTATAAAGTTCCATTTTTAATTCATAAGGCTGATCTTGAAACTTTACGTGCGGTAAAAGCCTATGCTCCGGCATATGGTTTCCAGCATTTTGAGGAACTGGAGCCTGATGAATTTATGAAAGAAGGTGATACGATAAAGGTTGGGGAAATAGATCTAAAGGTATTTTTTACTCCCGGTCATTCTCCAGGGCATGTAGTGCTGGTAAATGAAAAAGAAAAGATCTGTATAGGAGGAGATGTGCTTTTCCAGGGAAGCATTGGGCGTACCGATTTGCCAGGTGGTGATTTTGATACCCTCATCAGCAGCATCCGCGAAAAATTATTTACTTTAGACGATGATGTGGTAGTGTATCCCGGACATGGGCAGGAAACTACAATAGGAATTGAAAAAAGAACTAATCCATTCTGTGGGCTAAATAAGTAAAAGTTGAAAAGGCACGTACCAAATTTTCTCACCAGCTTAAATCTTTTAAGCGGATGCATCGGAATAGTTTTCGCATTTAATGGAGATATGATTTTGTCAGTTTACCTGATCTGGCTAGCTATGCTATTTGATTTTGCTGATGGATTGAGCGCCAGGCTATTAAATGTTAAAAGTGCCATTGGTAAAGAGCTTGATTCTTTGGCTGATATGGTAACATTTGGTGTGTTGCCATCAATTTTAATGTTTTTAATGCTGCAGGCAAAATTTGATTCACTGCTGATCCCTTATCTGGCTTTTTTAATTGCAATTTTTTCCGGTATAAGGCTTGCAAAGTTTAATGTAGATACGCGTCAGGAAGAAAATTTTATAGGTTTGCCAACTCCTGCGAATGCTTTATTTATATCTTCTCTCATTTTTTTTCAGGTACAACTTCCTGAATGGCTGCTTGTAATTATTACCCTCTTATTTTCATATCTGCTTGTGGCCGAGCTTCCTTTATTTTCGCTGAAGCTGAAAAGCCTTTCATGGAAAGGAAATGAAATCAGGTATATATTTTTAATTACTGCAGTTGTTTTAATAGCTATTTTGAAGCTGGCGGCACTCCCTTTTATCATTGTAAGTTATGTGCTATATTCAGTTATTGATAATTTTTTGATCAAAAGGTCACCAAATCAATAATTTTAGCATAAAAGGAAACGTTAGAATTAAAGATTATGTTGATCTATTAATGCGCCTGAACCTGCTGTCTGTATTTATTGGCATTTTATGTCTTACCAACCCTTTATTTGGTCAGTCTGTGCTGTCTGCCGGGGAGTGGTATAAATTTGCTGTGGAGCAGGAAGGGATCTATAAGCTTTCATATGCTGATCTTCAAAATGCCGGCATTTCTATTTCCACGGTTGATCCAAAAAATATAAGTATATATGGTAATCGGGGCGGGATGCTGCCCCAACTGAATAGTGTGGCAAGGCCTTATGATCTGGAAGAAAATGCTATTAAAGTAGTCGGAGGGGAAGATGGAGTATTTAATTCGCAGGATTATATATTATTTTATGCCCAGGGGCCTGATGCTTATTTTTATGATCAGGCGACTGAGATTTATCAGCATGAGAGGAATATATACAGCAGGAAAAATTTTTACTATCTAACAATTACAGGTCAGGATGGCAAAAGAATCTCGTTTTTACCAGATCTGGGTACTTCAAATCATGCAATCTCTACCTATACCAGGATAGATTATTTTGAAAAAGATGAGCTAAATGTATGGAGCTCCGGCAGAGAATGGTTTGGAAGATTATCCAATGAAGAGAAGTTGTTCGATCTACCTTATAAAGAATTAGCGCCGGATGGCAGTCTAAAAATATTTGCCGAAGTAATGGGGCAATCTACTACTGCTACCGCCTTTACCCTTAACCTTAATAATCAGCTGCTTGGTGAAATACCTGTAGGTTCAATAAGAGATTATAATAAGGAAGGAGATTTCTATCAATATTCGGACAGAGGAATAATCGCCAGCTCAGTTTTCACAATTGACAATTCTAATATTTCAACAACAGGAAGTAATCTTCAGCTAAATTTAAAGTTTTTAAAAACCAGCTCCAGTATTTCACGAGGATACTATAACAAGGTCCTTGCTCAGGCAGAGTTACCATTAGAGTACGATCAGGATTTCATTTTTAGCTCAATAAAAAGTCTTGAGCATGGTATTGTGACATACAAAATCACTAACTCCACAGGAAATCTAATGCTGTGGAATGTTACACCACATGGTAATGCCAGGGAGCAGGGGTTTTCTAAATTAAATGATGAAATCCAATTCGGTGCCTTTAGCAGTACACTGGAAAAATATGCTCTTTTTAATCCGGCAAGTGTTGAAAGCCCGGAATTTGTTGGAATAGTGGATAATCAAAATCTAAAAGGATCTTCAACACCTGATCTGGTTGTAATAACACATCCTGATTTTCATTCAGAGGCAAAACGTCTTGCAACATTTAGAAACGAGCACAATGGATACGATGTGCTGACTGCGACTACTGAGCAGATATATAATGAATTTTCAGGTGGCAGGGCAGATGTAACAGCTATTAGAGACTTTATTAAATATTTATATGATAAATCACCGGATAAGCTTCAGTACGTTTTAATTCTTGGTAAAGGTTCTTATGATTATCTGGACCTTGCTAATGCAGATAAAAACTCTAATTATGTGCCCATTTACCAGTCTCGCAATTCACTGCATCCATTGAAGACCTATGGTTCGGATGATTACTTTGGCTTTTTAGAAGATAATGAGGGAGAATGGATTGAAGATTATCAAACAGCTCATACACTTGAGGTGGCTATTGGGCGATTGCCAGTAACATCTAATGCGGAGGCAAGACAGGTGATTGACAAATTAATTCATTATAGCAGTTCAGCTTCTACATATGGAGACTGGAGGAGCAAAATATTATTTGTGGCTGATGATGGGGACAGAAACCTGCATGTTGATCAGGCAGATGATCTTGCTGCTTATGTAGGTAATTCTTTGGAAAAGGTCCAGGAAAAGAAACTTTATCTTGATAATTATAAACAGGAAATGGCTACTGCGGCAGATCAGAAATCTCCTGAAGCCCGTAAGTCTCTTTACCGGCAAATAGAAGATGGTGTGTTAATTGTTAATTTCACTGGTCATGGTGGTGAGAAGAAGTGGATGGATGAAGATATTTTAGATCTTGAACTTATAGAATCATTTAAGAACTATAATAAATTGCCTCTTTTTATTACAGCTACCTGTGCTTTTGGCCGACATGATAATCCGGCTGAAAAATCTGGCGGAGAACGGCTGGTGTTACATCCTGCAGGTGGGGGGATTGGACTTGTTACAACCTCGCGACCTGTTTATGCTTTTAGTAATTTCACATTAAATAAAGCTTTTTATGAGGCTTATACAAAATTTAAAGATGGTACTTTTACCATCGGCGATATTTTTAAGGAAACTAAAAACAATAGCGTTTTAGGAACTAATAATCGCAATTTTTCGCTTCTTGGCGATCCTTCTTTAATTCTAAATAGCCCATCACTTAAAGTAACAGTAGAAAATATCGCTGCCCTTGACACCATCAAATCTCTGCAGGAGGTACTGATCAGAGGATATATAGAAGATGAGCAGGGTAATGTAATGAATGATTTTAATGGGGAGGTGAAGATCACTTTAGCAGATAAGCCTGTGTTAAAGACCACTAAAGGGGATCCATATGAGTCAAACGAACCCTATAGATATGAAGAATCGAGCAGTATAATTTTTAGGGGTAATGCGAGTGTAAATTCCGGTTATTTTGAATTCAGATTTACAGTGCCTGTAGACATTGATCATGCAGTAGGAGATGGGGATATGCATTTATATGCCTATGATCAGGACCAGCATTTAGATGCCGCATATAGCTATAAAGTAATGGTGGGAGGAACTGCAGAAGCTGATTTTAATGATTTGGAAGCTCCAGAAATAAATGTCTATTTAGGTGATACTACCTTCAAAAACGGTGATGTGGTTGGTTCAGATGCCTTGTTGCTGGTTTACTTATCAGATGAAAGCGGAATAAATATATCGGGTCGTAGTTTTAATTCTGATATAATGGCAACTCTTAATGAGCAAGAATTTGTGCTAAATGATTATTTTACCAGCTCAAAGGATGATTATAAATCGGGATGGGTAGTATATCCATTGGAAGACCTGGATCGTGGCGAATATACAATTACACTTTCGGGAAGTGATATTTATAATAATACAACTACGATCACTGTGGATTTTAAAGTGATCGATGCTGATCAATTTGAGATAGTTGAACTTGCAAGTGCTCCAAATCCAGCCAGTGATTTCACAAGCTTTTATTTTACTCATAATAGAGCCGGTGAAGCTCTGGAAGGAGAACTGAACATATTTAATTCTCAGGGTGCTAATATATTAAAAGTTGATTTTGAGACTGAAATGGGCCAGGTAAGACATAAAATATTTGACTGGGATTGCCGTACGGCCAACGGAGAAAAATTAGAGCAGGGAATATATTATTTTCATATAAACGTTCGTTCTAAACTGGATGGGTCCGGTGCTGGAAAATTTCAGAAAATAATATTATTAAATTAATTATATTTGAAGGCTAATAGAAATATTATGAAGGTTTTAAAAGTTGGGTTTTTAGTGTTGATGGGTATTGCCGTAATAATGGATGCAAATGCTCAGGTTTCTAATCCAAGTACATTGCTGGGCGCTGATTCTACAAAGAATCCTATTACTACTGCAGTGCCTTTTATGCTGATCACACCTGATGCCCGTGCCGGCGCGATGGGAGATGTGGGAGTAGCCACTTCTCCAGATGCGAATTCCAGCCACTGGAATCCTGCTAAATTAACTTTTGTGGAAAAAGATTATGGTTTTGCCTTGTCCTATTCCCCATGGTTAAGCAAAATTATTCCTGACATGTCTCTTAGTTATCTTACCGGCTTTTATAAAATTAGCAGAGAACAAACCGTTGGGGTATCATTAAGATATTTTGATCTTGGTGAAATAATTTTTCGGGAAACACCGGATGCAAATAGTGCAACACCTTTTAATCCTAGAGAACTTGCTGCTGCGGCGACTTACTCACGTATGCTTACCGAGCAGCTTAGCCTTGGAGTAACAGCAAAATATATACATTCAAATCTTACAGGTAGCTTTATTTCCGGCACAACAGAATCCCAGCCGGGAAATAGTGTTGCAGCAGATATTGGTGTTTTTTATAACAGTGACCTAATGCTGAGCGGAAGGAATTCACATGTGGCATTTGGTGCCGCAATTTCCAATATAGGCTCTAAGCTAACTTATGCAAGTGATGATGATAAAGATTTTATCCCCACCAATTTAAGAATAGGTACTGCTTTTACTACATTTTTAGATCCGTACAACAAGATCACTTTTGCCCTTGATTTCAATAAATTGATGGTTCCAACTCCTCCTATTTATGATCAGCAGGGTAATATTATTGCAGGTGAGGATCCTGACAAGCCATTGTTGAGTGGGATGTTCGGATCATTTAGTGATGCCCCAAATGGATTTTCTGAAGAAATTAAAGAAGTAACAGTTGGTGGTGGAGCCGAATACTGGTATAACGAAACTTTTGCTGCCCGGTTGGGATATTTTTATGAGCATGAAGATAAGGGTAACCGAAAATACCTGACTGTAGGCTTAGGCTTCAGATATCAAAAATTCGGAATTGATTTTGCATACCTGGTGCCTCAGGAACAGGAGCATCCTCTTGCTGAAACATTACGTTTTTCACTTCTGTTTAGCTTTGATAAGAATACACAGGAGGAAGAAACAGTAACAGAATAATCATTTACATGCTTGATAGAACAATAGCGCCTGCTTTTGTTAAAACACCCGAAGTAAAATTAAAGGAGGCTGAACATAATTTAATTCATAATATCCCTTTTCACTATGTGACGGGAGGATCTCAGGAAGTCATAAAAATTGAATTTGTTTTTAATGCCGGTAAATGGTACGAAAGCAAAAATGGTGCTTCTTATTTTACCGTTAACAGCTTACGAGAAGGTACAGAAACCTACACCAGTAAAGAAATATCTGCACTTCTTGATCATTATGGTGCTTATTTAGAACTTTCATCTGGCTTTGATTATTCTTCTGTAGGATTATATTGCCTTAATAAATACCTGCCTGAGGTATTGCCTGTACTGGCAGAAATGATCTATAAACCTGCTTTTCCGGAGGATCAGCTGGAACTGTTAAAAGAGATAGAACTTCAGCGATTAAAAATTGATCTTAAAAAAACAAGGTTCAATGCTCAACGATACTTCAGAGAAAGCCTTTTCACTAATAACGTTTCCTACGGACAACATATTGACAGTAAGGATATAGAGTCAATAAGCAGGGTTGATATAGAAAATCATTTTAATACCAATTACTCCAATTTTGAAATTTTTGCCTCCGGTAATTTTGATACTGATGAAATTCAGGATGTCCTTGGAAGATATTTCAGTAAAGGCAATAAGCTGGATATCTCGGATGATAGGACATTATCCGATTCTTTATATAAAGCCACAACTTTAACAGAGGATGTAGAAGGAAGTATGCAGTCATCATTACGTATGGGATTTCCATTCGTAACCAAAGTACATGAGGATTATATACCTTTTAAAATATTAAATCATCTGTTGGGTGGATATTTTGGCAGCCGCTTAATGAAAAATATCAGGGAAGACAAGGGATATACGTATGGCATTAATTCCGGGATCATACCGCTAAAATTCAGCTCCTATTTTATAGTTGCCACAGATGTTGTAAAAGCTTCTTCCAATGACGCAATTGATGAGATCAAGAAGGAGCTTAAACAACTAAAAGAAGAAATAATTCCGCTGGATGAATTGGAAACTGTTAAAAATCATCTGGTAGGCTCATTTCAATCTGACATCACTTCGCCTTTTTCCCTTCTTGATAAATATAAATCATTGTATTTACATAATCTGAATTACAGCTATTATGAAAAATATTTTGATAAATTAAATGAGATAACACCTGAAGAATTGCAGCAGCTGGCACAAAAGTATTTTATAGAAGATAAGCTGACAATTATAAAAGTAGGGTAAAAAAGAAACCCTCGCGGCACCTGGGCAGCAAGGGTTTCTCCGTGTCTATAGTTGGCTTTTATTGATGTAAATGTAAAGAAGCCTTACCATTCTTACAATCTGTTTCCGATAAATGAGGTTTTTTAACAGATAAGTTGTTTTATCTAACGATTAGTATCTTTTTTACTCTGAATTAAAAACTCAGGATCAGGTGGAGGTGAGTATATTAGTTTGAGCCAAAGATATAAAAAAAAGAAACCCTCACAGCACCTGGGCAGCAAGGGTTCCTTCGTGTCTATAGTTGGCTTTAAGATTGATCTAAGGTATAAAATGCCTTTCATCCTGACAACTGATAATCGATATGTGGATAAATTTTTCAGTTAAATGACTGAAAATGGGGATTAGTAGTTTCCGGTCTCCTCCGGAAGCGCCCCTTGTCGCTCAAGATCAGCTATAATTTCTTTGTCGAGGGGAGTTTGTTTGATTACATTATAATTTTTCCAAAAATCATGGTTATAGGGCAGGTCCTGGTATTGTAATCCGTATTTTCTCATTTTCTTCAAACCTGATATACGGATATCCGGATTTGGAATGATCTTATTTATCAGCAGCTCCTGGTATAGTTCTGTTTCAAACATTAATTCGCTGGTATTATTATCATACCAATTGATCTTTGAAATTACTTTCATGTAGCTGGGATACATGATACCCTGATATTCTTTAAAATCAAGTATCAGTTTTTTATTTTGGAACATGCTATAGAGATCTTTACTTTTCTTTAGGATGAGGTCTTCATAGTCAATAGAATTTTCCACTCTTAAAAAAGCATAGGTTCTTGTATCTATATAAAGAGTTAATTTGGGTCCACGAATTTGCTTTATCACATAAACCTGATGCCCGTTATAATAAGTGTTGCTCGTTCTTCTCAGGCTGGAATAAAAAGCTTTATCGTCAGGAAAGTGGCGATATTTTATTGGGTTATGTAGTAGCAGGTCCTCGAGTAGGTTAGTCTGGTCGAAAAAGCGAGTAAATTTATTATCATACCCCAGGCTTTTTCTTACTTCTTCTAAAGAAACTCTCTCCCTCAGGCGAAATTTATTTTTTGGCTCCTCATAGTTTTCATCATAGATTTTAACGGCAGCTTCAAGAATTGAAAAATAGGTCCCTCCTAGTTTTTTAAGATCCCTGTAAAAACCTTCCATAAGATAGGGCTCATTTGGATGGTTAACATTAATTCGACTGATAGCAATTCGCAGGATCTCCTCAGCATTCAAAGAATCTTTTACAACAACTTCATTTAGCAGCTGTGCAGCTTTTGTCATTGTGAAAATAATAGAGTCACGACCAATCAGCTGGTTAACAGGCCCGCTTATATCAATATAGCCGAGCATACTGATGGTAAGCATTTCATCCCGATATTTTACAGGGATATGAAAATCAAATTCCCCCTGAAGATTTGAAACCGTACTGATAGGTTTTCCTTTTAGCCCAATAGAGGCGAAAGGGAGTGGCTCTTTTGTTTCTTCATCCACAATTTTTCCCGTCAGGGTTATTCCCTGTTGTGCAAATGCCCAGGAAGGGAAAAGCAGTAAAATGAGAAATATATTGCGAAGGTTGATGTTCATGGATTTAAGCAAAATCAAATTTCAATGCATTTTAGAATTTTGTCAACATAATTAGCGTTGAATAATAGCCTTGAAATCAGACATGCAAGTTTTTAGGTGCTTTTTAAACAAAGACAACGTTTTAATAATCAAATATATTCCCCAAATTTACTTTTTAAAGTGCAGAAATTTTTTTCAGATATAGGATTTAGGATTCAAAGGGGAATTAATCTTTTGATGAAAAAGATCTATAGGATCCCCAGGGTTTGGAGGAGGGCATATTTCTTTATATGCCTGTGGTATGCCATTAATTTTACTGTTAGCTCTATTCTGGAATGGCAGATGTTTAGCCCGCACACTACTTCTCCTTTATGGACCGGTTTATACATGCTGGAAGCCTTATGTATAGGAATTATCCTGGTGTTTTTATATGCTGATTTTCTCTTTAAATTCCGTGTGGCAGTGCAGATTGCCGGCCATTTTTTAGGCCTTGTGGTATTTTTTCTTGTAATGAGCTATCTCTATTACTACTTTGATTATTATCTTGATGGCTTTGTTTATTTTGATGATTATAAAGAGTATATGTATGAGCTTTTAAGCTGGAATGCCACACGCTTTTATGATCAGTATATAATCACGGTTGCCATTTATTATATAATAAGGTATTTTGAAAGCCTGCAGAAAAAGGAACAAGAGAAGAATCTCCTTGCTCTGAAGAATAAAGAGATGCAGTTATCGCTTTTAAGGTCGCAGATAAATCCTCATTTTTTATTCAATACCTTAAACTCTATAAGTACATTGGTTGGAGCTAATAAAGTGAAAGCCAGGAAGGTTATATCACAGCTTTCTGATGTATTTCGCTATGCATTAGATGCTAATTCTGAAAATAAGGTTAAATTAATACATGAAATTGATTTTATTGACAACTATATAAAAATTCAGCAGGTTCGTTTTGATGAAAGGCTTAATTTCGAAAAGGATATTGAATCAACATGCCTGAGTATAGATTTTCCTCCTATGATCTTGCAGCCCATTGTGGAAAATTCTGTAAAATATGGTATTGCGCCGAAGGATGAGGGAGGTACAATTAAGCTTATAATAAAAAGGAATAAGAAAGGCATTTATTTTAGTATTGAAGACGATGGGCTTGGCGTTAATGCAAAGAAGGCCCTGGATAGTGTTCAGTCGACAGGCATAGGCTTAAGCAATTCAGATAAGCGGTTGAAAAGTATTTATGGTTTTTCAGCCAGGTTACATATAGATGCCCGGGAAGATGGTTTTAAAGTTAGCTTTACAATACCGGACCCCAATAAGGTGGAATTAACAAAACAACAAGAACAAATAGCACAGGTACAATGAAATATACATGTATAATAATAGATGATGAAAAGTTAGCACGGGATCTTTTGAAGGAGTTCCTGGAAGACTATGATCAGATCGAGATCATTGGAGAGTGTAATAAAGGTAAAGATGCGGTCAAAGAAATAAACAGTCTTGAGCCGGATCTTATATTTCTGGATGTGCAGATGCCTGGAATGGATGGTTTTGATGTTTTAGAAAATATAGATCATACTCCTTATGTGATTTTTACTACTGCCTATGATCAATATGCCATTAAAGCTTTTGATAATAATGCAATAGATTATCTGCTAAAACCTCTTGATGAAGAACGTTTTAAGTTGGCTATAAAGAGAGCGACTGATCGGATAAAACATGATCAAAATAATGTTGAGCAGCTTTTAAGTGATATAAAAAAAGATGAGATTAAATACAGCACCCACCTGTTTGTCCAGAAATCTGAAAAATTATTGAATATTCCGGTGTCGGATATTATGCATCTGGAAGCTTCCGGCGATTATACAGTACTGACAACAGATAAAGATCAATATTTAAGCTCCTCAGGAATAGGGAAGCTGGAGGATAAGCTTGACCCGGAGATGTTTATCAGGATCCACAGGTCTACAATTATTAATCTGAATTATCTGAAAGAAATAGAAAAGCATTTTCACGGCGGCCTGATCGTAAAAATGCAAAATGGCAAAACATTCCCTGTCAGCCGTACTTATGCTAAGATGATTCGGAAAAAGGTTGTTTAAATTCCGTTAGTAATCTTTATGTGCCTCTTAAAAGGATAAAATTTTGAGTAGCCAATTATTTTTATAGCTTTGTCGATTGACTTCTAATTTAGATTTATAACTGATCAATAATGCAACAGCTAAATGATATTCTGGTAACCCTTGATAGTTACATTGGTTCCCATGAATGGTTTGTATTCTTTCTTTTAGGTACAGGTCTTTTTTTTACCTTTTATCTTGGATTTCCTCAATTACGATATTTTGGTCATGCCTTTAAGGTCGTTAGAGGAAAATTTGACAGAAAAGGGGATGAAGGGGATGCTTCTCACTTTCAGGCTTTGGCAACAGCATTATCAGGTACAGTTGGTACAGGTAATATCGGCGGGGTGGCGCTGGCTGTTTATATAGGAGGCCCTGCTGCAATTTTCTGGATGCTTGTTACTGCTTTCTTCGGTATGACAACCAAGTTTGTTGAGGTGACGCTTTCCCATAAGTACAGGGAAAAGACTGAGGATGGCACAATGGCCGGTGGCCCTATGTATTACATGAAAAACCGCCTTAATATGAAATGGCTGGCGGCCACTTTTGCCATCGCAACAATATTGTCTTCTTTTGGAACAGGAAATATGCCTCAGATTAATAATATATCGAGTGCATTATATTCTTCTTTTGGCTTTACACACTGGATATCAGGTCTTGTGTTAGCTATACTTTTGGCTTTGGTTATATTAGGTGGTATAAAGCGTATTGTGAAGGTAACTGAGAAACTAGTGCCGACAATGGCTGTGATTTATGTTGTTGGCGCACTATCAGTTATCTTTTATAATATTGAAAATGTTGTACCTAGTTTTATAAGTATATTTTCCGACTTGTTCACAGGTACAGCTGCTGCCGGTGGTTTTCTTGGCGCAACATTTAGTTATGCATTTATTAAAGGTGTAGGAAGAGGATTATTTTCCAATGAGGCAGGTCAGGGATCCGCACCGATTGCTCATGCCGCTGCAAAAGCACATGAGCCTGTCTCTGAAGGCATGGTGGCTATTTTAGAGCCGTTCATTGATACTATTATAATATGTACACTTACAGGCCTCGTAATACTTTCTTCAGGTGCATGGAAAGAAAAATATGATAATCTCTTTGAAGCAACAGATCTTGAAGTTTTAGCAACAGTTTTTGATGAAAAAGATCCGACAAGAAAGCAGGAAGTTTATGAGCACCTGGTCGGTAAAAAGGCATTACCGCTATATTCAGGAGCCGTTGATGTCGAAGAGGGTAAAATCGTGGCGCAATCTGATATTACCATTATTCATGCACGTTCTTTTGCTGAAGATGTTATTGTATATCAGGGTGATACCCCTTATACGGGTTCGTTAGTAATAGATCAGGGAAAAATTAAAGGGCTTGGTCCTGAGCTTCAGATTCGTGGTAAATCTCTAATTCATAGTGCCCCACTAACGGCCGAAGCATTCAAGAGAGGTTTCTTTGGTGATTTCGGTGAATATATTGTAACAATTGGTTTATTGCTCTTTGCCTTCTCAACAGCTATCTCCTGGTCATACTATGGTGACAGGGCCACTACTTATCTTTTTGGTAATAAATATGTTATTTATTACCGGATCCTTTATGTGCTGGGATTCTTCTTTGCCTCTTTTGCAGATACAACAATTATTTGGACTTTAGCAGGGATTACAATTGCTTTAATGACCATTCCTAACTTGTTTGGAATACTATTGCTTAGAAAGGAAATGAAAGGTACTGTAACTCAGTACTGGAAAGATTTTAAAGCCGACTGGCCTAATGAAAAAACACCTGAGTAGGAGAATACAAAATAATAAATAAGAAGCGCTTCAATCTGTAAAGGTTGAAGCGTTTTTTAAATAAAATAATAACGGCTATCAAAAGATAGCCGTTATAAATCAACCTAAACCAAAGCTGAAGCTTTCACTCACTTTGTACTTTAGTAGATGCAACAAGTATGCCAATACAGGAATTAATAATAAAAAGGTTTTTATCTGCTATTTTATAATGCTGCTTTACAATTTCGGACAGCATGTGTTCATTTAAGAACATAATTAGGATCTTATTCTAACCCATATTTATCCAAAAGATAGATCATAGATGCAATTGCAGCAGCTCCTAATTCGAGTTCACGCCTGTTTACCTTATCAAAAGTGTCATTACCAGCATGATGATAATCAAAATAACGTTGGCTGTCTGGCAAGTAGCCCATCAATAGTGTGCCCTGAGGTCGCAAAGGACCAATATCAGCGCCTCCTCCTGCTTGATCAAAATCTTTGAGGCCGTACTTCTCTAATAAGGGTTTCCATGTTTTCACTTTTTCCCTGGCCGCTTCTTCCCCTCCGGTCATAGTGAAACCTCTGGGAGTAAATCCACCACGATCTGATTCAATCGCAGCCAAATGATGCTCATTCTTTTTTATTGCCTGTGCAGCATATTCAATCCCACCTCTTAAGCCATTTTCTTCATTCATAAACATTACAGCCCTTAAATTATGTCGTGGCTCATAACCTAACTTTTTTAATATCCTTAAAGCCTCAATAGCCTGAACACAACCGGCACCATCATCATGAGCTCCATGTCCTACATCCCATGAATCCAGGTGGCCTCCTGCAATAATATAATCTTCACTTTCTGTTCCTCTAAGCTCCCCAATAACATTATGTGATAAGGCATCAGGTTTCATTTCAGCATAATTTTCCAGGTATAGATTTAAATCCTTATTCTTTAATAAAAGAGAAGTAAGAAGATCAGCATCTTGTATACTAAATGCTAAAGCAGGGATTTTAGGGGCATTATCAGCATACCGTAAAGTGCCTGTATGTGGATGATCATCATGGGCAGTTGTAACAGAGCGAATTACAACCGCTAAAGCACCTTTTCTGGCAGCAGATGATGGTCCTGCAACCCGTTGATCTACAGCTTTTCCATAGGCTTTAAATGTTTCAATCGTAGAAGGGTCCATTGGACGATTAAAAAATACTATTTTATCCTTAATATTTTTATCATTCATCTCTTCCAATTCATCTAAAGAATAAACCATTACAACAGGTGCTGTTATCCCTCCTTTACCTGTTCCTATACTGTTGCCCAAAGAAAGAGGATTTAACTCGATCTTTTCATTACCGAAAATGATAAAACCTTTTTCTTTTGGTCCCCTTACCCAATGCGGTACCATTACCTCCTGCAGAAATACATTGTCGAATTTTAATGAATCCATTTTAGCTTTTGTATAAGCTACTGCCTCGGCAGCTTCCTCTGATCCACTTAGTCTTGGGCCTATTCTAAGGCATAGATACTCTAGCATCTTATATGACTGCCCATTAACTAATGCCTCATCATATATTTTTGAAATGAATTCTTCATCCGAAACTTCCTGTGCTATAATGGAATAGCTGCAAAACATCAGCAGCATGATCAAATAGAGCTTTTTCATAATTTATCTCCTTCTTTTTTTAGAAGGTTTTGATTTTTTTACATTCTTTGGAAACTTCTTTTTCTTTTCGTGAAAAGCACCTTTAAATTCCGGATCTTCCCGCCTTTTAAGAGCATCTATTTCCCTTTCAATCCGCTGTTTTTCCTCAAATGGTGTTTTTTCTATTTTTACAACCTCTGGTAATGGTATTGTTGGTATTTTGTCTCTTATGATATCTTCAATTTTCGAAATATGGAATTCTTCTGCCGGATCTGCCATGGTAATTGCCTTACCTACTTTACGGGCACGACCGGTCCTTCCTATCCGATGGACATAATCTTCATAAAGAATAGGGACATCAAAATTTATTACATGGCTGACATCTGTAATATCAATACCTCTTGCTGTTACATCTGTTGAAACCAAAACTCTCAGCTCTTCCTTTTGAAATTCATTAATTGCATTTATACGGCTGTTCTGTCCTTTATTTGCATGTATTACTCTTACTGTGGCCAGCTGTTTCCGGTCAATATACTTGTACACATTATCTGCGTTGGCTTTGGTGCGAGTGAAAATAAGGATCTTTTTAAACTCTTCCTTTTTAAGAAAATATTCCAGAAGGTTAATTTTTGTCCTCAGGTTAGGTACAAAATATAATTCCTGTTCTACTGTTTCTGCTGCGGTAGCTTGTGGTGTAACTTCAATTACCTGTGGGAACTCTAAGAATTCTTCAGAAAGCTTTACCACCTTTTCCGGCATAGTAGCTGAAAAAAGGAGGTTCTGGCGCTTTACTGGTATTATCTCTAAAATGGATCGGATCTGAGGCATAAATCCCATATCCATCATTCGATCGGCTTCATCGAGCACCAGCGTTTTAATCTTTTTTAAATTTAAAATCCCTTTTTTATAAAGGTCATGAAATCTTCCGGGTGTTGCGATTATGAGATCGGTACCTTTTTCTATTTCTTCAATCTGATTTTTAGGACCAATCCCGCCATATAAGGCAACACCGCGCAAGTCCTGGTATTTGGATAGATCTTTAAAATTTTCATATATCTGAAGGACAAGCTCTCTGGTAGGGGCCAATATAAGCGCTCTGGGCTCCATTTCTTGTGCGAATTTTAGCTTCATCAGGATTGGAAGCAAATATGCAGCTGTTTTACCGGTGCCGGTTTGAGCAACACCCATAATATCCTGTCCCGAAAGTGCCTGTGGGATAACTTCTTGCTGAATAGGGGTTGGTTGTTTATAGCCACATTCTTCTATGGCATTCAGGAGCTGTTTATTTAACTTTAAGCCATCAAATGTTGTTTTTCCTTCAGCCATATGTAATCGTTATTAATTCGCCTAAATTTATGGCGCTTAAAATTTGTCATCAAAGATATGAATAGAATCCTCATTAAAAACGCCAAAATAGTAAATGAAGGACAGATAGAAGAAAAAGATCTGCTTATAGAAGGAGAAATAATCAAAAAAATCGAAAGAGATATTACTGACTTTGGTGCAAAAATAATCAATGGTGAGGGTAAATATTTGTTGCCAGGGATTATAGATGACCAGGTGCATTTCAGAGAGCCGGGATTAACTCATAAAGCGGATATATATACGGAAGCCAAAGCTGCTGTCGCTGGAGGTATCACCAGTTTTATGGAAATGCCTAATACTGTTCCTAATGTACTTACTCAGGATTTACTGGAACAAAAATATAGCTTGGCGGCAGAGAAATCATTAGCCAACTTCTCCTTTTTTATGGGAGCTTCAAATGATAATTTATCTGAGGTTCTTAAAACTGATCCAAAGTCTGTCTGTGGAGTGAAAGTTTTTATGGGTTCCAGTACAGGAAACATGCTTGTGGATAATGAAACTGTATTAAACAGGATATTTGCTGAAGTGCCTTTAATTATAGCGACACATTGTGAAGATGAGCAGACCATCAGAGACAATACTGCTAATTTTAAAAAAGAATACGGAGAGGATATTCCGGCTGCTTTCCATCCCAGAATAAGAAATACAGAAGCCTGCTATAAAAGCTCTTCAATGGCTGTTGAGCTTGCAAAAAAGCATAACGCCCGTTTACATGTACTTCATATTTCAACAGCTAAAGAAACAGAATTATTTCGTAATGATATACCTCTAAAGGAGAAGAGAATTACAGCAGAAGCCTGTATTCACCACCTTTGGTTTAGCGATGAAGATTATGAGGATAAGGGTATGTTTATCAAGTGGAATCCTGCAGTTAAGACAAAGGAGGACAGAGACGCTGTATTTAATGCAGTATTAAATGATCGTATTGATATAATAGCCACAGATCATGCACCGCATACCCTGGAAGAGAAAAACCAAACGTATTTTAATGCACCTTCCGGAGGACCGCTTGTTCAGCATAGTTTACCTGCCATGCTGGAATTTTACAGGCAAAATAAAATTTCTCTAGAGCGAATTATTGAAAAAATGTGCCATAATCCTGCTATTCTTTTTGAAATTGAAAAACGTGGCTATATCAGGGAAGGGTATTTTGCAGATCTTGTTCTGGTGGATTTAAATAGGCCATGGAAAGTTTCTAAAGAAAACGTGCTTGCAAAATGTGGATGGTCACCTTTTGAGGGAACAACATTTAATTCCTCTGTAACACATACTTTTGTGTCCGGGCATCTGGTTTATGAGGAGGGACTATTTGATGAGTCGAAAAAAGGAAAAAGATTATCCTTTGATCGGGAATAAAAAATAATCTTTTAGTGTTTTTAATTTGGCTAACATTTTCCTAGTTTTGCAGTCTTATTTAGGAATTAGTCCTATACACGGTGATTGTAGTTCAGTTGGTTAGAACGCCTGATTGTGGTTCAGGAGGTCGCGGGTTCGAGTCCCGTCTTTCACCCCAGTAAGCTGCATAAGTGAGTATAATGCTCGTTATGCAGCTTTTTTATTTGCCCTTCTCTCAAACAGAGGCCACTACTTATTTTTTAAGAGCAGGCTTTCTCTTTTTCCCTTTATATTCGTATAATACAATAATGATAAATTGGTTTGATTTTCAGGCTTTAAGTTTACGGGATAAAATAAGCCTTCTTTACAGGGAAGGAAATTTTATTACCGCAATACGTTATTATGGGCATAAAGTAAACCTGTACCTTTTGAGTGGTTTTTATGTTGAGGTTTTCTATAACCATAAATATGATCGAATTGACAGGATCGACTTACTTGATAGGGATCATACCAGAATGAAGTTCTATTTTGATCAGATTAAATTTAAAAATTTTCCTTTGAAGCACGAATAAAAAAAGCTGTCCCATAATTGAGACAGCTTTTTTTATTTTATTATTATTTTAATTAAGCAGTTGCAGCATTTGCCTTTTCTGTAGTTGGATCCTGCAACATAGCCACTTTATAATTTTTTCTGGCCTTATGTCCACAATAGCCACATTCAAAATGCTTAAGTAATTCACCTTCTTCTGTTGCGGTAGGTGATTTAAGAATTTCTTCACGTGTAACCCTGAAAGTCTGATAACTACACTCAGGACACTGTAGTGCATGTAAATGACCTGAATATTTTTCTATTTTTGTATAGCCTGTTTCATCATCTACCCATACATCATAGTCAATAGAGTAAATATTTTCTTCAGCCTGCATACCTTCATCAAGGTAAACATCTTCTTCATCTTCACTTAGCAACTTCATTGGTTTACCTGTTTTAGGAGAAACTCTTGGTTTGTAACGAAGTTTTTTAAGCCTTTTCTCAATATAAAAAGGATAATAAAATTTAAGAAGATTTTGCGCAACAAGACCTATTATTAATCCCATTGATACAGTAACAAATACTCTAACAAAGAGCCAGAGGACATTAAGTTCATAGATGAAGGAATTAGCATAGAAGGCAGCTGCAATAATAATTAATACAGAAGCCGCCATAAGGGAATTAATTTCATACCTGTTAATGAAATCATATTTCTTTTTGGGATCACCCAAAGAAGCTAATCTTATCATATATCCTATGACAATTAATATTGCGATACCAAATAATCCCAGAGCTATATATTTAGCCCATTCATTCCAGGTTGCATAATCTTGTAATGGATACTCTTCCATAAGCCGAGTTTGTTTTTAAGTCTAGGTTTTACAGCGTTAATTAAACAAATATATCAGTTTATTCAAAGTAAATTAATTTTTTTTATAAAATCTTTTAAAAATATTACATTGAACCTGAAAAAAAAGAGGCCTTTCAATTTGAAAGGCCTCTTTTTATCTATTTAAGCTTTTGTTTAACTTCTCGTTGTTCGTAGCTTTCGATCACATCGCCAACCTTAATATCATTAAAGTTTTTGATGCTTACACCACATTCATAGCCATTTTTGACTTCGCTGGCATCTTCTTTAAATCTTTTCAGCTGGCCAAGGTCACCTGAGTAAGTAACAATACCATCGCGTATTAGACGTATAGGATTGGATCTTTTTATAAATCCGTCTGTAACCATACATCCGGCAACTGTACCAACCTTAGTGATTTTAAAGACTTCACGAACTTCAGCATTTCCAACAATAACTTCCTGTATCTCCGGATCAAGCATTCCCTCCATAGCATCTTTAACATCATTGATGGCGTCATAGATAATGGAATATAACCTGATCTCTATCTCTTCATTTTCAGCAATTCTCTTGGCTGATCCTGAAGGACGTACCTGGAAACCAACAATAATTGCATCGGATGCAGAAGCCAGAAGTACATCAGACTCACTGATCTGTCCTACTCCTTTATGTATAATGCTTACCTGTATCTGTTCAGTTGAAAGTTTTAATAATGAATCGGAAAGTGCCTCAACAGAACCATCAACATCACCTTTAACTATTATATTAAGCTCTTTAAATGAACCGATTGCAAGTCTCCTTCCAATCTCATCAAGAGTTATATGCTTTTTAGTACGGATAGATTGTTCACGCAACAGCTGCTGTCTCTTTGTAGCCATTTCACGGGCATCGCGATCATTATCCATTACATTAAACTTATCACCGGCCTGCGGAGCGCCATCAAGTCCTAACATAAGGACCGGGGTACTTGGACCTGCTTCTTCAAGGCGGTTACCAACGTGGTCAAACATAGCCTTCACACGTCCATAATATGCACCTGCAAGAACAACATCACCAACTTTCATAGTACCAGCCTGCACAAGAAGAGTTGCGACATATCCGCGCCCTTTATCAAGTGAAGCTTCGATCACAGTACCTACAGCAGGTTTATTATGATTTGCTTTAAGCTCGAGTAATTCTGATTCTAATAATACTTTTTCAAGCAGCTCATCAACACCTTGACCTGTTTTAGCTGAGATTTCCTGGCACTGGTATTTACCACCCCATTCTTCAACAAGAATATTAATACCTGATAATGCTTCTCTGATCTTATCCGGATTGGCATTAGGTTTATCTACTTTATTGATAGCAATAACTATTGGTACACCGGCAACCTGTGCGTGATTAATAGCCTCTTTGGTTTGAGGCATAACATCATCATCGGCAGCTACTACAATAATAACAACATCAGTTACTTTAGCTCCACGAGCACGCATGGCCGTAAAGGCTTCGTGACCTGGTGTATCTAGGAAAGCAATTTTATTACCACTTTCTGTCATTACATCATATGCACCAATGTGCTGCGTAATACCACCAGCTTCTTCCGATGTTACTTTAGCACTACGTATATAATCAAGTAGGGAAGTTTTACCATGATCAACGTGACCCATAATTGTTACAATAGGGGCTCTGTCGGCCAGGTCTGCAGCCTTATCTTTTTCTTCCTCTACAATAAGCTCGTCATCGGCAGTTGTAAATTCTACATTATAGTCGTATTCATCAGCAATTACTGTTATTGACTCTGCATCAAGGCGCTGGTTTATTGATACGAACATTCCAAGGCTCATACAGGTAGCAATAACTTCGTTAACATTCACATTCATCAAAGAAGCAAGGTCATTGGCAGATATAAACTCAGTGACCCTTAGAGTTTTTGATTCCTCCTCTTGCTGCTGTAGTTCTTTTTCTTTTTCTTCAGCTATTGCCGATCTTTTTTCTCTTCGGTATTTGGCGCCACCTTTTTTCTTGCCTCCGCCACTTAAACGAGCAAGAGTTTGCTTGATCTGCTCCTGGATTTCCTTATCGGAAACTTCTTCCTTCTCCGGACGACCTCTTCTAGTTGCTGCTTTTCTATCTCCGCGCGGAGGTGCAGATTTTGCAATTCTCTTTCTTGGGCGCTTTTTCTTTTTCGCCGCTTCTTTTCTTTCGTCAGAGGATGCTACAGGCTCAGCTTCTTTCTTCTTTTTCTTCTTTTCAGGAAGCTCTATTTTGCCTACTACTTTAAGGCCTTTTAACTTATCAGCTTTTGCTTCTATCACTTCTTTTTCTTCAGCGGCCTCTTTCTGAGGAGTTTCAGCCACTTTTTCTTTTGGTTTTTCCTCTACTTTTTCGGCCTTTACTTCCTCTTTCTTCTCTTCTTTCTTCTCCGCTACTTGCTTAGGAGCTTCTTTTACAGGCTCCTTCTTCTCTTCCTCTTT
>JBPRGH010000111.1:0-1054 GCA_051418055.1 Candidatus Cyclobacteriaceae bacterium M2_1C_046 | reverse complement strand
ATATCCCGATGCAGCAATTCTTAACCGATCGCACAACCTGGATCGGCGAAGCTACATTTCAGGGCAAGCTTTATTATGTAGGCGGACATCCTGCTGCTATACCGTCCTCTTCTAGCAATGATTCTATAACCGGCGACCTGTTTGAGATTGACAGCTCCTCAGATCTGATTAAAAGGCTGGATCAGTACGAAGGCTTTGACAAACATAATCAATCGTCAAGTCTTTATATCCGGAAAAAGAAGAAAGTTCATTTAAACGAAACCGGTGAAATTTACGATGCCTGGATCTATATTTTTAACAAACCGGTAGCCGGCTCAAAAGAGATAAAATCGGGCGACTATCTTCTTTTTAGAGATAAGAACAATTAAAAGCCGGTAAAAAAATATTTTGGCAATCAATCTTTAGGCTTAAAACTTATCCTAAACTCGGTCCATTCATTACTTGTCGCCATAAGGTCAGCGCCAAGTTGTTGCGCTAAGGTATTGACCAGTACCATACCCAGTGATCCGGCTCCTTCTAAATCAAAATCCTCCGGCAGGCCCTTGCCATTATCAGCAACCGACAGGCTAATCTCTTCACCGTCATAACCTAACATCACTTTCAGGCTTCCCTTTTTATTCCCTGAAAATCCATGCTTATAGGCATTGTTAACCAGTTCATTATATATCAATCCAACAGGGATAGCCTGATTGATATCCAGATTTATATTTTCATCATCAAGTATCAAATCGGTTGTTACATCCCTTTTTTCTGTGTGATATGCAGAAGAAATAACATCCGTCAATTCTCGTATATACTCAGCCAGGGATATATTCGATAAGCTTTCTGTTTGATATAATTTTTCATGAACCAGCGCAATAGATTGGATGCGTGATTGACTTTCCTTAAAAACGTCCTGCATCTCCATATCTAACTCATCTTTTTGAAGCTCGAGCAAGCTTACAATAATGGCTAAATTATTTTTGACACGGTGGTGGATTTCCTGCAGCAATACTTCCTTATCATGCAAATTTTTATCTAACTCTTCTTCATATTTTTTTCTGTCAGAAATATC
>JBPRGH010000110.1:0-1511 GCA_051418055.1 Candidatus Cyclobacteriaceae bacterium M2_1C_046 | reverse complement strand
TTTTATAATGAAATATCCAACCGTCTGCGTCGTAAACTAAGTACTAAAGTTAATATCAAGCCAAAAAAGAATGGCGGTGAAATTCGTATCGAGTATTATACCGATGAAGAGCTGGAACGGCTGCTTGAGCTTTTTGAGTCGATCTCTTAGTGCTTGTATAATAATCTTTTTATTACTTGGTAACCTTACTGTCAAAAGCCAGAGCTTATCTGCACAGTTAAAAAATACTTCAAATGGCTTTTACAAAAGCAATGATATCCTAAAGACGGATACGCTTCAGTCTGCCAACTCAATTTCTCAGCTTCCCGATCCCAAAGACGTTATGTTTAAATCGATGATCATTCCCGGCTGGGGACAAATTACCAATAAACAAATATGGAAAGTGCCCCTTGTTTACGGTCTTTTGGGAGGACTGACCTGGTATAGTATTGACCTTACTAAAAAATATCATGATTATCGGGCTGCCTTTTATAATAAGAATCCCGACACACCGGACGATCTTAGATTTGGAAATACTCCTGCGTATCTTGAAAACGAAAGTAGTCTTGAATCTCTAAGATCAAACCGTAACTTTCTCAGGAATCGGCGGGATTTTATTTATATAACCATAGGTTTAGCTTATGGTTTAAATATAATTGATGCCTATGTTTTTGCGCATATGCGATCTTTCGATGTTTCTGAGGATCTCAGTTTACGTACTACCGTTAAACCTTCGGTTTTAGCGAGTGGTCAACCCGGTTTTACATTATCGATGGAATTATTTAAAAACAAAAACGCAAGATAATTATGAGTTCAAATAAAGAACCAAAAATCAAGTTGCCTGAGCATTTTGATCAGGGTCATGATGAAGATTTGTGGAGTATTTTTAAGATCATGGGAGAGTTTGTTGAAGGCTATGACAAGCTTTTTAAAATCGGTCCTTGTGTATCAATATTTGGCTCCGCCAGATCAAATCCGGATGACAAGTATTACAAATTGGCCATGGAGACAGCTAACATGGTAACTGATCAAGGATTTGGAGTGATAACAGGCGGGGGGCCGGGAATCATGGAAGCGGCAAATAAAGGTGCAGCTCAAGGCAAGGGAAAATCTGTAGGACTTGGAATCAGTTTACCCCATGAACAAGGTGTTAATGAATTCGTCGATCCTGATTATGAAATTGACTTCAATTACTTTTTTGCCCGTAAGGTAATGTTTGTGAAGTATGCTCAGGGATTTATTGTATTCCCTGGCGGGTTTGGTACGCTCGATGAATTCTTTGAAGCCTTAACCTTAATTCAAACCAATAAAATATCACGTTTCCCTATAATACTCATGGGAAGCGACTACTGGGGAGGCTTAGTAACGTGGATCAAAGAGAATATGGTAGCTGCGGGTACAATATCACCCGGAGACATCGATCTTTTTCATTTAACGGACGAACCCGAAGAGGCGGTAAACATTATTTGTGATTTTTATCGGAAACATTCTGTCAGTCCCAACTTCTAGTATTAAGTCAATGGTCGACTTTC
>JBPRGH010000109.1:0-1792 GCA_051418055.1 Candidatus Cyclobacteriaceae bacterium M2_1C_046 | reverse complement strand
CCAGAAACGACAGAAATTAAGAAATGGCGCTGTTCATCAATAGCCTCTTTGATCTCATTTAGCAAGGCATCCATCTGTTGCGGTTCAACAGCAATAAGTATGATATCTGCATTCTTTACGGCACTGATATTATCAGATTGTACCTTAAATCCTTCTTTTTTGTAGGAATCAAGATATTCAACTTTTCGTCTGGTCAGGGTTATATTTCCGGCCTTGAAATTACTTGATTGTGAAAGGCCGCTAGCAATGGCAGTACCAATATTGCCGGCGCCTAGAATTGCTATTTCTCTATTTTTCTTGGACATGGCTTGGAATACTTATACGATTTTATATCAGTTATGACGCTAATTGCTAATAATTATTTCCTAAGTGCTAGTAATATAGTTTATATGAGGTGATTTTAAAGAGGAAATACGGAGAATTTGCAGGATTGGCTATTCCAATTTTGCACCGAGATATTGGCACTGGCATAAAGAATACATCGCCACAGCAATATAATGCAGTCTTAACTTTGATCCTTGATGATCTTTTTAATCCTCATTTTCAAATCTGGAAGATCTCTTTGGGTAACTAACTACCCAAATCATACTTAATGTAACTCCAAAAATATTCGTGAACGATAATATCTCTCATACCGGCAATTTTTCGCCAGGGTACCTTCTCATAATCATCACGGATATCATCAGGGACACGTTTTACTGCTTCTCCAATAATTTCAAGTCGCCGAAGTACAGCATCTTGTTTTTCTGAATTTTGATAGAATTCTTCTTCATTGATTCCGTCAAGATATTCTTCAATCCGCTCAATACTTCCCAAAATATCATTTAGGTAAACGTCAGGTTTACGTTTACTCATATTACCGGTACTTCTTCTTTCAGAATATCCTCTCGGAGGGCGGGCTTGAGAGAATCATACTCAACGAGATCTACGTTCATTTCGAGCTCATCTTCTAACTCCTGTTGAATACCTATAAAGTCTAATAAGCTGATTTTTTGATCAATTTTGACTAAGAGATCGATATCATTTGTCTGGGTCTCACCACGGGCTGTTGAGCCGAATATACCGGCTTTTTTGATACCATACTTTTTCAGTACAGGCCGGACTTTCTTTTTGATCTCCTCTAAATTTGCCATAGAAGCAGGAATTATTTAGTAAATTCAAATATAATATAAGAAAGGGATTTGGAAAGAGATAAGAAAATTAAGTCAGCTAAAGAAGAGCAGTAACCAGGACATTATCTTCTTGTAACTTTCAATACTTCTTATAACTTTCCGCTAAGTTTTAAAACAAAAGGAGGTTTATTGAGTAAGAAAAGCACTGACTTTATCCCGTATATTGGTCCTGATGATGACCTTCCCCAAATAACATTAAAAGCTTTTATTCTCGGTTTTATATTAGCCGCAATTATGGCCGGGGCTAATGCTTATTTAGGTCTTAAGGTTGGGATGACGGTTTCTGCTTCCATTCCTGCTGCCGTTATTTCTATGGCTCTGCTTAAGCTATTTAAAGAGTCTAATATCCTGGAAAACAATATAGTACAGACAGCAGCCTCGGCAGGAGAGTCATTGGCAGCCGGGGTAATATTCACGCTTCCTGCTTTAATTCTACTCAACTACTGGAATGACTTCCCATTTATCGATACGATGAGTATCGCTATGTTCGGCGGGATATTGGGTGTGCTGTTTACGATTCCGCTTAGACGGGCTCTTATAGTAGAAACCGAGCTAAAGTTTCCGGAAGGCGTGGCTACTGGCGAAGTTCTGAAGGCCGGAACAGAAGGGGGGAAGGGAGT
>JBPRGH010000108.1:0-1482 GCA_051418055.1 Candidatus Cyclobacteriaceae bacterium M2_1C_046 | reverse complement strand
CCGTATCTTACTTTTTTATGATTAGTATCCCATATCTCTTCCAACTGTTCTTGAGGTATCCCCATGCCTGAGTCCTTCACGGTAAGATCGATGGCTCCCTCCTCGCCAGCCGCTTCATGTAATTTTACAAAGATACTACCTCCCTCCAGTGTAAACTTGAGCGCGTTTGACAAGAGATTACTTAAGATTTGTTCAATCTTATGCTTATCCACCGTCTTCTTTGGCATATCCTGCAGTTCCTTTTTAATCACAATTCCTTTGTTAACTGCAGTAGGCCTGTGTAGATCAATAATATCAAGTATCGTGCTTTTAAGATCCAGATCCTGAAGAATCAGTTCGGACATACTTGCCTTTTCTTCTTTATTTAATAATCCATTTACCAGATCCAATAATTTCTGACCGCTACCTTTAATAATACCGAGTATATTTGACTGTTCGGCAGGTTCGATACTTTCGATATTGTCTTTGAGAAAACCGGCCAAACCCATAATACCAGTTACGGGATTTCTGAAATCATGACCGACTATTCGCATCAATTCGTCTTTCTCCTGGTTGAGCTTTTGAAGAGACTCCTCGCGTTGTTTTAGCTGCTCAACCTTATTACTGAGTTCGGCCTGCAGTTTGCGAAGTTTTACGTGCAGATCAATGCGAGCCAGCACCTCTTCGCGTTGGAAAGGTTTGGTTATGTAGTCCACCCCTCCTACATTAAAACCCTGAACTTTAGAATCTGTCTCCGATAAGGCACTTAAAAAAATTACCGGAATATCCTTAAACTCCCGGTGGTCTTTAAGGTATTCACAAACTTCAAACCCATTCATCTCCGGCATCATAACATCTAATAATATAATATCCGGCTTACGTTTTTCTATTAAAGACAGGGCATCACCACCTGAAAAAGCCGCCATCACTTCATATCCTTCTTTCTTTACAACATGGGCTAGCAGACGTACATTAGGTTCCGTATCATCTACTATAAGTACGGAAGCTTCTTTAGAGTTTTCTGACATCAACAGTTGAGATTATTTAAGAATGAAATCACTTCTTCATTTGTTTTATGCTCTTGAATTACAAAAATATTAATTGCATTCGCAAACAACATCAAATATAAAGTTGTAAATAATTGAGCTATTTAATTACTAAGATTACCATGCAGATTCAATATAAATTTTTTATCACTCTTTTCGCGACATCGATTTCTATTTTCAGTACGGTATTTGCACAAGAAACAGATACTCTAAAGGCAGAATTAGATCCCATTCAAATTGAAGCTATTTATTCTACCATTAGTCCGGCTAATGCACCTCTCTCCTTATCTGTGGTCAATCGATCTGATTTTCAAAGCAGATCTGAGGCTTCTCTGACCTTGAATAAAATTACTGAGCAACTCCCTGGAGTTTGGGTAAACGACCGGGAAAATTATTCACTTGGAGAGCGCATAACAATTCGTGGCTTAGGTTGGAGAACATCTTTTGGCGTTCGTGG
>JBPRGH010000107.1:0-1359 GCA_051418055.1 Candidatus Cyclobacteriaceae bacterium M2_1C_046 | reverse complement strand
TCTTGCTCTGGCCACCTCGTTATTAATAGGTCTAGAAGTGCCCTTAAGCTGTGATACTGAGGCATCCGTATTCAATCCGATTACCAAACGGTCACCCTTCAAGCCTGCTTTTTCAAGATAGTCAATGTGACCTAAATGTATAATATCAAAGCAGCCATTGGTGAATACTACTTTCTCTCCTGATTTTTTCCAGGTATTTATACGCTTCTGTGCTTCAGTAAGTTGCACAATTTTATCAGCCGTTGGCATTTGTAGATTTGTTGCGAGCTATTTGTGATAAAAATAATGATAATGCACCAACAATAATAATAACTAATGTTTGCCAGGCATGAAAAATAAAAGTAAATGCCACTGCTTTATCCTGGGATATTCCATAAAGCACAACTAAACCCAATGGTACCAAAATGTGAAAACTCCCTGCCCCACCCGGTAATGGTACTGCCATGGCAATTCCGCCAATCACAAAAATAGTAAGTGCTGCAAATACCCCCAGTTCTGCCGTTTCAGGAAATGCCAACATCACGAAGTACATCATCAGGTAATAGCACACCCATATAAGGAGAGAATAAATTATGAATAAAATTCTTTCCTCAAGCTTGAAAACCGCAGTAATGCCACTCTTTATGCCAAGCCATACTTTCCTGCCCTTTAAGATCATGCGCAGTGCGAGGAAGCGCTTCTTGATAATTATATATCGAACGATAAAGTAAATGGCTGTAATAAATAAGATTCCTCCTGCTATTAACATGTAAGGAAATTCTCTTTTTGTGCCCTGCAGTTTTTGCATTTCTTCCGACTTAAAGAAATACATTAGATTATCAATTTCTATAAGAAAAGAAGCGCCTATTAAAAATATAAGAAAGACGAGATCAATTACTCTCTCAGCCACCACCGTGCCTAAGGAGACATCGACTGGAGTTTTATTTAACCGGTACAAATTGTAACAGCGGGAGACTTCGCCCCCTCGGGGAATGACCAGGTTAATAAAATAGCCGATCATAACTGAATAAAAACTGAAGCTAAGGCTGGTCCGATGACCGAGGGGATTTAATAAAAGTTTCCACCTTTCGGCCCTGATCACATGACTTAAAACTGCTACTGCCGCAGATAAAAATAAAAATGGTTTATTTGCCTTAGACCAAACCCGCATTATATATTGAAGTTTAGTTTCATCACCAGACACTTCAATGTTGCTAAAAGAGAGCCACAATAATAAAGCTGTAACTGAAAGCATTACAGCATATTTAAATACATTTTTCAACCCTGCCTTCACCAGTTAGACGACCTTATTGTCAGTGCCCGGAAATATAACAGTTGGTTTATATTTTTTTGCTGCTTCAAACTCCATAGAAGCATAAG
>JBPRGH010000106.1:0-1303 GCA_051418055.1 Candidatus Cyclobacteriaceae bacterium M2_1C_046 | reverse complement strand
GTCTTAACAGCAATATCCAAAGTTCTCGTAGAAAATGGTTTGAAATAAAATGAAACAGAGTGTGTGTGTTGCAGAGACCTGAAAGATTGGCTTTTAGTTAGATGAGTAATTCCAGAAATATAGCAGAAGTTTTGCCAAATGGTTTTTATAAAAATTATGCTAAAGATCCCGAAACCAGTTCGGGATGACACCATAGTGTGGGGCAAAGGTCGAAATAATGTTTTATTGAGATAGGGTTTGGAGCTTTGTTTTTTTGCTATCTTGATCATTCAGGAGGTGTTCATAATAATTGCCATGCTAAGTCAAAGCTTTTTTCAGAAAGCATTCTTCATATCGAAGACTAAATAAATAGAAGATGAATACACCGGGAATGGCAAGATGGGTTCGTACAGAACCAGTTAGTGGAGAGGGATATCAGAATGGTCTGCTTTATTTGTGCTCTATTTTTGCTGTACTTCTTTGTTGACTGATAGATAACAAGAAGGATGCGATAGGGGATAATTACTTAGACGTTCACTTCTTCTTCCTGGGTATCTAAGCTGAATAAGGTAGCTCTAACCTTGTTAGCAATGACATCGAGGACGTGATCTTTATGCTCGGACCAGAAATTGAATGCAGATCTTGAAAGAACAAGTATTTGGATGAATATGGAAATTGCTAAGGGTATTTCAGCAAGAGCCGGCCAGTTCAACATAGCTATTAAAGCCCAGCAGAGAGCAAGAGCGAAGAAAGTAACAGTGGTGTAGTAAATAACCGTTGTACTGATCTTGTTGTCCATGATGTATTTATTAAAGTGCCGTTGAATTTAAAATCGATCAGTACAATATATTTACCGATTGTACTAATTGATTTTGGGTACTTGTAGATGTTTTACTTCAATAAGAGCAAATAGTTCCCTGCTTATTACTATTAGCTTGTTCTATTTATAAGAGCAATTATAGCCTTATTTGTTACACATTAAACTAATTGCTGTCATAAGTATAAGAAATCTTAATATTAGAAAAAATTAATATTTAAATAATTACAGAGTTATTACACGAAGTATCACAAAGAAATCACGAAGGGCCACTAAGTATAACCTTTGTGTATCTTTATTTTGCTTAGTGTCCCTTTGTGGTAAAGTTAGAAGGGCGCATTTTCTTCATCTTCGGGTCCGGGACTGTGTCCCATAGGTGGAGGCGTGGATTCCCCGTCATCGGATTGATCATTACCACTACTGCTATTGCCTTTAGCACCGGCATCATCGAAAGGCTGAGGACTGGCAGTAGTAAGATTTTCAAACCGGGCGTAATCCTTAACGAAG
>JBPRGH010000105.1:0-1242 GCA_051418055.1 Candidatus Cyclobacteriaceae bacterium M2_1C_046 | reverse complement strand
GACCGGAAAGATCAAGCAGCCTAATAAAGAGAGCCAGATAAATATTAGGTATTAATGCAATATTTAAAAGACAGTAACGACGTGAATCCCTCCAACTAAGTATCTTTGTTGCAAGTCTGCTTTCCATAAGAATCAGAAACTCTTTTCAAGTCATTCATGCATTATCTCTCTTAGGTTTGATATGGTTAAAAAGTTTTACAGGGATGGAGTCTACCTCTATAAATATTTCAATGCATCAGAAATGAAATGTAGGATAGGGTTACTGTACTTGCTTTCAAATTAATTTCAGACAAAGAATAGCGCAACATGAAACTATTTTTATCGATGATACGCTTATGCTCAGCTGAGTTTAGCTTAGATGGGAATCATGATGAAGGTTTTAAGCTTACAGTCCTTTTCGTTTATTACTTGAATTGTGCTAGTTCCCCATTATTTATTTTTGTCCTCTCTTATATAGAATCTTTCGCTACAAGATATACTGTTTAGGAAACGGTACAGATGCCAACAGGGGTAAAGACTACCTGCCAGCAGTACATAGATAATTCCAGAGATAGTTCAAGCACTATCGTCATGTTAATTACCCCAATCCAAAAAGTTGTCTGCAATCTTGCCAAATAACGCCATCGGAATTATAATCTTAAACGTAACACAAGGAAGCACGGAACTTTATACTGAGACGGGATAGGGACCGGATTCCAGGTTAGAGTCAGTCTATTCTTGAACCTAAATAGATAAAGCCGATAAAATGAATAGCCGTAGTCTCATTCAATTTAGCTCAGTATATCCTGCTAAATCAGCTATATCCCGGTATTCTGAATACACAGTATTCAATATAATGTATATACAACCAAGCTATATTAACCCATTGAAAGGGCTGCTAATGAAATTATCCGGATAATAAAAAGGCGATGAATGGTTGACATTCACCGCCTGAATTCTCGTTGCAAATAAATATTCCAGCCTTACTATTTATCGACTGAAGGCATTAAGATAACTTTCTGCAACTCTGCGATAGGCGCCGTTTAGCGCATATGCATTCTCGATATTTTGTTTGGCCTTATCCAATTCGTCAAGCTGGAAATAAGCATTGCCTAAATACCAGTAAGCTTTTTCAAGAATCAGCTTTTCTTCTGTGCTAAGGTTATTATTTGCCGTTTCTTTTTGAGCTATAATTTTCTGAAAGTAATCGGTGGATTGACGATAATTACCTTCATTATAGTAAAGCGAACCAAGGTTAAGATT
>JBPRGH010000104.1:0-9298 GCA_051418055.1 Candidatus Cyclobacteriaceae bacterium M2_1C_046 | reverse complement strand
ATCCAACACATGGGATAAAAAATGAGGTGGCTAAAAGCACTGCCACCTCATACTAGATAGTCAATAAATTGACTTCTTTTTGCTGGTATAAAATTAGAAAAATTATATTAATTTATTTGGATTTTAACACAGTACCTGAGGGGTTTTCCTAGGGAGACGAAACCTCAGAGTCCTCAGATAGCTTTTGGTACATGTGCTGTTTGTGTGGAGAGACTCTAAGGAGGGGTAGGAGGCCCGGAGGAGGGGAAAAAGTGGATCTATGCCAGTATAATACCAGGATCACCTGTGACCGCAATTTAATCACGTGTGATTTTACCTTTTATCACGCGTGGATTTATATTTAATCACATGTCATTATGAAACGGATACATATATGTAATTAACCTAAGATACGTATAAGAGGAAGTGATGATATGTGGGTGAATAAATTGAGATATGTACCTTAAAAGAGGTGTAAATTTTTATATATTTTTCTTAAATTGGGAGCTTCTATGGACAATCTAATATAAATAAATTTAGCATTCAACTAATAAACATCAAAGAGTATGCCAGTATCATATAAAATAGTAGTTAAACGACCTGGTGGTATAGGCAAGGATTGTAAGCCTAAATACTACCCATCCATCACTAAGACGAATATGATGGAGCTGAGCGAGCTTAGTGATATCATGAGTGACAAAGCCGGAATTAACCGTGCTACTATTTATGGTGTAGCTGAACTTCTTGCCAACGTAATACCGGAGCTGCTGCAGGAAGGCCATAGCATTAAATTTGGCAACCTGGGAATTTTTAGCCTCTCAATAAAAGGTGAGGGCCGGGATAGCCCGAAGGAGGTTAATGCCACTAAGATCAGGGAGGTGAAGATAAATTTCAGGCCCAGCCAGGTGATTAAGAGGAAGCTTCGGACTACTAATTTTAGAAAGGTGAAGTAGGCTGTCACCTTTCCTGAAAGCAGGAAACAAAGATGGGGAAACTTAAGAGCATTGGGAAACTTGGAGGAGAGGTAATAGCCTGCAGTATTACAATTTAAAATAATAATAAAACCTCAATACCATCTCGAGGAGTAGGAAATAAATGGGTAATAACAGATTCTCAATAACCATACACAATTTTCATTATAGCCTGGCTGTTATTATTTAAACTGCTAGGCTATAAAATTTGCTTATGAAGCTAATTGTATTTATTGCTTTTTACATATTCTCCACATGTTTTGTGTTTTCTCAAGCAAGTACTGAGAAAAACAACCGCTATAACCTTAGTGCTAAAATCGGAATTGGGGCAACAAAATTTGATGTATCAGGATTTCTTACTGAGGATTACCCGGCGCTCGTAGTTCGCATGGGTGGTAGCATTTCAAAAGCTATTATTGGTAATAGTCTTCAACTTGAGTCTGGTTTAAGCATTTACTACCGGGCAAAGAGTAAATCCCCTCTCAAAAATGATATCTATTGGTATGGTAAAGGATCTTCCCTTCCAAGGCTACATGAAACAGCCATCCAAAGACATATTGCTTTTGAGGTACCAATTTCTGTAAGATATTTACTCAAGGGGGGCAGATCTGTTAATGCCGGATTTATGGTTAGGAAATGGTCGGCAAATGATTTAGTTGACCTGTTTGCATCTCAGACCGAGTTTGCATATATATTAGGTGTGAACCAAAGGATTTTAACAGACTTTATTATTGGTATAGACGTTGATTTGGGGATTACTGATTTTTATCATGGACAGGTTATTGGCGGAAGTGGGGGGATTGTAATAAAGAATAAATCTGCTCTAATATCATTAGCATATGCCTTTTAATTTAATTACCCTTCCTGAAAGCAGGAAACAAAGAGGGGGAACTTAAGGGCATTTGGAAACTCGGAGGAGGGGTAAAGCTTACAAAGTATAAGCCTTCATTATCATAAAATTTATACTTTATACTCATGGTTTGGTTTAGGTCGATTGCTTTTATAGATTTCAATAGAGCTAAAAGCTCTTTTTACAATCTGACAAGGTAATAAAAATATTTAATTTTCTGTAAAGAATATTTATTTCTACTGATACGAGCTAAAGCTCGCACCAGCGGAGGAGGGAATAAGGATAAAAAGAAAAACTGTATCTTAACATAATATTTTATATCAGAATTTAACCCGTTAACCCAGATATTACCCATTCTTCAAAAACTTTTTATCTCTTCAATACATCAACAGTATATTATATATCCCAAACTAAATTATCATGCTTAAGAACCTGTTAAAAGTTGCTTTTCGAAATATCAGGAAAGAAAAAGGTTATAGTGCCATTAATATTCTTGGCCTTACCATTGGTATTACGTGCAGTATATTGCTCCTGCTATATATACTTGATGAGCTGAGCTACGACAGGTATCACGAGAAAGCAGACAACATTTATCGTATTGTTTCCCATATAAAAGAGCCTGATAATGAGTTTACATGGGCAGTAGCGCAGTATGTATTGGCGGATGAGCTGCTTGAAAAGTATCCTGAAGTACAAAACGCAGTAAGACTTAATAACCTTGGAAGGAGATTATTCCAGAAGGATGAAAAATCTTTTTATGAAGAGGATTTTTATATAGCGGATTCTACCCTGTTTGACATCTTCACCTATGAATTTATAAATGGGGATCCTGCTACCGCCCTTGATGAGCCTAATAATACAGTTCTCACAAAAAGTATGGCTATCAAGTATTTTGATAAAACAGATATTATTGGTGAAACACTCACAGATCTAAACACTAATCAGACATATAAAGTAACAGGTGTAATAGAAGAGGTCCCATACAACTCACACCTTAGGTTTGACGGCCTTGTGAGCGCCAGTACTTTTACCCAGTATCAGCAACAGTCAAGCTGGGGAGGTTTTGGAGTATTTACTTATATAGAATTTCAGGATAATTATAACCCGGCAGAATTCCAGTCTAATTTGGAAAACATTGTAACAGAGCGGGTAAATCCTATCTTCGAAAGTATGGGTATCAGTGTTAAGTACGAGCTTCAAAGAATTACCGATATACATCTTCATTCTAAAATCCAGGATGAAGCAGAGGCTGGAGGAGATATTTCATATGTTTATATATTTTCAGCCATAGCGGCTTTTATGCTGATCATAGCTTGTATTAATTATATGAACCTTGCCACTGCCCGATCAGCGAAAAGAGCCAAAGAGGTGGGTATACGAAAGGTTATGGGCTCTATGAGGGGGCAGCTAATCAGGCAATTCATCTCTGAATCTGTTGTTCTTGCTGTTATTGCCTTAATTATCAGCCTTGGCTTGATCTATATTTTGATCCCGTCATTTAATGATCTTGCTAATAAGCATATAGTCTTTAGTGACCTGTTTGATATCAGAGTTATTTTAGCGCTTATTGGTACAGTGGTTTTTGTCGGAATAATAGGAGGTAGCTATCCTGCCTTTTACCTTTCGAAATTTAATCCTGCTACTGTTTTAAAAGGTAAGGTCACCAATAAAGGCGGAAATGCTTTTATTCGTAAAACCCTTGTGGTGCTGCAGTTCAGTATCTCGATATTTATGTTGATCTCGACACTTGTAGTATTTAACCAGCTTGACTTCCTGATGAATAAAGATCTTGGTTTTAACAAGGATCAGGTGCTGAGGATCCAGGTTCCTGACCAGCAAATGAGATCTTCATTAAATGTATTTAAGAACAAACTGGTTTCTGAACCAGATATAAAAGTAATGGCTACTTCCAGTACAACTCCCGGAAGTAATATTGGGAAAGTTATCTTTAACGTGGAAGATAACAAGGGTGAAATGCTTGAAAAAGGCATAGACTTTTATTGGGCAGATTACGACTTCATTGATGCCCTGGGGATGAAAATTGTAGAAGGAAGGAATTTTAGCCGCGATATACTTTCTGACACTATTGAAGCGGCCCTGGTAAATGAAGCGATGGTTGAGAGAATGAACTGGCAGGATCCTATCGGTAAAAAATTTGAAATACCTACACAAAATGGTCCGCAGGTAAAAAGAGTAATCGGTGTAGTAAAAGATTATCATCAAAATTCACTCTACGATGTAATAGAACCTCTAATGATCATGTTCAAAGAGGGTAATTATTATACTTATGTGAAATTGACCGGGCAGGATCTAAAAGCCGGTGTGGCAAGTGTGGAAAGCCATTGGAAAGAGGTTTATCCTAACAAACCTTTTGAATTCCAGTTCCTGGACCAGGATTTTGCTGCACAGTATGATGCTGATGAAACAAGAGGGACTATCTTCACCATCTTCTCTATATTAACCATAATAATAGCCTGTTTAGGCCTGTTGGGATTGACTTCTTTTACTACAGCTCAAAGAACTAAAGAAATAGGGGTGAGAAAGGTAATAGGCGCCACGGTGCAAAGCATTATTATCCTAATATCTAAAGAGTTTATACTCCTTGTTGCCCTGGCTACATTAATAGCATTTCCGGTTGCTTATTATTTTATGAATAGCTGGCTGGAAGCATTTGCTTATCGTATTGAATTGAAAAATGAAGTTTTAACGTTCATCCTTTCTGCAGTAATCGCTTTGACTATAACCATGTTGACAGTGGGATACCATTCCGCAAAAGCAGCAATGGCAAATCCGGTGAATTCATTGAAGGATGAATAGTGGCTTTAAAAAACTTTCCGTCACAGAAAATCCCTCAGGGTTCTTTGCAGGAGACTTGGAGGGGGGTGATGTCCCTCTTTGGAGAGGGTGCAGGGAGGATAATAAACTCCGCTTAACTTTATAGCATTGAGAAGACCCGGAGGGGTGAATTACTCACATTCCAGTGCTGCTTTTCATCTCCAGTGACACCAGCGAGATTAAATATTTTTACTTATTTTTAAGTTTTGAGGGTTATCGGCCAGCATAAAAGACGAAAAACAAATAAGAATTAAAAAAATGACAACAGTTGAGTTTCCAATCATAAGGACAGAAAGATTTTTACTAAGACAATTTGTTGAAAGTGACTTGGAAAATGTTTACAAAGGACTCTCGGACCAGGAAATTATAAAATATTATGGGGTAAGTTATCGGACTCTCGAAGACACGAAAGAACAAATGAAATTTTTTGCAGACCTGGAAAAGGAAGGAACAGGAATTTGGTGGGCAGTTTGTTCCCCGGACAATAAAACCTTCCACGGAGCGGGTGGTCTTAACAGTTTAAGTAAAGAACATAAAAAAGCAGAAATAGGATTTTGGCTTTTGACAGAGTTTTGGGGAAAGGGAATAATGATAGAAGCAATGCCTGTAATTTGTAGATACGGTTTTATCAACTTAGGGCTACATAGAATTGAAGGACTTGTAGAAACAAATAATTTGAACTGTAAAAATGCCATGAAAAAACTTGACTTCTCCTACGAAGGAACAATGAGAGACTGTGAAATAAAAAACGGAAAGTTTATTAGCCTTGATATTTACGCAAGGCTTAGAAATGAATTTGGAGGAGGGGAAAGCAGACGAGAAGAAGGGGGATCTTAAAAGCTGTAACCAAAGCTTAATCCTATGAAAGACTCATAAGTTCGTTCGCGATAGCTAATTTGGGGATACTGAAGATACGAAGGATCGTATTTTCTATTATACATCCTGGGTGTGTAAACTAACCTGGCTGAAAACCTACCTGTCAAATTTTGATAACGGAGACCAGCTATTCCCGAGTACCACTTAATTATTCCATAATTATAATCATTACCCTTAAAAGAGGTAAAGGAGAATACGGGGCCTAATCCTAATTCAAAATAAAACTTATCACCTCCTAAAAGGATACTGGAAGTAAGGGGGAAAACAGCAAATTCATCGGATATAGCCAAAGGATTAATCCCTTCCATATAATATCCGACACCTAATCGCGTAGTAATGATGAAATTATAAAATAAGAATAAGCGCTCATAATTTACACTGCCAGGGCCCATGGCAACACCTCCAAGCTCCAGGTATAGATGATTCTGTTTTTCTTCATTATACCATTGTGCCTGAGCGGAGTAGCTTAAAATACAAATAATGAAAAAAATTGAAACCCTCATTTTTGATTAGATTTAATTTAGTTTAGGATCAAAATCTGTAACCAAAGCTGAATCCGGCAAACGACTCAAGAGCTAGTCCATAACTTTCAGTATAATTCTGGTAATCATAATATCTTGTAGTGTACACTTTTGGTGTATAGATAAATCTGGCGGAAAATCTTCCCGTCAGCTTTTGATAACGAACACCAACTATCCCCGAGTACCATTTAATTATTCCATAATTATATTTAATACTTTCTTCAGGGGTAAATGAGAATACCGGGCCTGCTCCCAATTCAAAATAAAGTTTATCACCACCTATAAGGATACTGGAAGTTACCGGGTAAACGACAAAATCATCCCCAAATAGCCCTTCAAAATAATATCCTGCTCCTATTCTGGTGGTAACGATGAGGTTATTAAAGAAAAATAACCGTTCATAATTAAAACTAAAAGGTCCCAGAACAACGCCACCATGCTCGAGGTACAGATGATTTGGTTTTACTTCTTCAAGCTCTTGTGCCTGGACCGAATAACTTAAAATGCAAATAATGAAAATGATGAAAACCCTCATACGATTTTTTTTAATCTACAACTAAGGTAATAAGGCATCAGGGTGGATCAATGTGGAATTAAGCAACTGCGGATATTAATTTTTGCGGAAAATAATAATTATTGACATACAACACCTTTCAACCCTTGTCTTAGGTTTAGCGCAGCGGTCCTAAGACATTATTACATCTGAGCGTCCCGCTCATTGATCAATTGAAAATAGATATAGGTTTCCGTCACGTAGAGCCCAAAAACTTTGTCATGGCGAATCCTCAAAGTCCCTTGCAGGAGACTCTGAGGGGGGTGAGGAAACGGAACGAATAGAAAGGTGTAGCTGGATGCTACACTTAGTAGGGGTCCCTTGCAGGAGACTCGGAGGGGGTGATGTCTCCCTCTAGGAGTAGCTTGCAGCTACACCTTCATATCATATCTATTTCCAATAGAGCATCTAACCCATAATAATTTCTGGCACTAAGGAGACTCGGAGGAGGGTGATCAGGTTTAGATAAAATAACTGATACAAGTTATTAAATAAATTATTATATTGATTATTAATTTGTTAAGCTCCTCAATATTGAAAAGATGGTTCTAAGGCATGGGCTAATATGAGATCCTGAAAGACCAAAAGCACGAAGAGGTAGCATTCGAAGAGATGCTGCTTTATTTAAATATTCCTTAATAAAGATGCGTGTGAAAAAACATGTAAATTCAAATGTTTTTCCCAATGCTCATTTATGGTTATTGATCCCCTTTGTTTTGACCATTGCAGGGTTTTATATGTCATACTGGAGTAAATTTACCGAAGCTCCGTTTCGCCAGCATGTGCATGGATTATCTGCCACAGCATGGTATCTTCTGTTAATATTACAACCCTGGTTGATACATAATAAACCAGCTTCATATCATCGAAAAGTCGGTATTATCGCAGTATTTTTAGCAGGTGGGGTTGTATTTTCATCTCTACCGGTCATACCTCACCAGGTAGTTAGCAAATTTCTTCCTGATGTTCTAAAATATGGATTTTCTTTTGCTGACCTCTGCGCTCTTACCGGATTTAGTATATGTGTTATACTGGGCGTATTTCATAGAAAAAACATTAAAAAACATGCCAGATGGCTGGTTTCCACTGTCTTTTGGATTTTACTTCCTGCAACAGCAAGATTGGTCTATTTTCCTCTTTTAGCAGCATATCAGGGCAATCCGCCAATCACCTATATCGAAGCCGTTTATCTCTGCCTAGTTGTAACAACGATCATACCTTTATTATATATGATTTATTTGGATTATAAGAAGGAAAAAAAAGTGTATAGATCTTATCTTTTTACTTTATTAGGAGTTGCTTTTTATTCCCTTGCTATAGAACCTATGGGGGATTGGCAATGGTGGATTGACATATGCCAACGTATAATTGGGAAGGGAATGTAGCCTTAACTTGTCTTGTCTTAGGTTTAGCGCAGCGGTCCTAAGACCTTATTGTATCTGAGCGTCCCGCTCATTGATCAATTGAAAATAGTTAAGGATTTCCGTCACTTAGAGCCCAAGAAATTTTGTCATGGCGAGTCCTCAGAGTCCCTTGCAGGAGACTCGAAGGGGGGAAGGGGAATTGATCTTAAACCATCAATATCCTCTATTTGCAGTATTTGTCAATGAGTTTTTGTTCTTCTCCATTCGCTTTTGCTTTCTCCGCTATTCGTTTTAGAAGAGGATAAATTAATGTAAATAGCCCGGGTACATTCATATCACTCATACAAACAATAATTGCTTTGTGTTTTATACTTTTAGGGAGTGACTTTTTATCGGAGAGCCCGTCTTCCGCCAAACCATAAATTATTCTTAATGAATTTTCAAAACCTGTGTGGCCGGGGGTGATCTTAACATTAAATTTAATTTCTTTGTCTGTCGGGTTATAAAAACTATGAAGTGCCATAGCCTCAACTGTATATGTTTCGCCAGGTTTCAAAATTTTAGTTTCATTCTTTCCTAACTTTAAACCTAAATCTCCGTCAATTGCAGTAAAAGTTTCAGTGTAGGTCTTGTGGTAATGTAGTGGATTTCCACCCCCGGGAAGTAGGGTAAAGTCTATATCACTAGTTTTTCCACCTGATTCAATAGATGTCTGTAAAAATGTTGCTGTGTCTTTAATAATTGAGTTTACAATTTTTCGTTGCATTACATTTATTTTTTTAGTGTTGGTGGTTTATGTCACTAGTATTGACCATAACCTTGGCATTGAATATATGCTTTTTATGTTTCTTTTCCTATAAGGAGTTGTTAACCAGGGGTAAAGTCATCTATAATAAATAAGCATACCTTTTTAACCCCTCTAATCGTTCCTTGCAGCTGATCCTAGGGAGAGGAGAACTCCTTCACAATCCTTCTGAGGAGAAAAAAAGCTTCCTAAGTTAAGTCTCCTGCAAAAGATCCCTAGGTAATAATAATCGATTGATTTGCAGCCATTGGTTTGGATCCGGGATGGTGCATCTCTATGTAAAATGGTTAGGGACACATGCCGAACATACCAATTTATGTAACCAAAACCTGCAAGCTACAATTGATCAATTAAAATAGTTAAAGGTTCCCTCACTTAGAGCCCAAGAAATTTCATCGCGAGTCCTCAGGTACTGTGTTAAAATCCAAATAAATTAATATAATTTTTCTAATTTTATACCAGCAAAAAGAAGTCAATTTATTGACTATCTAGTATGAGGTGGCAGTGCTTTTAGCCACCTCATTTTTTATCCCATGTGTTGGAT
>JBPRGH010000103.1:0-157053 GCA_051418055.1 Candidatus Cyclobacteriaceae bacterium M2_1C_046 | reverse complement strand
ATCCAACACATGGGATAAAAAATGAGGTGGCTAAAAGCACTGCCACCTCATACTAGATAGTCAATAAATTGACTTCTTTTTGCTGGTATAAAATTAGAAAAATTATATTAATTTATTTGGATTTTAACACAGTACCTGATGCTTCTTTTACGCTCCCGTTAATAATCTTTCTTCCTCCTCCGAGTCACTCGGAGGTGAAGATAAGGCAATTAAAAAGGGCTGTTTTGCAGCCCTTTTTATTTACTATTATTCTAATTATCTGATCCCCGGCAAGCTCAGCCCTGGCTGCTCCTGGTGCCAGTTAAATTCCGGTGCTTTACGCTTCACCGGATAAACCTCATCAAGCGTATTCGCATCATAAAGCCTTCCGTTTTTCATTACCATATTTACAGTATTCGAATTACGGATATCCTCTAACGGGTTATTATCGAGGATTACAAGATCAGCAATTTTACCTTCTTCAATAGATCCAAGATCTTGTTCAAGGCCAAGTGCTTCAGCGCCAAGAATAGTAGCCACTTTCAATGCATCAAGATTATCCATGCCGCCTGATTGTACCGACCAAAGCTCCCAGTGATAACCCAGACCTTGTAACTGTCCGTGAGAACCAACACCTGCAATACCCCCTTTTTTAACCAGGTCATCTACAAATTCACCATGTCTGGAGAAGATATGCTCTTCTTTCATAAACCAGCCTGAGCGGCGTCTGGTTTTGTTATCAATCTCAGATTTAGGTGTGAAATAGTTCAGCTTTTTATCGCCCTGAACATCTTCAGTAGCATAATAATATTCCTCTGCCCAGGGACCACCATAAGATACCAGTAAAGTCGGTGTATATGCGGTTTTAGATTCTGCAACAAAATTCACCACATCCTCATAAATCGGATAGATAGGAAAGCTGTGCTCATGGCCGGGATATCCATCAAGTACCTGGGTCATATTAAGTTTGAAATCAAGAGCGCCTTCTGTTGTAGGCATAAGCCCCTGCTCTTTGGCAGCCATTATAATCCACTGGCGTTGCTGACGGTTTCCTGCCAGATACATTTTAATGGTTTTTGTATTGTAATACTCAGAATATTGCTTCAGTACATCCTTTGCATGGTCAAGGTCTTTAAAATTATAAGCCCAGAAACCTACACCAGGACCCGTAGAATAAACTCGTGGCCCTATCATCTCTCCAGCATCAACCATATCAGAATAGGTTAAAACATCTGTACTACCCGTTTGAGGGTCACGTGTTGTTGTTACCCCATAAGCCAGGTTAGCAGCATAATTCCATACCTGATTTTTATGAAGGTTCCATGCTGGTCTCAAATGAGCATGAGTGTCTACAAAACCAGGTACAACGGTTTTTCCATTCAGGTCTATTTTAGTAACTTTATTATCTACTTCAATACTTCCTGCTTCTCCAACTTTAATAATCCGGTTATCTTCTATATAAATATCCCCGGCTTCATAAACCTGATCACCATTCATGGTTATTACACGTGCATTTTGAAGAAGGACCTTTCCCTTAGGTATATCACGGTCTACTTCTACTTTAATACGTATTTCAGCAGGCTCATATCCTTTTTCTTCCTCTTTTTTCTCTTCCTCTTTACCTTCCTCCTTATCCTCTTTCTTTTCTGATTCTCTTTTGGCTTCAGCTTCCTTTTTCTTTTTCGCAAGCTCTTCTTCTTTTGCTTTAGCGTCTTCTATATTGTAAATAAAGAATGCATTTCCGATAGACCAGTAAACTGTATTACCGTTAGTGCTCCAGCTTGGGAACTGCCCACCTATCTTTGTCAATTTCCTTGAGGGGAACTGAGCCTTTTCAGGATTAGAAACAGAGATCTTTACAGCCTCATTGCCAATTTTAGGCACGGTGACTGTATAGATGTCATTGTTTATTAAAGCCAGGGCCTGATCTCCTTCCGGAGCCATAAGAATAACAGAAGCATTTGAAGGTTTTTGTGGCGCTTCCGCTGCATTATCGTGCAAGATCTTATGTCCAAGCTCGTCAAGTGTAAAGCCATAAGTGGTAATACCTGTTACTTTCAGGATCTCCTTCTCGTCAGTGCCATCCCAGCGAACAGATACCAAACCTTTGCTGCCGCTATTAAGGTAAATACGGTCATCACCTTTTACAAAATGAGGTTTATTTCTCCCCATTGTTCTGTCTATAAGATGAGTAGCTCCACCATCTGCAGATATCCAGCGTATTTCGTCTTGTGAACCAAATGAAAACGGACCTGTTCCATCCTGATAGTTCTGCTTGTTTCCTTTTAGGAAAACAATTTTATTTCCTTTAAAAGACCATGCCGGTTGAGTATAAACTGCAGGTTCACTTGTCAACCTTACAGTCTTAGCTTTTCCCTCAGCATTAGCTTTGTAAATATGTCCGCCATCTTTATCACTCCAGGTAACAAATACAAGCTGATTTCCATCGGGGCTCCAAGAGGGCATAGCTTCAGTAAATGTAAAATCAGTTACTCTTTTAGGTTTTCCATCAGGAAGCTCCACGGTATAAAGTTTATTTAATGCTGTAAAAGCCAGTTTTTTACCATCTGGAGACACAACACCATCACGGATCTGTGTTACAGTCATTTTTTCAGAATCGCTGATAGGATAATTAAATTTTAGCTGTGGCCCGTAAGCAATTTCTTCATCTACTTCAAATGGAATATTTACTGCATCCCCACCTTCTACAGGTACTCTATATATTTTACCACCATAAGAGGCAACAACATATTTACTATCAGGAGTAAAAGACATTGCCGGCAGCACACCTAATGTAGCAATAGATTCCTGGTCATCGTGTTGTACAGGATAAGCGATCCATTTTTCATCGCCTGTTTTTAGATTTCTTGCAATAAGGCCTGTATGGGTATTATGCCTGGTTCCATAGACCAGCCAGTTTCCATCAGGAGAAAGGGTAGGAGCAAACGCAGAACCATATTTATTCGTGATGGTTTGTGAATTGCCCGTTTCGCGATCATATACTGCAAGTTGATACTGCGGAAGCTGCGCATTATAATTCCAGGCTCCGTTTCTGCGAGAGTACCAGATGTAACGTCCGTCAGGTGAGAATGCAGGTTCTACGGTTTTTAAATTCTCCGGCTTATCGATCAGCTGAGCACCTGATCCGCCATCGATGTGGTACATGTGAAGCTTTAGAGTCAAGCGACCCTCAGCAGCTACTATATATTTTCCATCAGGGGCCCAGTCGGCAGACTGATAATTTTTAGTATTGCCTTTTGTAACTTGCTTTGGCTCTTCTTCCTCAAGATTTAGTACCCATACATTTTCTCCACCACTTTTATCAGAGATAAATAGAATTGACTTTCCATCGGGGCTAAACCGCGGATGGCTGTCAAATGCCAGGCCTTTAGTTAATCTTTTTGCCTTACCACCTGTTTCCGGCATCATATAAATGTCTCCCAGCATATCGAATACAATCGATTTTCCATCAGGGCTTACATCCAGTGAAATCCAGGTGCCGCGATCGGTTTTAAGCTGGTATGTCCTTGTCGCTTCAAGAGGCAGGTCTTTCTTTTTCTTCTCCTCTTTTTTTTCCTGCTTTACGGCAGTAGTATCCTGCAAGGCATAAATAGTTGCCGGAAATAGCAACATGATTAAAATAATATTATAGAACTTCTTCATGATGATGATTTAATATGAACCTGTAAATGAAATGATTTAATGATGTTAAAGCAAATGAATTATATGAGTGGCTTTTAATCTCCGTTTTCGGAAAAAACAAAACATTTTGATTTGCCAAAAGAGTTCCTTAAATTAAAGTTTAAACATCTAAATCCTAAAAACTATGAAAGCAAATATTGGACGAGTTGTCTTTGGACTTATGTTCGTGATCTTTGGAGCAAATCATTTTATGAGCGCTCAGCAAATGGGAGGTATGGTTCCCGAATGGTTGCCCGGAGGCATTTTCTGGGTTTATTTAACAGGTATAGCTTTGATTGCTGCTGGTATAAGTGTAATAATAAATAAAAAAGCTGCTCTGGCATCTTTGCTGCTGGCGATCCTGATATTTAGCTTTGCCTTGTTTATTCATCTCCCAAAAGTATTGGGGGGAGATATGATGGCAATGAGCTCTTTTCTAAAAGATACTACAATTGCAGCGGCAGCCCTTTTTATGTCCGGTATCCTTACTGATTAAAGTCTTTCCGCTATCTTAGCAGTAAGGCCCTGATAACCTTTTGTCAGGGCTTTTTTTGTAAATTAATAATGTGTTAGCTGAAATTGCCTTTTTAGATTTAATGCATCTTTACAATACCAGAACCTTATGGAACAATTTAGTGCCTATACTTTTATTATTGCCTTTTCAGTTATAGTCATTGTCTCCTATTTTTTTAATTTAATATCCTTTAAAACGAATATTCCCAGTGTCCTTTTATTGATTTTTTTAGGCATAGGGATAACCTTTGGATTGGAATATTTCAGTATTCAAACTGATCCTTTATTATTTGATTTACTGAGGATCTTAGGCATTGTAGGTCTTATAATGATCGTGCTGGAGGCAGCGCTTGATCTTAAGATTACTAAGGAAAAAAAAGAGCTTATCTGGAAATCATTTAGTGCGGCAATATTTGCATTAATAGCCTGTGCTCTGATAATCGGCTATATTTTTCACACCTTTATTTTTGATTCATTTTTTTTATCATTAGTATATGCCGTGCCTTTATCAATTATGAGCAGTGCCATAATTATTCCAAGTGTAGGAGGTCTGGCCAATAAGTGGAAGGAGTTTATGGTCTATGAAGGCACCTTTTCTGATATTCTTGGCATCATGTTTTTTTACTTTCTAATAGGAAATGCTGGTCAGGATAGTGTTAAAATGGTTGTTTGGGATGTGTTGTTAAACATTTTTCTGACTATATCTTTATCTGTTGTTCTAAGCTATCTTCTGGTTATAGTTTTTCAGAAAGTTACCACTCATGTTAAGCTTTTTCTACTCATCGCAGTGCTCCTTTTGTTGTATAGCATAGGCAAACTTTTCCATTTATCCTCCTTGGTTATCATCCTGATTTTTGGAATTATTCTTAATAATCATAAAATATTTTTTATTAATAAATTAAAAGGATGGATAAACGATGAGAAAATAGTAGCCATTAGAGAAAATTTCCATTTGATAACTATAGAAACTGCTTTCGTTATACGGACTTTCTTTTTTGTTATTTTTGGCATGACACTGACGCTAAACACCCTTCTCGATTTACGTGTTGCTTTAATAAGTATTCTGATCCTGCTTACAATCTATGCATTAAGATTTTTATTTTTAAAGATTTTATATAGTAAGACAGATATAAGTTCAATTCTTTTTATTGCACCTCGTGGGCTAATTACTATTCTGTTATATTTTTCTATTCCTGCTACTTTAGCAACCGATCAATTTAATGCCGGGATATTTTTGTATGTTATACTATTGACAAGTATAATAATGGCGATTTCTTTAATAGCAAAAGGTAAACACTTAGAACCTGTTGATTCGCTAAAAATGGCTTATTGGGAAGAAATTGATAAAGAAATAGAAACTATTCCCTATTTAGATAAACATTTGACACCTGAAGAAAAAGATGATATTGAGGAAAACACAGATAAGACAAGCGAACCCGAGCGACAAGGGAATACTTAAGAAATTTCAAAAGCAGATGGCATGGGAGACCGAAAAGCTGGAGCTTGATGAAGATCAACTGGATAAAGGCCTAGAAGCCATTTTAAATGATGCATCTAAGGGTAATTATTTTGTAGCCGAGGAAGGTGGTAATGTCATAGCATGTTTAATGGTAACTCCCGAATGGAGCGACTGGAGGAATGGAATAGTATGGTGGATCCAGTCAGTTTTTGTGGATGAGGACTATAGACGTAAAGGAATTTACCGGCAGCTTTACAATCATATTCAGGATTGGGTAAAGAGCAATGAGGATTACAAAGGCATCAGGCTTTATGTAGAAAAGGATAATAAAACAGCCCAGCAGGTTTACTCAGCCTTAGGGATGGATGGGGAACATTATAAACTATTTGAATGGATGAAGCCTTAATAATCAGCAGGTTTAATAACTTTAACTTTATCTTCAATTACCCTTGCATGGATCTTTTTAAAAGATCCGATAATTTCTCCATCTACCTGAATAGTTTGTGCTTTTCTACCTCTAACAGTAATATTTTTTGTGCTAATTATTCTCACATATCGAGATTCATGAAGGTTGCCAAAGAAAAATGAAGCTGCCATTCCAAAAATGGCGTACCAAGGATAGGGTTTAATTATACAAACCTCAAATTTTCCATCATTTAACTCTCCTTTTGGGTTAATAATGGCGCCCGTACCATACATAGTGGCATTAGCAAAAACTACCATTACTGCTCGTTTTGAAAACTTATTACCATTCAGTTCAAAATAAAAGCGGCTTGATTTACTGGAAAAATATTCTTTAAAAAATTGTTTGGCATAAGCCATCTTGCCTCGCTGTTCTTCTGCTTCAAATCGCTTTACAAGGTTAGCATTAAATCCAATATCACTAAGATGAAGTGAGATGTATTTTTTATTTACTTCCAGCACATCAATATCTATGGTATCGCCTTCCACAGCTATTTCATAAGCATCTTCTAGATTGGAAGGTATTTGAAGCTCAGTGGCCAGTCCATTTGCAGAGCCTAACGGAAGGATGCCCATTGGCAATTCTGTTTTTAATATCGCTTTGGCAGTTAGGTTGATCGTACCATCGCCGCCACCAGCAATTATCAATTCAGGCTTAAAGTCCTTAATTTTTTTTTTGAGGTTCTTTAGATCATTTTCACCCGTAGTGCGGAATATTTCCTGCTCAACATTGTAAGTTTTAGCCATTATTCCCAGCAGCTCATCGGCTGTTTTTTTATCTATACCACCGGAAATAGGATTTAAAACAACAAGGACTTTATTGTAGTTAGTATTATGCATTTACGCGCGTTCCATTACTAAATTTAACAAACAAGGATAAATAAAAAGAGTTTTGACCAGTAAGTTCAGGAAATTTATAAAGTTTGCAAATCACCCTTTAGCCAGTTTTGGCTTAAAAGTTAAACAGAAACTAAATTTACTCAGCCCTCCGGCAATTATACCTTATCGCGGATATGGCAACCGATCATATGCTCATGTTAAGGGACATGTACTTGAAAATAAGCTGATTTATGAATCAAAAGAGTCGGATAAAAAGCGCAAGAATATAATTGGTATGTTGGGGAGGTATATGAGCTCCCAAATACCCGGGGTTCGCATCCAGGCAACATTTGAGGGGCAAACCTTAGTTGCTGAAACTAATGAAAATGGTTATTTTGAGATGGATTTCCATTTTGAAACCCCAATTGCTAATGCAGGGTGGAGAAAGATCCAATATGAGGTACTCGACAAGATCACAGAAGATCAGGAGGATATAAAAGAAGAGGGCGAGGTTTATATTCAGGAGGATAGCAGCCGTTTTGGGATCATTACAGATATTGATGATACGGTTTTGATTTCCCGTGCTACATCAATGTTTAAGAAGCTGTGGCTTATCCTTACAAAAAATTCTAAAACGCGATTGCCTTTTACCGGAGTTTCAGAGTTTTATAATGAGCTGCATATCGGTGCTAAGGGGGATTTTACAAACCCGGTTTTTTATGTGAGCAGCAGCGAATGGAACCTATATGACTTTTTGGAGGATTTTGCTGAAGTACGTGATTTGCCAAAAGGTGTATTTCTGTTGCAGGAATTGAAAACCAGTCTTATAAAGCTTATAAAATCAGGGGGCGGAACACATATGCATAAGGAAATTAAGATTAAAGATATCCTTAAGACATATAATCTTCCATTTATTCTAATTGGTGACAGTGGACAAAAAGATGCCGAAATTTATGCCAGGATAGCCAATGGGTTTCCGGGAAGGATAAAAGCTATTTACATAAGAGACGTTAAAAAAAGCAGAGGTGAGCAGGTAAGGGAAATTGCTGATGGAGTTAAAGAAATAGACATGTTACTCGTTAAAACAACTAAAATGGCCCATGATCATGCTAAAGAAAATGGATTTATACGCTAACGGACGAGAATATTTTTAAGATTTAAAATGTAGTTCTTTAAAGCTGATTCCCAGGTGATATCTGCATCATAATGTTTTCCTAAAAACAGATCATTGTTTTTAACATCCTTAATGTAAAACTTCACAACATGCTGATCTACCGGAAATGTTTTAACCTCAGAATCGCCATTTTCAGCCACCACACTGGCATATGCGGTCTCCTCTTTTGTGGTGTTATACTCAAGAAGGTTCCTGACCAGCTTACCTGTGCCTTGTATGCCGTACATTATAAACCAATACCCTTCTTTTCGCAGCTCATCTTCTGATAGACCAGGTTCTACAAAACCATATTCAAAAGGATAATAAGAAGCCATTATACTATCAAAGGCCTGATTTAATACAGAATCCTGCATTTTAGGAATAGCCAGTTTCCCGGATTTCATATTAAGATCATAAAACTCTGCTCTTCTACCACTTATCACTTTCGGATAATCCATATAAGCAGGAACTTCAAGTATCAGCAAGTTAGTCTTCTGTTGCTCACTTTGAGCTGATTTTCTGTAAAGCTGATTTAGCAGATCAGATAGATTAGGATTAGAGAGCCTATATGCTGATTCAGCTACCAGATCCCCATTAAAAGGATGAATTATCAACTCGGGTTGGGGCTGATTATCGTAATAGATCAGAAAATCAATCTCCCGGTCAATAAGCTGCTGCCGGTAAGCTTTAATGCTCTCTTTGCCACTATAAATATCGTTAATATGGTAATGCACAACAGCATCAATGCCTGCTCTTTTTAATCCTTTCTGTACCTCCCCTGACTTTTCTTTCCAATTGTTGTATGGTGAAAGATATATTACGGCAGATTTTTTCTGCAGCAGCTCGTCAGGCAGTTCCTGATGAAATGTGACCGTATCCAATCCCTTTTCGAAAGTTTCAGGAAAAATCAGGACCTGGCCAAAAGCCAATTGTGAAATGAAAACAAAAAAAAATAAATTAATAAACCTCATTCTGTAGCAAAGATCTTTCTAGGATCTTTAAACGATTTAAATTCTAAAGCATTGCCTGAAGGATCGTAAAAAAACATCGTTGCCTGCTCACCGGGCTCACCCTCAAAACGAATATAAGGCTCAATAACAAAAGAAATATTATTTTCCTTTAACCGGTCAGCCAGTGCATGCCAGTCATTCCATTCTAAAACAGCACCAAAATGCCGTACCGGAACATTTTTTCCATCCACTTCATTAGTTCGGATATTTTCTAATTCATCCGGCTTCAGGTGTGCGGATAACTGATGTCCAAAAAAATTAAAATCAACCCATTTTTCAGTAAATCTACCTATCTGACAGCCCAAAAGACCACTGTAGAATTTCTTGGTTTCCTCGATATCCTTAACGGGAAAAGCCAGGTGAAAAGGAATGTACTTCATATCTCAATATTTACAAATAGACCTTCGTCATTTAGTTTCACTTCAAATGTCTGCAGATAACCGCATTTCATTTCGGCCTCCTGCCCTGTTTTTAAATTAAACCGATAAGCATGCCAGGGGCATACGATCTCGCGAAGATAATTAATTGTGCCCTCATTTAATGAATATCCCTGGTGAGGACATTCATTGGCAGCAGCATAATATTCATCTCCATACCTTGCCAGAAAGATCATTTTACCCTTTATTTTTACCTGTAATGTTGATCGATCTTCTATTCGGTTCCTTGCCTCTTTCGGTGATGACAGAATTTTATACCACGCCATGAACAACAATTATACAGTAAATACCAACAATATGTTAAATTTGTCGTTATTGGTAAGGAAAATCAGGAGGCAACTATCAAAAAATTTGACATACCTGCATATTACAGATCTTCAATAACAGGAAGAGTAAAAGAATCGAGGCGTGCGGTAGATCCGCGAAAGAAAGATTTTGCACCCGCCACTATTGATTTTGGACCTGTAAGATTTCATATAGCGAGACATTTTGGCTTCTGCTATGGTGTAGAAAATGCTATAGAAATAAGCTATAAAGCCCTGGAAGAGAATCCGGATAAGAATGTATATCTGCTAAGCCAGATGATCCATAATCAGGAAGTAAATAATGACCTGCAGGATCGGGGAATACGTTTTATAATGGATACTGATGGTACCCAATATATAGGCTGGGATGAAGTTAAAGCGGATGATATTGTTATTATTCCTGCCTTTGGTACTACCATTGAAATAGAGCAGCTGCTGATGGAAAAAGGGGTAGAAGTACAAAAATATAATACTACCTGCCCGTTTGTTGAAAAAGTTTGGAAACGTGCTGCCAAATTAGGCGAAGAGGCGTATACGGTTATCATTCATGGAAAACACCGACACGAAGAAACCCGAGCAACCTTTAGCCATAGCCAAAAAGGAGCCCCATCTGTTATTGTCAGAGATATGGAAGAGGCAAAACAGCTGGGCGCCGTAATAAAGGGAGAAATATCAAAGGAAGATTTTTATAAGCTTTTTGAAGGTAAACACACCCCCGGGTTTGATCCGGAAATACATTTTGCTCGCGTGGGAGTTGTTAACCAGACGACAATGCTGGCTACAGAAACCCAAGCTATCGCAGATTATTTTAAGCAGGTAATGGCAGATAAATATGGTGTGGAAAACCTAAAAAATCATTTTGCCGATACCCGGGACACGCTTTGCTATGCAACTAATGATAATCAGGAGGCTACATATGGCTTATTGAGAGAAGATGCTGATCTTGCTATTGTGGTTGGCGGATATAACAGCTCTAATACCTCTCACCTGGTAGAGCTGCTGGAAGAAAAATTTCCTACGTATTATATAAATTCACCCCAGGAGATAAAATCTGAGAGTGAGATCCATCATTTTAATTATCGAAATAAAGAAATGATGACAACTTTTGATTATTTACCTGAGAAAAGACCATTGAATATTATCCTTACAAGTGGTGCCTCATGCCCCGATACTCTTGTAGATGCCGTAATGCTGAAATTGGTTGAATATTTCCCGGCGTCCTCCTCTGTAGAAGCTGCTTTAGAGCCTTTCGTGTAACAATTCTGAACATTTTAACTGCTTGTAAATTAGATATAAAGAAAACATATTTATCTAAAACAGGATTCAGAACAGAAACAAATGTCGGAGAGTCATAACAAAGAGGATATAAAAGAAGATGTAAAGCAGGTTTCTCAAAAAGTAGAAAAAGAGTTTAAATGGTATGGAGAAGGATACCTGGCGTTTATTATTGGCCTTATACTCATAATAGCCCTCGGAGCATTTTCCCTGAATGGATTTCTTGAAATTACCGATGAGCTGAGAAGGGAAAACCTGGAAGAATTTGATGAACGCGTTACCAGCTATATTTATCAGTACAGAGGTGAAACAATGACTGAATTTGTTACTGTCATTACCGATCTGGGTGATGAGGTGACTTATGCCATTATAATAATAGCGGTAGTAATGTGGTTTTTGATTTATAAGAAAAATGCCCGATGGCTTTTGCAAAGTGTAATAATTTTGGCTTCTACTGCAGCTTTAAATGTCTTTATAAAGCATATGATTAGCCGTGAACGGCCGGAGGTGGGAATGCGGTTGATAGAGGCTTCTTCCTATAGTTATCCCAGTGGGCACAGTATGGTTGCCCTGGCTTTCTATGGATTTTTAATTTACCTGGCGTATGTGAAGGTTAATCACCGATGGATTAAAATACTAGCATTCATTCTCCTTCCCCTTTTAATAATTGCGATTGGGGCCAGCAGGGTGTATCTGGGCGTACATTATCCCAGTGATGTGGTAGCCGGTTTTGCTGCAGGGCTGTTCTGGCTTGTATTCGTAATATTTATGATAAATGCTTTCAGGCTTTACCGGAGGCGAAAAAGACATAGGCAGCAAAGAATCGCCATGGAGGATACTGAAGCAGATGATTAATTAGCTTCTAATAAGTCCGTAAACTGATGCTGCTGCCCAAATCCCTTCCAATACAACAAAAGGCACGGATTCAATAAGAATGGCACCATAACACGCCAGTCCGGCGCCTAGTAAATTTAAAATGTGGTACAGTTTATCTGTGGAAGAGACTTTTTTAAGGGTTAATAGAAGAAAAGCCAGCAGGATAAGGGAAACACCTGCAGTAGTCACTAAATCAGCGAAACTCATTTGATAATTTGAATTTGGTGTTAAAGATTTTCCTGAAGATACTTTTTTTCCAGGGTTGCATATTGTTCCGGGAAAAATACTTTCAGCACCGAGACATAATAATTGTAAGGTTTATGTTGATACGTCCATGACTGTTTTGCATATACCTCTTCATTGATAAAATAACCTTCATCGTCTCTTTTATAAACAGCCATCAGCGAATCATTCTGAAGGATGGTTGAATCTTTCAGGAAGCGGGGAAACTCTACCGGGATAAGCATAATAAGGTTGTCGAGCTGGGAATAATTTATGCCCTCAACATATTGAGGCATTTCCACCGGACCTAATTCTTTGGCTATCTGCTCCTCGACAGACTGGCTTAATTTCTGAGCGTATTTATTTAAAGGCTTTTCAAATAATATTGCCGCACCATTTGCCAGAATGCGTTTCTTATCAATGGCCTCTTTATTAAAAAGCACGTTTTTAATGGTTTCCTCCACAAAATTTTCTTCATTATAACTTAAAGGAAAAGTTGGAATTGGATCAGCAGGATTAACAATGTTAAAGCTGATGTTTTTTGTACAAAACTCTTCCTTATATTCTTCTGCAAACTCCTTATTCCCTACCATTGGAGCTGCAAAGGCATATGTTTTTATTTTATTCTTCTTTGAGAGCACCTTTTCAGGTAAATGATGAAGGTAAGCAGTAATTAGGTTTGCCAGAGCTCCACCCTGGCTGTGACCAGTAATTATTATATCAAAAACACCTTCACGGTTTAGTGAATTGATATGATATAAAACATCTTTCGAAAGATATGCGAGGGCTAATGCATAACCACTGTGTACAGCAGCAGCTTTGTTACGCGCAAACATATAATTAAATGTTTCTCCCTGAACCTTTATAACCCCTTTTGCCGGTATCATGGAAGAGTAGATATTTCCCATCCAGCTGATCTTTTTATCAGTAGATCCACGGAAATTAATAACAGCGGTTTTTCCTTTTATATAGATCTGATATTTATTGTCCATCCCGAAAGTGCCGGAGGTATATCTTTTTTCATAACCCTCAGGAAGTATTTCCTCATCAGACTGATAAAGGTCAATAAAGGTAAAACTATTACATATAGCAATAAGGTCTTTAACCTCCTCTTTATCAAAACCTTCTTTGACTTGAGACCAGGATGAATAACTAAGAAGTATAAGAAAAGAAAATAAAAAGGATTTCATTCTTTAATCGGTTATTAAGAAAAATACGAAATATTAAGTAAAAATGTTAATCAATAACCCACAAAGATCAAGATATATTTTAATTCTCGTAATAAAATTCTTCAAAAAACCGATTTAGCCGGTAGAGGGACTGTATAGAATGAAATCCTGTTTTTATACTTTAAAATTCTTTGCTTTATCGGCAGCTCCATATTTTTTTAATAAAGCCACACCCTCCTTTAATCTCTTTTTGCATGCCCCAATTACTTCAGGGTCATCGTCATTTTCAAATAAAGTCAATAAGATCTCGAGACTTGAGGTAATCTCAAGAATATTATCACCAAAATCAATATCCTCAATGTCCCGGATCTTATTTTTCTTTTGTTCTTCTGAATAATTCATTGCTTAAATTTTTATTGAGATCGTCTATTTGAAGAACTTCTTCATAAGATCAATTGCTTTATTACCTTCTTTCTTTTCACCGGAAAGGATTGACCGGAACTCCTGCTTTTCTGTTGCAGACATATCTGTTTGATATTCTATATTATTCTCCTGGAATTTTTTAGCACCCATTTGCCAGCTTGGGAAGGAGCGTTCTTTAATAGGCCCGCTTGTGATCATAACCACGTTTTTGTGACGATCATCTTCTTTGATTTTATCATAAAGACCAATGATCATTTTATAATCCCCTTCCAGATACTGTACAAAATGGGTGTTGGAATAAAGTAATACTCCAGTGATATCAAGTTCTTTATTGTTTTTTTTACAGGAGTCCAGGATTTTCTGTATCTCTTCTTCTGTACAATTTGCTTTACGTACGCTTACGTAGACTAAGTGTGATAACATAATTTAAAAAATTTAAAATGTAAAAAATATTGGTTGTGTAGGTAATACGTATTAGACATAAAAATGTTTAATAAAAATATATAAAAGTTAAACAAAAATAAATAAATTTTTTAGCCTCCTTAATGTTTATTAAAAAAAAGGCTGTTGTGGGGAGTTTTTTGCAGCTTTTTTAGTTATGCTCTAGGATCAGTTCAGATCAGAAAAAATTTTTCATTTACCTTTAACCCATGAGTGATAAGAAGCTATTTTTATTAGATGCCTATGCCCTGGTATATAGGGCACATTTTGCTTTCAGCCGTACGCCAAGGATAAATTCAAAAGGATTAAATACAGGGGTAATGTTTGGGTTTACCAACACCCTTCTTGAAGTGCTGCAAAAGCAGCAGCCTACCCATATAGCAGTAGTTTTTGATACTTCTGCACCTACTTTCAGGCATGAGCAATATTCTGAATATAAAGCCACCAGGCAGGAGACCCCGGAAGATATCCGCATTAGTTTACCAATTGTAAAAGATATAGTCAGGGCTTTTAATATTCCTGTAATAGAATTTGATGGTTTTGAAGCTGATGATATTATTGGCACCCTTTCTAAAAAAGCATGTGAAAAAGATTTTCAGGAGGTGTATATGATGACTCCGGATAAAGATTTTGGACAGCTGGTAAATGATTGTGTTTTTCTGTACAAGCCATCATATATGGGCAGTACAGTGGAGGTACTTGGTCCGGAAGAAGTAAAGGAAAAGTGGGATATAGCCGAAGTTGAGCAGGTAGTGGATATGCTGGGGCTTCAGGGTGATACATCCGATAACATCCCCGGTATTCCCGGAGTGGGACCGAAAACTGCTTCTAAATTATTAAAAGAATATGGTTCAGTGGAAAATCTGGTTGCAAATGCTGACCAGCTTAAGGGCAAACTGAAAGAGAATATCGTAACATATGGTGAGCAGGGTATCCTTTCAAAACAGCTGGCCACAATAAATACAGAAGTACCGGTTGAATTTGATGAAAAAGCCCTTGAATATACTGGTCCTGACGAGAAGAAATTAAAAGCAATTTTTGAGGAGCTGGAATTCCGTGCCATACTTAAGCGTATTTTTGGTGATGATGGAAGAGTTTCTGCAAGAGGTACAAGAGAAGAACAACTTTCGCTATTTGGAGATAAAGCTGCCGCAGCCATTAAAAAAGGTTCAGCAGAGGTAGTTGAAGAGGAGCAGCAGCCTAAAAAATTATTAAGCCAGCTGCAATATGAATATCACCTGTTGGATGAAGATAAAAAAATTGAAGAGCTGAAGGATTACCTGCTGAAGCAAAAAAGTTTTGCCCTGGGAGTGGAGACGACTTCTGATGATCCTAAACATGCACAGCTTGTCGGAATATCATTTTGTTATCACAAGCATGAAACATTTTATATTCCGGTAATAAATAATGAGCACAGGCTTGAAATATTAAAACCGGCACTTGAGAATAAATTGATAGAGAAGGTTGGCAGCAATCTGAAATTTATTTTTCAGGTATTAAAAAACAAAGGCATATGTCTTGAAGGTGAACTTTTTGATGTCCACCTTGCCCATTATGTAATGGAGCCGGAAATCCGTCATGATCTGGAAGCCCAGGCTGAGTTTATCCTTAATTTCCTGATGACCGATCGTAAAGAACAATTTCCGAAGGGCAGAAGGGATGGAATTGTAAAACAGATTGAGCCGGAGGTTTTGGCTGAAGCTGCAGGAGAAGAAATTGATGTTGTCTTTCAGCTAAGGGATATCCTTGAGGATGAACTTAAGAAGAACAATCAGCTTGACCTGCTTAAAAAAATTGAGCTGCCACTTGTAAGGGTGCTGGCAGATATGGAATATGAGGGTGTTCGGGTAGATCAGGTGACGCTGGCAGAGATGTCAGAAGAGCTTGATAAAGAAAGCAGAAAAGTGCAGAGCCTTATATTTGAAGTTGCAGAGGAAGAATTTAATATTGGTTCTCCAAAACAGCTTGGCGAGATCCTTTTTGATAAACTGAAGCTTATTGAAAAGCCAAAGAAAACAAAATCCGGACAGTATGCGACGGGGGAGGATATTCTTGTAAAGCTGGCGGCAGAGCATGATATAGCCCGCCTGATCCTTGAATTTAGGGAGTATCAAAAGCTAAAAAGCACATACGTTGATGCGCTGCCGAAAATGATCAGCAAAATTGATGGCAGGATACATACAAATTATGCACAAACAGTAGCAGCGACCGGACGATTGAGCTCAATAAACCCTAATCTACAGAATATTCCTATCCGTACGGAAAAAGGACGTGCAATAAGAAAAGCTTTTGTACCTCGTGATGAAAACCATGTGATCATGTCTGCCGATTATTCCCAGATCGAATTGAGGATTGTTTCATCATTCGCCGGTGATGAAAGTATGATACAGGCTTTCAGGGAAGGAAGGGATATTCATACCACAACAGCATCAAAAGTTTTTGGGGTTCCAATGGAGGAGGTTGATCCTAATATGAGGAGAAAAGCCAAGGAAGTTAATTTTGGTATTATCTATGGTATTTCTGCTTTTGGCCTGGGCCAAAGCCTTAATATAAGCCGTGGTGAAGCGTCGGATATTATAGGAGCTTATTTTAAAGAATTTCCGGCCATTAAAGAATATATGGATGAATCAATAGAAAAAGCACGTAGCGTCGGGTATGTGGAAACATTGATGGGCCGGAGAAGATACCTGCGGGATATCAATAGCCGTAATGCCACAATGCGCGGCTATGCTGAAAGAAATGCCATTAATGCACCAATCCAGGGAACAGCTGCAGATATTATCAAGCTTGCGATGGTGAATATACATCGATGGATGGATGAAGAGGACCTGAAAAGTAAAATGACAATGCAGGTACATGATGAATTGGTTTTTGACCTTCATAAGGATGAAGTTGAACATGTAAAGGAGAAAATTATTTCGCTAATGGAGCATGCCGTTGAATTAAAGGTCCCGATGCAGGTGGAAGCAGGCATAGGACAAAACTGGCTCGAGGCGCATTAGCTTATTAACCGCAGAGGCAGGAAGGCGCTGAGAATCGCAGAGTGGTTCCATTGAAAACCACTACACCGGGATCTTCTTAAAATTTTGGTTGCGTGAAAAAATTTACTTGTATTGTTTTTTGGCATACGCTGAGGGTATCAATTTTTTTCTCTGCGAAACTTCGCGACTCTGCGTCTTCGCGGTGAGAATTTAAATAATGAAGTTGACAGGTTGACAGCTTTTACTTTCGTAACGACTTGTGCGTACATTGCGATTAATTTAATACCAGATCTTTTTATAAGTTGTAAAAGAGACAAGCCATGTTATGAATAGGCTTCCCAGAAAAGCAGGTACAAGTTCATATACGTCCCAGATCATCTCCCTGAAAAAAGGGATTTGTTTCCAGGCGATTACCAGTGCTGCCCCGGTGATAATTCCGGCAATAACTCCTTCACCTGTAGTTTTCCGCCAGAAAACTGCAAGAAGTACAGTAGGGCCTATGGTCGCCCCCAGTCCTGCCCAGGAATATAATACCAGCCAAAATACAATATCTTCAGCAACAAAGCCCAGTGTAAGGGCAAATACTAACAATAGTGCCACTGCCCATCTGCTTAATACTACAAGCCGTGTTTCGGAAAGATATTCACCGCGTCCTACTTTTTGATATAAATCGCGTACAATGGCCGAAGCTGCCACCAAAAGCTGAGAATCTGCGGTTGACATAATGGCTGCAAAAACGGATGCAATAATTAATCCGAACAGGAAAGGATGCACCAGCTGCTCTGCCAATACGGGAAATACTTTTTCAGCATCAGCATCAGGTAGAGATTGTAGCTCAGGAAAATAAGCCCGGCCTGCCACACCTATAAATAATGCACCAAAAGCCATAAGTATATTCCACACGGTTCCAGTGATAGCTGCAAATTTTAGCTTTTTAGGATCATCGATAGACATATACCTCACCAGTATATGGGGGCTGCCCGGCGAGCCAAGCCCAATACCAATAAACCCAATAAAGGCGCCAGCTGTCAGGGACCATGGATCGAAATACGCTCCTTCCGCAACTATTTGCATTACTTCCTGCCATCCTCCAAGATTTATAATTGCGTAAATTGGCAGGCCAATCAGAGCAAACAGCATAAATATGCCCTGAACCGTATCAGTTAAGCTTACGGCTAAAAATCCTCCGGTGACTGTATAGAAAAATATAATTAATGCCGTTAAAAAGATCCCATAATTTTCTGTAATTGCGAATGTTGCTGAAAAAGCTTTTCCTCCGGCTACCAACTGTGCCGCTACATAACCGGACATAAAAAGAATGATCACGACTGCTAGCATAATCCTTAAGGTGATCCTTTTATTTGGAAATCTTTCAGAAAAATAATCAGGAACAGTAATGCAGTTAAAATCAACGGTAAATTTTCTGAAAGGAGGAGCAAAAAACAAGAACAGGAATAATTCTACAACAGTATAACCTGCTGCTGCCCATATGGCTGAAAACCCTTGCATATATGCCATTCCTGTAAAGCCCAGCAGGAGCCAGGCGCTTCTTCCGGATGCAACGGCAGAAAGTGCAGTTACAAAATAGTTGAGTCCGCGGCCGGCTAAAAAATATTCACTGAGCCCTTTGGAGGCAAATTTTGATGAATACCAGCCAATGCCAATAATGAGGCTGAGATAAAGAAGAAACCCTGCTAAAACCATGACTGTAATTAGCTACAGATATGATAAAAATCATAAAATTAATGCACTAATTTATTGCGGGTGATGTTTTTCAGGTATATATTCGCAATAGTTTATAATTAATCTAAATAAGCATAATCTTGAAAACGCGTAGTGTAGCGGATCTGAGAAGAGGAGAAAAAGGGATCATCGACGGATTTTCGGACGATGTACTTTCGCTTAAGTTGCTTGAGATGGGTTGTCTTCCCGGTACGGAGATAGAGGTAAGCTTTACTGCACCTTTTGGAGGACCCATTTGTGTAAACGTTTCAGGATATCACCTGTCTCTCAGAAAAGAGGAAGCGAATACCATTGCCATCCAATAATAAATGTCCGAGAGCAAAGTCGAGAGCAGAGCCCTGAAAATAGCGTTAGTCGGAAATCCTAATTCCGGAAAATCTTCGCTTTTCAATCAGCTTACCGGGCTTAATCAAAAGATTGGAAATTTTCCCGGAGTTACAGTAGATAAAAAATCCGGCCGGGCCAATTTACCTGATGGACAAAAAGTTGAATTCATTGATCTTCCCGGAACTTACAGTATCTATCCGAACACGGAGGATGAAAAAATTGTGGCTGATATCCTGGTCCACCCTCAGCACGACTTATATCCTGATAAAATTGTAGTTATAGTTGATGCTTCCAATTTTAAGCGTAACCTGCTATTATTTACCCAGATAAATGATCTTGGAATTCCGGTTATCCTGGGTCTGAATATGATGGACCTGGTCAAAAAGACAGGCTTGAATATTAACATTGAAAAGTTAGAGGAGGTACTGGGTGTACCGGTAATTCCTATGGAAGCCCGTACCGGAAAAGGAATTGAGCAACTTAAAATTGCGCTTACAAAAGATTTTTCTCCGACAGAGAAGCCGGTTTTTAAGTTCAATGTTGCAAATCAGGAGATTTTAGATAAGGTAAAAAAGCATTTTAACCTGGTGCATGATTATCGTGCTTTTCATTTACTACAGCAGGGCGAGCGTCTATACTCATTACCTGAAGATGATAAGAAGCTTATTCGCCAGTGGAAAGAACAATATGATTTTAAAACGGACGAGCTGAGAAGAAGGGAGATCCTTGATCGCTATGCAGCCATTAATGAATTTATCGATGCATCGGTAAAAGAAGATTACACTATCCTGCCAAAATCCTGGACAAAACGTTTCGACCGTATTTTTACACATAAGATCTGGGGATACGTTATTTTCTTTCTTATCCTGTTTGTGATCTTTCAGGCGATCTTTACCTGGGCAACGGTGCCCATGGATTTTATTGATCTTCTTTTCTCAAAAATCTCCTTTTATCTGGCTGAAAATCTGCCGGACGGAGCGCTTACTGATTTATTAACAGAAGGAATAATTCCCGGCATTGGCGGTGTGGTTATTTTCATTCCACAGATCGCTATCCTGTTTGCCTTTATCGCCATTCTCGAAGAATCGGGATATATGGCCCGTGTTGTTTTTCTTATGGATAAGATCATGAGGAAATTTGGCCTTAATGGTAAAAGTGTTGTCCCTTTAATATCTGGTGTTGCATGTGCTGTTCCCGCTATAATGGCAACAAGGACCATTCAGAATAAAAAAGAGCGGCTGCTTACCATTTTTGTAACTCCATTAATGGCTTGTTCGGCTAGGCTTCCTATTTACGCTATTTTAATTGCGCTGGTTATTCCTCCTTATTATGTGGCGGGAGTCTTTAACCTTCAGGGGATTGCTTTACTTGGGCTTTACTTATTAGGATTCCTGGCTGCTGTTTTTTCTGCATGGATGATGAAATTTTTTCTTAAGACCAGGGAAAAGAGCTATCTGGTAATGGAGCTTCCAACCTATAAACTTCCCCGCTGGAAAAATGTAGGTTATACCATGTATGAGAAATCCAAGACCTTTGTTTTTGAAGCAGGAAAGATTATCCTGGCAATAAGCATTATTCTATGGGTGCTTGCATCTTACGGACCTCCGGGTGCAATTGATACTGCAGAACAGGTTACACTGCGGACCAATCCTGAGTTATCAGGAGACGAGCTGGAGCAGAAGCTTGAAGCACAGCGGCTTGAACATTCTTTTGCAGGTATTTTTGGAAAAGCCATTGAGCCGGCCATTGAGCCTTTAGGCTATGACTGGAAAATGGGTATAGCATTAATTACCTCTTTTGCTGCCCGAGAAGTTTTTGTTGGTACAATGGCGACCATATACAGCATCGGAAATATTGATGATGAAGCTACAATAAAAACCCGTATGCGGAACGAAATTAATCCTGAGACAGGTAAGCAGCGTTATGATTTTGCCACAGGACTATCACTACTTGTTTTCTATGCCTTTGCCATGCAGTGTATGAGCACCTTTGCCGTCACCTACCGTGAAACCAAAACCTGGCGCTGGCCTATGCTTCAGCTGGTGTATATGACAGGTCTTGCCTATGTATGTGCATTGGTTGTTTATCAGGCGTTGAGTTAGCTCACTGTTTAAAGTTTAACGTTCAAAGTTATCTTAGGTTCTGCCAGGGATAGAGGCTCTGTTGGAGCCCGTTGCTGGTAGTAGTGCCATGACTGCGCGTTTGGCATGCGCATGGTTCAGTCATGGCACGACTGCGGGAGGCAGGCGACTGCCGATAGCCCGGCCGACGAAGCTTGCAATTATTTAATTTTATAAAGCAATAGTATGCTGAGGAGGGGCAGCCATTTAATCTCTATTGATTAATCCTCCTGTATTAACAATATAAGAATTTTGCCTGTTACCATTTGGGATTAAATCACAAACTTATCTGAATTGATGCTCACCCAGGCTTTTATTATTGCATTTATAGTCTATTTCTTTAAAGCGTCTACCTGGAAAGGAATGATCTTCCATGATATAAAGGAAAAATTTGAGAAGAGGCTTCCATACATTATTAGAATGCCATTTTTTCAATGTCCTATCTGTATGACTCCGTGGTGGGGAGTTGTCATTTATTTAGCTGCCCATTATTCCGGAATAGCTGAATTCCAGGAGCTTTCAATTGCGCGGGTGATTTTCACTGTTCTTGTTGCCTCAGGAATAAATACTGTAGTGCTGCTGATCAATAAAATGCATGATAAAATGTAGTAACGTTTCATTTTTCACCGATGAGAAAAAATGCTCTGCGAAACTCTGCCTCTGCGGTAATCGTGCAACGAAATTAAAAAGCTCAATACTCAAGACTAACTACTCACGACTAATCCTACCAGGCTCCTCAGGCATTCCGTCGGGCCGGATAAACTGTACCTGCTGACGAGGATAGACAGGTTTGATCTTACCTTTATGCTCAGATTTATTTAGCTCTTCAATAACCCGCAGTGAAAGCTCAGTTTTCCATTTACGTCTCTCCCGGGCTCCTACAAGATACCTGATAATAACGTCTGTCCAGGATTCACCGATTGCTAGGAAGACCTGTGGCTTTTCAGGAACCGCATAATCCAGTCCTGATCTTTGTAAAGTCCTGTAATATTTTTGTGAAGGTTCCTTCATATAGTCACCTAATAGGTCGGTAGCTGTTTTTTCCAGGACAGCCATAGCTTTTCTCATATCAGATTCATGTGCCACACCTATTGCCAGCTCATCCCAGACAAAAGGAAAATCGCCTGTAAGATTGACTACCGTGCCGGTAAGGATCTCATTATTGGGAAAAGTAACTAATCGTCCTGTGGGCTGCTCTGCCTGTACAAATCCCTGCCGGAAAGGAGCGCCTATTTCCCATACCGTAGTAGTTAAGAAATCTATTTTATAAACATCACCAAAAACATCACCGACACTTATCCTGTCCCCAACCCGATAATACCCCCGGAAAGAATTTAGCAGCCATCCGGTAAAGCTTTCAATAGGAGTCTGCAGTGACCATGATAAAGCTAAACCTATTAATCCCAGTGAACCTACAAGTGCCCTAATGTCACCGGCTACAACACTAATGGCAAGGCCTATGGCAAAAAGCCAGATACAGATCACTATAATGGTGTTTGTTGCACCTCTGCTTTGTGTCTTCCTTGAGGTGCGTGAGACGATAAATTTCAGAAGCCGCACAAAGAGCCATGTAATGAGAAGAATTGCTATGGCAACCAATAGTTTGGGAAGATTTGCATAAAATCCCTCCCATAAGTTGCTAAGGGTTTCAACAGCTTCTGTTTTAGCGGCTTTACCTATGTCGCCGGCGCCTTCGATTGTTGCTGTATCCTCCTCAATTACTTCCTGTGTTGTAACGAGGTCTTCAACAGCAATATCTTCTATAATAGAGACTGTATCAGGGATATCTTCACGAGCTTTAGTTTCTTCTCTTTCACGTTGTGTTGTATCTGTAATTTCCTGCTGGGGCTGTTCTTGAGAATATCCTGCCTCTTCAGGAGTAAATAACAGTAATAAAAATCCTGTAAGAGCTACCGCCAGAATTGTACCCTGCCTGAATTTCTTCAGCTGGTTCTGTGCACCTTTTACAGCCCGGCCTCTTGTCCGCCTTTTTACAACTCTGTGCCCCCTTTTGGTAACCGGTTTTTTATAGCGTTTATCCCTGTGGTCGGTCAAACGTGCGCCACGTTTATTTCCACGACCTTGAGGATTTGAAGAATAATTTGTACCTCTGTTATTTGTCATTTACTACAATTTCCACCTGATTATTAGCAGCTTGTACTAATTAAAAGAGTAAAGAGGAGCAAAAGTTTAAATTATATAAGACCGATCTGTATGAAAGCGGCATAGCTGGAAAAAATTAATCAGATGGAGGTTTGGACTGAGCAAAGCAGGTAAGTTAAAACCAGCAGAGGTTATAGCTTTTTATGTCTTTTTCAATATCTTTCTGAATTATTAATTTTTCAACATCTCTATTGATGCTAAAAAAGCAATCAAAATCACTAAAGAAATACTGGAAACGTAACATTCGATATGTGATAATCCTCCTGTCGATTTGGGCTTTGGTTTCATTTGGGTTTGGTGTTTTTTTCAAAGATTATCTGGATAACATTAGGATTGGCGGCTTTAAACTTGGCTTCTGGTTTGCCCAGCAGGGCAGCATTTATGTATTTGTTATTCTGATCTTTATTTATGTGAGGCTAATGAACCGCCTGGATAAAAAATTTGACGTAGACGAAAAATAATTATGGATCTTCAGGTTTGGATTTATCTTTTGGTAGGATTATCATTCGCTCTTTATATAGGGATTGCAATATGGTCACGAGCCGGATCTACCAATGACTTTTATATTGCAGGGGGTGGTGTACATCCGCTTGCCAATGGGATGGCAACTGCTGCGGACTGGATGTCAGCCGCTTCTTTTATTTCAATGGCGGGTATTATTGCCTTTCAGGGGTATGATGGATCAGTTTACCTCATGGGCTGGACCGGAGGATATGTTCTTTTGGCATTGCTGCTGGCTCCCTATTTACGAAAATTCGGCAAATTCACTGTACCTGATTTTGTGGGCGAGAGATATTATTCTCAGGCAGCAAGGCAGGTGGCGGTAGTCTGTGCATTATTTATAAGCTTCACCTATGTGGCCGGGCAAATGCGTGGCGTGGGAGTAGTTTTTTCCAGGTTTCTGGAAGTAGATGTTACTACAGGGGTAATAATTGGGATGCTTGTGGTTTTTTTCTATGCTGTTCTGGGAGGAATGAAAGGTATTACTTATACACAGGTAGCACAGTTTTGTGTTCTTATCTTCGCCTATCTGGTGCCGGCTATTTTTATATCGCTAGCCCTTACAGGCAATGTTTTTCCGCAGCTAGGTTTCGGCGACTCATTGTCGGATGGAACATATCTTCTTGATAAGCTTGACGGGCTTCATCAGGAGCTGGGATTCCATCTTTACACTGAAGGTTCAAAATCATTAATAGACATATCATTTATTACTCTTGCTCTTATGGTGGGAACGGCAGGTTTACCTCATGTGATCGTTCGTTTTTTTACTGTTCCTCGTGTTAAAGATGCACGCCTCTCAGCAGGGTATGCGCTGCTTTTTATTGCCATCTTATATACCACCGCTCCGGCTGTGGCAGCTTTTTCAAAGGTGAACCTGATTGAAACCGTCAGAGACCGACCTTATGAAGAAATGCCGGGATGGTTTAAGACATGGGAGAATACCGGGCTGATCACTTTCACGGATAAAAATAATGATGGCAGGATCCAATACTATAATGAAGAGGATCCCATGATCAAAGAAATAGTGGGTGACAGAAAAGTGGAAGGAAATGAGCTGATAATTGATCGCGATATAATGGTGCTGGCTAATCCTGAAATTGCCAATCTTCCAAACTGGGTAATAGCTTTGGTTGCAGCCGGTGGTTTAGCAGCTGCTTTATCCACCGCGGCAGGATTACTCCTCGTGATCTCCACAGCGATCTCCCATGATCTAATTAAAAAAGCTTTGAACCCAGGCATCAGTGAAAAAGGAGAATTGATTGCAGCAAGAATTGCTGCAGCCGCCGCTGTAATTGTAGCCGGATATTTTGGTATTAATCCTCCCGGATATGTTGCAGCCGTCGTTGCTCTGGCATTTGGACTTGCAGCATCTTCTTTTTTTCCGGTGATCATCCTTGGCATCTTCTATAAAAGGATGAATAAGGAAGGCGCCATTGCAGGGATGGCCTCAGGTCTGCTATTTACACTAGGCTATATTATATATTTCAAATTTATAAATCCTGAATTCGGCAGGGAACAATGGCTATGGGGAATTTCACCTGAAGGAATAGGTTCTTTGGGTATGATAATCAATACTGTTGTTGCTTTATTGGTTTCACGATTCACTCCTGCACCACCTGATCACATTAAAGAGCTGGTAGAGTTGATACGCTATCCAAGGGCTCTTGTTGATAAGTAATATTGGTTGATTTGCTAAAGTTAGAAATAGCGATGGTTGTTATGTCACTCTTACACTTCGGGCACCGGTCGGACCGCTTTGGAGCGATCTGACCGGGAGAGACATTGCCAACTGCCCCTGCTTACTGCCAACTATTCCTATCTTATGGAAAAATCCCTCTACTAAAGACTCAAGACTCAGTACTCCGGACTAGCAATTACCTAATCCTATCCGCACTTCTCACAAGCTTCTCATCTTTTCTGATAAAGCGATTTGCCAGCACATTGAAGATCATTGCTGCAGCAGGAAGATATAAGGCGAATCCAAATTCACCTTCAACAGGATATTCTTTTATAATTTCAGTGTAGAAATAAACGGCAATACCTAACGAACCAGCCATAAATAAAGAGTTCAAAGCTCCCAGTTTCATTTGTAGCAGCCGGTTATTGTATTTGAAGATCTCTATTAAAGCAACTGCTATTGAGGCTATTGCAAGGGTAGCAATAAAGGTATAGGGAAAATTAATTACCTGATCTCCAAGAGTGAGGTTCCAGGGTGTAAGGCTTATATATTCAATATCTGTTGGACTGCCTGATTCCCAGACCGGAAAGAACAACATTAAGGCCATACAGATGACTACTAATAACAGAAATACCGTTTGAATCCTTTGTATCATATCTTTGTTGCTTAATTTGCAGATGCAAAGTTGTTCTTTTCCAAAACAAGATGCAAAGCAGAAACAATAAATAGACTAATTATACATTAAAATATGAAGCAGGCATATATAGTAGATGCAGTAAGAACACCAGTAGGCCGCTTTGGCGGAACATTGTCAGCGGTTCGACCCGATGATCTGGCGGCTTATGTAATTAAAGCTATAATAGAGCGTAACCCTGAGATTGATGTTAATGAAATTGAAGATGTGATCTTTGGTGCTGCCAATCAGGCGGGTGAAGATAATAGGAATGTAGCCCGAATGGCCCTTCTTATGGCAGGATTACCAATCTCTATTGGCGGGGTGACCGTTAATCGCCTTTGTGCCTCCGGTTTACAGGCTATAATGGATGCCAGTCGCGCGGTTATGCTTGGGGAAGCAGATATTTATATAGCAGGGGGTGTGGAAAGTATGAGCAGGGCACCGTTTGTCATGGCTAAATCAGATCAGCCATTTGGCCGCAAGTTAGAAGCTTATGATACCTCTATAGGGTGGCGCTTTACGAACCCAAAGCTGTCAGAAGTTTATTACCCATTTGCCATGGGAGAAACAGCCGAAAATGTTGTGGAGAAATATGGCATCAGCAGGGAAGAACAGGATCAGTTTGCCTTTGAAAGCCAGCGGAAATATAAAGAAGCTCATGAGCAGGGGAAATTTAAAGATGAGATAATCCCGGTAGAAATTCCTCAGCGGAAATCTGATCCTATTGTATTTGATACCGACGAGCATCCGCGTTTTTCAACAATAGATAAATTGGCTTCTCTAAAAGCAGCTTTCAAAAAGGATGGAACAGTAACTGCCGGAAATTCTTCAGGAATAAATGATGGAGCTGCTGCAACAATTGTTGCCAGTGAAGATGCTGTAAAGAAGTACAATCTGAAGCCATTAGGAAGGATAGTATCCATGGCCATTGCCGGTGTCCATCCGGATATAATGGGTGTGGGACCAGTGCCTGCTACACAAAAAGCTTTGAAAAGAGCGGGATTAACTACCAAAGACCTTGGATTAATCGAGCTTAATGAAGCTTTTGCCGCACAGTCTATTGCCTGTATGCGCGATCTCGAACTTGATAAAGATAAGATAAATGTTAATGGTGGTTCGATAGCTATAGGTCATCCTTTAGGATGCAGCGGTACACGGATCAGTACAACTCTTTTGCATGAAATGAAGCGCCGGAATGATGCCAGATATGGTCTTGCCACCATGTGTATTGGTGTTGGACAAGGCGCTGCTATTATTTATGAGAAAGTTTAAGGAATTAAAAATTATGAATTAAAAATGAAGAATTGGGACAATTTTTTAATTCATAATTCTTCATTTTTAATTTCTATACAATGAGGTATTTCTTTGAAGTAAGCTATAAAGGTACTAATTACAATGGTTGGCAATCGCAGCCTAACGCATTAGGAGTGCAGGAGGTAATTGAGAAAGCGCTTGCACTCGTCCTGCAGGAGGAGATCTCCATAACAGGGAGCGGTCGTACGGATACCGGGGTTCATTGCCGGCAGCAGTATTTTCATGTTGATATTCAAAATAAATTTAAGAATAACACATTACTTTACCGGCTAAACAGTTATTTACCAAAAGATATAGCTTTAAATAAAATTTTGCCGGTTAAAGAAGATGCTCATGCGCGCTTTGATGCAATAAAAAGAAGTTATAAATACAGAATAACCCGCTCCAAAGATCCGTTTGATGTTGAAACAGCTTTTTTTTATGGAAAATCACTTGATGTGCCAACCATGAATGCGGCAGCTTCGTTATTACTCGGAAGACAGGATTTTGAAAGCTTCAGTAAAATAAAAACAGATGTGAATAATTTTATCTGTGATATTACAGAGGCAAAATGGGAAGAGAAGAATTCAGAACTTATTTTTAACATTTCCGCCAATCGTTTTTTAAGAGGAATGGTAAGGGCAATTGTTGGAACATTACTGAAAGTAGGGAAAGGCAAAATTTCAGTAGAGGAATTTAAAGCTGTTATTGAAGCAAAAGACCGACAAAAAGCCGGGGCAGCAGTTGCGGCTCATGGGCTCTTTTTAACAGAAGTGGTTTATCCGGAAGAAATATTTATCTAAGAAAGAAAAATTCGTGCAGAAAGAAAACGTCAGCAGTGGTAATATCGTAGATTTTCAGGTTTTAAAGCGCCTGATGCGGTTCGTTAAGCCCTATAAAGGGCGTTTTTATTTTTTGATCCTGCTTACTATTCTTTTAGGAGTTCTGGCACCAATTCGCCCGTTACTTATTCAATTAACAATTGATAATGAAGTAGCAGTAGGGGATTATCAGGGGATGGTAAATATGATCATGCTTTTGGTGGTGCTTCTGATAGCCCAGGCAATTGTTCAGTACCTTCATACCTATTTTTCTGGCTGGATCGGTCAATATGTAATAAGGGATATCCGGGTAAAACTTTATAAGCATCTCCTTTCTCTGAGGCTTAAATTTTATGATAAAACTCCAATAGGCAGGCTTGTCACACGGACGGTCTCTGATATTGAAACACTGGCAGATGTTTTTAGCCAGGGTCTGGCGGCAATGGTTGGCGACCTGCTTCAGCTGATCTTCATTCTGATTGTCATGTTTGCCACTGATTGGGAGCTGGCCTTAGTAAGTTTATCTACTTTCCCGATATTAATCGTAAGCACCTATATTTTTAAGGAAAAAGTAAAGGTGGCTTTTAATCGGGTGAGAAATGCAGTTTCTAATTTAAACTCATTTGTACAGGAGCATATTACCGGAATGAGTATCGTTCAGATCTTTGGAAGTGAGGAAAGGGAATATAAGAAATTTAAAGAAATTAATGAGGAGCATAAAAAAGCAAACCTGAAATCAGTTCTTTATTATTCCGTTTATTTCCCGGTCGCGGAGATAATAAGTGCTATCAGCATTGGGCTTGTGGTTTGGTACGGTGCTAAGGAAGTGCTGAATGTTGCAGAGAATATGCAGGTAGGGGTGATCATTGCTTTTATTATGTACATCAACATGTTTTTCCGCCCTATTAGAATGCTTGCAGATAGATTTAATACTCTCCAATTAGGAATTGTTAGCTCCTCACGTATAATGAAATTATTGGATAGCGAAGAGCATATTCCGGATACAGGAAACTATGAACCAAAACATCTTGAGGGAGATGTTAAATTTGAAAGGGTATGGTTTGCTTATGAAGAAACTGATTATGTTTTAAAAGATATTAGCTTCCACGTCACTCCCGGCCAGACTGTAGCACTCGTGGGAGCCACAGGAGCAGGAAAGACTTCTATTATAAATCTCCTTACCCGTTTTTATGATATCAACAGAGGGAAGATACTTCTTGATGATAAAGAAATAAAAGAGTATTCACTGGATGCTTTACGTAAAAATATAGGTCTGGTACTTCAGGATGTATTTTTATTTTCAGATACTATAATGAATAATATTACTTTAGGTAATAAAGATATTCCTGAGGAAAAAGTCCGTGAGGCAGCAAAACTTGTGGGTGCTGATAAATTCATTGATAAACTACCCGGCGGCTATAATTATAATGTGATGGAACGTGGTGCTACCTTATCGGTTGGTCAGCGCCAGCTAATCTCATTTGTAAGGGCGATGGTTTATGATCCGAGGATCATTGTACTGGATGAGGCCACCAGCTCTGTAGATACCGAAACGGAAGAAATGATACAGGAGGCAATAGAGAAAATGATGAAAGGCAGGACCTCTATAGTAATTGCCCACAGGCTGTCTACAATACAAAAAGCAAATAAAATTCTTGTGCTGGATCAGGGTGAAATTGTTGAAAGTGGCACACATGAAACGCTTTTGGAAGAAGGAGGTTATTATTCTCAGCTGCATCAGATGCAGTATAAGCAGGTGGCGAAATTATGAGCGGGTAGTATCAGGATCAAACCAAATGGGAATTTCTAATTTAGAACGTACCGGCTCCCCGTTTTTTTGAGCAGCTTTCCATTTCCCTGTTGTTTCTTTTACAGCTTCTATTGCAGCATCTTCTATCTCCTCCTCGAGATCATTATTAGCTGTATTGATATTTTCTGATACTTTTATGTTGGAGATTGAGCCATCTTTTTCCACAGCTAACTGAACAAATATTAATCCTTCAGTATCTAGTTTTTTCGCCTCTTCTGGATACGAGATATTTTCACGTAGTTCTTCATAAAAAGCAGAAAATCCTTCTTTAGGTTTAGCGGGAAGATCAACATTCTGAAGTTTATTATAGTATTTCAGCATCTCCTGTCGGTTTTGAAACCTTTTCTCCAGGATTAATGCTATTGTTTCTTCCTCTTCTTCTGTCATTAAATTTAAATTATCAACAGCCACTTTATAGTCACCCAAAACTGTTTTTATCCGGCCCCCATTGACCGGAGTATAAGTATAGGTTATGTTTGGATTAACTTCCGCAATACTGTCCAAAACCCGCTTATATCTAAGATTTTCATCCTGTAGCTGTTTCATATGGGAAATTTCTGCAGAATCAAGGGCATGTTCATCCTCGCCTGCAGGTGGGACATCCTCACCTTCAAGCATTTCATAATTGGGGTCGCCTTCGTCTTCAATTTTTTCCCTGTTCGATCCGCGGGGTTCGCATTGGCTAAACAGGAGCAAAGAAGCGCAAATAGAGTAAATAAATAATCGATTCGGTAATTTCTTCATAATAACTTAACTATTTCTATTTATATATATATTCAGAAAGATTCATTCCAGAAATGAAATAATGCTTTTATAGCCTTAACAGCTAATGATGGCAGGTAGTTATAGATGGACTGTAGAGATTCCTCTATAGTATTACACAAACTGTTGAAGGATCTGACGAAGCTGGTTTAAATATCCACCGCCAAAGAGGTTAACATGAACCAGTAAAGGATAAAGATTATAGAGATCAAATCGCTCCTGATATCCACTCTCGAGAGGCCAGGCTTGATTATACGAATTGTAAAACTCCTGATCAAAACCTCCAAAAAGGGTGGTAAAGGCAAGCTCGATTTCTCTGTTACCATAGTATACAGCAGGATCGATTATACAGGGAGCCCCATTTCCATCGGATAAAACGTTACCGCTCCAGAGATCACCATGTAAAAGTGACGGAGGTTCATTAACCAGCAGCCCCCTTAGTTTGCCATAGAGCTTCTCAAAATCATGGTTTAAGTTTACATCAGCACGGCCGGAATCTATTGCCAATTTTACCAATGGTTCGAAACGCTGGGTGATCGTAAATTCAACCCAGTTGTCGAGGGGCTTGTTTTTTTGAGGGAGTGACCCAATATAGTTATTATGATCAAGTCCATATTTTTCTGAGGTATTTTCATGAAGAGATGCCAGCTGCTCACCAAATTTCTTCCAGTACGAGCTATTTCTGCCTGCTGATTTAATATTCTCCATGAGAATATACGAGTAGGTATCTCCTTCACCATAATGCTCCACTTTCGGCACCTTAATTACACCAGGATACTTTAACAGGCGCAAACCTTTTGCCTCTACCTTAAACATTCCCGGAAATTTTTTAGCATCGTTCCATTTCAGGAAAAAATCGCCCGCCGAGGTTTTTAGGGTGCCGCCATTATTAATACATCCACCGGAAGCTGATGTGAAACCCTGAATTTTAAAATCAGTTTCTTTATCAGAAAAGAAGGCTTCTATATGTTTTTTTACTTCTTCCGGTACATTCATAAGCTACTCCAGTGCCTGTTTTAAATCCTGAATGATATCTTTATCGTCTTCAATTCCTACAGAAAGACGAATTAGATTATCCTTTATTCCCATTTTAGCACGCTCTTCGGGAGATACTTTTGAGTGACTGGTTTTTACCGGCAGGCAAACTGTTGACTCGACACCCCCTAAACTGATCGCTCTTTTTATCATCTGCAGTTTCTCTAATAACTGCTCCGCATTTTCCTTTGTTTCGAAACTTATCATACCGCCAAAGCCCTTCATCTGCTTTAACGCTATTTCATGCCCGTCATGGGAACTGAGGCCGGGGTAATAAACCTTTTCTACCTTAGGATGATTTTCAAGGAACTCAGCTACTGATTGTGCATTGGCATTTTGTCTTTCTACCCGAATAAGCAGGGTTTTAATACTCCTCTCGAGTAAATAGCAGGTATGGGCATCAAGGCTTCCACCAATATGAATAGCTGTATTTTTAATTTTAGCCATTATCGTTTTTGATGATATAAGAGCCCCGGCCAGTATATCACTATGCCCGCCAAGATATTTGGTAGCAGAGTGCATCACGATATCTATTCCCATATCAATGGGATTTTGATTGACAGGAGAGGAAAAGGTATTATCGATCATTGTTACTATCTGCTCATTACCGAGCTCAGCAACTGCCCGCACATCAACTATTTTTAAGAGTGGATTGGAGGGAGTTTCTATGAATATTAGCCTTGTATTTTCCTGAATGGCAGATTGAAAATCTTCTTTAGTATGACCCTTAACAAATGTCAGCTCAATGCCATAACGATCTAATTCTGTTGTTAAAGCATCGAAAGATCCGCCATATATATCCTTCTGGATAACAGCATGGTCCCCTGTTTTAAGGACAGCAAATAAAGCAGTCATTATTGCTGCCATTCCGGAGCTGAAAACAAGTGCGTCCTCACCGTTTTCCAGGGCTCGTATCTTTTCAGCAACAGCCTGTTGATTTACAGTATTATTATAGCGTGGATATGCAAGAGCATCAACTTCTTCATAATCATAAGCTGAGGAGGTAAAAATAGGTGTGTTGACCCCTTTCGTTATTTTATCCTCAAATGAGCCGCTATGTACACAGAGAGTAGATTTGCCTTTAGTCATATATGTTAATATCTAATTAATTTAAAGTTGTTTTTATCCTGGAGGTTAAATGGCAGTGAATTTTGAATGACAGAAACTAATTTTTTTATAAGTGTGATCTTGGCAAAATTCTCATGTACTGCCAGGCTTACCTCACGTACCGGTTTTGGAGGTTTTATCCTCCTGAGGTGCTTTATACTATTGGCATCAAAATCTTCCACAGCCAATTCCGGCAAAAGAGTAATGCCTCCATATTTATCTACAAGCCGCTTTAACGCTTCCAGTGACCCGCTGCGGTAAGAGAAATTTCCCGCATGCCCCTCCTTTGCGCCACAAATATTCAATACCTGCTCCCTGAAACAGTGCCCTTCCTGAAGGATCCATATTTCCTGAGGGTTTAGCTCACTTGCATCTATTTCCTGCTTTTCAAATAGCTTATGCCTGTGAGAGATATAGAGAAGGAATTCCTCCTTATAGACGGGGAAAAACCTGAGATTTTCCGCTTCGTAAGGCGTCACCATTATGCCAATATCTAAAATTCCTGATTGCAGCTCCTGCACAAGGTCCTCTGTTGTTTTTTCAAAGGCATTTATATTTATCTGTGAAAATTGTTTGGTGATGCCGGGAATAATACGAGGGAACAGATAAGGGCCGATTGTAGGCAGGGCACCAATTTCAAAGGATCCCGTGATTGCTTCTTTTTGATCTTCGACCACCTGCTTCAGCTTATCCAGCTCAAAAAGTACCTGCTCGGCTTGCTTTATAAATGGCTTTCCGGAGGGAGTAGGAGTTATCGGAACAGATTTCCTGTCAAATAAAATGAGCCCGATTTGCTCTTCCAGTTTTTGCAGCTGCATACTTAACGTAGGTTGAGTAACGCTACATGCTTCAGCAGCTTTTTTAAAATGCTGGTGACGTGCCAAAGCAGTTACATATTGTAGTTGAATTATGCTTATATTGTTATACATTCGAAAAACCTGATCTATTACCGCTAAAATAATAATCTTTAAAGTTAGCCTGCACAGCCATATATTTGAGTATTGATTAATAAAAATAAACCCAACAAATTATTTATGTTTAAAAAGTTTGCAACGCTCGCAATCCTGGCACTCGTTTATTCCATTGGATATTCCCAGGAAAAAGGCTGGTCCGGCAAATTCGAACAGCTGGATGAATTATTGCCTACCCCAAATTCTTACCGGACAGGCTCCGGTGCGCCGGGAGAGAAATATTGGCAACAAAAAGCTGATTATGTAATAGATGTCGAAATAGATGATGAAAGCCAAAAGCTAACCGGTAAAGAAACGATAACTTACTATAATCAATCACCCCATAAATTGCCCTATCTATGGGTACAGCTAGATCAGAATGTACGTGCCAAAGGAAATATTGAGCACTCCACCAACACCACCACATTAAGGGATTCTATTCCTGCAAAATTTATTGCGGGAGGATTAAGGCTCCACGACTATGAAGGAGGTTATAAAATAATTTCTGTAAAAGACGCCTCAGGGAAAGATCTGCCAAAAACCATCAATAGGACAATGATGCGTATTGATTTACCTCAGCCTCTAAATTCGGGTGATCAATTTACATTTTCAATTGAATGGAGCTATAACATTTATGACCGCATGACAGAAAATGGCCGTGGTGGTTATGAGTATTTTCCCGAAGATGGGAATTATGCATATACAGTTGCCCAATGGTTTCCCAGGATGGCCGTATACGATGATTATGAAGGATGGCAAAATAAACAATTTATTGGAAGAGGAGAATTTGCCCTGGTATTTGGTGATTACCTTGTTAATATTACCATGCCGGCAGATCATATTGTAGCAGCTTCAGGATGGCTGCAAAATCCTAAAGATGTGCTTAGCAAAACCCAACTTGAGCGTTGGAATAGGGCACAGAAAACTTTTGATAAACCAATTTTAATAGTAACTGAAGAAGAGGCGGTTAAAAATGAGAAGTCAAGGAGTAAAAAGAAGAAAACCTGGACATTTAAAGCTGAAAAGGTAAGGGATTTTGCCTTTGCTTCAAGCAGAAAATATATCTGGGATGCGATGGCAGTGAAGCTTAATAGTACCACGCCTATGGCAATGTCTTTTTATCCGAAAGAGGGAAATCCGCTTTGGGAAAAGGAATCAACTCTTGCAGTAAAAAACACGCTGGATGTTTATTCTGAACGAACATTCGACTATCCTTATCCGGTGGCTATATCTGTACATGCCGCTAATCAGGGAATGGAATATCCTATGATCTGTTACAACTATGGCCGTCCGGATAAAGACGGCAATTATTCTGAACGACTTCGCGATGGAATGATAAGTGTAATTGTGCATGAGGTAGGCCATAATTATTTCCCGATGATCATCAATTCTGATGAGCGCCAGTGGACGTGGATGGATGAAGGTATAAATACATTTCTGGAAAAAGAAACTAAACGTGAGCGTTATCCGGATCTTGATCTAATATGGGGGACACCGGAAGGAGTAGTTCCTTATATGAAAGGGGATAAGAACTTTATACGTCCTATAATGACCAACTCTGAGCAGGTGATGCAATTTGGCTATAACGCTTATGGGAAGCCATCCGCTGCACTAACTGTATTACGGGAAGTGGTTATGGGGCCGGAATTATTTGATGTGGCATTAAAGGAATATGCGAACCGCTGGGCATTTAAACATCCCGCACCTGCAGATTTCTTCCGTACTATGGAGGACGCTTCAGCCGTAGACCTGGATTGGTTCTGGAGAGGATGGTTCTATTCAGTAGATCACGTGGATGTTTCAGTTGATGAAGTAAAGTGGTTTAAGCTTAAAGAGGAGAATACAACGATTGAAAACAAAGGAAAGAATGTTAAGAAAGGCATACTAAGCGCTAAAGCAAATACAGGAACTCTGCAAGATGAACCTGAGGAAATTTCCGTAATGGATACTGATGAAAGGTACTACGGTGAGTTTTTGAACAGGATAGATGACAATCAGGTAAGGGAGCAGCTAAGAGGCAAAAATATTTATCAGGTGAAATTTACCAACAAAGGCGGGCTTGTAACGCCGCTTGTGATCGAATTCAACTTTATTGATGGCACAAAACAAACTGAAGTTATACCTGCTGAAATCTGGAGATACAATGAACAAGAAGTAGTAAAAACCTTTATTTTTGAAAAAGAGCTTGCCAATGTTGTATTAGATCCTGAGAAGGAAACAGGAGACACTGAAGAAAATGATAATTATTTTCCAAGAGTGGAGGACGTTTCCAAATTCGATAAGTTTAATGAAAAGAAGTAAAAATGAAAACCCCGCAGATAAGCGGGGTTTTTTATTTGCCTTATAAAGAAAGCAAGCCAAACAATTGACCGTTGATTCTCCTTGATTAAATATATGACAAAAGCGCAGGATGAGTTAAAGAAAACCTTTGAGCTCGTAAAAATGGAGCGGAAGGCAGATCTTGAATATTACAGAAATAAAGTGCTGCATCGCTCCTTACAGGATCGAAAGAAAGAAGGCGTATGCTGGTATCCGGTGGTGATCAGGCGTAATTATATTGGTTCGGGAGAAAGATTTATGATTGAGGCGGAGAGGACTTCAGAACTTGATCAGCCTCATGTTTTTCAATCAGGTAAAGTGGTCAGCCTCTTTGCCAATATTCCCGGGCGTGAAGAGCGGCAGGATTCTGTTTCCGGCGTTGTAAATTATGCCAGGGATAATAAAATGGTGATCACTCTCAATGTAGATGACCTGCCGGATTGGATAGATGAGGGAAAGCTGGGAATAGACCTTCTTTTTGATGAGTCTATTTATAAGGAAATGGAAGCTGCCCTAAAAAAAGTAATTTCTGCAGAGGGTAACCGGCTCGAGGAGATGCGTGAGATTATCCTCGGCGACAGAGAAACCAAATTTGAAAATAAAAAATATTCCCGTAGCGAAAAGCTTAATGAAAGCCAGAACCAGGCAATGTTCAATGCATTGAATGCAAAAGACCTGGCAATAATACATGGACCCCCCGGCACTGGAAAAACTACAACACTTGTGCAGGTGATCCGTGAGAGAATAAAGGAGGAGGCACAGGTATTAGTGGCAACCTCTAGTAATGCAGCTGTTGACCTGCTTACTGAGAAGCTGGAAGCTGAAGGAGTAAATGTGCTAAGACTTGGCCATCCTGCGAGGGTTACTGAAGAGATAATCAATCGTACACTTGATGCCCAGGTTGCTAATCATAAAAATTATAAAGACCTCAAGCTGCTTAGAAGGAAAGCGGAAGAACTAAGCCAGATGGCAGGAAAGTATAAGAGAAACTTTGGCAGGTCAGAAAAAGAGCAGCGGCGAAGGCTGAGAAATGAGGTGAAGGGGCTTCGCAGTGATGCTAACTCATTTGAAAAATATATTATTCGTGACATAGTGGAAAATACGCAGGTATTTGCCTGTACACTAACGGGAGCAAACCATCAGGTGTTGGAAAGAAAATTCTTTGGGACCGTCTTTATTGATGAAGCAGCCCAGGCCCTAGAACCCGCTTGCTGGATACCTATTATTAAAGCGCATAAAGTTATTTTTGCCGGTGACCATCAGCAGTTGCCTCCTACGATAAAATCTTTTGAGGCCGCACAGCAAGGGCTAAGCGAAACCCTTTTTCAGAAAAGCATCAGAAGAAAAAATGTGGACCGGATGCTTAAGAAGCAGTACAGGATGAATGAGGTTATCATGAATTTCTCCAACCATCATTTTTATAAAGGAGAGCTTAAAGCAGATGAAAGCGTACGCACTCACCGCCTGATGCCTGAAGAAGAACCTATGGAATTTATTGATACGGCAGGCTGCGGATATGCCGAACAGCAGGATGAAGAGACATTAAGCCGCTTTAATACTGAGGAGGCTGACCTGCTGCTGAAAAGAATGGATGAGCTTTTACAAAAACTGGTTTTGCATGAGCAGATAGATCCTCTGCTTAGCATCGGGATCATTTCTCCCTATAAGGCACAGGTGACATATCTGAAAAAACATGCAGAGGATTATAAATGGCTATCGGAACATAAGGAAAAAATAACTATAAACACTGTGGATGCCTTTCAGGGCCAGGAAAGGGATATCATCAGCATTAGCCTTGTACGATCTAATGAAGCAGGAGAGATTGGATTTTTAGGTGATGAGAGGCGTATGAATGTCGCTATGACAAGGGCCCGTAAAAAGCTGATCATGGTGGGTGACAGTGCGACATTAGGTTATAACTCTTTTTATAGTGAATTACTGGACTATGTAAATGAGGTAAATGCCTATAAAAGTGCCTATGAACTGATAAGCCAGTGGGACTAATATCTTCCTTTCTCAAAAAGTTTAGCATTGCCTTTTACCATGTAAGTTTTACAGGACTATTAAGGTGACTTTAAAATATTTCTGTTGTATTATGGTGCGTATTTTAAAAACTATAGTTGGATGAAGAAGATATTACTTTTCATATATGCACTGTTTTTTACCAGTGTGTTATATGCTCAACAGTTAACCGGTGACTCCTGGACCAGTGTAAAGCAAAATAAAAAGGGTAAGATAGTTATTACCTATACAGAAGCGCCAAAATTTGCCGAACGTGTAAATGGTGAATACACAGGGCTTTGTTTTGACATAATGAAGGATTTTGTTTCATATGTTCAAAACAGATATGGAGTAGCACTTGATGTTGTTTATGCAGATCCGAAAAATCCCAAAGATTTTGATGAGTTTCTTCAAAATGTAAAAAATGGATCAGGGGGAGTTTTTGGTTTGGGGGATGTCACCATTACAAGTCAAAGGAAGAAAGAATATACTTTCAGCCCGCCTTATTTTTCAAATGTGGCAATACTGGCAACACATAATGATGTGCCAACACTTTCCAGCCTAAGTAATATTTCCTCAGAATTTTCAGGAAAAAAAGCAGTTGTACAAAATGGCACAACCCATGAAGAGCGGATCAAGCAGCTGAAAAAAAAGCATTTTCCTGCGCTTGAAGTAGAATTAACAACAGGATTTGAGGAGTCTAATGAGATGGTATCAACCAACAAAGATTATTTTACATACATTGACTTCTCCACTTATCTTAATGTACTTGATAATAAAGTGCCGCTTAAAAGACATCCGGCAGGGGATAAGAGCGGAGAATATTTTGGGTTTATAATGCCAAAAAACAGTGATTGGGAGCCGGTGCTTAATGAATTCTTTTCACAGAATGGCGGATACGTTCGCTCTCTGGAATATAGGAAAATGATGGCTCAGCATCTGGGAAGCCACGTGCTCAAGATGATGGGTGCCATGAATTGATAAGGGTTCAATCTGATTAAATAGTTATTTCGGCGACAGGAGAGATCTTACTCCTCGATTAGGAGTTCCCGTTAATTAATGAGTAAGATTTCTCACTACGCAAACCTGTTGGTAATTAACCTTAGCTCTGTTAAGCTACGTTCGAAATGACGTGTTTTTTAGTGGTTATTTCTGATATAAAAAACCATAAAACCCTCTTTCAGCCATCCTGAACTTATTTCAGGATCTAATACCACTGCGAGAATATAACCTTCAGAAGCAGAATAGAACCACAAAAGAAGATATCAAAAGCTAAGGGTGAAAGAACCTCTAATTGAAGGTTTGATTAAAAATTTTAACTTATTAATTCTAACAAAGCTCCGCGACAGAAGAAGCTGAAATAAATTCAGCTTGGCAGGTTAGGGGAGGTAGGAAGTACAGGAGAGATCTACCTCGCCAACTAGTATTATGTAATTTTTTATAATGGCAACTGAATATTCCCGCCGGATAAAATAATAGCTACTTTTTTATTTTTAAACTTTTCTTTGTTCTTCAAAAGACAGGCGAAAGGCACTGCTGCTGAAGGCTCAATTACTATTTTCATACGTTGCATTATCAGCCGCATAGCTTTCTTTATCAGCTCATCTTCAACAGTTAATATCTCTGATATATGCTGCTTGATTATAGGGAAAGTCTTATCCCCTAGTGAGGTAAGCAAACCATCGGCAATAGTATCCGGGTTTTCACTTGGCACAATTTCTCCCTTTTGCAGAGAACGGAATGCATCATCAGCACCCGTTGGCTCACAACCAACTACTTTTGTTTGCGGATTAAAATAATGTGTAGTCAGGCAGGTCCCGCTTATTAACCCTCCTCCACCTACCGGAGCTAATATATAATCAAGCGGTTCTTTTATTTGCTGATAGACCTCGTACGAAGCAGTAGCCTGACCGGTAATTACATTATAATCATTATAAGGGTGTATAACCGTAGCTCCTGTTCTATCCACTATATTTTGGAGCTCCGACTCACGCGCTTTTAGATTTGGCTCACAAAAGGTAAGCTCAGCGCCATATTCTTGCATAGCATCTTTTTTTACCTGTGGTGCATTTTTTGGTACGACCACATAACTTTTTATTTCTGTAGTAGCAGCAGCCCAGGCCAGTGCCTGTCCATGATTTCCTGAAGAATGTGTGGCAACACCTTTAGACTTTTCTTCATCAGATAATTTTAGTACAGCGTTTAATGCTCCGCGCGCTTTAAATGCACCAACCTTTTGAAGGTTTTCACATTTAAAGAAAATTTGAGCATCAGAAAGTCCATTAAGTTTTGTTGAAGTAAGAACAGGAGTCTGATGAACCTGCTTTTTTATGCGGTTGTAAGCCTGAAGAATATCATCTTGTGAAATATTAGACATTTAAATTGCTTTTTAAATGGTAAAAATAAACTTAAGTATTAATAAATGTTAAATTACATAGAGCGTGAATGAAATAGACAAATTCAGCATGTAATTTTAATGATCTTTCATTTTATATGAAATGGTATTAATTAAGCGCCTTTTAGTTTGCATGACTTTTTTTGCCAATGGCTTGATTTTACAATCCTGTTGGGAAGAAATACACCCCGATCACCTTCAACTCCCGGATATTACAGAAACAGGAGAAAACACATTTGGTTGTTTGGTGGATGGAGAAATATGGGCGGCTAACGGACCTCCCGGTTGTTTTCATTGTGGCCCTAATCCTTATGCAAGGGTGTTTTTTTCTTATGTTAATGATACTTCTGAATACCATCCGGATTATTTATATGTTGGAGCAAGAAATTCCTATCAGGGTATAATTAGTCAAGAAATAGGAATCGTACTCATCCTCGATAATTCCTTTACTGTAGGGAATCCGATCGAAATAAGTAGTCCAATGATCAGACTGGAATTTATGGATGAAAAAAATAATTGCCGATTAGAATCGGATAGCACAACCAATGGATTTTTACAAATAAACAGGTATGATATTGATGACGGGATCGTCTCCGGGATATTCGAAGCATTCTTATCTGACTCTTGTAAAACTGTGGTTATTACCGAAGGAAGGTTTGATCTTACTTTCAGGCCAAAATAAAAGCAGCTAAAAAATCAATATCAGCGTGATCAACGCAACTGCCACACCAATTAAGATGAGGCCGGTTTCATATCGTGCTTTAATGGCTTTCATATTTACGAAAGTTAGCTTTAGTTTAGATCAAAAGCAATACCCGGTTGTTGTGATAACAAAATATATTTTTCCTATTCTTGAATAAGAACAAATGCCAAAGAAGAAACAAAATCCGCTTTATTTTATTGCACTGGTGCCGGATGGGGAGGTCCATGACGAGATAATGTCAATTAAACATGAATTTGCTGAAAATTATAATTCTAAAGCGGCTTTGAAATCACCACCTCATATTACCCTATATATGCCATTCCGGTGGAAAGAGGAAAAAGAAGATAAGCTGTTTGAAGTACTTGAAAAGCTTTCTATGGAAAATAAAAATCACCAGGTAGAGCTTGAAAATTATGGTAAATTCGGCACAAAAGCTATATATATTGATGTAAAAGAGAATGAGCAGCTTTCATCACTTCAGAAAAACCTTATCAGATCATTTAAAAGAGAATTGAAAATTATAGATGAAGGATTTGAAGAGCGACCTTTTCATCCACATATGACTGTCGCCTTCCGTGATTTGAAAAAGCCAATGTTCTGGAAAGCCTGGAATGAAGAATACAAGGATAAACCTTTCAATGCCTCTTTTCAGGCAAACGGCATTATCCTCCTAAAGCATGATGGGAAGATGTGGCAGATATATAAAAATTTTCCTTTAAAAAACTAGCTGATCTTCTTTACGCTTTTCTGTTAACTTCAGGCTTTTTGTTTCTCCATTCGATTCTACATGAACAAGATTGGTCTGGGTATCATATGTTTCCATTATCATACTGTTGAAAACACTGATCTCTTTAAACTTTTTAACATTACTAACCTGCGCATAAATAAATACCACCGGCAACTCTACCTCATGACCTATATACTCTACCTCTTTTTCTTTGCCGTTCAATTTTATTTTTAGCTTACCCTGAAGATAATCTTCGATAAATTTATCAGTAGAATATCCATCGCCGGGTTGGGTGATATCAAGGTAAGGTTGATTAACTTTGTTTTTAATAGAAAGCTCCAGGTCATCAATAAATATGCGCATGGTGATCTCAAGTCGCTTTTCTTTTGAGTCATGCTCAATTTCAGTGACACTTACATAAAGCGGATGAAAGGAAACTAAAAATGAAAATATTGGTAAAAGGAGTATATTCGCCATTTCAAATTTTTTTGTAACTATTTTTTAACTTCAAATTTAGACAATTGATTCATGTCTACCTTCTCTTTATATTTTTCTTTAGGTTATGAGCACATTCTTGATCCGCAGGGATATGATCATGTGCTTTTTATTTTAGCATTATGTGCTGTTTATCTGCTCCGCGACTGGAAGAAAGTTTTGATCCTGATCACTGCCTTTACAATTGGGCATAGCATTACTTTGGCACTTTCTACACTCGAAATTTTCAATTTCCGTGCCGATATTATTGAATTTCTCATTCCGCTGACCATTTTTATAGCGGCCATGAGTAATATTTTAAAGAAAAAATCTTCTGTTCAGCCCAATACACTACAGGTTAATTATGCTTATGCTTTATTTTTTGGATTAATTCATGGACTTGGGTTTAGCAATTACCTAAGAAGTTTGTTAGGGAAAGAAACAAATATACTATCCCAGTTATTAGCCTTTAATATAGGATTAGAGGTAGGTCAAATAATTGTAGTTGGTGTTTTTCTGTTAATAAGCTTTATTTTAGTAGACCTCTTTGGGGTAAACCGACGAGATTGGCGCATTATTATATCTTCTGCTATTGCAGGTATAGCGCTGATGTTAATGATGGAAACAAAATTTTGGTAAATTTTTAAATTAGTTATTATGAAAAATGTATTGTTATTCTTTTTATGCCTTACTATCACTTCGGTGGCGTGGGCACAGGAAGATAAGGAAAAAGAGAAAGATATTATCTGGCAGGGAAAATTTGAACAGCTGGATCATTTACTGCCTTCACCAAACTCATATCGTACCGGATCAGGGGCTCCGGGTGAGGATTACTGGCAGCAGAAAGCTGATTATGAGATTAAAGTAACGCTTGATGATGAAAAGCAGATCATATCAGGTACTGAGAAAATCACTTACTATAATCAATCCCCTCACTCATTGCCCTACCTATGGGTACAACTCGATCAAAATGTACGTGAGCCGGGTACTAATACTTTAAAAGTACAGCAGTATCAGGTAAGGGATTCACTTCCGGCCAAATTTGTACAGCAGGGTTTAGGCCTGCAGGATTATGAAGGAGGCCATAATATTACAAAGGTTGCGGATGTAAATGGTAACCCGTTACCATATGTGATCAATAAAACTATGATGCGCATAGACCTGCCTAAGCCATTACCGGCTGGAGGTAATATTACCTTCAACATTGACTGGTGGTATAATATCAATGACCGCATGCAGCTTGGGGGCCGTGGGGGATATGAATTTTTCCCGGAAGATGAAAATTATGTATATACCATTGCTCAGTGGTTCCCCAGAATGGCTGTATATGATGATTATGAGGGATGGCAAAATAAGCAATTTCTAGGAAGGGGAGAGTTTGCCCTGACATTTGGAGACTATAAAGTTGAGATCACCGTTCCTGAAGATCATATTGTTGCTTCTACAGGATGGTTACAGAATCCTACAGATGTATTGACAAAAGAAGAATACTCACGTTACCAAAAGGCGCAAAAATCTTTTGATGAGCAGATCTTTATTGTCACTGAAGAGGAAGCAAGAGCAAAAGAGAAGACAAAGAAGAAAGGCACTAAAACATGGGTATATCATGCGGAAAATGTTCGGGATTTTGCATTCGCCTCCTCAAGAAAGTTTATCTGGGATGCGCAAGCTGTAAAAATCGGGGACAAAGCGCCGCTTGCTATGTCTTATTATTCGAAGGAAGGAAACCCGCTTTGGGAAAGAGAATCAACTAAAGCTGTAATAGCAACTTTAAAGACTTATTCTAAGCATACTATTGAATACCCATATCCTGTAGCTATTTCAGTACATGGTGCTTCAATTGGTATGGAGTACCCTATGATCTGCTTCAATTTTGGACGCCCAAATCCGGATGGAACCTACAGTGATCAGACGAAGTACAGGATGATAGGTGTAATCATTCACGAGGTAGGGCATAATTTCTTCCCTATGATCATTAATTCTGATGAGCGTCAGTGGACATGGATGGATGAAGGTTTAAATACATTTGTTCAGTACCTGACAGAGCAGGAGCAGTATGTAGATTTTCCAAGCCGTCGCGGACCTGCTGCGGCAATTGTTCCTTACATGAAAATGGATAAGCAGTACATACGGCCAATTATGACAAACTCCGAGCAGATCATGCAGTTTGGCTGGAATGCTTATGCAAAACCTGCTACAGCATTGAATATTCTTCGTGAGACAGTAATGGGTCCGGAGCTTTTTGATACCGCATTTAAAGAATATTCTGAGCGTTGGGCTTTTAAGCACCCGGGACCTGCAGATTTCTTCCGCACAATGGAAGATGCCTCGGCCGTTGACCTGGATTGGTTCTGGAGAGGATGGTTTTATACAGTAGACCATGTTGATATTTCTGTGGACGAAGTACGTTGGTTCAAACTTAGAGAGGATGTTGCCGAAATTGAAGGCAAAGGAAGGAAGACTAAAAAAGGTGATCTTGTAGCAAAAGAAATGGAAGGCCAGAATATTGATTTCAGCAAAGGCCCTGAAATGTTTACCGTTCTGGATACGGATGAACGTTACTATGGCGAATTTATGAACAGGATTGATGATGAGTCCGTACGTCAGAAATTAGCTGGTAAAAATCTTTATCAGATCAAATTCTCTAATGAAGGTGGATTGGTGATGCCATTGATCGTAGAGTTCAATTTTACGGATGGTACAAAACAAACTGAATTTGTGCCGGCGGAAATCTGGAGATACGATGAAAATGATGTTTATAAAGTATTCTATTTTGATAAAGAAGTAGAATCAATCATTCTGGATCCTGAGCGAAGAACTGCTGATACGCAAGTGGAGAATAATATATTTCCTCGTGTAGAGGAACCTTCCAAATTTGATGAGTTTAAAGGCAGAGATTAGCGGTAATCCGCTGATTAATAAATAACTATAAGGCTGCTTCTGTGTTAAAGAGGCAGCCTTATTTTTTGGATTATGGGTACAATTGGAAACATTTTATGGTTTATTTTCGGAGGATTTATTATCTCCCTGCTTTACCTTCTGGGAAGCCTGGTACTTTTTGTTACGATTATAGGAATCCCTTTTGGCATTCAAACCTTAAAATTAGCAGTACTTGGATTAGCCCCTTTTGATAAAGAGATCGTAAGAGATAAAAGCTCCGGCAGTGCCCTTTCCGTTGTAATGAATATCATCTGGATAATTTTACCAGGATTAGAGCTGGCTGTAGTGCATTTTGTTTTGGGCATTCTATGTGCTGTAACGATTATAGGTATCCCTTTTGCTAAACAGCACTTTAAACTTATGAAGGTGGCTTTTATTCCTTTTGGCTATGATATTAAATAGTTGCACAGACTAATTTATTCATTATAGTTCACATAATGCTCCCATTTTTCAATAACCTGCTGCATATCTTCGGGAATATCTGAATCGAATTGCATATGTTCTTTAGTGACAGGATGAATAAACCCAAGGCTTTTAGCATGGAGCGCCTGCCGGGGAATTACTTTGAAACAATTCTCCACAAAGGCTTTATATTTCGAAAAAACAGTTCCTTTCAATACTTTATCTCCGCCATAGGTTGAATCATTGAATATCGGGTGGCCAATATGTTTCATGTGTGCACGTATCTGATGTGTCCTTCCTGTCTCAAGGTTACATTTTATCAGGCTGATATAACGTAATGGTTTAAGAGTTTCATAGTGGGTAATGGCATGCCTGCCGAAATCAGCATCCGGAAATGCTGCCGTAATTCTCCTGTCCTTAAGGCTCCTTCCCAGATAAACATCTATTGTACCTTTTGGTGGCTCAGGTTCGCCCCAGACAATAGCGTAGTACGTCCGTTCGATCGAGTGGTCATAAAATTGTTTGGCCAATCCTGTCATGGCTGCTTCCGATTTGGCAATTACAAGTAACCCGCTGGTGTCTTTATCAATACGGTGAACAAGGCCGGGCCTTCCTTCATTACCTTCCATCTCCGGAAGATTTTGAAAATGATAAGCCAGTGCATTGACTAAAGTGCCGGTCCAGTTTTGATAGGCAGGATGAACAACCATACCTGCAGGTTTATTAACAATCAGCAGGTGGGGATCTTCATAAACAATATTTAAAGGAATATCTTCAGGGACTACCTCAGTATCGCGGGGAGGCTCCGGTAGTGCTACTATCACTACATCATCAGGGTGTACCCGGTAATTTGGTTTTACTTCCTTTTCATTAACTTTTACAAACCCCTCTTTAATAGCCTGCTGGATCTTGTTGCGGCTTGCATTGGGTAACCGGTCCATTAAAAATTTATCCAGACGTAGCAGTGATTGTTTAGGGTCTGCTTTAATCCGGTAATGCTCAAAAAGCGCCTCATCTTCCTGAAACTCGTCTTCCTCGTGGTGCCCTTCTTTAGCCATAATTTTACTTTTCCTCAAAAATAATGGAATTAGTTAACAGAAGAGAATTTGTAGAGTTTTTAACCAGCGCATTTTATACGTTTTATTGCACAAATAGCGCTAAAAACAAGTTTGAACTGGTTTAGGACGATAATCAATATTTTGCAAAGATTATAAATAGCTTTATATTGAAAGATTAAAGTGCCAGCTTATAAACTTGACTTAATTATATGACTCCATTTGTGGCCGAAGTTGTGGGAACAATGTTCCTGATTATTATGGGTAATGGTGTAGTGGCAAATGTGGTGCTGAGGCAAACCAAGGGCAATAACAGCGGATGGATAGTCATTACTACAGGTTGGGGTTTAGCGGTTTTTACAGCAGTTGTTATTGCGGCACCATATAGCGGCGCACATATAAATCCTGCCGTGACTTTAGGGCTGGCCTTTACAGGGAAATTTGCATGGAACCTCGTGCCAATGTTTATTGCTGCCCAATTTATCGGCGCAATGATAGGGGCTCTTGTGGTTTATTTAATATATAAATCTCATTTCGATTCCACCCCTGAGCCTGAATCTAAAATGGCCGCTTTTTGTACCTCCCCAGCAATTCGTCATCCAATGAGCAATATGATCAGTGAATTGGTAGGTACGTTCGTACTTATCTTCGTGATCTTTTATTTTACAAACCCTGAAATTGGAGATGCCAAAACCCCTGTTGGTCTTGGGTCACTTGGTGCAATACCTGTTGCACTGCTGGTATTTGCTATTGGGTTATCACTTGGCGGAACAACCGGTTACGCGATCAATCCTGCAAGAGACCTCGGTCCACGAATAATTCATGCCCTCGTTCCTATGAGAGATAAATGTTCCAGCGACTGGAAGTATGCCTGGATCCCGGTGGTAGGCCCTTTAATGGGGGCGGGTTTGGCTGCTGTGTTATTTTTTATTTTACAATGATATATTGAAGAGGGCACTGAATAGAAAGCTTTTTATATCTTCAATAATCGGTTAAATTTTCCCGGTAACTCGATTTTTACTGCGATCAATTCACCTGTTATAGGATGAGAAAAGGTTAATCCTGTAGCGCTAAGAAAAAGGCCTTTTCCTGGATCATAATCCAGTCCATACTGCTGGTCTCCTACTATAGGAAAGCCGGACCGGGCGCAGTGAATTCGCAGCTGATGGGTACGGCCTGTTTCAGGAGAAAGCTCTAGCAGTGAGTAACGTTTGCTCACGGACTGCTTAACCAGCCGGTAAATTGAGAGTGCCGGTTTACCTTCTATATCAGAATTAATTCTTTCTTCTTCAGGTATTACCTCCCCATGAACTATTGCATGATACCTTTTATCAACTTCCCGTTTTTCCAGCATTCTCCCCAGCATAATACGTGCTTTAGGTGTTTTAGCTATTAGGATTAATCCACTGGTGCCGTAGTCGAGGCGGTGGACAGGCCTTGGCATAAGAAGGACTGAAGGCTGATTGCTTTTGTAAAGATTATAGTTTAATGCATTTTCAAGTGTGCGGAATTTATTACCACTGGTGAGAATCCCTGCGGGTTTATTGACAATAGCTAGAAAGTCATCTTCGTAAATAACCGGGACCTCTAACTCAAAAGCTGGTTTTGTATCCCCTTCTGGTTCATAAGTAATTGTCATTCCGGGCTGGATCCATAACCCTGTAGAAGCAGGTGCTTTATTAACCTTCAGATCACCTGATTTAATAGCTTTCTTAACGCTTTTTCGTGAGGGCAAATTTTCAAAAACACCTACTGCATAGTCACTAAATCGAGAAGGGATAACGGAGGCTGGGACAATATGTGTTTCGATTGGTGATTTGAGCATCTGATATGTAAAGATAAAAGATATTCCTTTTTAGTCGATCTGTATAAAACCAGTGACAAATCATCCCAGTTTGTGTTAACGAATAAGTACTACATTTGCATCACATGATTGATATAGGAAAATACAATAAACTTAAAATAGAGCGAAAAACTGATTTTGGCTTCTTTTTAGAAGATGAGGAAGGCGAGGAGGTGCTTTTACCAAATCGTTATGTAACACCTGAAATGAAAATTGGTGATAAAATTGATGTTTTCATATATACCGATTCCGAAGATAGAATAATCGCCACAACCGAACATCCTTATGTTATTGCTGATCAATTCGGTTATCTGGAGGTGAAAGAGGTAACAAATCTAGGAGCCTTTGTGGATATAGGTTTACAAAAGGATGTGCTTATACCTTTTAAAAACCAGGGCCAAAAATTGCAGCCCGGAAGATCATATTTATTGTATATTTACCTGGATGATGTTTCTGAAAGACTGGTAGGAACCGACCGTATACGTAAGCGCCTTTCGTTGGAGCCAACAGAGCTGAAAAATGGTGATAAGGTAGATCTGTTGATAGGTGAAAAGACAGATCTTGGATATTTTACTATTGTGGATCAAAAATATCATGGATTGCTTTATGAAGATGAATTATTTCAGGAAATTTTTCCGGGTGAAAAAACTAAGGGATTTGTAAAAAATATTCGTGAGGATGGTAAAATTGACCTGGCGCTGGAGATGCCGGGTTATGGCAAAGTAGAGCCCAATGCTGAAAAGATCCTGAATTATTTAAAAGCACATAATGGGTTTATTCCCATTACCGATAAAAGCGATCCGATGATCATAAAGGAAGAGCTGCAGATGAGCAAGAAAACCTTTAAAAAAGCAGTTGGCGCCTTATATAAAGATCGAAAAGTGATGCTTAAGGATGAAGGCATAGAGCTGGTGACTCGTGCTTCAAATAAACTTTAATAAGTAGCTGTTGAAAATTAAGGATTTATATTCCATAACTTTCAACAGCTTTTTTTAATAAGGAAGCTCTATTCATTTAATTATTTATTTTTGAAAAAATACAGCCATTGATATGGCGGGGATTTTTACAGAATTATTTACAGTCTCACTTCCCGCAAAATCAAAATCATTTCCAATAACTGCTACCTGCCAATCACCATTAAGTGCATGATCGACAGGATCGGGATTTGCATTATAAACTACATAAATATTTTTCCATTCATCACCATTGGCATTATTGCTGATCTGATAGCTGACAATGCTGTTTTCTGCCTTTTCAAACTTCAGGTTAGCCCGTACATCCTCAGTGGTTGTCATACGAAAAGCAGGGTGAGCTTTTCTTAATTTGATCAGGTTCTTATAATATTCTAAAACATCACTATTTCTCACTTTCCAGTTCCAGTCAATCTGATTTATACTATCGGGTAGATTATAGGAGTTATGTTCACCATTTTTGGTACGCAACAGTTCGGCCCCCGCATGTAAAAAAGCAGTGCCCTGAGAGGTAAGAACCACTGCATTTGATAGCTTATGCATGGCCACAATGTTTTCTTCAGAGGCATCTTTCCGGCTCACTTTTAGCTTGTCATAAATCGTATGGTTATCATGGCAGGAAACATAGGAAATTGCCTGCCAGGGCTCATTTGCCCATGGAGCATCGGAATAATTAACCGCAGCATAATCTATCTGAGGATGCTGAATGGCACCTACCACTCCAAATTTTACCGATTCTTCCATATTCTCCGCCCCATTTACAAATCCTGTACCTTCATCTTCAAAAACTGAACCTTTAAGTCCATCCCGGATATCGTCACTGAAAGCGATAATTTGAGGCATTTGATTGGTATGCTTTTTCAATGCTCTTCTTTCTTCAGGAAGAGGTGAATCCCCTGCCGTCCAACCTTCGCCATACACAAAGATGTCCGGATTAACGGCTTTTACAGTTTCCGCTACTTTGTTCATAGTTTCAATATCGTGGATACCCATCAGGTCAAAACGGAATCCATCCAGGTGATACTCCTCTGCCCAATAAGCAACAGATTCAAGTATATACTTTTGCATCATTTCACGGTCAGAGGCTGTTTCGTTGCCACATGCGGAAGCATCGGAAAACTTTCCGTCGTCCCATTGCCTGTAGTAATATCCCGGGGCTTCAAGATTAAAATTAGAATTTTCAGTTCTGCCGGTATGGTTATATACCACATCCAGGATTACGCCGATACCATTGTCATGGAAAGCTTTTACCATTTCCTTAAACTCCCTGATCCTGACTTCTGCATTATAGGGATCTGAAGAAAATGAACCTTCGGGTACATTATAATTCTGCGGATCATACCCCCAGTTGAATTGTGGGCTGTCAAGCTTTGTTTCATCAATGGAATAATGATCATAAGTTGGTAGAAGATGAACATGTGTTATACCCAATTCCTTCATATGGTCAATACCAGTTGCTACTCCATTAGGCCCCAGCGTCCCGCTTTCCACAAGTCCTAAATATTTACCCGGCATACTGGATCCTGATTCAGGATGTATGGTTATGTCCCGGATATGCAGCTCATAGATAATAGCTTCATTAGGAGAATTTATTGCCGGTCCTCTATCATTTTCCCAGCCTTCAGGATCTGTGTCATTAAGGTCCAGCACCATAGCTCTTTTTCCGTTAACTCCAACAGCCCTGGCATAAATACCCGGTGTTTCTTCCAGCCATTCGCCATCTGACATCACCTGAAAAGTGTAATAAGTGCCATTTAAATCCCCGTCAAGCTTCTTTGCCCACAATCCATTATCGGATGTATTTAATAGATGAGTTTCAAAGGGCTCTCCGCCATCTCCTTTTTTATACAAATGAAGTTGTACTTTTTCGGCAGCCGGTGACCATAATTTAAAAGTTGAAGCCTCCTTACTATAATCCAGCCATAGATCAGTTTCTACGGCAGTAGGATATTCATCGAAGGTAATCGTCTCTGTAGTTTTTTCTGAGCATGCACCAAAAAGGACAGCTATTGAAAAGGGATAGAGTATGTTTTTCATTATGCTAAAACAATGCTTTATTAAAAAAATTTCTGCTCAATGATAGATAGAAGCGAATAATGTAACAAGAAGAGTATAAAAATAAATCTCTGTGTATCAATATTAATTTTGTGCACTGTAATCTTCTAAGAAAGCGGATTAGGGGAAGGGTCTTCAGATGGCTTTGATCTATCTTCCGGGAGAGGAACAAATTCTTCATTATCATTTGGCGGTAAAATGATCCTGCCCTGCTTCCAGTCTTCCTTAGCCTGATCAATACGCTCTTTTCGGGATGAGACAAAATTCCACCAGATGTATCTTTTGCCTAAAGGATCCCCTCCGAGAAACATAAGTGTGCTGTTTTCTTTTGCCTTAATAACCGGGTCGACTCCTTTACTAAAAACAAGCAGCTGCCCTTTGGAATAAACGGTTCCTTTTACTTCGATACTTCCTTTTGCAATATAGATCCCTCGTTCAGCATGTTCCTGTGGCAGTCCGAAGGTTGTATTTTTGTCGAGCGCAACATGAAGATAAAACAGTGGAGAGTGAGTTTTGACATCATTCCGAAGGCCAAAAGCATCTCCTGCGATCAGTCGCATCCAAAGCCCTTTATCAGTAAAAACAGGTAATTCCTCGGGCTGATAATTATTAAATGAGGGATCGGATTCTTCAACTTTTTCAGGTAATGCCACCCATGTCTGAAGCATCTCCAGGTTTCCCTTTGCCAATACTTCAGGATCCTCGAACCTTTCGGAATGGGAAATGCCACTTCCGGCAGTCATCCAGTTAACCTCGCCAGGCTTTATCACCTGCTTAACTCCCAGGCTATCCCGATGTGTCACCTGTCCGCCAAATAAATACGTTACCGTAGATAATCCTATATGCGGATGCGGCAATACGTCCATTGAGGGAGCTGATTGCGGACGGATATCAACAGGGCCGGCATGGTCCATAAAGATAAATGGGCCCACCATTCTTCGTTTCCGGAAAGGGAGAATCCTACGTACATCCATTCCGGGACCTATTGAGGCTTTTCTCGCTTCAATTACAATATCAAGCATAGCTAATCATTTTAAGCTACTTAATTTAAGGAATAACCGGGAATATAGTTATTTCACCTATGCATTTTTTCCCGCAGAACCTTCTTTAGGGCCATTTGGTACTGCTCATTATTGCTCATACCATTATGTCGCTGTCCATTTAGTGTAATTAATGTATCCTTTTTATCAAACGACGTCTCCTTTAACTTTACTGATGATCCAAAATACACAACTTCATCCTCATCACCATGAAAAATAATTACAGGAGCATCGACATCTTTCAGATATTTATGAGTTTCAAATTTATATTTTAAAATGGCTGTAGGAATAATCGGATAATAATGCTCCATCATATCGGTAAGGCTATAGTAGGGCGCCTGAAGGATGAGTAACTGAGGGTTATTTATAGAAGCTAATTTAGCTGCCGGACCTGTTCCTATTGAATAACCTAAAATAATTATCTTATCTTCCGGATACTTGGTTTTTATAGTGTCATAGGCAGATTGTATATCCTGATAAAGTTGTTCTGAGCCGGTTATATCCCCTTCACTTTTTCCATAGCCCCTGTAATCCAACATAAAAAGATCATAATCCAGCTCTGTATAAACCCCGGCGATATTCCCCCAGCGCCTTAAAGAACCTGCATTTCCATGTAAATAGAAGATAACTCCTTTTGAAGAATCAGCTTTGAAAAGAATGCCGTGCATCAATGAATTGTCGGCTGTTTCTATATATAACTCCTCAAAGGGTTGATCAAATCGGAATGTATAACCTTTTTCCAGCTTCTCTGGAAAGAAGATCATGTTCTCCTGCATGAGGAACATTAATCCACAGATGGAGATGTAGATAATAATGATGGTTAAAAGAATTTTCAGGAGCGATCTTTTCATTCTTTTACATGTTTTCTTTGTTGCCCTATCCGCTAATCTGCCTTAAGTTTCCAACTTAAGCCTAAAAATAGATGAAAGTTTGCAACTTTCTTTTCGTAAGTTTTAGAGTAGATTACATGAAGGAAAAAGAATTTCACCTGAGGCTCAACTTTATTTTTCCAAAAGGCGTTACAACATGTAATTATGGAAATAGGAATTACCACTTTCGTTGAAAATACCCCTGATCCGGCAACGGGCAAGCTTATTGATCCACAGGTAAGAATTAGCAATTTGATGGAAGAGATTGAGCTGGCCGACCAGCTGGGGCTGGATGTTTTCGGTGTGGGCGAGCATCACCGTCCTGATTTTATTGTTTCTTCACCCGCGGTAGTACTTGGTGCTGCAGCTGTTAAAACAAAGCAGATAAAGCTTTCCAGTGCTGTTACTGTTTTAAGTTCAGATGATCCGGTACGTGTTTTTCAGGATTTTGCTCATGTGGACCTGCTTTCAAAAGGCAGGGCAGAGATCATTGCCGGCCGGGGATCTTTTATAGAATCTTTTCCGCTTTTCGGTCAGGACCTGAAGGATTATGATACCTTGTTTGCAGAAAAGCTCCAGCTTCTTTATGAATTAAACAAGAGTGAAAAAATCACCTGGAAGGGGAAACATCGTCCTTCAATAGATAATCGTGGTATTTATCCAAGACCTTATCAGAAAGAATTGCCATTATGGGTGGCAATAGGCGGCACTCCGGAATCGGTGGTCCGTGCTGCAAATTATGGGTTACCCATGGCGCTGGCCATAATTGGCGGGATGCCGGAGCGGTTTGAACCTTTTACAAGGCTGTACAGGGAAACCTATAAAAAAGCAGGACATGATACAGCAAAATTTCAGCTTGCAATTAATTCTCATGGTTTTATTGGTGATGATTCCCAAAGGGCCGCTGACGATTATTATGGTCCTTATGCATATGTGATGAGCAAGATCGGCCGTGAACGCGGATGGTCCGGGATGAACCGGGAGCATTATGATATGATGCGCTCTCCCGAAGGTTCTTTACTGGTAGGAAGCCCGCAGGAGGTGATCGATAAGATATTATTTGAATACGAACTTTTTGGAAACACCAGGTTTTTGCTGCATATCAGCGTAGGCAACCTGCCGCATAAAAAAGTAATGCGCGCTATTGAATTGCTGGGTACAAAGGTAGCTCCTGCTGTGAAGAAGGCGGTGGGTTCAGTTGTGAATTAACCTTGTGATATAAATATTTCTAATGAATCATTGGCTTTAATTTTTTGTTTACGAAATTTAGAAGCAAAATTGAGCCTGTTGAATATGCGTGTTTTATTAGTTACCCCTCCATTCACCCAGCTCAATACACCTTATCCCGCCACTACCTATATTAAAGGTTTTTTAAACACACTTCAGGTCCCTTCTTACCAGGCTGATCTTGGCATTGAAGTCATTCTTGAAATATTTTCAAAAGAGGGTTTAAAAGCTGTCTTTGCCAAAATACCAATGTCAACAGGATTTTCAGACAATTCCCTACGGATGATCAGTCTCGAAAAGGAATATGTGAATACCATAGATCCTGTCATCCGCTTTTTACAGTATAAGAACCCTACGCTTGCCTATAATATTTGTGAGGGAGATTTTTTACCGCAGGCTGCACGTTTTCAGCAGCTGGATGATATGGAATGGGCATTTGGCTCTCTGGGCATCCAGGATAAAGCGAGACATTTGGCAACATTATACCTTGAAGATCTTGCTGATCTGATCAAAGAAACCATCGATCCTAATTTTGGCTTTAGCCGTTATGCGGAGAGACTGGGAAGATCTGCTACTTCCTTTGACGAGTTGGAGGAAGCTTTAAATCTTGAGCCCAGCTTTATTGATGATGTCACCACCGGTATACTTCAAAAGAAAGTGGAGGCATTCCTGCCTGAAGCAGTATGCCTGTCAGTTCCTTTTCCCGGCAACCTGTACGGAGCTTTTCGTTGCGGTAAATTTATTAAAGAGAAACATCCTAATATAAAGGTAATAATGGGCGGAGGCTTTCCTAATACGGAATTACGCTCTCTGAGTGATCCCCGGGTTTTTAAATATATTGACTATATAACCTTAGATGATGGGGAAAGGCCTTTACTGAATTTGCTTGAATATTTTAATGGGGAGAGAGTAGAAAATGGGCTAAAAAGAACATTTTTACTTAAAGATGGTGATGTTACTTATATAAATTCAGGAAAAGAAGGTGACATTCCATTTAATAAAACAGGCACTCCCGATTATTCGGATCTTTTGCTGGACCGTTATTTATCGGTGATTGAAATTATAAATCCTATGCATCGCTTGTGGAGTGATGGCCGGTGGAATAAGCTTACAATGGCACATGGCTGCTATTGGAAAAAATGCTCCTTCTGTGATATATCACTTGATTATATTAACAATTATGTACCTGTAAATGCTTCCTTACTGTGCGACAGAATGGAAGAGATGATCAATGCCACAGGAGAAACCGGCTTTCATTTTGTTGATGAAGCTGCCCCTCCGGCATTAATGAAAGAGCTCGCACTGGAGATCCTTCGTAGAAATCTGTCTGTTACCTGGTGGGCAAATATCAGATTTGAAAAAAGCTTTACTGCTGATCTGTGCAGGCTGTTAAAAGCTTCAGGTTGTATAGCTGTTTCCGGTGGCTTGGAGGTTGCTTCCGACAGATTACTGGCAATGATGAAAAAAGGAGTAACTATATCACAGGTGGCACAAGTTACGGATAATTTCACCGCTTCCGGCATTATGGTGCATGCTTACCTGATGTACGGATTTCCTACTCAGACTGCACAGGAGACTATTGATTCTTTGGAAATGGTCAGGCAGCTATTCCTCAATGGCGTTATTCAGTCTGGTTTTTGGCATCTGTTTGCCATGACGGCCCATAGTCCCGTAGGGCTGGATCCCAAAGCTTTTGGAGTGGTCCGGGTAGGCCCTGAGTTGAAATCATTTGCTAATAATGATCTGATCCATGAGGATCCTGCAGGTTGTGACCACGAGCTGTATGGCGCGGGACTAACAAAAGCACTTTTTAACTTTATGCATGGTATAGGCTTTGACATACCTTTACAGGAGTGGTTCGATTTTGAAGTTCCTGCTACCTCCATACCCGATGATTTTATTGAATCTGCCATCCTGGATCAGGATTTGAGGTCTTTTAAAGACAATTCCCGTGTTGTCTGGCTTGGGAATAAGCCTTTGATCTCTGAGTACGAGAAAAGGAAAAAAGGAAAAAAATATCCGGGGGCAGAATTATTTTTTCAAAATAAAAGCCACTCTTTATCCCTCCATACCACAATTGAAGAAGGGAAATGGCTTCACAAGATATTGCCTGCCTTAATACCTTCAGAATTAAACAACCCTACATTAGGTGAGATAAAGGCTTCCTATAAGGCCGAGGTGGGAACAGATTTTATATCAATGGCAAAAAGTAAAACCTGGAGAACCCTAAGGGAAGAGGGCTTACTGATGCTTTAGTAATTTAATTCTGTCAAAGCCGACATCTTTTTTATTGCAAAACCGATCACATTTGTATACTTTCAATATCAGCTACAGATGCTGCTTTGCCTAAAAGTTATCTGGAACAATAATAATTCAATGGAAACATTACAGAAAATATTAGAATTTGAAATTCTTAGTGTAGGAGATTATACGATCAGGATTTATACCCTGGTTAATATTATCTTAATCCTTGTCATTGCAACCCTTGCATTATGGCTGATAAAAAAAGCGCTATTTCGAAGACAAAGGTTAAATAAATTTGGCTCAGGTAATGCTTATGCGTTATTCCAGATAATAAAATATGTGGTCTGGGTAATTGCCATAGGTTTTCTGCTGGAAGCCATTGGCATTAAAGTAACTGTATTGATAGCAGGATCTGCTGCTTTACTGGTGGGGATCGGCCTTGGTTTACAGCAAACTTTTAATGATGTGGTATCAGGGATTATTTTACTTTCAGAAAAGTCCATAAGAGTTGAGGATGTCCTTGAAATAGATGGCGATGTTGTTAAAATACAAACAATTGGTTTGCGAACTTCCAAGGGCTTGAATACAGATGATATTTCTGTTATAATTCCCAATTCATTAATAACAACAAATAAGGTAATAAACTGGAGCCATCAGTCAATGAAAACGCGTTTCCGGATTGATGTGGGTGTTGCTTATGGAAGTGATGTAGACCTGGTTATAAAGGTACTTGAAGAAAGCGCGTTTGAGCATCCTGATATTTACGACAGGGAATTAACAGAAGCCAGACTAGTGAACTTTGGAAATTCGTCGATGGATTTCCAGGTGTTGTTCTTCAGTAAAAATATTTTTAGAATAGGGAAAATAAAAAGCGACATCCGCAGGATCATCAGCCAGAAATTTGCTGCAAATAATATTACCATACCTTTTCCTCAAATGGACTTGCATTTAAAGTCGAATCATACAAAGAACAGGGAAATGGAATAAAAATTATCTTGCGTTTCGCTAAATTTAAATTACAGCATTATTTATCCTGCTTACCCACTCATCAGTGGTTTCACTATTTTGTGATGATTAAAAGAATATTAAATTTAATAGTAACCACTTTCAAATTTTGAATTACACGTCGCAGAACTAATAGGTTAAAATAATCAATCAATTTTGCAGATCAATTGTTCTTTTTAAAAAGATATTAATCATCATTTAAACAGATAATAATCATCACCTATTCCGTTTCATTTTGAAGCTGGATAATTAACTTTGACCTGAATCCCTTTAAGATAATGGCCAAATCCATATACATTTCAACTACCGAATCACAATCAGGAAAATCTGTAATTAGTTTAGGCATGGTCGATTTGGCCATGAGAAAGACCAGTAAAGTAGGCGTTTTCAGGCCTATTATCCGTGGAAGTGGGCAACAGGATGAAAGGGATGAACATTTGGACCTTCTACTTTCAAGAATAGGCGACAGGCTGGAATATAATGACTGTTATGCTTTCACCCGAGAGGAAGCCAATAAACTATTGGGTCAGGGAAGAATGGATGATTTTATAGAATCTGTAATTGAACATTATAAAAAAATAGAGAAACAGTGCGATATTATTATTATAGAAGGAACTGATTTTCAGGGGGATAATACTGCTTTTGAATTTGATATTAATGCCGAAGTTGCCAGAAATTTAGGAGCTCCCGTTATTTTGGTGGAGGGTGCATATAATCAATCTTCAGAAGAGACTATTAACAACTTAAAAATTGCATTAGCTTCTTTTGAAAAAAACGATTGTAGCGTTCTTTCAATAATTATTAATCGTGTAGACGCACTTAAAAAATCAGATCTGTTGCATCGTGTAAAGCAGGAACTGCCTGAAAATCTATTGATCTACGCTATTCCTGAAAATAAAATTTTAGCTAGTCCTTCGATGCAGGAGATCAGGGATGCACTGAAAGCCGAGATTTTATATGAGGGTGATGGGATGTCGCAGCTAATTTATAGTTATTCGGCTGCTGCTATGCAGGTCCCTAATTTCCTGAATAATATGAGAGATCAGTTATTGGTTATAACACCGGGAGATAGAGTTGATATTTTACTGGCATCACTACAAGCACATATCTCAACAAATTATCCTGGTGTGGCAGGTATTCTCCTTACCGGCGGGTTCAGGCCTGAGCCATCAGTTCGCAAAATTTTAGACGGCCTGGACGAGATAATACCTATTCTGGCTGTCGAAACCAACACATTTGATACTGCTATGGCAGTGAGCCGGGTAAAGAGCAAGATAAATAAGGATGATGAGCGTAAGCTTCAGCTTAGCCTGAAAGTATTTGATGAAAATGTGGATACAGAGACATTAAATGAACGGGTGCTAGCATTTAAATCCAAAGGAATAACTCCCGGGATGTTTATTTATTCATTACAGGAAAATGCCAAAGCTGATAAGAAAAGAATAGTATTACCGGAGGGTGAGGATACCAGGATACTAAAAGCAACCGAATATTTACTAAATCATCAGTCAGTAGATATTACTTTATTGGGTAATTATGAAGAAATAGATAAACAGATAAAAAAGCTGGGCCTGCAATTCCCTAAATCAGGTTTTGAAATCATAGATCCTGGTAAATCTGAATTTTATAAGGATTATACAAATACCCTTGTTGAATTGCGAAAGCATAAAGGTATGAATATGGATATGGCAAAGGACCTTATAAATGACGTATCCTATTTTGGCACCATGATGGTATATAAAGGACATGCCGATGGCATGGTTTCCGGGGCAGTCCATACAACCCAACATACAATAAGGCCTGCCTTACAAATTATCAAGACAAAGCCTGGCCATAATGTAGTGTCTTCAGTATTTTTCATGTGCTTAGAGGATCGTGTGCTGGTGTATGGGGATTGTGCCATAAATCCTAATCCAAATGCGGAAGAGCTGGCTGAAATAGCAATTGCCTCGGCACAAACCAGTGCTGCATTTGGTATTGAGCCCAGGGTGGCGATTTTATCTTATTCCTCCGGTACTTCTGGCAAAGGAGCGGATGTGGAGCGCGTACGTGAAGCAACTCAGATTGTAAAAAAATCACAGCCTGATCTTAAAGTAGAAGGTCCTATTCAATATGATGCCGCAGTTGATCCGGAGGTGGGTATTAAAAAAATCCCAGGTTCTGAAGTAGCAGGTTTTGCAACAGTATTGATCTTTCCGGATCTTAATACAGGTAATAATACCTATAAGGCGGTACAGCGAGAAACAGGTGCAATAGCCATCGGTCCTGTAATACAGGGGCTTAATAAACCTGTCAATGACCTGAGCCGTGGTTGTACGGTACAGGATATTATTAATACAGTTATGATAACAGCCATTCAGGCACAAAACTCTGATAAATCGTGATCCTTATTATAAATTCAGGTAGTTCTTCTGTAAAGTATCGGCTCTATAACATCGACCTTAATTTAGTTTGTAATGGACTGGTGGAAAAGATTGGTGAAGGTTCCCCGGCGTATAAGCACAAGGATATAGACAAAGAGCCTGAGTCAGGGCCTTTAAATGCCAAAACTCACGCTGAGGCATTTGATTTTATCGTAAAAAAATTGCTGGGTACTTCAATTAAAGAAAAGTCAGATATACAGGCTATAGGCCACCGGGTAGTTCATGGGGGCGACCAATTTTCGGAAACTACGCTAATTGATGAATCAGTTAAAAAAGCAATTGAAGATTTAATACCCCTGGCACCATTACATAATCCTGCCAATCTGGAGGGGATTAATATGGCCTCCGCGCAATTTCCAAAGGCAAAACAGGTAGCAGTATTTGATACAGCTTTTCATCAGACAATACCGGAGCATGCTTATAGATATGCTATACCAGAAAATTATTATACCGACTATGGAATCCGTAAGTACGGTTTCCATGGTATTTCTCACCAGTACATTACCAGGCGTTGTCAGCAACATTTTAAGAAGGAAGAAGTTAATTTAATCATTGCACATTTGGGAAATGGCTGCAGTATTACAGCTGTACGTGATGGTTTTTCAATTGATAACACCCTTGGATTTTCACCCTTGCCCGGATTGATAATGGGAACACGTTCCGGTGATATTGATCCATCCCTGATCTTTCACCTGATAAGGAATCATAATATTTCACCTGAAGAAATTGAAAAAATGCTTAATAAGAAAAGCGGTTTGCTCTCAATTGCGGGTAAGTCAGATTTACGGGGCATAACAGAGGAGGCAGATAAAGGTGACGAATCAGCTAAGCTGGCTTTGAGAATGTATACCTATAGGATTAGGCAGTATATTGGGGCATATCTGGCACAACTTTCTGAAATAGATGCTCTGGTTTTTACTGCCGGGGTGGGGGAGAATAGTGCAAGAGTAAGAGCAGATGCAATGCAGGGGATGGAGCCATTTGGTTTTAAGATTGATCAGCAAAAAAATAAACAAACCGCTGGTAAAGAATTTGTGGATATATCAGCTGAAAATGCCCGAATTCCGCTGCTGGTGATTGCTACAGACGAGGAGAAGCAAATTGCTATGGAGGTAAAGAAAGTTATTGAGTAAAGAATGGATTTTACTTAAACCCACCGGCACAAGTCAAAATCTTAATATTAATCCCATATCCTTGACATTGTTGAATTTTACAAAAAAGAGGAGTATATATTGTAAAATCTGAGATTAAAGTGCCAAACATGTGGGAATTGATTAGGAAAAATTTATTTTTAAATATCATTAAGAAATAATCCTATAGATAAAAAATTAGTTGACCATCTAATTTCTGTTAAAGATAAAATTTTAAAATATGAGTAATAAGATTCAAAGCTTGAGCGGGTATATTCATGAATATTCAAAAAGTGTACAAGATCCGGAATATTTCTGGTCCCGCATAGCCGATTCTTTTCACTGGCAGAAGCGATGGGATAAGGTGGTTGAATGGGATTTTGAAGCGCCTGATATAAAATGGTTTACAAATGCGAAGCTTAACATTACGGAAAACATACTTGAGCGCCACCTTTTTACATTAGGTGATAAACCAGCCATTATATGGGAGCCTAATGATCCTGATGAGGAAGCCATAACAATTACTTACAAGAAATTATATGAAATGGTAGGGCAGTTTGCCAATACCATGAAAAAACATGGGGTTGAAAAAGGAGATCGGGTAATAATCTATATGCCTATGGTGCCTGAAGCTGCTGTAGCCATGCTTGCCTGCGCAAGGATTGGCGCGGTTCATTCAGTTGTGTTTGCAGGTTTCTCAGCCAGCTCATTATCAGATAGGATCAATGACTGTAAGGCGAAGATGGTTCTTACCTCTGATGGCAATTTCAGAGGGGCTAAAAAAATCCCGGTAAAAGCAGTAGTGGATGAGGCCCTGGAGAATACTTCAACAATAGAAAAAGTGATAGTCCTCCAAAGGACAAAAGAAGAAGTTAGTATGAAAGAGGGCCGCGATATATGGTGGCATGATGCAATTGACGGTGTAGGCTCAGAAAGTAAAGCAGAGATAATGGATTCTGAAGACCTGTTATTTATCCTTTACACCTCTGGGTCTACCGGTAAACCTAAAGGTGTAGTACATACCTGTGGAGGTTATATGGTTTATACACAATATACATTCCAAAATGTATTTCAGTATTCACAAGGCGATATATATTGGTGTACCGCTGATGTAGGATGGATTACAGGTCATAGTTATATTGTTTATGGTCCGCTATTAGCAGGAGCCACAACATTAATGTTTGAAGGGATCCCTACTTATCCTGATGCAGGCAGGTTTTGGTCAATATGCGACAAACACAAGGTTAATCAATTTTATACGGCCCCTACTGCAATACGAGCATTACAGGCTCATGGCACAGATCCTATTAGCCCTTACGACCTTAAATCATTAAGAGTAATAGGCACTGTGGGGGAGCCAATTAATGAAGAGGCATGGCATTGGTACCATGATCATATTGGCAAAGGAAGATGTCCTATCGTAGATACCTGGTGGCAAACAGAGACCGGCGGAATAATGATCTCCCCCATTGCCGGTGTCACTCCTACAAAGCCTTCTTATGCAACTTTGCCTTTGCCGGGTGTGCAGCTGGCTGTTCTGGACAATGATGGAAAAGAGCTACGGGGTAACAGTGTTGAAGGAAATTTATGTGTAAAATTCCCATGGCCAGGAATGCTGCGCACTACTTATGGCGATCATGAGAGATGCAGGCAAACCTATTTCGCCTCCTTCAAAGGATATTATTTCACGGGTGATGGCGTTAAGAGAGACGAGGATGGGTACTATCGCATATTAGGACGTGTGGATGATGTAATTAATGTCTCCGGCCATCGTATGGGGACAGCAGAAGTGGAGAACGCAATTAATGAGCACCCTAAGGTGATTGAATCGGCAGTTGTGGGTTATCCCCATGATATAAAAGGGCAGGGGATCTACGCCTATGTTATTTGTGATTTGGAGAGACGTTCGGAAGAAAATCTTATTGCTGAAATAAGGGAAACTGTTAATAAAATCATCGGTCCAATTGCTAAGCCGGATAAAATACAGATCGTTCCGGGGCTACCGAAAACACGTTCAGGAAAAATAATGAGAAGGATCTTAAGGAAAATTGCTTCTGGCGATACCAGTAATATGGGAGATACTTCCACATTGTTAAATCCGGAAGTGGTGGAGGAGATAATATCAGGCGCAAAGAATTAGAAAGGGAGGGTGCCTTCTATTATTTTTGCACATGCACTTTCATTCGCCTGTTCCAATTTGTCGTTTCACCCAGTCAATATAAGCGTTCTTTTTAAATTCAAACCAGTCTCCTCGATAAGTAGAGGAGTCAATTAGGATCTTAAAGTTCTGAAATGGCTTACGTTGTGATAGCCGGTCTAAAATTTTGGTTTTAAATTTTTCGTCTGTTAATGAGTAGGCAAAATCCTCCATTATACGAAAACCCTGGTTTGAATCCATTTTTTCAAATTGTTCATAGTTGTCCAAGTCGGATTCAATTTGGTCAATCGTGTCTTGCCAAAATTCGGGTTCGAAATAAGGATCATTTGGATCTGGGTGATATTCAATTGTTCCAGTTGGTAGATGAAAGTAACAGATCATTCCTGAGTCTAGAAGTTCTGCAATTTCCTCAATATGTTTTTCTGTTGGTTTCAATTGTAATTAGAATTTGCTTATACACAACGCATGTGTAAACGCTATTGCGTTTATATCACTTATATTATTTTGTTAAGTTATTGAAAATAAGCATTATATGTATAAGTCGTGGTTTATATTTTTTTCGCCACGGCTTTCAAATCATAAATCTACATAAAGCTCCGCCGGGTCAGTCCCACGTATAGTTAGAGAGGTAGGATGACTGCAAATACATTTAAAATAGAAGAAATTTTATTAAAAAAGGAAGGAATATTTGCTCTTTGTATTATTAGCCCTTGCTAATGAAGTATTTAAGTCCTGGTGAAGATATTCCGGGAGGTGCCGAAATACGCTTCTAATCACCTGGTGCTCTAGATGGGCATCGGAAGTAAGAATAGCTAAGGAACAGGGGCTCAAAACTAAAGGTACTGCTTAAGCTTTAATTTAATCTTCTCTGCTCTTCTTCTGATCCTGTAGTTTTTCTGTTTTTCACTTTCAGCTTCTTGTTTCCAAAACCTACTGAATAAGTTACACTGATTACCCTTGTCTCAAAATCAAAGGAGGAATAGGAATTAAGATTTTCTTCCGGTATTGAGGTGCTGAAATTCCACTTATTGGTATTGAATATATCTGTTATCGCAAGTCTGAGCTGGCTGTTCTTAAATTTTTTCTCAAGGCCAAAATCTACTCCACCAAGCGCTTTCATTTCCATTACTCCCCACAATTGTTTAGACTGATAGAAGCCCGCGATCTCTGCTGTAAACTGTTTTGGAAGAGTAAATTTTTGTGTACAATTTAATGTAAAATTTTTAATGGTTATATCTACTGGTTGTTCTAAGTAATCGGTCTTTACATTTATTATGTTACCTGACATATTTAGTTGCCATTCCCACCATTCTGTTGGATTGAATGGCAGGGACAGGCTTATACTATAATTATTCCTGTAGTCCATATTTTCTGCCGTACTCACTTGCGTTCCGTCTTCCAGGATCCGTGGCTGAAAACGGGCGATCGAATTTTTATCATGGCTGTACTGCAGGGATAACAATATGAATTTGTGCTGGTATTCGGCTTTAACGGCGTCTGTTAAGGATGGCAATAAACCTATATTTCCGCTCCAGAAGCTATTAGGGTCAATGAATATTACGAAAGGTGCTATCTGGGCAAAGGATGGGCGGGTGATTCTTCGGCTGTAGGAGAAAACCCAGCTGTTATTTTTATTTATCGTATTCTGAAAGAAAAAACTTGGAAACCAGCTTCCGAAATTACGATCCACAATATTTTCAAATTCGTGGGTATCAATATTTGTCGATGTATATTCATATCGCAGCCCGAGCTTCAGAGCAATTTTTTCCGATGCATCTATTGATGCTGATACATATCCTGCACCTATATTCTCAACCATTTTTGCATGACTGGTGAGGCTTTCATTAATCACCGCTGAACCATTTTCAATATCTTCAACCACTATATCATTATTTAGTGATGAAAATGATCCTTTTGCACCTGCTTCAAATATCACTTTTTTACCTCGATTGCCGGTATAATCCACCTTTCCCACCCAGCTGTTGATAGGAGTTTCTTTCCTGCTGCTCAATTCATTGTAATTTATCTGATTTCTATCAGCATCAAAAAATAACTGATCATAATTGGTAGGATTGTCTGAGTCATAATCAATATGATCCAGGTCCATTGACAGGCTGTGGTTTTCACTAAAGGTATGTGTAAGATTTATATTACCTACTACTAATGTCCATTCATTTATTTCAAATGTTTCCATCTCGATATAACCCGAAAGATTGTTATTTACAACCTCTTTTATATCAGCCAGAGCATCCATCTCCCATCGCCTGTCGAATATACTGACTAAGCCTCTTACAGTGGTATTTTTGCCTATATTCCAATCAGCACCTAACCTTCCGGAATGTACTCTTGTATAAGCATCACGATTATTTTCCGTATCTATACTGATTTGATTACCAGCCAGTTCAATTGTCCGACCGACAATAAAAAGCTGTTCCGTTACATCCATATTATAAGAATAATCTCCATATAGATTTACTTTTTTGCTGCGGTTGTTGAAGTTAATAGTTCCTCCATATTTTTCTTTTCTTCCATAACCGCCAGAGACGGATAAATTTCCATTAGTACCTAATTCTGTATGCTGTTTAAGCACGATGTTTATTAGGCCACCATCACCTTCTGCTTCATATTTAGCCGGAGGTGTTGTTATCAGTTCTATCTTCTCAATATTCTCTGCATTCATACCATCCAGCATCTGGATGACGGCGCTCAACGGAATTTGAGATATTTTTCCATTGATCATGATCCTCACCCCCTGCTTGCCTGCAAGTGCCAGTGAATTGTTCATGCGGTCCACAGTAACACCAGGTGATCTTGATAGGACATCCAGGGCAGAACCTCCTGATGCGGAGATGCTACTTGCCACATTTACAATTGTTCGATCTAATTTTTGCTCGAAGAGTGGCTTTTCTGCTTTTACAACTACCTCATCAAGCTGCTGCGACTTTTCAGGAATAATAATGGTAAGTGGTGAAACAGAGGAGCTGTTGGTGATTTCTAGCTCAGTATATGTTTCCTCGTAACCTATCCTTAGCGTTTTTAATAAATAATTGCCTGATTTTACATTATCTAGGTTAAAGATTCCTTCAATGTCTGTTACTGACCAGTTAACCACTGAAGAATCAGCCATGGTTAATAAAACCACATTGGCATATGGAATTGAATTTCCGGATGCGTCTTTAACTCTGCCATTTATATGTATCTGAGCAGTTACATTTTCTGAAAATGCTGCTATTAAAACAACGAAAATAAAGAATGAAGCAGTCTGCGTTTTCATGTGTATATATTTTCAATGGTCACCCCGATATAGTCGGGGCAGGCTATGGAATTCGCATCAAAGACATTCCTCCTGTGGTTGGTATAATCAGGACGCTGTTTTTATGCTCATTTCAATTAAAATGACTGTTTCAAAGGTGATAATTATAGGAGGGAGATACATAGAACCTATGTTGCGAATGCTTTAATCTTTCTTAAGAAAGCATTTAATCTATGTTGCAGATATTTAAACAATGTTGTATGAATCAGCTTTTACCATCAGGAAAACCAATTTTATCCACTAATGCTTTATAGCGGTTATCTTCTTTATAAGGGTGCAGTAAAGGCTCCATTTTTAGCCATGTCATTTCTACTTCACGTTTATTATAGGATTTTTGCAACCATTCAAAAGTTTTATCTTTATTTCCTTTTACTGCATAATATAAAGCTAAAAACCATGCGGGGCTACCTGAGGATCCGTTTTGATATAATTCCAGAAGTTGATCAATATATTGTTGGTGAGGTTTATTTTCATGATAGCTATGAATTGCCTGAAGCCAAATCATAATTGGAGGCCTGTCAGAATATAGGAGATAATGTTTTTCTAAAGCCTTTTTTGATTTTTCAATCTCACCAAAATAATAGTACAATTTAGCAGCCTCTCTTAAAATGAATTGATCCTCATATAGGTTAGTAGCTTTATCAAAAATCTCAATAGCTTTTGCGGTATCTCCTAAAAAAAAGTTTGCTTCTGCATTAAAAATATAGTAGGTGCTATTAGAAGGATCAAGTCGAATATGTGTTTCAGTAAGAGATAATGCCTTTTTTGGTTCATTCATTTTTATATAGAAATCCGAGCTGAAATTATTATAAACTCCTCTGATTTTGTTAATCTTATTAATATAACTTCTGGCTTTATCAAAATCCCACTCAAAATAAAATGAAGCAGATCCCATGTCATTAAGAGCATTATAATGGTCCGGATCTATTGTCAGAGCTTTTTCTAGCAGACCGGAAGCATTTCGATAAGCTTCCTCCTGGTTAAAAATACCCCAAATTAATCCTCCAGTAGAAAATACGGTTGCTAAACCGACATAAGGATCTACAAATCCCGAGTCCAGATTAATGGCTTTTTCATATAGGGGAATAGCATTTTTAAATGCCCTTTCAGAAAATTTTTTACGTTGAAATTCAGCTTGTAAATAATAATTATAAGCTTCTACATTATTTGTGGTCATTTTTCTAAGCACCTTTTTATCATTATCTGAAAGCTTTACAACCAGCTCTTTGGCGATATTTTCAGCTATATCATTTTGCAGAAGAAGAATGTCTTTAAATTCACGAGTGTAAATTTTTGACCATACGTAATTATCATTTTCAGTATTTATCAGTTGTGTTGAGATATTTATCTCATCATTTACTTTTTGGGCGCTTCCTTCCAAAATATAAGTTACTCCAAGTTCCTCTGCTATTTGGGGAATTGTTTTGGATGTATTTTTATATTTTTCTGCAGAGGTCCTGGAAATTACCTTAAGTTCATCGATAGAAGACAGTTTTTGTAAAATCGCCACCATCACGCCATCGGCAAAATACTCATTTTCCTCCTGAGTGCTTAAAGTTTTAAAAGGCAAAACAGCAATAGATTTTTCCTGTCTAGCATTTTCCCGCTTTTCATTGAATAAAACAAAAAAAGTGGAAAATAGAATTATTAGAATGATCCCTCCGGAAGCAAGTTCTAATCCTGAAAACCAGATTTTCTTCTTTTTTTCTTTTGGGCGAATGTGTCCTTTATTCCTGGTTTCCCCTGGTGTATACCCATAGAAATCATGAAAAGCCTTATTAAAGTATGTTGCACTTCCAAAACCAACCTTGAAGGCAACCTCAGAAGAAGTTATTTCCTCATTTAGCAATAGCTCATGTGCTTTTTTTAATCGATACTCTCGGATAAACTGGCTAATAGATTGACCTGTTGCCTTCTTTAATTTTCGATGAAGATGAGAGCGGCTTAACGCTGTTCTTTTTGCCAGATCCTCGACGCTAAACTGTTCATTGGTAAGATTTTCTCCTACTATGTCTTCTAACCTGGATACAAAAGAAGATTTTGGCTTGTCTATATGATGAGAGGACCACTCCATTGTAGTCAATTTACAACAATTAATACTATTTTTCTAGGTATATGAGTTAGGATTTCCCTGCGACTGCCTATCCTGGATTTTATAGCTATTGTTGTAGCACGTTTAATTTTCCTAGTAAGGGGAAGAATGTTCATGCACAATTTTCCATCCTTCCTCCGTTCGCACCAATACTAATGTGACCTGTCCTTTTTCTTTAATTTTTTGATGATTTTTTATGAAGGAGTAATTATTATAAAAAGTTGCAACTCCTACTTTATCAAAAATGTCAACCTTAAGATCTTCTATTAAAAGCTTGGCTTCCTTTATTGATAAAAAATGCTCTGTTTCTGATTCATTCGTTTGTCCCACATCTTGCCGTTCTGCTATTCGTGGTCCGAATTTGGAGAACTTTGGGTTGTTGAGATGAGCAGCTTTTAAACCGAGATATTGCTGTTATTTGCGTCCTCCCATACCCGAACAGATCTCTCCCAAATTGAAAAGATCTGATGGTTTAAAGCTTCTTGATATTGTTGAATTATCACCGTAAAAATATTTTTTAATTTTAGATTACGGTTTGTTGGATTAAATGTTGTAGTAGTTATAAATATTCATTTTGCTTATTTCTTACCGCCCTATATTTTCTCCCTTATCTTCTCCGGCAACATGATCAGCATGATAGCCCCCACGTTGGCCTATGGGTTTCTCTTTACCAACTGTTGTATCTCTGGTTGTTTGATGCTCCATTTCAGAATTTATTTCTGCACCCAAAAGGATGATAAATGCCGTTAGATAGAACCACAGCATAAGGATAATTACTGCCGCAAAGCTGCCATAGGTTTCATCATAGCTACCGAAATTGTTTACATAAAGGGAAAATAGCAGCGATCCGGCAAGCCAGAATATTGTTGCAGTTATGGCTCCCCAGCTGGTCCACCTAAACTTTGGGCTTTCACGATATGGTGCAACTTTATAAACCGCAGCAAGAGCAAACATCACAATCAGGGCCAATATAGGCCAGCGTAGTAGTTGAATAACCGTTTCTAATGTAGCGGGCAAACCGATCTTATCAACAAGTGCGGGAAAAATTACGACCATAGCAATAGCAATAAAACCAATAATAATACCACCCAGTGTAAAGCCGAGAGTTATAGCATTTTGTTTTAAAAAACCGCGTTCATCAATTTCATCGTAGGCAATATTTACTCCTTCAAAGACTGCCTTAGTACCTTTATTGGCACTCCAGAGACTGATCAGAATACTTAACACTAAGCTCCAGCCAAGTGAGGAACCTGATTTTTCGGATTGTTTTTCTAAAATATCGCTAATCATTTGGTGTGCCTGCTCCGGAAGTATATTTGTCAGCTGGGCCATCTGCTGATCTACCTGTGCCGGCTCCATTACAAGCCCATAAATAGATAAAGCAGCTGCAATAGTCGGAAAAATAGCCAGGAAAAAATAAAAAGCAATTCCTGCGGAAACGATTGATATATGGTCCTTTGGCAGCTGGTCTTTTACCCGTTTGGCAATTTCCTTCCAGCCTTTCTTTGGTATTTGTTTTGGTTTATCTGCATGATGACCTTTTTTATCTGCTGATGGAATGCTCATAATATATTATCTGCTTAAAATAAAAGATTATGGACGGAAAATTAGTTGCTCCCGCCGGATATACTTGAAAAACAGGATATTATATTAAATGTTTGATGTTTATCTACATGTGATGCTCAGCAGCATTTACTGCGGCACCAATTATTCCGGCATTATTCAATTTCTGGGAAGCGGCAAAAGGAGTTTTAATAGTTAGCTGTTTTCTAAATTTATGGATTTTTTTGCTGGCACCTCCTCCAATAATGATATGGTCCGGAGAGAAAAGGCGTTCAATGTGCTTTAAAAATTTATTTAGCCTGTCTCCCCATTCGTCAAATTCAAGGTTCTCTTGCTTTCGAACAGAATCCGCAGCATATCTTTCAATGATCTTACCGTCTTTCCATAAGAGGTGGCCCAGCTCAAAATTTGGTATCAGCTGTCCGTCATAAAAGACGCCGCTACCCAGGCCAGTACCGATCGTTACTATAATTACAAGTCCGGATTTATGAAGACCTGCGCCGTATCTCATTTCAGCAATGCCGGCAGCATCAGCATCGTTAATTACAGTAAATTTTAAATCGTCGCAATGTTCACTTAAAAGATCATCAATTTGTACTCCTATCCATGAAGGATCCAGGTTAGAGCTGTATTTAGCTTTCCCATTAATAACAACAGTAGGGAATGCACAACCAATATCATCCTGCCAATTGAAATGCTCTCTTATTTGTTTGATTACTTCAGCAATAGCTTGTGGTGTGGCAGGTTGTGGTGTATCAAGACGAAATCTTTCGGAAATCAACTTCCCGTTAACTGTATCCACAACTGCAGCTTTTATACCTGATCCTCCAATATCAATTCCAAGTACTTCCATAGACATGTAAATCTGAAATCTGTAATAAGAAATCAAACTAAAACTTCAAATTATATATGTGAAGATATAGAGATTACCTTCAACAGAAAATTATTTTATACTCTAATCATAGCGTGGGATTTCCACATAAAAAGTAGTTCCCTCCCCTTCTTTACTCTCAAACCAGATCTCACCCTCATGCAGCTTTACCAAACGTTTGATGATGATCATCCCCAATCCCACGGGCCGCTCCCCCTGTAAACCTGTACGCCTGGATTTGGTGAACTTATCAAAAAGCTTGGGCTTAAGGTCATCAGGTATCCCAATACCATTATCAGCAATTTTGATCAAAACCGTGTTTTTCTTTCTTTCCGCAGAAAGGGTGATGGTACCTTTTTCAGGGGTAAATTTATAGGCGTTGGAAATTAAGTTATTAATGATCAGCATAAACTTCAGCTCATCCACATGGATATATACTGTCTCTTTTGGTTCAATGACAAAATTTTTCTTTCTCCCTGTTTCAGAAAGCCGGTAGGTTTGAATTATTGAATGGAACCTGTCAATTATATTCAGCCGTTTTCTCTTAAATTCTACTTTTTCAGACTCATGGAATTCGGTGCTTAACAGGTCGTTGATGAGATGTATGGCACGATCACAGGTTTCTTCCACTATTCCCAGTAAACGTTGTTGCTCTTCTTTATCCCCCTTGTTGGAATTTAAGAGATCAGTAACCAATTTTATAGTGCTAAGGGGGCCTCTGAGATCATGAGCAAGGATCTGGAGTGTGGCATCCTTTTTTTCATTAATATCAAGCAGGTTGATCTCAGATTCTTTGCGATTAGAAATATCCTCTGCCTGGATTAAAAGTATATTTTTCCCCTCGTCTTTATTTTGAAGCCTTAAGGATTTAGCCTGGATAAAGATTGGATTAAGCTTTTCATCTAAAATCCTGAAATCAATGTGCTTTTCATCCGAATCTTTATCATTTATAATATTTTTGACAACGAATTCACGGTCATCAGGATGTATCAGCTCATATACTTTTTCCGGATTATTATAAAATGGCTGGATCTTTCGCTTACATAGGCTTTCAGCCATCGGGCTTACATATAATAGTTCTTCTTCTTTTAAATCATAAATAATAAAGAGGTTAGAGGATTTATTACTAATCTCCTGAAAGAGGTAGGATAATAATTCAGGATTTAGTTGCTGTGATTCTGGAGATGCCATATAATAATAATGCGGTGAACAGCAAAATGTTAACTGGAAAAATCAATAAATTAATTAATTATAAAAAGATACGGATATGATCAATTACCTGCTGTTGCTGCTTATCACGGGAGATTGATGCTTTATCATCTCCCAACTGTGAGCCATAGTGGCCAAACTGTGAGTGATTAGCGCCCTCAATTAGAATATATTTTGTTGAAGCAGGTAGGTTAGGTTTATTGATATTAGTTTTTTCAACAGGTGCAACACCATCATGTGATCCTGAGATTTTTAAAACAGGTATTGAAATATCTGCAAGACTAATATCCCGTGGGTGCGTAGTACCAAGTAAGATCAGCTTATCCACAAGAGTAGGGTTTTCATAAGTGAATTGCGCTGCCATTTTTGCACCTAATGAATGTCCTGCTAAAATATATTGTTTAGGCTCCTCAGAAAACATCTTCATTTCCTTAGGTAAATTATAGCCCCGGGATGCCAGTCGGAATGGCATTTTTATGATAATAACTTTATTCCCTGAATCTGCCAGTTTCCTGCTAAATGGTGCATAGGCAATAGGCTCTACCATAGCGCCTGGAAAGAAGATAATGATATTTTCATACTCCTGTTTGGGAGTAAAGGCTATTATATCATCAGTCACTTCAACAGTCACTGTGGGATTTGACAGCAAAACTTCAGGATCAACCTCTTTAGATTGATATGAGTAAACGAGCCACAGGAAAAAACTTAATCCAAAAGTGATCCAGATAATTCGAAAGATTTTACGCTTTTTCCATTTCATATATTTTCTATTCAGTTATTTTATCAGAATAGTTTCCATGCCTTTCAAGCCTTACCACATTATTATTTTTATCGCGGACAAAATTCAATGCTTCTCCAAGCTCTCCGTCATCCCTTAACCTGCGGAAAGTATCCCCTTCAATATGCTTAAAAAAAGTCATTGATCCTGCCGGTGAATCAGAGGGTAAACTCATTGTTACCAGTTTTCCTTCCCAGGCGCCTACATATAACTCGCTCCACCAGGGTTGTGAGCTGTACCGACCGGTATATTCCTGAAGGTTAGCCTTAGCTTCTTCCGTTTTCCCTTTTACTTTACTCATTATACCTCTGATCCCATTAATATATTTACCAGGATTAGTGCCTCCTGCATTTATCATTACCACATATGCCATTTTATCTTTAGGATACATACTTAAGCTGGATCGATATCCCGGGCAACTTCCTCCGTGACCTACTACAGTATTACCTTCATTATCTTTTCGCACTGAATAACCGAGTCCCCACGTCACCTGCCAGTTTGGATCAGTCCAGTGTACACGCTGCATATAATTAAGAGTGGAGGGTTTCAGGATCTCTGCTGAAGTAGTATCCAACAACCGGAAATTCCAGGAGGCGAAAGATGCCAGGTCCTCAACATTTGAAGAAAACCCTGCTGCGGCTTTTATTCCCTCTGCCTGGAAGAGCTTCACCTTATTACGCTCAAGTTCACGGCTTATCGCACCATAGCCGATTGCTAGCTGGCTGCCATAAAGATCTTCAGGTAATTCAGTACGTGTATTGTTTAACTGCAACGGCTCCAGTATATGCTGATTTATGTAATCATCATACGATTGCCCTGAGACTTCTTCAACTATCTCACCCAGTAAGGTCATCGCCAGGTTACTATACTGAAAGAATGTTGAGGAGGGATATAATGTCTCCTGCTCTCCTAATTTTTTTTGCACCTGCTCAGCAGTAGGAAAAGGGAATTCAGGGCCGGTCCAGTAGGGATAACCTGCCTCTCTGGGTAATCCGGAGGAATGGGTGAGGAGTGAGCGTATGGTAACAGGTCCGCTTTCAGGAAACTGTTGTTGTAGGTTGTACCAGGGCAGAAGGTCATTAATATTATCATCAAGGCGAAGCTTCCCTTCATCATATAATTTCATTATTGCGACAGTGGTAAATAATTTTGAAATTGAACAGATGCTGAAAAGCGTGGAGGGATCAGCTTCAATATTTTGTTCTTTATTAGCAAGGCCAAAACCCTTTTTCCATAATACTTCCTGGTCGTCAACCACTATCGCTGTTATACCCGGAAGTTGCTCAAAATCCTTTTGTGCCTCAAGCCATACCTCAATAAGCTGATAAGCCTCAGAATAATCTTTTTTTGATTGTGAAAAGGCATTAAGGTAAAAAAGACAGATAAGGGCAGGGATGATCAAATATTTTTTCATGGTTTAAAATTTTTCAATCCGGATGATATTATGAAGATAAAAAATTTTATGATCATTATCCCAACATGGTTTTCTTTTACTCTTATAGAGGAAGTTGGTGGCTACGTTTAAGCTTTTTTTAGTTAATTCTGATTTTCCCGTATATTAACCGGATGAAAAACAGGATAATTATCTGGTCATTGACAGTAGCTTTGGCTGGATTCCTCTTTGGCTTTGATACGGTGGTAATATCAGGAGCCAATTTACCAATTCGACAGCTATGGCAAACCTCACCGTTCTTTCATGGTACATTTATAATGTCAATGGCTTTGTGGGGTACTGTTCTTGGAGCCCTGGCAGGAGGGATACCTACAAATAAATTTGGCCGTAAAAAGACATTATTCTGGATTGGTATACTATATTTTATTTCCGCAATAGGATCAGCATTAGCTCCTGATCCATACCTTTTTTCCTTTTTCCGTTTTATTGGTGGTGTAGGAGTAGGGGCATCTTCAGTTGCAGCGCCAACCTATATCGCAGAGATCACCTCATCGAAAAACAGGGGAAAATTTGTAGCACTCTACCAGTTTATGATCGTATTTGGCATCCTGGTAGCATTTATATCCAATTATCTTTTGGTTGGTGTAGGCGGTGCCAATGACTGGCGCTGGATGTTAGGCGTTGAGGGAATCCCGGCATTTTTCTATTGTTTGCTAATTTTAGGTGTCCCTGAAAGTCCAAGATGGCTGATGCTGAAGCAAAATGATCGGGAAGGGGCATTGGCCATACTGCGTCAATCCAATCCTGTCACGGCAGAGCAGCGATTAAAAGAAATAATTGATGATATAAAACCAGAGATCAAGAAGGTTAATTTTCTATCCAAAAAATACTCAAAGCCTATTATTCTGGCGTTTCTAATAGCCTTTTTCAATCAGCTATCGGGAATTAATTTCATTCTGTACTATGCTCCGGAGTTATTGGAAATTGCAGGGCTTGCCGCTCAGGATTCATTGTTCAATTCCATTGCCATTGGTGGGATAAACCTGATTTTTACCATTCTGGGCCTTTATTTTATTGACCGTCTCGGACGAAAATTGCTGATGTATATCGGCTCAGTTGGTTATATTTTCAGTTTATCAATGACGGCTTATTCATTTTATGTTGGCGTTGACCCTGCTTATCTGCTTATATTTATTTTAGTCTTTATTGCTTCTCACGCCATTGGGCAGGGGGCAGTGATATGGGTATTTATTTCAGAGATCTTCCCGAATAAGGTCAGGGCTTACGGACAGGCACTTGGTACAGGTACACATTGGGTGTTTGCTGCCTTGATCACTTTGTTGACACCAATATTTATTGACAGGAAGGAAGGTATATTTGGCGATAACCCATGGCCGGTTTTTGCTTTCTTTGCTTTTATGATGGTACTCCAGCTCCTGTTTGTATGGAAGCTGATGCCGGAGACAAAAGGAAAAACTTTGGAGCAACTGGCAAAGGAATTAACTGAATGATTTAATTCTAAAGTCAGATTGTTAAGTTATTAATCGAGGAATAAACGGGAATGTTTAAGTCTTTTTTTAAGTTTTAGTTTTGAACCCGCTGTAAGACCAGATGGAAGAAAATCAATTAATAAGGATCAATAAATATTTAACGGAAGCAGGTTACTGTTCCCGAAGGGCCGCAGATAAGCTTATTGACCAGGGACGTGTAACCATAAATGGTGTTGTGCCGGAGCTGGGAACAAAAATAGCTCCCACAGATGAAGTGCGGGTGGATGGAAAGCTTATTTCCGAGCCTACCGAAAAGCCGGTTTATATAGCTTTTAACAAACCGGTGGGGATAGTTTGCACTACAGATACAAAGAGAGAAAAGAATAATATTATTGATTATATTAACTATCCTACACGCATTTTTCCAATTGGCCGGTTAGATAAGCCGAGTGAGGGTTTGATTTTTTTGACTAATGAAGGTGATATAGTAAACAAGATCCTTCGAGCCAGGAATCATCACGAAAAGGAATATCTGGTAACGGTAGATAAACCCATTACAAACGAGTTTATTCAAAAAATGAGTAATGGAGTACCAATCCTGGATACAGTAACAAGGAAATGTAAGGTTGAGAAGATCAGCCACAACATGTTCAAAATTATTCTGACCCAGGGCCTCAATCGACAGATCCGCAGGATGTGTGAGTATCTCGATTATAACGTAATCAAGCTAAGGCGCATAAGGATCATGAATGTAAATCTTGATATACCTGTCGGCAAATGGAGATATTTAACTGATAAGGAGCTAAAGGAGATTCGCGAAATGGTTTCTTCCTCGGCAAAAACATATGAGGCTTAAGATGCTGCTTATTATATTTTAATTCCCAGAACCAGTACATCATCTATCTGCTCCCGGTTTCCGCGCCATGATTCAAATTCTTCCTTAAGCAGCTGTTCTTGTTTGATACCATCCTGATGTGAAATATCACTCAATAGGGATTTTAATCTTTTAGAAAGGAATTTCTTATCTGCCTCACCGCCAAATTGATCCTGAAAGCCGTCTGTATAAAGGTACAGAGTAGTATTTTCTTCTACAGAAAGCATATGTTCATGGAATGATTCTTCAAGGTTTTGGAAATGCCCCCCTATAGCTTTCTTCGTGCCTTTTATCAATTTGATCTTTTTATCCAGAGTAACCATCAACAATGGGCGCTGTGCTCCACAGAATTTTACCTCTCTGGTTGATTTATTGATAATACATAAAGCCACCTCCATACCATCTTTTACTAATTCATCATTCTGGCGTAACCTTAGATGGAGATGTTGTTCTACATATGACAGGATTTTCCTTGGACTATTAAGCTTCTCCACATTAATGGCATCATAAAACATATTATAGCCAGCCATGCTCATTAAAGCTCCCGGAACCCCATGTCCGGTACAATCCACAACCGCAATAAAGATCTCATTATTAATACTTTCAAAAAACATAAAATCTCCGGAAACTGTCTGCTTTGGCTTTGCAAAGAGAATAAGATCTTTAAAATGAGGCGCCATGACATGACGTTCAGGAAACATGGCTTCCTGGATTTTCAGTGCATAATTCATGCTGGAATTGATCGCCAGGTTTTTGTAATTAAGCTCGTCATGCTGCTTTTGCACTATCTCGAGGGTAGAATTCAGCACCTTCGTTCGTTCCTTCACCCTTTGTTCAAGAAGCAAATTCTGCTTTTCAACCAGCTCAAGATTTTCCCGATGCAGTTTTGATTTTTCATTCCTGATCTGCTTATAACGATAGGCCAGCGCTAATGCCAGGAGAAATACATCAAGTACGGCTCCAATCTCCGCACCATGGTCGGTGAGAAATGTGGCGGGAAGAATGCCAACGTTCCGTAAAGTCATGGCCATGCCGCCCATTAAATATCCAGTCCAGGCTAATATGTAAAAAGTTGCAGTAGTATTTCCTTTTACCCTCACCACGATACCTGTAAGTAACAGGAGAGGAGCATGGATAGAAATGATCATTGACGAAAACCCGAAGATAATTCCAAATAATGCAAGGACAGACAGGATGGAACCAATGACGATCATTCCCCATAAGATCTTGTAAAGCAGCTTGCTGTACTGCTTTAGGTTTAGAAAAGATATGGCAAATAAAGATGAAGGGATGATGAGGAATGTGATCAGGAATTCCCTGATAAAAAAATTGATCTGTGGATAGGTAGGATATAAATAATGAAAAGCATATCCGGAAACCGCTCCAAAAACAGCAATATTCGCCAGTACGAGAATGACGTAATACAGGTAAGCAGTATCCCTGATAATGATATATAAAAAGAAGTTGTATAGTACCATTATTATTAAAATCCCAAAGAACATACCGTAGAGCAGGTTCTGGGTATTGGATGTGCTGATATATTCATTATCGGAAAGCACCTGAAGGGACATAATGGTTGGAGCCCGTGAATTTATATTCACCATTACCTGCACATTGCTACCTGCTTCAAAACTAAATGGCCATGCAAAATTTTCCGGTTTAAAGGATCCGCGGGTTTCAAATAATTTTAAATTACCAGTGCTGATTTTTTGCCAGCTCTGGCCCTTGTGTATATAAACATCCATATTTTGATAATAAGGATATGGAAAATAAAGCACCCTGTCCATTGACTGCAGCACTTCGAATTCAGTATAAAACCAAAAATCGCTTGTATCATAACCGAAGTTTATCGGCTGTTCCAAAAAATTTTGAGCAAACTGTCCATTATCAAGAGCTTCAAGAGCTTCTTCAAAAGAAAGCTTCTTTCCGGTATTCTTTAGATATACCATATGGGAATTCAGGTTCAACTGATCCTGGCCATCATGAACTTCAGGATTATCTGCTTTTGCCTGAAAAAAAATGAAAAGAAAGGCGAAATAAAAAAATACTGACCGCATTCAAACAATTTTACCCGGTAATTTAGCCTTTTTTTAAAAATGAAGGTTAAAAAAAATTAAAATAATGCTTTAAATAATGAAGGAGACAAGCAAACTGAGATTTTAAACATTGAACTTCGAACATTATACAACAACTTTAAACTTCAAGCTTCAAACTTTCCCTCTGTTTCGAACGGTTTAGGCTAAATAACAAAATGCCCAGCCCAATAGCACTTCCTAGAGCCATGATCAGTGTCATTGGAAGGGTGGTGTTATTATGAAGGGCACTGACTAATGCGGAAGAAATGGCGCCCGTTACCATCTGAATGCTTCCCAACAAAGCAGAAGCACTTCCGGCATGTTTTATAAACGGTTTTAGTGAGACGGCAGTAGTATTTGGTATAATGAACCCAAGACAGCCGAGATAAATAATAATTAGTGCAAATGTAGGTACTGCAGCAGGTGTCATTAAATTAGTATAAAGCAGTAGAGCTAACCCTGTGAAAAACTGTATAACCATTGCCCGTAATACTATTCCCTCGGAATCCCTTCTTCGCAACCATAGCCTGTTGATCTGGCTGCAGGTGATAAATCCAAGTGCATTCAGGCCAAACATCCATCCATATTCAGTTTCAGTAAGACCGAAATATTCCATATAAATAAATGGGGATCCTGCCAGATATGAAAACATTCCGGAAAAGGCAAAGCTTCCCGCAAAAGAGTAGGTCAGGAATGTTGGATCTTTCAGGACCTTAAGGTAATCTTTTAGTACATTTTTTGGCCGTAGCGAAACATTAATATCCGGATCTTTACTGTGCGGAAGAAAATATTTAACCATTAAAAGTATTACCATGGATAGGATTGTAAGAAATACAAAGATGTAGCGCCAGCCAAAATGTGCTGTAACATAACCTCCAAGTGTAGGTGCAATAATTGGCGCGACTCCCATAACAAGCAGTAATGATGAAAATACTTTAGCCGTCTCATCTGCCGGGAAAAGATCACGGACTACAGCTCTGCCGGCTACCATACCCACACAGCCTCCCAACGCAAGGATAAAGCGCAGGCCTATGAAGGTATAAATATCCGGAGATAAAGCACATCCTACGGCTGCCACAGCATAGATGAGGAGGCCAATGAGCAGTGGTTTTTTTCTCCCAAAACGATCGATCAGCGGACCATAAACAATTTGACCTAATGAAATGCCAATAAAATAACTGGTGAGCGATAATCCCACCATTGCAATTGTAGTATTAAGGCTATCTGCAATTGAAGAAAAACCCGGCAGGTACATATCAATTGTAAAAGGGCCAAGGGCTATAAGCCCTCCCAGTACCAGGATTATTGTAAGTCTTTCTTTTTTAGTCAAATCGAAATGAGGAGCTTTAAGTTATTGGTAACTATCAAAAGGTGGATAAGGTTGCAAAAATTTCATTTCGTTGACCCATTATCCTTATGCTCATCTCCCCTTCATCGGTCAGACGACTTCCTACAGGCATACGCGCTTCCAGCCGTGCAGACCGCGGCCCCGCTTGGATTACTACTCAATACTATGGACTAAGGACAAAATACTAATTTCCTTCCCTCATCGGTCAGACGACTTCCCACAGGCATACGCGCCTCCAGTCGTGGAGACCGCGGCTCCCGTTTGGATTACTACTCAATACTATGGACTAAGGACTAAATACTAATTTCCTTCCCTTATCGGTCAGACGACTTCCCGCAGGCATACGCACTTCCAGCCGTGCAGACCGAGGCCCACGCTCTGGACTAAGGACTAGGGACTAATTATCATTCTTCTTTTTCTTAGGAAACAGGTTCTTCAGCTTTTCCTTAGCCTCTTCCTCAATCTTTTCCTGTACATTTTTTGTAGTGTCTGCTTTTTGTGTGGTATCTTTTACAGTGGTGGTATCTTTCTTACCTCCAAGCAAACCGCCGATAGTTTCTTTTACTTTATCATCTTTTACTACATCATCGAGTACATCTTTTGCACCTTCTTTCATTTCCTCTTTTGCTTTTTCTTTAGCAGCGTCAGAGAGCTCATCTTTTAACTCTTCAGTTTTCAGGCCAAATTGCGGATCTTTAAAAGTACCCGTTACCATCACCGGTAAAACAATAGTTTCTTTTCCAATCTTTACTCCACTGAACTGGCTCAATGCCTGTGTGGCTTTTTCCGCAGGGACCTTCAGTTCCACAAGATATTCGATACTGCCGTCAATGCCTGTGCTCCCGGCAATGACAGAAGTGTAGCCTAACAGCGTTAAATCAAAGGGTTGGACAATTAATCTTCCATTCTCTATTCTGGCATCTACCTTCACATTTCTTATTTCCACATCATCAGTATTTTCAAGTTTGGTAAGGCGCGTAACACCTTCTATAATTTTAGAATCCTGCAATGCAGCCTGTGCCAGCTTGATCAGGCCCTGACCTGTGATTGTGGAGAGATCAGGTTCCATTTCCCGGGTAAGAAAACCTGTTAGCGAAAAATCAGTTGAAAATTTACCACGGATATTTTCAGCAATGGGAGCAAAATTTCTCACCACCTCAAACTGATTGAAAGCTTCATTTACAGAAAGCTCATTAATATTCAGGTCAAAATTATATTTAGGGTTACGTATATCAGTAGGATCATAGCTTCCATTAATGAGGAACTTCCCATCAAGCAAGTCAAAATTCACATTATTCATATTGGCAATACCATTATTTGCCGCCACATTTCCATTAATGTTGCGCATTTCCATATCGAGCATGGTTGCTTTTTTCACATCTGCATTTAGGGTTACATCAACATTTTTGGGGATCTCAATAACGCCTGTAGCGCTTTCCTCTTCTGTATCAGGGGTGGTTTCTTCATCAGTCATAAATTCGTTCAAATTGATATTGTTTGACTGCAGATTAAAATTACCACGTAACATGCCATCATCATTTAAAGCATAATCCATGTAATTACTGACGTAACCTGATAAATTAAAATCACTTTCCCCTACCTGGCCATTCATTTTGCTAAGTGTCATGCGCTGCGGATTAAAAGAAGCATCTGCCTCAGAAATAGAGACAGAATATGGCATCTCACTATCGCTATAGGAAAAATTTGTTAGTGTAGCGGTGCCACTGGTAGGAAGGTCCCCGTAACGCTCGGCATCCAATGCCTCCATGTTCCCTTTTGTCTCAATATTGGCTGCAAGCATTCCTTTTAGCTGCATATCCTGAAGGTCCATGATCTGTGAAAGCTGCTCAAGGTCTATTTTTCCTTTTGCAGCCAGATCCCAGGTGATATTATTTAGATTAGTTACCACAAGATTTCCTGTAAATGGTTCATCCTCCATTATAAAATTAAACTCTGATATTCTTGTTACAAAATCGCTGAAATTACCGGTAGGATTACTCACGGTGGCATTAATGTTAAAATTCTCAAGGGCAACAGGAAAATCTGCGGACTTTATATAACCGTTACTTAAGGTCAGTTTTCCATCCATTTCAGGCATTATCTGACGTATACTATCATAAATTCCATTGGCTGTTAAATTTACATCCAGGACCCCCTGGTAAGATGTGCCTTCTATGGGAATAACTTTATTGATGTCATTAAGGTCGATATTTCCCTTTAAATAAGCATCTATAGGATGATTCCGTAAGTTTTCTACAATTAATTTACCCTCAATAGGTTTTCCGCCCATACTCATATTAAAGTTATTAAGAGCAATGCGTGTGTTTTCAACTGAATCACCCGGATTTTCAATTTGTAGATTAAGATTTATGTCACTGAACGAATCCTCAACATCAGGATATTTGAAAGAGGCATTGTCCACTATCAGGTTGAGGTTAAATTCAGGAACTGAAATACTATCCATTACACCTTTGGCCATACCATTAAATGAAAGCTCGCCCTCTGCCTGCAGCTCTTCAAAATCTTCATGATACATCCCCGGAACTATACTCAATAAATCTTTAAAGGTATTATCAGTAGAGCTAAACGTTATATCCATATCCATAGCTTCATTTTCCAGCATCTTCAGCCATCCGTCAAAACCAAATGCGAAATCATTTATACGCACGGAATTTTCCTGAAACTCATATCTTTCGTAGTTTTCACTGATAAGCAGCTCCATATTTATTTCAGCCGTTTTATTCGAGACATATTCGGTATTATCGAAAGAAATTGTCACGGAATCAGCCTTGCTATAGGTTTGCATATCAATAATATCCTGTGTGAAATCCCCGCCTCCTCTATGCTCAAGGTTTTTCAGATGTAGTTTAAAAGGAATAGAATAATCCTCATAAACAACCTCACCGTTATTTATCTGCCACTCTTCAATTCCGATGTTGTATTCAACGGTTGCAGTATCAGCAGTGCCTGTTGGTATATCTTCATCAATGGCTATATCGAAATTAGCTGTTCCATCCTCCAATACTGTTAAAAATGCTTTAGGCTCATTAAGCTCTACCCCTTTTATCTTGATCTGGTCCCCAAAGAGCAAGCTCTGAAGGCTTATCACCACATTCATTTCTCTAACGGCAAACAGCAGCTCACCTTCAAATGGTGCTCGATTGACTATGCCGAAATTATTGAGACTGGCAGAAGGGTTTGGGAAATTTTTAAAAAGGCTCACATTGAAATCTTCTGTATCAAAGACAAAATCAGCATTTAACGATTTCTCAAGCGCGGAATCAACCGCCTTACGAATATCATCTTTAAAAATTACCGGTACCAGTAAAAGCGTCAGGACTAAAATCCCCAGGATTATTCCTGAAATAATGAAAAACTTTTTCATTTTTAAATATATTTTATCAACCAATTAATGATTTTCTCTGTCTGTTTTGTATACGGCGGATATAAAAACTGCATGTTTGTAAACCCAGTCCTCTGTCTTAACACAGGTTTCAGATTGGAAAATTCCTGAAAGCCATAAAAGCCATGTGCTCTTCCCATACCGCTTACTCTGTTACCTCCAAAAGGCAGCTCCATATTTGAATAGTGTAGTAAGCAATCGTTTATGCACATTCCACCTGCAGGGACCTCCCTTACAAAATGCTTTTTTACCTTTTCATCTTTTGAAAAGATATAAGCGGCTAATGGATTAGGGTTCTTACGGATCATTGAAAATGCCTCATTTATATTTCCAAATTTTAACACTGGTAAAATTGGGCCAAAAATCTCCTTATTCATTACCTCCATATCAAAAGTGACATTTGTAAGCACAGCTGGTGGCATAAATCTTTCGTCTTCATCGAAAGTGTGCTCAAAGATATTTTCTGCACCATTATTAATCGCGTTATCGTAAAGCTGCTTTTGGCTCTGAAATTGCTTTTGGCTGATTATCCTAGCATAGTCATCAGAAGCTTGTGGTGAGTGGCCATAATATTTCTGAACGTAATATTTAATATTTTCGATTAGCTCATCATGAATATTTTGTTGTACAAGAAGATAATCAGGGGCTATACACGTTTGGCCGGCATTCATAAATTTACCCCAGACTAATTTTTTAGCAGCATCTTTTAAATCGGCTGTATGATCAATAACGGCAGGGGACTTTCCTCCCAGCTCCAGTGTAACAGAGGTTAGATTCTTTGCAGCCGCCTGCATAACAATTTTTCCTATAGCGGGGCTACCGGTAAAGAAAATATGATCAAAGGGGAGAGAAAGCAGATGAGTTGTTTCTTCAACACCGCCCTGTACCATAGCAACTTCATCTACAGGGAAAATCTCATCAATGATTTTTTGCATGACCCTGGAGCTGTTGGCACTGATCTCGGAAGGCTTAACAATTGCAGTGTTCCCCGCGGCAATGGCTGATACAAGAGGCCCCAGAGTTAAATTAATTGGAAAATTCCATGGAGCAATAATTAATGTGACACCTTTTTGTTCATAATAAATTTTAGAAGATGTGCCAAGCATTGGCAGCGGTGTTTTAACCTTTTGTGGCTTTGCCCACCTATGCAGGTGACGCCGGGTATGTTTTATTTCACTTATTACCGGCCATATTTCAGACATATCTACCTCTGCGACAGGTTTTCTAAAATCATCATACAATGCCTGGTGGATCTCCTTTCTGTAAGACATTAATGCCTGCTCCAGTTTTTTCAGCTTATTTTTTCTTTCCTGGATAGATGAAGATCGCTGCTCCAGGGCTTTCTTTTGCTGTTGATGGAATATTCTATCAATAGCTGATTTCTGAACAAAAGGGATATCGACATTTTCAATCATAAGTTAAATCTAATCAGATAAAGTGAATTTCAGCAGGCATACACTCAAGAACCAGCTTTTCTCTAACATATTTTGGTATTCGTGGTTTTAATGTTAATTTTATGTTAAGCCAATGTTAAGAATTTGATGGTGAGGAGGTGGTGTAAAATATTATTAATAACTGGAATTGTGGTGATATCAGGAAATTCTGTATCTGCACAATCAGGTTTTTTTCATTCAGAGCTTGAGAGAAAGCTGATTGAAGAGCATTCTATTGGGTCACAAAATTTCCTTAGCTTTTATTTGGCTACCGATTCTACAGCCAACGAAAGAGTGCTTGATGGAATATCCCAGGACCTTTCGAAATTCCAGGAAAAATTGGAACGTAAAAGAGGTAAGTACAAGAATGATGAACGTTTTCTGTCGTACCTGTTCTATAGCGTTCACCGGAAATTTTTAAAGAACTATCAGCAGTTTACCACATTTTACAAAATGATGGATAAAGGTGATTATGATTGCTTGTCCGCCACCACCTTATATTCCTATCTGCTTTCCGAAAACGATTTTACATATTCTGTTATAGAAACCAATTACCATATATATATTTTAATAAAGGCTGATGATAGAACGATAATGTTTGAATCTACAGAGCCTCTAAATGGTTTTATAGATGATCAGGAAACGGTGGCTGAATTAATAGCCAGTTACCGAGAATCTGATGTATCTCCCGCCACACGATATGCATTTTCATTTAATCTTGAAAATCAGGTCGAGCTCAAAGAGCTGATAGGCTTATTGTATTATAATCAGGCGGTACATTCTTTAAATAATTCACACACGGATTATGCATTTCATTCATTGAAGAAGGCTAAAATATTTTATAATTCAAGCCGTCTGAGTGCATTTGAAAAGCTTCTGAGTGAATACAGCTTCTCAACTGTGGAAGAGGGTGAGAATTTTAGCAGCCCAATTGGCAGCCGGAACAATTAAAAGTGATTATAACAGAAAATTAATTAGATAGGATCCTTACTTCTACACGTCTGTTTTTTTCTCGGGAATCCGGATCATCATTTCGGGAGAGGGGCTGGCTGCCTCCAAAAGCTTTTGTTTTAATTCTTTTCTTATCGACCCCGCGACCAATGAGATATTTTTGAACGGATTCTACACGAGCTTCGCTAAGCTTCATATTAGCTTTTTCATTACCTCTATAATCAGTATGCCCCTCCAGCTGGATGATCATATCAGGATTTTCATTTAACATTTCCAGGATTATATCAAGTTCCTTATATGACTCTTTTGTTATTTTGGCTTTCCCCAAGGCAAAAATCAACTTCTCTAATCGTATCAGCTGATTGACCCCATTAGGCATAAGTTCTATAACTCTGTAAAAATGACCTTCCTGGAATTCGTGCAAGCTTATATTATGGGTATATGGCGAATAACCTTCTGCTTCTATCCTGATTTGATACTCCATTTCTTTAGGAATGAAGAAGCTGAAACTTTCTCCCTCTAATATTCCAATATTACTGCCATAAGGAAGGCTCTCGTACACAATTTTAGCCGAAACAGGATCTTTAGTAGTTGCATTTACTATTGCCCCTTCTACTGACCACTTCTCTTCAGCATTTTGCGCAAGCAAAGATCCCAGAGTAAAAAACAGGGTGATTATAAAAAATAAATATTTAATCATCACGGGCGCTCGGTTAATGTTTATCAGCAATGAAGGATAATAAGTAACCATCCTTCACTTTTTTATCTTTTGAAATCAGATATCGATCCTGATCTTTTTTCTAATTTACTCTTTCACTATTTCAAATTCAACTCTTCTGTTCAATTTTCTGCCTTCGGCAGTTTCATTTGTTGCAATAGGTTTTGATTCACCAAAATACTCAACATTTAATCTCTCGGGATCTATTCCCTGAGATTTTAAATAATTCTGGACCGCCATCGCTCTTCTTTTAGATAGCTGCATATTGTAATCTTCAGGGCCAGTTGCGTCAGTATGTCCACGTATCTCAATTACCATACCTTCACGTTCATTCATCAGCTTTACAATCCGGTTAAGCTCAGGTTTGGATTCCTCTTTTAAGGTGGCTTTATCAAAGTCGAAGAACACACTGTTCAAAGTAACAACAGCTTTTTCCTCAATAGGTACAAGCTGCAGGGTTTGTTGATCAATTGTAATATCATATCTTTTTTCTTCCCTGAGATCAAGTGGAATAGTTTCAGCAATATATCCTTCAGCCTCAGCTCGTATGCTGTATTGTTCTCCTGCGGGTAACAATAGTTCAAATTCTCCTGTTTCAGGATTCGATTTGATCATCCCAAGCTCCTTTCCATCAGGGAGTCGCTCATACACAATTTTTGCTTCGATAGGTTCTTTCGTTTTGGAATCTATAAGTTTCCCTTTAACAAGGATTACCGGATCAGGACGCTTGAATAAAGGCATCTCTACTCTAAAAATATCCGTATCTTCTTCACTTACACCACGTGAATAATAGGCATATTCACTTGTGGCCGGTATATTAAAGAAAAGGTCTTCAAGTTCCGAATTTACATCCGGACCTAGATTTTCCGGTTCAGTCCAGTTGGTCCAGGTATCATCCAATCTGGTGGTAACGAAAACATCAGTACCCCCAAATCCACTAAATCCATCTGAAGAGAAATATAAAGTTTTATCATCAGCGGCAAGGAAAGGAGATGATTCTTCACCGGCCGAATTAATTATGTCACCCATATGAAGTGGCTCTGACCATGTGCTGTCGGGTTGTAAGAAGCTGACATAAAGATCGCGGCCACCCTCGGTATCTTCACGTTCTACAGACATGATTATTGATTTGCGGCTATTGGTAAGAAAATAATTCGCTTTTTCTGAAAAATTATAATCATTCTCAATCTCAACATCCTGCGGTTCACTCCAGGAACCGCCTTCATTGCTGCTAAAGGATAAACCAGCCATCATATTACCATTATCCAGATAGCGATTTCCCAATAGCAGAACTACTGTTTTTCCATCGGGTGTTACAGAGCTGATGAAATTAGGACCTTCATTATTAAGCTCTCTTAGATTTCTGGCAAGTGCCCATTCGTTTTTGGTGCTGTCCCATTCTGAATACCAGATATCTTCAGGATCCTCTTCCCCGCCAACATTCTGGGGGTGGTTCTTTCTACTGAAATAAAGAGTTGCCCCATCAGGGGAAAGAAGTGGCTTATATTCTTTATAACGGCTGTTTACATTTTCGCTCAACCTTTCAATGTAGATCTCCTCACTAATGGCATCAGGGATATCAATTACGGCAACAATTGGAATATCGGAATCAGAAATGGCAATGGCATCAATACTAAAATAGTCAGGTACGGCAGCACCATCAAATTCCATTTTTATTGCTGCTACCTTATAGGAAGTTTCCTGTAAAAACATATTCAGCATCCGTCCTTTATAGGGGATTGTCCTTGGCCTGAACGTGTTGATCAGATATTCATTTCCTTCGGTATCATATACAAAAATTTTATAAAGCGCACTTGGGTTATAAGATTCCGCAATGGCTATCTGTTTTATATTTATAGGATTTTCAAAACCAACTTTAATAAATTCTTTTCTGTCAGGCCTGTCTGGGGTCCATGCATTTGGGCTTTCCCCACCGGCAGGTAGCACGTTTGGTTTTCCCAATATTTGTTTTGCGGAATATTGTATAGGAGTAAGCTCTGATGAAAATTCTAATACCTCAGTGGCCCATTGAACGGTTTGGGCTGAGATCTGATATGTCACGAATAACAATAAGCCAAGAGTAAGGAAAATACGCTTCATAAATACTATATAGCTGCTGGTAAGATTCACAAAAATAGAATAATAAATATAAAAGTATTGAATATATAAATTTTTTGCCTTTACTCCAGAGAAGGATCATTAAATATTAAATATCCAAAATTCAGAAAGAGGCCAATATTTGTTTCAGGGTCATTGTAAAAATTTAAATTAAAACTTAAAGGGCCTACAGGGGAATGATAAACCAAAGCCGAAGATAACGCCAGGCTGATCCTGCTATGCTCTTCCTGAAGCGTTTTTTCATTTCTTTCAAATAGCGTAGTTAAACTTTTAAAGGCATATGCTTCAAGCCTGGCGTCTACGGTTTTATTGACACTATATACATACTTCATGCCTCCTGCAATAAAGATGGAGCTGCGAAAATTCTGCAGGATCCGTGTACGGCTATCTATTAAGGGATAAAAAGCAGGCAGGTTTATTAATGTCCCCATTTCATTATATAAAATAGGTTGGTTGGAGTAAACAGCTTTAAGTTCATACCCTGTACTGTGTTTCTTTTTTCTAAAATACTGTTCCAAATGCACAGCTCCTTTAAACCAGCTATGTTCATCATTTAACTCTTCTTCAATTAAAGAAGTTGATCCCGGAGTATATCTGCTTTGCAGGTTATGGTGACTTAAGCTGGCCTTAAACATCTTTCCATCATTGGCAAATTGCTTTCTGTTTAATGTATTTTTACTGACCTCGACAGTAGTTTTTAGTCCATTGATGTGTAAAAGATCAAGTGTATCCTGCAAAGAAAATCTACGATCATTGCTGTAATAGTCGTTATTATAAACATATGAACCCTTTAACTGGAGCTTATAGTTTTCACCCAGTGGCATACCAATATTCATCCCATAGTTTCTGTCCACACGCTCAAGGATTGTGGGAAAATGATCTTTTATAAGTATATCCTTTACATCCAGGTAATTCCAGTAGTTATAGGTAAACTCCGGCTCGATATATACATTTCCAAGGGTGGGAAAATATGACCTGGTTTTTAGCTGTGCTGACTTATAAAAATTTCCCGCATAAAAATTAAAAGTGGGATTAACTAAAAAGCTGTTGAAGTAATAAAAACTTCCGCCAAGGAAAATTGAGCTGATATTCCGGGAGCTGATATTTCCTCCAATATTTAAACTCAGGTCATTTTTTGGGCGACCGTACAATTCTAAAATAAAGGTGCTGCTGAGGCTATCAAAACTTATATTTGGATATATATTTCTGAAGTAGGGCTCCGACATCAATCGGAAATAGGATTTTTTTATGTCCTGTAGCGAAAGATATTCATTTTTAGTTTTAAATAAATTTTTAATAAATTTCTTTTGGGGTTCACTAAAATCATGAACTACTACATTACTAAATCGTAACGGCCGATTTTTATCATTAAAATTATTTCTCTCCAGGGTAAGGTCATCACATGAAACACTGTCTGCCACTTTTGATTTAATAAGCGGCATATTGCGTATGGTAGCAACATAGCCACTATCTATTAAACCCTGTGCTTTATGAAAATCAAATGCCGTATATCCTGCCAGATCGGGTTCAATATATACACCGCTCTCTTTAATCTGAGACGGGTCAGATTTATCCATCAGCATGTATAGCAATGAGTTACTTACCAGTTCATCATCCTCATCATGTGGATAAGAAGAATATAATGTAGAGGATACATTAGAGCCGATAATAACATCCGGGTCAAATTCTTTTTGTGCTACATCTACAGGAAAATTATTATATATACCACCATCGAATAAATAGCGATCGTTAATTTTAATTGGTTTATAGAAAAAGGGTACAGAGAGCGTTACGCGCAAAGCATTATTAAGGGTACCACTTTTAATTACTTCTGTTGATTGTGTGAAAACTTCGGAAGCTACAACACGCAGAGGGATCATCAGGCTGTCAAAATTGTAATTTGCATTTGCAGAGGGCTGTGCAAGCTTTTCAGCAAGGGCAAAATTTAATGACATATCGTTGGCCAGCGAAGTGTTGAGATTTGCATTTAATGAGGAATCCAATGCCAGCCTAATATTTATCATGGAGGCGTCATCTTTCTTTTTATAGAAATGATAATTAAATCCATTCTCAGGTTTGCCATTAACCCAATTCTGGAACTCTTCACTTAATACAATGTACTCAATTTCTTCAATGGAATACCCACCGGCATAAAAGCCACCGATAATACCTCCCATGGAGGTCCCCACCACATAGTCAATAGGAATATTATTTTCTTCAAGCGCTTTAATAACGCCTATATGTGCTATCCCTTTGGCTCCGCCGCCACTAAGCACCAGCCCCACCTTTTGTGAAAAAAGTTGGATAGAAGCAAATACGAGAAAGAATAGTAGAATAGATCTTTTCATAAACAGCACAAGGAGCCATTTAGCTCCTTGTATAAACGATTCCTATCGTATGATGTTTTATTTTACACCTGCATAAAATTCAGGTGAGGTTTCTGTAAACGGGATCTTATCCAGTCTCTCAATAACTTCCATTTTAACCTTTTCGTAAGCTTCTTTATGATCAGCTTTGATTGGAGCAGAAGGAGGAAGATTTACTTTAAGGGCATCAACCTGTCTGCCGTTTAACCAGAACCTGTAGCAAAGATGAGGGCCCGTTGCCAGACCGGTACTGCCTACATAACCAATTACCTGGCCCTGCTTTACACGTGTTCCCGGCTTTATCCCACCGGCAATTTTAGACATGTGCAGGTACTGGGTGGTATAAGTAGCATTATGCCTGATCTTTACAAAATTGCCATTACCACCCTTATAACGTGCTTCCTGAACAATGCCATCACCTACTGAACGTATTGTTGTTCCTGTAGGGGCAGCAAAATCAGTACCCAAATGGGCTTTATATCTCTTCTGTACGGGGTGGAAGCGGTTTTTCGTATAACGTGAGCTGATTCGGGTAAATTTGATCGGATATTTAAGCAATGCTTTCCTAAGGCTATTTCCTTCTTCATCAAAATAATCCATCCCTTCATCCTGATCATAAGGTACTGCATAATAAGGATTGTTAAAATGCTCGAAATATATTCCTTTGATTTCACCTATTCCTACAGATTTTCCTTCAACAATAAGATCTTCATAGATCAGCTTAAATCGATCACCTTTCTGAAGGCGCTGAAAATCTACCTGCCATCCAAATACATCTGCAAATTTATCTGTAAGTGCAGGTGATACTCCTAATTCACTTATAGTAGCAGCTAAAGATTGTTCTATAACTCCTGAAATTTCCTTTTCAACTACTTCAATTTCTTTTTGCTGACGATCCACCTTAATGCTGTCGCCAAAATGAAAAACTACATACTCAAGGGCACTTGCCTCATAAACCAATGATTTGGCCTGCGGCACAGAATCCGGAGAAAAGAATAAAGTATACTTTTTATTTGGGGCTATTTTTCGTACATCGAAAATATCTTTTGCCTGCTGAGCAAGATCGTGAATAGTAATGTGGGGGACATTGTAAGCAGATAAAATGCTGGCAAGGCTTTCATTGCGCTTTACTTTATCTTCTACTATTACTAATGAATCAATGGGAATACCATAAAGATATTGCGGTTCATGAGGTATAACCGGGATAGTATCTTCAACAATAGTTTCACTGGAATCAGCAATTACAGGTGAAGAAAATTTTGTAGGTATAAGGTAAAAAATAGCTGCTGCACCGATCATTACAGCGAAAAATAAAGCTCCTTTTTTTAGCATTTTTAAAGATAATTAGGTTTAAGGGTCAAATCTGCTACACAAATAACGAATTAATAGTTTCATAATGTATAAAATTAATTTAAAATTTTTACCAGAGTAAGTTTTCGTTAAAGAATTAAGAATAAACAGCATTCCCAAAGTATCAACTTTTCAACTTCGGGAATGCTGTAAACCCTGCTATTGTAATTGAAATTTAATTGGCATTATCATCCGCACCTTAACAGGTACAGCGCGTTGTTTTCCGGGGTTCCATTTGGGAGCGTTTTCCATTAGTCTTATGACTTCCTTATCACAACCTGCACCTATACCGCGCGCTATCTCAATAGCTGTAATTTCTCCCTTTTCATCCACTACAAATTGGACATATACTGTTCCTTCCACACCTAATCTTTTAGCCTGGGGAGGGTAATTTATGTTTTTGCTAATGTATTTATAGAAGGCCTCATAACCACCTGTTGGTTCCGGCATTTTCTCTGCCCATACAACAGTTTCATCAGTTTTCTCATCATCAGGCTCATCCATTTCTACCGGATCAGGGAATTTAACATCAGTAAAGTCAATAATTATTTCCCCTGGATCTACCTCTTCAACTTCATCCTCTTTGGCTTCTACAGGTCTAGCTAGTATGGGCTTTGGTTTTGGGGGAGGATCAATGATTGTCGGAGGAATATAATCAATCACCTGCCCGTCTGAAGGATCGTTAAAATCTACAACAGGACCTTCATATAAAGTACGCCATTCAAAGGCGGTAGTTACCGCTGCAAGGGTAAGCAGCAGACCAAGATTAAACCATAAATTGCTCAATCGGTACACATTTTTCCGGGGATCTTTTTTCGTTTCCATTGTTTTCTAATTTAGGTAAAACATAAGTTGAATTCCGGCCGGAATTTTTATTATCAACGCGTTCAAGTTTATCCATTGCAAAGTAGAAGATGATCGCCAATCCAATTACAAAAAGAATATAGATCAGCGTCCTTGTCAGTCTTTTAGCATGCAATCTTTTATTATGTCTTCTCATGATCTCATAATAATTTTTATGCCTTTCGATATTCCTCGAAGTCATATTTTTTCTCCGTAGCCTTATTTCGTGGTTGCCCATCTTATTTGTTCCCGTTTTCAATTTGCTCACGAAGTTTCTCCAATGTTCTGTATACACGCATTTTTGCGCTGCTCTCCGAGATATCAAGGATAAAGGCTATCTCTTTAAAGCTTTTCTCCTCATAAAACCGAAGCTCCATTATCTCAATTACTTCTGTTGGCAAAGCATTTAATGCCGCTATTACTTTACCTATTTTTTCCTCATTACCCTCTTCGCCGGCTTCTTCAATTATTTCTATTATGCGGCTTTCTTCAAGGCTATAGACCCTTTTTGATTTCTTTTGGCTTCTATAGTATTTATTTATTTCATTCGCCGCTATCCTGAATAGCCATGCAGAAAATGGCAATCCATGGTTTTTATATTTTGAAAGCTTTTTCAGTGCAATGTAAAATGTCTGAGAAGTTAAATCAGCCGTAGTTGCTTCATCATCTGTCCTGCGGTAGATGAAATAGAAAATATCATCAAAATACTTATCATAAAGCTTTCCAAAATGTTGCCCATCCTCTTTTGCCTGCTCCACAATTATTTGTTCGGAGCGGATCTCCTCTTCGCTCATATGTCGGGCGTTTTTCATAGGGATCCTTTTAGCAATCTTTACAGCCATAATGCAGCAGGTGGTGAATAGTCACAATATAATAAATTTAAAGCTGAACTTTTTCTCCGCATCCTCTTCGAGCGACAAGGAGGGAGAAGGTAGCGAGTGATCCGGAGAAGGTATATAACCACACTCCGTTCTGACCGCCCCAAGCGGATCTGACCGGCGATGCTGCACTGGACTAGTTTCAAATCAAAGTCAGCCGCTAGCAAAGAAGATGCTTTATTGGAAATAAAGATGATATGAGAGGTGTAGCTGGTTGCTATCTCTTTAAGATATGTTATTAATGGCTTTTAGCTTCAGCAATGGTATTTTGTCAGTTAGGATTCTAAGACGGCTCTGCCGATTACACAGAAATACCCATTCTCCTCCGAGTCACTCAAAGAGGACTCGGAGGAGGGAAGAGTGTTAGAAGTTTACTTAAAGAACTCAGGGTGCTTGTTATCCCATTCGGTTGCTTCCTGATAAGCCTGGGCAAATGCTAAAATTATCCCTTCATCAAAAAGATTACCTAAAAAAGTGATACTTGTAGGTGCACCTTTATCATTAAAGCCATTCGGCATTACCACAGCTGGATGTCCAGTAAGATTCGTCATCAGCAGCTGGCTTCCGCCAAATGAAGGAGCAACTATTACGTCATATTCCTTAAATATTTCGTGAAGCTCATTTTGTACTATACGCCGCAATCTGTTTGCATTAATGTATTCTACTGCCGGTATAAATCGTGCTCCTCGGAAATAATTTGGCCATGCATACTTGCTCTGGTTCACCAGTAAACTATCCAGACCTGATCGCGTAAGCTGGTCAAAAGCGGCGGCAGCCTCAGCCATAAGGATAATAGACAGAGCAGAAACAGGTACGGAATCAGGAAGATTAACAGGCTCCAGGTTAGCCCCCATTTTAATAAGCTGTTCTAAAGTCCGCTGATCATTTTCTTTATTACTATAATCTCTTTCAAAATAGCTTTTTAAATACCCGATCTTTAATTTACTCAGATCCTTTACCGGATTATAAGAGTAGTTCATCCTATAGGTGGTAGGATCGGCAGGATCCTTACCTTCAATAACATCAAAAACTAAAGCAGCATCTTTTGCACTGCGGGTGATCGGGCCAAGCTTATCCATGCTCCAGCTTAAAGCCATGGCACCATTACGGCTTACACGCCCATAAGTTGGGCGTAAACCTGTAGCTCCAGTACGTGTAGAGGGAGAGACAATGGAACCCAATGTTTCTGACCCAATAGCGAAAGGTACCAGGCCTGCAGAAACGGCAGCTGCCGATCCGGCAGATGAGCCACTGCTTCCCTGCTCGAGGTTCCATGGATTACGTGTTTTGCCTCCGTACCAGATATCACCCATTGCTAATGCACCAAGGGTTAATTTAGCTACCAATATAGCGCCGGCACTATCCAGGTTTTGAACAATAGTAGCAGTTGTTTCTATCTCCTGGTCTTTAAATGGAGTTGCTCCCCAGGTAGTTTTTGTTCCTTTTACAGCAATAAGATCCTTTACACCATAAGGGATACCATGAAGCGGCCCGCGGTAACGTCCTTTATTAATTTCGAGGTCAGCTTTATGCGCCTGCTCCAATGCACGGTCTTCTAAAATAGCTACTGTACTTTCCAATGTGTCGCTGTAGGTTTTCAGCCTGTCAATAAAAAAGCGCGTGAGCTCGACACTGCTTATTTTTTTATTTTTGATCAAACTGGATAATTCTGCAACGGTATAAAAAGCAAGGTCATCACGGTTTTTTGGAAGTTCAGCAGCAGGAATATCATAATCAGACAGTACTGATCGGGATTTCTGAGAAAAATTTGCAGGTATGGGGTCAAAGAGGACGGCGGGCATTACCTCATTTCTTAATTCATATCCATGCATAGCCACAAGTGCTTTTTTCATGCTTTCCAGCTCCCCAATCATTGAGTCTCTTTCTGCCTGAGTAAATTTTAGATCAAAATACGGTTCAATATCTATAGTAGGCTCAGGTTTTTCCTGTGAATAAGCTGTAAAAGAATTAATAATGAGAAACAAAAAAACAATTTTCTTCATAGTCGTTATACAAGTAATTGGCAATTAAAGTAAATATCTAAATTTGTGCTGTAATTTAAATATAAGTTATTTATGAAAAAGCATTTTTTGGAGCTTTTTGAATATAATCACTGGGCAAATATACGCATGCTTGCAGTTTTAGAAGATGAGAATGTTGATGATAAAGAACTTCTAAAATTATTTAGCCACCTTATTTCATCGCAAATCATCTGGCTTCACAGAATCAAGGATATGCCTACCAGCCCATTTCCCCTTTGGGAAAAGTATAAATTAAGGGAGCTGAAAAGTATGGTATATGAAAGCTCAGGGAACTGGATAAATTATGTAAGAGAAGAGCACCGGGGTGAAACATTTGAGGAGATGATCTTCTATAAAAATTCAGAGGGAGTAAAATTTGAAACAACCATCAGGCATATAATAACACATGTGATCAACCATAGCACCTACCACCGCGCCCAAATGGCAATCAGACTAAGGAATTTTGATATAACACCACCGGTGACTGATTTTATAGCTTACAGCAGAGAAAAGATTTAACCAACAATGTAAGCTAAATACTGTTATCATAATATAAAATCCAGTATTATGAAAATATTTTTGACATCACTATTTATCTTTTTTACCGGTTTTGCAATTGCTCAGCATATGGAGCCGGAAGGTAGAATAATAACCTTTGAAACTCCCGATGGAAAAATGGGAAGGGCTTATGCCGTCGATGCACACCCTGATACTGATGAATATGTCCTGGTTTTTACTGATGGCAGTGGACTTAGCTGGCATATGAAACAGATGGCCGATAAATTTGCGGAGGATATAGGTGATATCCATGTTTATGTGGTTGATCTTTATGATGGAAAAGTGGCAGATGATAAGGAAACAATGCTTGCTCAAGAGAAAATAATGGATCGTAAACGCTCTGAAGCCATCGTAAAGGGTATAATGGATTTTGTAGGAACAGCGGCTGAAGTAGGATTAGTAGGTTATGGTTCCGGAGCTGAATGGGCAATAGAAGCTGGTTTTGTTGTGCCAAACAATATCAGAGGTTATGTCCTTTTCAATGAATTGCCTGGCATAGATTCCGAAGAACTGGCCCAGCTGGAGGCAGATGTTCTGGCTCTCCTGGTAATGCCGGAAGATCAGATGGATATAAATAGAATTAACAGCTTCAAAGAAGCCATGAATAAAGGTAATAATAATTTAACTGTTGAAAGATTTGATACTTCTGAGGCTTCGGGAAATGATTTTGAAGATGGACCTCTTGAAGATGCATATGAAAGAGCTTTTGTGTTCCTTCAGAAGAGATTAAATTAATTACTTTTCTTATAAAATATTTTTAAGAAATTCCTTTATTTCCTTAAGAAGGGATCCAGGCTCTTCTGTCATTCCCATATGAGCACTGTTTTCTAAAACGACACCCTTACCATTTTTAATTTTACTGATCTGCTCTTCTGAGGAAGAAAGAGGAACAACTTCATCATATTTACCAGCAATAAATAGCTTTGGGATCTCTTCATCTGATAAAAGATGATATCTTGGTGGCCGCTCACGCATGGCAAGAGAATAAGATATTATTGTTTCAGCCGGGGTGGTAATTGCCGTTTTCATAGCCTCCTGCACCAATGCCTGCTTTTCATTAGCCTGGTGAAATAAAGAAGGGATTAATGTTTTTATAAAAGGTTCTGCCCCATTTTTCTTTACAAATTCAGCTGCTTTCAGACGGTTTTCTTTTTTTTCAGGGGAATCAGCATGTGCAGTAGAATGAATTAAACCAAAGGCTTTAAGCTGATCTCTATGATTTTCAGCAAATGCCAATGTAATATACCCACCCATAGAATGAGCAAAAATTATAACCGGCTCTTTAACAACATCTTTAATCCATAGGCTGAGCTTTTCGGCTATATTTTCTATTGTAATTTCCTGGTTTGGTAAAGGAGACCTGCCGAAGCCTGGTAAATCGGGAGCCAATACGCGGTAGTTTTTTGATAATTCGTCAATTAAATCCTTCCAAACCTCATATGTCTCACAAAAACCATGGAGCAGAACTACCGGCTTTCCCTTACCTTTTTCAAAATAGGCAATGGTATCAGGCATTAGTTTGAATTTTTTCGGCTGCAAGCATTTTCTCTACAGTCTCTATAATTCCTTCAGCATCAAATCCACATTCCTTATGAAGCTCTTCCTGTGAGCCATGTTCAATAATCTCGTCGGGTATACCAAGCCTTACTACCTGGCAATTATATTTTAGGTCAGCCATGCATTCCAAAACAGCACTGCCAAAGCCACCCATTATACAACCATCTTCAATAGTAATAACTTTATCAAACTTGCTGAAAACTTCCTCTAAGAGTTTTTTATCAAGAGGTTTTACAAAACGCATGTCATAATGTGCAGCGTCAATATCCTGCTTTTCAAGCTCCTCGCATGCCTCAACAGCATAATTTCCAATATGCCCTAGAGTGAGGATAGCGATATCTGAACCGTCTTTTATTTTTCTACCGGAGCCGATATTTACCTTTTCCATAGGTGTACGCCATTCAGGCATTACCCCCTGGCCTCTAGGATAACGTATAGTAAAGGCCGTATTCTCCCTTGGCAGTTGAGAAGTGTACATCAGATTACGTAGCTCCGATTCATTCATTGGGGCAGCTACAATCATATTTGGTATGCAGCGCATGTAAGCAATATCATAGGCCCCATGATGTGTAGGGCCATCAGCACCGGCAAATCCTGCACGGTCCAAACAGAAATTAACTGGCAGGTCCTGGATACACACATCATGGATCACCTGATCATATCCCCTTTGCATGAAGGTACTATAGATATTACAGAAAGGGATTAAACCCTGAGTGGCAAGACCTGCACTAAATGTAACTGCATGCTGCTCGGCAATACCCACATCAAATGCCCGCTCCGGCATTTCATCCATCATAATGTTTAATGAAGAACCCGAAGGCATAGCAGGAGTGATCCCTACAATTTTATCATTCTCCTTAGCTAGCTCAACAATGGTATGTCCGAATACATCCTGGTACTTCGGGGGCTGAGGAACTTCATGAACTTTTTTATAGATCTCACCACTGATCTTGTCGAATTTCCCCGGGGCATGCCAGGTGGTCTGGTTGCCAAATTCAGCAGGATCAAAGCCTTTGCCCTTTTTTGTCATCACATGAAGGAGCTTAGGGCCTTTTATATCTTTAAGATCTTTTAATACGTGCACCAAATGATTTACATCATGACCATCTACAGGGCCAAAATAACGTAGGTTTAAAGATTCAAATAAATTGCTCTGGCTTAACAGAATAGATTTAATACCTCCCTCAACTTTTGAAACCATCTCACGGGCATGTGGTCCAATCTTATTGATCTTGCCCATAATATTCCAGATCTCATCTTTTACTTTATTATAAGTGTGAGAGGTGGTAATATCCGTAAGATAATCTTTCAGTGCACCCACATTAGGGTCAATTGACATGCAGTTATCATTAAGGATGATAAGGACATTTGTATCTGATACCCCTGCATGGTTCATGCCTTCAAAAGCAATACCTCCTGTCATTGCGCCGTCACCAATGACAGCAATATGCTGCTTATCTTCAATTCCCATATATTTTGATGCCATAGCCATTCCTAAGGCAGCAGAGATAGAGGTGGAGGAGTGGCCTACACCAAAGGAATCAAATTCACTTTCTCTTCTTTTTGGAAAACCGCTTAGACCTTTGTATATCCGATTAGTTTTAAATTGGTCTCGGCGGCCCGTTAATATTTTATGGCCATAGGCCTGGTGCCCTACATCCCAAATCAATTCATCATAAGGAGTTTTAAATATATAGTGCAGGGCAACGGTGAGTTCCACTACTCCAAGGCTGGCGCCAAAATGCCCGCCATAAACCGAAACATTATCAATTATAAACTGACGAAGTTCCTGGCAGAGCTTTACAAGATCCTTTTGATTTAATTTTTTAACATCCTCGGGGGAGTTAATGGTAGAGAGCAGTTCTCCAGGCTGTATGAGCATAACTTTGACTTCTAAAATGTGTTTGATAAACAACCACTTAAACTAAGTGTTTCCGGTAAAAAAAACAAACAAGAGTTATTTACTGCTACAAATTTAAATTTTTCTAGGTAAATCGTATTTTTGGAAGAATATTTAAATTATCCGTACGTGAGTTTTGAAATTAAGTTGCCATTATTCGAGGGGCCGTTTGATCTGCTCCTATTTTTTATAGAGAGGGATGAGCTGAATATTCATGATATTCCTATATCAAGGATAACGGGTGATTTCCTCGATTATCTTCACAGGCTCGAGGAGATGAACATTGAAGTGGCCAGTGAATTTATATTAGTGGCAGCTACTTTGATGAAGATAAAATCAAAAATGCTTCTTCCCCGCCCACAGCTTGATGAGGAAGGTAATGAAATAGATCCTCGCGAAGAGTTGGTAAAACACCTGCTGGAATATAAAAAATATAAATCAGTATTGGAGCAGCTTCAAAGTATGGAAGAAGAAGAGCTTCAAAAGGAAAAGAGAGGAAATGGATTAAAAGAGATACGCAAGCTTTCTGAAACCACCAATGTAGAGTCGGAGCTCCAGGATGTTGATCTTTACAAATTGCTTAAAGTATTTCAGCGTGTGGTTGAAAGGTTTGAGGAGGAGCAGAATAAACCCCGACATGAAGTAATAGAATATCCTTATACCATCTCTAAGCAGAAAGAGCATATATTGCAGAAACTAAATTTACAATCTCGAATTGCTTTCACCAACTTAATTGAAGAGGAACCGACAAAAGTGTATGTTATTTTTAATTTCTTGGCTATCCTCGAATTGATACAACTACAGGAGATCACACTACATTTAGGAGAAGGGTTTAATAATTTTTGGATTGAGAAAACCGATACAGTTCCTGCAACCTGAATATGCATCTTGAGCCACAGAAAATACTAAAAACTTTAAACCCACGAAAGGCTTGGCTACCTGCTGCTATAGGTATAGGTTTTATTGTTATCATGATCCTCACCGATGAAGATATCGATGGGAAAAAGCTTAATCTCATTTTTCAGGCGGAGGCATGGCCGGTAGTGCTGGCTTTTTTAACTTTATTTTTGAAAGAGGCCGCATATATCTATCGGATACGGGTATTAACTGATGAAGAGATCACCTGGACCGGCAGCGTTTATGTTATTTTGCTTTGGGAGTTTGCTTCTGCTGTTACACCTACCGTAGTTGGCGGTACACCGGTGGCCGTTTTTATTCTGCTAAAGGAAGGGATAAATCTTGGTAAGTCACTGGCTTATGTTATGCTTACGGCTATTCTGGATAACATGTTTTTTGTTGTAGCCGCCACAATAGCTTTATTGATAAGTATGGGTGATATCCTTCCCAATATTGCCGATGCTGAAACAAAATTAGGCAAAAGCCTCCCGGCCATATTTATAACCAGCTATTCTCTAATTGCTTTTTATACCCTGATTATGGCGCTTGCCTTATTTTACAAGCCCCGGCTTTTTAAGTGGGTATTGATAAAAATTACTTCCATTGGGTTTTTAAGGCGCTGGAGATATGCAGCCTACCAGCACGGAAATGAGGTGATGTGGGCATCATCTTATATTAAGGGCAGAAAAAAACGTTACTGGCTAAAAATTTCTATGGCTACCATAGTCGCGTGGGTGTGCCGGTATACCATATTAAATTTTCTTATAATGGCTTATACTGATAAAGTCAGTATTCTTGAACATGTAACTATATTTGGTAAACACCTGATCCTGTGGATTGTGATGCTTTTCTCTCCGACACCAGGAAGTAGCGGCACAGCTGAATATTTTTTCCCTCGCTTTTTTGATATCTACCTTGGCGAGTATGCATTTGGAGTAGCCATCCTATGGCGTGCAATCTCTTATTACCCTTATCTTATCATTGGTGCATTCTTATTGCCAAAGTGGATCCAGAGAGTTTTTATTGTAAAGAAAAAGGATGTAGATAAAAATATTTCAAAAGAAGATTAAGAAATTTTTTTCATCTTCATTTTTACCTGAAAAACTGCTACTGCTGTTAAATAATGCAATATATTCCTGTTTATAATAAACTGGATTGCCAGCTGTAAAGCATAAATGCTGTCATTATAGATGTAAGAAAAAAAAGAAAAATAAATCTTTTTCTTTAATATCTCGTAAAAGACCATTGTCAAAAACTCAAAATTATTTTTATGAAAAAACAGTTAATTTCAATGGTGGCCATCTTGTTCCTGGCAGGTACAACTTTTATGGCTAATGCAAATGAAAACGTCTCCAAAAACTACAATCTGATAGTTAAGGATCAGGGTAAAAAGCTTGAGCTTTTTTATACCTCTGAGGAGGTGAAGAATGTAAGAGTAAAAATCTTTAACAGCAATGGGACAGTTCTTTTTTCGGAAAGAATAAACAGCGCTAAATTTTTACGCCCTTACGACCTGTCTTCTCTGAAAGATGGTAAATATTTCCTGGAAATAACTATTGACGGTGTCACTACAAAAGAAGAATTTGTAAAAGGTGCTAATCTTCATTCACCGGACTTTCAGCTTGTAAAGATCACCAAAAATCAAGAAGATGAAGAAAAATTTATCTTCACAGCGATTTCTGGTGAAAAAGATATCTTCTCTATAAAAATTTATAATGCTCATGGAAAACTGGTTCACCAGTCTTCTGCTGATGTAAACCCTTCCTTTAGCAAAGTATTTATTTTAAAGAATGCTGATGTTAAAGATTATATTGTGGAAGTAACAAATGGCAACAGCAAAGTACTAAAAAAAGTAATTCTGTAATTCTATAGAGACAGGAATTTGTGATGGAGATCCAGCACCTGAGGAATAATCAGGTGCTCTCCATCATTTTTTATTTCGAAATCAGAAAGTTGACTCCGCTCCTCGTCTTTTAGTTGTTTATCGATAATAGCTTTTATCTCATTACTGTCACGCTGTGGATCCCTTTTTAATACCCGTTCAACCCTGGCTCTCTCTGACGCGTAGATGTTAATGGTAAAATCAAGATTTTTATAAGCACCCGATTCAAAAATTAAAGCCGCCTCTTTTATTATATACTTTTTATCCTGATTGGCTTCACTGAAATTTTTAAAATCTTGCCCTACTGCCGGGTGGACAATGTTATTTAGCTTTTTCAATTGCTCCGGGTCATTAAAGGCTTTTTTGGAAAGATAACTTCTATTAAGTGTAGAGTCAGGATTATAGCTTTTGGAGCCAAAAGCAGCTATTATTTTACTCTTTAAATCAGCATCATTAGCCATCAGCCATTTTGCACGATCGTCAGCATAATAAACAGGAACTCCAAGTTTAGAAAATATACGACAAACCAATGATTTTCCAGAGCCAATACCTCCGGTTACACCTATTTTTAGCGGCTGGCTCAATTCGTTTTTTTCCGGGTTACTTTTAAACCAACAGTATCTACCTGCACAGAATTTACATAGTTAGGATAAAAACGAACAGTAGGTATTATGGTAGAATCCTCAGGGTTAAAGTTTCTAAAATCAGCAACAACATCAATATCCTCAGGTGTTAATTCGCCTAATCTAGATTCTTTAACTCTTATCTCTACATTTACAAGAGAATCTGCCAGGATTAACTGGCGGGGAAGGTTAGTGGCTTTGACATTCACTTCCAGCTCCCTTTCGATAAGCTCCTCAACATTAAAGCCCACACTAATAAATTCAGGTTGCTTTCGAACGAGTTCATTTTTGTTAAAAGTGATAGGTACTTCTTCATCATAATCAGAAGAGATCTTATTCTCCGGTATATTTAGCACCAGTGTATCCCCAATTGGTTCTAAGATAGAAGCAGGTCCTACTAATGTTACAGAATCAGGATTAAATGAAATCGGGCTGGTGATAATATGATCCTCAGCAACATTTATTGCCGCACTATCAATTTTAACTATAAAAGTCTTTTTAACTTTTCGATCGATTTTAATATATAAACTGTCGGTAAGGACATAGTTCAGGTTGAATTCAGCCAGTTGATCGGAAATAATGGCAGGCAAGGAAGATCCTGCGATTACGTTAATCTCAGAAGGCTCTTCAAGATAAATCCTTAGGGGAGTAACTTTTATTCCAAGGCTTTTGCGAAAAAGATTCCAGCCAATGCCCTCAAGGTTGAGATATACTTCATCAGGTAGCTCCTCCATAACAATATAATCCTCCTCATTATAACTAAAAGTTATAGGATAATTTATACTGGCAGAATAAGTGTCATTTAAAGCATTGAAGAACCAGAATGTAGTAGCAGCGAGAAAACACAGCAGTATCACGCGCACATCGCTATAGCGCCTGACGAAACTGTCTATTTTCTCAAATGCTTTCATGCTTCAGTTCTGGAAATTTGTTTGCTTGCTTCCTGAGACACAGCAGATTTAGATACCGTTAATTTGCATCCTTTATCTGCTTCAACAACAACAGTAGTATCTGACACACTTAATACCTTTCCATGAATACCACCTATAGTCACCACATTGTCACCTCTTTTAAGATTCTCAACAAATGACTTTTGTTCTTTTTGCTTTTTTTGCTGAGGTCTGATCATAAAAAAGTAAAAGACCAATGCGATACCTACAAAAAAGATAATCTGCATAACGACACCCCCTCCCTCAGGAGAAGTTGCTTGTAGTAAAAATGGTTTAAACATAAGTTCTAAAATTTATTCTCGCAAAAGTATAAGATTATAAACAAAACATCCCAACCACTTACGTAGTTGGGATGTTTTATTTTAATATTTTTGAAATTTTGGCTATTTTCTTACAGGTCCTGAGCTAGCTTCAGTAGTAGTAGTAGCTTCTAAAGGAGTTACCATAGCTCTTATTTTAAGCGTATGCTGCTTCGGCCAGGTATTTGCGGTTACCCTTACTGTTTTAATCTGCTGGTTCTTTTGACCTTTACTATTAAATTCAGCAACAATTTCACCCGACTCTCCCGGAGCAATAGGCTCTTTAGAATAGGTAGGTACCGTACATCCACAAGAACCTGATGCATTTTGAATGATCAAAGCAGCATCTCCTGTATTAGTGAAAGTAAATGTATGCTTTACTTTATCACCTTCATTGATAGTCCCAAAATCATACTCTGTTTCGGTGAAAGTGAACGCCGGAAGAGGCCCTTCAGGTTTTACTTCAGGTTCAGCCTGAACTTTAGTAGGCGTTTTTGGAGAATTCTGGCCTTCTATTTCTGCCAGCCTGCTCTCAAGTTCTGCAATTCTTTTTTCAGCATCGCGGTCACTGCATGCTACAGTGGCAACGGCAAAAAATGCAATAAATAATAATTTGATCAGATTCATTTTTAGTGCGTTAAATTATATTGTTCTTTTCAACAGAGGTAAAACTACTGATTTTTATAAATCGTTCCTTATTGATCTTCTTTTTTATCCTTCTTTATTTGGGAAAGAAGCTGGTCAACGTCTTCCAGAAGACGTTCTGCTTTTTCCCGTGCATCACTGACAACTTTTTGACTATGATCCTTAGCTTCATTAAATTCTATATCTTTTCCACTAATAAGATCTTCTACCAGCTCTTCAAGCATAACTTTATACTTATCAAGCCGATAGGTCAATCTGTCTCTTGTGTTTGATCCTTTATCCGGGGCATATAAAATTCCAAATAATGTCCCTGTAGCTGCGCCAGCAAGGAAAGCCATAAATAAATTACCTTTACTCATATTTTAGTTATTTATTATCAATTAAACCTCGGCCACTCTTTTTGATATGCCCTTCCTTTATTAGTTCCTTGGAAATTACATCCAGCATACCATTAATAAATTGCTTGCTTTTTGGTGTGCTGTAACGTTTTGACACTTCAATGTATTCGTTAATGGTAACCTTCACCGGAATACTCGGGAAGATAATCATTTCGGCAATGGCCATCTCTAATATAATACGATCTGTTGTGGCTAAACGTTCAACATCCCAGTTTTTTGCTTTTTCAGCTATCAAATCTGTGTATTTATCCGCAGCCTCCAAAGAATTATCCCATAAAATTTTAAAAAATTCTTTGTCATCGTCCCAGTTATAGGATAACACCTGTAATTCGAGATTGTCTTCAGGATCATCCAATTCCTTTACAGTTTTTTTAAGAAGGCTTAAAACCACTGATCTGTCTTCACTCCAGGAAATATCTTTTTCCTGCCAGTAGCTTTCAATAACCTCTTTTTGAAAAAGGACTTTCTTTATAAGATGCTGGATCAGCTCCTTGCTTTCACTAAAGGTAACAGATTCCTTTTTATTGAAACCCTGATAGTGCTCATCGGTTTTTATAAAATCCCTGAACCACTGACGCACAATGTCTTCATTATCAGACCAGCTTAGATTATGCCTTACCGCAAGATCCTGTAATTCCTGATGCTCTTTTACTTTACGGATTACCGGATTTTCGATAAAATGCTGATGGTTCTGGCGTTTATCTTTTTCAGCCAGATCCGCAAATTCAGCAAATAACAGAAGGTTGAGGAGGTAATAATGATAAACTGTTTCGGCGGTAATGATCATTTGATTTTTCAAAAACCGCTGATCCTTATCGTTTAGTTTATGGTATTCTGCTATTTCAGAATTTACCACCCGGTTAATTTTTTCATTAGACCCTTCAGTTACGGAAGGTTTTGCCTGGGTGTAACTTTTCTTAAAAATTTCCTGGGCTTCAAGACCCTGGGCTGCTAAACCAGCGGCATCCTGCGGTTCCATGGAATTAAGGTCCGGCAGGAATTCCTGCCGGATATTTTCCAACGCATTTGCGAAGTTAGCTTCTTTACATTGTCTCAGGGCAAATGCCGTTTGCATTGCCTTTATTCTTAAAGTTCTGCGATTAAGCATGTATGTACAACAGTATGACCGGCATCAAAGTTTGGCTGCCGGAATTATCTGCTTAATTTAATTTTACCTACGTCACTAATTCTTTTCTCTGCAAATTCAATAGCGGCTTCCTGTGTTGTTATATCACGCTCTTCAGCAACTGTAAAAATATTTAAACAGGTATCATAGATCTTCTCCGCCTGCTGGTAGGCGCGGTCCCTGTTATAACCTCCTAAATATTCATTATATACATTTATCAGACCACCTGCATTGATTAAAAAATCCGGTGCATAGGTGATGCTGCGGTCTACAAGCATATAACCATGGCGCTTCTCATCTTTAAGCTGGTTATTAGCTGCTCCGGCAATTATATTACATTTCAGCTTTGGAATGGTATCATCATTTAAAGTAGCACCTAATGCACAAGGAGCATAAATGTCCATATCAGTATCAAATACATCTGCAGGGGCAACAATTTCAGCTTTATGTTCTTTTGCTATCTGAGCAACCTTTTTCTCTGCAATATCAGAGATCATAACCTTGGCCCCTTCTTTTGTTAAATGGCCTACAAGATACATGCCTACCTGGCCGACACCCTGAACAAGTACCTTTTTTCCTTTCAGGCTTTCATCACCAAATACCTTTTTTGCAGTAGCTTTCATGCCAATATAAACACCATATGCTGTAACCGGTGAAGGATCTCCGCTACCACCCATAGTCTCTGGTAAACCTGTAACATGCTTGGTTTCCATGCCAATAAATTCCATGTCGCGGGTTTTCATATTAACATCTTCGGCAGTGATGTATTTTCCGTTAAGGCTATTAACAAATTTTCCAAAACGACGCATAAAAGCCTCATTCTTTAACTTGTCTACATCACCAATAATCACGGCTTTTCCACCTCCCAAATTTAATCCTGAGATTGCCGCTTTATAGGTCATTCCCCTTGAAAGCCTTAACACATCAGTTACCGCTTCCTGTTCAGAGGCGTAATTCCACATCCTGGTTCCACCTAGTGCAGGCCCTAATACGGTATTATGAATACCTATTATCGCTTTTAATCCCGTAGCTTCGTCATTACAAAAAACTACCTGTTCGTGATTCATTTCGGTTGCTAAAGAGAAAACCGAAAAACCATCAACTCTATCCATTTCTTTGACTTGCATCATACTTTTATTCTGGTAATACCTGCCTCACAAGCGTTAGGCTGGTTAAGTTGGCCACAAAATTATAACTTTAAATCTTTATATGAAAACGATTGCAGAAAACCTATTCTTTTTGTTTCCGTTCTATATTTGCATGTTTAAAGATAAAGTGGGTTTGAAGGCCGTTGAATGAAAGAATTAAGCTATCTTAATAAATACCTGATCAAATATAAATATTACCTGATCCTTGGGTTGGTCTTTACCATTATATCAAATATATTTCAGATCTTACCTGCACAGCTGGTCCGGTACGCAATAAATCTGGTTATAGATAATATAAGCATTTACAGAAATTTTGAAGGCCTGGAGCTTCAAAGCGATATATACCAGGGGTTTACTATTAGCATACTTATTTATGGAGCAGCTATTCTGGTAATGGCACTCCTGCGTGGCGTTTTTCTTTTTATGGTCCGGCAGACAATAATAGTAATGTCCCGGCTTATAGAGTTTGATCTTAAAAATGAAATTTTTGCTCATTATCAATCTCTTCCCTTAGGTTTTTACAGACGTAATAATACAGGAGACCTGATGAACCGGATCTCGGAGGATGTTAGCAAAATACGGATGTACCTTGGCCCATCGATCATGTATGGCATAAATATGATTATACTCGTATTGATGCTTGTGCCTATAATGTTGTCCATAAATGTTAAACTTACTCTTTTTGCCCTCATCCCATTACCTCTGCTATCCGTAAGTATTTATTATGTGAATAATATAATTAATAAGCGGTCCGAAGAAATTCAGGAAAGCCAATCGGGTTTGTCTACTTATGTTCAGGAAGCTTTTTCCGGTATCCGTATATTGAAATCTTTTAACAGGGAGAAAGATTCTGGCGATAAATTTAAAAATGAAAGTGATATCTATCGTGATAAATCACTCGCTCTTACAAAAGTCCAGTCGCTATTCTTTCCATTGATACTTGGATTGATAGGGCTTAGTACAATCCTCACCGTTTATGCAGGTAGCGCTGAAGTTATTGAGGGCTCTTTATCTTTCGGTAATATTGCTGAATTTATCATCTATGTCAACCTTCTCACGTGGCCTGTAACTTCATTAGGATGGATAAGCAGTATCATTCAACGTGCCGAGGCTTCACAGAAAAGAGTAAATGAATTTTTACATACTAAAACTCATATTGTTTCGCAAAAAGAACTCGAGAAGCCAATAGAAGGCAAGGTCCGTTTTGATAATGTTTCTTTTATGTATCCTGAATCTGGCGTACAGGCATTAAAGGATATCTCATTTGAAATAAATCCCGGTAATTCATTGGCAGTAATTGGTACAACAGGCTCAGGGAAATCTACTATTGCAAATCTTATTACCCGTATGTATGATGCCACCGAAGGTAAAATAGAGGTAGATGATATTAATATTAAAGATTATAACCTGATCAGCCTGCGTAAGCAAGTTGGATATGTGCCACAGGATGTGTTTCTTTTTAGTGACTCAATATACAATAATATTGCTTTTGGTGCTGAGGAGGTTACGGAGGAAGATGTGATAAAAGCTGCTAAAGAAGCTGATGTATATCAAAACATTAAACGATTCCCCAAAGGCTTTAATACTATGCTTGGTGAAAGGGGGATCACACTTTCAGGGGGTCAGAAACAAAGAGTTTCAATAGCACGTGCAGTGATCAGAAATCCTAAAATACTGATATTAGATGATGCACTTTCGGCGGTTGATACAAAAACTGAGAATACTATATTGAATAGTATGAAAAGGATCATGAAAGGACGGACATCAATTATTATAAGCCATCGTATATCATCTGCTAAACTTGCAGATAAGATAATTGTGCTGGATGAAGGTAAAATAGTAGAGAAAGGTACCCATGATCAGCTATTGGAAAAGAATGGCTTTTATAAGGAGCTTTTTGATAAGCAGCTGCAATCAGAAGAAATTGTTGATTAATGGATTTTACCGGTATAAAAGAAACGTGCATTTATATTAAAGACCTTGAGCAGGCGAAGGCGTTCTATTATGAAAAACTGGGCCTGGAGATCATTAGCTATGTCGAGGAAAAGCATATTTTTTTTAGGGCAGGAAATTCAGTGCTCCTGTGCTTTAATCCTGAAGATTCCAAAATAAAGGATAGCCCGCCACCACATTTCGCTAACGGCCCCATACATTTTGCATTTGAAGTTCCGCAGCAGGATTATCAAAATGCTAAAGAAGAGATCCGTTTAAAAGGGATTGAAATAATTGATGAGGTAACCTGGAAATCAGGATTAGAATCTTTTTATTTTAAAGATTTTGCAGGCAACGTACTGGAAATTGTGCCAGAAGGGGTTTGGGACTAGCTCTTTGAGGTTAAAAAATTAAATATACGAGGTACTCTTATCTGATTATTTTTAGCAGCAGGCTTTTGAATATTTACCTGAGAAAGTTCTTTCGCGGGAACCGGCTTATACGAATTCTCATACCAGTTTTGATAATCCTTATATTGTATGCAGTCTCTCCATGTTTCAGCATCAGTAAGAATAGTGATCCTTTTTGATCTGCTCCACTCCTTAATCTGAACTGCCTGTTCTTCAGGAAGTTTACTCAGCCGCACGAATTCAATCCCTTTATATATTTCCTTTTTTACCATATCTGCAAATATCTCTAAAATATTAGAATATTAATATATGTAAATCACAGGTATATTAATTTCAATTATAACCCTTAATACTGGTAAAAGGTTATTTTGTAACTTATCTAAAAAAATTGTAGCGCAGAATGCAATAAATAGCTCGAAAACCATCTTTCCAGTTAATTTTCTTTCCCTCAGCATATGTTCTTCCATAGTAGGAAATACCCACTTCGTAAATACGTATTCCTGGGATCCGGGCAATTTTTGCTGTTACCTCAGGTTCAAAACCAAATCGCCTTTCCTTTAATGAAAGTTTTTGGACGATGTCAGTCCTGAAAAGCTTATAGCATGTTTCCATGTCTGTGAGGTTCAGGTTGGTAAACATATTGGAAAGAAAAGTTAATATCTTATTACCAATTGAATGCCAGAAGAATAGAATACGGTGCGGATGCCCGCCAACAAACCTGCTGCCGTACACAACATCCGCGACATCATTGACCACAGGCTTTAATAACACATTATATTCCTGCGGATCATACTCCAGGTCGGCATCCTGGATGATTAAAAATTCACCGGTGGCTTTGGCGATGCCGGTATGAAGTGCAGCTCCTTTGCCGGCATTCTTTTCATGTGCATAATACTTTATGGGCAGTTTCGAATTCTCTTCAATATATTTTTTTAAAACCGCTTCTGAATTGTCTGTGGAAGCATCATTTATAAGTATTACCTCCTTCTCTATGCCATTTATAAGATTTACCTCCTGGATCTTATCCAAAATTTTATGGATTGTACGCTCCTCATTATAAACGGGAATTATAATTGATAATGTTTTAATCCTCATTTCTTTAGCTTTAATAAGAAGGTATCGGGATTTTTGAGGTGTAAAACCATTTCAAACTGATCTCGGTTCTCCTGGACCACGGGCAAAAGATATCGGATGGTATTACCATATACCTGGTCTATTACCACGTAATCCACAGTGGATTTAAGTTGCTTCATTAGCTCTTCCTGATTTTCATTAAAAGGATAACGGTCAGTAGGACGATCTGAATACAGATAAAATAATGTGGGTTTACCAGTACTGATCACGGCATCTTTTGGTAAGTTATTTTTTGCCCAGACAGCTGCCTTAAAATAATTTTCCCATGCAGGATGGTAAGGTGAATAAGCTTCCTTGTGCAGCTTTTCAACAGATGAAAAGAGTGGTAATGCCAATAGTAAAAGCAAGTATGGCTTCCAGCCAGTCTCATTAAATTTAAATCGCTGGTAAAATAAATATGCCAGAACTGCTCCCAAAGCAATATAAAATAATGGAATGATAGGTACAATAAAACGTACACCATACCATACTTGAGGCCAGAGCATTAATATTCCAAAGGTGGCAAGTAAATAACCGAGTAGCAGAAAGCGATATTGTTTTATCAACCAAAGACCCCAGATCCCAAAGCCTATAAGCACCATGCCAAATAACCAGTCACCTGCGCCTGCATCTTTCCCATATTCAGGATCGAAGGCAGGATAAAAGGCAGAAGGGATTTCTTTAGTAACATACCTTACCAGGTTTTCCCCAATCCTGTCAATGAAATCTCCTGTACTGGCCTCCCCCAATGCCGGCTGATACGGGTTTACCATCTTTAACTGGTTCATGTAAGAACTGCCACCAAGGTTTGAAGACCGGATTGACCACGGCAGGGCCATAAGAATAAACAGGATAACAAAAAAAGTACTATGTTTCCATTTCCTCTGGATAAGAAGGTGGATTAACATTCCTAGTAATAAAGCAACACCTAAAGAACGTATATAATAAGTAAGGACCAGTGCCAATAATGTCAGATATAGGTATTTATCTTTTATGGAAAACTCGCTCCTGATATTTATAAAGAAGTAGAGGGTGAGCAGAGAGAAAAACAGATAAGGCACCTCTGACATCATAATTGAGGAGTAGAATAACATATGGCTGTTTAAAGCGCAAAAAACTGCAGCCACCACTCCCAGGACAGGATTGATCCAGCGGCTGATAAGTAAATATGTTAACAAAACAGAACCAATAAACAACAGGCAATTAAAGATCTTGACGGCCTGTAGGCTATCTCCTGTTATCTTCAAGGCCACACTGACTAATGCTGGATAGCCCGGAGGATAATGATTGTTTGGCGGCTTATTGGGATGTGAGATAAGGGTAAATCCGTCACCCTGGGCAAGTGCTTTTCCTAAAATGTAATAGTTGGCATTATCCCCTAAAAGTGCAACCTTATTTTCATAGGTGTACCAGCAGCTTAAAATAGAGATGATAGTGATGACCGTAATATGGATCCAATTTGGACGATCAAAGGATTTGTTCATATTCACACATAAATCAAAAGTTAAAGTTATAAGATATCCTACATTAAAAGCAAAACGTAAGTTAGAATAGTAACTTATTTACTTCTAAATAAGTAGATTAAAGAAAGAAATATTCAATTGAACATAGCATGATGATGAAAAAGCACCTAATCCTTTTATTTAGCCTGGCCTCTTTTTTTAGTTGTAAGGAACAATCGGAAGATCAGAGTAAGCGAAATAATCTGCCGGAGGCATTCAATGATTATTGGTATGCCGGGAAAGCCGAAATAGCTTCTTATAAATTAAAGCAGGCAAGGTATGGTGAAATTCATGATGGACATGCGGTACTAATATTTGTAACGGAAGATTTCAGCAGAGAAAAGCATGTAAAGCTTGATAATCCGCAGCAAGCAGAGGAAGATCGTGTGAAAGTGATGAAATTAAATTTTATGAAAAACTTTAACACCGGAATATACCCTTATTCCATAATGATGTCCGTATTTTCCCCGGTTTATGAAGATGTAGCACCTTTAAAACTATCAATGAGCTCTCAGGAATGGTGTGGTCATGTTTTTACACAGATGAATAATAATGATCAAAGCTATGACATCAGGCAGTTTTCTTATTTTGAAAGTGAAGGCGACAGGGATTATTCAATAGAAGCAGGTTTTACTGAAGATGAAATATGGAACCGGATAAGACTGGATTACCAAAGCCTGCCGGAGGGAGAGATTACCATAATACCCGGTTTAATAATGACCAGATTATTACATAAAGAATTAGAACCTGTATCAGCAGTCGCTGAGCTAAAATCATCTGCAGATACCCTGGTATATAATGTAAAGTATCAGGATGATCACGCTTTGAGAATAAAATTTTCAAAAGATTTTCCTCATCATATTTATGGATGGGAAGAGGAGCTTATAGGTATTGATGGCCGTCAATTAACCACTTCAGCCCAGCTGATGGATACCATGGCAATAGACTACTGGACGAAAAATAAAACAAAATATACCTACCTGAGGGATTCACTGAATTTGAAATAATTAGCATATTTGCCTATGCTGAAAAATCAAAAAGAACTATTCTCATTGCCCGAGGATATAAGTTATATCAACTGCGCCTATATGGCTCCGTTGCTTAAAGCAGTCGAAGAAGCCGGAATCGTTGGTGTTCAGAAGAAAAGAAATCCTATATCAGTTACTCCCGAAGATTTCTTTACGGAATCAGATGATCTCAGGAAGATCTATAGTGAATTAATCAATAATCCTAATCCTTCCAGAATTGCCATTATACCTTCTGTTTCCTATGGCATGGCTAATGTGGCACGTAATGTGAAATTTACAAAAGGAGATGAAATACTTGTTGCCGGATATCAGTTCCCAAGCAATTATTACCCTTGGAAACAACTAGCTGAAGAGGCAGGGGTAAAATTAACTACGGCCTATCCTCCGGAGGAGCTAAAGGAGAGAGGGAGGCTATGGAATGAGAAGATCCTTGACAGTATTAATGAGCACACCAGGATAGTAGCTATCGGCCATGTGCATTGGGCTGATGGTACTAAATTTGAGCTTAAAGCTATTAAAGAAAAACTGGCTAAACATGGCGGGCTTTTAATTATTGATGGTACTCAGTCTGTAGGAGCTATGCCGTTTGATGTACAGGATATTAAACCGGATGCGCTGATATGTGCAGGGTATAAATGGCTAATGGGCCCTTATGCATTGGGACTTGCCTATTATGGAGAATATTTTGACAAAGGGATGCCTATTGAGCATAACTGGATCAACCGAAAAGACAGCCAGGATTTTGCCAACCTGATAAATTACAAGATGGATTTCCAACCTGGAGCATTGCGTTATGAGGTTGGGGAGCATAGTAATTTCATCCTCGTCCCGATGCTAAAAGTGGCACTGGAGCAGATAAAAAAATGGCAGATCCCACATATACAGGATTACTGCAAAGAGTTAATTACAGAAGTCGTGGGCGAACTGCGGGATAATAAATTTTATATTGAGGAGGAAAAATTCCGGGGCAACCATATGTTCGGTATCTATTTACCGGCAGGCATGCAGGTAGCAGATGTCAGAGAGCAGCTGGAGAAGAAAAAGATCTATGTATCAGTGAGGGGTGCTTCAGTAAGAATATCACCGCACGTGTACAATTCAAAGGAAGAGCTTGTTAAACTAAAGGATGCTTTACTGGCTGCACTATCATAAAGTGGCATCTATGGTAAATTTTATTGATGCGGCATTTGTTATTAGTAAGAAGTAAATTCAATTATGCTGCAGCTCATTCTGATAATCTTATTTTTATTTCCTTTTAATTATAAAGCACAGGATCCTGTATACCAGGTTGCTGTTTTTTTAAATATAGATGATATCGATTTCGAAAAGGAAGAGTTGCTGGATATACAGGAAGAGCATTTAACATATTTAAAAAAACTTCAGGAGAACGGCGAGCTTGAGGTTTTTGGTGCATTCGCTAAGGGCGGTGAATTTCTTCTATTTAATATTAATACTATTGAACAGGTGAGGGAAATTATTAAAAAAGACCCTGCCGTAAATGCCGGGATCTTCAGAGACGAATATTTTAAATCAAATGTGAGATTTGGTAATACCTGTGATCCTGTTGGTTCTAAATATATGCAGCACAACTTTGTCAGGTATACCTCTCATATTACAAAATATAATATTCAGCATGTTCCTCAGCTACTAAAAATGCATGATGATTATATAAAGGCTGTTTCAGAAACAGGAAATGTGCTAAGCGAAGGAGTTTTTGCAAATAGTGACGGAGGTTTTATGATCATAAAAGGAGATCTGTCAAAAGAAGTAATTATTAACGACCCAACTGTTGCAGCAGGATTTACCATACCTGAGATCAGGGATATCTGGATGCAGGAGGGGATATTTTGTCAGTAGAAATGAAAATCAGAGAGATAGGTAAAGAAGATAATCCGCAAATTGCTGCTATCATACGTGAGGTAATGACGGAATTCGGCGCATCAGGAGAAGGCTTTTCAATCCATGATGCTGAGGTAGATGAAATGTATGAAAATTATACCACCCCAAAAGCAGCATACTTTGTGGTGGAGGATAATGATAAAATATTAGGGGGTGGTGGAATTGCTCCACTGGAAGGCGGTGATGAAGAAATATGTGAGCTGAAGAAAATGTACTTCTTACCTGAAGTTCGCGGGAAAGGAATGGGAAGAGAGATCATTATCCGATGCCTGGAAGCTGCTCGTTCTTTGGGTTATAAGCAATGTTATATAGAAACCGTTTCCCAAATGGCGGCTGCCAATGTTTTATATCAAAAGGCAGGATTTAAAAAGATACCAGGGCCAATGGGAAGCACGGGGCACTTTGGGTGCACAAGCTTTTATTTAATTGATTTGTAGAAGATCAGGTAAGGCTTTTTATTAGCATTTCAAGCATTTCTTTTCTCCTGTGCTCAGTAAAAGACGACTTGATTCGTTCACGAGCTTTTTTGGCTAGAACATTTTTATCAGAATCTAATGCTTTTCTTATCAGGTAATCTAAATAAGCAGGATCTTTTTTCATTAGGATAAAGCCTGTATTATCGACTATTTTAGGCATTGCGGCAACATTAGAAACCATTGGGATACATTCACAAAGCATAGCTTCACATAAGGCATTGGGAAATCCTTCACTTAAAGAGAGTTGAAAATAGAACTGGTGACGGCTATATAACCCAATAAGTTCTTCCTGATCAACTGCAGGGAGAAGAGTTAAATTATCTGGTTTATTGGGTAAATCAGCTAAACCTACGATCGTGAATTTATAATCCGGAAATTTGTTGACCATGGAAATAATAAGATCAATTCCCTTTAACCTGAATAATTTCGGATCCTGAAGATCAAAAGCCACCGTTAAAAATGAATTATCCTCCTTTTTTACATCTTCCTTTTTTCTAAAAATTTCAGGATCATATCCATTAGGTATTTCTGTATAATCAATTTTCAATGAGGGCAAATGATTTTGAATACCCTGGCTATCCGGAACTTCATCTGAATAGGTATTCTGAGAAGCAATCAAAGATCCATGAACGGGGGCAAAATGAGTGGTCAATTTGTAGGACCATTTCGCAAACCTTCCAATAATTGGTTTATGTAATATTCCATATCCTAACGAGGGGATTGAGACACTTTCGGTACCTCCTAAAATAATAACAAACGGCTTTTTAAGTAATTTAAATAAAACTGCAGGAAGTATAGAATGATAGCCGGCAAACATGCAAAGGCATAATTGAGCAGACCACATGTGCTTTATCAAAAAAATCATTTGTTGAGTAAAAAGGACTGGAGTGTACCATTTACTCTTATGATAGAAGCTAAACTGTTTTACCTGAAAACTTTCCTGTAGAAGTTTAATATCCTTTATAACGAAAGTTGTGGGCTTTGTGCAGAAATATAAAATACGTTTCCTGGAATCAGGCATCCGATTTCTCCTTTATTGGCTGTATTAAATACTGAATTTCCTGACAGGGAAAAATATAAGCAAAATTCTCTTCGTATAGCTCCTGCCACCACGAGCTTAAATTAAAAATATTTTGTAGGATTCTTTTTTTAAAAGCATGTCTCACAGGAAATGGAGGGGAATTGAAAATGAGCTTCCGCCTTAGGGTTTTAAAATGATAATCAACATAAAAAGCGGGGACTTTTCTTTTTAGCTGATCCTTTTCTAAACTGAAATAATCAAAGGTATACAGGCCAAAGAACCGCTTATGAGTGTAATCAGAATAATAATAGGGATTTGAAAAATGAGGGACAGCTATAAATTTTTTGCCATTAGGTTTCAAAACTCTATGGATCTCCCTTAGTAAAACTTCAAAATTTTCAATATGCTCAAGGAAATGAGAGGAATGTATTTCATCAACGGAATTATCTGGTAAGAAAGGTAATCCATTCTCCAGGTTAGTAACAAAATCAACCCCCGGAAGGTCTAAAGCATCTATCCCAATGGCATTCTCCATTTTTGTAGTGCCACAGCCCAGCTCAATGATTACTTTTTCAGTCGAATTAATTTTTGCTAACAGGTCCTTCTGATTCATTTTACAACCTCATTTAACATCTTCACCAATTTATCCGCATTTGATTGATAACTATAGAAATCTTCTGCTTTTTTTCTTCCTGCTCGACCTAAATTTATTCGTAATTCAGGATCTCCCACTAATTTATTAAGATACTCCAGCCATTCATCATTACTTGTAGCTAAAAATCCATTTTCTCCATGATCCACAATCTCCTTATTTATTCCTATTGGGGAAGCTACTAAAGGTATACCGGCAGCCATATATTGATATAATTTATAACCTCCTTTACCTCTGCTCCATTCATCATCAAATAAGGGCATGATACCTATATCCATTTGCTGAAGATAATTTACTTCTTTCTCGTATGACCAGTTGACATAATTAACTGTTAGATTAGTGACTTGCAATGATCCCGAGGTTCCTACAAGTAGTAACTCTACTTCAGGATTATTCATTTTCTCAAAAACAGATTTTAAAATATTCAAATATTTTTCTGTCCAGAGGGAGCCTACCCAGCCGATTACTATCTTGCCTTCTGATTTATTTTTAGCTGGAGTAATTCTCTCAGTGTCAACAGGAGACGGTATAATTTTTATGTTTTTTTCTGTGAATCTTCTACAATAGGCAGCGAGGAGAGGATTTGCAACTGCGATACTTTCGGCACTTTTTATCATTAGGATAGTACTGCGCGAATTCCTTTTTTCACCAAGATAAATAGCATCATCAAAATCATAAATTATTGATATTTTTTTCCATCGGATAATTTGGATACTCAATTTATCCAGGAACACACGTTGTACATAAATGCAGTCCCATTTGATTAGTAAGATAAAAAAAATTCTCTTTATAAGTAATAATCTCTTTATAACTGCAAAAGAAAAAATATGAATAAATCCTGCTTTACGATCTGGGGCCCGGGGTATCCATTTTATAACATATCCTCCTCTATTTTCAATAAATTTAATATAATTGAGGCCACGGATCCTTGAGCTGGCATGATTATAACCGCCATAGGTGATCATCAGGATTTTTTTATTTTGAATCATAAGCAGGCAAAAATAACTTTATTTAAGGTCCATTTAAAAATTTAATACATTTGCAGCCATTTACAACCCCAAACATATGGGTATTATAATACGAAAGGCATTCCATAATACAGCTATTTCATATACAGGGGCTGTTTTAGGCTATGTAAATTTTCTGCTGTTGTTGCCTTATGCTTTTTTACCCGAGCAAATAGGTCTTGTAAGGGTGCTTCAAAATGCAGCGTCTTTATTTGTGCCACTGGCTCAATTAGGGATAATTTCAGCGGTAATACGCTACTTTCCTTATTTTAAAGAGGATCATCAGCAAAAACACTCCTTTTTCCTTTACTCACTGATAATCACATTTGTTGGATTTTTATTATTTACAGTGGCTTTTTTGCTCTTCAATGATGTTCTGGTAGATCTTTATCAGGAACAGTCACCAATGTTTGTTGATTTTTACCACTTAATTCTTCCTTTAACATTTTTTCTTGTCTTTTTCAGTGTATTGGAGGCATTTGCAAATAGTAATTATAAAACGGCTGTACCAATACTTTTACGCGATGTACTTCTAAGGCTTTTAACCACCTTGCTGATAATAGGATTTATTTTAGAAATGATCAGCTTTACAACATTCATTTATTTTCTTGTTGGAGCTTATGGTATAATACTGCTTTTTGTAATTTTATATCTGTTCAAAATAAATGAATTAAAGATTTCTTTCAATTTTACTTTTTTAAAAGGTGGCTTTTTCAAAGAGATCTTCTCCTATAGCCTCTTTGTTCTATTGGGTTCAACAGGGGCATTATTCATATCTTATATAGATATTTTAATGATTGGTGCATTAATAGGATTGGAACCGACAGGGATATATGCTACGGCTTATTATATGGCTGTAGTCATTGATATCCCCAGGCGCTCTATTAAACAAATTTCTGACCCCTTTATTTCTCAGGCGATTAAAAATGAGGATTATGACCAGATAAAATCTTTATATAAAAAGGTATCAATTAATCAGCTAATTATCGGTTTTCTTTTGATCCTTGGGATCTGGTGTAACATTGATGAAATATTTCAAATAATGCCAAACGGCGAAATTTATGAAGCTGGAAAATATGTGGTGTTTCTTGTAATGCTTGCAAAGCTTATTGATATGTCGACCAGCATAAACGGTGAAATTATCGGTTACTCGAAATATTACCGATTTAATATCTTCAGCCTTACGATACTAGCCATTTTAGCTGTAATAACCAATTTAATTTTCATTCCAAAGCTGGGGATAAATGGTGCCGCTTTAGCAACATTAATATCCCTTCTACTCTTTAACTTAATTAAATATATTTTTGTGGTTATCAAATTCAAGATCCATCCCTTTGATATAAATACATTAAAAATAATAATAATCGCTATTGCTACTTATGGAATTGTGCTGCTGCTGCCTCTATCGGGAAATCTAATTATTGATATATTAATTAAATCAATAACTGTCGTAATTATATTTTGCTCTGCCACCATTTTTTTAAAAGTATCAGAAGATTTTAATAAAATAATTCGGAAATTATTTACAAAATATTTTTAATCCTTTTCTAATAAAACCCACTCCTCATGCCCGAACCTATGCCATTCTGCTTCGGCAAGGTTATACTCCGGATCATATAACGGTTGAGCAGGACCTCTATTCAGAGATGCACTTCCCTTAGCATAAATAGCAATATTGTTATATCCTTTCTCTTTCCAGTCCTCTTTCAATATCTGTACAAACTGCCACAGCATATCAGGCCTTCCTGCTATGGCACCTGATTGTTTGGGCGTCAGATATTCCGTAGGCTTAACATTCCATTTTTTCCCTGTATCCTGATCTACAATTTCAAAACGTACATAAGCTGATTTTTGTCTCAGCATCATGCGCCAGCTTAGGCGATGGCCTTCTTCCGTCCAGCCAACATCTCCCGGTATCATCCAATGGCGGACAGGGAGAAAAATCTGGAATAAAAACCAGATGATCAGAAAAGAAACCACTAGCTTTTTAGATTGGTCATGAGCGGCGGCCGGCGCTTCGAACTTTGGTTTATTCTTTAGAAATAACCTGCGGATCTTATCCGGTGGAAAAAAGAAAATACAGGCTGCAATACCTAAAAAAGGAAAAATCCCGACCTGAAATACTGCAGAATTGATCAAGTGAAAAAAAATACCACAGATAAAGGCTGCCTTACGGGTGGCTTTAAACCATAATCCCTGGGCGATAAAAAGATCAAAAGCAACACCCCCATAGGCAAATAACCATGGGGCCAATGGCAGCGCAAGCAGTGGTCCAATAAGATAGTAGCTTGATTTTGCCCGCATCCATGTATCAAGTGGATTTGCCATCAGCCAATCCGGATTTAATTTAGCGACACCAGCAAAAAAGTAAACCAGAGACATCTGAACGGCAAAAAGTAAAATACACCACCTTGGGCATGATAGGCTTTTAATTTCCGGATTTCTCTTTACATCAACAGATGCATATCGGTGTGCCGGAACAATAGCCATTAAAAAGCTCAGGAGCATGAGCAGGTAATAGTGATTATTGTAATTGGTTTTCTGCATCAGATATGAACCTGCCCAGAGAAGGGCAAAGGTGATCATGCTTATGCGATAGTAAAATCCCAGTGAGATAAATATTCCCAGCAGCCCCATCAATCCATAGTAGTAGTACATGCCATCACCAGGAAGAGGTTGTAAAAACTGAAAATCAATAAAAGGGAAGGTATGGTCAGGGATAATAAACGCTCTCTTTACCCACCCGGTGGCAATGGCACCCCAGCATTCCGCAGTAACCAATAGTCCAAAGACAATTCTAAAGACAACCAGGGGGCTATTATCAACGGGTTTAAATAGCTTTTCTGTCATTTCCTTTTATTATCGAAAGAAAAATCAAAAATATCACTGCGATTATAATGACCGCTAACATCCAAAGTCATTTGCTCCAGGATGATCTTATCAGGATCTGCTTCTGCCATAATAAGCCCCTCTTTCTCGAACAACTGTTCTGTAATAATTTCTCCCCGTGGATTAATGATACAGCTTCCGCCTTTTAAGACGTATTGGTCAGGATCAGAACTGAGATTTTCAGGTAAGGTCAAAGGAGGTGGGAATTGATTTGCCTTTAGAAGTTGCCCTGCTGCCAATACATAACATCGCCCTTCAAAAGCATAATGCCTACTGGCGATAAGGTGTTTTTCATGGACCCACGGCCAGACAGCAACATGTATTTGCTCTCCCTGTTGGTGGAGGGCCTGCCGGGTAAGTGGCATCCAGTGTTCCCAGCAGATAGAGCCACCGATTTTGAAATCATCCTGCTCCACGATTTTTAATCCGGCCCCATCGCCAATGCCATAGATCAGTTTTTCGGTAAATGTAGGCATCAGTTTCCGGTGATGATTCAGAAGCTCACCTGACCTGCCAAAAAACAGGAGGCTGTTATAAACAGTGCCCTGGCCTTTGCCTGATTTTACAACCTCATTTATCCCGATAATAATGCTGATCTTATATTTCTTACATATTGCTCCTATAGTGTCAGTTTCTTTGGAAGGAACAGCAATTGAATTAGTCCGAAGCTGTCGGTAAGCCTCTTTAACCGGCTCATGATCCCAGTATGCCACTTCGGGGCAGGAATCGAGCCATGCCGGATAACCGCTTAGCCATGTTTCGCCAAAAACTATAAGGGAAACCTTTTTCTTTGCCGCATCTGCTGCTATCTGTTCAAGCTTTTTGATGTTTTGGCTTAAATTAAAAGGATCAGGAGCATATTGAGCTATGGCAACAATCATGGATAATGAATTTTTAATTGAAATTTAATACCACTTAATCTATATAAAAAATAGGTATTGCAATTTCGTAAAGCTATAAATCAAGCTTTTAAAATTTATCTTTTTCCATCAAAAAAATTATTATCGTCACTGCGAGAGGGTAAAAGGTGTTTTTTTGGCAGAAGCATCGAGTCGCGGAAGTAATCTTTTTTCTTTTATCCAACAGATTGCTTCACTCGTCTAGAGTGGGATTTTCAGCGATATTAATTTATCTATTCGTTCGCAATGACGGGGAGAGAGCCACTTTTTATCGTCATTGCGAAAAGGCGAATTAAGTTGCTTTATTTAGCAGAAGCATCGTGCCGCCGAAGCAATCTCTTCTTTTATTAAAATTTAACTCCGAGATTCAGGCTCAGCAGGTCATTCTTAATGATCAGATTATTCTGAAGGGGAATGGTCTCATCAACGCTATCTATCAAACCTCGGCTGTAGCTGAATCCGGCAAATAATAAAGTATTCACCCCTGCACGATACTCGGCACCAAGGCCAAAAAGCAGTGAAGTATCAAATACCCGGAATTCATTTATATAGGTAAAGTTTTCTTCTTTTGGTTCCTGCTTTACATTAAATTCAAAGCTGCCGCCAAACTGGAAATATATTTTAGTATCCATCGACACCTCATTTGTGTAGAGCTTTAATGTTGCGGGTATGGCTACATACTGAAGGTTATAAACCTCCTCTTCACGGACAGCAGGTACATCATCGGATATTGCGGTAAGACCAACTCTTTTACTAACGAACAGAATACCTGTACTTACATAGTAATTCTCTGTCAGCTGCCAGTCTACTATTGGTCCTGCACTAAAGCGGACCCCTGAATTGTTGGTGGAGAAGTCGATGGTATCTCTCTCATATTCAACGCGATTTGTGCTTAAATTTGTACTAAAGCTAAAACCTATAGTCGCCTGAGAAAATGTGCAAAATGAAATTAGAAGAAAAGCGAATAAGGGAATTATTCTTTTGACCATCTTTTTTGGGTTATTTTTGAATATCTATTAGTGCTAACGACAAATTAAACGAATAGTTAACTCATGAAGCTAAGGTTAGTCAATATTTTTTTAATATTTATCGTATCCACATATTTCTATTCCTGTGATACGGATAGTGAATCAGAAGTTTGTGTATATCAGCCGGATATCTCCGACATCAGTTTGGATTTCGAATATGAAAGGCTGACAAATGAATTTTTAAGCATTAACAAAAAACGGGAGCTGAAAGATTTCCTTGATCAGCATCCGGTGATTAAAAATTACTTTTTAAGAAAATATGAATACCCTGATGATTCTGTTTTCTTTGACCAGATCCTTCAGCGTATTACCAATCCGCATATCGATACCCTACAGATGGAGGTAAATCGTGTATTTGGTGAGGAGCAGGAGCTTAAGGAGGAATTTATAAAAGCTTTCAAACATTTAAAATATTATTATCCGGATGCTAATATTCCAAAAGTAAAAACCATTGCCACCGGATTTGAGCAGGATATGTTTTTTACTGATTCTCTTATAATCGTTGGTCTTGATTATTATCTTGGACAGGGAGCAAAGTATCGGCCACGTACTATGTATGAATATATTCTTCAGCGGTATGCCCCGGAATATATAGTTCCATCCGTCATGCTTATCTATGGTATTTCACCTCGATTTAATAAAACCGGACTGGAGGATAAAACCGTGCTGGCAGATATGATTGCTTATGGTAAAGCCTTTTATTTTGCCAAACATATGATGCCGTGCACACCCGATAGTGTTATGATCTGGTATTCATCAGAAGAAATAAAAGGTGTAAGAGAAAATGCGGATATTATATGGGGGCATTTCCTAGAAAATGATATACTGTATGAGACCAGCCATGAAATTAAACGGAAGTATATCGAGGAGCGGCCTAAAACATATGAAATAGGAGAGGCAGCCCCCGGCCGTATTGGTACATGGTTGGGCTGGCAAATAGTAAGGGCCTATATGGAACGTAATGAAGAAGTTACCCTGCCTGAGCTGATGGAAACGAAAGATCCGAAAAGGATCTTTAATGAGTCTAAATATCGTCCTGAGTAATGCAGCAAACCTGGGAGATACGCTGGTTTGGAGAGGGCGCTGTTCCACTGAAGCTACAGCAGTGGTCGGAGGAGATAGGGTTTATAATGCAGCCGGTAAGATCCGATCTTTACCTCATTCATAGTGGAGGAAAGAATATCGGGATCAAATGGAGGGAGGGCAATCTCCAAATTAAAGAGCTCGTAAAGAAAACAGGATCTTATGAGCAGTATCAGAAGTGGAGCTTTGATCTTTCCGATAACAGGATGGATGATAAGCTGGATAAATATGAGAAGTGGCAATCTGTTACCAAAAAAAGGGAGATGGCCAAGTGGCGTATTAAAAATAGTGAATTCACTCGGGTGGAAATAGATGAAGTAATAACAGGTAGCTGTGAAGTGGAGCTGTCAGCGCTGGTTTTAAGCGGCCACTTATGGTGGACAGTAGCATATGAAGCTACAGGAGAGAAGGAGAATTTAGAAAAGACATTAAACAAATTTACCCCACCCTTATCTAAAGATGTTTTATGCATGGGTTATGCGGAATGGATAAACAGGAATTTTAGCAAAAATGGATTTTAATAAGTTAAAGAAATTAGAGGAAGAAGGCCGAAAATTAGAACCATCACCTGATGAACGCAAAAAGATAAGAGATCAGGTAATAGAGTATACCGAGGGTTTTATTAATGATCTTCCGGATTTGGATAAAATGCCTACCTATCAGCTTTCAAAGGATAAAGGGTCAGGGATTTTAGATCATCCTGTTGGTAAGCCTTATGATCTGGAGAAACTAATTAGTATAGTAAAATCAAATGTTGACAGCGAAGGATTAAATCCGGCCTCGGGAGGACATTTGGGCTATATCCCTGGAGGAGGTATTTATACCTCATCTCTTGGAGATTACTGGGCAGACATTACCAACCGGTATGCAGGGGTATTCTTTGCCAATCCGGGAGCAGTAAGAATGGAAAACCACCTGATCGACTGGATGAAATCTATGATCGGTTTTCCAAAAGATGCCCTTGGAAACCTGGCTTCCGGAGGTAGCATTGCCAACCTTATTGCAATAGTAACAGCCCGTGAAGCAAAAAACCTGCGCCCACGGGATTATGAAAATGCTGTTGTCTATCTATCACCCCAAACACACCATTGTGTTGATAAGGCATTGAATATTGCGGGTTTACAACATGCAAAGTGGCGAAAAGTGCCATTGGATGAGCAGTATCGGATGAAGCCCGACATGCTGCAGATCCTGATTGAAGAAGACCGTGCCAATGGGCTTAACCCCTGGATGGTTATTGCTTCAGCCGGAACTACTGATACCGGTGCTATAGATCCGCTGGATGAGTTGGCAGATATTGCCGAAAAAGAAAATCTTTGGCTTCATGTAGATGGTGCATACGGAGCATTTTTTGTGCTTCTGGAAGAATTTAAGAATAAATTAGATGCATTAAGCCGGGCAGATTCTGTGGTAATGGATCCGCATAAAGGCCTGTTTATGCCGTATGGGACAGGGGTAGTGCTAGTGAAAAATGGAGAGGCAATAAAACAAGCTTTTTCGTATTCAGCCAATTATATGCAGGATACCGTGCAGCATCTTGATGAAACTTCACCGGCAGAAGTATCACCTGAATTGACCAAGCATTTTAGAGGATTGAGAATGTGGCTGCCGCTAATGTTACATGGAGTTGGGCCTTTCAAGGCTTGCCTGAAGGAAAAAATATTGCTAGCCAGATATTTTTACGAGCAGCTTGATAAAGAGAAAAGCTGGGAATTAGGTCCCTACCCGCAGATGTCTGTAGTTACATTCAGATATATTCCGGAAGAAGGGGACATTAATGAATTCAATCAGGAATTAATTAGGAAGATCCATGAAGATGGCCGCGTGTTTTTATCTTCTACTAGAGTAAATGGCAAGTTTATTATTCGCCTGGCTGTTTTATCTTTCCGTACGCATAAAGAGACAATTGATTTTGCCTTAAAAATGTTGAATGAGAAAGTGCATGAGATAAAAAAAGCCCCGAGCACTTCGAGGCTTTAACCAAAAAAACAATATGAAGAAGTTTTTGACCTCACTTATTAATGTAATACACGAGAAATTATATCAGCCGGTTTGCCAATTTATATAAGAGGTAATAAGATCATAAGAATGGTACTAGGAGAAAAAATAATTGGTTATTATAAAAATCTGAAAGCGCCAAAACTAAAGGCTAAAGATGTTGATATACTATTTCCATATAATGAACAGCCTGTAATAGAGGTTATAGAAAAATTTTACTCCAAATATTTTATGGATAACAATCCGCGTAAAATGCTTATTGGGATCAATCCAGGGAGATTTGGTGGAGGCATTACGGGTATTCCCTTTACAGACCCTATAAATTTAGAGGAGAAGTGTAGTATACCAAATGCTTTTTCAAAACGTTTTGAATTGAGTAGCCGGTTTATGTATGATATGATCGAAGAGATGGGAGGGCCTGAAGTTTTTTACAGTCTGTTTTATTTTTATTCAGTATCTCCCGTAGGCTTCACTAAAAATGGCAAAAATTATAACTATTATGATGATAAAGCCTTAAAGGAAGAGCTGGAGCCGTATGTGGTGGAGCATATGCATAAACAGTTTGAGATGGGGATGGATAACAAATTAGCATTCAGTTTGGGACAGGGAAAGAATGTTAAAGAGCTTATGGAGCTAAATGCTAAATATAAATTTTTCAAAGAAATAGTACCTCTGCCACATCCACGATGGGTTATGCAGTATCGTCTTAAAAAGAAGGAGTTTTACATTGACGCATATATGAAGGCCCTGCTAAATAAAATTTAAAAAAACCGAAATATTTTTGGTTACTTTTTTACTATAACCTAATTAATAAAGGAAGCTGATTTATTTTGTTTTCCTAATGTTTGACAAATTTTAAATACAAAAAATGAAATACATAAATATCTTTTTTCTACTGCTTATTTTTTCATTAACAGCATGTGATACATTTAATGGAGGAAATGATGAAGATCCATTAGCAATTCCTTCCAATTCATTGCCGGTGGGCGCAACAGCAAATGAATTACTCGCTGCAGACCAGTTTGATAAGCTGGTAGTGGAAATTCAATACCCACAGGGATACGCACCTCCTGCCGGATCTATTGATGATATGAAAAACTTTTTAAATAAATTTCTTAATAAGCCAGGAGGTATAGAGGTAATTGCCAATGAAATAACTGTGCCGGCAAATAATGTTTATAGTTTATCAGAAGTCATGAGTGTGGAGGCAAATAACAGGACACAGTTTAATGAAGAGTCTACAATGGCTATTTACCTGTTTTTGGCTGATGGGGATTATGACCAAAATGAAGGAAATGCCAGGGTGCTTGGTATTGCTTACCAGAATACTTCAATGGCATTATTTCAAAAATCCATACAGGACCTAAGTGGTGGTGTAACACAACCTTCAGAACGATTGCTGACAAGTACCGTTTTGCAACATGAGATAGGTCACCTTTTAGGGCTGGTTAACGTAGGCACACCAATGGTAACCGAACACCAGGATGAAAGTCATGGCAAGCATTGTGATGATAGCAACTGCCTGATGTACTGGTCGGTATCGACAGGCAACGTGGTGGATAATATTGTTGGTTTTTCTTCCCCTCCCGATCTTGATAGTCAATGCAAGGCCGATCTAAAGGCTAATGGAGGGAAATAGTTTTATTTTTGGAAGTTATTCAATATCTCGGGGAAGCTCTGCGCCTCCTTTGCCGACCCGAGTAGGAATGTATAACTGTGGTGGCCGCCAGTAATTTTGGAAAATCGAAGGGAAGTTTTTAAAAAAAATTAGCGAACGTAGCGCCTTTCCTTGCGCCATTGCGGTTAAAAAAATGAAATTTACCGCGACCGGTTCTCATATACCACCCGGCCCTTATCATTCCATTCCCGAAGGATATATGGTTTAAAATTACTATCATAAGGTTCATTGCCGTAGCGTATCACCTTTTTTCTTTTGCCGGAAGGGTAATATTCATACCAGTCACCCACTTTTTGATCCCATTTATATTCTCCCTTTACGGCTACTATTCCATTCGGATGGAAATAAAAATAGTTACCTTCTTTTTCTCCATATTCTACTGGAATGATCTCTTTCATTTTCTCCTTTTCAATATCATAGTACTTTACAAGGCTTTCTTTAGGCCATCCTTTATAGTATTTAGCTTTATCTAAGAGAATGAAGTCATCATTATATTTTGTCCAGCGTCCATGCTTTAGCCCCATGTAAAAAATGCCCTCTTCAATGACCTGATTATTTTTTACTTTTTTATAAGGACCATGAAGGATACCGGCATTTCTTTCATCAATCTTACCTCCGACACGTATCTCATTTTTTTTATAATCGTACCAATAGATATCCCGTACCAGCGTTTCAGGCAGCTGGAAATCTTTTAAAATACGGAATAGCTCAATAGTCTGTCGTGGTCCATAGCCGGATTTTGTGAATCGTTTGCGGGTTTTAAAGCCATAGAAAACATTCTTTTTCCGCTTTTTTTCCGGCACTTCATAATCTTCATCTTCTTCATCTTTCCCCTCTAGCTCTATTGTTGCTGGGCCATCAATTGATAAAATAGAATGCACCTCCTTCTCTTCTTCCTGGGCGAAGACAGGCAAAGAAAATGCTGTAATCAAGAAAAATGATAAATATTTTAGACGCATCACTGTAAACAACGGCGAAATTATAAAAAAAATGCCTTTATCAATAAAAAATATTAAACCTTGAGGATCAGGTATAACTGAGGGTTATAATATTTATTTTTTAAAAATGTTTTTTAAAAAACGATAAAAACCTTACATTTAAATTTATAAATCATCTAAAAATTTATACCAATGAAAACCTTAATTCTTTCCTTCTTGTTCATAACTGCTTCTCTGGCAGGGTATTCTACCAGTATAGTTGTTGATAATTCATCTGGCAGCGGGGCGCCATATACAAGTTTACAACTTGCACTTGATGATGCTGTTGCTGGTGATACCATATATGTTTCTCCTTCTGGTACTACGTATGGTGATATTACAATACGAAGGCAGGTGGTTATGATTGGTTCAGGAAGAAGACCGGGAGCTCAGGTACCGGGAGAATCAGTCGTTGGTAGAATAAGTTTCGAGCCTACATTACCATCAGGAAGCTATTTTTCAGGTTTAAGAGTTACGAGTTACGTTTATCTATATCAGGCAACGAGTGTATCAAATGTAACTTTTGAGCGAAATATATTTAGCCAGGCTGTTTATTTGAACAGTAATAATCCGGATTGCAAATTTATAGGTAATATTTTTACCAATGTTGTTTATAATGATCTTAACAGTGGGGCGGCAGCTAATACCATTTTTCAAAATAATTTTTTTTATCGTGAAGTCCGGGGTTTAAACAGTACCTCTCTTGCATTTAATAACATTACTTTAGATGAATTTTGGGGTGCCAGTGCAACAATATTTAATAATATTTTTATGAGTAACACTACAACAAATAGTGTTAACCTGACTGATAATTGTACTAACTGCACTTATAACAATAATCTTACCTGGGCTCCTAATACCACAGGCTTTGTTGCTTTAGTAGACGGCCTTAATTCATTTGGGGGTAATAATTTAGATAATACCGACCCTTTATTTGTAAATGTACCCGTTTCAACTTTAGGGGGATTTACGTATGGTAATGATTATCGATTGCAGGATTTATCACCGGGAAATAATTATGGTACTGATGGCACTGATTTAGGGCTTTACGGCGGCAACTATAACTTTGTTAATAATTATAACCCAGATGATGTCCCAAGGATGCTTTTTATGAATGTCACCAATGCTGTTATCCAGCAAGGCGGGACTTTAAATGTTGAAGTAAGGGCTGTTTCTCAAAATTAATTTTGATGAGATACAGGAGACATATAATCCTTTGCCTCCTAACTATTTTTGCCCTTTTACCTTCATTATCAATAAAGGCACAGCAGATAGTTACAGGAGAGTACTTTTTCAATACCGATCCCGGGCCGGGAATGGGTGTGCCTTTTTCATTTACGGCAAACGACACCCTTGATATCACCTTTAGTGCGGATGCATCAGCTTTACCAGCAGGTTTTCATACATTATATACCCGTGTATTGGGAGATTCCGGCTTTTGGAGCCATACGGAAGCGAGGAAATTTCATATTCAGGCTGCCCAGGTTTTTGATAATAATACATATGACATTACTAATGGAGAATATTTCTTTGATAATGATCCCGGACCTGGAAATGGCGTGGCTTTTAGCTTTACACAAGGACAATCAATTGATATAACCCAAATACTAGATGCGTCGGCTTTAACTCCTGGTTTTCATAATGCTTTTATACGGGTGAAGAATACTTTAGGTATATGGAGTCATATTGAAAAACGCACTTTTTATATAAGTGAGACGGTAACTGTTGATAATACTTTTAAAGATATTGTTGAGGGAGAGTATTTCTTTGATGCTGATCCGGGTTTAGGGAATGGAACCGCTTTTACTATTACAGCAAATGATACTATAAATGTTACTCCTGTTGTTGATGCTTCAGCGTTAACTCCTGGTTTTCATCAGCTTCATATAAGAGTTAAAAACAATGTGGGGATTTGGAGCCACTATGAACGAAGAATAATTTATATAAGTGAAACGCCCACTGGAACTGTAACAGCTTCTCCCATTACTGCTGTTGAATATTTTATTGATAATGATCCGGGTCCGGGTAACGGTACTGCCATAAGTTTAACAGCAGCGGATACCATCAATCAGACATTTATAGCACAGGTTGCGGATACAGTCCCTGTAGGTTTTCATACAATTTCATTTCGTGCAAAAAATGATCTTGGCGTATGGAGCATGGTAGAAAGGAGAAATTTTTACAAACAGGCTGTAACCTCCCAGGATACTTCTAAAATTGTTGCTTTTGAATATTTTTTTGATGTTGATCCTGGATTTGGAAATGGAACAGTTATTTCAGTAACCGCAAGTGATTCTATTGATCAGATAATTACCACCGATGCAAGTAGCCTTCTCGATGGTACTCATGTGGTTGGTGTTCGCGCACGTACTGATGCTGGATTTTACAGCTGGACCTCTATTGATACTTTCCAGGTTTTTAATGGACCTGTATCTGCTGATACTACAATTATTATAGATGAGGATGTAGCTTATAATTTCTCAACTGGATCATTCCCGTTTTATCCTGCTCCTACTAATAATCCCTTATTATATGTAAGAATAATAGAGGTACCTTCAAGTGGGTATTTAACATTGTTTAGTGATACAGTCATTGCCGGGGCTGAAATTTCCGAGAGCTTACTGGCGAGTCTTATTTATACTCCTTTGCCTGATCATAATGGTTTGCCGGGAGATAGCCTGCTATTTAAGGTAGGTGATGCAGATACAGTATCATTATCTGATCATACAATGTATTTTGATGTTACACCTGTCAATGATCCTCCTTCATTCACGCATTCGGGCGACCTGTTCCTGAACAAAAATTTTCTGACAGTAGAGAATGTGACGGTAACTCCGGATCCGGTACCTTCAGATGAAGTAGATCAGACAGTTACGTATTCCCTTTCACCGGCCTCAGTAACTTTTGCAAATGTAAGTATAAACTCAGGTACGGGAAAAGTAACTGTTACCGCAGTTGCAGACCAAACAGGTTCACAGGTATTTACGATTACTGCTAATGATGCTCAGCCGGCTAATAATACATTTTCCAGTACATTTTTATTAAGTGTGTCAGATGCGCAACTTCTTGCTGCACGTAAAAGCGACAGTCTTGCATTGGTTGCTATTTATGATAGCCTAAGTGGTGTACAATGGAATAATAGCACAAACTGGAAAACTACAAAGCTGGAATCCTGGTACGGGGTAACAATTAAAAATTCTCGTGTACAAAAATTAGATCTTAATAATAATAGCTTGTCCGGGATATTGCCTCCGGAAATTAAAGACCTGACTATTGTTGATACTTTAAATCTCGCAGGCAATTCTATTTATGGAAATGTACCTTCTGAAGTTTTAAGAATGAAATCTTTGCAATATTTGGATCTTTCAGGTAATGCTGTAGACAGCCTTCCTCCAAATATGGTCTCATCTTTAACCGCTTTAAGAACTGTCGATGTCACGAATAATTCTTTGCAGTTTGGCTCTTTAGAAGTTAATGCTGAGATACCTAACTTCTTGTATGCAGAACAGGACACGGTAAATATTCCCCCTTCACAAGTTGTAAATGCAGGAGAATCGTTAGATATAGTTGCTCCGGTATCCGGTGTTAATAATGCTTATCAATGGTATAAAGATGGGTTTGCTATTACCGGTGCTAATTCCAAAACATTTACTATTCCTGCAATAGATTTTCCTGATGAGGGTTACTACTATTCTGAGGTGACTAATTCAGTAACGCCGGGATTAATTATTTATACATCAGAAACTTTTGTTGCAGTCGCAGGCTTAAGAGCGGATTCACTTGCTCTGGTAGATTTCTACAATCAAAATGGAGGTGATAGCTGGATATCAAAAGCAGGGTGGCTACAGGATAATATCAGTACCTGGGAAGGTGTGATGGTCTCCGGAGGGAGAGTGACAGAATTGGTGCTTCCGGAGAATAATATAACCGGTGATCTGGCTCCGGAAATAACGGTAGTAACAGAACTTGCAAAAATTGATCTTTCCGGTAATAAGTTGACAGGGCTTCCTGATCTTACAGTTTTGTCAAAACTCACTTACCTGGATTTAGCAGAAAATAAATTGAACTTCAGCAGCCTTAAACCTAATGCCTTTATTAATGGCATCATTTATAGCCCTCAGGATAGTATAGGGACAGGTGAACATTTAATCCTTCCTGTCCATAGTAATGCTACTTTATCTATAAATACCCCTGGTGCTGATAATCAATATCAATGGCTGCAAAATGGTTCTCCGGTAGGATTAAATAAAACGCAGTACCAGATAATAGACCTTACAAAGGAGAAAACAGGCCGCTATACAGTTTGGGTAACAAATCCTAATGTGCCTGGCCTCACATTGATCAAAAAAATGACAGTTGTGGATGGTATAGCAAATATTACTGGTACTATTAGAGATGCGGCAGGTTCATTGCTCTCAAATGGCGGAACAGTTGCAGTATATCAGGTTGTTGATGCAGATTATGGTTTTACACCCATGGATACTGTGGAAATTAAAAATGACGGTACTTTTATCGTAAGTGACTTATTACTTCGCGATTATCTCGTACTCGCATCAGCGGATGGGGCAGCTTACCCAACGTTAGTGCCAACTTACTATAGTAGTCATCCAACTCTTTTTTGGGAAGATACGGATACGCTTTCACTAACGGATCATTATAATCTTGAACTTTCTTTAGTAAATTTTAATGAAGAGCCACTTAATGGCGAAGGAAGTCTATCAGGATTTGTGGAAATTGAAACAGAAGAGGGTAGGTTAAAAGTAAGAAAAAGAATTAAAAGTGCAGGTGTTTCTGTAAGGAGAGGTGTTAGATCAGGGAGGCAGAACCCGGCAGGGCGAGGTATGCTTCACGAATTTGAATTAGTAAGTTATATTGAAACAGATGAACAAGGCACCTTTACCTTCCCTAATTTGCCTAATGATACATATTATTTAAATGTTCAATATCCTGGTGTACCAATGGATACTACTACTTACACCACAATTGAAGTCAAAAGCAACAATACCCAATATAAAAATATTGAAGTTGCAGCATTAGTAGACCGTGATTTTATTACGGTGGAGCAGGTAAATGTCACCTCTGTATACAGCGATATTGCTTACGATAAGATAATTGTTTATCCAAATCCTGCTTCAGCAATGATAACAGTTGATCTATCGGCGTATAATGAGCAATTTGATTTAAGGATATTTAATATGCAGGGTGCGCAGGTGCTTGAAAAAGAAGAAATAAGAGGTAAGGAAATAATTTCTCTTAATGAATATAGTGCCGGTACTTATATCATCAGGATAAGCAATGAATCCGGGGATCAGGTGTCATCGTTAAAATTATTTATAGAATAAGGATCATTGATTTATTCATAAAAATAGCTCCCGGAGACATTCTCCGGGAGCTTTTTATTTCAGCTTTCCTAAACCTTTAGGACTAGTCCTAAGGGTTTAGGAAAGCTCAGTTTACCTTTCTGGCTTCAGTTTAAACTGAAGCTGATGAATAGATTGAAAGTTTGCAACTTTCGTATTAGTAAGTTGCAAACTTGCACCTATTCAAAAATTAAGTTTAGCGAGAGCGAAACTTAAATTAGGGTGATTTTTAGTTTTAGGAAACTTTTTGGACTAGTCCAAAAAGTTTCCTAAAACTGGAGGAATTACTCCGCCACAATCTTCACACTTCTCTTGATGAAGTTGGTCAGATTTTCACCTGTCAGTAGGTTTTGTCCCAGCAATGCCAGGTCAAAAGCCTGCTTAGCAAGCGCCTCTTTCTTCTCTGTATCGGTTTCCTTCATCATCTTGCTAACTACAGCATGATTTCCGTTTACGGATACTTCATAAGTATCAGGCATATTGCCCATCATGAAAGCGCCGCCACCGCCCATTCGGTTCATGTCTTTCATCCTGCGCATAAACTCAGACATGGTGATAACAACCGGCATATCTTCTGGGGACATTGACTCAACGCTTACAGCCATATTTTTATCATTTATAGCCTTTTCAAAGATGCCTTTCACTTCCTCTTTCTCCTTGTCGGAAAGTACACTCTCGATCTTTTCATCTTTATTTATCAGCTTATCAACCGTATCAGCATCAACACGTTTTAGTTGTACCTTTTCCTGATCCTGCTCAAGGAAGTTAACAAAATGTGTATCAAGTGGGCCTTCCATTTCAAGTACATCATAATTACGGCCTTTTGCGGATTCGATAAAGCTATGTTGCTTTTTAGCATCATGGCTGTACAAATAGATAGTATTGCCATCCTTATCCGTTTGAAGGTCTTTTACTTTATTTTTATACTCTTCAAGCGTAGCGTATTCTTTGTTAATATTTTTCAGCAGTGCAAAATCCTTAGCTTTTTCTGCAAATTTTGTATCAGTGATAATACCATATTTAACGAATACACCTATATCATCCCACTTTTGCTCATAAGCCTTACGATCAGATTTAAATAGCTCCTGAAGCTTATCAGCCACTTTTTTAGTGATGTGAGAATTAATCTTCTTCACATTGCTGTCAGACTGTAGATAGCTACGGCTAACGTTCAACGGAATATCCGGAGAGTCAATAACTCCATGCAACAGCATCAGGAATTCGGGAACGATATCTTTTACCTCATCAGTAATAAATACCTGACGGCTATATAGCTGGATCTTATTTTTCTGAACTTCAAAATCATTGCTGATCTTAGGGAAGTACAGGATACCAGTCAGGTTAAACGGATAATCTACATTCAGGTGGATCCAGAATAAAGGTTCCGGAGCGAATGGATACAGCTGCTTGTAAAATTCTTTATAATCCTCATCTTTTAAATCAGATGGAGATTTTGTCCATAGAGGAGCAGTATCATTGATCAGGCGGTCCTGCTTAACAGTTTTATATTTCGGCTTACCTTCTTCGTCTTTGCCATCTTCAACCTGCTTTTCTTCCTGACCAAATTTGATCGGCACAGGCAGGAATTTACAATATTTTTCAAGTATGCCAAGAAGCCTGCTTTCGTCTAGAAATTCCTCTGAATCTTCATTTATATGAAGGATAACATCCGTTCCCCTCTCTTTCTTATCGGCTTCTGAAATTTCAAAATCCGTGCTGCCTTCATTCTCCCACTTTGCAGCGTCAGTACCTTCCTGATAGCTTTTAGTTACGATCTCTACTTTACCTGCCACCATAAAAGCAGAATAAAACCCTAACCCGAATTTACCAATGATATCTTTGGCATCAGCCTTATCTTTAAATTTCTCTACAAACTCTGTTGCACCTGAGAATGCGATCTGATTGATATATTTCTTGATCTCTTCGGCAGACATACCAATACCTTTATCAGATACGGTGATTGTCTTTTTTTCTTTATCGAAGCTCACCTCGATAGTAGTGTAGCCTACTTCGCCTGTGTATTCGCCTAATGCTGCCAGTCTTTTTATCTTCTGTGTCGCATCGACAGCATTGGAAACCAGCTCACGCAAAAATATCTCGTGGTCTGAGTAAAGAAATTTTTTGATTATTGGAAAAATATTTTCCGTGTGAATGGAAATTGTACCTTTTTCTGACATAGTTCTTCTTCTTTTAAAATCTTGTAACCTTCTCTCTAATTACAAATAACATTCCAGTAGCGGGTTTACTGACAGTTTGTCAGAATTAGTTATGTAACTGCAAAATATTAGGCTTCTCTCTTACAATAAAATTTACTTGGAATATTCTATCAAATTAAATAATTTGCCGGAGCAGCAATTTAAACCACCATGTATAAAATATTAATGTCCATCTTTTTATGGACCTCTTTCACACCTTTATCGGCTCAGGAGATAATCTGGCACGAAAGCTTTGAAACAGATGGAGCAGGCAATCGCTACGTAACATCAAGCTCATTTTATGATGGTTCACAGGATTATTTTATTCGAACTGATGGATCAGAGATAAGTATAATTGGCACTGCTTATGCAGCTTATGAGGGACAATATTTCTGGGCCGGTGAGGATCTGGATGATATTGGGGATCCTGCTAATGATGGTTTATCCACAAAAATCATTTATTTTGATACAATCAAGACCAGCAGTTATACCAGCTTAACCTTCTCTGGACTTTTTGCGGCAGGACATAATGGCGGTGCAGGAGCCGGTATTTATGACGATGAGGATTCTGTTGTTGTTTATTACAGTATCGATGGAGGCAGCAGTTTTTTGCCTGGATTAAAATTTGCCAGCACAGGAGATCTTTCTAATGAACCCATTGCCTGGGATACTAATTTTGATGGCATTGGAGATAGCACAGTTCTCGCGCCCTCAATGACCGGATTTTCTTTCTCTATCGCTGATGCAGATTCTGTAATTATTAAAATCAGCGTATCAATGAATGCCGGGAGTGAAGAATTTGCCTTTGATAACTTTCAACTCTCAGGAACACATAATGGAATTGATCCGCTGCCTACCAAAGCTTCTTTTTTATTTTCTTCTGATACTGTCAGTGAAAATTCATTTAGCTTTTCTTTACCTGTACAAATCCAGAATCCTACGGATACAGTAGAAATAAGATTGGAAGTTACCGCTGGAGACACATCAAAAATACTCTCTTTTGATAAAGAACTCTTTTTAACAGGCATTGCGGATACTATTTTGTATACCAACATATATTTAAAGGATAATGAATTACTGGATGGTGATACTAAACTCACTTTTTCGCTTGTTTCAATTTATGGAGGGTATAATGCTGAAATTACCGAACCTTCGCAATTTATTCTTTTTATAAAAGATGATGACGTACCAGCGGGTGGAGAAGTTATTATTTCTGAAATAATGTATGATTCCTGGTCCTCAACAGACGAAGAGTGGGTGGAATTGCATAATACAACGGATAATCCCATTAATATTTCCGGATGGTATCTGACAGACGATGATTCATACCCTGCCGATGCTGAAGGTGATGTGGTTTTTCCGGATAGTACAATAATTTCTGCTGGTGAATATCTTGTTTTTAGCTGGAAAACACTATCCGATTATCCTGATGCAATGGTACTGGATAAAAACTCCGGCTTCAGGAGCTATGCACCGGGGTTGGCAAATACAGGGGATAATCTGGCACTTTATTCAGGTACCGGAATTTTGGTAGACGGATCTGATAGTATAATGTTCGATGATGGCAGCCCGGCAAATGCAGGATATTCAATTGAACGCGATGTTATTGGAGGGTATGCAGGGGAATGGAAGGCTTCTGTCAATTCTTTTAACGGAAGTGAAATAGTAAAAGGCACACCTGGTGTAATTAATAGTACATTTTACACCTCGCTTAGCTTTGATATCCTTCATAAATTAGTTTCTGAAGATTCTGCTGTTATAAAAATCCCTGTAGGCATTCTAAATTTTTCTGATACTACAGCAACATATTGTACAATAGAATTAATTAACGGTGATAGTTTAGAGATAACAAGTCCGGCTTCTCAGGACCTTATTTTTCCTTCAGGGTCGCCGGTTGAACAATATTTTACTATTGAAGTAGCAGATGATCCAGCTGTGGCAAAAACAGATACGCTCATTTTTCAGATAAGGAATATTTCAGGTGGTAATAGAGCTTATAAAGGCGCTGATTCTGTTTTTCAGCTGATCATTAACGATAATGACTTTACTAAGGTAAACTTTGGTCTTGATTCCGTTGAAATGAAGGAAGGGGATTCTTTAAAAGTTGATTTAGTACTTGATAATCCTCATCCCTATCAACATACATCAGTGACATTTGCTGATACGCTGAATGATCTAACCATTCCTTCAGAATACATTTTTGTACCGGGGACAGATACTGCCAGCATATGGATAAAAGCAACTTATGATGGTATTGAGGAGGGCGATGAATTTATTTTCCTCAATTTTTCATCGATAACAGGTGGAAATTATGCGGCAGCAGGAGCAGATTCAATTCTGGTAATTAAAATTAAAGATGACAATCCTACTCAGATATCCTTTGAAGATTCTGTTGGTTATGCATCCGAGGCAGATGATTATTTCCACATTCCAGTTGGCATTGGTTTCCCTTCCATGGATTCAGCTACAACAGCTACTATTAAATTAGTTAAAGGAGATAGCATTGACCTGAATGGCTTCTATGAAACCTCAATTACTTTTAATCCAGGAGATTCTGCAATTCAGTATTTACAGGTACCCATTGATAATGATCAGGTCCGTGAAAATAAAGAAGAGTTTGTATTTCAAATTACCGTAGCCAGTGGCGGTAATAGAAGTATCATTGGGGAAGCAGATATATTCAAATTGATAATTAATGATGATGAACAACCTGCTAAACTGCTGGTGATAAATGAAATTCTTTATGATCCTCCGGCCGATACTATTTTAGGCGATGCAAATGGTGATGGCATAAGGCATAGCTCACAGGATGAATTTCTGGAAATCGTAAATAACGATACGCTTGCCGTTGATCTATCCGGCTTTACTATAAATGATGCAGCCAAAACCCGGCACGTATTTCCGGCAGGAACAGTTTTAAATCCTGACCAGCCAATTGTCATATTTGGAGGGGGAGCTCCGGCGGGGGATTTCGGTGGTAGCCTTGTACAGATAGCATCTTCAGGGGGACTTTCTTTAAATAATACCGGTGATGCTATTTATCTGATAAATGCTACTGATACAATTAACATTGTCATTTATTCCGGAGATATTGGAAGCGACAAGTCAATAACCCGATATCCGGATGTGAAAGGTGATTTTATGGACCACCTTACTGTTTCAGAAAAACCCTATAGTCCCGGGTTTCAGTCCATCGGGCTTTTATTTGATGAAGAATGGCCTGTTCCTGTTATTACAATCGATACAACTTCTTTTAATAATGACTTTGGCCTTGTTTATTATCCTGATACTTCGAAAGCAAGAAGTTATGGCATTTCCATAAAAGATTTGTTAATGGACTCCCTATTTATAAGATCGCCTTTGGGGTTTAAAATTTCAACTGACGAGCAGACCTGGAGTGATAGGATATCAATTATAAATTCCGACAGCATTGTAATATATGTGAGTTTTATACCCGTCTCATCTGACACAATAATTTATGATAATTTTATTCTCCACTATACTTCCACATCTGATACTCTTAAATTAAAGTTAAACGGGGAGGGCAGAAAAAAGCCTGCTCCTGTAATCTCTCTCTCTTCAGCATTGGCTGATTTTGGTGCTGTAGCTTATCAAAAGGATGTTGAGCCAATAACCTATAACATAACCGGAGCAGAGTTAACAGATACTGTATACGTTTATGCTCCTCCGGGATTTACTGTATCAGCGGATGGAGTAAATTTTAATGATACCCTTAGCCTAAAGCCGGATCAGCAGGCAAATATCGATACTACCCTATATGTAAATTTTCAGGTAGATGTTCTTGGGAAATATTCAGCTAACATAAAACATTTAACACAAAATGCAGATACAGTTGATTTTTTTGTTTTCGGTGAGTTTTTAAAGCCTGAAGTAACTGCAAACGCTGATTCTATTAATTATAAAGAAATTATTGTAGGTGACACCTCTGAATTTTTATTGAATATTTCAGCCGGCTCACTTATTGATTCCCTGGTAATAAAATCATCCGGTGAATTTGAAATTAGTGCAGAGGGGAATTTATTTTCTAATAAGTTAGCCCTTAACTATGATTCCCTGCGAAAAATCGACCGGCAAGTTAAGATCAGGTTTGCACCTAATGAAGAAGATATATTTATCGGCAGCCTCATATTTTCAAGTTATGGAGCAGATAGTTTAGTAATACCTTTAGAGGGGACAGGCATTCAACCAGAGATAATAATATCGGATAGTACAATTGATCTGGGGATAACCAATGGTTCCGAATATCTCATCTCCTCCTATAATATTAAAGGTATTTCTCTCGTAGACACGGTGAGGATCGCTGCTCCTGCTGAAATTCTTTTATCAGCAACAGAAGATTTTTCTTCCGCGAAATCTGAATTGGAGTTTTATCCTTCAAATGAAAAAACTTTAGACGCTGAAATATTTATTGGATTTAAATCTTCAGAGGCTTTAATGGTCAATAGTCATATAACACATTTCACTGCCGGACTGGATAGCTTGCGAATAAAGGTTATGGCTGAAAAAGTAATATCCGAATTAGATATTGATGAGGATTTATTGATATTTAATGAAACTCCAGTTGGTGATATTTCCAATATAGGCTCATTTCAAATAAAAGGAAGCTCCATCCTGGATCCTATACAAATAACAGCACCTGCAGGTTTTGAAATTGACAGTGAGAGTTATTTCAATAGTCCAAATGACACCATTACACTATTTCCTGATTCCCGATCTATTGAAAGATCAATTTATATAAGATTCATTCCAGCAAGTGAAGGAGAGATCAACGACAGCCTGAAAATTTCCGGAACCGGATTTGAAGACGCGTATTTAAAGCTGGAAGGCACGGCATATACAATTACGGGATTAGAGGATCAGGATAATCAGGATATAACTGTTTTTCCTGTTCCTGCTGATAAATATTTATTCGTTCAGATTAATGATGAAACAAAAGAGTATTCAATTACTCTCTTCACTTCTTCCGGGGTATTAATAAAAAATCTGGTTGTTACTGGAAATGTAGCTATAAACACAGCTGATCTTCAGCCTGGAATTTATCATTTGGTAATTTCAGACGGGGCTAAAGACAGAAGTTTTAAAATTTTAGTAGCTCATTAATTGAGGAGCTTTTCAACTACTCTTTTTGCTATTCTTATTCATTATTTAATGAGTCCACCGGATTGGTCAAGGCCGCACGTATGGATTGATAGCTCATTGTTAAAAAAGCTATTAATAAAGTTGCCACTCCCGCCCCTATATAGATCCATACATTAACATCAGTTCTATAGGAATAATTTTGTAGCCATTGATCAATGAAGTACCAGGCGAAAGGAACAGCCAGGATAAAAGCAATTATCACCAGTCGGCTTAAATCTTTTGTAAATAACAATACGATGCTTGTAACAGATGCGCCTAAAACTTTCCTTACACCTATTTCTTTAATTCGTTGTTCGGCAGTAAAAGAAGAGAGGGCAAATAATCCAAGACATCCGATAAAAATGGCAAGAACAGCAAATACAGTGAATATTTGTCCCAGTCTCACCTCTGCCTTATAAATATTTTCATAATCATCATCCATAAAACTGTACAGGAAAGGTTGCCCTCCTGCCATTTGTTGCCATTTTTGCTCAATAGCACTAATTACTTCACCTGTTTTTTCAGCTTCAAAACGAAATGCCATTAAACTATTACTTGGACGAACACGGAGTGCTAAGGGTTTAACTTCATCTTTTAAACTTTGAAAGTGGAAATTTTTTACAACTCCAACTATTTTATACTTTTCGAGTTTATCACGCTCAATTTGTCCAGTTTCATAATTATAAGCAAAGGTTTGTATAGAGGATTCCAGAGGCTTATCCAGATAAAAAGCTTTTACAGCGGCTTCATTAATTATTATTGCCATACTATCTGTTTGCATGTCCTCATTAAAATTCCGCCCTTCTACCAGCTCCATTTGCAGTGTTGGAATATAATCATGATCTACATTCCAGATCTGTGTACTAACCATATTATCTTCACTAGGCTCCAGCCCTTCTTCCCAGAACGTCATATCCGTTCTACTCGCACCTCCGGCAGGTAAAAATGATGTTACAGTACCTGATTTAACAGCGGAGATCTGGAGCACCTCATTTTTGAAGGTTTGCAGGTTATCCAGGCCATATACATCTTTTATAATAATTACCTGATCCCGGTTAAATCCCAGGTTTTTCTCCTGAATATAATTTAGCTGGTTGTAAACGGTTAAAGTACCAATGATCAGAATTATAGAAATGCAGAATTGAAAAACTACTAACGTGCTTCTTATAAATGCACTGTTGCCAGCTTTTGATTTGTTGCTCTTTAGTACCCTTGCCGGCTTAAATGAGGAAAGGAAAAATGCCGGATATACACCAGCTAAGAATCCTGTAAGAAGGATAGCTGCAATAAAAATTGCCCAAAAAGCCATGGAATGTATAGGTAATTCCAGCGTCTTGCCCGCAAGATCATTAAAAAAAGGAATCGCCAGCTGAGTAATTCCTAAAGCTATTAAATAAGCAATTAAGCTAAGTAAAATTGATTCAGCTAAAAACTGCTTGATCAGAGCAGATTTAAAGGATCCTAAAACTTTTCGTATACCGACTTCCTTCGCCCTGCTTGCTGAACGCGCTGTGGAAAGATTCATGAAATTTATACACGCAATTACAAGAATAAATAATGCAATGGCTGCAAATAAATATACGTAAGTAATGCTTCCATTCCCTTCAAGTTCTGCAATTCTATCAGAATAAAGATGAATATCATGAAGTGGCTGAATACCAAATTCATATGTATTCCCTGAAGCTCTGAATTGCTCCATGCTATGGCCCAGTATCTGCTGGATTTGAGGGGAAATATACTTATCGATTAAAAGATCAAGTTTTCCCTGAAATTGTTCAGGTGATACTCCTTCTCTTAATTTAACATACGTATTAAAGTTATTGCTTAGCCAATTAGAAGATTTTGCTTCTTCCAATCCTTTCATAGAAAGTATAGCATTAAAATGAAAATGATTGTTAAGAGGCATATCCTCAAATACGCCGGTCACTTTATATATTTGCTCGTTGTCAAGAATTAAAGTTTGATTTACTGCGTCTTCATCAGGGAAAAGTTTTTCCGCCAGATGATTGCTTATAACCATTGTATTCGGCTCATTTAATGCAGAGACAGGATCCCCTGATTGAAAAGGAATTGTAAACACATTAAATACTGTAGGATCGGCGAAGACCACTTCATTCTCTTTAAAATTTTCTTTATCACGTTTAATCAAAAAGCTTCCTTTTTTTCTAAAGCGTGTGACACTTTCTACTTCTGAAAATTCATTTTGAACAGCTTCAGCAAGTGGCGCTGAGACTACAGCCAGTTTCATATGGTTATTGTTGAAGCCGACTTCACTGTTAATTCGATAGATCCGGTCACCAGCTTCATGATGACGATCATAGCTAAGTTCGTTCCAGATAAAAATGCTTATGAGAAGACAACAGGAAATCCCAACTGCCAGTCCTGCAATATTTATGAAGCTGTAAAGCCTGTTTTTCTGAAGGTTTCTTAACGCAATTTTTAAATAGTTACTAATCATGCCTGGAATATCTTGTTATAATAGTACATCCAATTGGCATGCCAAAGCGGTTTATAGACCTGAAAGCCTCTTTTTGTCGTATGGTGTGTTCAGATCCGTATATATATATGTCTGATATCGAACAGTCTATAATTAAGCTTTCTTAAAAATAACAACCGCATTATGGCCGCCAAAGCCAAAGTTATTGCTCATAGCAACATTTACAGGTTGTGATATCTTCTCTTTAGCTATTTTAATGTTAGCCGGAATTCGCTCATCCAGGTTTTCAATATTTATGGTTGGAGGGATAGTATCATGTTGTATTGCTAGAACACTTGCTACGGCTTCTATAGCTCCTGCTGCACCTAATAAATGTCCGGTCATAGATTTTGTGGCCGAAATTTTTGGTTGATTGTCACCAAAACATTTTTGGATGGCATTTATCTCACTTACATCCCCAAGAGGAGTGGAGGTGGCATGGGCATTTATATAATCTACATCTTCGGGAGAGAGCCCGGCCTCTTCAAGTGCCAGCTGCATGGCATCACTTGCGCCTTCACCTTCCGGATGTGTGGCGGACATATGATAGGCATCGGAGGTCATGGCGGCACCGGCAACTTCTGCCAAAATAACAGCGCCCCGTGCTTTTGCATGCTCATATTCTTCCAATACCAGTGCACCGGCGCCTTCACCCATTACAAAGCCATCACGGTCCTGATCAAAAGGTCTGGAGGCGGTATTAGCGTTTTCATTTTTTGTAGATAATGCTTTCATTGAGCCAAAACCTCCAATCGAGGATTTTGAAATAGGGGCTTCGGATCCACCGGTAAAGATAATATCTGCCTTACCCCAGCGAATGTAGTTGAATGCATCCATAATAGCAGAATTAGAAGCGGCACATGCAGAAACAGCTGTATAGGTAATGCCTTTAAATCCGTATTTGATACTGATTATGCCTGAAGCCATATTTCCAAGGGCCCGGGGAATAAAGAAAGGATTAAATCGAGGGGTTCCATCACCTAAAGCATGTTCTGTAACCTGCTCTTCAAAAGAGGTCCACCCGGCATTACCTGAGGCCCATATTACCCCCGTTCTTTTCAGATTAATGGCGTTAAGATCTAATGCGGCATTTTTTAATGCTTCTTCAGCCGCAACAAGGGCATACTGTACATACAGATCATTTCTCTTGATCTCATTTCTATCAAGATGATCAGCAGCATTAAAATCCTTAAGCTCGCAGGCAAACTTTGTTTTAAAATGTGTTGGGTCAAATCTGGTAATGGGAGCAGCGCCACTAATTCCCTTCTGAAGATTTTTCCAGAAATCTGATACATTATTTCCTATAGGGGTCAATGCACCCATGCCTGTTATAACCACTCTTCTCATAGATAATTATTTATATGAGGTGCAAAGTTAATATTCGAGGTGACTTAAATGTCGGCTGGCACTAATTTCATAAACTAATCCCCCAACTAAAACACCTAAGCCTACTCCTGCAATGGCATTTGAATCAAATAAAACACCTGTGGCACCTAATAACACACCGGCCAGCTGTAAGCCTGAACCTATTTGCTGGGCTTTTCGATATTCATTTAAGCTGCTTTTTAACCGGGACAGGGGATCCCTTTGTTGTTGAAGCTGGACCGGATCAAGAGTAAAACTTATTTCTTCATCAAAATTGACTTCTACGCCGGCATCCTCCAGCTCATAATACAGATGGATATCTTTACCTTTTTCCTCATGAAAGACAACTTCATTAATTTCAGAAAGAAAAAAACTCGTATCAACAGTATTTAATCGAACTGAATCTATCGAAGTGATATATGTCTCCACAGTCTCGCCGGTTTTAAATTTCAACAATGCCTGCTGCGCTATTGCCGCATTTGAGATTGTAATTAGTATTAAGAAAAGAAAAATCCTCATGAAAACATATTTTCTTTTACTACAGTAAAAAAGCAAAATTGTTCTGCTCTTAAAGAAAATGCCCGGAGGAATTTTATGTATGAGAAAAAGTTAATTTTTAACAAATCATGTGGCCCAGGCTTTATCTCCTTTTTTATAATCAACGCAGCCATCATAGCGTCCTGGAGTTTCAATATATCTTTTTGCTTGTGTACACCCGATCTCTGAAGTGAAATAGCCTAACAGCGTAAGTTCCTTCATCATTTTATAATAATGGACAGGAGTTTCAGGATTGTCTTTATTAAGTGCATTATATGTTATCATTTTTGAATTAAGTGCATTCAGATATTCAGTTCGGTCCTGCACCGAAGCTTCTTCAAATTCACTGCCATACAGCTCCTCAAATTCCTTTCTGAATGTCACCAGTCCATCGGTAAAAGCTTTTTGATCCTTTGGTTCATAACAATCCAGGACCATCATCGCCATAAATCCACCAATTTGCGTGGCTTTTGCGCCAGGAGTATCTGTAGTAGGGATAATGGTTTCACCTATTTCATCCAGTAAAACAACGTCACTTTCCATAAATAGCTTATTGACGCGAACATCACGATTTATTTTACAGCCGGTAAGAAAAATATTTGCACCTACAAGTGTTCCTCCCATCAGCAGGGAAACGGCTTTAACAGCTTCTCTTCTGTCCATCTTATGCTAGATTTTTAGTTTTTAATTCATTTACTGCAAACTCTACTGCCCTGGCGGTCAATGCCATATAAGTTAGAGATGGATTCTGACAGGCAGCTGATGTCATACATGATCCATCGGTAACAAAAACGTTCTTGGCATCCCACACCTGGTTATTTCCATTTAATACAGATGTCTTCGGATCACGTCCCATTCTGGCTGTACCCATCTCATGTATTCCCTGGCCAAAAGTATATCCTGCATCCCATGTGTGGACATTTTTTACACCGGCTATTTCAAGCATTTCAGCGGCATCTTTCTGCATATCCTTCCGCATCTTCTCTTCGTTATCCCCTAGTTTACAATCCATTACCAATGCAGGTAATCCCCATTTATCTTTCTTTTCCTTACTTAAATATATGCGATTGCTATGGTCCGGCAGGATTTCACCGAAACCGTTAATACCTATTGTCCATGGCCCGGGTTCTGAAAGCAACTCTTTTAATTCTACTCCTGCGCCAAGTTCTGCTACTTTTTCAGTCCAGCCATTCCTGCTGGCACCCCCCTGATAGCCAAACCCACGGATATAATCACGTTTATCACCATTGATATTTTGGAACCGCGGTACATATAGACCATTGGGTCTTCTTCCGTAGTAGTATTTGTCATCATAACCTTCAACGATTCCTGATGCTCCTGCACGAAAATGATGGTCCATGGCATTATGGCCAAGCTCTCCTGAGCTGCTGCCTAATCCTTCCGGCCAAATATCAGTAGCAGAATTCATTAAGATCCAGGTGGAATTAAAAGAGGACGCACACAAGAAAATGATATCAGCATCAAATTCGTAGGTCTGATTTGTTTCAGCATCTAAAACTTCCACACCTGTTGCTTTTTTATTGTCCTTATCATACTTCACCTGGGTAACTATAGAGAATGGGCGAAGGGTAAGATTTCCGGTTTTCATTGCAGCAGGAAGAGTGGAAGACTGAGTGCTGAAATAAGCCCCAAAAGGACAGCCAAGTGAGCATTTATTACGATATTGACAGGGGGCGCGTCCTTCAAGAGGTATGGTAAGATTTGCTGATCTGCCCATTATCATTCGCCTGCTATCCTGATAATGTGATTTTATTCTTGCCGCTACATCTTTCTCCACGCAGTTCATTTCCATTGCAGGTAAGAATTCTCCGTCAGGAAGCTGCGGGAGGCCCTCTTTCGATCCGTTTACGCCGATAAAACGCTCTACCTTATCATAATAAGGAGCAACATCTTTATAGCGGATAGGCCAGTCAACGGCAATACCATCTTTTGCATTGGATTCAAAATCCATTTCACTCCAGCGATAGCTTTGACGGCCCCAAAGCAATGAGCGCCCGCCAACCTGATATCCCCTGAACCAGTTAAAAGGTTTATCCTCCACGTAAGGACATTCATCTTCATGTGCCCACCAATCGAGATTAAGCTCATTAAGAACATAATCACGTTTTAAGACAGGATGGTTTTTGATCATCTCCTGCGTATCCCTGCCCCTGTGAGGCACCTCCCATGGATGCTTGGTGGCATTAGTATAATCTTTTATATGCTCAACATTCTTACCTCTTTCAAGCATAAGGACCTTAAGCCCCTTTTCGGTTAGCTCTTTTGCCGCCCAGCCGCCGCTTATTCCCGACCCTACGACTATGGCATCATATTTTTGATTTGACATCTATTTTAAAAAATTATATATCACATATTTTTATAGCGTTCCGAAGAGCTGCAGCTTTATCCTCTGACTTAGGAATGAATTCCTGTGCTACATAGCCGGTATAGCCGGTATCAGCAATGGCCTTCATAATAGCCGGATAATAAAGCTCCTGCGTTTCATCTATTTCATTTCTTCCCGGCACTCCTGCTGTATGGTAGTGGCCGAAATATTGATGGTTGTCTCTTATTGTTCGAATAATGTCCCCTTCACTGATCTGCATATGGTAAATGTCGTAAAGAAGTTTAAAATTTTCTGAGCCTAACCGTTTGCAGAGCTCTATTCCCCAGGGGCTGTTATCAGCCATATAATCCGGATGATTTACTTTGCTGTTAAAAAGCTCCATCTGTAATATCACATTATGCTTCTCTGCCAAAGAAAGTATTTTTTTCAAGCCTTCAACAGAATTTTTTAATCCAGTCTCATCATCCATTCCATCACGGTTGCCACTAAAAAGGATGAGATTTGTATAGCCGGCTTTCCCCACCAGCGGGATCATTTCCGTATAATTTTTTATTAGCTGACCATGATAATCTTTGTTATTCCATCCCTGCTCCAGGCTTACTTCTGCACCATTGCACATTGATGAATCTATGCCATGCTTTTTTAGTATTGGCCATTCCTTAGGTCCTATAAGATCAATTGCATTAAATCCAATCTCTTTTACCAGTAGGGCCAATTCTTCAAGAGAAAGATGAGGAAATGTCCACCGGCAAATGGAATGGTTGATCCTGCCATTAAATCCGAGTTTCTCTGAAGGCACTGATGCTTCAGATATCGTAGGCCAAAAGCCTACTGAAACAGCCGCAACAGATCCTGCCACTAGCTTTTTTAAAGTAACCCTTCTGCCTGGATTTTCATTCATTTTATACCGATATTAAAAAGAATTTAATATATCAATAATAGCAAAAGGAAACAATGGAAAATTATATAAATGGCAAATAAAATTTTCAATGTAAGATTTTAGGAAATTAAAAATTAAGAAATCGTAGCACAGCGGAGATTCATGAGGGGAGGTGCGGCATGCCTGCGGGTACGAGTAATTAAGAATTAAGAATTAAGAATTAAGTTCTATCTAAAACCAAAAACCAAAAACTAAAAACTACTTCAATTTATTCAGCCAGTAATTGGCTTCGCTTTCGCGGTCGATCTTCTTTTTGGAGTCTTTAGAAAGGAGCCTGGAATTCATTTCACCTTTAGAGGTAAAGTGATAATATTCACAAACATCACATTTGTACACGTTGATGGGTCCGGTCCCGGAGGAGTAATTATATTTTGCCCGGTTAGCCAGTAATTCTTCTTCGGCTACTTCTTTACTGATAAAACATATTTTTTTGGTCGGGCACTTCATATATATTACAAACTTAGATGAATTTAATTAGGTTCCGCCAGTAGAGGTAAGAACAAGCCATTAAAGGAAGACAAAAATCCTCAACGGTTTCCAGGTCTTTTGATACTTATTAAAGAATATCTCTTCCTGTTCGATAACAGCCAATAGTTGATCTGAAATAGCGATCTTTTCTTTTACTGATTTCTGGAGCTGCCTGTTTGTGATTTTCAATGAAACAAACTGATTATAAGCCGTCTTTAACTTTTGTGAGGAGGATTGTAGCAGCATATGTAATTCAGCCTCTGAAGATTTTTTAAATAGCTTCTTTTTAGCCAATAGATATCGCTCATATTCCTTTTGGGCATCCGTAAGTAAGTTGCTGCCATCACTGAATGCATAAATATATTCATTGTGACTATGGATAGATAGCTGCTCCTGTATAAATTCTTTTTTATTAGCAATTAAATGATTAGTGATTCCGGCTTCATCAATACGCTCTAAAGACCTTTCAAGCCTTACTGTTTCAGTTGAAGTCTCATATTCCTGTAATAAGGCAGATAGATTAATCGTCTGCCCCGGTTTATATGTACCATCTGCAACAGTATGATGTGAAATTGGATTCTCCAGAAACTGAAAAACCGGATCAAAAGGAATATGACTATAAATAAAACCTTGTGGATCTTTTTTATACCATAGCTCAGGCTCATACTGTTTAATAAATTTATCATTAACAACATAGCCGGCTGCCCATGTAGGATCAAACAAATACCATTCCCCATCGATTTCAACAGCATTCCATGCATGCGGCACAGTTCCTGGCTCCTGATTCATGAATTTCGTATAGCCGCCAATCATGTAGCTTCTATAACCATAGTATTTGCACAAAGCATCAAATAGGGTGGCATAATGCATGCATACACCCTTTTTATCCTCAAGCACATCTTCTAGTACCTCATCGTATGAATGATATTGTGGAGGAGCATCTTTGAAGCGGGTATCATAAGAGACAGAAGTAGCTACATATTTAAATAAAGATTCAATAGTGTCTCCTTTAAACTGAATTTCAGGAATAATATCCTCCAGCGTAGATTGGGAAAATCCCGGAAAGGAAATTAGAAAAAGTAGAAAAGCTATCCTCACAATAATCCTTCGATGCACTATTCGAAGATAGAAATATTAAACTTTAAATTCCAATTTTTAAGTAGCAAAGAGCAAGAGCTAAGAGCATAGAGCATAGAGCATAGAGAACTTGGAGCATAGAGCCGGGGTCAGTGAACCAAGAACCAGGAACCACGAACCAGGAACCACGAACCAGAAACTTTGAACCTTAAACTTTGAACTTTGAACTTTGAACTTTAAACTTTAAACTTCAAACTACCCCTTAACAGGCAACGAAAAACTAAAAGTAGACCCTTTACCCTTCGTGCTTTCTACCCAGATCTTTCCACCTTGCCGGCGAATGATCTCAGCAGAAATAAACAGGCCAAGACCAAGGCCCGTGGCTTTATGTAAGGTTTCATTAACCCTGTAAAAACGGTCAAAAATATGTTTCACATCGTTAGAGGAAATACCCGTTCCTTTGTCTGTCACACTTAAGACCGCTTCAGAATCTTTTAAGCTACAGTTAATATTAATTGTAGAATTTTTCGGTGAATATTTAATGGCATTGGAAATAAGGTTTATCATCACCTGCCCGGTCCGGTTCCGGTCTCCGACAACTGTTTTTCCGCACCTGCCTTCATATTTCAATTCATGGCTGCTGATCTGCTGCATATCCTGCACTACCTCTTCAACAAGCTCATCAAAATCATACTCCCGCTCTTCAAATTTCAATTGCCCTGCTTCTATTTTTGAGACATCAAGCAGGTCGTTTATAAGCTGTATGATCTTGTTGATCTGTAGATCGACTTTAACTAAAAGGTTAGCTTCATTATCATGACCTTTTTCGCGGATAAGGTCTTCAATCATATTAATATAACCTTTTATTACAGCAACCGGTGTTTTTAATTCATGTGAAGCGATTCTCATAAAATCATCCTTCTGTTGCTGCAGGAGTTTATGAGCTGTAATATCCCTTAGATGGCCGGTGCCTGTTATAGCAGCATTTTCGTCATTAATAGTAAAAGCGCCTGTTCCATGGATATACCTTATGTCATCATTGGGTAAGATTACGCGATATTCAATATCAAAGGATTTTCCGTGCTCTGCACTTTCCTTTATCTGTTTTTCAACCCGCTGCCGATCTTCCGGGTGCACATGTTTTATCCAGTCCTCATAAGTATTCTCCTGATCTTTCAGCCCAAGGATTTGCTGGCCTCGTTTATCCCATTCTGTTTTTCCGGTACTATAGTTCCAGGTACCCCAGCCAAGGTTTGAGGCTTCTCTTGCGAGAGTTAAAAGATCCTTTGATTCACGAAGATTAGCTTCACTTTTCTTTAAAGCTTCTTCTGCAATCTTTTGATCATGGATATCAATATTCATGCCTACCCAGCCATTAATGGAGCCGCCTTTACTGCGGATTGGCACCGCCCTCACGATTGTCCAGCGCCACTCACCACTGACATGTTTGACACGAAAAGTGGATTCCAGCTGTTCCTCCTTTTCTATTGATCTTTGCCAATTGGATTTTGCCAGTTCACGGTCCTCCGGATGTATGGCATTTATCCAGCCAAACCCTTTCCATTCTTCAAACGACTGACCGGTATATTCGCGCCACGAAGCGGAATCTTCTACTACTTTACCTTTTGCATCCGTTTTCCATACCATTTGAGCGGAAGCCTCTATCAAAGCCCGGAACTGCTCCTCACTTTTCCTTAGGGCATCTTCAGATTTTTTTCGGGAAGTGATATCTACAAAAGTTATAACTACTCCTTCAATTCGATCCTGAGTACTGCGGTATGGCAAAATACGGGTAAGATACCAGTTGCCACTTTCATCCTGCACTTCTCGCTCTACGGGTATAAGATTATCCAGGACCTTCTTAGAATCTGTTTTTATCTGCGTGTACCCCAAACGGTTGGTTATATCTGTAATTGGCCGGCCTTTATCGGCCGGACGAATATTAAAAAGCTCTCCCAGCCGTGGTGTAAAGCGCAAAATGCGAAAGTCTTTGCTTAAAAATAATGTTGCAATTTCTGTTGCTGCCATTAGATTTTGAAGGTCGCTGGAAAGCTGGCTTAGCTCTTCGACCTTATGACGGTTCTCCTGGTTGACCGTGGCGAGTTCTTCATTCATAGACTGAAGCTCTTCCTTGCTGGTCTCCAGCTCTTCCATAGTAGACCGCAGCTCCTCATTTGAAGACTGAAGCTCTTCATTGGCAGCCTTCATTTCCTCCTGAGAGGTTTCATATTCTTCAACAATTGACTGCAAACGCTGCTGTGTAAAATCAAGCTCAGTCTCAAGCTCTATAGCAGAAGTATTAGAATCCTTAACCTCCCGGGCCTCTGCCTGATGATCAATTTCATCTTTTGAAATCTTATCCTGCTCTTTAAAAACAATGAGGGCAAGCTTTTCATCGGGATGTTTTTCCGAAACTTTTACAGAAATGATGACAGATTTTGTTTCACCATCTATCTTCAGGGGGATAGGTTTCGATTGTAATGTTTGCTTCCCCTCTTTTGCTGAATAGAGAAGGTTTCTTAATTCATTCCTAAGCTCTTTATGTATCAGGCTAAAAAAATCCTTTGTAGGCTCACCGCCCGGCATGATCAGATACCGCCCTGCTTTTTCCGAAATGTGGAGTACTTTATTTTCTCCGCTTATAAGAATGCTTGGCGGTGCAAATTGCTCTACCATCTGCTGGTGCAGCATTCCAAAACTTCCATGTTCATGCTCATGAGCAGAATGCTCTTTCACATGATGTTTATGGCTATGTGTTACGGGAAATACAGGAAGCCGTGGCTCCGGAGGTGTAATATTTCGCTTTAAATAGATAGAACATTCTTTATTTTCAGTGCGGAATAGTTCGGATGTTTCGAGATTTTCTGAAGTACCTAAAACCAGATATCCCTGGCCACGCAGGGAGTAGTGGAATATTCCCATCACATCCTTTTGAACATCGCGCTTGAGATAGATCAGTAAATTTCGACAGACAACAAGATCAAGCTTGGAGAAAGGAGGGTCACCAAGTAGATTGTGAGGTGTAAATATCACCTGCTCTCGTACTTCCTTACGTATCCTAAAACCACCATCTTCCTTTATAAAAAATCTTTTCAGGCGTTTCCCACTCAAATCAGTTTCAATATCTCCGGGATAAAAACCTTCCCGTGCCTTTTTCAAAGAGCGTTCATGCAGGTCACTGGCAAATACCTGGAATTTAGGGGCGCCAGGTTTATCCTGAACGTATTCTAATAATAAAATGGCAAGAGAATAAGCTTCTTCGCCTGTTGCACAACCTACTGACCATACCCTTACCTGGTCATCCGGCCCTTTATCTTTAAACAGGGCAGGTATTATTTCCTTCTCCATCTGTTCGAAAACTTCAGGATCACGAAAGAAATTAGAGACATTAATTAAAAAATCATCAGATAAAGCCTGTGTTTCATCCTGATTTTGCCTTAACAACTCCAGGTAGTTCTTAAGCTCTACAATTTGATAAAGCTGCATCCGCCGTTGCATCCGCCGCATAATTGTAGAGATCTTATATTTGCTGAAATCCCGCCCTGTGATGGATTTTATGTGTGCAAATATTCTATGTAACAGCTGCTGCTCATTTTGCTCAAGCTGGTTTACCGAATCTGTAATAGGAAGATTAGGCTTTGTTTTAGATAAACGGATGATCTGATCTGGCATCTCAGATACCCTAAGCACCATATCCGCTAATCCTGTGCTAATAGCGCTTTGAGGCATGCCATCATATTCTGCCTCGTTAGGGTCCTGAACAATTACAATTCCATTTCTGCCTTTAATTTCTTTTATTCCAAGAGCGCCGTCAGATCCCGTTCCGGTAAGGATAATACCAATAGAGTTTCCATCATGTGTTTTAGCTAGGGTACGGAAGAAATGATCAATAGGAGCTCGTTTGCTTCTTTTTTCTTCAAGCTCAGAAAGGCGCAGATGTGTGTCTATGGTGTCTAAATTACAGCCCGGAGGAATAACATATACATGATCAGGTTTTAGTGCTATAGTTTGCTGAACCTGCTGGACAGGCATACTTGTGAATGGCTGAAGCAATTCGGATAGTATACTTTTATGCTCAGGCGATAGATGGACTACCACCACATAGGCAAGGCCGCTTTTTTCAGGAATATTTTCAAAAAAAGTTTTTAGCGCCTGCAACCCCCCTGCGGAAGCCCCAATGCCCACAATGGTAAGCTCTGGTTCAAAATCAGTTGTTGTGCCTTTCTTTTTTTCTACTTCCGGTTTTGCTGCTTCTGGCTTTGGCATTGAATATATCCTTTCTTAAAATCAGATAGAGTAAAAATAAATGCATTTA
>JBPRGH010000102.1:0-1151 GCA_051418055.1 Candidatus Cyclobacteriaceae bacterium M2_1C_046 | reverse complement strand
AACAGATTCCATCCGGTAGCAATCAAAATGATAAAGCGACAGGGAGCCCTCGTATTCATTGATCAGAGTAAAAGTGGGAGACTGTACTTCTGACTCATCAATACCGAATGCGCCGGCCATACCTTTCACAAAGTGCGTTTTTCCGGCACCAAGGTCTCCCTTCAAACATACTACATCACCCGGCTTTAGTTTGCAGGCAAAATTTCTGGCAATTTCTTTCGTCTGCTCTACAGATTCACTTGTTAATTCTTTTTCCATCTGAATATCCTTACCTGGAGTATCTGTATTTGGTTATTAGTTATTGGTTATTTGGTTATCAATGCACTGAATCTGTTAAATGAATATGGTTATGCATAAAATCGAAAATGAAATAATAGAACACAGAGACCACAGAGTAGACACAGAGGACGCGAGAAATAGTTATATACTACACTTTATCTTATACCAGCGTGGTCAACTGTATTAATAATATAATAATGAGTCGAGAGGGATATAATAAGCTTTCAAGAAGTATTATTCATTGTGCTATTGAGGTCCATAAAAGACTAGGACCAGGATTGATGGAACGAGTATATGAGGATGCGTTAGTTTGGGAAATGAAAAACTAAGATCTCATTGTAGATCGACAAGTTCCTAAAATATAAAGAGCTTGAAATTAGAGACGGATATTTTGCTGATATAATTGTCAATAATATGATAATTCTTGAACTGAAAGCTGTAGCGAATATACTCCCGGTACACAAAGCACAACTTTTATCGTATTTGAAATTAGCTGACCTTAAGTTAGGTTTGCTATTAAATTTCCATGTAGTTAGAGTAACCTATGGTATTTCCAGAATTGTAAACGGAAAGTTATAGAACATTTAGCTCACAGAAGAATATAATGTTCTGTGTTCTCAGTGACAGCTCTGTGCTCTCTGTGTTTAAAATAAATGAGTACCAAATTCCCAACTCATATCAATTTGATATAATGCAAATCTGTAAAATTTTCTCTACAAAAGTGCTTTTGGCCGCATGGTGGCAATAGGAAGTATCATCTCTTCCATACTTGCTCCGCCGTGTAAAAATGTATCTTTATAACGGCTTTGGTAACGATGATAATTTGTGGGATACACAAAATAGTAATCTTCTTTTGCAATAATATAATTATT
>JBPRGH010000101.1:0-13410 GCA_051418055.1 Candidatus Cyclobacteriaceae bacterium M2_1C_046 | reverse complement strand
CACAACACTGAATTTCAATACAAATCGCCGGTCAGACCCCCGCTGGTGGTCAGACCGGTGATTAAAAACTGAAACTTTGAACATTGAACATTAAACTTTAAACTTTGAACATTAAACTTTGAACTTTGAACTTTGAACTCTAAACTTTTAACTTACAACCATGTCAACCAAAATACATTTACTTCTTAAGCGGTACTTCGGCTATGATGAATTCCGAGATCAGCAGGAGTTAATAATTAAGAACGTACTTAATAAAAAAGATAGCCTTGTTATAATGCCTACAGGGGGTGGTAAATCGCTCTGCTATCAGCTTCCTGCCCTGGCACCGCCATAGTTATTTCTCCACTTATTGCTTTGATGAAAGATCAGGTAGATAATTTAAGAGCGAATGGTATTTCGGCTGGTGCATTAAACAGCAGTATCTCCAGTGATGAAGCTCAGGTTGTTGCCAATAATATTGGGACAGAGGATCTTAAGCTGCTTTATATTTCTCCGGAAAAGGCAGTGAACCCATATTTTATAAAATTTATAAAAGATAAAAATATCAGTCTTATCGCCATTGATGAAGCACATTGTGTTTCTATCTGGGGCAACGACTTCAGGCAGGAATATACTGCACTCCCGAATCTTACGAAAAATTTTTCGGATACTCCTGTAATAGCACTTACAGCAACTGCTGATAAGGCCACACAAAATGATATAATTGAAAAGCTACAGCTGAAAGATGCTGAACGATATATTTCCAGTTTTGAGCGTAAAAATCTATTCCTTAATGTATTACCAGCATACCGCCGAATGGATCATATTCTGGAGTTTGTTAAAAAGCGGAGTAATGAAAGCGGGATAATCTATTGCCTTAGTAGAAAATCTACGGAAATGGTGGCAGAGAAGCTCCGCGATAATGGTATCAAAGCTTATCATTATCATGCAGAGTTAACTGCGGAGCAACGTAATGGGGTTCAGAAAGGATTTCAGCAGGATGAGATAAAAGTAGTTTGTGCTACAATAGCTTTTGGAATGGGAATAGATAAAAGCAACGTGCGGTATGTGCTTCATTATAACCTGCCTAAAAACCTGGAGAGCTATTATCAGGAAATTGGTCGTGCCGGAAGGGATAGTGTGGAAGCTGATACGGTACTTTTTTATAGTGTAAATGACGGAAAGATCTACCAGCAGTTTATTGACAAAAGTGAGGCGGATGAGACATTTAAAATGGTGCAGCGTTCCAAACTGAATCGGATGATCGAGTTTTGCCAGTCAACCAGCTGCCGCACCAATATGATCTTAAGCTATTTTGGTGAATACCGCACAGAACAATGCGGCCATTGCGACAACTGTAAAAACCCTCCTCAATATTTCGATGGTACGGTAATAGCTCAAAAAGCATTATCGGCAGCAAAACGGTTAAAGGAGCAGGTGGCTTTAAATATGCTTGTAGATGTGCTGCGGGGATCACAGAAAAAGGAAATAATACAAGCCGGATTTGATAAGATAAAAACTTTTGGAGCCGGAGCTGATATAAACCGGGAGGAATGGGTTCATTTTATTTCTCAGATGGTCAACCAGGGCTATTTTGAAGTAGATTTTACTACCCATAACAGATTAAAGGTAACTGAGATCGGTGAGCTAGCATTAAATAAAAAGATAAAGGTTAATCTTTCTCAACCTATTACACATGAGCAGCAGGAGCATACTCCGCACAAATCTAAAAAAGCACAATTTGACACCGAACTTTTCCAACACCTGAAGAGTGTAAGATTGACGCTGGCAAAGATGGAGGATGTACCGGCATATATTATTTTTAATGATGCTACCTTGCTTGAGATGTGTGAGGTTAAACCTATGTATATAAATGATATGGCAGAAATTTCAGGTGTAGGTAAACATAAGCTGGAGAAGTATGGAGAGCTGTTCTTAAATGAGATCAAAAAATTCATCGCTTCCAATACAACCTTAAAGAATATTAAGGGAAAGACATATCTCGAGACGTTTACTTTATTAAAAGAAGGTTTATCGGTTGAAGAAGTAGCTAAAAAGAGAAGCCTAAATCCTGCCACTATATATAACCACATTGCATATCTCTATGAGAAAGGCGAAAAAATTGACATTTCAGAATATATTTCCGAGCAGGAGATAAATACGATTTTACAAGCCTGGTATAAACTGGATAAAACAGATAGCCTGAAAGAGATACATGAATATTTAAACGAGAAGTATGAATTCCACACGCTGCGTCTCGGTCTCGCTTTTATTAAGGGTTCCGAATCAGTTAAGGATGAAGCTGTATTTTAACCTACTACTGAGTGTCCGGTTAATGAATTGGAGGATAATAGAGATAGTCGTATGTTTAAAAAAATGGGTCCTGAACTAAGAAATTTGCCGACGGTGAAGCTGCAAAAAAGAAAATAGTTAAATCTTAGTCTGGATATAGGATTCTATTGTGCTGCAGTAGCAATTTTAACACTGGTATTTATTTATAAATCATATACCGTCGTCGGTATGGTTCCGGTTGGCATTTTAATGGGATATCTGTTAAACAGGTCAAGAAAAAAAATTGATGCTGAAATAAGATCCCGTTCCGGAACAAAGAATCAAAAGTAGTTATTTCCAGGCCTCTTCGCTTTTCCTATAAGTTATTATTAATCCACATTTTTTTATGAGTCTGAATCAAATTTTGCTATCATCGATAATTGAAGTTCATGGATTGGCCTTGAGGATTTGGCGTTAAAAAGTTTAGGCTTACATAATTATCCTGCAAAAATCTGTTTGATCCCGATAGCAATCGGGAGAGTTTATTTTTGCGTATACTATCTAGCCTAAACTTTAGCCAAATTCTCAAAGCCTTGACTTTTTTGTTACTTTTTGTGTTAAGACAAAAAGTAAAGAAAGTTTCGGTTAATCTCCCCCATTTGACTTACAAAATAAATTGTTTTTTTTACAAGATCCATAAATACAGCTTTCTTTAATAAAATGTTAATTTAAAATATGAGTCAATCAATTCTTCTATTTTTATTGAAATATTACCCGCTGAAATAAGGTCCCGTTCCGGAACAAAGGATCAAAAGTAATTATTTCCAGGCCTCTTCACTCTTCTCTTCATAATGATTAAAAGCTGTTATCAACCCGTTAATTACTTCTGCAGAGGTTTCGAATAAAGCTTTTGCCTTTGGTTCATCAACCTTTTCAACATCTTTCCGCAGGTGATCAACCAGCTCCTGCATTTCTGCTTTAATACTTTGTGTATGGTCTTTAGGATCTGATGAAGGTATATCTTTCATAATAACAGGTTATATGGTTTAAATAAAAACCATATCAACTATCTATAGTTTAGAAAAACCTTATCCTAATAAATAATCCGTACTGACGAAATTCGAGGCTTTACTATCCAGCAGCTCCTTCAGTATTTTATTATTATGGTCATTATCCTTTGATGCAATAAAGGTTCGAATTGAAAAAGAACGTAAAGCATCATATACACTCAATGTTCCTACCGCAGAATCTTTCCTTCCGGTAAAAGGATAAACATCAGGACCCCGCTGGCAAGAGCTATTAAGATTAACCCGGCACACCAGGTTCACCAGCCTGTCTATTAATGGTGCAAGTTTTTCAATATCATCGCCAAAAAGGCTTACCTGCTGTCCGTAACTCGATTCGGCCATATCATCTAAAGGTTCATCTATGTCTTTAAAAGAAAGCACAGGAATTACCGGCCCAAACTGCTCCTCCTTATATACCCTCATATCCTTTGTTACCGGATAAAGGACAGCCGGAAAGATGTAATTTTCTAACATCTCCCCTCCTTTGTTATTTATTATTTTAGCTCCTTTTGCTAATGCATCATCAATAAGCTCTTTAATATATCCAGGCTTACCCGGCTCAGGTAAAGGTGTAAGCTTTACTCCCTCCTCCCAGGGATCACCAAATTTTAGCTCATCAACCCTGGAAGCAAACTGATCAAGAAATTTATTAATAATATCTTCATGTATATAAAGAACTTTTAGCGCAGTACATCTTTGTCCGTTAAAAGATAAAGTACCTGTAAGACATTCATTTATCGCTAATTCCAGATCAGCGCTTGGAAGTACAATAGCCGGATTTTTAGCTTCCAGCCCCAGCACTAATCTTAATCTGTTCTTATTCGGATGAAGGTCCTGCAGGGCAATAGCAGATTTGCTGTTACCAATCAATGCCAGCACATCAATTTTTCCCGTTTTCATTATTGGTGCAGCTACTTCCCTGCCCCTGCCATAAATTATATTCACCACACCCTCAGGAAAACTATTTCTGAACGCTTCTAAAAGAGGTGAAAGCAAAAGCACGCCATGTTTTGCAGGTTTGAAGACCACAGTATTTCCCATCATCAGGGCTGGAATCAGAAGGGCAAAAGTCTCATTCAGCGGATAATTATAGGGGCCAAGGCATAATACCACACCTAAAGGCCCTCTTCGTATATGTGCATAAATTCCATCTTGTTTTTGAAATTTGGCGCTGTTCCTGTCCAGCTCTTTATATTCCTCTATTGTATCATATATATATTCGACCGTACGGTCAAATTCTTTTTCAGAATCAGGAAGATTTTTACCGATCTCCCACATGAGAAATTTAACAACCTCAGCACGTTTTAACTTCATCTGCTCAACAAAAGAGGTCATACAGGCTACACGGTCATTAATTTTCATTATTGGCCATTTCCCCTTACCTCTGTCATATGCATTGTATGCTGCATCCAGTGTCTCAAGGGCACTCGCTTCATCCATATGGGGTATAGAACCTAATAATGTAGGGGTGATTTGACCATTTATATTATTAGTGCGTATAGAGGAATAAACATCTGTAAATTGGGCATTCCACTCCTTAAGTTTTCCATTTATTAAATAAGATTTTTGTTTGAGAGGCTTATCAATGCGGAATTGAGAAGGGATTTCTTTTGAAGCTGTAGCTTTCATATTTATAAAGAATTTGAATATTCAATTTATTAATAATTAATTTCCTTTACAAAAAGAATTTTATCTTCAGCTCTTACTTAATAGGAACTTTTGTATCTAAAGTTTATGTATTAAAAGGGTGCTTGAAAAAATCTTTATTTTTTTCCTGAATATATTTTGAAAGAAAAAAACAAGGCGTATCTTCGCACCTCATTTTAGTACGGGGCGTAGCGCAGTCCGGTTAGCGCACCTGGTTTGGGACCAGGGGGTCGCAGGTTCGAATCCTGCCGCCCCGACATAAGAGAAGGCCTTATTAAATGCAATAAGGCTATTTTTTTGACATTATTGGCTTAAAGAATGAGCAGGATGAGAACCTGTTCGAATTCGTCAAAGATGATTTAAGACTAAAGGTTTTTTTTAGCAGAATTATTTCAGCTTTGACGAATCACGAGGGGATGTGCGGCATGCTTTGAGGGTATGAGTAATCCTGCCGCCCCGACATAAAAGAAGGCCTTATTAAATGCAATAAGGCTATTTTTTTGATTTCAATTGAGCAGAGAAGGCAATAATTTCATTTTCTTTTAGAAGAATAGGGAATGAAATTTTATATTTGCATTCTTTCAGTTACAGATACACGGAGAGGTGGGTGAGTGGCTGAAACCACATGTTTGCTAAACATGCGTGCGGGAAACCGTACCGGGGGTTCGAATCCCCCTCTCTCCGCTCTTATCAACTTAATTTATTATAGTATAAGTTGATATCATTCCGAAGCTTAGGCAGAGGATTTTTTAAAGCAGTTGGTCTCATAGCTCAACTGGATAGAGCAACTGCCTTCTAAGCAGTAGGTTCCAGGTTCGAGTCCTGGTGGGATCACTAAATAGCCTCTGAATTAACTTTCAGGGGCTTTTTTTATGGATGGGTTTAGTAATAGCAACCCTCATGAAATTTCTTGGAGACGAAATAGCCTTTGGTTATTTTATTAGATCCTGCCTTTACTAAAATACCCATCTAGTGAGCTATTCTTCTAATTCTCTTGCTTTAGATAAAGCTGATGCAATAAGTCCGGTTGGAATTGAAATAATCCCTAATCCAATCATTAGAATAAAAAAAGTAAAGAGTTTTCCTCCTGTAGTAACAGGATAAATATCCCCATAACCTACTGTTGTTAATGTAGCAACGGCCCACCATAAGCTATGGAATATTGATGAAAATATTTTTGGCTGTGCATATCTTTCAAAATAATAAATACCAACTCCAGCCAAAAACATAAGGATAAATGTTGCTGAAAAAAATAATATTAATTCTTCTCTCACTAACAGTAAAGCTTTACGAAATCTACCTACAGCCACACTATACCGCATCATTTTCAAAAGCAAAAACAGACGCAATAAACGAAATGCCCTTAAAGATCTAAGATCAACTCCAACTGAAAGATAAAAAGGAAGTATAGCCAGAATATCTACTATACCAAAAAAACTTAATGCAAACTTCAGAGGCCTAGGATTAAGGATTAAACGCAAAATATATTCTATCGAAAAAGTTATAACCGAAAACCATTCAAAGAATTTTAAGTATTTTCTAGTTTGGAAACCTAAATTAGGCAACGTTTCTATAGAAAAAGCAATCAGTGATAGTATAATCATTGACTGAACAAAGAGATCAAAATTCCTACCGGCTTTAGTATCATTATCCAAAATAACTTTCCTAAGCTGGAATATAATATTACTTCTAGAAAGGGAAATTTGATTCATAACCTCGAACTAAGATAAATTATTTAGGATTTGAATATATTAAAATCATTAGAATATACCTAGTTTAGAGATTATCTTATAATTATATTGGCAACTGTGTTAGTTTTTCAATTTTTTCCTCACTTTCTGTATTGAAATAAAAAAAGGCCTTCTAAAGGCCTCTTGTTTATTTTATCCAGACAAATTTCAGCTTAACTCAACCCACTAATCTTCCCGTCATTACTAATATCCATTGTTACAGCAGCAGGTTTAGCAGGAAGACCAGGCATTCTTAACATCTGACCTGTAATGGGTACAATAAAACCTGCTCCGGAAGCTATTTCTATTTCCCTCACTGTTAGCACAAATCCACTGGGCCTTCCCAGCCATTTAGGATCATCAGAGAAAGAATTTTGAGTCTTCGCTATACAGATAGGCTTATCGTCCATACCTATTCTTTTAATTTTATTTAGGTTTTGCTTGGCTTTCGGAAGATATTCAACACCACTGGCGCCATATATTTTACGTGCTATGGCATCAATTTTATCCTCTACAGACCAATCCCACTGGTAAACCTGCTTATAATTACCTGAGGATTGGCTACATAATTTCTCGACTTTTTCCGACAGGTCTTCCATACCTGCTCCGCCCTTCTCCCAGCCTTCACTTACAGCCACCTCTATACCTAATTCCTTACACCTCTTCTCTACAATATCAATTTCCTCCCGTGTATCACTGAAAAACTTGTTTATTGAAACTACAGGCGGGATATTGTACAGTCGACAATTTTCAATATGCTTTTCAAGATTTGCAAGGCCTTTGGCAAGTGCCACAGTATTTGCTTCTCTTAATTTATCAAGTGGCTGTCCTCCATGATATTTCAATGCCCTGATCGTAGCCACAATGACCATAACTTTCGGCTTCAGGCCTGAATAACCGCATTTAATATGCATAAACTTCTCAGCTCCCAGATCTGCTCCAAAACCAGCTTCAGTTACCACATAGTCAGCCATACTAAGCCCCATTTTCGTAGCAACTACTGAGTTTGTACCCTGTGCTATATTAGCAAAAGGCCCACCATGTATAATTGCAGGATTATTTTCCAGCGTTTGTACCAGATTAGGCTTAATGGCATCTTTTAATAAAACAGCCATTGAACCTTGCGCATTTAGGTCTCTTGCGAAAACAGCTTTTTTATCATAGGTGTCCCCTATATATATATTGCCTATTTTTTCCTTCAGGTCATCAATATCATTTGCCAGACAAAGGATTGCCATTATCTCTGACGCTGCCGTAATATTAAATCCGGTTTGCCGCATCATACCTCCTGCCCGGCCACCCATACCTGTGACAATATCCCGAAGAGCCCTGTCATTCATATCCATCACCCTCTTCCATTCTACTGTTCGCGGATCTATTCCTAAATTATCAACTGAGGCCTGGATATTATTATCTATAAGAGCAGCTAAAAGATTATTAGCTTTTTCAATGGCAGCAAAATCTCCGGTAAAATGAAGGTTAATGTCCTCCATAGGTATAACCTGCGAATAACCTCCGCCGGCGGCTCCTCCCTTCATACCAAAAACAGGCCCTAATGATGGCTCCCGGAGCACCACAATAGATTTCTTGCCCCTTCGGTTCAGCCCTTCACTCAAACCAATAGAGGTGGTCGTTTTTCCCTCCCCTGCCGGAGTAGGTGTCATGGCTGTAACCAGGATCAGATTACTGTTTTCTACTTTATTATTGTCAATTAACCGAAGTGGAAGTTTTGCTTTATATCTTCCGTATAACTCCAGATCATCCTCATCTATTTTTAGTTTGGAAGCTATTTCATTTATGTGTAACATTTTAGCTTCCTGAGCTATCTGGAGGTCACTTTTATATGTCTCTTTCATAGGGCAATAAAGTTAGGGCAGGAACTTTTAATAGACGGTATTATTCTTGAAATTTATCATTCCAAACAAGATCAAGAAAATTGAAAAATATAATGAAATATATAGACTCTAAGCGATTATTAATGATCAACATATTGATTATCTGCATCTTATCATCATGTTCTAACGTTGATGAATTTGATATCAATAATGAAAAGATCAGGGGAATTGTAGAAAGTAATGCTGATTCTGTAGATGTTGAACCTTTTTTTCCGGATCAGGATGTCAGAAGTTATTTACATCAGGAATTCATTGACTTCTATAAAGAACGGGATTATACCTTGGCATGGCTTTCTTTTGATGAACCTCTGGAAACTGCCGATGAACTTTTACTGGCTATAGATGCCGCAGAAGAGGAAGGTCTTTCCCCTGAACATTATAATCTTGAAGAAACAGAAAAATTACTAAGCCAGCTTTATAATATAGAAAGCAGGAAAAAAAGGAGAAAAGAATGGCGAAAAAAGCTAATTAAATCAAAGAGATTTAAAGAGCGATTCCGCCAACAGGATACTATTCTTTTCAATCAGATAGTGAAGCTTGATTTTTTAATGACAGCAAGCTATTTAACCTACAGCTCTCATTTATTATCCGGAAAGATCAATCCGAATGAGACTGCAGAATGGTATAGTGAACCTCGAAAAACGGGTCTTTCCTCACATCTGGCTAAAGCTATAGAGGAAAAAAATATTCAGAAATCACTGAAAATATTAAACCCTCCACATATACAGTACGAGAAACTTAAAGAGTACCTGATCCGCTACAGAGAAATTGCTGACAAAGGAGGCTGGAATGAATATAAAATGGAAAAGGAACTCCAATTAGGTGACACAGGTACAGCAGTGGTTAAACTTAAGAAAAGATTAGCAGCTGAAGGTTTCTCTGTTGAAAACCCGGAAAATGGTAATTTTAATCAGTCACTTAAAAAGAAGATACAGACTTACCAGATGCTTCATGGAATTGAAATATCAGGCAAAACAGATGATGCTACGAGAACAGAGCTAAATAAACCAGTGGAGGAAGTTATAAAAAATATCGTCTTTAACATGGAGCGTATGCGCTGGATACATGGACCCTTTGGAGATCATTACGTCCTGGTAAATATTCCTGCTTTTCAAATGTCCGTAATTAAAGATAACAAAGTACAGCTGCAAATGAAAGCTATCGTTGGTGAGACAGTAAATAAAACTCCTATTTTCAATGATACAATTGAATATATTGTATTTAGCCCGGAATGGAATGTTCCAAGATCCATTGCAATAAATGAAATGTTACCGTTAATTAAAAAGAATCCTTACTATCTAACAAGCAAGGGCTTTAAATTATACCCCGACTGGAATCAGGATTCCAGGCCTATTTCTCCGGGTAGTGTTAACTGGGAAGAAGTTACCCCTGAAAATTTTAATTTCAGAATTGTTGAAGCTCCCGGCCCACGAAACTCCCTGGGAAAGGTAAAGTTTATTTTTCCCAACAGTAAATCAATCTACCTTCATGATACACCTGCAGATTATTTGTTTAGTGAAAATGTAAGGAATTTTAGTCACGGATGTATTCGCCTGGAGAAGCCAAAAGATTTTGCAATGTATCTGTTAGCTGATAAAGGCATGACGGATAAAGAGGTGGAAGAAAACATGAACCGTCCGGAACCAAAAACAATCTTATTAAATGAAAAAATACCGGTTTATATCGTCTACTGGACTGCCTGGGTTGATGAAAAATCAGGACTACTTAATCTAAGGGATGATGTATATTTTTATGACAAAGCCCAAATGAAGAAAATCGAGGAAAAAGAACAAAAATTGAAAAAAGCAGAAATAAAAGCTTAGTATTAAATAACTGTCTTCCCTGCCAGGTTGCTGAATTTCCTTTTATTGGCAAATTCAGCAATCTTCTCTAATATCAAAGCACGGGTTTTTTGTTCATGAGGTTTGTATACACCTTTTAGTCTTTTACCAAATTCCTTATCATCAGAAACTACTTTGGCTTCTATAGCCGCTATATATTGGTTATCATGATAAACCCATAAGCCTACACCACTTTTATCTTTAGCTAACCTGCCCTGGATAAAATAATGCTCACCGGTTGCCTCAATAACAAATGCTCCGTTTATTTCATAATTCTCGATATGCAGATTCAGCTGGACATGCTCGATATTATCTAAAAAACCGTCATAATAAAATCTGGTTTTATCCGGAGCATCAAATGATTGTGCGCCTGCATTAAAAAATATACAGAGCATCACACACGTTATAGAATAATATTTTGACATACCTGGGAATTTATTATGTAATAACAAATGTATGGGTATGTTTACAAAATTACTTCCCCCAAAATGGAGTAAATATGAAATATTATTCTTAAATAATCTATCAGGGATCTTTTCTATACTTTGTTAAAAACGAAAAGAATCTGACCTATAATAAATATTTTCTGATAATTTTATATTTCTTAATCTTTATAAAGAACCTAATTAATACAATATGAAGAACCTGAAAATTATATTTACTATTATCTGCCTGACGGGCGCTTTCCCTTTAGCTGCACAGGATCATTACTGGCAGCAGAAAGTGGAATACGATATGGACATTAATATGGATGTCGAGAAACATCAGTATGAGGGAAAGCAAACACTGACCTACTATAATAATTCACCTGATACTATTTCTAAAGTATTCTTTCATCTCTATTATAATGCCTTTCAGCCAGGCAGTATGATGGATGTACGCTCAAGGACAATCAAAGATCCTGATCGCCGGGTCGGTGATCGAATTTACCAACTAAGGGAAGATGAAATTGGCTATCATAGGATACAAACATTAAAGCAGAATAATAAAGACATCAGCTTTTATGTGGAAGGTACAATTCTGGAAGCACGGCTTAACGAACCTATGCTACCGAATAGTAAAACTACCCTACAGATGGAATGGAATAGCCAAATCCCTTTACAAATCCGCCGTACCGGCCGCAACAGCGAAGAAGGGATCGATTATACCATGACACAGTGGTACCCAAAATTAAGCGAGTATGATTTCATGGGATGGCATCCTAACCCTTATATAGGTCGCGAATTTCATGGCGTTTGGGGTGACTTTAATGTAAAGCTGACGATCGATGAAGATTATACAGTCGGGGGAACAGGGTATCTGCAAAATCCAAAAGAAATTGGCCATGGCTATGCCGATAATGCAAAGCCTAAAGCTAAAAACGGGAAGTTAACCTGGCATTTTAAAGCCCCGGAAGTACATGATTTTGCCTGGGGTGCAGATCCGGATTATACACACACAATGAAGCAGGTGCCTGGAGGGCCAATGCTGCATTTCTTCTATCAAAAAAATGATCGTACTGAAGAAAACTGGAATAAGCTGCCGGATTATATGGTAAGTGCTTTTGAGTATATGAGTGAGCATTTCGGAAAATATCCGTATGAGCAATATTCATTTATTCAGGGTGGTGATGGAGGAATGGAATACCCTATGGCTACAATGATCACCGGCGAGAGGTCTTTAAACAGCCTTGTAGGTGTTGGTGTGCACGAACTGATCCATAGCTGGTATCAGGGGGTGCTTGCTACCAATGAAAGTCTATATCCATGGATGGATGAAGGCTTCACTACCTATGCTTCTGATATTGTGATGAAGCATTTATTGGACCCGCAGAGTGACCGTGATCCTCATTCAGGGACTTATGGAAATTATTTCTATCAGGCGCTGAGTGGAGAGGAAGAGCCTTTAACCACTCATGCCGATCATTATAAAACAAACCGCTCTTACGGTATTAACTCCTACTCAAAAGGTTCAGTATTCCTGCACCAGCTGAGTTACGTTATTGGACAGGAGAATCTTATGAATGGGTTAAAACGCTATTTTAACACGTTCAAGATGAAACATCCGACTGCTCAGGACCTAATCAGAGTGATGGAAAAAGAATCTGGTATGGTGCTGGACTGGTATCTTGAGCATTTTGTAAATACTACTAACCAGATCGATTATGGTATTCAGTCTGTAATTGAAAAAGAAGGTGCTACATATATTACCATTGAGCGTTATAAAGATATGATGATGCCTATTGATCTTCTTGTTGAAAAAACGGACGGAACAGCAGAAATGCATTATATACCTTTACGTATTATGCGCGGAACGAAGCCTGTAGAATATGAACAGTTCCAGCGAAAAACACATGAAGAATGGCCATGGGTATATCCTACTTATACGGTTAAATTAAATATACCTGCCGATCAGATAAAAATTGTAGTTATTGATCCAAGCAACAGAATGGCTGATGTTAACAGAGATAATAATATTACAAATATGGATGTGAACCTTAGACAATTCGAAGATCCGACTAAATAATCTCAGTTGTTTCTGATTTCATATTTCTGAATTTCTGATTTATTAAAAAGCCTGGGTTATTTAACCTGGGCTTTTTTAGTCCCTATTAACTAGTCCTGAGTCTGTAGTCCTGAGTATTCAGCGTGGCGGTTCGGTCAGTCGGCTGGACGTGCGTATGAATGCGGGAAGCCGTCCGACCGATGAGAGTGGCTTCTAAGTACTCAGTAACCAAAAACAAAGAACCAGGAACCACGAACTTTAAACTGATCAGTTGGCAATTGGCAGTTTGCAGTAGGCAAATTTTATTTTTAGGCAACGCCTCGGTCTGACGGCTGGATACGCGATGCTAGCGGGAAGCCGTCCTTTAGATTTACAATATATTAATATTCTAAGATTGCTACTCTTACAATGTGGTTATGTGGGTAACCTGAAAGGTTATCCATATATCCACATAATAAGAGGGGGTTTAAGGGGGAGATTTTATTCAACAATTATT
>JBPRGH010000100.1:0-4124 GCA_051418055.1 Candidatus Cyclobacteriaceae bacterium M2_1C_046 | reverse complement strand
GAGCATTTTCATCAAATCCAAGTCAAATCAGAAGATCATATCCTGGCGTGGTTAGCCTACTATTGCACTTATGATAAAAGGTCCGACAGGAAAAATCACCTGGAAAAAATAATTTTTTCACCTTAAGTTGACGCGTATGCCTGAAGGGGTTTTTACACAGAGTTGCCTCAAAAATGTTTAAAAACTAAACATATTTGTTGACTTTTTAAACATTCCTGTTGGATATACCAACAATTATTATGATTTTAAAAAAATACTTCTGCTATTGCTCCACACTTTTTCCTGATCGTAAGTTACCTCCTTCTTTGTTACACCTTTTCAGGGTTGAGCTTCGTTTTTGCTACCACCGGGTTCCGCTAATGCTTCACCCGGGGTTATCATTGTGACAGCCTTTCAGGCTGTTATGGTTTTCTGTATTAGTGAATTTAGTAGGCTCAAAATCCGTTCTATTCTTCAAGACTGAGGTATAAATCAGGTAATAGTCCGGGCCTTATCTGATTGAGTTGTTACACAGAGTTGCACAAAGCAATTAAACTATAAACTTCACTACTTCCCAGAACCAACTAATATCCTGGATAGACGTTCCATCCCCGTGCACAAGGTTTCAAACTGCTACTAGCCTGTTTATAAGTAATTTTATTATATAATGTACCTGCGGAACTGGTATACGAGACTTAAAAAGTGGTTTGAATTAATGTCTGGTAAAAAATATCATATCTTTAGTAAAAGGAGGTGTTGAAAGATTCTCAAACCATAACTAAAAGATTTATCAAGTAGTAATAAGTATTAATGAAAGCCAGATACAAACTATTTACCTGGATGTTAACTACAATTCTAATGCCTTTTGGAGGCATTGCCCAGGATAGTGTATTGTCACGGTCAATAGACATTGAGAAGAGCAGTGAATATGGCTATACGTTAATAAATGGTTGGAATGACAACTATCTCATAGCTTCGTTTTCAACATGTTCAAATGAAAGAAAGCCTTGTGTTGGATTAGTCGAAATTGATAGTAACTTAAACACAATTCAAAAGAAGTTATACAGGAACACAAAATATGGCAATAATTTTTCCGGGCGGGATGGACTAACGGTGATAAATGAAAATAAACTTGCTTTTTTATCCAGATTTTACAAACAAAGAACGGATAGTACTGGCTATTATTCGATCCTGCTTACCATCATGGATACGAATCTACAGGTATTAGATACTTTTCATTATGATCAAGATATTCCGGGAATATACTTTGCACGTAGTATTCATGCAGTAGGAGACAGTAGCCTGCTAATTACCGGAGCAGAGGCGGATCCTCCGGGATCATATGCAGAGGGTGGTTCCTGGCTCAAAAAGGTAAGATTAGATAATGGAGAAGTTATTTGGGAAAGAAAGTTTAATAAAGATGAATATGAGGCAAAAGATTTTGAAAGCCTCGAAGTATTGAGCAATGGTGATATTTTATTGGGCATGCAGCTCAAAGTTGCTCCGTGGAAGTTTATTGGTAAGCTTATAATTCTTGATGAAACTGGTAGTTTAAAGGACCAAATAACATTCGATGAGGTGATAGATGTAAGTTATTTACCGATAAGTTTCGTAGTTACTGCATTGAATGATAGTACTTTTGGCGTTAGTTGGGGGAGATATATAGGATTTGATACTACATTTTTAAGATATGCTCCAAAAATATATAAAGTAAATAGTAAAGGTCAAGAACTATGGAATTATGAATTTAAAATAAAGCGTGGGACTTTTAAGCAAATCTATTCAATAAGATCGACAAAAGATGATGGAATAATTGGTGTTGGCTATGTAGATTGGTGGACGTTCGTTCCAGAAGATAAAATATTGCCTACGGATCCAAGCTCTGCTGGTTGGGTTTTTAAATTTTCTTCCACCGGACAACTAGAATGGCAAAAGTTTTATTATGATCCTCGTCATCTAGCTTCTTCTAATATAAAAACAGAAAATTATTTATTTGATGTAATTGAAACAAATGGTGGTGATTTTATAATGACGGGAGACAAAACAGACACTATTGGTCCAAATGTAATGAATCCTAATATTTGGGCTTTAAAGACGAACGCAGATGGATGTTTATATGGCCACTACCACTGCGATACGCTTCAGATAGTTGGTGATAGCACAAAGCGTATGTTAGATTTATATACAAATGTCGTGTATGAGTGGCAAGAAATGAAAGCTAAAATTTATCCTAATCCTGTATCCCATCAACTTAATATTGAGTTAAAGGAACCCCTGTCTGGTGTCCTAACAATCGTGAATTTGGAAGGAAGAAAGGTAATGGAGAAGGTCATTAAAAATGATAGGATTATAAAGATAGACGTCTCAAATCATACTAACAGAGTATATATTCTGGAGATCTATGATATGCAGGCAAGAAAATATTCACGAAATAAATTTTTGATTCAATGAAATTAATCGGTCTGTGTTCTTAATTGCAAGTATTTATTAGTTGCTGAATTCTACATTGTAAAGTATTGGGTTAGGGTGTTCCTAAAAGACTTTAAATTCTTTCGTAAATGAAATATCTAATAATAGCTTCATTAATAGTACTCTTAATTCATAATGGCTACAGCCAGGATTTTATCACTAAATGGACATTTTCACAGGCACGTACTTCTGTTCAGTTCAGTGCGCTTACCTCAGATACTGTCCATTACACTTGGACAGCAAGTCCTTCAGGAAATACTGGGAATGGCAGTTTTATACAAACATCTCCTGACTCAGTACTTCTAAGCGGACTGGATATAATGGCGGGAGATACTGTTGCCCTGCGAATGGTGCCTGACCATCTCAGCCGGTTTTATTACGGAAAAGAACTTGATCTGATAGGACTATTTGATGTGGCACAGTGGGGTGCAGTTTCGTGGACTAACATGCGTAAAGCTTTTTCAGGACGTCGAAGATTTAATATTACTGCGATTGACACGCCTGATTTTAATAAGGTGGTAAGCATGGACTCTATGTTTTATGAGTCTTATGATTTTAACGATAATATAAGTCACTGGGATGTTTCAAATGTACTAAACATGAGAAGCATGTTTAATAGGGCTTACAAATTTAATCAGAATATTGGTAGTTGGAATGTGTCAAATGTGAGGGATATGTCATATATGTTTTTCAGTGAGGATATTTTTAATTGGACTTCACCTAGTTCATTTAACCAGGACATTAGTAATTGGGATGTTTCGAATGTTAAAGACATGAGTCACATGTTCGCTACTACAACTCCTGGCTGTAAGGGTTGTGATGGAAGTCCATTTGACCAGGACATTGGCAATTGGGATGTGTCAAATGTAAGGGATATGAATGGAATGTTCTTAAATGCAAATTCCTTTAATAAAGAAATAGGGGAATGGGACGTTTCGAATGTAAGAGACATGAGTGGGATGTTCTTTTTTGCGCAATCATTTAATCAAGATATAGGAAGTTGGGATGTTTCTAATGTAAGTAGAATGGTAGTAATGTTTGCTTATGCATACACTTTCAATAAAGGACTTGAAAATTGGAACGTTTCAAAGGTTGAGGATATGAGAGCCATGTTTTTTTCAGCGAGCTCTTTTAATCAGGATTTGGATAATTGGAATGTTTCGAACGTGAGAGATATGAGTTCAATGTTTGTGTATGCGATGGCATTCAATCAGGATTTAGGCAATTGGAATATATCTGGTGTGACAGATATGTCATACATGTTGGATGACTCAGGCATGGATTGCGATCACTACTCTGCTACACTGGTCGGATGGCAAAAGAATAATCCCTCAGTGACGGATAAAACCCTTGGAGCCGATGGCTCGGAATATGGCACAAGTGCAGAGGCAGCCAGAAATGCTCTGATCAATGATCAGGGGTGGACAATTGAGGGAGATGTAGCGAGTGGCATGGCTTGTGATGCACTGGTTAGTTCTGAATTTCCTTTAGTCTATGATCATAGATCAATTCTGATTTATCCCAATCCAGCCCATGGTAACTATTCAGGTGAATTCAGTACCAACTCTGGATAAAATAGCACTTTAAACGGATCTAAACTTTGTTTTATCGCGGTATCTATGACCGATCGTATGATCGTGAAGTTCTGAGCACCTTTCCAGCTTCTGAAGTTTGTT
>JBPRGH010000099.1:0-1350 GCA_051418055.1 Candidatus Cyclobacteriaceae bacterium M2_1C_046 | reverse complement strand
ATAACGCTAGGGCTATAAAATGTAGGGCTTTCGAAGTGAATAATTGTCCCCCGTAGTAAAAGTAGATAAAAGTACCGACCGAACCAATACCACTGCCCGCCCTATGTTTTTATAGCTATTGTTGTGCACAGTAGGCGATTTTTAGATAATCTCCCCAACATTACACAATTCAATTAGTTTCCCTGATTTATCAAATTGATACAAATAATATTGTGTAAATCTCAATTTACGATGAGTCTGGATGAGTACAAAATAAGAATCTTCTACCTCAACAGAAGAATAAACATTAATTCTTAGTTTATTTGAATTAGAACGAATTCGGCCTACTTTATATCTGTCAGTTTTTAATATTACTGATTTATCTCCTTGAGGTTTGACAGATACTATTTTTTTAATTGTCGCTTCATCCCAATTTTCACAATGAAATATAATTCCCCAGTAATATTCATTTACTGTTCGTTGAGAGTATTGAATTTTGTGTAGGTCAGGGTGTTCTTCAGGTAAAATATTTTGAGTAAAATGATCAAGAGCTAGTTGCTCATAGTTAGGAGTTGTCGTAAAGATTGAAGATAATATTATAATTATGAAGTACATGTCATTAATCGCCTATTGTGCACAACGCCAGGGCTATAAAATGTAGGGCCTTCGAAGTGAATAGTTGTCCCCCGTAGTAAAACTAGCTACAAGAACGAAAATAACCTAACCCACTGCCCGCCCTATATTTTATAGCTACTGTTAGCAGCAGTGTATGTCATTTCCTGTACTTAAATTCATTACGGTAATCCTTCTTCATTAAAAGCAAATTTGCTCGAGTTAAGATCCATGCTGTAATTAAACCGAAAGTTGAAAAGGCTATTGCGTTATATTTAAGCATAATTCTCTGAAAATTTGCCGATTCTTCACCAAAGCGTTTGTAATAATTTACTCCTTCAAAATTTAAAGAAGTTATATAATAAATTATTGCAGCAATAATAATAATGATTAAAATAGCCGAACAGACGTGAAATCCTGTTAAAGCCCAATTTTTTAATTTTACCAATTCTTTACTGGTGATTATAAAAATTAAGCTAAAACAAGAGGAAAAGAATAATAGAAAATTTGTCAGACTGAGAATGTTATTAAACTCCTGCATATTAGGATCATTAACAGCTATATTGATTGGGTTTAATTTTAGAGTCAGGTTTAATTTGAGCCAATAGATCAATAAGACCATTATGACTAATGTAAATACTACAGTGGAAGTCCAACCGATAGCTTTAATATTAGATTTAATTTCTATTTGTCTGTCCACCTTGATTTGAAACTCTGTTCTTCTTTGACATACATTGATGCTAACGCCAAGGCTATAAA
>JBPRGH010000098.1:0-2454 GCA_051418055.1 Candidatus Cyclobacteriaceae bacterium M2_1C_046 | reverse complement strand
GTATTATTTTTTTCACCGCCATAGCCCATATTATTAGCAGTCTTGGCGATGCGTGAAACAACTAACATTTCACGTCCCAGCAGAGAATCCGGTATTTCATAGTAGAATTTGTCATCCACCTTATGAACGGCGAACAGGCCTTCATCGGTCTCAGCCTCGTCGGTTATTACCTCGCTGTAAGCCTTCATGCCTTTTTTATCATCCGGCTTTTTCGTCTGTCCGTTTGCGGCAGAAGATTCTTTCGCTGCTTTCTTAGATGTTGCACAACCGGTAACTAATGCCAGTACAAGTACAACGCTAAAAAATATTTTAATCCCTGGTATAAAATTCTTCATCATCTATGTCTTATTAGTTGGTAAAATACTTGGTAGAAGGTGAGGTATCCTTGGCAATGTATCAAGCAGGGGCCCCTACTTTTTTTTGTAAAAAATCATTAAGGAGCATGCCTAATTATATTCTGCAGCTAGTTTGAAAATATTTAGACTCCTAAGCTTTGCCTATAGTTAATTCATTATTAGCCAATTTGTATTTGCTTTGTTACATTCGGTCTGTATTTAGTAATAAATTGGAGTCTTGTTGGAACATCTTTTACACTTTTTCAAAGATCTGAAGCAGGTTGGAGCCATTGCACCCAGCTCAAAGTTTTTGGCTAAAGATCTTGTAAAACAGCTAAAAAAGGAACTTTCATGTCAAGGCTGCCCCTCTCTTAATATTCTTGAGATCGGTCCGGGCACAGGGCCGCTTACCAAAGAGATTGCTGAACTTTTGCGACCCAAAGACCATCTGGATGTAGTTGAGATACATGATCATTTCTTTGAGTTGGTGAAAAAGAAATACAAGAGTTCAAATATTTCAATACATCATGAAGATATCGTCAGGTTCAATAATGGCAGAAGCTACGACTATATTTTTTCCAGCCTGCCTTATGAAGCCATGCCCGAGGAAGTAACCCAAAAAATTTGGGAGAAGAAGTTAGAACTCTGCAGCTCGAAAGCTTATATCTGCTACTTTAAATATGTGAGCTTCCGAAAATTTAAATGCAATTTCGAAGAAGCTGTTGTTGAAAAGTATCAAAGCAACAAAAAGGTAGTATTATTAAATATCCCTCCTGCCAAACTCTTTACTCTAGAAATCAATCACGAAGGATCAAAGTCTGTAGTTGAAAATGTGGCGTAACCTGGATACTCTGGAAAAGAGTTCAGTCCGGCTTAATTAAAATTTGATCAGAATAGCCAAAACAGCAGTCCATTAACCAGGGAAAGCACAATTCCGAATAATACTGCCCATCCGAAACTTCTCACTTTAAAATCATCCAGAGCACTGTCGACAATCATTATCATCAGTGCGTTGATGACAAGAATAAATAATCCCAAAGTGATAATAGTAACAGGAAGTGTCAGAAAGACGATGACAGGTTTTATAAAGGTATTTATAAGTGCCAGAAGAATTGCTACTATTATGGAGCTTCCAAATCCTTTTACCTCAACCCCTGTCAGTAGTTTCGCAGTAATATATACCGCGATGCTATTAATGAGAATGGTATAAATCATATTTACAAGCTTGGTTGATATTCACACAAGCTTACGAGAAATGATAAAAGAGGGTTACGTTATATTTAAATTATTCAACTCTTGTTTCAGTTCTACTGATGCCTCTTCGCATATATTGTCGAGCTCAGTTAGAGTAGATCTTATTTCGGGAGTGGAAGTATTATTCTTTGCTTGCTCTTCAAGTTTCTGAATTTTCTCTGTGCCTTTGCTGATTCCCATGTAGGCAAGATTGGGTTTAAACTTATGCGCTCGGGCCCGAAGTTCTTCCAGGCTTTCGCTATCATTTAGTTCACGCATTTCAGAAAGGGCTTCTCTATAGCTTTCAAGGAATACTTCAATCATCTCAATGACCATCTGATCGTCTCCTGTAGAGATATCCCGTAAATAATTGAGGTCTGTTACTTTTTTGTTAGTCAATCTGCTGATGTTTAATCTTAGTTTATCTGAAATTACTTGTTTGCCAACTATTGTTCAAAAAGTAATTGGTTAAACCTTATTAATTTTTAACCGCAGATAAAATATTAAAAGCAAGTGATTGAAACCTAACAAAGTTGTTACCAACTAAATAAAGAAAAGTCGGCTTAGCCGGTTAAAACAACAATGCCCACTAAAACAAGCAACGTAATTTTAAATATTAGAGATTTCCAGTTTTTCATGATGTCCCACGCTTTAGATGACCAATTATAATATTGAGAGCTTAACCTATCTAATGAATCCGCCGTTAAATATCAAGTTTTCCACATTACTTTTGTGGAAAAGACAATCTTTCAAGTTGCCTCAAGCTATTATAATGAGAAACTAAGAGGGGAAATGTTACAAAAAAATCCGAACCATAAATCATCTCGCAAGTTATCCACAATGTTATCAACATATAATGTTGATATTGTTGGTAACTCGACCAAGA
>JBPRGH010000097.1:0-10089 GCA_051418055.1 Candidatus Cyclobacteriaceae bacterium M2_1C_046 | reverse complement strand
ATTGACAAAACAAAACCTAAAAATTTATATCTAACATCTGCTTGCCGGCAGGCAGAAATTAAAATCTAAAATTATGAACGCATTAAGAAATCGTGTACAGTTAATTGGTCGTTTGGGAAATGACCCGGAAGTAAAAACTCTTGAGAGTGGTAAAAGCCTTGCCTCATTCAGCATCGCCACAAGTGATTATTATTACAATGATAAAGGCGAGCGCCAGGAGGATACACAGTGGCACCAGGTGGTGGCATGGGGGAAGAAGGCTGAGCTTGTTTCCAAGCATCTGAAGAAAGGTGAAGAGGTTGCTCTCGAAGGAAAGCTTATGCACAGAAGCTATGAAAATGGCAAAGGTGAAACGAAATACATCACTGAGATCAATATGTCGGAGCTGCATTTTATGGGAAATAAAAAGAGCCGGCAGTCGGCAGAGGCAGTTGGCAAGTAGGAGTCCTGAGCCTTTAGTCCTGAGTCCATAGTGACTAAAATTCTCAACTCTGAATTTAGATACAAATCGCCGGTCAGACCCACTCTGGTGGTCAGACCGGTAATTAAAATCTTAAATCTAATATCTTAAATCTAATATCTACAAAAATGAATGCATTAAGAAATCGTGTACAGTTAATTGGTCGTTTGGGAAATGACCCGGAAGTAAAAACTCTTGAGAGTGGTAAAACCCTTGCCTCATTCAGCATCGCCACAAGTGATTATTATTACAATGATAAAGGAGAGCGCCAGGAGGATACACAGTGGCACCAGGTGGTGGCATGGGGGAAGAAGGCTGAGCTTGTTTCCAAGCATCTGAAGAAAGGTGAAGAGGTTGCTCTTGAAGGTAAGCTTATGCACCGGAGCTATGAAAATGGCAAAGGTGAAACGAAATATATCACTGAGATCAATATGTCGGAGCTGCATTTTATGGGAAATAAAAAGAGTAGGCAGTCGGCAGAGGCAGTTGGCAAGTAGGAGTCCTGAGACTTTAGTCCTGAGTCCATAGTGACTAAAATTCTCAACTCTGAATTTAAATACAAATCGCTGGTCAGACCCACTCTGGTGGTCAGACCGGTGATTAAAATCTGAAAAGTGAAATCTGAAATCGTAGTGTAACAAAGATTCACGAAGGGATGTGCGGCGTGCCTGTGGGTATGAGTAAACCATAGCGCAGTGGAGGTTCATGAGGGGCTCGTGCGGCATGCCTGTGTGTATGAGTAAATCTGAATCTGTATATCTAATATTTTGGCCATTTTGTTATTAAAATAATATTCTTAAGCTATTTTAGTAGATACAGCAATTTTTTAATATAAGATGACTGAGAAAGATCTGGCCGCTGTTCAAAATAAAATCAAGGAGTTAAGCTCAATAGCAGAAACTTTACCATGTACAGTAATAATTCATAGAATCCCTGATTTTAAAGTACTTTATGTGTCCGAGCGGGGACTGAAACAGCTAAATCAAAAATGGGAAGAAGTAGTTGGGTTATCTAGTGAAGAATATCATGCGCGATATTTTAATGAAGAGGATTCGAAAGATTATGTTCCAAAAATTTTCAACCTGATCCAGCGCAACACTGATGAGGAAGTAACATTTTTTCAGCAGGTAAGAACATCAAAAGAACGTGAATGGGATTGGTATATGAGTGCCGTAAGAATTTTTGCCCGTAATGATAAAGGTGAGCCCATTGCCTGTATTACCACAGCACTCAAAGTGGACCCCGATCATTTTTTCACAACCAAAGCAGTGCGACTATTGGAAGAAAATAGTTTTATCAGGAAGAATTATAAAAAATTTTCAAATTTGACAGAACGAGAAACTGAAGTTCTAAAACTAATAGCCCTCGGTAAAAGCACCTCTGAAATTGCTGCCGAATTATTTATTTCCATAGATACAGCCCAAACACATCGGCGCAACATGAGAAAAAAGTTAAAAGCAGAAAATAATTTTGATATCGCCATGTATGCAAGAGCCTTTGATTTACTTTAATTATTAACATTTCCATATAAAGGAACAATTAATCCTTTTTCACATTATTTCTATATTAATCAGAAGGAGTAAAAAAATTTGGAAAAGGAAAAGATCATCTTATGCTATGGAGATAGCCTTACTGCAGGCTATGGGTTTACTCAGGAACATTCATATCCTGGAGTTTTACAAAAAATGTTTAATGAAAAGGGATATGCTTATCAGGTGATTAATGCAGGGGTTAGCGGAGAAACAACTTCCGGTGGTTTAAACCGATTGCCACGTTTTTTGGATATTAAAGCTGATTTTTTCATTCTGGAGCTGGGAATAAATGATGGCCTGAGAGGTCAATCTCTTGACATCATGCAGAATAACCTTCAGAAGATCATTGACCAGGTAGAGCAAAAAATGCAAGATACCAGGCTTATTATTGCTGGGATGGACCTGCCTGTTAAAATCCATAATCCTTATATCAGAAGATTCCTGGAAATATATCCTTCTTTAGCTAAAAAAAATAATGCCATACTGATCCCTCATTTTCTTGAAGATGTCCTGGGTGTTCCCTCACTAAACCTTCCTGATAGATTGCATCCGAACAAGGAAGGTTATCAGATAATTGCTCAAACAGTTTTTATTAATCTTTTACCACATCTGGATGAGCCTTCCGTTTAGGAAATAAAGCTGTTCATAATTTCCACTCAAAAATCACTTAACCCATTGATATAATATCCAGGGTGGCTTTACTACTTATTCATTATATTGGTGTTTACATCAACAGTATTAATCAACCAATGAAAGCTATTGCAAAACATTCAACAATATTATTATTTCTTATCAGCATACTCTTCTCCTGCTCTGTTGAAGAGAAGACATCTCAAACCGCTGACATAGACAGATGGGAAGAACAGGCTTCTCGAATTACTATAATGCGTGATGATTTTGGTGTTCCTCATGTGTATGGCAAAACAGATGCTGACGCTGTGTTTGGCCTTTTGTATGCTCAATGTGAAGATGACTTTAATAGAGTAGAGCGCAATTATATCTGGGCTACCGGCCGGCTGGCTGAAGTTGAAGGCGAAGAAGCATTGTATAGCGATCTACGTGCAAAGCTATTTATGACAGAAGAGGAAGCCATTAAAAATTATGAGAATAGCCCTGACTGGCTAAAAGAGCTTTGCCAGGCATTTGCCGATGGCATCAATTACTACCTCCACACCCATCCCGAGGTGAAACCAAAGCTCCTTACCCGCTTTGAGCCGTGGATGCCGATGTACTTCAGTGAAGGCTCGATAGGGGGCGATATTGAAAGGGTATCAACAAAAAGGATAAAGGCCTTTTATGAGGAACAGCAATCATTATCCCTAAGTCTTTATGGTGACGGGCTAGTACACCCGCATATTCTGGACGAGCCACAGGGTTCTAACGGTATTGCTGTATCCGGTGAGCTGACTGAATCCGGTAACGCCATGCTCCTGATCAATCCACATACTTCGTTCTTCTTTCGTGGTGAAGTACATGCAGTAAGTGAGGAAGGATTAAATGCTTACGGAGCAGTTACCTGGGGTCAGTTTTTTATATATCAGGGTTTTAATGAGCACAACGGCTGGATGCATACCTCCACTTATGCTGATGTTATAGATGAGTTTGAAGAAACTATCGTAGAAAAAGATGGTGAATTATTTTATGAATATGGCGAAGAGCTTCGTCCGGTAGAAGTTAATGAAATTACACTTGCTTATAAAGAAGCCGATACCCTGAAAGAAAAAACATTCACTACCTATCGAACACATCATGGTCCTATCACCCATAAGAATGATGATAAATGGGTGGCAACTGCTTTAATGTGGAAACCTGTAGATGCATTGATCCAGTCCTACACAAGAACAAAAACCAGCAGCCTGGAGGAATTCCATGAGATGATGAAGATCCGTACCAACTCTTCAAATAATACTGTTTACGCTGATGCAGATGGCAATATAGCTTATTACCATGGAAATTTCATTCCAAAGCGGGATACTACTTTTGACTATACAACTCCCGTTGATGGAAGTGATCCGCAAACCGACTGGCAGGGCCTCCATACTGTCGAAGAAACGATTACAGTGACAAATCCTCCAAATGGCTGGATACAAAATGCTAATTCAACTCCATTTACAAGTGCCGGAGAGTATAGTCCTAAAGAAGAAAACTATCCTGACTATATGGCCCGTGCACCTGAAAATTTCCGTGGCATTCATGCAAGACGCCTTTTAAAAGACGCTGAAGATCTTTCGCTGGATGAGCTTATAGAACTCGCTTATGATCCTTATTTACCCGCATTTGAAGTGCTGATCCCGGGACTTGTAAAAGCCTATGACAATCAACAGCCTGCTGATCCCAAGCTGGATGAGGCAATAAAGGTAATGCGCAGCTGGAATTTTGCTGTATCCAAAGAATCAGTTGCCATGTCACTGGCACATTTTTATGCAATTAATTTATTAAGAAATGCTGAGGTCCCACGAGGACTAAGCCTTATAGAGCGTTTTAGTTATTTTGCTAATGAATTACCTGAAAAGGAGAGGCTGGAAATCTTTAAACAGACAATTTCACAACTTGAAGAAGATTATGGACAATGGAATACTCCATGGGGAGAGATCAACCGCTATCAGCGTATAACAGGTGATATTCAACAGAATTTCAGTGATACTTTACCAAGTGTAGCAGTAGGAATGGCATCTGGAAGCTGGGGAGCGCTTGCATCCTATGGTGCCCGGGCTTATGATACCAAGCGCCTTTATGGTACTTCAGGAAATAGTTTTGTAGCCGTTGTTGAATTTGGTGATAAGGTAAAAGCAAAAAGCATACTTGCCGGCGGACAAAGCGGCGACCCAGAATCTCCTCATTTTGCCGACCAGGTAGATCTTTATATTAATGTAGATTTTAAAGACGTAGCCTATTACCGTGAGGATGTAGAAAAACGTGCGAAAAAGACTTATCAACCAGGAAAGAGGCAATAAGAGAGTCCATAGTATTGGGTACATAGTCTTGAGCAGTTTAAAATTTGAAGTCCTCGGTATTTCGAGGGCTTTTTTATTTATAAATAAAAATACTTCGCTATCTTCAGTTTGTAACTGAAGCTCCATGGATAGACGAAAGCATGCAACTTTCATTTATCAATAAATGTAAAACGCTCACTCGTTTACAGAACAAGATCCTGCCCTTAGCGTTTTGGATGTAATGGGATTATTAGGAACATTAGTAAAGGGTGGAGTGAATATCCATCAGAAATTAAACATAGATTTAAAATCACCTCAGAAACAGCAAACTCAACAGTTAGATAAGCTTCTTAAAACCGCCAAAGACACTTCTTTTGGGAAATATTATGGTTTTACTGAAATACTACAGGAAGAGGATATCATACATTCTTTTAAGCAAGCAGTGCCAATTCATGATTACAACAAAATGCATAATGAATGGTGGCATCAGCAGCAGAAAATGCCGGATATTACCTGGCCCGGAAAGCCTGATTTTTTTGCTATGAGCAGTGGTACAACCGGGAAATCGAGTAAACGTATTCCCATTACAGAAGATTTTCTCAAGAGTATAAGAAGCGTGGGTGCTTCTTTAGTTAAATCCTTACCCAATTATAATTTGCCCAAAGAGCTCTTTGAAAGTGAGATACTAATGCTTACCAGCACTGTAGACCTGGATGAACATAAACAAGGTCATCTTGAAGGTGAGATCAGTGGTATTAATGTTAATAATTTCCCCGGCTGGTATGATCTCTTTTACAGGCCTGGAAAAGAAATTGCTTCAATCAATGACTGGGATCGGCGGGTAGAAGAAATTGCTAAAAAGGCCCCGGAATGGAATATTGGTGCTGTGGCAGGAATTACTTCATGGGTTCTGCTGATGCTAAAGAAAATTATAGAAACCCATAATTTAAATAATATTCATGAGATATGGCCCAATTTCGTAGCATATGCTAGTGGAGGAGTGGCATTTGATACTTATCGCAAAGATTTTGAAGCCATTTCAGGTAAACCTATTACTATTATTGATACATATCTGGCTTCTGAGGGGTTCTTCGCACATTCCGGACGTCCGGAAACTATGGCCATGCAGCTGGCTTTATCGCATGGCTATTTTTATGAATTTATTCCTTTTGATGAACGCGGTGTAGATGAACGCGGTGAAATTATTGATAATCCCGTTTCTCATAATCTGGATGAAGTTGAGCTACATAAAGATTACGTTCTGGTGGTAAGCTCTTGTGCCGGTGCCTGGAGATATCTTATCGGAGACACGATTAAATTTACCAGCCTTAATCCTCATGAAATAAAAATTACCGGGAGAACAAAATTCTTCCTGAATGTGGTGGGATCACAATTATCAGAAGAAAAAATGGATGCTGCTATAGTTTCATGTGGTAAAGAATTTGATTGTAATATCAATGAATATATGGTTGCCGCTGTGAAAGATGAACAGGGAGATTATATTCATCAGTGGATAATTGTCACAGATAATGATTTTGATAAAGCTGAATTCACAAAAAATCTTGATGAAGCACTTCAAAATGCTAATAAAAATTATCGCGTAGCCCGGGCAAAGGCCCTAAAAGGTATTACCATAAATAAAATTTCAAAAGCTCAATATCATGATTACCTTGAAAAGAGCAAGAAAAAAGGTGGACAGGTAAAAACTCCCAAAGTTATGGATGAAGAAAAAATGAAGGAGCTTTTTCAGTTTCTTAAATCATAGCTCAAGCTTTGGATTTATAACATCCTTAGGCACGGTGCACATTTTTACATCTTCAACAGAGAGATAATATTTCCTGATCTTTTGCTTATAAGACTCTTCCACCAGGTCATGGTCAAGGATAAATTCTTTTGTAGCTATAATTTCCTCATGAAAACCATGCTTAATGGCTATATAATCGGCAGCCTGCTCTGCTTCAATCCTGAATTTTTCCGAAGTCAAATATTTAAACCCATATTTCATCATCTGAAAATTATTGTATGGTTCGTAATCGACAATATGCCCCAATTCATGAGCAAACCAGCCTGTAAGAACATCCTGAGGGAGATCAGTAACCCTAAGCTCTTTACTATCTCTCACAAAAACCCCTAACTTTACTTCATACCGCTTTACACCCTTCAATATATCAACGGGTCTGAAAGTCGGTTGAGCCTGCATGGTTGAGGATTTTACTCTTCGTTGCGTCAGCACGATCTCATATTGATGTAGCGAGTCATAACGTTCTATAACTTTTAGAAAAGATTGCTTAATTGATTCTTCGTTAACATTTCTGAATTTTACCAACATAAAATGAGAACGTGAGTATAGTTTCATTGTTTGGGATAACTACTCTGTCTTCAGTTTTAAACTGAAGCTGATGAATAGATGAAAGTTTGCAACTTTCGGACTAGCAAGTTATAAACTTGCACCTATCCAAAATTTAAGTTACGCTGACGCTAAACTTAAATTAGGTGCTCAGGTATTTGTAGTGCTGTTTCCTTGCTTCCCCGGATTAATCGTAAAATAGAATATTAACCCACCCATTGCTAAAAATAGCAGGTCCCACCAGTCACCGGTAAAATCATCTGAAAAAGCAGGGAAAACGATCTCCGAAATAAAAGCAATAAATAATGTAGCTATAATAACTTCAAGAGAAGTTAGCCTGTAATAATCCTTCCACTTGAATAAATATTTCCTTTCAGCCAGTAGAAGCGTAAGAATTACAGGCATTGCCAATAGGTTGTCAAGGAAAGAATCTATTAACGGTAAGGGCCAGTTTAAAAAAAGTTGAAATACCTGGTGAGCTATAAATAGCAAGCAGCAAATTATAAAAACCGGAGATTTTAAAGGATTCATAATATTAAAAAGCTACAAGAAAGGAAATCATTAGTATCAAAAGGATTACAGGTGAAAATGCAATCAGTAATAATGTAGTAAAACTTTTAAAGAAGGTTTTAACAATTTTTAAACCTAAAGAATCCTCAGATCTTGGCTTAAGCCATTCAATATAATTCCTGAAGTTTTTCTTTACAGCAATTAAAACCTCTTTACCAAACGAGTTCTCCATTTTTCTATTCTTATAGTAAGAAATGTCTGGTTGATACTTAATGTTTAGAACCAGCTAAAAAATCAGGAAATTAAATTAGAGGTTGTAAAAGATTACAATCGTCAGACAGAGCCGTAATAATAGTTATAAATAATTTCAACAATCATGAATAATCCTATTAAGGAGTAAGGAACCAGCCGGTACATTACATTTTTATAATAGGTGGCGATGGTTATCTTTTGGTAATGATACCTATAAATCAATATAATGAATAAAATAAAGGCTACTACTAAGCTCAGGGCTAATAATTCAAATGCACCTTCAAAATTTAACAAACGAAAAAGGATCCCGAATATCATTCCGAAAAATGCTATTCCAAAAGCTGCCGATAATACTATCCTTCTCACATTCACCTCAACATATGATCCCTTTATGAATATTTCCCGAAAGCCAATATCATTTAATATTGCAAAACCAAAGATCAGGTACAGTGAGCCCAATAATGTCATTCCTACAAGAAGTAATATGTCCCCTCCACCATTAAAAAATAACTTTATAATAGCTCCGATAGCTGAAAGTGCAATTAAAAATTTCTCCAGTTTCTGCATCATCAGATATATTCTTTACTTCCCTCCTCTTCTTACTTTATAGCTTTTTAAACAAACCATTGATCTCATGGCCAACATTCAACTCAGGCGCTATTCTGATGAATTTTTTATGCTGAAACCAGCTAACTAAATAAGTTAGTATCTTTTTATTTTTACCTATATACCATTTATCAAGCACATCTTTTTTATTGAATTGTATTTCCCTGACTTTACGGATCTCATTATTTATATAGTGGTCACTATCCTTCTTATCTGAAACAGGCGCCATCATTTTTTCACTAACCTTCCATCCTCTGCCTCTCCGGGTTTTCTTGAGGTGGTAGGTATAATATTCAAGGGGTGAAAACTTTTGCTGCTTTAAAAATTCCAGCAATCCTTTACCATAAAAATAATTCACATGATTGATCAATAGCTGTGAAGGTTTCTTTTTATGATTATAAGTTAAATAATGCTTCCAGACATCCTCATGGCCATTTGGTGTGATAAAATGAAAATACCCGCCTTTTTTACAGTACTTGCTTATATTTTCTACAACCTCACCAATATCAATAACATGCTCAATAATATCCCGGGCGACAACAAGATCAAACTTATTTTCCAGCTCTGAAATATAAGTTTCAGGGACAGCTTTTATAGTAGCAAAATTATGATTTCGGGCATTTAAATTAAGTACCTCCTCATTTATATCCATAATAGTGATTTTTGCATCAGGAAAAACAAATTTTAATCCTTCCGAGAAATATCCCGAACCAGGTCCGAGCTCAAGGATTTCATGAGGTACTATATTTCTACTTTTCAATGAATGGCCAAACAAAACTCCCCGGCGAAAATTACGCACCAGGTTTTTTCCTTGCTCTTTTTGTGATACCCGCAGAGATTCTTCGATATAATAAGCCAGACAGCCTTTGGCTGTTTCCTCCTCTGTAAGCATCGGATCAAGCTGTGCTAGCCCGCAATTCTCACACTGTACAATATTTGAAGTTTTAATATCCCAATAATCAACTTTCCCTACCTGCTTACCTGTTCTTGCATAACATATCCGGCAGTACTCTTTCCGTTCTACCTGCTGGCCTTTTAGCTCCGTTGGGATCTTCTTTAATATTTGCTTCATTATTCAAATTTACTATTATTTACTTCTCAGTAAACTTCTGAAAAGTACCAGGAATAACCGCATATTATCTTACTCTTGCTTTCCTTAGGATATTTCTAAATAATCCCGGAAAGAACCGCTTCAGATAAACCGCCAGCTTCTCTTTTCCCCCCAGCCAGATCTCCGCTTTATCTTTTTTAATGGCTTTAACTATTTCTCCCGCAACATACTCTGCTGGCATTCCTTCAGATTGTGCACGGTCTGTATTCTAAGACTTATGCAAGTAAAGCTGTATAAAAATATTACAATTTATAGCTTTGCTTTTTATGCTGCATAACCGTAAGTTTCCACATAAGGTGTACCTCTTTTTATAACCGCAAACGCTCTGGATATTAATT
>JBPRGH010000096.1:0-25474 GCA_051418055.1 Candidatus Cyclobacteriaceae bacterium M2_1C_046 | reverse complement strand
TGGAATTGCAACAAAAAACTGGACAAAATATTAAGCTACTAGTTTAAGTGTTTGTTTGCTTTTTTCCATTGGTGAAGTATAATCAATTGAAGAGTGAATTCTTTCCCTGTTATACCATCCTTCTACATACTGAAATATTGTTGTTTTAGCCTCTAAAACAGATAAAAACCTATATCTATTTGTACATTCTACTTTTAAAGTTTTAAAGAAGCTTTCTGCTACTGCATTGTCCCAGCAGTTACCTTTTCTACTCATACTTTGAGTTATATTATTTACCCTCAATAAGTGTCTAAAAGCATCGCAAGCATACTGTATTCCTCTGTCTGAGTGAAAGATTAAATCTGGTTCTTTCCTTCTATTGAGAAGTGCCATTTTTAAAGCCTTTACTGTAGTATTTTCTGTGTACATATCAGAACTTAATGACCAGCCTATAACCTTTCTATCACATAGATCAATAACAACAGTAAGATATAGCCATTTAGAAGATACTTTAACATAAGTAATATCTGATACCCATACCTTACCTGGTTTATGAACAGTAAACTTCCTGTTTACCAGATTAGGAGCTGCTTTATAATCATGTTTTGAATCTGTAGTAATAATATACTTCTTTTTCACAATGCTTTTAATTTGCTCCTTACGCATTAATCTTGCTACTCTTGGTCTGGATATGCATAATCCTCTCCTAATTAAGGCCTTAGTAATACGTGGACTGCCATATGTTTCATTACTCTGTTTATAAATATGCTTTATCTGCATAATAATATCTTTATTCTCCAAAGACCTTTTGGAGGGCTTTTTTTTGAGCCACCAATAATAGCCGCTCTTGCTTACCCCCAATACTTTACACATCTTCTCAACAGGAAATATGTCTTTATAAGATCTTACAAATCTGAAGATTTCCTGTCGCTCTTGGAGAAGATGCTTACTGCCTTTTTTAAAATATCACGTTCTAATTGGGCTTCTTTAAGTTCTTTTTTTAAACGGGCAATCTCTTGTTCCTCCTTTGATAAATTCTTTTTACCATTACCAGGAAATGATAACTCTCCTTCTGATTCGTATTGTTTTTTCCATTTTGATGCTGAATCATGGCTAATACCCAACTCTCTTCCAACCTCAGATGAAGATTTACCCGAATTTAATAGCTCGACTGCCATTAACTTAAATTCCTTATCATATCTGTCTCTACTCATAGTATAAATATAATTGTTATGAGCTTAACTCCAAGTCCAGTCAAATATAGCAGCTCCATCCTCATACATTCTCGTTACCGCTACGCTCAAACGATGACGAACATAACCTACCTCTCCTGCCAAGCTGAATTTATTTCAGCTTCTACTGTCGCAGAGTAAAAATTTTTATTGAGCATGTTACTTTTTATTCTTAATCCATTATGGCTATAAAAAGCCATGAGAAGAGCTAACCCTACAATAAATTCAGGTTCAATGGCAGATATAGCATTTCTGCTGCTAATTTTCTTTCTGGTAACGACCACTATTATACAGGATAAAGGGCTGACGGTAAAACTTCCTCCCGTTCCTAAGGAGCTTACAGTTCAGGAAATCCATGAAAGGAATATTTTTAAGGTAATAATCAACTCCAATGATAAAATAATGGTACAGGGAGATGTGAGGAAATCTACAGAAGGATTAAGAGATGAAGTGAAGGAGTTTATTCTTAATCATAACCTGAACCCAAAGCTTTCTGAAAACCCTGAAAAAGCCATAGTTTCATTAAAAACAAATAGGGGCACTTCCTATAAATCATTTATATCTGTATTAGATGAATTACAAGCCGCCTATTATGAAATTTATGGTGGGCGTGTGAATATGTCAGCCAATGAATTTAGAAAACTTGATTTGGCTGACCTTTCACAAAAAAAGGTCTATTTAAAAGCCAGAGCAGGTATTCCAATGAATATTTCTATAGCAGAACCAGATAATTAATAGGAAATACATCATCAAAACATTGAACTGAAATAGGTGTTGTTTTTAAAATTACAGCACATGATTTCCTTTTCACGCATTATCGTTCTTTTACTTTGCAGCATTTTAATTCAAGGATGTTATCGCATTTTACCTTCTCAAGGCGGTGGCCAAATTTCCTATATTCCGGAAAGACAGATTGATCCCCAAGATGTATTACTGCCTGATGGATTTGAAATAGAAGTAGTAAGCACCGGGCTTACATTTCCCACAGCTATTACTTTTAATAATGAAGGGGTACCTTTTGTAATAGAAGCAGGTTATTCTTATGGTGAGGTTTTCCTCGAGCCCAAACTACTGAAAATACTTCCTGATGGGGAGACAGAAACAGTATTTACCGGTAAGAAAAATGGCCCCTGGAATGGAGTTACTTTCAACGATGGATTCTTTTATATTGCTGAAGGCGGAGAACTGGAGGGGGGTAAAATCTTAAAAGTAAATGAAAGTGGTGAGGTGCAGGTTTTAGTTGAAAATCTTCCCAGTCTTGGCGACCACCATACCAATGGTCCGGTTGTCAAAGAGGGATATGTATATTTTGGACAGGGTACTGCAACAAATTCCGCAGTTGTAGGTAAAGATAATGCTGATTTCGGATGGCTCTGGCGATTTCCGGAATTTCATGATATACCATGTAAAGATGTTAAAGTAAAGGAAATTAATTATTTCTCCTCAAATATCCTTACTGCTGATCCGGATGATAAAGCATTGACGGGCCCTTATTCACCTTATAATTATCAGGTTAAAGCTAACCAGGTTATTAAAGGAAGTATCCCCTGTAATGGTGCTATTATGAAAGTGCCTGTAGATGGCGGTGATGCTGAGCTTGTGGCCTGGGGGCTTAGAAATCCTTATGGCTTGGCCTTATCAGCTAATGATGAATTGTTTATAACAGAAAACAGTTACGACGTCCGCGGAAGCAGACCAGTCTGGGGTACAGGGGATGTTCTCTGGAAAATTGAGGAAGGAATATGGTACGGCTGGCCTGATTTTAATGCCGGGGTACCTATACATGTTTTTGAGGTACCCGGAAAGGAAAAGCCAATGAAGATATTAGCTGAGCATCCTAATGAGCCTCCAAAACCGGTAGCTAAATTAGGTGTACACTCTTCCTCAAATGGAATTGTTATTGCCAAAGGAAAATTTGAAGAACGCAAATATGCTTTTGTTGCTCAGTTTGGAGATATGGCCCCTGGCGTAGGTAAAGTGATAAAGCCAGTAGGTTATAAAGTCGTAAGAGTCAATTTAGAGAATGGTGTAATAGATGATTTTGCTGTTAATAAAGGTGAAAGGAATGGTCCTGCAACATGGCTGAAAAGCGGTGGGCTTGAAAGGCCAATTTCGGTTCAAATAGCTCCTGATGGGGCTTTATATGTTGTGGATTTTGGCATACTTACAATGAGTGAAGAAGGTGCAAAACCTTATGAAAAAACAGGTGTGATATGGAAAATTACAAGAAAGGAATAAAAACATTGGTCTTTTTCATACTGATAGGATCTATGGCAGCAGTATATACTTCGTGTTCAGTAAGAAAAGGCGTACCTTATTCAGAACCTGTTGTACTGCCGACCCAGGATCTAGAAGACGGACAAGTATTATTTTACAGCTATTGTAATACCTGCCATCCTTCGGGCACTGCAGGTGTTGGCCTTGCGATAAATAATAAGCCACTTCCCAAATTTTTGATCCGTTTTCAGGTGAGGCATGGTCTTGGTGTAATGCCGGATTTTGATGAGGAAGTACTTAAGGATGAGCAGGTTAAAAAAATTGCTAAATATCTTGTTTATCTTAGAAAAAATGGATGATAAGATTGAACGAAACAAGAATAAATTAAATAGCACTTGAGATTAGGCATTTTAATTTATAGCGTTATAAACGCAACTCTCGTTTCGTCCTCGTTACCACTAAGCTCAAATGAGACGAATTTGGTTTAGAAGGAATAGCCTATTCCAAAGCTGGCAAAAGGCAAATAATAACCCTCATATGTTCTTTTCTTCTCTACATCATATAAAGATACTTTCGAAAATTGAAGGCTTGTATTCCAAAAAATTGCTTTTTTCTCAGGCTGCTTTCTTATCCCCAACCGCAAACTCGGAAAAATGATAAACTCCTCAGTACGCTGATCTGAATAATATGTCTGACCAAGATTATTACTAGATAATGGATAATAATTATCATATATAACAGAAAAGGTAAATCCCGTTTCAAGATGTATATTTTTCTTTAAATGCTTTAGATATGAGATTCCGATAGGAATACCAACAAATTCACGCTTGCTTTCTCCAAATAGATTAATATACTCAAATCCAATTCTTGGAGCTAAATTATGCTTTTTTGAATTCAATAATAGCCTTTCGTAATTTAGGGAGTAAAAAAAAGCGGCGCCTCCCAATTCAAAGTAGACATTGTTCCTTAAAATAGGTTCGTCAGCTTTTTGAGCTTGAATATTTGATATCGCCAGAAATAACAGCAACATGATAATTACAGTAAATTTCTTCATTTTTCTTAGTTGTTGGACTAATTATATAACTGATCATCATGCTCTTATATTGTATTATTGTAAATCTTAAATAAAAAAGGCATGCTCTAAATGAGCCTGCCTTTTCAATCAGTTCCGTAGTAAGAGCTTTAAAAATCCATATCATCACCACCGTCATAATCACCACGCCCACCGTCTCTGCGGCCCCTCTCCTTCTTCTGGTTTATCCGATAAGTGAATGAAAGGTTCACCTGACGTGCCCTCCATTGAAATTCAGATTCCTGGAAAAAGAATTCTCCTTCTGTTGTACCCCGATATTTACGCGTGTTAAAAAGATCTCTTACAGATAATGTTAAGGTGCCTCTATTATTCAAAAGATCGCGATTAGCACCCAGATCTACCGAATACCTGGATTTTTGAGTTCCCTGGGTACTTTCTTCAGGAGCATTATACCTTCCACTTACCTGTAAATTGTATTTACCAAATGAAAAGCGAGTATTTAACCTGAAATTAGCTGTATAAGTATCCCTGTCCAGCTGTCTATCGTTAAAAGTACCTTCTGTTATGGCACGATAAAAATTAGCATTACCATTAATATTAAACCATTTTACCGGGTCTGCAGAAAAATTCATCTCCAGGCCATAAGCATTTTCAACACTTAAATTTTGTGGGATAAAAAAAGTTATTCCTTCCTCATTAACAAAATTCACTCTCTCAATTATCCCTGTAGTATGACGGTGATATCCTCCAAAATAAAAACTATATTTCTCCTGGCTGTTCAGATAACCTGCTTCATAGCTATCAGTGTATTCAGGATCAAGGTCTACATTTCCAGTTCGTATATTCCGAGGGTCACTAAATGAGAAAAAAGGGTTTAAATACCAGTGCCTTGGACGGGACAAACGACGGCTATAGCTTGCCTGAAATGAATGTTCGTCACTCAATTTATAAGAAACAAAGGCACTTGGAAATAGATTTAAATAGCTCTTCGTATTTCGTTGATCTGTTTGGCGCTGATATGTTTCAATGTCCGTCTGCTCAGCCCTCAGGCCTAACTGGTAGCCCCACTGCTCCATCTTATGTTCATAAATTGCATAAGCTGCATGCACCTGTTCATCATAGAGAAATTCATTTGTGAAATTTTCCAGGTTAACCCAAACGCCATCTTCAAGTTCTTCCACTAAATAATCGCTGGTGATCTCCTGTTTCGTTCCTCTATAACCAGCTTCAAATTTTCTGCCATCCGCAAAAGGATTTATATAATCCGCCTGTAGCATAATATTATTATTACCCTCATCATTAATTGAACGCTGTTTATTTAAAAATTCCCCGGAATTTAAAAGGTCCAGCTCAACTATATCTGAATCTTCAGTTTCAGAATTTATCCTATATTGAAAATCAGCTGTAAATTTATGCCCCTTGCCTTTGAGATTCCTTAGAAAACTTAACTCAACCTCATAAACATCATCCTCTTCAGTCTCTGTATCAAGACGCTGTGAGTTGTTTATAATATTTCCTGCCTGAGAAACATCTTCATATGTAATGATTGAATTATTTTCTTCATCTGATACACGCATCATTAATGCAGCTGTTAAAGTGGTGTTTTCATTTACAAAAAATTCAGATCCAAATCGTAAAGTATTTGACCAACCACCACGGGTCCTGTCCCTGTCAACAAACGTCTGATAGCTGGTATCAGGAAAGAAAAACTGCTGACGGGAAAAACCGCCGCCAGGATTTTCATCATAGTTTACACCATAATTTAAAAAAACATTAAACCAATCCTGTCGGTAATTTACATTAGCTGATAACCCATGATCGTGAGGCCAGCCTGTATTTAATGTAAAAGCACCATTAAAGCCACTTTCCCTTTTTTTCTTTAAAACGATATTAATAACTCCGGCGGAGCCCTCCGCATCATATCGCGCAGAAGGATTTGTCACTACCTCTATACGTTCTATTAGATTTCCCTGAAGCTGCCTTAAAGCATCTGTACTTGACAAACCTACCAAACCTGAAGGTCTTCCGTTAATGAGAATACGCACGTTCTGGCTACCGCGTAGGGCAACATTACCATCAACATCTACAGAAATTGAAGGCAAATTATCCATAACCTGGGCTGCATTCAATCCTATATTATTAATATTCTCGGAAACATTAAAAACCCGTTTATCCAATTCCAGCTGCATCTGGTCCTTTTGGCCTGTCACAACCACCTCTCCTAATGTCTCCACATCCTGAGATAATGAAATGGTGCCAATATCAAGATCATCCTGAGCATTAATATTTTTAAATTTTGGAGAGTATGAGATAAACTGGGATTTTAAAATATAATTTCCCGGAGATGCTGAAATAGTAAAGTTACCCTGGGCATTTGTTACATCTCCTGTAACAAGAGAACTATCCGAAGGATCCATTATACTTATAGTAGCAAACTCCAGCGGATTGCCTGTATTCTGATCTGTAACAGTACCTGTTATTTGTATTTTATCCTGCGAGAAACCGAAAAATGTGATTAAACTTAATAAAACTATAAAACTTGTTCTCATAACTCTGCAATTCAACTCAACCTGTATGTTACAACGTAAATAAAAAATATATGTTTAAACATTTAAATAAAAAGTTAAACATTTTCCGACAATAACAAAGATAACATGCTCCTCTGAGGGAATTTGGTAAAGAATCTGAAGGAAATCTGAAATTTTAAAAAACTATAGAAAATATATGTCTCTGGTCTTTAAAGGCATATTCTATATCAAAATTATTTATCTCACAGATCTTTTTTACAATGGCCAGGCCTAAACCCAATGATTCTCTATTGTCCTGATCTTTTTTAAAACGTGCAAATAATTGTTCGGGATCAATTTTAAGATCTTTACCTGTATTTTGAACAGTAAGTTTTCTCTTATCCACGGATACCGAAATTTCTCCTCCATAGTAGTTATGCCGTATAGCATTTTGCAGCAGGTTCGTACACAAAACAGCAGCTAAAGTAGGGTCTATTTTTACATATGCACTTTCAGTAATATATTTATGCATATCTAAATTTTTTAGCTCCATGAGTTCCTTAAAATCAAATATTAATTGTTCTAAAAGAGCTGATAAATCAACATCTTCAATATTTTGAAATTCCCTGTTATCAATTTTTGTAAGGAGTGCCAGTGCATTTCCCAGTTTTGATAACCTTCGTATGGAATCCTGTGCTGAATTTACAAGAGCTATTTGTTCATCATCTAATTTTTCACCTGAAAGTAATAGCTCAAGTTTTCCGGTGGCAACTGCAATAGGTGTCTGCATCTCATGAGATGCATTTTCAGTGAATTCTTTTAGTGCACGGTAATCACTTTTCATCTTTTGTATCATTTCCGAAAGAAATACATTTAACTTCTGAAATTCCTTAGTATTTGTTTTTTCGAAATGCACAAACTCTGGTTCCCTGATATCAAGGGTTTTAATTTTTTTGAGGGTTTTATTAAAGGGTTTAAGAAGAAAATAGGAAGCAATGGCAGCTAATAAAAGAACCATTATTATTAAAAGGATGTAAAGCTTAATGAGCGATTCACGAACACCTTCTTCGATATCATCTTCTTCAATAATAATATCATAGAGGGATATACTATAGTACCTGTCGCCGATTTTTTTATTCACCTCAAGCTTTATATGTGGTTCCATCCGCTGTAATGATTCATGCATTACCAATGTATCGGAATAAATAAAGGTTGTATCATATGGAATATTCCCTGTATCCAGCGGTATAATAAGAATATTATTGCGTTCAAAGCGTTTGTGAAGTCCTCTTCTTTCAATCATCCGCTCCACAGATGCTAATCTTTCCCTTAGAAACCGTCGCTGTTCAAAATCTATCTCTCTTTTAATCACTTCATAGGTAATGGTATAACCTATCATAAAAACTATAAGAGAGATAAGCAGGTAGAGGAGCGTTAATTTGAAGACAAGTTTCATATCTTATCGGTGAATTTATATCCTGAACCATACATATTCTGGATGTAATCTTGTCCTCCCACATTGAGGATCTTCTTTCGTAGGTTTTTTATATGCTGATAAACAAAATCAAATGAATCGGCTGTGTCCATATAATCCCCCCAGAGGTGTTCGGCAATAGATTGCTTTGACAAAACCCTGTTTTTATTCACGAGCATATAAAGTAGCATCTCGTATTCTTTTTTTGTAAGCTCCAGCTGCTTTTCTCCTATTGTAACTTCCATTGTATCCGTATCAATAGTGATTTCATGAAAATGGAGCTTATTCTCGCCCTTTAAATGCCTTCTCCTGTAAATGGATTTTAACCTGGCATTTAGCTCTGACAGATGAAAAGGTTTCGCCAGATAATCGTCCGCTCCCATCTCCAGGCCTTTTACCTTATCCTCTATGGCATTTTTAGCAGAAATTATAAGAACTCCGGTATCAGGGAATTGGCCTCTTACATATTTTAGTATGTCAAGCCCATTTCCATCGGGAAGCATAAGGTCAAGCAGCAGCAGGTCATAGCTATATCCACTGATCTTATTTATAGCCTTCTGATAATTGGAAGCTATCTCACAAATAAACCCTTCCTTTTGGAGGTATGACTCCACATTTGCAGCTAATTCAACCTGATCTTCAACAACTAATATTTTCATCAGTTAACTAAATTAGTACTTGATTTTGAAGGAAATCTGAAATAGTTTTTTTGTAAATGATTTATTGTATGATTTGAAATATCCTGCCACACCAGAAGCATGATCATAATCTTTCTGTTATGTGACAAATATCACCTTATTTTATAAAGCTGCTTTTTATTTTTGAGAAAACAAATATTTGAAGCTTATGCCGCGATCAATGCTTAACTACGGGAAAATTATTCTGGAAAAAGTAAGCTTTGACAAAAAATTATTCTGGAAAGAATATGATAAAGCTTGCAGGGATCTAAAAAAAGAGGAATGCGATCAGCTGATCAACTGGATCACCTCTAAATTTAAAGATTCATCGCTGGTAAAAATTGATCTTAAAAGGTCAGATAATTAATAATCTTTAATTATTCCCAGCTTACGGTGAGTTAAATATAACTCTCCTGCCACTATTCCTGTTCTTATAAAAAGAACAATTAGGCATCTATTTTTTAATGAATTTTAAATTTCCTCCAAGGCCATATAATGAGAAGAATGAGTATCGCAAAGCGGGATTTGAATTTGAGTTTGCAGGACTTGATTTCCATATTACCTCACAGATAATAATAAATATTTTTGGGGGTGAAGTAAAAGAGATTGACAGATACCAACAGAGGGTTGTAAATACTTCTTTTGGTGATTTTAAACTGGAATTTGATTCACGGTTCCTCAAAGAAAAACGATATGAAAATTTTCTAAAAGAAATAGGGATCAATCTTAATGAATACTCTTTTCATAACAAGCTTGAAGATATTGTTGCCAGTGTTTCCTCTAATCTTGTTCCTTTTGAAGTGATCCTTCCCCCTATACCAATCGACCAGCTCAATAAAGTTGAAGAATTCAGAGAAGAGCTTCATAGGCATAACGCTGAAGGAACAAAAGCCTCTCCATTATACGCTTTTGCCCTGCATATAAACCCCGAATTACCAGATCTTGAAACAAAGACAATCACTAATTATCTTAAAGCTTTTCTCCTGCTCCAATACTGGATATTTGAAGAGTCAAAAGTAAGCTTCACCAGGCACCGGTTAACCACCTATATAAATTATTTTCCCGAAGAATATCTTTTAATGGTATTAAATCAAAACTATCAGCCAGACATTGATAAACTGATCAGCCATTACAAAAAATACAACCCAACAAGAAACCGGCCACTGGATGTTTATCCGTTATTCACCTATTTAAAAGGTCAAGAAGTAAAAGTAGGTGTTGATGATCCGGACCTGATAAATCCAAGGCCTACTTTCCATTATCGCCTTCCCGATTGTAAAATAGATGACCCCCAATGGACCCTCGATAAAGAATGGAATGCATGGATCCAGGTAGAAGAATTAGCTGAAGATCCTGATAAAATGGATCTGATGATGAAAGATTTTCAAAAGTTGCACAACGAGCACTTTCTGAATCTTAAAAAAAAATGGTCAAAAAAAGTAAAGAAATACCTTAATGAAAAATAAGAAACCCGTAATAGGAATAACAGGACCTGATAAAGGTGGTGGTGCCGCATGGTTTTTTACCAGCCTTTCCATACGAATAGCAGGAGGTAAACCGAAAAGGATTACTCCTTCACGGCCTGCAAAAATTAAAGAAATTGATGGATTGATATTAGGTGGTGGAGCTGATGTAGACCCTGAACGATATGGAGAGATAAGAAAGGAAGATTTACTGTCTGATGAAGAAACAAAAGGCAGAAGCTTCATTAATTGGGTTGAGCTTATTCTGTCAATCATTCTTTATCCTATATTCCTGATTTTCAGGAAGATCTATGCTTCCAAATCCGTTCCTATGGATAAAGATCGGGATGAGCTTGAATTTGGCTTGCTCAAAGAAGCTGTGAACAGAAATTTGCCTATAATAGGGATATGCAGAGGGATGCAGCTTATAAATATCCATTTCAACGGATCCCTCCACCAGGACATTAAGAATTTTTATGTTGAAGTGCCGCAGGTAACAAGTATATTTCCAAAAAAAACAATCTTAATAGCCCCTGACAGCTGCCTTGCCGGTGTTTTAAAAACATTGGATTGTAAAGTAAATGCTCTTCATAATCAGGCAATAAAAGAACCCGGAGAAGGAATAGTTATAGTAGCCCGTGAGCCTAATGATGTGGTACAGGGAATAGAGCATACAGGTTTTCCATTTGTAATTGGTGTACAATGGCACCCGGAATATCTAATCCAAAAACGTAAGCAACGGGCAATTTTTAAAAAACTTGTTCACGAATCAAAGAAAGTTAAAGAAGGACAGCTCCAGACATAAATTTATTGCCACCGAAATAAAAATAAAGACTAAAACAAAAATTTAGTTTTTTATAAAACCTTAATTAGATAACTTAATGGGTGTTGAAGCAATAATATATCACCCATGTCTAAAAAAATATTACTATTACCATTAATTCTCGTACTACTGCTAAGCTTTAATCCCTTTTCTTTTGCTCAAAAGAAGATTCTGAACCACCAGCAGTTTGATGATTGGAATTCAATATTGAATAAACAAATATCTACTGATGGCTCTATCGTTTCCTATCATCTTGCTCCTGGCAAAGGGGACCAAACCATGCATATCCGTAACAGCAATGGAGATCTCCTCCTATCCTACCCGAGAGCCGAAAAATCTCAAATTACCTGGGATTCAAAGTATGTGATCTTTACCATTAAACCCGGAATGGATACTGTAAATATTCTTCGGCGTCAGAAAAAAAAGAAAGATGAACTTCCTACTGATTCTCTTGGCATATGGAATTCATCAGATAAATCGATCAACAAAATTGCCAATATCCACTCCTTTGATATACCGGAAAAATGGTCAGACTGGGTAGTTTACAAGCTTGATAAAGAGCAGGGAAAAAAAGACACTACAGAGGCTAAAAATAAAACTGAAGGAGATATAAAGAAGAAGAAAGAGAAAAAAGTAAGTGATAAAAATGGCTATCACCTGGTGGTCAGGCATCTACCCAGCGCATTTCAGGATACATTAAAATATGTGACTTCCTATAATCTGGCTGAGGAAGGACAGAAGATGGTTTATACAACAACAGGAATTGATTCAATCTTAATGCCAGGTGTATATACCTATGATTTTACTGCACGAGGTTCCAATCCACTTTGTCGGGCAAAAGGGAATTACAAACAGCTGGCAATTGACAAAGACGGAATCCAGGTAGCATTTTTATCAGATCTCGACACTACAAAAAGCAGGGTACGTTACTTTGATTTGCGATATTGGAATAACAGTAAAGATTCTGCCACTGTAGCTATTGACAGTACACATCAAATTTTCCCTGAGGACTGGTTTTTATCTGAACATGGAAATGTTCGTTTTTCCGATAATGGAGAAAAGCTGTTTTACGGCATTGCACCAAAACCTGTTTTACAGGATACCACTCTTCTGCCAGAAGAAATAATAAATGTGGAGATCTGGCATTATCAGGAAGGACGACTACACACGCAGCAGAATATTGAACTTGAAGAGGATAGAAAACGATCCTATCTCTCCTGGTATGATCCTGCTACAGATAAAACAGTGCAGCTGGCATCAGAAAAAGTACCTTCTGTAGAGACTACACCTGAAGGAAATGCTGAATTTGCCCTGGGAGTCTCCTATCTGCCTTATGAGCAATATGTGTCGTGGGAAGGTTTCCCCAGAAGGCAGGACCTTTACCTCATTGATCTCACTGATGGAAAGAAGACATTAATTAAAGAGAATCTCAGGGGGTATGGAGGAATATCCCCTGAAGCAAATTATATCTTCTGGTATGATGCAGCTGACACTGCCTGGTATGCTTATTCAATTAAGAAAAGAGTTATTAGTGAGCTTACGCAAAATATTCCTCGATCAATTGCCGATGAACTTAATGACCAGCCAAATTATCCGGGGCCCTATGGTGTTGCCGGGTGGACGGAAGATGAAAAATACGTGCTTATCTATGATCGCTTTGACATTTGGCGCGTAGAACCAGGAAAAAATAATGAAGCAATAAATTTAACAGACGCAAGAGATCTATTTACACGTTTTAGGTATGTTAACCTTGACCCTGAAGAATATTTAATAGAGGCTGATGAGCCTATTTTACTAAGTGCTTTTAATGAAAAAAGCAGACAGGAAGGTTTTTATACAGTAACAATAGACCGTCCAAGGCAGCCGAAGGAGCTGATAATGCAGGATTTTAATTTTTCAAGACCTACAAAAGCAAAGCATACAAAGGATATTATTTTTACTAAAGAAAGCTATGACGTATTTCCCGATGTGCTGTATAGTAACCTGGATTTCAAAAATATAACACGGCTAAGTGATGCTAACCCACAACAACAAGAGTATCAGTGGGGTACGGTTGAGGTGCATAAGTGGACATCTCTTGATGGTGAAGAGCTGGAGGGTTTATTATTTAAACCCGAGAATTTCGATCCTAATAAAAAGTATCCGATGATTTCCTACTTTTATGAAAGAAATGCTCATCTACTGCATCAGCATCGGGGGCTGGAGCCTTACCGTTCTATAATTAACCCTACATTCTATGTAAGCAGAGGTTATGTAGTATTCATTCCTGATATCACCTATAAAATCGGCTATCCGGGTCAAAGTGCATATAGTGCTGTTGTTCCCGGTGTTACCTCTTTAATCGACAAAGGCTTTATTAACCGGGATAAGGTTGGTATACAAGGTCATAGCTGGGGTGGATATCAAACAGCTTACTTAGTTACACAAACAAATATATTTGCTGCCGCTGAATCCGGAGCCCCAGTTTCTAATATGATAAGCGCTTATGGTGGTATTCGCTGGTGGACCGGACTGAGCAGAATGTTTCAGTATGAGCACACCCAAAGCAGGCTTGGAGGCACCTTATGGGAATATCCTATTCGCTATATAGAAAATTCCCCTATATTCTTTGTTGATAAAATACAGACACCTCTGCTTATTATGCATAATGATAAAGACGGACATGTTCCGTGGTACCAGGGTATTGAGCTCTATGTAGCAATGAGAAGGCTCGGAAAACCTGCGTGGATGCTCAATTATGTAGATGAGCCACACTGGCCTACTACTTATGAAAATAAAAGAGATTTCCAGATCCGCATGCAGCAATTTTTTGATCATTATCTTAAAGATGAACCCATGCCTGTCTGGATGAAGGAAGGCATACCTGCAACTCTAAAAGGAATTGAAAAAGGTTATGAATTAACAGAGGAGTAGATGGTATTATATAGATATGAGATTTGAGATTTGAGATATGAGATATTAGCATGGACAGACTTTAAACTTTAAACTTTAAACTTTGAACTTTGAGCTTTGAACTTTAACTTTAAACTTTGAACTGTCGCAGCTATGTCAGCGTTAACAAATAAAGCTAGTCTATGATTTTTAAATTTTTTCTTCCTATACTTTTTTTATTTCCATTTACTGTAAGTGCACAGATTAATATTGATTCAGTAGATTATTTAGCCAATAAATCCATTCCAGCAGTAATAGCCGAAGAGGTTGAATCAGCTCTTTCTTACTACCCGGAGCTAGCTAATACACCTATTGATTTTGTGTTTAGCAAGAATATTAAGAAAGCTTTTATGGTCGCCCAGCCAAAATGGTATGGCATATTCCAGAAAAAAAAGAATCGAGGTTATATAATAAAAATGGGTCGCGAATTTCAGTTGAATGATAATAAGACAGTACCTATTGAAGACCTGCCGGAAAATGTCTTGGAGGGATGGATAGCACACGAGCTTGGCCATATTATGGATTATAAAGACCGCAGTGGCATAGGGATGATGGGCTTTGGGCTTCGTTATATTACCTCCAAAAAATTTCTTATCAACGCCGAACAGATGGCTGATGTTCATGCTATTGATCATGGTTTAGGAAATTATCTTATCAGTACAAAACATTTTATTCTTGATCATGATGATATTCCTTCACAGTATAAAAAACGTATAAAACGTTTCTATTTATCACCGGAAATGGTAGTTCAGTTAATTGAAGAAAGCAATATGGCTGAAGAAGATAGTGAAATTTAAAAGTCAGTAATTTGCCTCCTTATTTTTTGTGAAATATCTTTGAAAAATTCTGGTAATAGATGCCATCCGATTACTTTAGAACAAGTTACTAAACTGCATATTTAATTTGTATTTGATTTTTTTATGAAGCTCTTCCAAACTGATGATCAAAAAGCTGTTGAAGCAAAAACCGAAGCTCAGAAAATAGTATGGGCTCCTTTTACTTTTCAATCTGCCAGAGCCTTACGGGACCTGGGGATACTTGAGTTTATAAAGAGCAAAAGCCGCAAAGGAGGTGCAACAATAGAGGAAGTATCTGAAAATTGTAACCTTTCAATTTATGGCGCACGTGTTTTAATGGAAGCAGGCCTTGGCATAAACCTTCTGTATTTAAAGGATGAAGATAAATATGCGATCACTAAGACCGGGGTATTTATCCTTAGCGACAGGATGACTAACGTGAACATGGATTTTGTAAATGATGTTTGTTATGAAGGCATCAGTTATTTAAAAGAATCTATATTGAATGGAAAACCTGAGGGCTTAAAAGTTTTTGGTGACTGGGATACAGTTTATGAAGGATTATCCAAGCTACCAAAGGATGTTCAGGAAAGTTGGTTTAATTTTGATCATTATTATTCTGATACATCATTTCCAAAAGCAATTCCTCATATTTTAAAAGATAAACCCAAAACATTATTTGATGTAGGTGGTAATACGGGTAAATTTTCAATGTTATTGGCTGAAAGTGATCCGGATATAAGGATAACAATCCTTGATTTACCCGGCCAGCTGGAAATGGCCAAAAAGAATATAGAGAAGAAAAACCTTCAGGATCGGATCAGTGGCTATCCAATCAACTTACTGGATAAAGATGCCCCTTTTCCTAAAAAAGCAGATGCGATCTGGATGAGCCAGTTTCTCGATTGTTTTTCTGAAGAAGAAATAACCTCAATCCTTAAAAGAGCTAAAGAGGCTATTGATAAAGATGGCGCCATTTACATTCTGGAAACTTACTGGGACAGACAGGAATTTGAAGCTGCCGCTTTCAGCTTGCAACAGATCTCGCTTTATTTTACTACTATGGCTAATGGTAACAGTCAAATGTATCATTCCAAAAATATGATCAAATGTGTGCATGATGCTGGCCTTTATATAGAAGAAGATATTGATCAGATAGGTATCAGCCATACACTTTTCAAATGTCGTCGCAGAGATAGCTAACCTACAGGGCCAGACAAAGAGTTTTAAAGAGTTTACCATCGGATATTTCACATCCTGATTCAAGCATGTTGAATATTTCAACTTCACGCTGCTTGTGGTATGGTTTATCCGTCGTAAAGATCCTTATCAGTTTACTGGATTGATCCATTGCTTTTTTAACAGAGCCTTCATTAGAAAAATCAATATCGCTTTGCGGATCAGCGGTAAGAGCCACCATAACAATTTTATCAGCTAAGCATTGGTAAGAATATATTTCTTTAGTGCTTCTAAAATCGAGGTATCGTGCTTTCCTGAGGATATCCTCAAAAACAACATCACTGAATAATTCAATTATTCTCTCCGCTTTTTCTTTCTCATCCTCCTTAATTTTCACCCATTCATCAGCAGTAATACCATTTATCACAAGGTATTCGACAAATTCCTTTTCCAAATGCTGCAACTCATCAAGGGTTAATTTTCTGTATTTTGTCATTACAATCCTAAAACTTCTTTTAATTTTTGATATCCTGTCCGGCTAACTGGTAACTGTGTCTTCCCATCCAATAACACTGCTATATGACTATCTTTACTATATGCCTCGAGTTTTTTAATTTGCTCAAGCCTTACTATATAAGAACGATGAATGCGTATAAATTCACCTGATGGAAGGGCATTTTCCAGAAATTTCACTGTATACTGCTTTAAATATTTTTTCCCATCTGTATAAATAGCAACATAATCATCCTGAGCTTCTATATGGCTAATTTTATGTAAAGGGATGATCGTTATATCAGGACCTGAGCGTACCGCTATCCTTTCAAGTTTATTTTGTTTTTTCAGATGCTCCTCAATTTTATTATTAACCAGCTTATGATTTTCATTTTGAAGATTATCAATAGCTTTTTGCAATGCGTTGTTAAAACGTTGAAAGGAGAATGGCTTCAGGAGATAATCTGCAGCATTTAATTCAAAAGCCTTAATAGCATATTCATCATAAGCCGTAGAGAAAACAATTACCGGTTTTTCTTCGAGTAGCTCCAGCATTTCAAATCCGGTCAGTTTTGGCATTTGGATATCAAGAAAGACAATATCGGGTTTCAATTCTGTAATTGCTTTTATACCCTCAAATCCATTTTTACATTCAGCCACAACATCAATATCTTCATTAGTCTTTAAGAAAGATTTGATTATTTCCCTTGCCGGCTCTTCGTCATCAATGATTATGGCTCTAAACATTCTGCGGTATTGTCAATTTTACTGTAAAAATAGACCTATCAATTATAACCTCCACAAGATCATTCCTGCCATATAGCAGATTCATTCTTTTACGAATATTATTCAGCCCTATTCCCTTTCCTTTCACAGGTGCATGTTCATTTTCAAAATTATTTTTGACCTCTATTATAAGGTTATCCCCTACCCTTGTACAAGTGGTATGGATAAAAACTTGGTCAAGCTGCTCATAAACACCAAATTTGATAGCATTTTCATAAACCGGTTGGAGGATCAAATGCGGGATCTTATAATTTTTACATTCTTCATCTATCTTCTGCTCAACGGATAATCTGTCACCAAACCGAACTTTCTCTATTTCCAGATAAAGGTTTATTTGTTTGAATTCACTCTCAAGGGTATGCATTTTGGTTTCCTGTTTCCCAAGTGATGATCTCAAAAATTCAGAAAGCTTAATAACCATCTCCTGAGCTTTTTCAGGTTTAGTAATCGTTAATGAGCTGATTGAATTCAGGCTATTAAATATAAAGTGTGGATTGAGTTGAAATTTTAACATTTCAAGCTCTGCATTCTTTAGAAGGTTTTGAAGTTCCATTTCTTCCTGCTCCTTTTGTTGTAGTGTATTTTTATATTGAAGAAGGTAATAGATCATTACAACTAAAACCAGATAGAAGAAGGATAAAATTGCCCTCCATAGAAACGTTTCATCGAGAAATAAAACATATTCTTCTCTTTCAAATAATCTGTTTAACAGGCTGTAGGTTAAAAATAAAATTATGGAGATAAGAAAAGCTATTCCAATTAAATGTGAAAGAATGAGATTTATAAAGTTAGTTGTTTCAGGAGGCAAAAATTTTACAACATACCAATAGGTTAAGGCAAACCCTGCAACTAATCCATTAAAGATCAGGCTATCTGTTAATGCTATTGATAACTCATAATTCAGAAAAAGGTGAATAAATAAAATATGGGCAATGAAGATCACTGCCCATAGTATACCATAGTACCTTAAATTTTTTCCAGCAAGCGGATGACGCATTTATTTTGTCAGTTTTACCTCTCCACCACCAAACATAACAAATCCTTTTATTATTAAGGTCTTGCCTGGCTGAGGAACTACTTTAAGAGTCGAAGACCTTTTATCTCCAAAACCTCCTAATATAGAAAAGACTTCGATTTTCACGGCCCAATCAGGTGGAATAATAATGTGGGTACCACCAAACATTACAAAAAGATCCAACTCACTGGTACCTTCTGCCAATTCAGCATTCCGCAGATCTATCTCAGAACCACCAAACATGGCTGTTACCTTTCCTCCTTTAAAACTTGCAGAATCTACAGTGCGTTCACGCCCACCAAAAAATGCAAAATCATCTATATAATCTATATCAGAGTCCTGTTCGCTCTTTTTTTTTATTGTATAACTCCTTCGTAACATCAGGGATACACCAATAATAATAAATACTACTGGCCAGAAAACCTGAATAATATCTCTCCAGTGGAAGAAATTAAATTCATCGAGCAGAAAAACTCCACCTATGGCTATCATAATAATACCCGCTTCTGGTTTCTTTCTGCCAAAAATAAAATACACACCTAATAGGATTAGGAAGGTTTCCCAGTTAAAAAACCAGTCTTCAATATAATAAGGAATAACATTTAGATTATCCAACAGCCAGGTGCCACCGATTATAACGAATAATATGCCTAGCCAAAACCTGCTATCGGTTTGAGAAAAAGATTGGGGATGTTCAGAATTGCTCATTGCTGTATTTGTTTTTATTTGAATTTACAGGCTTAAGAGCAATTCCGTTACAACTAATAGGTAAATACCAGCTGTGTATCGGTGAATGACGAATTTAATAGTGTAAACGTTTGAATGAATAATTAAAGACTAGAGCACCCACGGTCACTGAATTCCTTGCCATAAAGCACCATCTGGATTGTCTCATCGCCATCAGATGTAATGGGTCCACGCTCACCCTCTCTTGCTTCTCTGGCAGTAAAAAATATTGTGGTCCCTTCAACTGTTAATTGAACCGGAATATTCAGTACTTCCACAACATTATCCCTATCCTGCCAGGTAACAGCACCATCTATAGGTGTAGATAATGAAACAGCTAACCCTCCGCCACCGGTCCTTATCTTTCCTATTACTTCACCTTCCATACAAGGAAATTCAAGTGCTATTTCCTCATCTTCACATCCAAAAAGAGTGAAAGAAAATAAAAGTATTAATATTAGTGAGATCGGCTTCATATTATTTAATGTTAAATCATAGAAATTTTTATTTTTATTAACCGGAAAAATTGCCTAAGTTAATATACACAGATATTATCAAAATTTATTCCATCAGTTGAAAATAAAGTTTAATAAAATAAATAAACCCTTGTTCTGTGGAATTTGGCTATAAATTTTTTTTTGATAAACTTCAATAGCTTAATTTAATTGTAGAAGAGATTGAAAATTGTGAGTAATTTTGTGGTAAATTTACCCGGTTAGATAAAATGACTAATAAATTAATCAGGTGATTAAACGGAACTTAAAATGCAGTTAGTTTTGTTTCTTTTAATTAAAATGGGACTTCCTTACTTAAGAATAGGAATTCAGCGGTCATACCTCATATTAGTTAACCCTACCAAAACAGTAAATTTATTTTTTGCATGAAAACCAATATACGCTTTACCCCTCAAAATAACAGGTCATTTCATACCGATCTCAATGTTGCAGTAAATAATTATTTTAAGGAAAAAAATATTTCTAAGAATGCTAATTTTAGTATGTACTTTAAATCCTTTATTTTACTAACAGGATATTTTTTACCGTACATCCTAATTTTAACTGTTCCGATGCCTCTTTGGGCCATGTGGCTTTTATGTGTTCCTATGGGATTTGCCCTTGCGGGAATTGGGATGAGCATTATGCATGATTCCTGTCATGGCTCCTACTCTTCAAAACCGTGGGTTAATGAGCTTATGAGCTACTCCATGTATGTGGTTGGAGGAAATAAATTCAGCTGGATGATCCAGCATAATGTGAAGCATCACACATATACAAATATTTTCAATGCAGATGAAGACCTTGATAATGGAGATGTAATCAGATTATCACCATATTCAAATTACAAACCATTTCATCGTTTTCAACATTTCTACAGTTGGTTCTTATATTCTTTAGGTACTTTAAGCTGGGTCACAATAAAAGATTTTAAACAGTTTAAGCATGTTTTCAGCCACGCCAAAAATGCCTCCTTTAGAAAAGAACTAGCTATACTTATTGTCACTAAAATAATTTATTATTTATATATCCTGGTAGTCCCTGCACTTGTTCTTGGCATAAGCTTCGGGTATATCTTTTTAGGTTTTCTTACTGTTCATCTAATCGCTGGTATTGTCCTTAGTGTTACATTTCAGCTGGCCCATGTGGTTGAGAATACTGAGCATCATATAGCTGACCCAAATGATAATATGGAAATTGAAGATTCATGGGCAGTACATCAGATAAAAACTACATCAAATTTTGCTAGAAAAAGCAAAGTACTGAACTGGTACCTTGGTGGTTTAAATTTTCAGGTAGAGCATCATCTGTTTCCTAATATCTGCCATGTTCATTATTATGAGATCTCTAAGATCGTAAAAAATGTAGTTGAAAAGCATAATTTTGAGTATAAGGAATATATTACACTACATAGTGCTATTAAGTCACACTATAAAACATTAAAGCATTTCAGCAGACCTGCTATGCCAGGTAAAGGAAAAGCACAGAAGAAGCAAAAAGAAATTCTTACTACAGAATCTGCTATTTAAAAAATTTTCCCAGTCCTACGGTAAATATTAAAATGCCGTAGGCATAATGTATAATTACTACATTTAATAAGCTCTTCGTACGTATGTAGTGAAGAACAAATAAGATCCCAACTAAAGTGGCCCCTATCACGGCTAACCAATTGTCATACATATAATGTAAAAAGCCAAAAAGCAGGGCATTCACGACACCCATTACTTTTATATTGGAAAATAAAGATTTATACCGGTAGAAAAAATATCCCCTGTAAATGATCTCCTGAGGGATCACAGATATTATCGGATATACTGCTAAAAATATCAAAAACTTTTCAGGTTTTTCTTCAGCAAAATTAAAAAGTAATTCAGGGTAATAAATTTCAACAAAAAAGAAGGCCACTACACTTATCACTAAAAAGCGGATCACTACATTCCCCCACTTATAATCAGCATTAAAACGAATAAAATTCTTATTATCATAATCTTTATTTGCCAGTAAGACAATTGTAAATACGGCACAAGTGCCAAGTAACGGAATGATTTTATTTAATGGTCCTTCGCCAAAGACTCTTTGTTCAACAAGGATTGGAACAGCTATGTAAAAAAATAAAAGCTCGGAAATTTTAAATCCTTTACTATTATAAAATGATTGCATTAATTTATTCAGTTTCACCTGTTAAACCAGCAAAATCCATAATCGTTTAGTGTAAGTGCTTCTTTAATAATAATTTAATTACCGAGATTTACTATTAAGGGCAGATAATTTAAATAAATACGGGAACATAAAAACTGTCTGATAACGTTTTTTATAAATGAGGCACTGTTTATTTATTTCATTAATACTTTTTATAATAATTAAAGCTGATGCCCAAAACACCACTTTTCATGAATCTATCATTCATGAAGTAGATTCTGGCAGCTATAGCTCTGCCCTTTATAAACTTAATTCTTATTTATACCGCCACCCAAATGATTTCTATTCATATCTGCTTCGGGCGCGCGTTTATGAATACCTGAAAGAAACAGATAAAGCATTAACCGACTATAATATTTATCTTGAATTTCATCCGGAAGATACGGAGGCGAGATTTTCAAGAGCTACATTACGCTATAGGACAGGATCTCTTTTTCCTGCCATTGAAGATTTTACATATATTATACAACATCCTGCCAAATCGACTACCACAATTGTATATTTTGAAAAAGCCCAGAATTCCTATTCACATAATAAGATCTTTACAACACAAGGCGGAATTAAAAGCAGGGCCTATTATTTTCTAGGATTATGTTATTTAAAAGCTAGCGATTTTGCTGCAGCTGCAAGTTATATAGATACTGCCTTACATCATTCACCCGACAATCCCGATTATTTAATATCCAGGGCGTTATCTCTTGAAAAAATGGGATTATATGAAGCTGCTATTTTTGACTATAAAAAAGCCCTACAAATATCGCCGGGACATACATTAGCACGTTATAACCTGACCTTGCTTTTGGCCAACCATGCGTATGAATTAAATATTCTTGATTCATTAAATTCAATGATAGAGGGTGGAACAATACTTCCCTATCCATTTGCGGAAAGAGGGTTTAGAAATTTTGAAGCGGGTAATTATAAAGAAGCCCTGGTGGATTTTAATTATGCCATACAACTGGCTCCGGAAAGTATAGAGTATTATATGGATCGTGCCAGAACATTTATAAAGCTTGAAGAATATGAACAGGCAGAAGAAGACCTGCAGTTTATTCTTGAAAAAGAGCCCTCAAATGAGGAGGTTTATTTGAATCTTGCCGTTATTGCTCATAAAAAAAGCCAGTTCGAAGAAGCTGTTAAACTCCTCGACCTGGCTGTATTTTATTATCCGGAATACCAAAAGGCTTATGTTAACCGTGCCATCGCTTATTACTCTTTAAAAGATTATACAAGTGCATGTCTTAACCTTGAAAAAGCAATAGCACTGGGCTATCTGGCAGCTCCTAAAATGTTAAACTCATTTTGTGGCCATTAAGCCATTTTTGCTTCCATACGTTTACGCTCAGTCTCATTTAAGTAGATCTTGCGCATACGTATATTCTTTGGAGTTACCTCCAGATATTCATCCTTTTGGATATACTCCAGAGCTTCCTCAAGAGAGAATTTTTTCTTTGGGGCAATCTTCACATTTTCATCAGTACCGGAAGCACGAACGTTTGATAATTTCTTACCCTTTTGGATATTAACAACCAGATCGTTTCCGCGTGTATGCTCACCAATAACCTGTCCTGCATACACCTCTTCTCCCGGATCTACAAAAAATATCCCTCTGTCCTGCAGCTTATCGATGGTATAAGCAGTACCCGGACCTGCTTCCATAGAAATAAGTGAACCGGCAATTCTACCAGGTATTTCACCCTTGTATGGTTCATACTGTTTAAATCTATGTGTAATAATAGCTTCACCGGTAGTCACCGTTAACATATTATTACGAAGCCCTATAAGTCCACGGGCAGGAATATCAAATTCAAGATGCTGAACATCACCTTTTGGCTCCATTACAGTGAGCATACCTTTACGCATGGTAACAAGTTCAATAACCTTACCACTAAATTCTTCTGGCACATCCACTACAAGGTGCTCAATAGGCTCATGACGTACATCATTGATCTGCTTAAATAATACCTGTGGCTGACCCACCTGAAGCTCGTAACCTTCACGACGCATAGTTTCAATAAGTACCGACAAATGCAGTACACCACGTCCGTAAACTAAGAACTTATCTTCAGAATCCGTAGGCTCTACACGTAAGGCAAGGTTTTTCTCAAGCTCCTTCATAAGGCGATCTCGAAGATGCCTTGATGTTACAAATTTACCTTCCTGGCCAAAGAATGGGCTGTTGTTAATTGTAAACAACATGCTCATTGTAGGCTCATCTATAGCTATACGAGGCATCGGCTGTGGGTTGGCAGCATCAGTTAGTGAATCCCCGATATCAAAATCCTCAATACCTACAACTGCACAAATGTCACCGTTTTCTACCGATTCAACTCTTTTCTTTCCTAAACCTTCAAAAACATAAAGTTCTTTAATCTTCACCTTTTTAAAGACATTATCTTTTTTACTTAAAACAAGGTTAGCACCTTCTTTTAATGTACCCTGGTATACTCTGCCAATAGCGATCCTTCCTGTAAAAGAGGAGAAATCCAGAGATGTGATCTGCATAACAGGAACACCTTCTTTTTTCTCCGGCGCAGGTATCACTTCAAGAATAGTATCTAATAATGGGAAAATATTATCCGTTTTCTCATTCCAGTCATAGCTCATCCATCCTTCTTTTGAAGAACCATAGATCGTTTTAAAATCAAGCTGATCTTCAGTAGCGTCAAGATTGAACATAAGATCAAACACCTGCTCATGTACCTCATCAGGACGGCAGTTTGGCTTATCTACTTTATTAATAACTACAACAGGCTTTAAACCAAGGGCCAGGGCTTTGCTTAGAACAAAGCGCGTCTGAGGCATAGGGCCTTCAAAGGCATCTACTAATAACAGAACACCATCTGCCATTTTTAATACACGCTCTACTTCACCACCAAAATCGGCGTGACCAGGGGTGTCTATAATATTAATTTTTGTGTCTTTGTAGGTAACGGAAACGTTCTTTGAAAGAATAGTAATACCCCTCTCTCTTTCCAGATCATTATTATCCAGAATAAGATCTTGTCTTTCTGTGCGCTCATCGTCCAGAGTATGGGAGGCGTAGATGATTTTATCTACTAATGTCGTTTTTCCGTGGTCTACGTGGGCGATTATCGCCACATTTCTAATGTCTTGCATACGTGGTAAACACCTATTGGGTAAAAATAAGTTGCAAAGTTAGCAAGAAGTATTACAGAAAATTACTAAAAATGTAAATATTGTTTTACAAGAGCCTTTTATTTCAATGATGAAGTCTAATAATCTGACGAATTACATTTAAATAATTCTTAATTACCCGTACCCGAAGGCATGCCGCACAACCCCTCATGTGGAGCTGCTATATTTGACTGGACTTGGAGTTAAGCTCATAACAATTATATTTATACTATGAGTAGAGACAGATATGATAAGGAATTTAAGTTAATGGCAGTCGAGCTATTAAATTCGGGTAAATCTTCATCTGAGGTT
>JBPRGH010000095.1:0-1765 GCA_051418055.1 Candidatus Cyclobacteriaceae bacterium M2_1C_046 | reverse complement strand
TGGTGTTCAGCAATCAGAATATTCACCAAGTCCATAAATTTATGAGATTGTAATTTGAATTAATTGTTCTCCTAAGCGGAATAGAATATTTAGTTATTAGAGCTAGACGCTTAAACTTTAAATGTCAACTCAAGTTGTCCTCAAATGATTTCCTAAAATAATGATATAATAACGTAAAATGATGTGCCAGGTACCATACGTATTACATTTATTTACTAGCTGATAAATATTCTGTAAATAATTATTCCGAGATAATCTTTACACGGAAGTGTTAATATAAGCTAATTCACCTAATTTTTAAACCCTCAATACGTGAAAAGGCTGATGCAACTCGCTTACTCTTCAGTTCCTAAAAGATTGTGTTTCATAGCATATCGAACCAAGCCGGCAGTATTACGAGCTCCAGTTTTCTGCAGCAAATTTCTGCGATGGGCGTCAACGGTACGTACGCTTATATATAACTCTTCGGCTATTTCGGGATTGGTATATTCACGGCAAATAAGTTCAAGTACTTCGAGTTCTCTATCTGTAAGATCCGTTTCTTTGGCATCCTTCTTTTTTTGCTCTTCCTTTTTATTCATGATCAGAGAATAAACAGCTTCATCGCTAAAGAAAAGCTCACCATCCATAACCGTTTCTATAGCTTCTACCAAATCTTCGATTCCCGAATTTTTGAAGATGTAGCCTGAAGCTCCGGCCTGGACCATATCCCGGATTTGCTGTTCATCTTTCATCATGGTAAGCGCCAAAATCTTGATTCCGGGATACTTTTCTTTTACTCTTTTTGTTGCCTCAATGCCTCCCATCTCTCCCATATTTAAATCCATTATAACTAAATCGATTCCATCTTTCTCACACAGCTCCAGCACTTCTTCTCCGCTCGCAGCTTCGCCCTTTACCTTAATTTCATCATATTCTTCCAGCATAGTGATAATCCCATCCCGCACAATTTGATGATCATCAGCAATTATAATATTTATGGCTTTCATATTATGTGCTTTTATTATTAGCAACTATAGGTACCTGCAACGTTATCACCGTTCCTTTTTCAGACACGCTGTCAAACTTTATAGAACCTGATAACGCTTTAGTTCGGCTGCGGATACTTTTAAGCCCCAATCCCACGTCAGTTTCCGTTTCATAAAACTTTATCCCCTTGCCATCATCCTCAATAGTAAGATAAATTATATTTTTTTCCTGATATAATTGAACACTGATTTTATCACATCCGGCATATTTTACAGCATTATGAAGACTCTCCTGGATAATTCGATAAATATTCAGTTGCTCTTGTTCCGTTAATAGCTCCTCTTGAATATTATTATCAAAATGTATGTTAATATCTGTACTATTTTTGTAGTTCTCTACCATAGCCTCTACCGCGGTAATTAACCCGTAATCTTCGATAGCCTTGGGCATAAGATTATGGGAAATATCGCGTATTTCGTTTATAGACTGCTTTAGCAAGTCCAGGCCTTTGGAGAACTGAGTTTTCCGTTTTTCATTAAGTTGAGCAATTTCTTTCTTCACCGCTTCCAGATTCATATTGGCAGCCGAGAGGTATTGGGCAATACCATCATGAAGTTCCCGGGCTATGCGCTTACGCTCGCGATCTTCTCCCTCTATTATCGAGCTGATAATTTGCTCTCTCGCCCGTTTCTTTTCACTTATATCAAGTACAATTGCAGCCAACAGTGGCTTTTCTACGGTTTCAATGATTTGAACATGTACTTCTACATCATAGGTACTTCCATCCGCCCGCCGA
>JBPRGH010000094.1:0-1331 GCA_051418055.1 Candidatus Cyclobacteriaceae bacterium M2_1C_046 | reverse complement strand
AAACCTGCATCCTGCCTAGCCTTGAAGTTAACCATTTCTGGATAAAAGCCATACTATGTATAGGATTCAAAAATATAGATACCGACAACTAAAACAGATAAATTTATAATAAGAAAGAATAGCCTTCTTACACTAAAGTTTATAAATGTCTTTTCTATACTGCCAACTATAGTATCAAGGATCTTTCAGATTTTTCACCTCTAGAATCTCTTCATTATATCCAATATAAATTTGAAATTCCTAGTCTGGCACGTTCCGTCAATTGTACTTTTAATAATACGGGATGAATATGCACAAAGGACAATTCCCAGAGGTCTGGTATTTAGTTCAGTTTACTGTCTAATAATAAATTACAGCAATGCTAGTAAATGATTGGGTAAAGAGTAATATTGAAAAACCTTCAGTTAAGAGGGAGGTTCTAACCCAAATAAAATCATAATACTTTGAAAAACATTAAATATTTATCGGGACTGGGTACAATCATATTGATACTCGGATTATTAGCTTGTGAAGGACCGGCTGGCTCTGAAGGCCCCCAGGGTACACAGGGGCTACAAGGAGAACTAGGGCCCCAGGGAGAAGAGGGCAATGCTAATGTAGTCGCAGATACACTTACGCTTACAAATGATGATTGGATATGGAACAGTACGTTTTATCTACAAACCACCAATAGTGGCGCTAACGGCTATTTTACTCGTTATGTAGATCTAAATATTCCAGCCATTACGGAAGATATTCTTTATTCTGGACAGATAAATATTTATATGGAAAATGCACCAACTTTTAGTTCCAGTTGGGTATCTCTACCTCTAGAATTTACTCTTACGACATACTCAATCATCTACCAGTTTGAAATTTTTGAAGGGCTGATTCGGTTTCATTATTTCCATGTAAGAAATGATCCTGATGCCACACCTCCAAGTACTGTGGATGCAGTGATACCGACACGCCTTTACAAATGGGTGGTTATTGAAGGTAATTTTGCTGCAAAAATGGAAGCAGCAGGTATAGATATGTCTAACTATGATGAAGTTATTGAGTATTTCAAATCAAGATCTATTCCTATCAAATCAGGTACAGTGATGCAAAAATAAAATTGGTCCTCTTAAAATTTCAGGATGAGACCTGTAAGGATGATGGAATTGCTACAAAAAAATGTAGAGTGAGTTAACCCAGATCATGCAGCCTGTTCTTGCTGTTGGGTTAAATGATCCTGCATTTCTGCCGGTCTTCGGTAGTCCATTTTTTTGTAGCAATTCCATCATCCTCTCTTTCCCCGTTCCGTTTCGTCTGAATTTTTAGACTCAATAATGCGTTTAGCATCTGCACTT
>JBPRGH010000093.1:0-1485 GCA_051418055.1 Candidatus Cyclobacteriaceae bacterium M2_1C_046 | reverse complement strand
TGCCTGAAGGGACGCCCCCGGTAACGGCCAGTTTGAAAAATCAGATTGGACCAAAAATCAACCATCTTAGGCAGATGAGTATCCCAATCAACGTCAGCTGCATCATTGAATATATAACCAAGCCGCTCATCTTGCTGTACCTTATCATAGAAAGCATGTACCAATTGCCTGATATCTTTATCGTTTGAAAGGTCCCTGTTGCTCATTGTGCTATCTATTATGCACTTTAGCCAATTCTTTATAGAAAAAATTGACTGAGTGTTAATTCCATTTCCTTATTCAAAAACAAAGTTAGAACACTAGCTGAATAATATCAATGTTTAAAACGGTAAATACCGATTTTATTGAAGTTCGGCTCATAGCTTATTAAGTTTACCATATTCATATAAAGCTACAGTCCGAAATATCTGCCAGGATTCTTTTACTGTTTTAAGATCAAACGATAAAATTATCTATGATAAAAGGTTCAAAAAAACAGCTACTCGACCTTATCAAAAGCAAGGGAATTATTTCTGTTGACGAGGCAGTTGAACACAGCGGTCTTGCTAAAACAACGCTCCGGGAACACTTTCTGCAGCTTGAAAAGGACGGATATGTAGAAAGGACATACGAACGCAAAGGTCCCGGCCGTCCTAGCCTTCAGTACGAACTAAGTGCAAAAGGGCATCAACTATACCCCTCTAGTGAATCCAAACTAACCAGACAGTTTATTCGATATCTGAAAGAAGAAGGAGAAGAGGAAATGATCGAATCCTTTTTCGAGAAGTTCTGGGAAGAGCGATATAACAAAGCCAAAAAGAGAATGAATCAGTATGGCCCGGAACAAAAGGCAGAACGACTGCAGGCATTGCTTAAGATGCTGCAAGAAGAAGGCTTTATGCCCGAAATTGAACAGGATGAGGCAAATGAGTGCATCAATATTAAAGAATGCAACTGTCCATTCAGCGAGGTCATTAAAGAAACAAGGCTGCCCTGTAAGCTTGAGGCCTTATTCTTTAAAAAGATATTTGGTGATCAAACCGAACGCACTTCATATATAGCCGAGGGCGATTATTCCTGTACGTATCAGATAACTGATGAGAAATAATTATTAGCCTAAGGACGAAAGCAATTCCACCGGTCATTGAAATGCCTTCTTTCACAAACTCATTTTTGTAATATGAGAGGGGTTAAAGAGAGGATAAACAGTATGGTATCATTCATCTTTGTAGTGATATTGCTCACAGGGAAGAACAAAAAGAGAGTACATCAATATAGCTCAAGCCTCCTATTTTGCAGTACGTGAAGGTGGAAAAAACTTACAGGTATTATTTAATGTAAAAACTAACGCTATATGATTGTACATGATTTGTCAGAATTCATTAAGAATGCATCCTTTAATGATTTATCGGATGAGGCCCTTAAGCAACTGAAGATTCGTCTGCTGGATTCTCTGGGGACGGCAATCGGGGCCATTGAGGGCGCGCCTGTCAAAAACATCCGGTC
>JBPRGH010000092.1:0-1971 GCA_051418055.1 Candidatus Cyclobacteriaceae bacterium M2_1C_046 | reverse complement strand
TTGCCGGAACAGCGATATGATGAAATAGCACAGTTATATGAAGGGGGATTCTCGAAAGACGGCCCTTCAAGATATTTTGAAGACCAGCGGTTAACCAAAGAAGGTGATACTAAATATCTGTTAATTGGAGCTATACCTGTGATAATCGATGGTGAACCCATTGCAGCTTTTGGGATCTATACGGATATTACGAAGTTGAGAACAACCGAAGAGCATCTTCAGGAGTCTCTGAAGGAAAAGGAAATTTTGCTCTCAGAAATTCATCACCGGGTGAAAAATAATATGGCGGTTGTTTCGGGCCTTATGTTTTTAGAGGAGTTAAATTTTGAAGAGGAAACTACCTTAAACAGCATATTGACGAGATGCAGGCTGCGCATCCATTCGATGGCTAAAATCCATGAAAAACTATATCAGTCCGGAAGTTTAACTAAGCTCAATTTTAAAGATTATATATCCGAACAGGTTGATACGATTGTACAAAGTCAGTCCCGTGAACCTGATAGTATCCAAATTAATATCGATTGTGAGGATATTTATTTAAACATTAATCAAGCGGTCCCCTGCGCGCTGATCATTAATGAATTGGTAGTCAATGCTTTGCAATATGCTTTTGAAAAGGGGCGAAAAGGTGAGCTTGAGGTTACCCTTAAAAGTGAGGGTGAGATGGTCACTATTTTCGTTGCAGATAATGGCTTGGGGCTACCTCATAATTTTGAGGAGATGGCAGTAGAATCAACGTCCCAACAGATAATAACGCAACTGGTCAATCAGTTAAACGGTGATCTACAAATTGAAAGCGGGAAAGATAAAGGTACTGTGTTCGAGATACGATTTAAAAAAATGAATACCTCCGGCTCGGCAAGCAATTATTTTACGTAATCTAAATAGAATAACTTAAAAATGGTTGAGATCACTACAGCTGACCAATGCTAGAAAATAATTGCAATAGATAGGAATGATTTTCATGGTTTGTTACCAATAGGCTTTGGCAGGAAATGAAAGAGAAGTTTTAGCTATACATCTAATATTTTTTCGTCAAGGCATGCATTTCACATGAATCATGTATACAATTTTCATTTATACCAAAGATAAAATATGATAAGATCACCCATTACATCCGTAGAATAGCCTCCCTCTAAGTGTTCTTCTACATATGAAATATCATCCTCTTTCCACTCTAAGTTTTCAGCACATTCTCTAAATTTTTTTAGAGATTTTTCAAATGTAAGCTTATCATTAAAATGTATTGTAATAGGCTCATAATTTGAAATAATTGCATTTAATCTATCATCTGAATCAGAAGGTTCAAAAGATGAAGTAGAGGACATAAAGTGTTAACTAGATGAAAATTGGAGAGTAAATATTTAGAGACTAATAATTAGGAACGATTCTTTGCTCAGTCTAAATTGTAGAGTTTATTCAGTCTCAAATAACTTTTGGGGAATGCTGGGAAGTATTTTCCTATTACTATAATTCATAATATAATACATTTAAAGGGATATTGTTAAGTAGTTCAGTTGCAACTCAACTATATTGTATTTCATTTCCACAAAATCATCATTCTAAGCCTATTTCTGAAAATAGGTTTGGTAATTAAATGTTGAATTAATTGCTGTTTAAGAAAAATTTTCTTCGTTTAATCCTAATCAACAGGTTAACCCAGATCTTTAGGATTCTGACAGGAATACCCCCTACCTTTCACAGCAGGACTTGTCCTGCCAAGCTTTACAGTTAGAGGCTGGGGGAGCTTCGCAAATAGCTGAGTACGGTAAGTGAATCCTGATTTTTTTTGTAATACATGATAGCCCCACCTTTGCTAAGTGGGTCTATCTTATGACTATTTTTAATTGAAACTAAAATAGTTCTATTTACCGGGCCTCATGCGGTTCTCGTCGATAGCTAGCTGAAGACCGTCAGCAATTGAAACAATCCATATATATCCGTTTCCAAGGCCGGCAGTCTCAAAACTAT
>JBPRGH010000091.1:0-2139 GCA_051418055.1 Candidatus Cyclobacteriaceae bacterium M2_1C_046 | reverse complement strand
AGAGTAGCCCAAACTGTGATATAGATGGATAACTTCACAATAAGAAGGAGTGGTTAGCATTGGAAGCATGAGTCAAGATAAATTCAATGACGAGAGTTTCGAAAAAAGGCTCGAATCTAGTGAAGAACGTTTCCGGATATTCGTAAAAAATAACCCTGCGTCTGTAGCAATGTTCGACAGGGATATGAGATACATTGCGGTCAGCGATCGGTGGCTAGAAGATTATAACATCAGCGACGAAGATGTTATCGGCACATCTCATTATGAACTATTTCCCGATATATCAGGAGAATGGGTCGAAATTTATCAGATTTGCCTGACCGGTATTACCAGAAAGGGAGAAGATAAAATTGTTACCCGGGACGGTAAAGAAGAGTGGATTGAATGGGAAATCCATCCATGGTACGAGAAGACAGGAGAGGTAGGCGGTATAATTATTTATGCAGAATTAATTACAGACAGGAAGAAGACGGAGATGGAACTAATAAAGGCAAGAGAGAGAGCTGAAGAGGCTAGCAGGGCAAAGTCAACGTTCATTGCTAATATGTCTCATGAATTCAGAACCCCTCTGAATGCAATTTTAGGTTATACACAGGTAATGCAAAATACCGGTGAGTTATCTGACGAGCAACGCACTTTTATTGAAGAAATATCCAACGGTGGCATGCAGTTGCTTTCTATGATTAATAATGTGATCGACCTTTCAAAAATTGAAACTTCAAAGATTAATTATAAAGAAGTCACTTTCCCGGTAGACCAGCTAATTAAAGATGCAGTAGATTCTTTTCTGGGGAAATTCAGAAAAAAAGGCTTGGGGCTGACGGGGATAATTTCAAAAGGTGTTCCCAAAAACCTTACAACTGATTTCCAAAAGTTGGAACGTATCCTGCAGCAACTTATCAGCAATGCATGGAAATTTACTTATAGTGGAGAGGTTTCAATAACCATTGATTTTGAAAGAATTGAAAGTGAGGGAACTGAAGTTAACGGTAAACTCTATATAATTGTTAGCGATACAGGGATCGGGATTTCTGAAGATAAGCAAGGCCTTATTTTTAAGCCGTTCTCAAAAATACATCCTGACACTCGTGAAGGCACGGGCCTGGGTTTGACATTGGTAGATAGAGTAACTCGATTCCTGGGCGGCAAAGTTGAAGTGAAGAGCGATCAGGGTGAAGGATCAGATTTTATGGTAATGATACCGGTAAAAGCATCGGAAGAGTTATATGCAGAAGAGGAAGTATTTACATTTATCGACAAGTCGAACATAAGGTATGATTCTGTTTCGGTGAATGATATTACAACATATATTCAATCGCTTGGCAGGCAAAATAAAGCTATTATACTTGAGGCTCTGGAGTTGCAAGATCTGAAAAAGCTTTCAAATATAGATAAGTACTTAACCAACTATTATGAGCCTGATAATAAAGCACTTAATAAACTAAAAAAATCTGCAAAAGACTTTGATTTTAAGTTTATTAACGACGTACTTCAATCAGTAGAGTGAGTCGAGGAGAATAAAAGAATAATTGAAAAAAAGCCTCTGGAAGATGGGGTTTTAGACTAACTAGTTGACAACAGAAGGTGCAATTTTAAAATGCACATTAGCAATCTATACCCAAAGTACAGGGATACTGAAATTGGACTATCCAAATTCAGATTCATTTTACTATTGGTTTGCCTGACAGGCATCACCTGCACAAATCTTCGTGCACAAAACGCAACGGATGAACGCCTTTCTTCTTTAATATCAAAAGTTGATTCTCTGGTTAAAAATCATATATCGGTTGTGCCGCTCCCTGATGATAGAGAACCGGTAAAAGATCTTGATAATCTATTTCAGATAGATATTTCATCTCCTCGCTCTTACGAAGTTCAGGTAATTGATGCCGAACAAAAGAAACTATCCAGAGATCTGGGGCTGGATTTAAATGCCGGTTATCTGGAAAATTTGGAACAGGGTGTATTTAATGTAGAAGGTATTTATTATCGCCGGCGCGCACAGGTCGAGCTTGAATGGGATATTTTAAATAATGGATATCTCGATAACCGGCATGAAATCAAAGAGCTTGAAAATGAGAAAAGAATTGCCGGCTTTGAACATGATCGGATGCTGGAATCCGAAGAATTTGATACCCT
>JBPRGH010000090.1:0-4272 GCA_051418055.1 Candidatus Cyclobacteriaceae bacterium M2_1C_046 | reverse complement strand
GGCGAATGAAAACAGCAGATAACAGTAGCTATAAAAATATAGGGTGGGCAGTGGGTTAGGTTATTTTCGTTCCTGTAGCTACTTTTACTACGGGGGACAACTATTCACTTCGAAGGCCCTACATTTTATAGCCCTGGCGTTATATGCCATTTCCCCAGAATTAAAGTAACAGCAATAATTAATGTTAAGATTGGTTAATAAAGCTAAATATATTTTCCTCCCTCCTTTTATTGGTAGTATTATACTTACTGGAATAGCATATTATGATGAGAAATTTAAAGAGACAAGCGACTTAGAACCCTGTGAAATATTCACTTTATCAACAACGGATTTCATAATAATCCTGATTGTATTAACTATTATAGGAGGAGTAATTCAGCTTACAATAGTGGAACAAATATTTAGAAAAATTAATATTAATCAATTTATACACTGGATAATTCTTGGTACTTGTTTATCTATTTTATTAGCTGTTGGATTCGCTTTCCTTTTATGGGCTGAACAATTAGGAATTAAAGATTTAATTAACTCTTTTGCAGTAGGACTGATACTTTCAGCTATTTACGTAACGGCAAACTTATTAACAGTTAAAACACTGAAGAACAAAAACGGCATATAACAATAGCTATAAAATCATAGGGCGCGTAGTGGGTTTGGCTAGTTCAGTTCCTGTAGCTACTTTTATTACGGTGGACAACTATTCACTTCGAATGCCCTACGTTTTATAGCCTTAGCGTTATGTGCTATTCTGGTTGACTTTTTCATGTTAACATCTTCGTTAAATAATGAGATTTTATTAATTATTCACATTTAGTGGAGAAATCTAACTGATGTGGCACAGATCTTTTTCCAGTACTTCTGACTCGACATCACTTGTGGACAATTTATTACCGGACAACTGTAACGGAAGTGCCACTGTGGTTTATTCATCACGAGCGACAGTTTTTCACTTCGATGTCATTCAGCAACGGAGAATTGGAACTGGAGTAGCAATGAATCCCTGTATCACGTTGGACACTGATCCACTCCGTTGGCAATAGTCGTTCGGGCGAACAAAGGAACAGCACATAACAAGGTGTATAAATCACTGTGGGTGTTGTGGTTCTGAGCGGTCAGTGGTATCTTCATCTTTTATATCGGGGGACAATGACGCAGGTTTTAATCCACACCGATTTATACACTTAGCGTTAGTGAGCATATTAAACAATGGGATTAGATGATAATCTATATTTTGCGAAATCCGAACAGCGAATAATTAACGTTATCGTTGACATGATTGTGATTTTCATCCTTTGGTTTATTCTCTCCTTGATAACTATAATCACTGGATTGGAACAATTTTATATTGACAAAGCAGGCGAACAGATTCCTATTATTTCTATGATAATAATCTTACCTACATTTTGGGCATATTACATTTTTTCAGAATATATCTTTCAACGAACTCTTGGCAAAATGTTAACCAAAAGTAAAGTCGTGACCTTAAATGGCGATAAACCAACGTTCAAACAAATATTGATTAGGACATTAAGTAGAAATATACCTTTTGAATATTTATCCTATTTAATAACGGTGAAAGGTATTCATGATAAACTTTCCAATACTCGAGTAATTAAGATTTAGCATAATTTAACGGTTAACCAAAGAAAATACGCTCACTAACAATGCGTATACTTCATATCGGGTTAATAACTAACCATGACATTCACGTTTTTTAGCTACATTTATCCTCGGCGAATTCGTATTCGTTTTCAGGAGCCGATACGAAGCATACGCTGAGCGTTAGCGACCATTATCAACAGGACAAAAACTCATAGACATTTTAGATGAAACCTTTTGGATTAACAAAACCTCATTTTATAATAATTGCAAGGACATTAGGACTTTCAATTATTATAATTTTTATTCTCTACTTATTAGACGGAATTTTCTTACAGGCTCCTGGGATATTTTGGTTTGCCATAATTGCCTCTTTATCGGCACAACTGAGTACCAAACTTCGAAAAGAAATGATAAATTTTGAAATAGCATTTGGAATAGGAATTTTCACCCTGTTATTAGCACATGTGATACTGCTGCCTTTAGGGGTAATTTTAGGAAATAATGAAATTCATTTTGATTCAATTTTTGCATACCTGTCTCTAGTTTTCATAATTGGTGTAATTCTGCAATTAATCATTTCATTAATATTTATAAAATTTAGTAATCCGTAGAAGTTGATAACGATCGCTAACAGTAGCTATAAAAATATAGGGCGGGCAGTGGGCTAGTTTATTTCATCCTTTGTAGCTACTTTTATTACGGGGGACAACTATTCACTTCGAAGGCCCTACATTTTATAGCCCGAGCGTTGGCGGTAATTTAAGGTGAAGAATTCAAGATTTGACATATTACTAAGACCTCTATTCATCACAGGATTAGGTTTATTACTTCTTAATGACTTTTATCTAAAGTATGAGTTCTCCAACTTTATAACTGGTAAACTGTCTGATTTCGCTGGACTTTTTATCTTACCTTATTTCTTTTCTACCTTCAAGGCTGATCGAACGAAGGCAATTTATTTCACTACAGCCGTTTTATTTATGTTCTGGAAGTCAGAACATTCTCAGTTTTTTATTGAATGGTGGCGTTCAATAGGAATAGGAATGAATAGAACCGTAGACTATACGGACTTATTCTCACTTTTAATTTTGCCTTTCTCATACAAATACTTTTCAAGTCAAATAAGAACTCAAACAAGAACTAATTACCCTACTACGGTATCAATATGTATTATTAGTCTTTTTGCATTTTGGGCGACTTCTTTGCCCAGAGAAGAAGTAGATTTGAAAATTCCAATTCAAAAAAAATATGAACTGCAAATGAGCAAGAAATATCTGCTAAATTCTCTAAATTATGCTCATGGATACAGTAACAATATTGAGAAAAACTTAAAAGACAGTCTGTTTTATATACATTTCGATATTCATGAAGATTACTTTGCCGATGTAACTGCCTTAGCCAAAATTATATCCATTGATTCTACTATTACAATGATCCAGTTAGACACAATTATAAACGGCTCTATCACTGGCAGATTATTTAGCGGTGTTGATCAAGATGATGTAAATCATCTGAATCCCTATCCCCTTCAGAATTTGAGAAATATTTTGATAAGTATTTTATAACACCTGTGATGAATAAAGAATTTGGCCGACTTTATTATGATAATAAAGAAATTCGCGATAACTACTACAATTAACGAATAAAAACTACCGCCAACAATGTGTATACTCAATAGGGATTTTTTTGGGTTAGGTTCTTTCAGTGGTTTTAGCTACTTTACTACGGGGGACAGTGACTCACTTCGATTACCCTACTGAGTATACACTCAGCGTTGGCAACAATGATCGTTCTAAGACAAAATTGACCTAAATTTAGAGTAATCTTGTTATATTCATGGAAATAACGAAGAATATGGTAACGGTAATTAAGAAAGGCACTCCAATAGATAAGATGAAGAAACTTTTAAACGAAGCTTTCTCAAAAACACCTAAGAAAAATATCCGAAAATATGCAGGTGTTCTTCAAACAGATATTGATCCTCTAGACTACCAAAAACAAATGAGGAATGAATGGAAATAGACTGTTTGTTGATACTAACATTCTGTTGTATTACCTAAAAGGTAATGATGAGGTAGTCGAACTAATAGCTGATAAAGATTTAACTATTTCCTTTATAACAGAACTGGAACTTCTCTCTTTTCCGAAACTTACAACAGAAACCGAGAATGAAATTAAAGGTCTGCTTAACAATTGCACCATTGTTGACCTAAAACAAGATATCAAAGAACTAACAATTGAACTGAGAAGAAAATATCGTTTAAAACTTCCGGATTCAATAATTGCTGCTTCTGCATATTTTTATAAATTACCGTTAATAACTGCTGATAAAGAATTTCAGAAGTTGGAGGAGATGAATATAATTCTGTACGAGAACGAGTAACGAATATCGAACAAAAAATCACTGTTGCCAACAGTAGCTATAAAAATATAGGGCGGGCAGTGGGTTTGGTTAGCACAGTTTTTCATTGTTTCTTTACTACGGGGGACAACTATTCACGTTGTAGGGCCCTACATTTTATAGCCCTGGCGTTAGCGCACATCATTTATTTAAACAAAGTGCAGAGATTTTTACAGTTTTTGATAGCCATTACTTTTATAGGTTGTTCATCGGACAAAAATGAAATAATTGGCACTTGGCAAACTTTTGATACTTACGAAGAATATACA
>JBPRGH010000089.1:0-6157 GCA_051418055.1 Candidatus Cyclobacteriaceae bacterium M2_1C_046 | reverse complement strand
TCGAACAACAAAAACTGCTGCCAACAGTGTGTATACTCAATAGGGGTTTGGTGGGTTAGGTTCTTTCAGTGGTTTTAGCTATTTTGCTACGGGGGACAGTGACTCACTTCGATGACCCTACTGAGTATACACCTAGCGTTAGGAGCAAGCCCGGCATAACTAAAAATTACGAACTGTTTTAATGGATTATGTAAAACGAAGGATCTAATTAATCAATCCCTAAATTGTTATAAAATACATTTTCTTGCCCAATACTTTTAAAATATGCAAGAAAATGATCATCTACATCATTCATTAATTTAACTAATGCCTTATATTCATCTTTTGAACCCATGTGGTTCATCAGATCATCCTCTAACTTGTTACGAATAATAATATGTCCTTTCTTGTATGACGGAAATGGTATAATGAAGAATGTATATGCAGTACCAAAGAGAAAAAATAAAATTATCAACAGACCCACTATCCAATTATAGGAAATAAATGACCATATAATTAATAAAACGAATGAAAACTGACAAAACCATCCAATATATATTATCCACCGTGGTGTTAAAATAGTTTGAATTTTGGAATTACCAAATCCAAATATACCCCTTGATAGTTCTAAGGTAATTCTTTGAAATCTAAAAATGCAAGTGTAAATAATTACAACAACTACTAAATAACTAATAAATAAGATGGTCATTATTCTCTATTTCAATAAATTCTGAAAGTGACACTTTATATTGAATCAAATTGCGGCTTATTAAGCCAAGAAAACTTTCATCAATAATTGGTTTTGCGAAAATCTCATTAAAATTAATTTGGAAATTAATCAGATTCTTTTGTAGAAGACGTTTTGTGAAAAACTCTGATAAACTTAAATAAATATTACGTTTTGTGTTTTGCAAGTACTTTATTCTATTACTTTTATTCGGAATTAATTTAAAATATTCTACAAAAAGAGCATATAGGATAGAATAAGGAATACTGCAATTTCGTAAATGACTATTTACGATATACATCATTATTTGTGTTCTTAATGTAGGATTATTGTCTGTAATATTTATAATATCGATAGCTAATCTTACTACATGAAATTCACCAATACCACTTACTGAAACAGGGATTTGAAACTTATCTCCGTATAATAATAGCATCTCTGATAGAAGAGAATAATAATCATTACTAGATTCAATTTGTTTAAATTCTAAGTAGTTATCAATAGATGTAATTTTTACACTGTCCCTGTTCATATTTAATAAAATTAATAAATATTAACTTAATGTAATATGCTAGCGAAATAATATAGAACCAATAATTATAATTTGCACTAATAATTATGTATTTCTAAAAATTCAAAATCTGAGAAATGCCGGGCCAGCTCCTAACAGTAGCTATACACTATAGGGGGTGCAGTTGTGTAGGTTAGTTTGGTTCTTTTAGCTACTTTTATATCGGGGGACAATTATTCACTTCGAAACTCCCCTACAGTGTATAGCCTTGGCGTTATATGCTATTCAGGCTGACTTATTTATATTAACATCTTCGTTAAAGAATGAGATTTTACTAATTATTCACATTTAGCGAAGAATAATAACTGATGTGGCACAGATCCTTTTTCAGTACGGCTGACTCTGCATCACTTGTGGAAATTTATTACCGGACAACTGTAACGGAAGTGCCACTGTGGTATTTTCATCACGGGCGACAGTTTTTCACTTCGATGTCATTTAGCAACGGAGAACTGGAACTGAAGTAGTAATGAACTTCTGTATCCCGTGGGATTCTGATTCACTCCGTTGACATTTCGTGCGGACGAACAAAAGGAACAGCATATAACATGGTGTATAAATCAGTGTGGGTGTTGTGGTTCCGAGCGTTCAGTGGTATCTTGTTCTTTTATATCGGGGGACAAGGTCGCAGGTTTTAATCCACACCGATTTATACACTTAGCGTTGGCAACCATATTTACAAAATAACATAATGAAAAACTTACTTTTAATTTTCTTAATAGTATCTATAGATGTGTATTCTCAACAAATAAAAGAATATGAACCTATAAGAATAGGTGTTGAATTTGATTTCACAGATGAATTTGCTGCTAAATATAATACTAATGAAGCTTTTGAGGAATGTAGTAAAATTTATACGAAGATTAGAACTGATGGCCGCGATTTAGATGAAGCTACCAAGGAAGAACTAGAAATTTTAAAATACTGTAATGAGGTAAAATCCAGCATTTGGGATTCAGTTGGTGATGCATGTAGTTGGTATTGTGGCGGTGGACCAAGTAAGGTGACAGCATCCAGCTACCTAAATTCACAAGGAAATAATAATTACCACCCAAAAAATGCTCATGATTTGAATTATAAATATGCATGGGTAGAGGGATCAGAAGGATACGGAATTGGAGAATTTCTGGTATATGAATTCGCTTCAGAAAGCCCAAGAATTACAGATATAATCATTGCAAATGGATACGTAAAATCAGAAAATGCTTGGAAATCAAATTCAAGAGTGAAAAAATTAAAAGTATATTATAATGACCAACCTTTTGCAATTCTATACTTAAAAGATGTTCGAGCGGAACAAACATTTAAATTCTCTCCTATAGGCAATGATCCAGGTAAAATAAAAGAACCGTGGAATTTAAAATTTGAGATTTTAGATGTTTATAAAGGCACAAAATATAGTGATACCGTTATCTCGGAACTTTATTTCGCTGGAATTGACGTTCACTGACAACGAAAAATACGGTTGCCAACAATAGCTATAAAATATAGGGCGGGCAGTGGGTTAGGTTATTTTGGTTCTTGTAGCTACTTTTACTACGGGGGACAATTATTCACTTCGATTGCCCTACATTTTATAGCCCTGGCGTTGTGCTCCATGCCCGCCTGAGAACATTTATGCATTTATTTACGTATTTTTGAATATGAACTGGAATGAAAGAATAGTATCAGATAAGAACGTGCTTCTCGGCAAACCCGTAATCAAAGGAACACGTATATCTGTGGAATTTATTCTGGAACGTCTAGCTGACGGTTGGAATGAAGAAAAAATACTCCAATCTTACCCCCACTTAAAAAAAGAAGACATTCAAGCTGTTTTCGCTTATATAAACGATTGCGTTAAAGATGGACTTATCGTAGAACTAAGAAACAAGTCTGCATAAAATGAAATTTCTTGCCAATGAAAATTTTCCTGCTCCAAGTATTGAAGTTTTGAGGAATAACCAAATAGCCGTACTATCAATAGCAGAAGAAAATCATGGTATTTCTGACGAAGAAGTAATGAAAATTGCTATTAATGAACAGCGAACAATTATCACCCATGACAGCGATTACGGCGAACTCATTTACAAATTGGGGTACAAACCACAAGGTGGAGTAATCTACTTTAGAATCTATAACTTCGAACCAGATGATCCAGGAAAAATTCTGCTTGATCTAATTAACCGAAATTTCGAATTCAACAACAGCTTGACTGTAATAAGTGAGGGTGCAATAAGACAAAGATCCTACTAAAGGCGGGCACAGAGCACAACAGTAGCTATAAAAATATAGGGCAGGCAGTGGTATTGGTTCATTCAGTTCTTTGTAGCTACTTTTACTACGGGGGACAACTATTCACGCTGTAGTGCCCTACATTTTATAGCCCTGGCGTTAGGTGCAATCAGCTTTTTATAAAGATCCTGCTTTTAATGATGTTTTTTTAACTGCCTTTTATATGAGAACACATACTGCTTTGGGATCATTTAAACTTCCCGTCGGCTGGGTAGCAAAAGTTGCTGTTGTGGTATGGAATTTGGAATTGCGCAAGTAACTAAAATGGATGGTATTATAAAAATCATGGGTAACAAGTTTATTAATGGAAGAATATGATAATCCTTGATTTTTTATTTAATATATGCTTCTCACCCTTTCGAAATGCAATTAAAGGGGGACGGATTGGAGCTCTTTTTATACTCACACCTTCACTTTCTTTTATTCTTTCAGGACTTTTTAATGTAATTGTTTATCAATTGTTTGGGAAGGTTACTTCTGTATTTACCCCAGTTATTTTGGCTATCGGAATGATAATAATTTTTTATGGAATTTATTACTTCTTAAACAGAGTCTATGTGAAGGGTGATAGAGAAATATACCGCATGAGATTTCCAATTATTTATATTCTGCTTATGCCGATCTTTTTCATTGGCTCAATAATTTTCTTTGGGTATACAGTGGATAAATTTGGGTAAGGAGGATTTGCCCATAACAACTGGCGAACTAATTTATAGAATTATCCAATTAAATAGAGATTTGCGAAAAAAGCTGAGAGCACCTAACATTAGCTATACACTATAGGGGCTTTAGTGGTGTAGGTTAGTTCAGTTCTTTTAGCTACTTTTATTTCGGGGGACAGTTATTCACTTCGAAACTCCCCTACAGTGTATAGCCCTGGCGTTATGTGCAAGGTTTTTTAAAGACAAAAAATGCAAATAAATCTAGTTTTGATAATGCACAGAATATTATTTATTAGCATATTATTCATTCTCTTTTTAAATTTTAGCCAGTGCAAAAATGATGATATTCAATTATCAGAATTAGAAAAACTTCCTCCTAAAACTATTACTGGCAATGGTACTTTTGGTTGTTTGGTGAATGGTAAAGCATGGATAGTTCCAACTTTCAATAAAACTGTGGCAATATATCAGCAAGATGCTCTACAAATTGGTGGAGGCATAGAGGAGCACAATAGAGAGGAAGGGATACATATTATTATACAACCAGACGTCCTAGAAGAGAAAAGTTATTCCCTTGTTGATTACCCATATAACTATTGTGAGTTTATACAACTTAGTCCTACCAAATGCATTTATGAGGGATACCAGACCATTTCAGGTGAATTAGTACTAACAAAAGTGGATATTAATAATCGAATAGTAAGCGGAGATTTTGAATTTACAACTGTAAAAAATGGATGCGATACAATTATAGTTACAGACGGACGATTTGACCTAAAGCTAACATTATAAGATATAGATTTTATCATTCCTGAAAGTACATAACACTGAATTAATAATCTTTTTAAAATTTTCTGATGTGAGAAGAAAATAAAGAAAATGAACTGCAATAAAAAACCCTGCACATAACATTAGCTAAAAATCAATAGGCCGTTTAGTGGGTTTGGTTCTGTCAGTGGTTATATTTACTTTGCTACGGGGGACAGTGACTCACTTCGATGGGCCTACTGTTTTTAGCCTGGGCGTTGGCAGCAATTTAACCTATATGAGATATATTCTTCTCGGCTTAGTACTTATCTCCTGTTCTAATAACGATAAACTAGAACAATATCGTAAAATCGTTAACTCAGCTGAAGTAATTGAGATAATCTATAATTCATCAGAACGCACTATTCAAATTTCGGATGAACAGATTGGGAATTTTAAAAACATACTTCTAAGAAATATCAAGCCTGAGTATCAAAGTAAATTTATGGCCGATGTAATAATTAATTTCTATAATAACTCAGAACAAATAGGATTTTTAACCATATCACGAGAAAACAGCACAGTAAACTATAATTCTGATGATACCAATTTTGGCTTTGATTTAACTTATGGGATAGGTATGTATTTGAATGATTTAGAGTCAAAATGATGATCCAAAATTATATAACAGCTTTCGTCCTAGTCCTAACACCTTTTATATCTTATGGACAGGAAAATGAACTTTTGACGGGAATTGCCACGGATAAAAAAGGTAATCCAATAAGCGGGTGTAACGTAATGATTAAAGGAACAACTATTGGAACAGTAACTGATTCGTGCGGACAATTTTCTTTACCGTTCAATCATGACATACAAACCTTAGTTTTTCATTCAATGAGCTACGTGGACCTAAGAGCATTTGAGATTGACTTAAAAATAGAAGAGATAGAAAATAAAATAGTGGTATTTCAATTAGGGAACTATAAACTAGAAGATAATACCTGTCCAAAAGTTGATAAGAAATTTCAAAAGTTCATCATAAAATAAATCCTGCACTCGAACAACAAAAACTGCTGCCAACAGTGTGTATACTCAATAGGGGTTTGGTGGGTTAGGTTCTTTCAGTGGTTTTAGCTATTTTGCTACGGGGGACAGTGACTCACTTCGATGACCCTACTGAGTATACACCTAGCGTTA
>JBPRGH010000088.1:0-1216 GCA_051418055.1 Candidatus Cyclobacteriaceae bacterium M2_1C_046 | reverse complement strand
CTCAATTTTATTGAGTTCTTTCTTTATTTTAGATCGCAGTTCCTGAAGGTTTTCGACTTTATCACGATAATCGTCTTTTAATTCATCAAACCGCTCATCGATTTCTTCTTCAACATTTTCCAGGTCGCGGTCCCATTCTTTGAGTTTATTGGAGAGATTGTCGATGTATTCTTCTCTTTTTGATTCTTTAATATTTTCCATAATGGATGTTGTTTAATTTTTAAGGTTGTTATGAAGGTCTGGGCTTATGTAAAAAATACTTTTGGTAAATGCTTTTTTGGCAAAGAGTGAATCATGCACATTCGCTCCGGTCCGGATTCTTTATTTTTCTCAGCTGATTATAAAATCAAGAATTGAGACCTGGTTTATTCACAGGTTAAATCACCAAATAGTTGGCGGGATAAATACTACAAGACTTTTAATATCAGGACGTTAAAAGGTTGGATAATTCATCGGGGAAAATAAGCTGATCGAGGAAGGCATATCTGATGCCTTAAGCTTTCTTCAGATATATTTCTCTCATTCCGTAGCTCTGACGCGGAATGGTAAGGTCTATATTTATCCTTTTGAGTAGGAGCACCGTTAGCAGAGGGGTTATTAAAAGATAAAGTCTATAAAAAGCATACTGCCATGAAGTGCGTGGAGCGATAATACCAGTCATAAATATTACTTTTGCCCGCACAAAAGTGAGTTGGGAATAATCCGGGTCTGATAAGTTATGACAAGAATCACTGCATAAGTAACACTTTATAAAATGGGAAGAGTTTCTACTCAGTCCATTTCAACTCAATCTCTGCACTGGTAGCGGTAACCTCGGGTTTGGTTCTCCGGTCTACATCTATATTCAGGATTACCTTTTCTGGAAGTTCCAGCTTGCAATCATCTGAGAATGTAATGTTACCTTGCCTGAGATCTCCAGCTATTCCTTCCAGAAAATCAGCTATATCGCTTAAGCTTTGTTCTTCTTCTAAGTAGTATAGGTCTTCTTTACTCATAGTTGATGCCTGCTTATGTGGTCGTTATTTTCCTATTCCAATGTGATTTTAGTGCTCGTCAATACAACTGAAGAGTTGTCGGACATCGAGTCATAATATTCTACAAAGCGATTGGTTTCCGGTGAGTCATAAGGCGCCAGGTTTTGAGCCCATCGATAAGCGATAGGCTGGTAATATAATTCGGCGGTTATGTGAAGAGGACCGTCTGTTGCTGCAAGATC
>JBPRGH010000087.1:0-1012 GCA_051418055.1 Candidatus Cyclobacteriaceae bacterium M2_1C_046 | reverse complement strand
TTTTTATTAAAGAGAGGCGCACATATCAAATTTTTAAGCTGGTAGTTTTCATATAATTCCTGCTGATATAAACTGCTGCTTGTATCAACCTCATTTACCAGAAGAGGAATTTCATGTTTTACCGTCCAGCCGCTATATCCTTCGGACTTGGGAATTCGTTTATCTTTAAAATTCTCTTCTTCCTGTGGGGAGGGCAGCTTTACAACCAATTCGCCTGTTTTGCGATCCAGCAGCATCAATGAGCTCGATTCAGCATCCATAACATCACGAGCTGTTTCCAAAACTTCATTAAGCAAAGCTTTGAAATTATTTAACTCATTAAAACGCTCCAGCCTCTCCAATAAAACCATCAGGCGATTACTGGATCGACCGTTTAAGTCAAATTTTTTATATGATATTGCACCGATGTGCATTCCCTTAGTTGCCAACTGAATACTGCCTAACCTAATTTTTGATTGCCAAACGTACTAAATTTTTGATCTCACTCCCTTTAACCCTAACTATTATAAACAAATAGATGCTAAATTATTAGAATAACTTTAGCAAACCTGCTTTAAGTACCGTATTAACGATTAGATTTTTTTAATAAAGAATACTGTTCTCTCAATGATAGCTATTTGTCAAAGCGAATAGAAAAGCTTGTTCCTTCACTGCTATTTATCTCTACAGTAGAATTCAATTTCCTAAGCAGTACATTGATAACCCAGGTACCAATAGAGGAAGCATCTTCCAAGCTAAATTCCTCAGGAATTCCGATACCATTATCCCTTACATCAAGCTGAATTTTGTTTCCTTTCAGCGAAAGTAGATTAATCGTAATATTTCCTTCACTTAAATCCTCAAACGCATGTTTGTATATATTAACCAGCAATTCATTTAAGACAAGACCACAAACCATTGCGCGGTCGGCAGCCATATGTATAGTATCTGCTTCTACCGTAATATTAACTTTTGTATTTGGATTGGATAGGGTCTTGGAAATCTTATCCGTCAGATTATTTAAGTACATACC
>JBPRGH010000086.1:0-1100 GCA_051418055.1 Candidatus Cyclobacteriaceae bacterium M2_1C_046 | reverse complement strand
CAGCATGAGAAGTGACGCCTCCCCGATCCATTATAAATCCTGAGATATTATAATTTGCCAAACTGATTACTTCTCTTGGACTCAGATCGGTGGTTACTAAAATACAACCGGCTTCAATTCCGGGAGCATCACTCTCTTTATTTATAAATTCCAGCAGGCGATCCCTGATATCTGTAATATCAATTGTACGCTCCCTGGTTTGCCGATTGTTAGAGTTATTCATCAGATTTATATAATCTTCGAAAGCCTTTTGGATGGCAAATTCGGCGGAATAGAGCTCATCCTTAATTAGCCTTTCTATATGATCTGCTAATTCGGGATCGTTAACCATCTCTATTTGTGCTTCAATGATATCAACTCCCGCCTGAGTACTAGCTTTTTGCTGCAGCAACTGTAGTTCAGACTCGGCCTTGTGACGCGCTTTTTTAAATTCATTGATATGCTCCAGTACTTCATCACTCTTGATTGTTGATGACTCTATGGCAAATTCTTTCTTTTGGTAAATTATTGCTTTACCAATAGCGGAGCCGGAAGAGGCCGGGGCTCCTTCCAATTCAAATTCCGACTTTGATATGTCGCTGTTAGCGCTCATTTGAAAGATGCCTAATTTTCATCAAATCCATTTTCGATCAGTTCAATAATAGCCTGAGCTGCTTTTTCTTCATCATCTCCTTCTACTTCCAACTCCAATTCCGCCCCTTTTTCTGCAGCCAGAGTCATCACGCCTAATATACTTTTCCCATTTACCCGATATCCATACATATGAATGTAGAAATCTGATTGAAACTTGCTAGCTGTTTTTACCAAAGCTGCAGCAGGCCGAGCATGTAGTCCTGCCTCATTTACAATAGTAACTTTCTTTTTAATCATTAATGAAACTCATTTTTTTAGAAAGCTTAAAATGGCAATATTATATATAAGTATCCACTGTGATCAGTAAACAGTGTGTCAGTGAGCAGTAGCAGTGGCTGCCATTTTTCAGGATTCCAATCATAATTTTTATGATATTCTGAATTCTGACTCCTGAATTCTGATTTCCTTATTGTTAATTGTTAACTGACACACTGATCACTGAAAAAATTGCCGATTCCAAGAATGAT
>JBPRGH010000085.1:0-263918 GCA_051418055.1 Candidatus Cyclobacteriaceae bacterium M2_1C_046 | reverse complement strand
TATACCCTCATGATATAGGTTGACAGCTTCCCTACCTAAAGCCCAAAACATGTGAATAACTTTTTGATTTAAATTTAATAGTAGGAATTATATTTGTCTTATCAGGACAAGCGGAGGCGGGCTCTGCTGGGGAGCAACCCACCAAGGAATACTCCTGATCAACGGAAAAGGCCTCTGGCCATGGGCAGTCTAAAGCAGTTTGGGCTGCCCATTCTTTTTGAGTCCTTTTTTGTTGTAGTATATGCCTCTTAAAACCCATTTTTATTATTGTTAAATTTATACAATAAAAGTTTTGGTTTATTAACCATACCCGATATTTTTTTCTCAAACTCAACAGGACTAAGCCAGCCTAATGCTTTTTGTTTTCTTTCATGATTATACACATGCATGATCCGCTTAATTTCACTGTTGAACTCTCTTTCACAACTTCCTTTCATTGTGGGTATTAAGTGGTGTTTTAGTAAACCATTCCTTTGCTCTGCGTAGCCATTCATCAGGCAGTTTTCTGCGCAACTTACCTGTATGTCTAGTCTTTTAAGCTGAGTTAGGTACAATTCTGAAAAGTATTGTGACCCCCCATCGGTATGATGGATACATCCTTTTAAATTTACTTTCTCCCTCAGCCCCTCCCACATATCCAATGCTCTTTTTGCATCTGCTGCACGCATATTAAAACCGATATGATATCCAACTATTCTGGCACTATACAAGTCAGTCAGGCAAAACAGAAAATACCGCTGACCTTGAAAATATACATACGTTAAATCGCCCACTACCACTTTATTTATATCCTCGACAGGTAACCCATTAATAAGGTTAGGATAGTTCCAGCTTTGCATAGAAGATTTGGTGGTAACCACTCTTATTCGCATTGGGGCAAGGCTTAAGCCATTTACAGACATCAACTGCTCAAACTTATTTACACCAATATTAAATTTGGTTTTTATGTCTAGGTTGTAAAATAATGACCTGGATCCAGCTCTTCGATCTTTCTTCTTTCTATAATTCTGTACAAGTTTTACAATGCTGCTGATCAGTAACTGCTTCTCTTGTTGTCGATAAGCGGCCTGGAAAAACCCTTGACGAGTTATGCCAATGTAGCTGTAAAATTTCTCCATGGCAATCCTATGCTCCCCTTGCTTTTCTTTGATTGTTCGTAGTAGCGGGACCATCATTTTTTTTCAAAATCCTCCCCAAGTTTCGCCTTAGCCAGTCTAATCAGTTCCTCCTTGTAAATAAGCTCTACTCGTTGCTTTCCAATAAGCTCCAACAGATCTTTTTTCTCTTTTTCTAACTCACGAACCCGGTCAAATTCTTTTCCATTACTGATTAAAATCTTTCCCGGAACTTGCTTCTTACCATATTTAATTAGCCATCTCTTAACATTTTGCCCCTTAACCTGATACAATTTGCTAACCTCTCCAAGGGTAACTTTGCCACTCTCGATGAGCCTTACTTGTTCTTGCTTGAAATCTTCACTAAATCTTCTTCTACGTCTTTCTTCTGTAGTCATAATAAACTAATTTAAGAAAGTTATCCACAATTTTTGTGTCAACGTATTTCATGAGACAACAAACCTACTAAATACCCAGAACTCAGGACTAAAGACTAATAAAGACGGCACATTGTTTGCATTAAATTAATCAACAAAAGAAGAGAAGTCATGGAAAAGACAATATTCGAAAATGAATATGTAAAGTGTGTGCTGGATGAATCTATTCCGGTACTAAAGCACCGATGGCTTAAAGAACCTCCCGGATTTGAATTTAAAAAAAACCTGAAGCTTATTCTTTCGGAATATGATGAGATTGAAGGGAATTACGACAACCTAATGTGGCTTGCTGACACCAAAGAACTTGGTGAAATATCTGAAGAAGTTGAGGAGTGGCTGAATGAAGAATGGGACAACAAGCTCTTTAAAGAATCAAATGTCAAAGTACATGCTGTTATTCTCGGTGAGGATATTTTTGCCGATTATCCCATGGAAAAATTTAAGATTGTTGCTGAAGAAAAATTTAAAACCCAGGGAATTAAATTAGGTTTATTTTCTGAGGAAAATGAAGCTTATGATTGGCTGAAATCAAAAAAGCCGGTAGTGAGAAATTTTTAGGTAAGAGACTAAGATACATACCCCTAATCAGTAAGCTTTTAATTTTCAACACGATTAAATTTAAAAAGAACAACTCCTTTCCTTTCAATCTGTGCCTCATCTATAATACCTTCCTTAGCAGAAAAGAATTTAATTCTCAGGTCCGGATGAATTTGAAGAGGTTCGTTATCCAGATACCAGCCAGGTGTGAAATTGCCGTCACTCAAAGCTATGAGATTAGCCCCTTGTCCCTCACGTTCTAAGATCTCCCGTACAACAAAAAATAGATTTTCATCCTCCTCCCAAATACGCATTATCATTTCACCCTCAGGCTTTCCACTAACTGAAAAGCCTTTGTAGATGCCTGTTAAGGCTTTCCTTTTATCAGAAGTTAGTTTCAATTCAGTAATATTATCTACCGTGGAAAACAAATGTAGTGGTGGAAGGTGCTTATAAGTCTCTATAAGCCAATCATCCTCAATACTTGCTGTCATAGTATATCCCTGAATTTCACCAATAACCTCGTGATTTGCCTGTAGCCATTCAAGATAATCCTTAATGGTCAGATCGTACCCTTCCAAAATCTTTTCTACATCTTTATATCGACTATGAAGGGTAAAACTTGCTCGCCCGAAACTTAACTTATAGGATGTATCCATCAACTTAGCCAGTGCATTGAATTGGAGGGTCCAGGCAGATGTATTCCAGGCATGGTAATCTTTAAATTTTGCAAAAACAGCTCCTACCTGCCGCCCTTTTTCAGAAGGAGTTAATCCTTCTTGTCTGGCTTCCTGAAGAAATATTGCCACATATTGATAATATATCATTGCAGCCCTTCGCTGAAGCTGCTGATTACTAAATCCGGCAATTACTTCCTTTTTTATTTCACCATGCCGATGATTTTTTCCAGCCCCTCCCAGCCATTTCTCTCTACCCAGCATTTTTGTAACCTTCTCTTGCACATCTGGCTCTATGGATACAGGTGCATAAGTTACAATAAGGCGAAGCTCAACAAGATCATCCTCTAAAACAACCTGATTCAGCTCAGCGCGGTAAATAAATCCTGAGTCAATCATCATATGAATTAACGGAGCCAGCTCGATCATTATATCTTCCTGCACCTTACTTGCGACGACAGAAGATAGTGTAACAGCTTCTTCTATAACAACAGGCTCTTCCTGTACTTTCTGAGAATAAGAAGGAAAGAATAAGAGGAGTAGCACTGATAAATAAAGTGTTTTCATAAACTTAATATTGAAATAATTCTGTAGAATCGTGCATGGAAAGAGAAGATTGACAAGTAGACTTATAGTATAAGAAATAAAAGTAAGAAGAAATTAGCTTAAATAACATCCTCATTTATGGGGATATTTGCCATATACTGAGAGGAAATTATTTCGTGAAATCCAAAATTCAATTCTCACTTCTTAATACCTCACCTGGATTAGATCTCGAAGATTGTAGCACTCTGAAAATAACAGAAATGAAGATCAAAAAAACGATAACTAAAAAAGTGAGGATAAAAAAATCAGGCTGTAATGATATCCTGTTGACGTACTGCTGGAGCCATTGGTTTATAAAAAGCAACTCAAAAGGGATCGCAAATAAATATGCAAGAAGGGCTAGTATCAAAAATTCCTTTGAATAAATTTTAATAATATCTCTGCCTGTGGCGCCATAAACTTTACGAATGCACATTTCTTTTTGTCTTGCTACATTCATAAAACTAATTACCCCAAAAAGTCCTATTGCCGAAATTAGCAATGCCATTACCGTCCCAAATACAATTCCCTTTTTTGTTATCTGTTCTAAAAGGTAGCTTGAATAAACCACATCTTCTATCGTAGTATGTTCTATAACTTCATCAGGAAAAGCTGCTGCATAAGCTTCATCAACTCTGGAGACCAGCTCATCATTATAATTACCATATATGCCTACATGTGCCTGGGTAAAATGATCAGGTTCTATACCCAGCACATAAATAATTGGGCTAGAAGAGTTATTAATTGGATCATCTATAACATCCTCAACAACGGCTGTAATGGGTGCGGAAAAAGTCTCACCAAAGATTTTATCAATAACCAGCTCTTTATTTATTATTTCTTCGGGATGTTCAAACTCTAAATATTTAACAAGCTTTTGGCTTATAAAAACCTTTTTCTGGTTATCTGCCTTCAGATCAGTCTCTGTCAAATCTGTTTTATAGACATTGAAAAAATCATGATCTATATATGTTATTACGGCATCAGTAAATTCTTTTTCTCCTGATAATTTTACTGCCCCCCACTCACCCCAGCCGGGCATTCCATTGGAAAAAGTCACGGCTTCAATCTCTGCCAATTTAGAAAGGGAGGTTTTAAACTGTGTATACTGATTGGTGGTAGCAGAAGGAATATCATAAATAAGAACAGAAACTTTTTTAAAATTACGGTCCATATCTTCCCAGAGGTTTAGCTGCATGAAAACCACTAATGCGAAGAGAAAAAGGAATGCTGTTCCGGAAAGCTGAAAGATTATCAGCATTTTCCTGGTAAGGGTTCTGCTTTTGCTCTTTCCTCCGTACAATTTACTTTTAATGGCTTCGATAGGCTTGAACTTTAGCAGCAGAAGCATAGGATAGAAACCTGTAATAATAACCAACCCAGAACCTAAAAGGATCAAAAATACCCCTATGCCGCTGTTGATCTCCAACTGAAATTGAACTATAGAAAATAGTGAATTTATTTCCTTTAGGAGAGGAATGCTAACTAAAATACCGACTAGTAAAGCAAGAAGTATGACAATAGCATTTTCTATAAAATAACGGATAAGCAGCTGCATGCGACTGCTTCCAATTACTTTCCTGATGCCCCATTCACGGGTGCTGAGCAGAAGCTTTGCGGTGGATAAGTTTATAAAATTAAAACATGCAAAAACAAGAATTATAATCCCCAGGAAGGCCGGAATATAAATAAGCTCGGATGGTGTTTTGTAATGATTCTCCAACCCAAAACCGCTGCTGGTGTGGTAGTCCTTTAAAGGGATTAGCCGGTAATAGTAATCACCTGTCTTATAAAAGGCGGCATTTTTTTCGGTAAAGGTTTCCAGCCGGGACAGGTATTTTGCAGGACTTTCATTTTCTTTTAGGGTGACATAAACATTTGCATCACCAAAAAACAACCAGTCATTTAACCGATCCTTCTCCAGCTTATCATAAGTTTGGTTAGAGACAAGCATGTTAAAGGATAGATTTGTATTTCCCGGAGGATCAGCCAAAACACCGGCAACCTCTAATGGAATATTATTATTCAGGTAGATGATCTTTCCAACGGCATTTGTACTGCCGAAATATCTTATTACTAGTTTTTCCGTTAGCAGCACCTGGTCAGGCTGGTTAAGAATGGAAGGATCTACAGAGGTCAATGTCTCAAAATCCAGGATCTCCAGGAAGTGGGCATCAGCAAAAACAACGAGAGGTTCGTTATAATGATCCATAGTATTACTACGTTCCACTGATATTTTATATGCCTGCGGACCGTGTGCTTCACTAATAATCTCCCAGTCCCAAAAATCCTGTCGAAGCTCTTCAGCAGCAGGAAAATGCACTCCCGCCGATTTAGAGCCATCCTTATTTTCAATAATAACCCTGTAGATCCGATCAGCCTTTGAATGCCAGTTGTCAAATGTGGTTTCGTAGGCTATAATAGAATAGAAAATAGTACAGCATGCTATCGCCAGTCCCAATCCTAAAATATTGATGAGAGTGGAAAGACGGTACTTCACCAGATTACGCCAGCTCGTTGTAAGATAATTAAACAGCATTGGCCAGAAGTTATAAATGCAAGTAATAAATTTTTTAAGTCATTAAATAGCAAAACCTCTAAACTCTGAACTAAAAAAAACAGAAATCGGCCTCTTAAAAACTGTAGGTACTAAAACAGGCTCAGCTTGCCGGCAATAAAGGTAGGGGACTATGTTTAAGAAAACATAGTCATTTTATTACGATATTAGAGAGATATCTGTCTCAGTGATTTGTGTCTCACGTGAGGACACATACCAGAGGACACAGATCACGGCTTTACCTCTCATGATGACGAGCTATTTCTTCCTTACTTAATCGAAGAAAGCGAGCCGCATTATTATAAAAAATATCACGTTTCTGTTCGTCAGTTAAAAAAGGAGCCTCTTCTATAATCTCAATAGCAGGTTTTATAATTCCCGGCCAGTTTTGCTGATCTGATCCAAACATGATCCTTTTGCCAAAACCCGCATCGATAAATTCCTTAAGTTGTTTATAAAAATATTCCCTTGAATAAAACCATTGGATGCCGCCCAGGTTATTAGTCTCATTACTCATCATTTAGTAAAACTTGAATTTTTCCTTTTTTTCTTTTCCTGATATTCCATCTCCCGGTCGATATCAATAAAATTAAGAATAAAATAAAACTTCCAATAAACGTGAGGGTTTGATCAAGTGAGCCTACAAATATAGTTAGCTGGTCAATCTTGTTAGATTTAATAAGTAGCGTATTGATAAATCCATTTATGAAAAAAAATGAAAGTACTAAAAGCCATGGCCACCCATATCGCATGTCTTTTAGGAAAAAAAACAGACCAACAATTACACAAACATTTCGAGATGTTGATGAGGCAACACCAAATTTGTAAAAAGTCTCCGGACCTTCAATTTTATAATAAGGAATAAAACTAATCAGTGTGAAAACTAAAGCGATCCCCATAAAAAGGAGGGCAGAACTTATAAGGAAAGAACCGTGTAGTTTTCTATTTTTCTTTAAAATAAAAGCAGTTAGAATAATCAAACCCAGCTCTAAGGTAACCATGACATTGGAGACAATTAAAAAATCCTCTTGGTTCGATATTACTGCTCTGTTTGCTGAATGTACAGACAAAAGTGCCACAGTGGCAACCAACAAAGGTCCGAGAAAAAAAATTGACAGCCCCAAATTACGATGTATTGAAAAATTTTTCTTTTCGATGAAGCTAAGCTGGATCAACAATAATATTAACCACGTCAAACTTGTAATAACGTGAAGATGATGATATGCATTAGGTTTTGCATTAACACCAAAATAAAGCTCCCAAAATCCGGTTATACTCACAAAAATAACTGCCACTAAGAATAAAAATTCAGGTAAATTTTTTTTCATGCTCTTTATTTTTAGCTGAGTCTAACCCCGGATAAAAATCTTTGGGATTACCTTAACTTATTGATAACTATTGGCTGCTTAATCAATGAGAGTCAGGCACGGGAAAGTTGATTTATGTTTATTCCTGTTCTTTTTCATGTTCCATTACCATATCAGGAAGCGGCTGCTCACTCACCGGAGCATCCCATACAATTTCCCACTCGCCATTCCTTTTCTCCCATAGCACCACATAATTTCCTTTATCACTAAAACTAGGGATTTTGGAATCCTCATCAGGATTAAAATCAAGTGTATATTTTCCCAGCTCCATGGCCAGGTCACCCGAGTGTCTTACTTCCTGCGCATTAAGATCAAATAACCAGGTGCCTTCCTGGACCAATCTCTTCCATTCTTTTTTAAAATCATCAATTCCTCTTAAAGCTGGTGAATTGGGAGGCATCTGAACAACATCCTCTGCAAAAACAGTGGCTGCAGAATCTATTTTCCCTTCTTTATACCAGCGCTCGAGCTTTTCATTTTTATTCTGAATGATCTGCTTAATTTGCTCAGCATTTTGCTTTTCAGCTGCCTGAGTAGTCTCCTGATCTTCTGCTTCATTAGTAGTTCCGGCATTTTCACAAGAGAATACGACCGTCAGGATGGCTAATATAAATATGGGGATTGAATTAAAATTTTTCATAATATGATTTCGTTTGTGGTGAATAAAATTATGATCTGATAAAGTTAATATTTAATAACTTGAAAAAACATCCCCATTTATGGGGATATTTGTCTTGCTTACCGGCATACAATGCTTTAGCAATCATTATCAAAAACTGAAATTGTTATTATTTTACCATCTCATGATGCTCCTGAATTTGTTCAGGAGTTAATTCCAGGAATCGAGCAGCATTATTGTAGAAAATATCTCTTTTATGAGCTTCAGAAAGCCATTCAAGGCTATATATGATTTCAATATTTTCTCTTATTTTACCTCTGTAATCTGAAGCAAACATCAGCCTGTCCCCCAACCCCTCCTCATAAAGCTTTTTAACCTTACCTTCCCACAGGATCTTTGGCATATGAAGGCTAATGGCAGAGATTTCACAATAGATCTGCTCATATTCCTTCATAAGCTGGATTGCTTCATCTGAATATTTCCCGTTAAAGTGCATCAGATATAATTTTATGCCGGGATACTTTTCGAGTATCGGTCTTAACAGATCAGGATCAGAATATTCACCTTTATGAATATCCTCAAGAATTTCAGCGCGCATAGGTCTGGGAGGCCCTTCATCGGAATGTATACCTAGGGGCATATTAAATTCTGCAGCAATTTTCCAATAAGCTTCCAATCTTCGATCATGAGGATGCACGCCCTTATGGACATACATTGCTTCTCCCATACTGCGAAAGGTTTTAGACTCATATAGCTCATATAACTCCTCATAGGTTAAAAACTCTTTAGTGGAGGGTTCATCCATGTGATAAGGTATTTTGAATGGGAAAACAGGACCTGCCCAAAATCTTGGATCTGCTTTGGCCCAATTTTCAGCATGATATATGGGTCCTCCGGCAAGGCCAATTACAACATTATTCTCATCGAATTCCTTACGCACGAAATCAATAGTTGCCTGATCTAACTCAGGACCTTCGGTTAATCCTTTTTTATAATCCTCACTGCCTTCATAGCCTTTGGTGGCATGAATATGGGTATCTATTATAGGCTGACCCTGCAAAAATTTATTTAATGCTTTCTGGTCAATTGGCTTTTCGTAGATTAAAAAGAAGTAGACTATTCCAATTAGGAAAATAACGGATATAAAACTTATGAATAATATATTAAAGACCTTTTTCACTTATTCGTATATTGTAAATTTTAAATCTATAAAATAAATAGCTAAGAAAACATCCTCATTTATGGGGATATTGGTTCTGGATCATAATACCGCCTGGTCTGTGGAGACACAGACAAAGGAATAGAAAGTCAAATGCTTCGAAAGACAGCAGCAAAGTATGCCATTGGATGAAAATTCATAATGTAGATGGTTTAATTTGGAATTTCACTAATGGAAGATTGAAAATGCACAATTTTCCATCCTTCTTCCCCTTTGTACCAGACTTTAGTAACCACCTCCCGCTTACGGTTCTCCCCCTCTTCCTGTGGTGGAAATTCAATCACCCTTACAGAGTAGGCGGAGGTTTCTGATAAAACATTGATATTCGTATTTATTCTTTCATTTGTTTCAAAAGGCCTTGTAATTCGTGTGCATAGATTCCTCAGTGCTTCAAGTGAAGGAATATGTCGGCCATTGGCGTAGAAAGTGACCTTCGGATCAAAAAATGTCACTACTACATCACAATCTCCTTTCTTAAAAGCTTTCTGTTCTTTCGCATGCACCATTGCTACCTCCGATCTTATTTCATTTATCCTAGATTCCGGTAGTTGGGCAAAAAGAATAGTTGTACTGCTGAAGAGTAAGAAATTAATTAGAGTCAGTAGCTTCATAGTTTTATCTGGTTTAGAAATAGTAAATGTAAGTATAAAAAATCTTCAAAAACATCCTCATTTATGAGGATATAAGGAGTAAAAACAAAGAAAGGTTAATTCATTTCTATTTTTTCCTGAATCACACCATCTTTAATGACTTCATGAATAGAAAGCGTATTAGCTATATCTTCTAATGGGTTATTCTGCAGCAATATTAGATCTGCTACCTTTCCTTTTTCAATGGATCCTAAAGATTCAGACCTACCAATCATTTTAGCTGCGTTTAGTGTACTTATTTTAATAATGTCCAGAGGGTCCAACCCGGAGATCTGAAGTATTTTCATTTCTTCATGGACACTTATACCTGGTAAAATATAAGGAGAAGAACCTCCTGTGTCCGTTCCTACAACAAGATTTACTCCCGTGTCAAGTATTTTTTTATTGGAACCCATTATTTTTTTAAAAAAGGACTCAAACAATGGTATAGAATCAGATCCCAATAACCTCGAAAGAATTGTACGTGACATTTCTGCTTTTGTGCCTACAGAATCACTGAGTGGCTCCATGTATTTTTGATCAAATACTTTATATTCATTTGCATCAAGCCATTCCGGGTTTAGCGGATAGAATAATGCCTTACCAATCATATTGGTGAATACCCAGGATATATTCTTTTTAGCCATTTCTTCTATAAGCTGTTCATCTTTTTGCCAATTTACAACAGCTCCATGCAATAATGCGTCTACACCATTATCTACAGCCATTTTTACTTCTGTCATATCAGATACATGTGCAAAAACAGGTATATTTAATTTATCTGCTTCTCTACTGAATTTTTCAATAAATTCTTCTGGCATTCTTTCCGTCAATGGAGGAAAAGGTCCATCGTCTATAACTATTTTTACTGCAACTGCTCCCTCTTCTTTTGCTTCTTTGACAATTCTTTCAATATCCAAAGTATCATTGACATAATTGATATTTAAACCCTCCTTAAAACGATTGGCTGCTTCTCCTTTAGCAGGATGTGAACCTGGAATAGTACTAATCCTACTGGTATAAAATATTCTGGGAGCTGTGGCTTTATTTGTCCTTACAAATCCTATAAATTCTTGCAGGTCCTCAATAATACCATTTGGAACAAGTATGCTGGTTATACCAAAATGTGTCAGCAACTGCCCCTGTTCTTTATAAAGCTCCATATCTCTGGCTCTGTAATCCAAAAAATGATAATGAGCATCAAAAAGGCCTGGGATTACATATTTACCTTCACCATCAATAATTTCTTCAGCAGTTGCATGCGCTTTCTTAGTTTTGAGAATATCTTTAATTAAACCATCCTTAATATAAATATTTACATTGTTTTGAAGCTCTGCACCTGTACCATCAATAAGATCGATATTCGTAATAATAATATCAAAATGATCTTGTGCTGAAAGATTAAAATTAATTGATAAGAGATACAGGACAACAGGCAGGAAAATATACTTCATAATTTCATTTTTAAGGAATGAAAAAAATACTTGACGAAATGTAAGAAAATATTAACTCAAAAAACATCCTCATTTATGGGGATATTTTGAGTGAGCATGTTTGCTCTACTGGTCTGTGGAGACACAGACCAGAGGTTGGATAGTCCCTGGTCTGTGTCTTCACAGACCACTTAGGAGCTAATCCTTTGTCTGTGTCTCCACAGGCCATCAAGGCTACTTTATTAAAATCTCTCTCTATAATCAGTCAGAAAAGGAAAATTATTTCTGTCAGCTTCATAAAATGCCGCCGATGAGAAATAATATTCTTCAGGGCTTTTCACCAGGTTCCAATGTTCCTGTAGAGGATTTAAATGTATGTAATCAAGCTTCTGTTCTACAATTTCTTTGCTATACATTAATGTTGCCAGAGGATCTCTGTTCCAAAATCTGTATTTCCTTTCCGGCTCCTTCACTTTAAACCTTTTCAAAAGATCATTATCATATTTTTTCAGCTCCTCCTGGAATTTATGTGCAGTGTATTTATGAAAAGAGGCATTCGGCTTTTCTTTGCCATTAAGTGTCAGCAACTCCCAAATCAAATGAATATGATTTGGCATAATTACAAAAGCATAAACAGCAATTTTGTTTTTCGCTACTAAAAAGGACAGACTTTGGAGTATAAGATCCTTATAACTTCTTTCTTTTAAAAGGTGGTCCCATTGATAAATAGAAGAAGTCCAGAAATATACCTCTCCTAACTCCATGGTAGATTTTCTTCTTTCAGGAATAGCTTGCATTGTGGTTGACTGTTAGATAAGACAAGAAAGTAAATTTTCTGAAAAGTTAAAAATGAAAATTATTGTATGTTGATGTATGATGATTCAGGGAGCAGAAATATTTTGATGGTCTGTAATGGTCTGTGAAGACACAGACCAGAGAGTGGTGGGAGACACAGACCAGAGAGTGGGGACACAGACCTGGGAGAAGAGAACATTACTCCTCATGCTCTACCTGTTCATTTAATCCGGATTCCCATGCCTCTCGATCAGCAGCTCATGCATTAGGACGGCGTGAGGCAGGTATTTTGTTGAGAGGCGCTCGTCAGTGTCATGAGCTCCCCTGCTCGCATTTTTCCCCTTCAAATACCCCTCGTGATTGAATAGGGATTCGGTAATATCAGTAAAGTAGCGTGAGTCGGTGGCCCCGGTTATAAAAACCGGAACTACACGCATTGGCCCGTGTACTTCACGAAGTACTGATTCCAATTCACGAAAAGCAGCACTTTCCGAAGATGTCGGAGTACTCGCGGAGAAATGAACATCATAAAGTTCAACCTCAACGTCAAAAGGTGCAGTAATTTTTCTTACATGATCCAGTACGTCTTCAGGCGTATCGCGAAAATGCAAACGAGCATTGACTAGTGCCGAGGCATGCTGCGGCAGCACATTAGCCTTAACACCGCCTTCAATAACCGTAGGCGCCATAAAGGTACGTATTTGTCCGCGGGTGCCAGGCCGCGCCTCCATCATGTATTCGGCAAACGGTTCAAACAGCCAGAGGTTCGCTGCCATAATACGGTGGTGTAGAGGTCCACCGGCCGCCTGGCGAACAATACCTTCTTTCGCAACGCCCACAAGACCACCTGGCATAGGAGATTCAGCAATGGCTGTCAGTGCTGCGGTAAGTTGTGTGATGGCTGTATTCTCAACGCCCGACGCACTATGTCCACCCTCAGCCTTGGCAGTCAGTTTTAATGTTGCATATCCTTGATGGCTCACTCCGACCCTTGCCTGGGGCGGATCTCTTCGGCCCGACCAATCCGCTCCCAATCCTCCTCCCTCATCAAGGAGCCATGCAAAGCGAACTCCACGCTTTTTTAGCTCGCGAGCCATAACGGCAGCTCCTTTCTCCCCGCCCGTCTCCTCATCATGACCAAATAAAAGGTATAAATCACAGGCTGGCTTAAAGCCACGTGAAGCCAGCCGCTCCACCGCTTCCATCGCCACGATCATATTATCTTTGGTATCAATGGCACCGCGACCCCATACAAATCCATCGGCAACCACCCCTTCAAATGGTGGATAGGTCCAATCTGCTTCGGTGTCTTCTTCAACAGGTACCACGTCAAGATGGCTCACGAAGCCAATTGCAGGACAGTCCGATTGCCCCGGCCATCGATATAGGAGGGACAGGTTATTAACCACCTTACGTTCCATAACCTGATGTGCAGCCGGATATGTCTCTTCCAGCCAGTCGTGCAGTTGTAGAAAGGCGGTGCTATCTGCGGGTCCATAATCATAAATTACTGTAGGGAATTGCACTGCCTGAGAAATCCGCCGTGCAACATGATGCTCATCGATCGCTTGCAGGCGTTCAACAATATCAGGCTTGACAGCTTCTCCCTCAACCCCTGTAGGCATAAGTGCAGTACGAACCGCAATAATTCCTATAATTATGATAATAAGTGCCAGTGAAGACCAGAGAATTATACGAAGAGGTCGCGCTGATTTTTGATCAGCTGATTTTCTATCTTTCATCCTGTTGTTCCTCTTTTGATTTAAAGAAATACAGCTCTTAATTCAGTTTGAGCTAATAGTAAAAGTAAGAAATTAAACAACAGCAAAACATCCTCATTTATGGGGATATTTTGGTGAGGATATGTTCAGTTATTGGTCTGTGGAGACACAGACCAGAGAGTAGGGCATAGACCAGATGAGACACAGACCTGAAATAAGGTACTTTATAATATTATTATTGCAAAGCTAATTTTTTATCCCACCCTTTATTTTGCCCATTTTGGAAGCGCATGAATAAATTTTGTATCAGGAATCTCTGCTATACATTGTTTATTGACTTTTTCCAGTGGATCCCGGATAAAATCCCTGATCATCGCAGTCCAGCAATCTTCTTCTCTTGCCGAAGGTGGGATATGAGCCATTCCCGGAATAGTAACATGCTGTGCATTTTCAAACCATTGCAAAAAGCTTTCTCCGGCTTCCGGTGGATTCATGGGATCTAATTCTCCGGTAATTATAAATGCAGGTACCTTACTTTTGAAAGGCATTTGCCAATTAGCCGGGGCATATTGACCGGACCAATATTCACAGGGACGTAAAAAATAGGTGATTTCCTTTAAAGCTGCCGGAAAAGATTCCGCAGCAGTTTCCCATTCTTTTTTTGATCGATGGGTGTAGGCATCATAACATAAAACGGAGATACCCATACGGCTGCCTTCGGAACCCAGTCCTCCGAACTCCCTCTCTATTATCCGTTTAATTACTTCCATCTCCTTATTCTTAAAAGCCTGGATCAATCTGGGCAGGTATCTCACTCTTGTTTCACGGGCCAGGAGCCAGTAAATGACATTTATGTAATCCTGGGAATTTAGCGTAAAAAGGGAGGACCTGAATTCTGCAGTGTCTACTTTTAGAGTGAGAGGATCTCTTTTCAACTTTTGATATACATGGTAAAAATCGGATTCAAGATCGGGATAAAGCTCCCGGCATTTCGGATCATTTTTACATTTTCCAAACAACAGGTTAAGAGCCCGGGCAAAATTTGGGACATCCATTTTTAAAAGCTCCGACGCGGAAATACCCGGTCCGCCTACGAGCGTGGCACTTCGGACTTTTTCAGGAAAAAGGCGTATGATAGCCACTGACATTGGAACCCCATAAGAGCCACCAAAAAGATTATAACGCGAATAACCGAGCACCTTCATAAGCTCATCCACATCACGGGCGACAGTAAAACTGTTGTAGGCTGTTAGATTAACCCCCTCCCTGAGAAGTTTGTCACGGCAAGCGCCAGGCCCAGCTTTACGTTACGCTCTTCTTCGATCTCCAAATCCAGGGCAGCTATTGTACCCCATGTATCATTGAGTTCAGGGCACATGATTGGGCCGGAATGGCCAGTGCCTCTTGGATCAAAGACAATAAGTGTACGGTCCTTAGGTATCCACTGCCTGATGCGGGGAACAAAGGGTCCTCCAACAGGTGCAATACCAGGCCCACCGGGAAGAACCACCACCGGATCCCCGGTAGCATTTTCTGGTTCGATAACGGTAAAAAAGATCTGCAGTTGCCTTCCTTGGGGTCGGCTCCTGTTTTCCGGAACTGTCAGTTTGCCACACAAGATTTTTGAGGCTTCCATCGTTGATGTATCATAGGGACAATCACATATTTCAACCTCCTGTTGCTGTGCAAATGATATATTTATAGTAAACAATAAGGGGAACAGAAATAAAATTTTATAGCTCATTATTTAACAGTATTTCAATATTTTTGAATATTATTTATTTTCCTCCCCAGGGTGATATTTCACTTTCAGGTTATTCAGGATATCCTCCATCTTAAACAGTACCGGCTTCATCTCTCCATTGGCAAACATTTCGGCCTGGTCAATATAGTGAGGAGAATTAGGACGCGAGCTTTGTCCGTAGTTTAAAATAGATTTTGCTTTCACTTCTTCACCGAATTCAATTATGGATACATAAGAATTCCCACGCCTTACTCTTCTGGTTACATCTTTTCCATTATAAAAAGAATAATTCATACAGAACATAGTACCAAAAAAGCTACCCAGGTTTCCATCAGTAGGATAACTCGGTTTATCTGGATCTACAGAGTAGTTATTACTTTCTAATCTTTGATGCCGGACTATATTTCTGTATGGAATACGCCAATTCCCAAAATGTTTAATAAGAATATCTATGCCTCTTTCATATGCATCCAGTTGCGCTGGCATAACACCTTTATTCTCATACATATAGGAGATCATACCGTCAGCCCATAATGTGTATAAAGTAGTTTCGTATGAATCTTTATTACTATATCTATTCCAATTGATTAATGCCTGAACAGGTTCTTTTAGCTTTTCATAACGCACGGGATCTTCATTTTTAATTGATAACCATTCCGACTCCAACATTTCGATATATGTTTCAGCCATAGTATTATAGGTATCCATTATCAGTTCCTGAAGACTATTCAGCGTTAGATTAGATGATTTTTCCAGGAGTTGCTTAGATCTAATTGATCTTAAATTTGATGTATCTTCATAATATGTCATATATGCCGGGTAATCAGCCGGATCAGGATTAATTGAGTTAGTGGTATTAAAGGGTGAGGTATTGCAATTTTGAAGATAGTTCGTAGGAGGATTAAGGAGTTGAGGGAGTTGATCGATTGGATGATATCCTTTCCAAAAAGTACCCGGGTCACTTCCATCTAATATCTCTTTCCAGTTATAGGTGGTATCACGAACAGGTATGTTTCCATTATATAAATAAAAGATGTTTCCTTCACGATCCGCATACATCAGGTTATGGGAGGATATGGCAGTTTTGGAAACTGCATTTTTCCATTCCTGCAGGTTCTTTGCCTTAGCCATTTCATACATTTGTTCCAGTAATCCTCCGGTATCTACACCCGCCATACGATAAGCAATGGCTTGACCGTTTCCTTCTTTAAGAATGGGGCCATGAACTGTCTTTTTAAAAGAAAAAGGCCTGCTAATAACCCCACTATCGGTTTTTATTTTTATTTCTTTTGTAAAAACTTCTGCAGTTAAATATTCGTCTCCAAACCTGTATTTCAAAGGATCAGAAGGATGGTCAAAGGTTATTTTATATGAATCCACCACATCTGGCTCGTTAACAGTTACAGACCAACCTAAATTCTCATTAAACCCGGCATATGGAAATATAAAAGTACCAAAACCTACAATTCCATTTATGTTCAAATCTTCATCACTCATTAAATGAACTTCATATTGAGGTATGTCCATGGAAATATGAGGATTAATTAAAAGCATTGTGCTGCCATTGGCAGTTTTATTCGGACCTATAGCCCAAGTGTTAGATCCCCGATTGTTGGTTTCCACCTGAAATTCCCCATTCTCTTCAACCTCTACCTTCGATAAATTCGATTGAGCTCTGCTAAGCCACCACCAGCTGCGGCTATTGGCTATTACGTACCATGGTTCAAAATGATGTAATAGTTTTACTTCTTGCTGAGGATTTTTTTCAAGGTAATAATTAAGCCCTGTCGCGTAGGCATCACATATTTTCTTCAGCTTAGGGCTTAGGTTTTCATACTCCTGTTTGGCCATTTCATTTATCTGATAGGCATGTACTAAAATGTCATAGCCGGAATCATCAGGATTATATAATCCTTTCTCTCCATCTACTTCAGCTGCCCTGCCCAGTCTTTTGATAAAAGCATGTTCAATTGCTTCAAATTGATCTTCAGCCCGGGCATAGGCTAAACCAAATACAGTGGCTTCATCCGTCTTCCCATAAATATGAGGGACTCCAAAATTGTCACGGAAGATGGTTACTTCTTTGGCTGTTTTTTCAGGGTCAATAGTATTATCAGTAGGTTGACTTTTTGCTGATAAGCCAGCAAAAGAGATAATGAGTGTTAAAATCAGGAAGGATGAAATTTCTTTTTGCATTCTATCAATTCATAACCTGTTGTAAACAGTAAAAGTAAGAACTTAAACAATAAAAAAACATCCTCATTTATGGGGATATTTTGGGTGACGGTGTTTGCTCTACTGGTCTGTGGGGACACAGAGTGGGGACACAGACCAGAGGGTTGGAAAGATAATATGTTGAAGGTAATTTGTGATTTCTACATTATAATTCTCTATTGTCAATAACAATCTCTCCGTCTTTTATAACCAATTTGATGTTTTGCAGTAAAGAAATATCTTCAAGTGGGTTGCCGTCCACCAAAATCAAGTCGGCCAGCTTGCCAGCTTCGACAGTTCCGAGATCATTTTCCTGTCCCATATGAGCAGCTGCATTCCGGGTTGCCGCTTTAATAACCTGATCGGGTGTGAGCCCCGCTTCGATAGCCAGCTCTATCTCCCGGTAATACGCTTCTTCCGGCATCAGTTGAGGAGTATCTGTTCCAAGATTGATCAGGTGGTCGCTCACTGTCGCGAGTTGTGCAATAGTTAGCTGTTGATCTGATAGCGTCTTTTTAAACCATTTAGATATATTTTCCTTTCCCTCACTAGCAAACCTCAACCTTAAATTATCAAGGTCAACAGAGGTAGTTGTCGTGGTAATATTATTTACCTGAATCATCTCTACCAGCATATCCCGCTGAATTGGCTGAGAAGCTTTTGGAGTGTGGACAAGGCCGTCCAGGCCTGATTCGACAGCGATGACAGCATCTTCTATTTTATTAATATGAGCGTAAACCTGCAGTCCCTGTTCATGTGATGCTGCTATAATCTCCTTCATCACCTCAGTTTTCAGCTGTTCAACATTGGGAGGACTGGTATCATCATAAACCATTTTTATGAAATCAACTCCTTGCCTAGCAAGTTTGTCAACGGCATTACGGGCCTCTAATGGAGTATCCACTTCAACAGCTATATGCTCGCGGCACCAGGGATTGTTGCCTTCCTCATTAAATAAACTTCCGCAAATTGTAACAGCTGGATGTCCGCCCGGAACGGTAAAGACAGGTCCTGAAGTAAATATTCGTGGCCCTGAAAGACTTCCGGAACGAATGCTATCGCGTACTCCTTTAATGGCCGGCCAGAAATCTCCGGTAGACATTACAGAGGTAATTCCAGTTTTGAGATAAGCCTGAAGACGATCCGGGAGACGGTTCCTGATAAAACTTTCCAGTTCTTCTCTACTCCTGGGTTGAGAGGTCATATCTTCGATGAGCAAGTGAATATGGGTATCAATTAATCCGGGAAGTATAGTTTTCCCGCCTGCATCAACAATATTTGATCCTTCAGCTGAGACACCCTGCTTTTCTATAGAAAGGATCCTGTTTCCTTTAATTAAGATAGTTCCATTTTCAATAACTTCTCCCGTACCAATGATGATCCTGGCGTTGGTGATGATCAGGTCCGCCTCTGGACTCGGAGTGTAGGCCATCAGTAGAAGAATGATTCCAATTGTAAACAGGCTGATTATTTTTTTCATTTTTATATTAATTAATTTTTTTGCCGCTCCATTTCTTTCAGAAAGCTCCGCATCATTAGACCAAATTTTTATCTGAAGCAATTAAATATTTTTGATGCTTGAGTTTGGTAAAAGTAAGAAACTAAACAACAGGAAAACATCCTCATTTATGGGGATATTTTTTAACTTCTTTATCAATCCCATTGCAGCCGACAGGACACGCTTCCGGCCTCTTCGCCACTTCGAATATTTTTTACCTCTTTTGGTCGCTCAAACCTCCTTTGAACTACATCTACTTCTACTCCAGATCAACGCGCTCCCCAGAGAATAAAACCTTATTTTCTCTCACGACCTCCAACGTCTTCGCCCTACCGTTCTCAACCGTAAACCGAATGGCTACGGGGCTGATCGCTTCTAGCTGCTCATCCCGGTAGCGACCCATGGAAAAGCAGTGACCACCGAGGGGCACGAGGTGCAAGCGCCAATCCGCCAACACCTCTTTTCCTACCTGTATGTGGAGCCGAACGCCCTCCTCCCATACGCGCACGAAAATTTCGGGTTTGTTTTCTCCACCTGTGTTCCTGCCCCGATAGGTTCCCACATATCGGACTTGTTCTTCCGGAGTCAGCTCAGCCTCAACCACCTCATGGTCACCTGCCCACACGAGGTTATCGGAGTAGGGACCGGGGCCATCGAAAATCTCAAGCATGCCCAACCTGTTCATAAGAGCCCTGCGGTGCTCAAGCCCCCGAGATTGTGTGAGGTAAATTATGATGGCGTTCTCAGCCGGGAAGGCCACAGCCAGTGTGCCGTCGACCCCGCCATGGGAGAAGACAAAAGGCATGCCGCCTAACCTTGGGGCCTCCTTCATTTGCCATGCATAACCGCGGACATGAGCCGCAAAAGAAGTGTGGGATCGTAGCGCCTCTTCAACCATCTCCTCCGAGAGCAACCGCACGCCTCCGTTGTGGCCCTTGTTCATCCACATCGCCATAAACGCCGCATAATCCATCGCTGTAGCCCAGAGACCCCACGCCGCGGGGTAGAAATTACTGTATTGGGGGCTCCTGTTGGACCAGTATTTCCTATAAATTTCGGAGTCCTCATTCCAGCGGTAACGGCTATTCACCCGCGCCGCCCATGGTGCATTGGGTGTAAAGGCTGTGAATGTTTCGTCGAGCCCGAGGGGATCAAGGATCCACTCCTCAATAAATACGTCCAGTGTGGTGGCCGAGATGGTCTCGACAATGTAACCAAGGGCAGCGGAGTTGAAGTCGGAGTAGCTGTATTCTTCGAAGGGGGAGGAAGGTGTATCCCTGGCCAGGCTCTCGACCCAGTCCCTCAGTCTGTCAAAGTCCCCGGTATCGCGAAGACCTGTATACCCACTTGTGTGGGTGAGGAGATGGCGGATCGTCGTCCGCACGTCACCCGCGAATCCAGGAATATACCGGCTCACAAGGTCGTCGAGAGAGAGCTTGCCTTGCTCAGCCAAAATAAGCACAGCCGTGGCCGTGAAAGGTTTTGACATCGACTTGATCGAGAAGATCGAGTTCCGCTCCATCGGCCGGCGCTCTTCACGATCGGCCCACCCGTACGCCTCGTGAAAGACGGCTTTCCCATCTTTGACAATCAGCAGTTCGCCACCCACCAATTCTCCATTAACAACCCAACTTTCTATTTCATCGCCCAGCCGGTTTAGTTTTTCACCGGATAGCCCCACCTCTTCCGGTTGCGCATAAGGGAACGAAGGATTTTCAATGCCCGGAAAGGTACGGGTATGGGGCACCTCCACATCCTGTGCGTGGAGTGGGCAAAAGGCAATGGTTATAAATACGAGGAATAGAACCAGCTTAAAATTTATTATTACACCTATATTTTGCATTTGAAATTTTCTTGACTGTACCATAATTAAGTGTAGTTTTAAGCAGAATACTTGAGACTTTCAATTTAAGCAGATAAAAACTGAGAAAACATCCTCATTTATGGGGATATTTTAAATCCTGATACAAACCAGGTGAATTAAACTACAGCTGAAATCCTCCTTGTAAAAGATACGTATAATTTACTCTGATTAACTAAATTGTTTCTGAACTGGGTAGGCATTCTCCGGGTTAGCGAAAAAAGCTATACCTTATTTTTTATTGCTCTTATTTGCATTTTTATCACCCCGCTTTAATGGCTTTTTATACTTTGCCGCCAGCTTTCTTTTATAGGAGCCTCCTAAGTTTACTTTTTTATTTTTAGCACTCTTTTCATGAAAACCTGGTTCCGAATTTATCTTTTTCGAGTTGGGAATATAATTACTGACGGAGTTTTTAGGCTTCTCTTCCGGAGCCAAAGTATCAACAACTAATACTTCATCAGGGAAATCTGTTATTGGTATCTGATATGACATGAGTGCCTCTATGGCTGCTTTTGCCTCTTCTTCCTCAGGGGTGAAAAACAATATGCTTTTACCCTGCTGTGCTGCTCTACCTGTTCTGCCAATACGGTGAATATAATTTTCCGGATATCCGGGTGTATCAAAATTTATTACGTGTGATACTTTATCTAAATCCAATCCCCGGGATATGACATCCGTAGCTATTAATATTCTTTTTTCACCACTTTCAAATTCCTCAACTGATCGTATTCTGTAATTCTGTGACTTATTGGAATGTATGACAGCGATTGAAGAGCCAAATAATTCCTCCAGGCTGTTATTTAATCTATCAGCCACCACTTTACTGGATACAAAAACCAAAACCTTATGATACTCTTGTCTGTCATTTAGCAAATGAATTAGCAAATTGACTTTGGTATAAAAATTTTTAACTGGATAAGACTGCTGAGATATATTTTCCAAACGTGTGCCACTTATAGCAATAGAAATTTTAGTGGGCGTAACAAAAAAATCATCAATCAGAGCATCGACATCAGCGGTCATTGTTGCTGAAAACATAATGTTTTGTCTGCGTACGGGCAGCAGGTCAAAGATATTAGTGAGCTGTGGCCTGAATCCCAGGTCAAGCATAACATCAACTTCATCAATGACTAATTTCTTAATTCCTTTAAGACTCAGGGATCCGCTTAATACCAAATCATAAAGCCTGCCGGGAGTAGCTACCAGTATATCCAATCCTTCGGCAATAGCTTGCTTTTGCTTGGTGATATTTGCTTCTCCAAATACTCCCAAAACCCTTACATTCATATATTTAGTATAGCTATTAATATTTTCTAAAACCTGCATCACAAGTTCTCTGGTAGGTACTAAAATTAATATCCTCGGATTAACTTCCTTTGAAAATTTCAATTGTTGTAATATTGGGAGCATGTAGGCCAATGTTTTACCAGTCCCTGTTTGAGAGATACCCACTACATTTTTACCTGAAAGGATAACCGGATATGCCTGTTCTTGTATTGGCGTAGGATTATCAAACGCCAAATCTTCAATGGCATTAAGCAGTTGCTTAGATATATTTAAATTTTCAAAAGATTCCATAGGGAGATTATTTGTATAAAGGTAGCAATTTGATTACCAGGTGTTAGTATTGACACGTTGAGGAGTTCAGCTCCCGGCTCTTTAATTGTTTAAATAGCAATCAAAAGTTACTCTTCAGCTGTACTTTATTATTAGGCTAAATGTCAATTCGGTTCAAAACAAATAAACCAAGTATATAATTTCAAATTTTGCCTTAGTTCCTGGATTTAAAGTTAAGATACATCTTTAAGTAAATATCCTCATTTATGGGGTATTGAGATTGATGAACAAGTTTGGTCTGTGGGGACACAGACCAAAGAGACCAAAGACCAAAGGTAATAGAAAAATGCAGATCAGAGGATGAACCTATTGACTATACATAGCTTTCCTATGCAATACAAAAATTTATTTTTAACTAGTAGTCTGAGCAGTAATTTTTTTCATTATCCTTTAATAGTAAAAGAAAACATCCTCACTTATGGGATATTTTAGAATAAAAATTATATATTGTATAATTAAACCTAAACCAATTTGGATGAAAATCATATAGCAAAGTGTCTGGCTGAAGAAATCCGAAAGCTATCTGATGAACCTTGTGCGGATGAAGTAATAAAGATCCGTTTTCAGGATTCGGAAGAGCTGAATATGATCCTATCAAGCGGCCCTATAGTATGCTCGGTATTTAATCATAGTACATTTAAATATGACTACATCAGTCCAAATGTCGAACAGATGCTGGGAATTCCTGCAGAGATTATAACTGCGATTGACTACCAGGAGTTTGTAAAGCGATATATACATCCGGAAGACCTTCAGATATTCAGCCTTAAATTATTTCCTGAAGTAGTAAAATTTATAAAAGAAATTGTTCCTGAGGATGCCACACGTGTTTCCATACATTACAATTACCGTATGAAAACAATAGAGGATGACTGGATCCGGATCGAGCAACAAACCAGCCCGATCAAAACTGATGAAAAAGGAAATATTCTTCTTGAACAGTCTTTTTATACACAGCTTGGAAAGGCAGATTTCATGGAATTACAGCCTATAAAGCTTTCAATATTTTTACAGGACAGCAACGGCTGTTATAACCTTCAATATTCAAAGATCTATTACCGTGGAAAAGGAAGAGAGTATAATGTCACTCACCGGGAGCTTGAAATTTTAAAAATGCTGGCAAAGGGAAAAACCAGCAGCCAGATAGGGAAAGCACTGAATATTAGTGAAAATACTGTTATTACTCATAAGAAGAATATGCTTAATAAGTTTAATCTTAAAAATGCAAATGAACTGATCGCCTATGGGTTTAAATCAGGATTCCTTTTTCCCTAAGTCAGGATCTTTTTAATACTAAGTCCTATATACTCAAAACTCAAGATTATTTATGTTACAGCCCTTCTTGGAATAGCCGCCGGAAGCCTGCTCAACATTTCAGCATTTAATAGCTGGGTAGCATCAGTAAAGGAACTCACATTGATTTGGTTATTTTTCTGCCTGCCCACCAGCACAACCTCATCCCCTACCTGTACATCCGGTATATGAGAGATATTTACCATAAATAGGTTCATATTGATGAGGCCAAGAATAGGTGCTTTTTTCCCTTTTATCAATACATGGCCCCTGTTGGATAACGCACGAGGGTAACCATTAGAATATCCTAGTGGAAGAACGGCAATCGTAATATCCTGCACAGACTGATAAGCTGTACCATAGCCGATATATTCTCCGGCCTTTACTTTCCGCAGGTCCATAACATCCGTTTTCCAGGTAAATATTCGTCTTAATCCATTCTCAGATGTTTTATTAGATTCCTGTAAGTGAAGGTATCTGATATCCGGGCTTGGCCAGAATCCATACTGGGATACTCCTATCCTGACCATATCAAATCTCGTCTCTTCAAATGCCAAAGCAGCGGCTGAGCTGGCCATATGCCGTAGTTTGGGCATATAATCTATTTTGCGGCAGTCATCAAGAAATGCATTATATCTTTCAATTTGCTTATCAATTTTAAATTTATTGGCGAGTGTTTCCGCACCTCCCAGATGAGTACATAAACCTTCAAACTGAAGAAACTCCTGGTTTTCTTTTAGAAATAAGATCGTCTTTTCAAAATCCTCTGCCTGAAGACCTGTCCGGTTTGCTCCTGTTTCTACTTCTAGATGGATTATTGCCTTTTTACCAATTTTTTCCGCTATTTGTTTCGATAAAACAAGTCGCTCATAATTAAAAACATAAAATTCAATGTCATGCTCAATGGCCCAGGGTATATCTTCTTCATATAAGATACCCATGATCATAATCTTTGAATTTTTAGAACAAACCTCTAACACTTCCTCAGCTTCAAAAGATGAAGCCACAGCAAAATGGTCAATACCGCATTTTTCAGCCATCGGTACAAATTTTAAGATGCCATGACCATAAGCATTGGCTTTAACTACAGAAGATATGATTACCTTATTACCAACCTTCTTTTTTATAAAATTAAAATTTGTTTTCAGCGCAGACTGGCTCAGCGCAATCCTTGATGAATGTTTTACCATTGTTTTTTAAATTCACTCCATGTATAGGATTTTCCCCAGCTTAACCGGGCCATCTCCTCTACTTTTTTTACTTTGTCGTCAGGAACTTCATTAACACGGCCTTTAGCCTCAAGGCTGTTAAAATGAAATGCATAAACCCGTGCAGCCAATTGATCAAACAGCAGGGATGATTCTCCATGCTTTTCTCCATGCCCATATACTGATGGTTCTATTCCCTGTCCCCAGTTTTGTCGGCCTTCATTATTAGGATTTAAAAAATAAGCACGCATATTACCATCTTTATCTTCTGCAACATATAATAAAGAGATAGCATGAAAACCTAACATTGCACCTGTTCTGGAGGTGACAAAAATGCCCAGAGGATTAGGGTAAACCATCTGGCGACCACCGTTATGCTCAGGATGAAAGGATGCATAAAATAATTTTATAAATCCTTCGAAATCCTGGATGGCATTGGTATGGTAACTATATGCGGAGGCAAAGCCAACATCGATCCAGTGCCCGTACAGAGCAGGGTTCACCCATTTGTGCGGATCTTCCCCCCTGCCTGATGCCCTTAGCATCATTTCATTGTATATTTTATCAAGGTGTGGCACCAATACGGCAGATACTGCATCCAGATTATAATCAAGTTTATCAACTAACCCTTTTCCGAGTTTTACTGATTCCAGATCATCATTTTCAAATCGAATGATCAGATTATTCTGTGCCGCGACTGTAAGTATCATATCAATCAGCTTTGCCGGTGAATGCTGGCTCCACATACTTATACCTCTGGCCGATTGGCATGTAGCATTATTACCTTGCCCGATTCCCAACGGCTGGCCCAATACACGAAAAGTAGCAGATAACAAAAATTGCCTGGCTGACACATTCTTGCTGGGTTTTACCTGACATTTCAGTATTGCATCCTCCACCTGAGGATTAATGCTCACCATCCGGAGATTATTCAGACTGGCCCTTACTGCTTTACGGGATAAAAGGCTTTTCTCCAGAATACGTGATAGACCGTAAATCCCCTGATAGCAGTTTATGCATATTACTTCACTGATGAGCTTCTTAACGAGCTCCTCATGTTTAACATATTCAGCCTGACCTCTTATGTTTAAACTTAGAACTTTAGGTACAAGCTCAGGTTTTGTTTCACTAACATGAAGCAACAGAGCTGCTAAGTATGGTGAAGCCAAACCTGTCGATTTCATATAAGCTGACAGTTTTTTAATTTCTGTCTTTAGCTCCTGATCATCGAGTTTTAACAGGGCCTGCTTATATTTCTTCGGTTCACGATTTTCTACAGCAAGGGGAGAAGGTGTTTTTATTGCATTGACATAATACAATAATCGCTTATCAATCTCCTTTGAAGGATCAAGATCAAATTTCTCATTTATAAGATGAATGATTTCCCTGACCTTTCTTGTTACTACCGGCCTCTGTTCACAGATCAAATGCAATTCATCAGCAAGTTTTGCTTTTATACCTTCCAGCTTTGACTCCCTTAACAGAAACTCAAATAATGCATAAACTCTTTTAACCTCTTTTTTATCCATCGCCAGCCTCATCTCTTCAGTCAGCTCCTGAAATGCAAATTCAAGGTTATGCACTAATGTTTCCTGTAAATATTCCTCAGCCTCCTCCTGTGATATCTTTGGGTTTTTCCCTGCCCTACCTTTTGCATATGCCAACATACGCAATTCACTAAGCACTTCATAACACGATGTGGGGAAACCTGCGGCTAAAGTTCCTTTTACCAAAACAGGAGATAACTTACCAGGATCATTCCAGGCCGTATCTTCAAAAAAACCTGCTGTTTCAATGTCCAGGCTCTTCTCATATAAATATTTTAAACCATCAGTACTTTTGCTTAATATCTCAACCTGGCTTAATAGTTTTTGTGCCTTTTCCGGTTTTGAAAGTTTACTGGCTGCTATAAATTCTTCAAGACTAATATCAAATTTGTCGTATCCTCTTTCCAGGGTTTCTATCATAAAATTGTTTAACTGATAAATTAAACGTAGAAGTCTACGGTTTCATAATGTTTTAATAACTCGGTCATCCTTTCAGGATCCGGACCTTTAAAATTGATGGTACCAAAATGGTTTCCAAAACCTTCCCTTGAATCAATTTTTTGAGTTGATAATGGTGGAACAAGTGTATGATCTAAAAAGTAAGGATCATCATTAAGTTCCTCAGGGATCTCCAGCTTATTAATAACGTTTTTACGCGGATAGATCATCACATTTCCATAATGATTTTTGGGTTTAAAATCTTTTGGAGGAAAAATCGCATCAACTTCTTCATCAGTAAGTGATGGATCATGACATTGAACAAAAGCTGCCAGCGCATCGAATTCATAAGCCTTTGATACTAATTCAAGAATATGTCCTCCGGGAATACGACAAGCTACCTCACCAAATCCCAATTCATCATTTTCCGTTAAAAACCATTCGGGATGGATCATTCCATATTCAATGCCAAAAATATCTACCAGCTGCTGCATCTTTTGAAGGATCATCGGACGTTTCGAGGCAAGATAATCACCTTCCGGCACAAAATTAGAGTACCCAAGTTTCACATACTCGGTAATATTCATAAACCTGATCTTACCTTTATGAACAAAAGCTTCACATGAAAACTCCCTCCCTGATAAATGACTTTCAGCAAGACATGGAAAATCACTATCTTCAACTTTTTCATCTATATCTTTCTGAGAACGTAGCAAGCGGTGACCCACTGTCCCTGCCGAAGCAAAAGGTTTGATATGTACCCAGCTATCCTCCTCATTCTCAAGCTGAAGGTTTGCCTCACTCAATCGTTTCATGAAACTCTTCACCTGCTCACGGCTATGAACCTCTTCAAATAAACCGACACGTAATCCTCCAATAAGAGCTTTACGTTTCATCATGGCTTTATTACGAAATAAGAAGGCACGATTCAAAACCCTGGGATCATTACGGTAAATTGAATTCAAAGCACCTGCCCATTCGACAGTTTCTTCGTATAGTGGCACTGCAACATCCGCATTAAAAGGTTTTAGCTTCTCTACCAGGTCCAGTGAATTGGAGGTGTCGCTCCATTCATCAAATTTATAAGCTACGAAAGGAATATTATTTTCTTTGGCATAAGGTTCGAAATCGCTGAACGAAACTACTACAAATGGTTTATTGAGCTTCTGCATACTTTCAATGACGGGTAAACTCCAACCCATTAGTGCATAACATTGCGCCATAATTATTATTTTATTTTTTGATTAAAAATTGGAATACCGTATTAACGGCATTGCTTTGAAACTAATAACAGACTGAAAACTAAATAGTTATATACGATGATTAACTATGAGGTCTATGTAAAAATAGGAAAATTAAGTTGGAACACGAAATATTCTGCTCCTAATTAGTAATACTCACAGAACAGTTGCATCTAATTTTGTACTAATTAATCATTGGTTTTCAAGTATTTATGTAGCCATTAATAATCTAAAACAACTTATTTAAAACAGACGCTATTTATCAACCGTTAAATATTCATGATGGAATTCACAATTTATCTTTCAGGAGAAATACACTCTGACTGGAGAGAAAAAATTATTAAAGAAGCAGAGAAAAAAGATCTTCCAATCGATTTTGTTAAACCCATAACAGATCATGATGCCAGTGATAATATCGGAATAAAAGCACTTGGTGATGAAACAAAAGACTTCTGGAAAGACCATAAGGCAGCCAAAATAAATGCGATCAGGATAAAAACAGGAATTGAAGAGGCAGATATTGTAATAATAAAATTCGGAGAAAAATACAGACAGTGGAATGCAGCCTTTGATGCCGGATATGCTGCAGCTCTTGGGAAACCGTATGTTGTTATTCATCCCGAAGATTTTACCCATGCCTTAAAAGAAGTGGATGCACAGGCCATGGCGGTGGCTAAAAACGAGGATGAGGTAATGATTATATTAGAGTATCTTTCTAAAAAATAATTTAACCAAGGCACAAAAAAACTGGTCTGTTAATAAAACAAACCAGTTTTTAAAACAACAAGGTGATTTTAATTGATCTCCTTTATTTCATAGCTAAAATTAGCTGAGCCCGGGATACCTGTTACAGAAAGACCTTCAACAATTCCGGTTACAGAAGTTTCCAGGTCATGGTTATAAAATGTGACAGATGCTCTTCCTGTAGAGTCAGTTTGAATATATGGTGCCCAGAACAATGTAGCTCTTATATCAGGCTTGGCATGCTCCGGCTTTTTCACATCGTACTTAGGTGCATAAAATTCCCGGGTAAGTTGATAACCGTTATCTGTAAAAGTTATTACACCTTCCTGAGGTTTTGAATATTTATATCCCCTTTTTGTATAAAAGCCAATTACACCATTAGCACCTCTCGAACCAAAAACAGCAGTTTCCGGCCCTTTCCATATGCGATAACCTTTAATATCCTGAACGTCAATTCCATTAAGCATATCAAGAGGAACAGGTATATCATCCACCATTATTAATGGTTCAGTTCCTGCCAATATTGAACTAACACCGCGAATCAGCACTTCCCAATTATTTCCTCCACCAACAACTTGTACCCCTGCAACGCGTCCCTGAATAAGCTGTAAAGGGTGAACCATATTTTGCAGGCCCGGATCGTCCTCTACAAGATTATACACAGAACCTCTTCCATAGCTACTGGAATATAGATCATCAAAATTATCGCGTTTGCCCTTTACAGCAATTTCAGATAGCATGATTGTCTTTTCATCAAAAGCCATATCAAATTGTCTTCTTTCAATGCTTTTGGCTATATAATTTCTCTCAAATTCACTTTGGGTTTCATTTAAAGGTGTCTGAGGAAATTCAACCTCCGGAAATTCAGGTTTTTCATAAACAACAGGTGCTATATTATTTTTTCTTCCTCGTTTATTTTCTCCTGTCAATACAACTTCGGCAGAATCAAAATAAATTACAGGATGTATTTCAAATTCACCAGACTCCTTAGTTGAAGCCGTAAGTACATTCGTTATAGGATAATAGGATACAAATGTAACTTTACCATCTTCAACAGGTTTTTCGTTATATTTATTTTGCAATTTTCCTTTAATCGTCAGCCCCTTTTCAACAGTATATTCCGGCTGGTCCAGCTCTGATTCAACAGCCTTTGCAAATGAAAACCTTCTCCAACCCTGAGTTAACAGCAGGTGGTCAAGGGCTTCTTCTCTATTTTCATTCTCTTCATTAAAATAATATCCCGGAGATTCTATATGCCCTTTCAGCTCTGATGATAATAAAAGATAACTTTTTATTGTTTCACGGTTTTCATCTGTCAGCACCTGGCTATCATCCCTTACCGCCAAAGAAAGATCTGTCACAACAGGTTCACCATTGGCATTTTTTACCTGTATATCCAATGTTACTTTTTCTCTTGGTTGATAAGTTGCTTTATCTGGAGCTACCTCCACATTTAAATAACCTTCATTTTTATCTATAAAAATCAGCCGCTCGGCAACAGGAAGACCAGTATGATCAATAATTGTAATTTGTGCAACACCGGCAGGAAATTTTGACTTTGGTATTGCTGCTCTCATATAATTTGAGGTAAGCTCAGTTCGGGCTGCATAGCACACCACACCACGAGTTTGAGCAACTATATATAGGTCCTTATACTTTGTGTGGTCGGTAGTTTGTACGCCTAATAACAACTCATCAGAGCCGGAAATATTAGTAACTCCCATTACTAACCCATAATCTTTTGCTTTAGGAAGTGCAATTTCTCTTCCTTCAACAATAGCAAAGTAACTCCTGTCCTCTTGAGGAATAAAGGAAAAGGCCCCCATTCCTAAAATATTACTCTCGATCTCGGATATTACGGTGCCGGAATCATCAACAATTTTCCCTTCAATAACTCTGCTCAGCCCATCAGGACCAACGGCTTTAAATGCCACCTTACTCTGTATCCCGTTTACCATTTCCCCTCCTTCAGGGTAGAACCTAATGTCCGTTTGCCCTTCATAATTATCATTTGCCTTAGTAATTGTATTTTCAGGTTTCCAAATTTTTACCTGCTGGTGAAAAAAGTAATCCTGATCAAAATTTTTCATCCACTGCGTATAAGCGCGGACAAGATAATTACCAGATCTGAGCGTATCAGGAAGCTGGAAATCTCCTGCTGAGGAACCATTGATAGACAAAAGTTTATGCTGTTTGATAAGTTTCCCCTCCTCATCAATTAACTCTACGTAAATGGTCTTACTTAATGATGACGGAACATGAAAGGCTCCTGCAGTAAGATATGCCTTGTACCAGATAGTTTCGCCGGATGAATAATAAGGGCGATCAAAATGGAGATATACTTTTTCCTGTGGCAGCTCCTCCAGATATCTGTCAAACCCTTCAATTATCCTCTCAAGTGGATTATTGAAGGGTGTAAAAGACAGCAGGACCAGAAGAAGTACAGAAGTTATGGAGATGGTTAGGTTTTTAATAATTTTCATCGGTTTAGGTGTTTTAATGTGCGATTTATTAATTTTTATTTGCTACTAACCGGCGGTTTTCCTTTGCATTCACCGGTTTTACCTTGATTCTCTTATTTTTTTTAATTTGATTAATGAGAGATAAGTACCTGATTTACATGCCTATATTTCCTAAAACAATCAAAAACTATGCCTAGAATCAATTAGATGTAAAAAAGTTCCCATTCACCATTTAATTAAGCAATTTAAATGGTCAGAATGTAAGAATCAATATGTACCATGATATCAAAAATATGAAAATCTATTTTTGATGATAAATAAAGAATAGTTATTTAATTTGAAACTAAGAAATGTAATTAATTTGTTGATGAAAATTAGCGTTCTAAATAGCCTTTTGATATTCCCAGCTCTAGCCCTCTTAATTCAGCTAACCCCTTTAATCTTCCTATTGCGGAATAACCCGGCAATGTTTTCTTGGTAAGATCATCGAGCATCTGGTGTCCATGATCAGATCTCATGGGCATGTGGTTATTTGGAATACCAGACTGCTTTCTTTGATTTTGTTCCTCTAATAATGCTTTCATCACAGCAAACATGTCTACATCACCGGCTAAATGATCAGATTCATAAAAACTGCCATTATTTTCACTGATCGTACTGCGTAAATGTATAAAGTTTATTCTTATGCCCAGCCTTTTTACCATTCCTGATAAATCGTTATCTCTTCTTGCACCAAAAGATCCCGTACAAAAACAAAGTCCATTATGGGCGCTATTAACGCTCTCGTAAATATATTGAATATCTGCTTCGGTGGATACTATTCTTGGCAGGCCCATGATCGAAAAAGGTGGATCATCAGGATGGATGGTCATATAAACACCTGCCTCCTCCGCAGCTGGTATTATTTCCCGGAGAAAATATGCCAGGTTCTGTTTTAGTGTATCAACATTTATTTCCTTATACTTATCCAGCGCCTGCTGAAATTGATCCAGGGTATAATCAGTGCCAACATTTGGAAATCCTGCGACAATAGTAGAAGTAAGCTTCTCTTTTTCAGCCGGGGAAAGTTTATTGAAATACTTATGAGCCTCCTCCTGAAGCGAACTATTATAACTATTTTCGGCCTCTTTTCTTTTAAGGATAAATAATTCAAATGCTGCAAAAGCAATGGAATCAAACCTAAGAGCTGTAGCGCCATTTGGTAACAGGAATTCAAAATCAGTACGTGTGGCATCCAGCACAGGCATAAAATTATAGCATACAGTATTTATACCGCAGGCTCCGAGGTTTAACAGGCTTTGACGATAGTTCTCCAGGAACTGCTTATAACTGCCACTTCTGGTTTTAATATCCTCGTGAACGTTAATACTTTCGGCCACTGACCAGGTCAGGCCAACGCTTTCGATTTCCTGTTTTCTTTTCAGGATCTCCTCTTTCTTCCAAACTTCTCCTGTAGGAATATGATGCAAGGCTGTGACAATGCCCGTAGCACCTGCCTGCCTTGCATCCCAAAGAGTTACCGGATCATGTGGACCATACCATCTCCAGGTTTGTTCTAATCCCATTTATTTCTTAATCCTTAGATCTTAACTGTTGTCTTTGATTTTACACCAGCATCTAATACTTCTTCAGGTAATTTATTCTCCCAAAGCTCTTCCATTTCTTCCAACGTTTTATTTTTAGTTTCAGGTACCATTTTCCATACAAAAAGGAATGATAGTACACTCATTATACCATAAAAACTATAAGTAAATGCTCCACTGAATTCCATCATTGCCGGATATGTGGATGATATAAAATAATTGGAGGCCCATTGTGCTGCCACTGCAATGGCGACAGCACGGCCACGGATGTTATTAGGAAAAATTTCAGATATTAAAACCCAGACAATCGGTCCCCATGACATCATAAAGGAAGCCGTATAGACAATGATAAAGATCAATGTACCTATTCCAATGATCTCGAAAAATGAAAGTGCAGCTATTGCAAACATCCCCACGGCCATACCTATAGAGCCGACCATCAGTAAAGGCTTTCTTCCCCACTTATCTACTGTTAGAATGGCTAATACTGTGAATATGACATTCACAATACCCATTACCACTGTCTGTAATAAAGAAGCATCTTTTGCCGCTCCCATACTTTCAAAAATCCGTGGGGCATAATAAAGTGCTACATTGATCCCTACAAATTGCTGGAATACCGAAAGCAGGATACCTATTATTAAAACTTTTTTTCCATAGGCGAATAACTTACCCGAATGCTGCTTTACTGATTTTTTTATATCTGTCAATATTTTAGCAGCACGCTCAGGTCCGTTGATCCTGGTTAAAATTTTTAATGCATCCTCATCTTTGTCTTTTAAAGCAAGATACCTTGGGGTTTCAGGAACGAAGAACAACAGGACCCCAAACAATCCTGCTGGGATAGCCTCCGAAAGGAACATCCTACGCCAGCCATACTCATTGATCCATTCAATACTTTCGCCACTTGCTATTCCCCAGTTCACAAAATAAACCACAAGCATACCAAATATAATTGCAAATTGGTTGAGTGAAACAAGGCGCCCACGAAGATTTGCGGGAGCTATTTCTCCGATATACATTGGTGAAACGGCTGAGGCTAATCCCACTCCAATACCTCCAATTATCCGGTAAAAATTAAAAGCAAACAATAAACCAATTGTGGGCTCCCCTTCTGTAAAGAATAGTGTCTCCGGGTAGGCTGATCCAATTGCAGAAATGAAAAATAACCCGGCTGCAAAAATCAGTGTGTTTTTCCTTCCAATACTTGAGGATAAAATTCCGGATAGTAAGCCTCCAATAATACAGCCTATTAATGCACTGGAGATAGTTGCACCATGGATCCAGGTACTTAAACCTAATCCATCAATTAAATAAGCCTGAACGGATTTCTCAGCTCCTGAAATTACCGCAGTATCATACCCAAATAGTAGGCCCCCAAGAGTTGCGACCAATGTAATGGTGACAACGAAGGAAAGATTCTGATCTTTTGCATATAAAGTATCCATAACAATTGTTTTTCTAATGTTAAATATATCTGTTGATCAGGTTTTCTAAATATTCCTGTCTGCCACTTATGATCTTAGGCTCGCCCTTTTCCACGGCGTAATTTCTTAAATCTTCCAGTGTCAGTTTACCCTCTTCAAATTCCTTTCCTTTTCCTGAATCGTAGGAAGCATACCGCTCCTGTCTTATTTTTTTATATTCAGAGTTTTTCAGGATCTCATCCGCAGCAATTAATGCTCTGGCTATAATATCTGCTCCCCCAACATGGGCATAGAAAAGATCTTTAGGATCAGTTGAATTCCTGCGTATCTTAGCATCAAAATTAATTCCACCTCCCTGTAATCCTCCTGATTGCAGCAGCACCAGCATCGCTTCGGTAGTTTCATATAAATTATTTGGAAACTGATCGGTATCCCAGCCATTCTGATAATCTCCACGGTTTGCGTCTATTGATCCCAGCACACCTGCATCCGCAGCTACCTGAAGTTCATGCTGAAAAGTATGCCCTGCCAGTGTAGCATGGTTTACTTCTATATTTAATTTAAAATCATCCATCAGGTCGTATTGGCGAAGGAAACCTATAACAGTTGCAGAATCGTAATCGTACTGGTGTTTAGTAGGTTCCATTGGCTTAGGCTCAATAAAGAAATTACCCTTAAAACCATTTTTACGCGCATAATCTTTAGCTGCATGTAAAAATTTCGCCAAATGCTCCTGCTCACGTTTCATATCAGTATTCAGCAATGACATATACCCTTCACGTCCACCCCAGAAAACATAATTTTCACCACCTAATGCAATTGTCGCATCCAAAGCGGCTTTTACCTGTGCTGCTGCATGAGTCAGTACATGAAAATCAGGATTTGTGGCTGCCCCATTCATATACTTTATATGAGAGAATAAATTTGCTGTACCCCATAAAAGCTTCACTCCACTTTCCTGCTGCTTTTGTTTGGCGTAATCGACCATTATTTGGAGCCGCCGGTCATTTTCCTTTACATCATTGGTATAATCCACCACATCTACATCATGAAAACAATAAAAAGGCAGGTTTACTTTAGTAATAAATTCAAAAGCCGCATCCATTTTTGCTTTAGCTCTATCAATTGGATCTTTTGATTGATCCCAGGGGAACCTATGTGTCGGCTCACCAAACGGATCTGCTCCACTGCCTGTAAAGGAATGCCAGTATGCCACAGCAAAGCGTAAATGATCTTTTAAAGATTTATTACCTATCACTTTGTTTTCATCATACCAGCGATATGCCAGAGGGTTATCAGATTCAGGACCTTCATACTTGATCTGATCTATACCTTTAAAATACTCTTTGTCCCCTAATGTAAGATTTAACATTTTTATAAATTTTAATTATTATTTAATTTCTTTTCCAGAAGTTGCTTCCAATCCTGATATATATCTTCATATTGCTCAATATTCTTTGGTTCAACTACTCGTACAGGATTAAATTCCTGAAAGGCCTGATCCGAAGATTTAAATATTCCAGCACCTATGCCGGAGCCAATTGCAGCACCCACACTCCCATCATTTTCATAAAGCTCTACCGGTACCTTGGTCGCATTTACAAATGATTCTGTAAAAACCGAACTTAAAAACATATTCGCCTTTCCAGCCCGGATAATATTAGGCTCCATATTATTTTCCCGCATAATGTCCAAACCATAGCGGAATGCAAATGCAATACCCTCCTGAACAGCACGAAAAATATGTTGCTGATGATGCCGGTTGAAGTCCATATTGTGAAAATGTGCACCAATATTCTTATTGTTCAGCATCCTTTCCGCTCCGTTTCCAAAAGGTAAAATACGGATCCCCTCACTTCCAATGGCAACCTTCTCGGCCTGTTGATTTATTTCAGAATAGCTTATATTCGGGCTGAAGATACTTTTTGCCCATCGATTAAGGATTCCTGTGCCGTTGATACACAGCAAAATCCCTAAACGCTTTTGATCATTAGAATGATTAACATGAGCAAACGTATTTACCCGTGACTCTTTATCATAAACTAATTTGTCGCTTACTCCATATATTACACCGGAAGTACCTGCCGTAGCGGCAACTTCTCCGGGCTCTAAAACATTAAGAGAAAGTGCATTATTTGGCTGATCACCAGATTTATAGGTTACAGGAATGCCTGCCTTTAAACCAAGAAGTTCAGCTACCTCCCTTGTAATGTTACCATGTGTGGCAAAAACAGGCTTAATCACCGGAATTAAATGTTGATCAAAATTAAAATACTTAAAAACATCTTCAGAAAGTTGTTGTTGCTTAAAATCCCAGAAAACACCTTCGGATAATGCAGATATGGAAGTGGTGATCTCCCCCGTCAGCTTCATTGATATATAATCTCCTGGAAGCATCACCTTATCAATTTTTTGATACAGCTCGGGTTGGTTTTCTTTTACCCAAGCCAGTTTGGCGGCCGTGAAATTTCCAGGAGAATTCAGAAGATGCTCAAGGCTTTTCTGATGGCCAATCGCATCAAATGCCTTATTGCCAATGTCTACTGCCCTACTGTCACACCAGATAATCGAATCCCTTAATACATGTTGTTGTTTATCAACTACCACCAGCCCATGCATTTGGTAGGAGATGCCAACTGCCTGTATGTCTGATTTATTAAACTGCTTGTTTTTCCCCAGCCTGGAAATTGCCTGCTGCACATTTTCCCACCACATTTGAGGTGACTGTTCTGCCCAGCCGGGTTGAGGGCTATTAATAAGTGACTCCTCTTCGGGATATTGAGCTGAATCCAGCACTTTAAGCTTTTCAGTATCCACTACAGAAGCTTTAATTGATGAAGTGCCTATATCCAGTCCTAATAAAAGCATATAAATAAAATATTATTGTTATATCTGTTATAAAAGAATCAAACCTATTGAAATAATTTATGCAATCGGTTTCACTCACCAATAATACTTATGATATTTGAAGAATTAAAATTTTTTTAAAATAATCGTCTAAGGAAAAATTTATTAGCAGAATTAAATAGTGAAAAGGCCTGTAGTAACTAATGTAAAATATATCATCATTAACAGGCTGATTACTAGCTACCTCTTCATAAACGAATATTAGTAATCTGAGTATTTTCACTTACCCCTCTTAAAGAGAAGATGAATAATGCACAAATAACCCGCTAGAAAGTTACATTACACCATTATTTTATATGGTTATCCGGGCTTATACAATGAGAACAAATTGCATACATTTTTTAACTTTAGGAAATGGATATTCTGAGGTCGATGAATCTGCTTTGGGAAAACCAATTCAACATAATGAAAGAAATCAGTCATTCAAAAACTATACAGAAAGTAAAAACTTTTCTTAATGAAGATTTTCTACTAAAAACAGAAACAGCAAAATTTCTGTATCATGAGCATGCTTCAAAAATGCCTGTTATTGATTATCACTGTCACCTTCCAACAAAGGATATAGCCGCGGATAAGAACTTTAAAAACCTAACCCAGATCTGGTTGAATGGCGATCATTACAAGTGGAGAGCAATGCGTGCTAATGGTGTTTCTGAAAAATATTGTACTGGAGATGCCAGTGACTATGAGAAATTTCAAAAATGGGCAGAAACAGTTCCCAATACTATGAGGAACCCTCTCTACCACTGGACCCATATGGAGCTTAAGAATTATTTTGGAATAGAAAAGATCTTGAATGGCAAAACTGCCCGCGAAATTTACGACTTATGCTCGACCATGCTTCAAACTGAGGAATTTAGCGTTCGTAATATTCTCAGGCAGATGAACGTCGAGATCATATGCACTACTGATGACCCAGTAGATTCATTGAAGCATCATATAAAGCTTAAAAAAGAGGGTTTTGAAATAAAAGTCCTTCCTACTTTCCGTCCTGATAATATTTTATGTATTGAAGAGGAATCAATTTTCTTACCGTATTTACAAAAACTGGAAGAAGCTTCCGGCATTTCAATTACTTCTTATACTGATCTTATTACTGCAGTTAAAGAACGGCACGATTTCTTTCATGAAAATGGCTGCCGACTTTCCGATAACGGACTTGAGGTAATATATGCGGAAGATTATTCAGAGGCGGAAATAAAATTAATTTTTGAAAAAGCATTAAATAAAAATTCGCTTAATAAAGAGGAGGTTTTAAAATATAAATCTGCTGTTTTAATTGATCTGGCAATAATGAATCATGAGAAGGGCTGGGCACAACAATTTCATTTAGGCGCATTACGTAATAATAACTCCCGGATGATGCGAGAACTAGGTCCGGATACAGGTTTTGATTCAATTGGCGATTTTCAAACGGCACGCCCACTGGCAAAATTTCTTGATAAACTGGATAATTCCGACCAGCTCGCTAAAACTATTCTTTATAATTTAAATCCCGCTGATAATGAGATATTTGCCACAATGGTGGGTAACTTTAATGATGGCTCAACTCCGGGTAAAATCCAGTATGGGTCGGCCTGGTGGTTCCTTGATCAAAAAGATGGTATGGAAAAACAAATGAATGCTCTTTCCAATATGGGATTATTGAGTCGTTTTATCGGAATGCTGACAGATTCCAGGAGCTTTCTCTCCTACCCGCGTCATGAATATTTCAGAAGAATATTATGTAACTTAATTGGAAATGATGTAGAAAATGGGGAATTACCAGCTAGCGAAATGGACTGGATAGGCAAAATGGTTGAAAACATCAGCTATAATAATGCAAAAGAATATTTCCGCTTTTAATGAAAAAGGTCATAACATTTGGTGAGATCATGCTTCGCCTTTCCACACCTGGGCATGCACGTTTTACTCAATCTGAAGTTTTTAATGCTACCTATGGAGGTGGCGAAGCTAATGTTGCTGTTTCTCTGGCTCAATTTGGTTTGAAGTCCGCTCACGTTACCCGGTTCCCTGATAATGATTTAGGTAAGGCCGCTACTGCTTTTTTGAGAAAATTCGGTGTGACAACTGATAATATACTTTATGGTGGTGATCGTATAGGCCTTTATTTTCTGGAAATGGGATGCAGCGTGAGGCCTGGCAGGATTATCTTTGACCGAGCTGATTCATCATTCGCCACATTAGATCCCCAAATGTTCGACTGGGAAGGAATTTTTGAAGGTGCTGACTGGTTTCACTGGACAGGCATAACACCTGCAATCTCACTAGGGGCAGCTGACTGTTGTAGAAAAGCAATAGAAGTGGCCAGAGCTAAAGGCTTAATGATTTCTGCTGATATTAATTACAGGAGAAACCTTTGGCAGTATGGTAAAAAAGCCTCGGAGGTAATGCCCGAACTGATAGAAAGCTGTGATATTATTGTAGCAGGGCATGAAGATGCTTTCAATATTCTTAATATAAAACCAAATTCAGGAGATTATGATCCTGAAATTTCTGTCTCCAGGCAAATTATGGAGAGATTTTCAGGTATAAAAAAGATAATCAATACAAATCGCACCTCAGTAAGTGCTTCACATAACAAACTGATGGGGCTTTTATATGATGGTGAGAAATTAATAAAAACAGCAACATATGATATAAATCCTATTGTGGATCGCATTGGAGGTGGTGATGCTTTTATGGCCGGTTTTATTTATGGTCAACTGATGAATATGGATGATCAAAAGGCGCTAAATTTCGCAGTTGCAGCATCTGTATTAAAACATACAATAGAAGGTGATGCTAATTTGGCCACTGTCGATGAGGTAGAGCATATCTTAAGTGGGGAAATTTCCGGAAGGTTAATCAGATAAAAATATTATGGCAAAATTCAGCAGAATAGATGTAGTATTGAAAATGAAGGAAACAGGTATAGTGCCGGTTTTTTATCATGCTGATCCTGAGGTTTGCAAACAAGTTTTAAAAGCCTGTTATAGCGGAGGGATCAGAGTTTTTGAATTTACTAATCGCGGCGATTTTGCTCATGAGATATTCACTGAACTGGTAAAATATGCTGAAAAGGAGCTTCCTGAAATGATAATCGGCGCTGGATCCATTATAGATGGTTCAACCGCTGCGCTTTTTATTCAATGCGGTGCAAATTTTATTGTTTCACCTGTACTTAAAGAGGATGTGGCTATCATCTGTAACAGAAGAAAAATTGCCTGGCTACCAGGATGCGGAACAGTTACGGAAATTTCAAAAGCGGAAGAATTAGGAGCTGAAGTTGTAAAAATATTTCCGGCCATGCAGGCTGGAGGGCCTGATTTTGTCTCTGCTCTAAAAGGTCCATGCCCCTGGACAAGTATTATGCCCACAGGAGGTGTCGAGCCAAATAAAGAGGAATTAAGTGCCTGGTTTAAGGCTGGTGTGCATTGTGTTGGTTTGGGTTCTCAGCTGATCACAAAAGAACTGTTGGCATCACAAAATTATTCTACCCTCTCTCAAAAAGTAAAAGAAGCCATAGCATTAGTTAAGAAGGTAAGAGGAAAGGCATAAGGTGAAGAAAAGCATTAAAAATTTAATTAGTAGACCTTTTATAATCGGAATATTTCTCAGCTTATTGCTATCTGGTGCCTGTAATGAAAAAAGGCATAAAGAGATAAAGCTTGCCCATAGTATGGAGGTTACGCATCCGGTACATAAGGCAATGGAGTTTATGGCAGAAAGTGTAGTGAAAAATTCCGGAGGAAAACTTACTGTAAAAATTTATCCCAATGGACAGCTGGGTAGTGAGCGTGAAAGCATTGAGTTGCTCCAGATCGGCAGTATGGCCATGACAAAAGTTTCTGCTTCCGTTATGGAAAGCTTTGCCCCTAATTTTAAGGTCTATAGCCTTCCTTATATTTTTAACGGGCAGGAACATTATTATAAAATTCTCGATGGCAAAATCGGCGAGGAAATGCTTGACCAAGGTTCAAAATATTGGCTAAAAGGCCTTGCGTATTATGATGCCGGAAGCAGAAGTTTCTATAGTGTTAATAAACCGATTTTGAAGCCGGAAGATCTTAAAGGATTGCAAATCAGGGTTCAGCCGAGCCCTACGTCAATGAATATGATAAAAGCTTTTGGAGGGTCCCCAACTCCTATTTCATGGGGAGAATTATATACCGCCCTGCAACAGGGAGTGGTTGATGGGGCAGAAAACAATCCACCTTCTTTTTATACATCTCGTCACTATGAAGTAGCTAAATTCTATTCTTTAAATGAACATACCATGGTGCCTGACATTCTGCTTATTAGCACTAAGATCTGGGATAATTTATCTGAGGAGGAACAACAATGGCTTCAGTCAGCGGCCGATGAATCTGAGGTGGTAGAAAGAAAACTTTGGAAAGAAGCTGAGCAAAAAGCGCTTCAGGTAGTAAAAAAAGCTGGAGTTCAGGTTATTTATCCTGATAAAAAACCATTTGCAGCATTAGTAGAACCTCTATATGAAAGCTACAAAAATGAACCTGAGGTTTACAAACTGATCAGGGAAATAAAAGCATCTGGAAATACTGAAGATAATTATGATACAATAAATCCGGAGATATAGTGGCTATTCGCAAACTTATTGACAGTGCGTTATATGTTACTCTTGTTGGTATAATGGGCCTTATGGTAATAAACGTATTATGGCAGGTGGCATCAAGATATATATTTTTATCCCCAAGCTCTTTTACTGATGAGCTGGCAAGATTTTTACTTATTTGGGTAGGACTTTTAGGTGCCAGCTATGTAACAGGCAAGAAACTTCACCTGGCAATTGATCTTTTACCTTCGCGATTAACCGGTAAAAATGAGAAATATTTAAATGTGATCATTAATATTCTGGTTGCGTTATTCTCTGTTTTTGTAATGGTTTGGGGTGGCGTTAATCTCGTATATATCACCTATATTCTCGAACAGTCATCAGCAGCTTTAGGCTTACCACTGGCATATATATATTCAGTAATTCCCTTAAGTGGATTACTTATAATCTACTACAGTATAGATAATTTATTTATTCCCCCAAAAACCTATCATGAACAGGGAGAGCAAATGATCGATTAATTAGAATGGAATATTTAGAAATTGTTGTATTGGTTATAAGTTTTATCGGGCTGCTTGCTATAGGAGTACCTATTGCTTATTCTATCGGTATTTCTGTAATCCTGACAATGTTGGTTAGCATCGCTCCGGAGGCAGCTTTTACAACCCTGGCACAAAGAATAGCAACAGGCCTGGATAGCTTTGCTCTGTTAGCTATTCCGTTTTTTATTTTAGCCGGACAGTTGATGAACCGGGGGGGTATTGCTACTAGATTAATAAGCTTTGCTAAAGGATTGATCGGAAGTTTTCCCGGAGGGCTGGCATATGTTAATGTAGTCGCAAACATGTTTTTCGGAGCAATTTCAGGTTCTGCGGGAGCTGCTGCTTCTGCTATAGGGGGCATCATGCATCCGAGGATGGTTAAGGAGGGTTATTCTCCTCAATTTAGCGCTGCTGTTAATATTACCTCAGCAACTACTGGGCTTATTGTTCCGCCGAGTAATATCCTGATTGTTTATTCCCTCGCAAGCGGAGGTGTTTCAATAAGTGCATTATTCCTGGCCGGTTATATTCCAGGGTTTATTTTAGGTCTTTCAATTATGCTCGTTGCCGGCGTAATTGCTTATAAGAAAAAGTATGCTATTGGAGAAAAAACGCCTCTGAAAGTGGTTTTTAGTCAATTTTTAGATGCATTACCAAGCCTATTTTTATTATTTATTGTGATAGGTGGTATCGTTGCAGGGATATTTACAGCGACGGAGGCTTCAGCAATAGCTGTTTTATATACATTGATCCTGTCAATGGTAGTTTACCGGCAGGTGAAAGTTAAAGACCTTCCCGATGTGCTGATTAGCACAGTTATTATGACCTCCATTATCATGCTTCTTATTGGTACCTCTATGGGAATGTCATGGGTAATGTCTTATGCCAATATACCGCAACAGATAACTGCCTCACTTCTTTCTCTCAGCGATAATCTTTTTGTTATCCTGATCATCATCAACCTTATTTTACTTTTCGTTGGGATCTTTATGGATATGACCCCGGCAGTGTTGATTTTCACCCCCATTTTTCTTCCTGTTGTAACAGAATTGGGTGTTGACCCTGTTCATTTTGGGATTATTATGGTGATGAATCTTTGCATTGGATTATGTACTCCTCCAGTTGGAGGGGTCCTGTTTATTGGTTGTAGTGTAGCTGGTATTAGCATTGCAAAAGTTATAAAACCTTTAATACCTATGTTTATTGCAATGATTGTAGTCTTACTAATAATCACCTATATCCCGGAGCTTAGTTTATGGCTGCCCGGATTATTTGAATAATAAATGAAAAATCAGTTTTGTTTTCTGAATTTGAATGACCTGAATTAATTAAATTAACTGTACCTAAGAGTTCCTATTATGAGATCTAAAGCACTTCTAATAATTTTCTTTGCATTTTCATTTACCTGTGCATCGGCTCAGATCCATTTGCCGCGGCTGATCAGCGACGGTATGGTACTCCAAAGGGATACAGAATTAAATATTTGGGGCTGGGCTTCGGCAGGCGAAAATATTGTTGTAACATTTAATGAAAGTGCCTATAAAACAAAGGCTGATAAGGATGGCAACTGGAGCATTAAGTTACCTGCTCAAGACGCTGGCGGCCCTTATACAATGACTTTAAAGGGAAAGAACAGAGTTATCGTACAAGATATATTAATTGGCGATGTGTGGGTTTGTTCGGGCCAGTCAAATATGGAGCTGCCCCTGGAGCGTGTAAAAGAAAAGTATCGGGAAATTATAAACAGCACTAACAATACTCAAATCAGGCAATTTCTTGTTCCTGATACTTATAATTTTAAAAGTGAACAAAAGGATTTTACTTCTGGTGAATGGAAGCCAGCGACACCAGAAAACCTATTGGATTTCTCAGCCGTTGCCTTCTTTTTTGCTAAAGAACTTTATCAAGAATATGAAGTACCCATTGGTTTAATAAATTCTTCTTTAGGAGGATCACCTGTTGAATCCTGGATGAGTGAAGAAACTTTAAAAGAATATCCTGATGCTTATGAAGAGCTTCAGCGTTTCAAAAGTGACAGTTTAATCCAAAGTATTGAAGAAGCTGATAAGAACCGCATAGATAAATGGTATAGTGATCTTCACCAAAAAGATGAGGGTATTCAGCAAAACTGGCATCTTACCACAGCTACTGATGAATGGAACGAAATAACAATTCCCGGCTACTGGGAAAATGAACCACTTAAAGATTTCGATGGTATAGTATGGTTTAAAAAAGAGGTAGATATTCCCAGTTCATTTGCAGGAAAGGAAGCAAGCCTGTGGTTGGGCCGTATAGTCGATCACGATTTTGCATATGTTAATGGTGAACCTGTGGGTTCCATAACCTATCAATATCCTCCACGCCGATATTCTGTTGATCCTGATATCTTAAAAGAAGGTAAAAACACTATTACAGTAAGGGTTATCAACCAAAAAGGTGTTGGTGGATTTGTCCCTGATAAACCTTATTTTTTGGCCGTAGGCAAAGATACACTCAATTTATCCGGTACATGGAAGTATAAAATTGGCGCTACTATTGATCCTCTGGAAAGCCAGACATTCGTACGCTGGAAACCCGGAGGATTATTTAATGCCATGATTGCACCTTTGTTAAATTACGATATTAAAGGGGTGATCTGGTACCAGGGGGAATCAAATGTTTATGACCCTGTAGCCTATGAAGAAAGATTTCCGGCAATGATCAGTAACTGGAGGAACAGGTGGGAACAAGATAATTTCCCATTCATTTATGTGCAGCTGGCAAATTTTTTGGAAGAGAAATCAGAACCAGTAGAAAGTAATTGGGCAAGATTGAGACAAGCTCAATTGAAGACACTTTCAGTACCAAATACCGGAATGGCAGTGACGATAGATCTCGGGGAGTGGAATGATATCCATCCGCTGAATAAAGAAGATGTGGGCAAACGTCTGGCTCTAGAAGCCAAAGAGGTTGCCTATGATGAATCTGATGTTGCTTTAAGCCCGCTCCCTGTTAATGCATCTATTGATGAAAATGCAGTTATTATCGAATTTAAAAATGCCCCAAATGGGTTAAAGGCAAAAGATAGTTCTAAACTTAAGCATTTTGCGATTTCCAATGATGGTGAGAATTTTGTGTGGGCCAGTGCTGAGATTATTGATAAGAACCATGTTAAAGTATGGAATAAAGCTGTTCAGAATCCAACTGTGGTAAGATATGCCTGGGCGGATAATCCTGCTGCTGCCAATCTTTATAATAATGAAGGCTTGCCCGCCAGTCCTTTTGAAATAAAAATAAACTACCGGTCCGATGACTAAAGCGGCAGACCGGTAGTTTATAATATCATTACAATTTCACCATTGCATCAATAGTCTCTATTGTACCATCTTCTTTATGCTTCAGCTCTGTTACTTTTACACTTCTCAGATGTGTTTTACCACCAGATAAAGAGCTGTCATGGAAGAATAACCACCATTTTCCATCATGCTCTACAATCGAATGATGATTGGTCCAGCCTAAAACCGGCTTTAGTATTATACCCTGATATGTGAATGGACCATATGGGCTGTCACCTGTTGCATAGGCAATATTATGTGTATCTCCTGTGGAATAAGAGAAATAATATTTGCCATTGTATTTATGTACCCATGCAGCTTCAAAAAAGCGCTTTTCATTATCTTCTACTTTTATTGGAGAACCATCCTGGTCAAGCAAAACCACATCCCGGGGTTGCTCAGCAAAAGATTTCATATCATCACTAAGTTTAACCACTTTTGAATTTAGCGCCGGTTGTCCTTCAGCAGGGTAAGTATCCTCTGCCTTATATTCTCCGGAAGTCCATCTTTGCAGCTGACCTCCCCATATTCCGCCAAAATACATGTAATAGGTCCCATCTTCATCTTTATAAACAGCGGGGTCAATACTGTAACTACCTTCAATCGGTTTTTCTTCCGGAGTAAAAGGTCCTGCAGGATTATCAGCGACTGCCACACCTAACCTGAAAATTCCATCTTTATCTTTTGCAGGAAAATAGAAATAGTATTTTCCATTTTTCTCAGCTGCATCCGGAGCCCACATTTGCTTCTCTGCCCATGGAACATCTTCAACTTTAAGAGCAACACCATGATCTGTGATCTCTCCACCTACACTATCCATAGAAAACACATGATAATCCTTCATATGAAAATGGCTGCCCAGATCATCTTCAGGGATACCGGATTCATAATCATGTGACGGATACAGATAAATTTTCCCCTCAAAAACATGTGCTGAGGGGTCAGCCGTATACATATGGTCTATAATTGGCTTTAGTTCAGCTTTTACAGTATCATCTTCAGGAAGAGTATCTGTATTTGCTTCGCCGGTGGTATTTTGCCCAGTATCACATGCAGATATCAGCACAGCAAAGCTCATCAGGATTGAGAGATTTAAATTTTTAAGCATAGTTTTTTATATTAATTTAATTAAGTTCAAACACCATAGTGGTAATAGAGGAGCTGGGAAAAAGTATTTTATTCTCAGAAAAATCCAACTCGGTCAAATCATCATAATAGTTACCTTCCCTACTTTGGAAAGCATGGACAAGCGTAAATTCATGATCTTTTACTTTTACCTCAAATTGTTCAGAAGCAGAACCCGCTGAATTTATTAGTATTAAAGTAAGTTGATCTCCTGCCGGATTGATGAAACCGGATATCTCCATTGACTCCTGACTGCTCGTAACATCCACTCTTTTATATCCTTTATCAATATATTTGGCATAATGCTTAATCAAATGAAAGAATGGGTTTACTGTATATTCTCCAGAACTGTTCATATAGATCATTGCCTGATCTTTAGTTTCAAGATTTCCCCACATTAATTCCCAGTAGATATAAGCTGAAGTATGTGATTCAATCAATGTCTGCTGAATAAATCTTGCTGTTTTAAACCAGCTTAATGTAGAATATTCAGTCATTATATTAGGTTTATTACTAAAGTTGGAATACATACTTCTTAATGAGCTTGTGATGGTGCTCATACTGGTACTTTCATTAAAATTATATGGATGCCATGCGTATATAGGACAGTAATCTTTATCCTTCACCACCGGAGCGAAATTTATAAAGGCTGAAATATTCTCTGACTCCGGTCCAATCATCACCGGCGCTTGCGGGCGATCTTTAATCCTGTTATATACACTGTCAAAAGCTGATTCATAACCTGCATTTGTTGTAGTTTCCGTAGGCCTCCACATACAGGTGGTCCAACCAGGATTTGTATAAGATGGCTCATTCTGAATACTGATATATTCCGGGTCAAATGTGATATGATCCAACGCATCTACCCACCACTGTGCATATTCGGCATACATATAACCTTCATCATCACGTTTTAATGTTCCTTCCCGTAAATGATCATTACTTTTCAGGCTTGGTGGAGGTCCCCAGGCACTAAGCAGCACCTCAATTTCAGGATTGTATTCTTTTGCTTTCGCATAAAACTCATTCGTTGCATTAAACATGATTTCATCACCTGTTGTCAACATATTATCTGGTGATTTATTTACAGGATAGTTCTCCGGATAATACCAGTTTTTCAGGCGTAAAATATCTAACCCCAGATCTTCGAACATCAACTGGTAGATCTCTTCTTTCTTACTGCTGCTATAAACCCTGTCACTATACCAGGTCAAAGCACCACCAAATCCTATCATCTCCTGATATGAAACAGATGTATTTACAACTATGGAATCTCCTTCTGGTTCTACTACAGGTGGAGGTATAGGTGTATCATCATCTGAACATGAGTAGAGGCTTATTAATGTGATGACTGTCAGCCCTAAAAACCAACTTTTGGAAATATTTAATATTAAATTCATATCAGTTTATTGAAAAAATACCTGTTAATGGTTCCGGGGCACCTAGCTCCACACTTCTTTTATGAGGAGCGGCCCCGGCTATAAAAATTTTGTAATTTCCTTTTTCCAGGATCTCATTACCTTCTTTATTGATAATGTTCATCATTTCTGGAGTAACGGTAAACCGGACAGTTTCAGATGCTCCGGGAGCTAATTTTATCCTCTTAATTTCTTTTAATGAATAAAGAGGAACATCAACATCCGCCTCCATATCATGTATATAAAGCTGAACTACTTCTTCCCCTTCAAGTTTTCCGATATTTGTAATAGTAGCCTCAACATTCAATGATTCTCCTTTTTTAATTTCTTTCGATGAAAATTTCAGGTCATCATAGTTGAATGATGCATAGCTTAATCCGAACCCAAAAGGATATAAAGGGTCTTCTGACATATACCGATAGGTCCTGCCTTTCATGCTATAATCTTCATAAGGTGGCAATTGATCGAGTGATTTTGGAAATGTAATAGGTAATCGTCCTGAAGGGGAAACATCTCCAAAAACAATATCTGCAACAGCATTTCCACCCTCAGCTCCCGGGTACCATGCCAGCACAACGGCGTCTGCAATTTCCTGTACTTCTGCCAAATTCATAGGGCTACCACCAGTAATTATTGCAATTACAGGTTGAGAATGCCCCTCCCGAATCTTCTTTAAAAAATTGATCTGATTTTGAGGCAGGTTATAATCCAGGCGATCGCCAAAATATGGAGAAGCAATGGATTCGCCCTCCTCTCCTTCCAATAGCCCTGTAAGGCCCATAACCACAAAAGTAGCATCGGCTATTTTCGCATTTCCTGTAGTCCAGTCCTGAGGGTTAACGTTCTCTCTGTCAAGCAATGCTCCCATCCGGTATTGCATCTGGCTACCAGGTTCAATTTTAGCAGATAAACCCTCCAGGATTGTCACCATATTAGGATTTATACCATAATAATTTCCCAGTAATGCATCAACAGATGACGCATTTGGACCTGTAACAAAATACATTGACAGGTCCTTTTTCAATGGAAGCACACCATTATTCTTTAATAGTACGATTGATTTTTGTGCGGCCTCACGTGCCAGCTGGCGGTGCTTTTCACTATTTATAACTTCTGTTGAAATATCATTATATGGATTTTCCTCCTCAGGATCGAATAAGCCCAGCTTAAATTTAGTTCTTAAAAGAACTTTTAAATTTTCATCAATTACAGCTTCTTCCACTAAGCCATCCTTCACTGCCTGCTCAAGAGCTGCGGCATAAACGCTGCCACAATTTAAATTGATACCACTTTTGATGGCAAGCGCTGCCGCCTGAGCTTCATTTTCCACTACGTTATGACCATTATAAAAATCCACAAGCGCCCAGCAATCTGAAACTACGTGTCCCTTAAATCCCCACTTATCTCTTAACACATCCTCCAGGAGATACTTATTGGCGCAGCATGGCTCTCCATTTGTACTATTGTAAGCACACATTACTGCTTCAACTTTAGCTTCTGTAACTAAAGCTTCAAAAGCAGGAAGATATGTTTCATACAGATCTTTCTTTGAGACTTCAGCATTAAATTCATGACGAAGCTTTTCGGGACCGCTATGTACCGCATAATGCTTTGCACAGGCAGCGGTTTTCAGGTATTTTGGATGATCACCCTGCAATCCGTTAACAAATGCTTTACCTAGAACTGAAGTGAGGTAAGGGTCTTCTCCGTACGTTTCCTGACCCCTTCCCCAGCGGGGGTCACGGAATATATTTATATTAGGTGTCCAGAAGGTTAATCCACCATATTTCATATGATAACCTTTGTCCACAGAAGCATTATACATTGCACGTGCTTCATCAGAGATGGCAGAGGAAACTCTTAAAATGAGTTCCTCATCAAATGTAGCTCCCAATCCTATTGCCTGTGGAAAAATAGTGGCTACACCCGCACGGCCAACACCATGGAGAGCTTCATTCCACCAGTTGTATGCAGGGATGTCAAGTCTGTCAATAGCCGGGCTATTGTAGGTAAGCTGGCCTATCTTCTCCTGTAAAGTAAGAGAATTAACCAGTGCATCAACACGCTCCTCAAAGGAAAGATCTACATTTAAATATTCAGGATTTTGCTGACTTTTCGCCTTAGTAAAAAATAAAGTACCGGCCAAAATGAATATATAAAGGAAAGCTCTGCTCATAAAAATTTACTGTTATCCGGAAGTAAATATGATAGTTGTTTTTTTATTTTGCAACCGATTGCATCAAATATTTCATTTTTATGTAATTTCATTTTATATTTCAGTTTCAATAGCAAAATGCTTTAAAAATTGCACCGTAAAGTTTAGTGATAATGATCCTGAATAAGGAGAATTCTATTATAACAGACTCATAATTGGGGAAATATGAAAAAGGAAGTAACAATTTATGATATAGCAGAAGGAACGGGATTTTCCCCTTCTACCGTAAGTCGGGCCCTTAATGATCATGTGGCGGTAAGCAAGGCCACAAAAAAATTAATAATGGACCGGGCCAATAGCCTGGGTTATAGATCTAACATTTTTGCCAGCCGGTTAAGGACCAGTAAGACAAATACTATTGGTGTCATTGTTCCCAGGCTCAACAGCCTTTTTATGTCATCTGTAATAGCAGGTATTGAAAAGGTTGCTAATGAAGAAGGTTTTAATATTTTAATTAACCAATCACTTGAAAGCTATAGCAAGGAAGTAGCCAATTCCAATACCATGTTTAGCAGTCGGATTGATGGACTTCTGGTTTCATTAGCTGCAAACACAGAAAATATCGATCATTTCAAACCCTTCATTGAAAAAAATATCCCATTGGTTTTCTTCGACAGGGTCTATGAGGATGCAAATTGTGTCGGTGTAATTATTGATAATATATCAGCAGCCTATAAAGCAACAACACATCTTATTGAGCAGGGATGTAGAACTATTGTACATGTCACAGGTAACCTTAAAAGAAATGTATACAGCGATCGATGTAAAGGGTTTAAATATGCTTTAATAGATAATCATCTGCCCTATAACGATGCTTCAGTATTTACCTGTGATCTTAATGAAGAGGCAGGTAAAAAAATAGCAGAAGAGATCCTTAACCTGAATCAGCTTCCTGACGGAGTATTTTTTTCCAACGATACCTGTGCTGTTCATTTTATGAAACATCTGCAATTGGCAGGTGTGAAAATCCCTGATGATGTTGCGGTAGTTGGGTTTAACAATGACCCAATTTCAAAAATTATTGAGCCAAACCTAACAACTATTGATTATCCCGGATATGAAATGGGTGAAGTAGCTGTGAGGAATCTTATAAACCTAATGAATGGCCTTTCCGGTAGCATTTCCACAAATACAATAACATTGAGATCTGATCTTATCGTTAGGCAATCATCTTTAAAAGGCAAACTGGCAAAAGCAATATAACCGCACATGATTACATTAATTAGACATAAAAAATCCCAGGTTCGATTTATTACAGCCCTATTCCTGGCATTTTTAACTATTCCATCTTTTGGCAATAACGGGTATGACCTCTGGCTGCAATATCAGCCAATTAAAGATAAAGCCATTCGTGATAGTTATATAACTAATTTTAACCAAATAGTAGTCTCTGGTGGATCAGCAACCACAGAAATAATAAAAGATGAACTTGAGAGGGGGCTTACCGGATTGTTAAATACTGCCGTACTGGTAACAGACGATTTAACTGCTTCAGGTGCTCTTATTGCAGGAACACCAGGAAATTCATCCATAATTAAAAATCTTGGTATTAATCCACAGCTAAAAACTATTGGAGATGAAGGCTTCATTCTTAAAAGCACTTCGATAGATGGAAAAAAAGCAATAGTTATTGCCGCGAATACTGAGGTTGGAGTGCTTTATGGTACTTTTAGGCTATTAAACCTGTTACAACAACATAGATCTTTGGAAAATCTGGATATTATAAGTGCACCAAAGATTAAGCACCGCGTACTAAATCACTGGGATAATCTGGACAGAACAGTGGAACGTGGTTATGCAGGATTTTCCATCTGGGACTGGCATAAGCTGCCTGATTATATTGATCAGCGATATATTGATTATGCCCGTGCGAATGCATCTCTGGGAATTAATGGAACAGTGCTTACAAATGTTAATGCGAATGCGTTGGTATTAACAGAAGACTATATAGATAAAGTAGCCGCACTCGCAAATACATTTCGTCCTTATGGTTTAAAAATATATCTGACAGCACGCTTCAGTGCTCCTGTAGAAATTGGAGGCCTGGATACTGCTGATCCACTTGCACCTGAAGTAATTGCCTGGTGGAAAGATAAAGCCAATGAGATCTATAAGGTAATTCCGGATTTTGGTGGTTTTTTGGTAAAGGCAAATTCTGAAGGACAACCAGGTCCGCAGAACTATGGACGGTCTCATGCCGAGGGAGCAAATCTTTTAGCTGATGCTTTAAAACCACATGGGGGAATCGTTATGTGGCGTGCATTTGTGTATAGCAATGAAGAACCTGAAGACCGTGCCAAACAGGCTTATAATGAATTCAAACCTCTGGATGGTAAATTTCGGGATAATGTCCTCATCCAGGTAAAAAATGGTGCCATTGATTTTCAGCCCCGGGAGCCTTTCCATCCTCTCTTTGGTGCTATGCCTGATACCCCGCTGATGATGGAATTCCAGATCACTAAAGAATATCTGGGATTTTCCACTCACCTTGCTTATCTCGCCCCACTATTTAAAGAGGTGCTTGATGCTGATACCCATGCAAAAGGAAAAGGATCGACAGTGGCAAAAGTTATTGACGGTTCCCTTCATAACTATGAACGAACTGGAATTGCAGGTGTAGCTAATATTGGTAATGATATTAACTGGACAGGTAGCATATTTGGTCAGGCCGACTGGTACGCCTTTGGAAGACTTGCCTGGGATCATGAATTTTCATCAGAAGAAATAGCAGAAGAATGGCTAAAGATGACCTTCAGTAATGAAAATAAATTTGTCGAAGCTGCAAAAGAAATGATGATGAATTCCCGTGAGGCAGTGGTAAATTACATGACTCCTCTGGGCCTGCACCACCTGATGGGCTGGTCCCATCATTATGGTCCTGGGCCATGGATCAAAGATAAACATCGGGCAGACTGGACATCCGTCTACTATCACAGGGCAGACGAGGAAGGAGTTGGATTTGACCGAACTGCCTCCGGAAGTAATGCTGTATCACAATATTTCCCGCCTGTTGCGAAAAAATTTGGTGATATTGATAATTGTCCGGAAAAATATCTATTATGGTTTCACCATGTGCCGTGGGATCATGAAATGAATTCCGGACGAATTTTATGGGATGAATTAAACATCAAATATCAAAGTGGTGTGGATACAGTCAGAAAAATGCAGGAAACCTGGGAAACACTGCAGGGATATGTCGATCCTGAAAGATTTAATCTGACTAAAACATATTTAAAAATACAGGAGAAGGAAGCAGAGTGGTGGAAAAATGCATGTCTTACTTACTTTCAGACTTTTTCCGATAAACCATTTCCGGAAGAAATTGAAGCTCCGAAAAAACCATTGGAATATTATATAAACCTAGACCCGAAATATGTACCGGGTAATTAAAAATTAATAAGAATGAGTGAAGCTACGGAATTAGCTGTGGTAACAGGAGGAGGCTCAGGGCTGGGTTATGCCATAGCAAAAAAATTCGTGAGGAATAACATACGAACTGTTATTATTGGTCGGAATGAAGATAAACTTAAAAAAGCCAAGGATTCACTTGGAGAGCTATGCCAATGGATCTCTTTTGACTTAAATGAATTGAATAAACTTCCCCAGCTGGTGGAAGAAATCAATAGAAATTTTGGACATATTGATATCCTGGTTAACAATGCCGGCATTCATTTAAAGAAACCATTAGGTGAGGTCACGAATGAAGAATTCCAACAGGTGATCCTTACAAATCTTACTGCAGTCTTTGCCTTAAGCAGGGATGTGAGTCAGGGAATGGTGAAAAGAAAAAAGGGAGCAATTGTAAATATCAGCTCAATGGCGGCAAAATATGGTATTCCTAAAATTATAGCTTATACGGCAGCAAAATCTGCTATAGAAGGAATGACAAAAGCAATGGCAGTAGAGTTATCACCAGTGGGTGTTAGAGTCAATTGTGTTGCTCCCGGATTTATAAAAACTGATATGTCATCTAAGGCGCTGAATAATGATCCTGAAAGAAAGAACAGGGTGATTTCCAGAACGCCGATGGCTGAATTAGGCTTGCCTGAAGATGTGGCTGAAGCCGTATATTTCTTATCAACTCCATCTGCAAAATATATCACGGGCACCACAATTACAGTGGACGGTGGTAATTCAATAGGATTTTAAAATGAGTAAAACAATGAAAATGAAGTACTTTTTAAAAACCCCTCTTCTCCTGCTTATCGGTCTTTTGTCTTGTAATGGAACAGCAGAAACGGAAATCAGCAATGCAAAAACATTAAAAGCGGCCTTTAAAAATGATTTTTTAATCGGTGCAGCTTTAAATAGCAGCCAGATTTACGGGAAAGATACCGCTTCAGTGGCTTTAATTATAGAACAATTTAATACAATAACACCCGAGAATGTATTTAAACCAGCTCCTATTCATCCGGAGCCTAACCGCTATAATTTTGATCCGGCTGATAAATTTGTTGCTTTTGGAGAGGAAAATGATATGTATATGGTCGGCCATACACTTGTATGGCATAGCCAGGTCCCTGACTGGATCTTTGTTACTGAAAATAAAGATACAGTAAACAGGGATATACTGCTTCAGCGTATGGATGATCATATTTCAACTATAGTTGGTCGATACAAAGGCCGAGTTCAAAGCTGGGACGTGGTCAATGAAGCTTTAAATGATGATGGCTCCATGCGCGAAACACTCTGGTTGAAGATTATAGGTCAAGATTTTATAGAAAAAGCATTTACTTTGGCTAATGAAGCTGATCCGGATGCAGAATTATACTATAATGATTATAATCTATGGAAACCTGCCAAACGGGATGGTGCTGTGCGAATCATAAAAAACCTTCAGGAGAAAGGAGTAAAAGTTGATGGTGTTGGAATGCAAGGGCATTATGGAATAGGCTATCCTGATCTTGAGCAGATTGAAGAAAGTATAATTGCTTTTTCCGATTTGGGTGTAAAGGTAATGATCACTGAGCTGGATATAGACTTACTACCTAATCCCAGCAAAAGACAGGGTGCTGATATCGCAGAAACTTTTGAAGCCCGTGAAGGATTTAATCCGTATGAATCCGGATTACCGGATAGCGTGCAGGAAAAATTATCAAATCGTTACAAAGAGCTTTTTGAGCTATTCTATAAACACCGCGATAAAATTGACCGTGTTACCTTCTGGGGTGTTGCCGATCAGCATTCGTGGTTAAATAACTGGCCGATGCCCGGCAGGACCAGCTATCCATTGCTCTTCAACAGGAATTTTGAACCAAAACCTGCTTATGATTCAATAATTGAAATTGCCCGGTAATGCGAGGTAGCAATCAGATAATCCTTTATTCGATTTCTTTTATTATAACCATTTTTTCTGTTCAGGCACAGGATGCTTCCGAATCAATTCGATTAAATCAGTTAGGTTATCTGCCAGAATCAGAAAAGATTGCTGTAGTTGTGGACACTGATCAGGCAACTTTTGAAATAATAAATAGTAAAAACTCTTCTGTTGTATATTCCGGGGCGCTATCTCCTTCTGAATATTGGTCAAGCTCCCAGGAGCGGGCCAGAATAGCTGATTTTTCTGAGTTTAAAACACGCGGAACCTATTATATCCGTCTTGGTAACGGCAGTATTTCCCATACTTTTACGATTTCAGATGATGTGTTTTATGATCTTGTTAAAGGAAGTATTAAAGCTTACTATTTTAACAGAGCTTCTTTGGAGCTTAAGGAAGAGTTCGCAGGTGAATACAAACGTCCTCTGGGCCACCCGGATGATCAGGTGGTCGTACATCCCTCTGCTGCCAGTGCAAACAGACCAGCCGGTACAATTATTTCAACCGCAAAAGGATGGTACGATGCAGGTGATTTTAATAAATACATCGTTAATTCCGGGATAAGTGTTTTTACTTTGCTTTCAGCTTATGAAAATTATCAGGGATTTTATGATAGCCTTATTTTAGATATACCTGAAAAAGATAATAATATACCAGATATACTTGATGAGGCATTCTGGAATATTGAATGGATGTCCACCATGCAGGATGAGGATGGCGGGGTCTATAACAAAACCACTACTGCATATTTTCAGGGCGCTGTAATGCCCCACCAGGCAAATGCTACACGTTATGTTGTTTCTAAAGGAACAGCTGCTACACTGGATTTTGCTGCCGTAATGGCCATGGCAGCACGTGTTTATCAGCCTTACCTTCCGGGTTTTGCAAATGATTGCCTTGAAAAAGCGGAACTGGCATGGAACTGGGCTTTAGCAAATCCGGATATCCCATTCACCAATCCGGGAGCCCAGGATGGATATCCTTCTATAAATACAGGAGAATACGGTGATAATAATTTTGAAGATGAGTTTTTCTGGGCTGCATCAGAGCTTTATATAACCACAAAAAATGAAAATTACTACAATAGCCTTGATTTTTCACAATGGTTCAGTGTTCCCGGGTGGCCAAATGTAGCAACACTAGGGATATTGTCACTGATCAACCATCGTAAAGAGTTTACTTCAGTGGCTGATACCACTTCTATAAAAAATATTTTATATAATATCACTGATGAACTGGTGAATTATCGTGATAACTCCTCTCCTTATAAAATACCAAACAATCAATTCTATTGGGGTAGCAATAGTATCCCTGCCAATCAGGGTATGCTCCTAATGCAGGCATATCACCTGACTGGCGACATTAATTATTTTAATACTGCTCTAAGTGCGCTGGACTATTTACTCGGCAGGAATGCCACTACCTTCAGCTTTGTAACCCATTTTGGTGATCACACACCCCAAAATATCCATCACCGACAATCAGAAGCTGATAATATCCCTGCTCCTATTCCGGGATTTTTGGTTGGCGGCCCGAATCCACATAATACTTACGACTGTGGCTCTGAAGCTTATCCATCCCTGATCCCGGCTAAAAGTTATTTTGACAGCTGGTGCAGCTATTCCACGAACGAAGTCACTATCAACTGGAATGCACCGTTGGTCTATACTGCGGGCGCTATTCATGCAACCTATTCCAGTAATTTTAAAATCCCTGATACCACAGTAACATTAATTTCAGAAGAAATAAATAATAATGTTATTGTTTACCCTAATCCGGCTGATAAATTATTATATATCATAATATCTAATTCTGATGAAAAGCCAGAGTTGCAGTTATATGATGGTGCCGGTAAAATGATATTGCAAACCAATGGAAATGAAATAGATGTTACTCTATTAAAAACCGGCTTCTACATTTTAAAAATCAACATTTACAATTCCATTATTACAAAACAGATCCTAATTAAATAATTTATTTTTTCGTATAACCTGCCTCATATTTAAGTGCTTCCAGAGCATTTACTAAATAAACTAATGGAGCATTCCAGTTAATGGCAATTTCATTGGAAGCATAAGAGCATACTTCATCTATATAAGATTCATCTGCAGCATCAAAAGGATATTCACATTTATCCTGTTGTGAAGGATTTGGCCCTCCTGCCAGCATTCCGGGTACAGGCTCTTCAATATTATCCGATACGGAAGGACGATGGTGAATATGCATTGGAGTCTTTTGTCCATAGCCTGTCACAAATGAATATCCGGTTGCATTTCTTCCTAAAAGATAATCAAGGTTTCCTAAGGCATGATCAAGATATTTTTGATCCCGTGTCAGCTTATAGGCATAAACCATAGCTATTCCCTGATTTGCCGCAATAGCATTACTTCCCCATCTGAAATCATTTGGGTCTCCACCCATTACCACTCCATATGCATTATTAGTAGCTGCATCCAATAATTGGTCTGCTAACTGTAAAACCCTCTTTTTAAGGTTCTCGGGAAATTCATGATCGGGATATTTTTCTTTGAACCTTAAATAAGTATATAATCCCATCGTTTCAACATTTGGCCAGGATGGAATGGTAATTGTATCAACCTCAACTTCTATTGCTTCTGCAAAAGAAAGATCACCTGTTGTAGCCCATAATTCCGCTGCTGCCCAATAAAATTCGTCATCGGCATCTTTATCCCCATAAGCTCCTGTATTAATATCCGGATCAAAATTTTTATTCAGCTCCTTCTGATCATAATGTTTGTCAGGATTTTCCAGTGCCCATCTCCAGGCTCTTTGAGAAGCTTCCAGTGTTGAGTCAGCCAAGCCAGGAAGATGATCTTCAAATTCTCTGAAAATCCTCGAAGCCTGGGCCATAACAGCAGCAAAATCTAAAGTAGCCTCAGTCGATTTCTGGACTACAAATCGTTTACCTTTCGCTTCCTCAGGCCTGATCATTCCTTCAAATTCTGCAGCTGTAAGTTTATGGTAAACTCCCCCGTCATGGTCCTGCATGGTCAGCATCCATCGGAGATTGAATAATGCTTCATCCAAAAAATCAGGAATTCCATTACCCGATTCGAGAATATTCAAGCTCAGTGATCTAACCTGCTCCGGGAAATCTTCATATAAGGAAAATATCGTGCCCATTGTAATTCCGCTGTTCACTATATACTTATTGTAATCCCCTGCGTCATACCAACCACGTGTCGAGTTGATTACGGTTCCTTCAGGACGGCCTTCAGACACAGCAGAGGCATGTATAAAAACCTTTTCATCCGGATGGCCTGCGTTACGTGACCATTTTCCAGCATACTGAGGTTCTAAGGGCATAGATGTTCTTTGAAAATAATAGCTCTTCATGCTACCGGCAGCCAGATCAGCATATACATCCTCCTTTATTTCAAATGGAGCTGATTTACCCAGTTCAGGTACAATCAAAAGAAACTCTCCCTTTTTATTAAATCCAGAAAAATTAGCTAATACAGTACTTTTTCCTGAATAGAGAGATTTCCGCTTCTCATTTAAAGCTCCCGTATAAACAGTATCTCGGAGATCTGTTGTAACAATATAAAATTTATCTGCATTTTCATATTCTTTTACTACTGCCAATTTTGGCGCGTATGGATAATACCCGATTTGATTAACCATTATATTATCAGCATACTGAATTTCCGACTGGCTCTTTACGGATATCGGATCAATGAGTATTAATAAAGTAAATAGAGTGGTAAATATATTTATCATCTTATTATTATCTGTTTTCATATTATTTAAGGTAGGCGTTATCTTTTAATGATCCGTAATGTTTTTTCATAGTTAACACGGATAAAATACATGCCACTATTCATTTCGGCAAGTGATACTTCAATATAATGTTTATTCGGCTCTAATTCCTTTAATATCCTGCCGTTTCCATCATAAATAACCAGGGAACGAATAATAAAATTACTCTCCACAGTTACGTAATAATCAGTTACTGTAGGATATGCTCTTACCGATGGAAAAATCTCATGCTGATCTTCTATTGCGGTTATAGGGCCAGGTTCAAATTGACGTTCATAATCTTTAAGACTTGGCATTTCATCAAGTGTAACCACATAGTCATGTGTTAAAGTTTTTTGCCATAGATCCATTGAATTGTAATATTCATTTCTGGTGAATTTGCCATACCACGGCATAAACCACAGCCATCCTGCCTCCTGGCTTACTAAACTATCCGGATCGGGAAATGAACCGGTTTCGCTGAGTGCAAGCATCATTTTCCCTTCATAAACAGCATTCGCATGACTATATTCAATCTCCTGAGCTGTATGATCACCAGTTTTATAAATATCACGCCCAACAATATCAACAACGTCATCACCCGGGTACCATTCATCATCAAAAGGTTCTCTGGTCCATACCCATATTAAATTATTCAGTTGGTGATGGTTTACCAATCTCTCATACAGCAGCTTATAAAGTATTTTGAGAGGTTCCGGGCCTTTCGCTCCCCACCAAAACCAACCGCCTGCCGCCTCATGAAGTGGCCGCCAGATAACCGGCACGCCTTTCTCCTGAAGAAATTTTAAATAACCGGCTATATGATCAATATCAGCAACTATAGAATCATATTCAGCAGAGTTTTGATCCAGCACTTTTGAAACATCAAAGGAGGTCATGGAAGAATAAAACTCTTCCGTTTGTTTTGAAGGATCACGCCAGTGCCACATCATTGCAGGAATGCCATTTCGGTTATACCAGGCAAAGGCATCCTTGACCGGAATGCTGTCGTTATACCAGTCATATCCTCTTCCGCTGTGCATAAAATCAATACCTAATAAAGCCGGTTCTTTACCTGTATTTTCCTTTAACCAAATAGCTTCATCCATACTATTGAGGGTCATTACCCCGGAGATGATATTACGACCATAGGTATCTAGTAAAAAATGGTAAAGTGAATTGGCCTCATCGCTTGCTTCGGAATTTGCCAGCTGTTGTTTTATATTAAAAACAGGACCAGTGCTAACCTTTAGAATCTCGATATAATCAATATTAATCCAGCCCCAGGATTTTATTATCTCTATCTTATGATCACCTTTAGGTATTTTATGCCGAATTACAAGCCGGATCTTTTGAAACTGATTATTCTTTCCAAGGCCAAATGTCAGGGTTGAACCATTAACAGACAGGTGGTTTACTTTATCCCCATTTGGTGAAGAAGCATTAATATAAATATCATAATATTCTTCCTCTCCTATATTTATATTAAAAAGAAGATCACCATCCTTCTGGGCCACATAAGCTCCGCCTGAGACTTCAGGGTCTTCAACTATTTCGGCACCATTTGAAAGTATGGCTTCTTCAGCTTCAAAAACTTGTGCAAAAGCAGGGAGAGATAAGAAGTATAGGAAAAAAACAGCAAGCTTCCTGATCCTCATAACTTAAACTTTAAAAATATAAAAAGGAAGAGCTTTCACTCTTCCTTTTATCAATAATCCAGCTAGAAAGTATGAAAATCAACTGAATTTCGTTTGAATTTAAGATTCATTTTATCTGAATCCGATATAATCAATGTATACTGTACCGGTAAAACCTCTATCCTGGAACCATATTTCAGTGATCTCAGTAAATGAGCCAAAATCTGAAATTGGAATTTCTACGTCAGTCCATTCTCCTTCGACAATAGTTATAATCTGAGGATTGTCCGCATCAAGTTTTACATTTACATTTAATTCTTTGCCTCCTGTTCCGGAGCCTCCAAAGATGGAGAAAGCAAATACGCTCGTTCCTGCTATTGAAACATTATCTTTTCCCCATGTACCTAATTGAGGTGCACCAGACCAATCTCCAACATAATCAATTTTTATTGCGTTAGATCCTTGTCTTGTGTTTTCCGTATTGGCATAATCTGTAGTTGCACCACCCCAGCCACCTTGGCCAAATGAAGCGGAAACAGCATCGTCATAAGCCAGAACTGCAAGTTCTTTAGGCCCACTTGCCATACTAAAACCAACCCTGTCAATCCATACAGTACCAGAGAACCCTCTGTCCTGGAACCAGATCTCCGTTACCGCTGTGAAATTTCCGAAGTCAGAAATTGGGATCTCCACATCTGTCCATTCTCCTTCCACTATTGTAATCACCTGAGGGTTATCAGCATCGAATTTAACATTGACATTAAGCTGTTGGCCACCAGTACCTGCTCCTCCATATATTGAAAAGACAAATACTTCGGTACCGGAAATTGAAAGATCATCTTTACCCCACGTACCCATCTGAGCTGCTCCGCCCCAGTCACCTGCGAAAGTTACTTTCATTGCATTTGTTCCCTCCCGGGCATTTTCAGTGTTAGCGAAATCAGTGGTAGCACCACCCCATCCGCCACCCTGACCCATAAGATCAGTAACAGCCTCTTCATAAACCGGAACTACTAATGGTGGTGGTCCTTCACTTGGAATAGTGAGAGTTACACCAAGGCTTCCGGCATAACCATGTATGGTCACATAATTAATAGGACCAAATTTAGCCTCAGCAGGAACCGTTACGATAATCTCCGTTTCACTCTGACTAACAAAATTAGCTGCAGGAATAGGATCAACTCCTGATAAAATTAGTTGCCCAACTAAATCCAGATCTGTACCTGTTATAGTAATATCATCCTGTCCAGGAACGGCAGGTGATGGTGAAACACTCGTACCCACAGGTAAAATAATTGAGAGTGCCTGAGTAGTAACAACATCAATAGGTGATAACTGCTTAAGTGTAATTACCCCTGTTTCTGTCATAGCAGGCACATTAACAACAATCTCTGTAGCTGATTGGCTAACAAAATTTGCCTTATCTACATTTAAATCCCCTGTAAACTGAATAGAGGTAACCAAATCAAGGTCCGTACCTGTAACTATTATATCCTGCTCATGTCTTGCAGAGTCAGGTGTTATGGCCGTTACTTCGGGTAATGTTACTATCAACTTTTCCTCCGAAGCAAAAGTTAAAGGCTCAGTCCCACCTGTTTTAAAGATAAGAAATCCAGTTTGAGCATCCATCGGAACAGTCACTACTAATTCAGTTAATGATTGACTAACAAATTCCGTTACTTCTATACCATCTTCAAATGTTATACTCTCAATCCAATTTAAAAGATCCCCGGTAATGGTAATATTACCTCCAGGACGTGACTCCGCTGTTATTGAAGTAACAACCACAGGAACTTCAAAGCTTAACATGGTCAGGGATTCAATATCTCCTTGTGGAGTTTTTAGAACCACTTTACCTGCTTCAGCCTCTTTAGGCACGGTCATTTCAATTAAACTGGCTGTTTTAGAATCAAATTGTGTCACTTCAATTCCAGGTTGCAATACAATTGCCGTTACTTTATCAAGATTAATTCCTATGAATTTAATTTGATCACCATGTTTCACTCCAGAAGGGCCGAAACTTTGAAGAACAACCTCTTCCATTTCTTCAGGCTCATTACAGGAGTTAAGGAAATTACTGGCACCCAGCACACATATGAGGAGGAGTGCCTTAATACTCCAACTATTTATAAATTTTATTAATTTCATATCTCTAATAGTTATTTTTAATGGTCTTATTTCTCAACTATTCGCACGTTATCAATATAGACCTCAAAGGGAGAGCTGTCTGCTTCCGGAGCACCAAGCATCCAGAATGATAAACTACCAGTATTATCCAGGTTAAGGTTCTTTTCGGATAAAGTATAAATCACATTTCCCAGTCCATTAGTACCCATTTCCCATTTAAAATCAGAAATAGGGATAGTAACAGTTATCCAGCCATCATTGGTGCTATAGGTCGCTCCTTGTTCCTGCCATGGGCCCCAAATCGCACGTGGATTGAATCCATTTGCCCAAACCTCCTGGTTACCTGCATTATCATAAGGTGCAAAACAGATATTCAGTATAGAGGCATACCATTCTACTACTTTAGCTTCAAATTTCATGACATAATTATCAGGATCGCCTGGAATAAGATTAGTCACAGTGCTACCACTAGCCTGTCCCCAATATTGCGATTCAAAATGATTATCACCAATAGGTCCTTCTTCACGAGGTGCATCAGAACTGTAAGTGCCTTTCAACTTTAAATAAGCCCCATCAATACTATGCTCATCCTCTACAAAAAGTCCTGGTCTCCAGCTACCTTCCGGCTTTTTATCATCGTAATTTAAAAACACATTACGTTGATCCTGGTAGTGAAAAGAAGATTCTGTAGTACCAAAATTTGTTTCCACTGTTACCGGACCTGGCTCTGCGCCTTCGGGAACTATGAAAGTAATCTCATTTTGCGTTACGGAAACAATCTCTGCTTCTGAACCTCCGGTAAATATTACTTTTAACGGTTCAAAAAAGAAATTTCCAGAAATTGATGTTGTATTTCCCGCCGGTGCATACTCATTCTTCATAGCCTCCAATGCGGGATCAGAAATGGCTACTTCAAAATCATAAGCCAGCTGTGTACCATTACCGAATTTGAGTATCATTTGATTGAGCACTTCACCGGGAGCTTTACTTGGTATATTAACCAAAATTGAATTATCCGTCACAAAATTTGGGTTAAGGACGGCCTCACGGTCATTAAACCAAAGCTCTCTGGTGTCTCCAAGATTATCTCCCATTATAGCAACCAGGTTACCTAAATATCCTGCCACCAATAGAGAATCCGAACTATTAGGATTTGTTATCCTTACATAGTGGATTACTGGCTCACCGCCATTAACCAACTCCTCTTCATTACATGCCTGAAACACACCTGCTGAGAGGAGTGGGATGAATAAGAGAAAAAAGTATTTTAATCTATTTTTCATTTCTAAAATCTTTTTAATTAAAATCATATTCTACAGCCTCGACTTCCGGAGCTAAATTTGGATTGTTTTGTACTTCTCCAGCCGGAATTGGCAGGAACATCTTATCTTCTGTAACAGGGTTCACTATAGATTCCTGGAATAATTCATATCCTTCTACAGAGTTTGCATCCGGGGCATCCGGCCCTGTAATTCTCCGATAAACCATTCCTCTTTGTTGCCCATCCAAATAAGCCATTGCTTCAATAGGATCCCGATAGTACATGCGTTTAATATCAAACCATCTGTTACCTTCAAATGCAAATTCCACACGTCGTTCTTTCAGTACATCTTCAAATGTAATTGTTGTAATAGAAGGAAGACCGGCTCTCTCACGAATAGCATTAAATACCTCGACAGCTTTTGGATCAGTTGTAGAACCTCCAGCTCCGATAGCTGCTTCTGCATAGATCAGATAAACATCTGCTAATCTTAGAATATATGTATTCATACCCACATTCTGATTATTACCAACTTTTCCTGGATGATCCAAGGCGCTGCCAACTACGTATTTTTTAATATTATTTAATAAAGGAGCAGCACTTTCAATTTGGGCACCATCCTCATCCACGGTAACTATGTTGTAAGTATATCCACCTTCAGCTTTATTAATAGTTGGATAGTGATTTCCTAATTCCATAATTATTGAATAGCTTCTTTCATCCTCCTCAGCCATATCATTCAGCAGGCTCAGACTGGCAGATTTGCCCTGTCCCCATGCTTGTGAATTGCCTGTTATAATCGGATTACGGGCATATATAGCCTGATGGCTATTACCTGTACCATAACTTCCTCCTCCTAACCATTGTAAAGCAAATAGCGACTCCTGATTATTATTATTATCAATTGAAAATAAGTCATCATAATTATTAAGAAGTGCTAATCCTGAATTGTCAATAACATCAGCAGCGATTTCTTTTGCTTTCTGGAAATCATCAGCAGAAGTAGGGTTACTTAAATTCTGAGCTCTGGTAAGATATACTTTTGCAAGTAAACCTTTCGCAGCCCATTGAGTAACACGGCCAGGTTCATCATTTGGCAGTAGATGTTCAGCTGCAAACTCAAGATCTCTTTTAATGAATTCATAAACGCTCATACGCGTATTTTTCGGTAACATCATATTGTTTGAGGATACTAATTCTGTAGAATTCTCCACAATAGGAACTTCACCAAAAAATTCGACCAGATGATAATAAGCCGCTGCTCGCATAAATCTTGCCTCAGCTACCCCTCTGTCTATAATCTCCTGAGGCACGTTGCCTTCAGCAACACGAGGCATATCATTAATTATTGAGTTTGAATAAGATACTACCCTATACAATCCACTCCATCCTTCGTTAATGTAAGAGTTACCTGCATTAAAAGTGAAGAAGAAGAATTGACCTTCGTGTGACCATGTATGATGCATATCTCCTGACATCAAATTACCACCTGTCCATAGTAAACGATCATTAAACTGAAACCATGGGTAACCATAAAGAGAAGCAGTTGCTGCTCTTATTTCAGACTCACTCCTGTAAAAATTATCAGCAACCACTCTATCTTGTGGAGCAATTTCCAGGAACTCCTCATCACAGGCGCTTAAGGAAAACACCATGATCAGAATTAATAAATATTTGATATTATTTTTCATAATTATTCTCTTTAAAATGCTTCAGTTAAAAATCTATATCTACACCAAGAGTGAAAATCCTCGGAGAAGGGTATCTTCCCATATCTACATTTTGCAGTAGAGGATTTTGATTAAATGCTCCTATTTCGGGATCATAACCGGAATAGTTGGTGAAAGTGTATAGATTCTGGATACTCGCATACACCCTTAAATTTTGAGCTCTCATTTTACTGGCAAGTTCTGCAGGAATGTTATAACCTAATTTAATATTTTGGATGCGCAGGTAAGATCCATCTTCAATGAACCTGGTTGACATCCTGTTATTCCTGTTATTTTCATTATTTGCAAATCTTGGTATTTCCGTTCCCGGATTTGCCAGGTAAACATTAGACGGATCAGTCGTTGAGCCATTTGGATCATGGTAGGCATATCGTGCCCTGTTATCAACAGCTACAGACTGATTATTAAATAAGGTGGTCTGTCCTTCGATCATTACCCTTGAATAATTTAATATATCACCTCCATATGATCCGTTTAAAAATACACTCAGATCAAAAGGTCCATAACTGATATTATTATTAATTCCAAAGGTAAAATCAGGGTTAGGGTCACCAATAATTGTCTGATCAGCAGTGTTAATTACACCATCGCCATTCAAATCCGCAAATTTTACATCCCCAATCCAAACTCCTGAAGTTTTATCCACCAGATTTAAACCATTTGGGTTTTCCGATGACTCTGAATTTGGATCTTTTATTTGTACAGCATGATTGAGGATATCGTCCTGATCAGTAAACAAGCCTTCCATTACATATCCATAAAACACACCAATAGGCTGCCCCACTGTTGCCAAAGTAGCTGTCTGGAATTCTGAGTACCAGTAAAGCTCACCGTAATATTGGTTGTTGATCTCTAATATCTCATTTCTGTTTAGTGAGAAATTAATATTTGTTGACCAGTCTAATTTTTGTCTTGAGATATTATGGGTTGTCAGGGCAAGCTCGATACCCCTGTTTTGCAATGAGCCCACATTAGCATAAGGGGCTGAAATATCCCACCAATCGTCACCTCCCAAATAACCAGGAATAGACATCTGTAGAAGCATATCAGAAGTTTGCCTGTCATAGACATCCGCTGTTAAATCAACCCGGCCATTAAACAATGACAGGTCTAATCCAATGTTAAACTGTTTTGATGTCTCCCATTGCACAAATGGATTGGCGATCTGTGCCATACGATATGCTGTACCAAACGGGGTATTTACTGTCAACAATGGAGATCCATACATGTAATTAGGTATAGCCTGATTACCCACTTCACCATAACCAACACGGATTTTCATGTCGTAAATAGCACTGATGGGTTCCATAAAACTTTCGTTTTTCACTCGCCATGCAATAGACCCTGAAGGAAAATATCCCCATTTATTTTCGGGACCAAATTTAGAAGAACCATCAGCTCTCATTGTTAAAGTAACTAAATATTTATCCTGAAAACCATAGTTTACCCTACCAAAATAAGAAGCAAGGGAAGATCCGTCTTTCCAACCATCAGTAATGGCAGTTTCCTGATCACCCTGACTTAAAACAGGAATATCATTAGTGGCAAGATTTTGCTTAGTCACTGAAATACCTGACCATTGGGATTTTTGTGCTTCTGTACCTAACATGGCAGTTACATTATGATCACCAAAGGTTTTATTATAGGTAAAGTAATTTTTCCATATCCAGAAAAAGTTTCGGTCCTGTTGTTCACGGAGCATATTTACTGTTTCTTCCAACATACCCCATTTATAGGTCGGGTGAAACGCCGTATTGTAGGAAGTATTATTGTCAAAACCCAATTCCGTACGAAACTGCAAATCTTTAAAAATTTTCGCATCAGTGAAGAAATTACCCATTAACCTATTTCTTTGGAGGGTATTATTACGCATTAATGCTGCGGCCACAGGATTATAGCTAACACCTGTATTAGCTTGTTCCGGACCGGCAAAATTGCCATCCATATCTCTTACAGGAGTTGCAGGTGTAGTGATCAATGCCTGCATAATAACTCCATCACCACCGTCATTTAAAGTTATGGTCTCATCAGTATTAGCAAACATTAATGTTCCGCCAATCTTTACCCAATCCCTTAATTCACTATTGATATTAACACGTGATGTAAAGCGATCAAAATCAGATCCGATTACAATTCCATCCTGTTGGAAATATCCTCCTGAAATAGAATAAGTTGTTTTTTCTGTACCTCCATTAAATGATAATTGATGGCTTTGCATTCCTGCGGTACGGAAAATTTCATCCTGCCAGTTTGTACCCTCTCCAAGGATAGAAGGGTCAAGATATCTTGCATCAGGAACACTATTTATATCTTCTGATACAGTTAATTGATAATCAGCAAATTGGCGCAGATTCATCATATCAAGGGTTCTTGGTAGTGACTGTGTGCCATAATAGGCATTATAGGATATTTTTGATTCTCCCGCTTTACCAGTCCTGGTAGTAACCATAATAACACCATTTGCAGCCCTTGATCCATAAATAGCTGTAGCTGAAGCATCTTTTAATACCTCAATACTTACAATATCCTGTGGATTAATAGTTGATAGCGGATTGACACGGCTTTGACCACCAGCTCCTCCTGCCCAATCAAAACCGGCAGTAGAATGACCGGCACCATCTACCGGAATACCATCTATGACATATAAAGGCTCACTGGAACCTGTAAGCGAGCTTACCCCCCTAACACGAATGGAGGCAGCACCACCTGGTTGCCCTGAATTTTGTGTTACCTGAACACCAGCTACCCTACCCTGAAGAGCCTGATCAAAATTTGCTGTTACTGCATTTTTTAATTCTTCTTCAGATACTGAGGCAACTGCTCCAGTAAGATCGCTTTTCTTTTGAGTACCGTATCCTACTACTACAATTTCATCAAGAAGACGGGAATCTTCCTTTAATTGTACATCTATAGTAGATTGTCCTCCTACTGTCTTTTCAAAGGTTTTGAAACCTATAAAAGAGAAAACCAAAGTAGCATCATTTGGCGCTGTTACCTGATATTTTCCATCAACATCTGTTATTGTACCGGTATTTGTTCCTTTTATAACCACAGATACACTGGGTAAAGGCAGCCCGGATTCATCCGTCACTGTACCGGTAATAACTTTTTCCTGGGCATTAACCACAAAAAATGTGGTTACCCATAACATTAAGGCAAGTAGTATCTTCTTCATACTTTCTGGATTTTATTCATTTGTTCATAATTCATTAGTGTGTTCATATTGCGCGTAAAGAAATTATTCATTCATGTCTTTTTTTACTTCGTTCTTCATAAAAGGTGAGCTAAAAAAGTTACCTTCTAAAGCTCACCTTTACCCAATACTGAAGAAATTACCAGCTCTTAAACTATACCAGTCTCTGAACCTAAATCAATGAGTAATCTACTTATTTACTCAATCGATTGCAATAGCAATATAGAATTTAGAAAAAGTAAACAAGGGGGTTAAATGTTTCAAATCAGGGGGGTAAAAGTCAAGATATTGTCAAACCACGATAATATGCGTTATACAGTATTAAAAGCGGTGTTTTTATTGATAAATATTTTGATTTAAAGGAAGAAATATGAAAATAAAGGGGGTACATTTATTTCATGTATATCAAATTACTATTTAACCTTAGAAAATTTTAGCAATTGAATATGCAATTTTATTTCAATCGATTTCATTAAATGTTTCAAGACTGGAAGTGATCATTTTGACACTACCTCTTCCTTAAGTTTTGATGAATAATTAGAAGGATTAACTCCAAACTGTTTCTTAAAACATGCGCGGAAATACTTTAGGTCAGAAAAACCAACCTGATAAGTTACTTCAGCAATAGTAAGCTGATTTTGTTCCAGAAGCTGTGCTGCTCTTTTTAAACGAATTGTACGAATAAATTCATTTGCCGATTGCCCTGTTAAAGCTTTGATCTTTCTGTAAAGCTGCATTCTGCTCATACATACATCAGAGGCAAGATCTTCTACTGAATATTCAGTATTATCCATATTCTTTTCAATACTCTCAAGAGCGCCTTTAATAAACTTCTCATCAGTTGATGTAAGAGTTACCCTGCTAGGTTCTATCTTTAATGTTTGGTTATCAGTAAAACTGTTCCTGATTGATTCTTGTAGCTTAATGAAATTTCGGACTTTTATCTGCAGGATTTTAGGATCAAAAGGTTTTGTGATATAATCATCAGCTCCTGTCTCTAACCCTTCAAATTTAAAAATAAGAGGAGTCCTGGCGGTAAGAAGAATTACCGGTATATGAGAGGTCTTTATATTTTTCTTGAGCTCCTTACAGAGGTTAATCCCATCCATTACAGGCATCATCACATCACTAATAATTATATCCGGCTGCTCTTCCTGTGCTTTTTGTAGCCCTTCCCTACCATTTTCAGCTTCTATAATCCTATACTCCTTATTGAATACTGAAATTGTATAATTCCTCACCTCATGATTATCCTCAACAATGAGAATAGAGTGCTGAAATTCATTACCTATCTCTTTTTCAGTCGGTTTTGTCTCTTCCTCAATATTATTTAATAATGTATATTGGGCTATTTGTTCACTGTCATTGACATCAATGGCAAAATCTCTTTTATTAAAATGATCTGCACCCTTAGGGATATTCACGGAGAATTTTGTGAATTGATTTTCTTCACTTTCAATAAATATCTTTCCTCCATGCAATTCTACAAGACTTTTTGTCAATGCTAACCCAATCCCTGTGCCGTTAGTATTTTCCTGATCTTTACCACTGTAGAATCGTTCAAAAACATGTTCCAGGTCTTCAGCCTTAATACCTTTCCCATTATCTGTGACTAATATCTGTATTTCATTCTCCTCTTCTACTACTTCAATGAAAATTTTGCCTCCCTCAGGGGTATTTTTAAAGGCGTTATGTAATAGGTTATATATTATTTTTTCAAATTGGTCCCGATCAAACCAGGCTTCAAGATTTTTACTATGTGTTTTTAACTGAAAATCAATATTATTTTTACTAGCCAGACCTTCAAAAGAAAGTTTTATCTCCCGAATAAATTTAAGCAGGTCTCCCCTGGCTACATTCAGTTTAAAACTACCCGATTCAGCCTTTCTGAAGTCGAGCAACTGATTAACAAGGCGTAACAATCGCTGCGTATTAGCATCAATAATATTTAGCTGCTGTCTTATATTTATATCATTAATCCCGGCATCTTTGATTCTCTGTAACGGACCTACAATAAGCGTTAAAGGTGTTCTGAATTCATGTGAAATATTTGTAAAAAAATCAAGTTTGGCTTTATTTACATTTTCAATATGTGTCCGCTGAATCCTCTCAAGTTTAAGATCATTAATATAATTAGTTCGAATAATTATTATTCTTCTAAAAGCAAAAAGAATAAGCACAAACACCGTTACGTATAAAATAACTGCCCAATCTGTTTTCCACCATGGCGGAGAAACAACAAGAGAAAGGTGTGTATATTCGTCACTCCAGATTCCATCACTATTCGTTGAATTAACAAGAAATTGATATTTTCCTGATGGGAGGTTTGTATAATTAGCAAATCTGCGATCGCTTCCCGTATAATACCAATTTTCATCGAAGCCATCTAATTTATAGGCATATTTAATTTTTTCCGGAGCGGCAAAATGCAAAGCTGCAAACTCGAAAGAAACTGAATTCTCTGAGTAATTTAATCTTATAATATCTGCAGCCTCAGCACTTCTTCCTTCATAGAAAGGTTCATTATTAACTTGTATCTCCTGTATAATCACTTGTGGTTGAACAGGATTTACCCGATCTTCATCAGGATTTATAATATTAAATCCATTAGAACCACCAAAGATTAAATTACCATTTTGATTTTTGATACAGCTGTTACTATAGAAAAAGCCACCTTGAATTCGGTCCTGCCGATCAAAATTCCGCATAGGCATAGAAGAATGCTTCGGATTAAATACTGTGATACCTTCCCAATGAGAAAGCCATAATCTTCCTTTTTTATCACTAAGGATACCTACAATAACTTCCTCCCTCATACCCGCATGTAAATCATATCGGACAATACTATCAGAATTATTTTTCCCATAGTATAACCCATCTTCCGTACCTATCCAGAGGGTTTTATTTTCATCTTCATAAATTGCATTTACAAATAAATTATCAAGTCCCTTATCTTCATTAAACCTTTGGAGGACAAGGCTATCTTTTTGTTGCTCTATTTTTATTAATCCATTACCTCTGGTCCCCGCCCAAAGTGTTCCATTATGATCTGTAACTAAAACCACCAGAGGGGCCTGAAGTAATTCCTTATGTTTATATCCCTTTACATTACCCTCGGAAGATATTTTAGCAAGACCACCACTCCAGGTTCCAACCCAAATATTACCCTCAGCATCTTCAGAGAAAGACATAACATAATCATCAGGAATAGCCGGATTAGATTTTAAACTGTAGTGAGTATAATTCTGTATTTCATCATTAACAGGTTTTAGCTCCTTTTCATTAAATGTATAGATACCATCGCCTGCTGTTCCAAACCACACGCGATCTTTTGAATCAATATAAAGTGACTGGATAAAATCAGTGAAATAATTAGGCTCTTTGCTTTTAATCTTAAATCTTTTATTAAATGATATTGGGTTATGCTGATTATTGTGGTTTCCATTAAATCTAAATAACCCTCCCCCCATAGTACTTATCCAGAGCTGTCCATCTTCAGATTCCTGGATTCCAGTAACAATACTTTCAGTCGGATCAAAATTTTTAGTTTTAAAGAGTTTAAAATCCTTGCCGTAGGTATCAAATTTACTTAAACCTCTTTTTGTGCCTACCCATAGAACACCATTCTGATCCAGATATATTGATGTGACATTACTATGGGATAAATTTGCCTGTTGCGGGTCATTAATGAGTAAATCAATAAAATGATTTTTAACGGGATCAAATATATTTAACCCTTTTTCTGAACCTACAAGCAGCAAAGGATCCTCTCCCTCAATTGCCTTTACCGCACGGAAAAGATTAGATCCGGAGGGATTTTCTTTAACTAAAAAGTTACTAAACTTCCCATTCCTGTATTGCTTCAACCCTTTCTTTGTACCCATCCAGAGTACTTCGCTACCATCAATAGTGACATCATCTATATTATAAAAATAATTATGAAAAGCATTATTTTGCCCTTCGCTAAATGTTTTACGAGAAAAGAATAATTTATCGCCGCTAAAAATACTTTTATTAATGCCATATTCCGTAGCTATCCAAATATTCCCATTACGGCTCTGATGTATATCAGTAATAAAATTATGGCTTAAAGAGGTGGTGTCCGATTCGCTCGAAAAATATTTTACAAAGGATTGTGCCTGTTGGTCATAAATGTTCAGCCCGTTTTCCGTACCTATCCAGATCCTACCTTTTTCATCTTCTAATAGTGCCCATATGTTATCATTACTTATGCTTCCCGAATCTGAAGGATCGAATTTATATTGAAGAAACTGCTCATTTGACGGGTCAAATTTAAATAAACCGCCTTTATGTGTTCCAACCCAAATAAATCCCTCCCGATCCTGAATTAAAGCAGTAATCTTATTGCTCTTTAGAGAAAACTCAGATTGATTATTCGAATAGTAAGTTTTAGAAGCGTAACCATTATACCTTATTAAACCAGACCAGGTACCTATCCATAAATACCCTTTTTTATCCTGTAATATGCAATTAATGGTAGGTTCAGAGAGGCCAATATGATCTGGCAGATCATTAAAAATTATATTCTTCTGCAAAAGAGCAGATGGCTGCGCCTGTAAGTTGCCGAAGGCAAAGCTAAAAGTTATAATAAATAAAAAAATATGAGGTAGTTTTTCCCGCAGCACCACGTAATTCTTATTTATGAAATGTGTTAACACTAACTCCAATCAAAAAATTTACATTTTTGAATAAAGTTAATCTCCAAGATAAAAGATTATTCTAAAAACTGCCTAAAAACTAAAAAATTATTTGCCAACTGTCCAATTAGATCCTGAATTCCAAAATTTGTGAGATCAGCTTTTCTAAGATAAATAGCAACAATCCCAGATTCATGGTAATATTGAAAATTTCTTTTTGCTATAAACCTTTAGCAGGTTTTTTTCAAAAAATGTCCTCTCGTCATAATAAAATTGAAGAAAATCTTTTTCTGAAGAATGGCCAGGATACGGCGCATAGTGATGTTTCTCATTATGGTTACGCCAAACGAGAAAATAGGCGATTTTAATAGGCTGCGGATGAGAATTTATTGAACTTAGTATCCTTTTGCTAAACCAATCTTCCTCGGGAATGCTTTCCAGACCACTTTCTGTTAATGCAGCCACCTTATTCTTTTGATCTGCTATTTTGGTTATTAATTCAAGACTGGTTACAAAATTTTTCTTCTGCTCTTCTACTGATTGGGTGGAGTTACCTACATCCATATAATTATCAAGCCCGATAATATCCACATAGTTATCTCCGGGATATCCATAGAAATATTCATTTTCTCCATCATTCAAATTCAACCGGCTTCTATCAGGCGAAAATGCAATAATTAAATTATGAAGGTTCTTTTCTTTTCGAAGATAATCGACAGTAAAACGAAACAGTGCAATATATTCCTCCTCTGTACATAAACCTTTTCCCCACCAAAACCAGTCACCATTGTGCTCATGAAAAGGCCGAAAAATTATCGGAATCCGGTTGAACAATCCAATCCTGCACTTTTTTAAAAATTCTGCCGCATAATCTAACTGCTCCAAATAAACATCGTGAGCTTCACCTCCCGGGAGAATATCCTTTACTGCGGGTGTTTTATCCCATGAGTTCCCACCGGTAACAGGATTATCCAGATGCCAGGAAATGGAATTAATACCACCGCGTTTATATGTCTCTTTAATTAATCGATGCATATCTGTAAAGGGGATACCATTAATACTTTTTTCTTTTCCAATCTCCCCAATATCCCAACCATGCACAGCAGGATAATCACCACAAACATCTTTTATATCTGACCTTCCATCCTCTGCGCGCCATTTAACTCCATATGCATTACTATCCTGGTGACCAAACATTATTCCGGTTTTCGAAGCTATTATAAGATTTGTATATAGATTGTTTGTTTTTCTGGTAGCTCTTTGATCCGTCACCACTGATTGGTTTTCCTGCGCCTGGACAAAATTTAGCTGTAGTTGAAAATAAATAATCAGTAGCAGCATTGACTTTTTTTTCGCTCTCATCATCATTATTATTTCAATCCAAAAAAATTCAAGATGTGGCTTCTGAAAAAATAGCCAACAATCACACTATTCTATAAAGAGGTTGAGCAGCATGATCAGTAAAGCAACAAGTGCTCCACCAAGCAGAAACTCAATGATCAGTATATTCCTTGCCCGCCTTGAAGCCTTTTGGTGAGGCTCTTTTCCGTGTTTAGACCCATTTAATTTCTTTATGGAAGAGGACATTTTTTATATTCTTTCCACAAATAAGGAGGTTTCCGGCCTTACATTGGGGTGGCAAATTGCACAAACAAGAAGGGCAAAATGTACGGGTTCTTAAAATGCTCTTAAATGCTTAATCTTTCCAAAAATATTTTCTCAATACACACGAATTGTTTAGGTTAAATATCCATATCTGTTAATAAATGTGAATTAAAAAATTGACAGAATCGACCTTTGTAAGAATTACTTCTTCAAGATCTTCCCTCCTATCACCAAATAAACCTCATCCTCCACGCCAGGAGTAATAATATGCAGCCCTGTAAATTCACCAAAAGCAGGTAAAAGCCCCTGGTCCTTTCCAAACCAAAAACAGGGTAACCTTAACCTTTGCCGCCCCTTTCCTTTCATCAATACCCCAGGATGAATATGTCCTGCAAGCGCATAAAAACCCATTGGTATCTCTGCCAGCGGTTCGTGAGTAAAAATAAATGGTTCCCTAGTTATATAAAGCTCATGGAGTTTTATCTTATGCTTTACATACTGATGCTCTCCCAAAATATCATGGTTTCCCTTTACCAGCTCAAATGAAATATCAGGGAAATGATCAAGCACCTGACCAAGAACTTCCCACTCCTGGTTATAAGAGCTGTGAAAAAGATCGCCAAGAAAAATTACTCTTTCAGGTTTTATATCCTGCAGCAGTTGAATCAGTACTTCAATATTTTTTTGATTTGCTTTAGAAGGAACAGGTATCCCGGCTTTCCTAAAATGGTTAACCTTTCCAAGGTGAACGTCAGAAATTATCAGCATCTTTTCCTTAGTCCAAAAAACAGCTTTCTCACCAATCAGCTGCAGCTCCTCACCCATTATAGTTACTAACTCTTTATTCATCATACTGCAACTGCATCTTCCGCACGCGATCTTCCAGGGTTTCAGAAGATAGTTTCTCACGCATTCGATCTACCATGATCGGAAATCCTAACGGTGTTGGCTTTTGTGGCTCTTTGATTATGATCTGCTGTTTATTTATTCTTTTTAGAGTATTACGCAACCTCACCTCCTCCAACTGAAAATCCATTACCTCCTCGTATGCCTGCTGCAAAAGTAGGTTATCCGGTTCATACTCATTAAATACCTGGAAAAATAGCTGAGAGCTGGACTGTACATGCCGGTCTTTTATCTGTTTGCCTGGATAACCTTTAAAAATTAATCCGGCAATAGAGGCAATATCGCGAAATTTTCTTCTTGCCATTTCAGTAGAATTTATGCTGGCCTGAATATCCAGTGACAGGTTTTCTTCAGATAAAATATCAGTCTCGACCGCCTCATAGATCGGGATCGGCTTATCCGATAACAGCTCAAAACCATAATCATTCATAGCAATACTAAAGGTGATCGGCTCCAGGCGCGACATACGGTAAGCAATCAGCGCAGCCAACCCCTCATGCACAAATCTACCTTCAAAGGGATACATCATTACATGATAACCTTCTCTCGTTTTGAAATATTCTATCAGGAAGTGGTCTTTATCTGGCAAAACAGATCTTTTCTGCTGCAACTGTAGCATAGGTGTGATAAATTTCACCTCAGGATCCTGAGCCCCTTTTCGAATATATTCATCAATCTTGAATCGTATAACTTTCGACATCTCTGAAGATAAAGGCATCCTTCCCCCCTGCCAGCTGGGAACAGGCCCGGCTTTTCTTTTGCTATTACGCACCTGCACCTCCATACCTTTAATCCGCACCAGCTCAAGATTCCTGCCTCCAAACCAGAATACATCTCCCGGATTTAATCTTGATATAAACCATTCCTCCACAGTTCCGATATATTTCCCTGAAACATATTTAATCTGTAATGAAGCATCACTTACTATTGTACCAATTGACAGCCGATGCTTCATGGCCAAATGTTTGTTCTTAATTTTAAAAATCCCATCCTCTACAATCACCTTCTGATACTCATCATAAGCAGTAAGCGCTGCTCCGCCACGGGTTATAAAATTTAATATCCACTCCCATTCTTCCCTGCTGATACTTTCATAACTTAATGTTTTAATAATCTCCCGAAAAATAATTTCCGGTTTAAAGCCTTCTCCTAATGACAATGTCACCAGATATTGTATCAGCACATCGAAAGATCTTAAATAGGGAAGCCGGCTTTCTACTATCTTTTCTTTTTGTGCTTTTCGTAAAGCAGCCGCTTCAAGTAGCTCGAGCGAATGTGTAGGACAAAAATAGATCTTACTTAGCGCACCGGGCTGATGTCCGCTTCTTCCCGCACGTTGAAGAAAGCGTGCCACTCCTTTAGGGCTACCCACCTGAATAATAGTCTCTACAGGCCGGAAATCTACACCAAGATCCAGGCTCGAGGTACATACAACTGCTTTTAATTTTCCCTCATGAAGAGCATCTTCCACCCAGTCACGGAGCTCACGGCTAATGGAGCCATGATGCATGGCTATTACACCGGCAAGCTCGGGAGCACGTTCAAGTATTTTTTGATACCATACCTCTGCAAATGAGCGCGTGTTGGTAAAAATTAAAGTGCTGCTGCTACTTTCTATAATGGGTATGATCTTATCGAGTAGCTTAATTCCCAGGTGACCCGCCCAGGGCAAAGATTCCAGCTCATCAGGAAATATACTTTCAATCTCTACCTGCTTTTCATGTGCTGACCTGATCAGCTTCAGGTTTTCTTCCTCCACTCCATGAAGCCCCAGCATAGCTTCTTCCATATTACCTATAGTGGCACTTATCCCCCATATTTTTAATTTATCCGTAACACCCTTTAATCTGGTGATAGCCAGCTCCATCTGCACACCTCTTTTGGAACCTATCAACTCATGCCATTCATCAACTATAATACTTTTAAGATCTTTAAAAATCTTAGGATAGTCTTTATAGGTTAGCATGAGCTGAAGGCTCTCCGGAGTAGTTATTAATAGGTGTGGCGGATTTTTACGTATTTTAGTTCTTTCTGCAGCTGTAGTATCACCTGTACGTACGGCTATTGTAAAATCAGGCGCCAAAGCTTCTGCCGCCCTTCGTGCTGATAATTCAATCTCCTTACTCAATGCTTTAATAGGTGTGATCCAGATAGCCTGCAGCCCCTTGATTGGAGCTCCTGCTTCTTTATAATTTATAAATTCCATCAGGATCCCCAGAAACAGGGAATATGTTTTTCCGCTACCTGTTGGAGCATTTACAATACCACTATTACCATTCAGGTAATTCCGCCACGCCTCCTTTTGAAAAGGAAAAGGGTCCCAATTTTTTGAATTAAACCAGTCTTCAGCTATATCTACAGTTTTATTGATATTCATCTTGGCCGCCCGATATCATTCAGACAAAGGTAGTCAGCACTTCAATTAATAAGAAAATGGCGATAAAGTTTATAGTTTAAGTTAATTCATCAGGAGCCTATAAATAAAAAAAGCAGGGTTTCCCCCGCTTTTCAGTATGAAGTTGATAAAAAATCAATGTGTCCGCTTTACTGTCCCCTGACCAAAAATTTCTGAGGTGACGGACTTAGTATTTCCTTTATGCTGTAATAATCCGGTGCCATGGATACGTGCTTCAAGAGCATCACTTACATTTATTTCGCAGTTTCCTGATCCGCTTAAATGAGCATTTGCACGTTCTACTTCAAAATCATAAGCATTCATAATTCCTGAACCGGTAAGAAGGATCTTATGATCTGAAGCATATCCTTTTATTTTAATATTTCCGGAGCCGCTGATCTCAGAATTTATTACACTTCCTTTAAGATCAAGATCAATACTCCCTGCACCTGATACTAACAGATCAATTTCAGGACTGGCTATTGAATTCTCAGAAATAATTTTTCCGCTACCATTGACACTTAGTTTCTTTACATTCTTCATGCTGATGTACACCTTAAGTGTTGGTGCAAGCTTTATATCATCGATCTTAGCCCAAAGACTTTTACTGGCGTTATCTTCTTTCTTATTAATATTGATATGAAGCACTCCATCTTTTACTTTAAACTCACTGATGTCATAATATTCTTTTAAAGCTTCCACGCTTACTTCCTGTTTATTGGTCTGTTTGAGGTAAACCGTATAGGAAGAATTTACTGAAACACTATGAAACTCAGGAAGCTCCAGTGTTTTTTTGATCACATCATTTCCATCAGCATAGACGGCAAATGATGCAAGCAGGAAAATAACTGATAATAAATTTTTTCTCATAGCTGACATTATTTTTTATGAATTTAAATATTAATTATTTAAGATTCAATCCTCTTCGGATCAAAAGCAGCTATTAAAAGATAAGATGCATATTTTAGCGATCACTTACGCCGCGGAGGAAAAAGAGTGCGCATGATAACTACAAAAATGATAAGACCAATAATAATGGTTAATAAAAGCTCCCGGCTTACTAGCTCTACACCTTTCATACTAAAACTGATAAATCAACTGTGATTTTATTTCTGAAAGGCTGCTGCCTTTAACAGCTTCATTTCCATTCCCGATCTCATCCCTGTCTGTATAGGTCAGGTGACTAAATCGAAGCCAGCATTTTAACCTTCTTGAAATATTATACTTTGCTAAGATATAAAATTTATAGCCTCTACCCTGCAGGGCGGGGAAATTAAAGGCGTATAAAACATCATTTTCATACACATATTGTCTGTTTTGAAAATCTTCGGTATCAAATAATGCATATCGAAAAATGAGCTTGTAACCCAGCCTACTGTAAATAACATCCTGCATTAATGCCACTCCCTCATTTTGATCTGGAGCGGTAAAGCTACCCTGGATCATCGACCGCATCTCCAGGTTATCGGTTATGGAATAATTTAACCGGACCTTATATTGACGTTTTTTAAAAGGGGCTGTTACCGTTAGATTTCCTTCTTTAACATCCCGCTCCTTCTCCTCTTCTTTGTACTGGAGATTTAGTTCAGTCGACTTTGAAGGCCTATACTGCAGATGAAGCATATATTCATAACCCGACGAGGGTTTGCTGATCCTGTAACTGAGCCATGGGAAAGAGAATTTATCCAGATAAATCCCTCCTCGTAATTTTTTTGAAAAATCCGCATTTATTACCCATAGGAAACCTTCTTCATTACTATTCCGCGATTTTTCTCCAATTGCATTTCCATAAATACTATTGAAATCTGGCTGATAATTCCTGTATATAAATCCGCTTTGGAGGATTGATGACAGATTCATTAATGCACCACCAACAAAACCAAATCCGTTATTGAATAAATAAGCTCCTTCGCCAAAAGTGGTAATGTTTTGCCAGCGGTAGGTCATAAACCCAAAAGCCGTATTTAATTCATCACCTCCAAAAGATCTGTTGTTATAAGCCTTATCCGAAGGCTGCCAGGTTTTTGATAAATTGATATGTGAAAATCCAATGCCATACTGAAATTGTTGTTTTTTCTGCTCCAGTACAATACCGGCATGGCTCTCCTTTACAGTATTGCTATAGTTCAATTCACTGTAGGTCCTATGATAACCTGTTGTATTAAATGATGAAAACACAGAATCCTTTAACACTGCATCATGTGAATTGAATGAATAAAATCCGGTAAGTTTAAATCCATGTGGAAGATGCACTGAAGATGCTATACCACGCATAAACATAGATTCAAGTGATGATGTGTGCGGCCGGATACCTGAAGATACACGCTGATATGTTGCAATATTACCTCCTGACTTGCCAAGGCTAAAGCCACTGCTATAAACTAAGCCCTGACCAAACTGCAGCTGGTAATCACCTACTAGAATATCAAAATTCTTTATCCTGTCTATTTTTATATAGCCGGAATAATGATCCAATCCATAACGGCCCGTGGTTTTATCAACAATAAGATTTTCACCGGCATCTTTTTCCATAATAAAGCCATAGCGGATCTTTCCATTTGGGGCACTTCTGATCTGCATCAGGAATTTATCCGGCGTTCCTAAATATGCCTTGTTACCATCCTCATTTTTTATATATCCCCACCGCTTTTGAAGATCTCTCTCATAGCGCATCAGAACCATGCTTGTAGGCCTCATTAATGGCTCTTTAGCTTGTATTGAAATAAAAGGCAGTATCTTTTTTATATCAGATAGCTCCCAGCCCTGAATAGCCTGTAATTCATAAAGTGAAAGCAAATCTCCAGCCTCAGACCGGTATTTAATAAATTCGTTGATTTGGAAATCATTAAGGACCAGCAAATTTTTCAAAGCTTCGGGATCAGCTTTGTTCAGATCGATTGGATTTATATAGTAATAATATAACTGCTGATAAACCTCTTCAATATTTTGAATTGATTCTTCATTAAGGAATAGCTCATTAAAAAGTGCATCAAATTGTTGATCAAATTCCTGTGATAAAGCCTGATGCTGTATCAAAAGGAGAAGTATTATGATCTTAAAGCTCCTCATCAGCTTTAGCCAGTGTGTAACATACGGTTAGGCTATGGACCTGCCCAAGAGCAGAAACAGCGTTAGTAGCATAATCAACCTGAAGTTTCCTTACCTTATATCCCAAACCATAGTATAAATTTTTATAGTACCAGTTGATACCAGTACGAAGAATAAGATCTGCATGTATTTTATAGGCAATACCTGAAGTTAACTGCAGCTTACTATGAAGATCTTTTGCTGCTGCGACCGCAAGTAAAAGATTATTAGTAGCTCGATAAGATATACCCATACTAAGAATGGTCGGTATATAATATTGCTGTACCTCCTCGGAAAACTCCAACTTCCCTACATTATTAAGATAAGCACCTACTGTAATCTGATCTGAAAGATCAGCAAGCACTCCTGCTGAAATTGATGATGCACGTGAATATCCAAAAGGTGCTGAATACAGCTGGTGGTAATTAACTTTTACCCCTATACTTGCTATTCCTAGTTTTTGGGATACTCCGGCTGAGGCTACAAATTCATTAAGCACAGCATCACCTGTTTTGAATATGCTGCCACCTATGTTTATTGAGGAACCGCTATGAATATATTGTAAGGAGATATTATTTAAACCTTCTGCAAATCCGCGATAGTCATAGCCAAATGAGATACCGGAGCCAGCAATTGAAGCTAGCGCTGCTATATTATGGAACATGGGATTTTCGGAGTGTACGGCTGTGGAGGCATTGGCAATACCCGATTCGCCGGCTCCTGTAATATAGTAGCCATTTTGTGCAATGAGAAAAGGAGAATTGCACAGCAGCAATAAAAAAATCAGTACTGACCGCAATTTCAATTGGTTTAGGTTAGTTTAATATTAAATAATTATCTTCAAAAATCCATGAAGTATTTTCTATTATTGATCATTTGTATCCAATTTGGTTCTGCCAAGGGCCAATATTTACACGATACCACATATTATGATAATAATGCGATACGTGCCTATGGTGAAAAAAAGAACGGCCAAAAAACCGGTGCCTGGTATTTTTTCTATCCTGATGGATCAAAGAATTCAGTTGAAAATTATTTTGAAGGTAAACTGCATGGGGAGGCAATCTATTATTCACCGAATGAAGTAATTATAGGTAAAGAAAACTGGCAGTATGGCCTTTTACAGGATAGTGCTTTTTATTACTATCTCAATAGTTCTTTGGATAAGAAAGGCATCTATAAAAACGGCTTATACGAAGGCTTATGGATTCATTTTCACCCAAGTGGAGAAATAGAGAGGAAGATTTACTATAAACAAGGAATGCCACATGGTGAGTGGAGGGTTTATAATGAAAAAGGTATCCTGATCCAGGAAGGACAGTATAAAAATGGAAAAGAAACCGGTGAGTGGTTTTTTTATACTGATAAAGGTAAACCTGAATTTTCAGGCGAATATCAGAATGGTGAACGTGTTGGAGAATGGTACTACTATGATAAAAAGGGAAGAAAAAGAGCAATTGATCCTGAAGATTAAAATTCTCTTCTAAAGTGAAAATAAAAACCTGTTTCTTTATCCCTGTTAACAGAATACTCAAGCCTTATTACCATATCGTATAGTGTATGAATATCTAAACCAATCCCCGAACCGACAAGATAAGAATCTGCAAGGCGAATATTATCCCCATAATTTTCAAAATTCTCAACATATCCCCAATCAAGGTAAGTTTTCAAATAGATATCTAGAGGAAAATGGCGAAACTGTCTGAGAGGGAAGTTATTGATTTTTTCATCTATGCTTAATATCCTTTTTTTAAGAGTGGATTTGTTCAATAAGAATTTTGGCCCTTCAATCAGATATAATTCATATCCTCTGACGAAATCCGATGAATAACCCAGACCGTAATAATTATGATACGGTTGGTTCTGTTGTAGAGACAGGTAACCGGAGGTATGATTTGAAAAATACCAGTTCTTATTCAGGTCAAAATAACGGGTATATTTAGCACGTAAATCAGTTTTACTAAGGTCATTGAAAACCCCTAATCCAAATTGATATATTCCGACATCAATATAATGACCGTTTAACGGATAAGCCTGTACATCACGACGGTCTCTGACAAAACGATAATAAGCCTCAAAATACTGCTGCTGAGTCTGTCCATTTAAAAAATAATTTGGATTTAAAGCTGCTATTGTATCATTTATAGTGGTATTTATGTATTTCAGTGAAAAGTAATGGAAATTAAAGAATTCTCCCCTGTGTACATAAACAGCTCCGCCTCTAAAGGAAGATCGTAACACTTGCTCCGAATCAAAAAATTCCTGTATATGTCCTTCCGTTTTATACGCTATATTTTTATTCTCAGAAAAATCAGCATCTATTATAAGTCCATGTTTTTGTGATTCATCCAGATAAGGTATAGTATAACTAATACCAAACCTCCTGGTGTAACCAAGCTGCATGGTTAGTTTCAGTCTTTCATTCCTGCCTCTAAAGTTTCTCTGATAAAGCTTTAAACCGTAATTTACCCGCGAAAGATCACGATTCTGATTTTCCCACCATACATTGAAATTTCTATCTATTAAAGTAAAGATAGGCACCGGAAAAATATACCATCTCTCCGTCACCTCTACGACTATAAGGACGCGCCCGTCATCCAGCCTTACAGGCTCGACTTTTACTGTATTAAAAAGACGTAAATTAGTAACCCGCTGCTGATCTTCTTTAAGGATTTTAAGAAGATCTTCATAATAAATTGTCTGCCCTCTTTGAACATCCAGCTCCCTTAGGATTATCTCATCTTTAGTTATGCTATTTCCCAACAGCACAATATTATCAACAGTAACGTAAGGGGACGCAATGGAGTCATTAACGGCAACAGCATTTCCGGGCTCAGAATAAGAATAATTCGGAGCAAATAATTGCATCGCCGCTACCAACACCAAAACGAGGAACATGCTTTTTTTCGTAAAAACTGTATTAAAGTTAATAATAATTATATAATAACAACTTAATCATGAGTAGTTGTTTTTGTTACTTTATAACGCCAAGCATACAGCAAAATCCCAAAACCAATAAGAACTAAAGGAATACTCAATATTTGCCCCATATTAAGTGTCATTTGTTCTTCAAATGCTACCTGATCCTCCTTAAGGAACTCATGAAAAAACCTTAAGCCGAATAATATAATTAAAAATAATCCTAAGAGCAAACCCGGCGGAGTAAATTCTTTTTTCCTTTTCCATAAAAAGAATAGCAAAATAAAAATAAGGAATGAAGTTGCAGCCTCATAAAGCTGAGCAGGATGCCTTGCAATACCATTAAGGTATATTTCTAACACCTGGCCCTCTTCATTTATTTCATAATCCAGCTCCTTCTCAAGAGGCTGATGAATATGCCCGCTTATAAAATACGCCTCACTTTTTAATATATTGCTCAGGTTACCTTCAGCATATGCGGATATCTGGCTTTTATCCAGCTGATATTGTGGATCAAACTCTATCTGCATGGTAACCGGGACGTATTTTTCCGGCACAGCATGATCCCCTTTTTTAAAATCAATATCTTCAATTACTTTACTGGATGATTGTACATAATCAGAAATATTTCTTGTGAAGACAATGCCATTATCACTGTAAGTGGGGATCCCTTCAATTTCAGAATTTGTAAAATTCCCAATACGTATCAGGCATCCTGCAAGAGCAACAACAATTACTATACGATCTACCACCTGCAGGAAATTCTGGCCAGGCCTGGTAATTCTTTTAGCATAAGGTTTTAATCCTTTAAAACGGATGTTATATTTACTGTAAATCCATAATGCAGCAAGAATCCCAAAAGCAGCTCCATGACTTGCCAGCCCCCCTTTCCAGATCATTAATATCTCTTCCGGATTACTTAAATACCTATCTGGCTCATAAAACAGCACATGACCAAGCCGTGCTCCTATTACAGTTGCCACGATCATATAAACAGTCAGCGTTTCAATATCCTGTTCAGGCTTTCCCTCTTTTCTGTAGATATATAAAAGTATCTGTTGGCCAATGAGAAATCCTAAAGCAAACAATACGCCGTACCATACTACAGGTAACTCCCAACCCATTAAGCCATTGGGGAAGATCTGAGGATTTAAATTCCAGATTATATAAACTAAGCTTTCCATTACATTTTTTAAACAACCGGCAAATTAAGCCGCTTTATACGGAAATGCCCAATTTTCTCTATTAAATTTACTACTCCATCTCGAGAAGCGCTTTCAGCTCTTCATCATATCCGCCGGAGAGGATTGGAAAACGATACCATGACTTTGGGTCTACGCTAAAAGTATCAATTAGGAAAGAAGGTGCATAACGCTCTCTCTTCCACTGGTTTCTTGACCACAGCTGGAAAAATTTAACAATATGCCCTCGTAAGGCCGCAGGGGATTCCAGCTTACGGTCCTTTAGAATATCATAAACTTCCAGAGGGGATTTATAAAATTCTATGGCTAACCTTTCAATCGCTGCAATAACCGGATAAGGCATCAGGTCCTGCTCATCTGTTTGCTCCTGCTCTTTTGGTCTGAGTTCTGCGCTGGGGGCTAAATTATTAACATGGCTCAATGATCCATAACCTAAATTATACTCTGCCCAGAGAAGCCACTCTAAAATGGTAATTTTATCTATCCCTCCAACAGGTGCAATACTGCCACTGGTGTCGCCATCCATTGTGGCATAACCCACATCAGCTTCACTTCTGTTGGATGTGGTAATCAGCAATGCATTTTTAATATTAGCCAGCATCCATATGATTGGCGATCTTGCCCGTGCCTGAATATTCTGAAGGGCAATATCATCCCTATCCCAGTTCAGCTTACGCCCAATTGCCTCCTCAATATCTTTTATATATTCTTCAACAGGTTTATCTACAGACCAGTGTGAAAATTGGGCACCAAGGTCCTCTGCTAAAGATTTTGCTGAATTAAATGTATCTTCAGTACTGTTTTTTGTACTTTGATAAGCACAATGTAAAATATAAGGCATCAAATCTTTTGCCTCTTTAGGAGAAAAATCATTAGGCCAAAGAATGCCACTTTTCTCGATAAAACCCGCCATTCCAAGCTCCTCAACTCCCTTCTTTACCATCTCAGAAACAAGTACAGCACATATAGAAGAATCAGCACCACCACTAAGAGAAAGTATGAACCCCTGGCTTCTGCTTTTGCGCATGTAATCAAATAGAGCAAGTGCTGCTGAATCCCGCAGTTCCTTAAACTTCACCTCTATATCACTCTCCTTACAGACACTGGATTCATTTGGGTTTTCGAAATCCATATAGCATACCAGCAGGTCAACATTCTGAAAGGAAAACCTCCTGTTTTTACCATTTAGCCTATTGTTATGGGCTATAATGATTTCGCCATCATAGATAATTGTCCCTGATTCATTTCCGAGTGCATTTACATAAATATACCCACACCTGAATTTTTCGGAGGCACTCAATACAATATCTTCCCTGAGCTTTGTTTTGCCAAATGAGAAATGACTGGCACTTGGATTGAGAATAAGGTCTACACCTCTTTCATAGAAACTATATGCAGGACGTTTTACTGACCAGGCATCTTCACATATCTCGAATGCAATTTTTATTCCCTTAACTTCATAAACAATATCACCAAAAGGAACCAGATGCCCTCCAGCTTCTAATCGTATTTCTTGTCCGGCAGGCCACTTACTGAACCAGCGCCCCTCATAGTGAACACCATAATTTGGCAGGTGCTGTTTAGCCGTAATGCCTAATATTTCCTGATTTGAAATAAGGGCAGCACAATTATAAAGTTTGTTTTCATATCTTACCGGCAGCCCAACAGATATCGTAATATCTATACACCAGTTTTTAATCTCCAGCAGTTTAGCCATGGCCTTTTCAGGAACCCATTTTGAAAAAAACAGATCTTCACAGCTATAGCCGGTAATGCAAAGTTCAGGCAGGCACAGCAATTCAGCATTTTGCTTTTTAGCTTGTGTAATAGCCTCTCTAATATTGTTCTGATTATTCTTCCAGTCAATGGGAGTCTGATTGATTGCTGCTGCGGCAACTTTAAGTGTTCTGTTTCCCATATCATCAATAATTATTAAGTGCCATTAATGTTTAGCATCTCAAAGGATTTTTCTGCAGCATCCTGCTCAGCTTTTTTCTTGCTTAATCCATAGCCTGTACCAAAAGGTACTTTATCTATAAAAACCTGTGCTGTAAATTCTTTATGATTTTTTTCAGCTTTTATCTCTATTTCAAATTTAACTTCTTTATTTTCCTTTTGAGCCCATTCAATGATCCTGCTTTTAAAATTCCTTTCACTTTTAATTATTTCTTTTAAATTAAAATGAGGATTAATAAGCTTTCCAATAATGAATTTACGGCAAAACCTATACCCCCGATCCAGGTAAACTGCGCCTATAAGAGCTTCGAGTGTATCCCCGTATAGTGACTTATGTGAGGTTTTTTCTTTTTTCCTTTGATCGAATTTTACTATAGCATCAACACCAACTTTTCTTCCAAGTGTGTTGAGTGAATCGCGGCTAACAATGCGCGAACGGATCTCAGTGAGAAATCCCTCGTCTTTAAAAGGATATTTCTTAAAAAGGAATTCGGCTACTACAGCTCCAAGGATCGCATCTCCTAAATATTCAAGTCGCTCGTTAGACTCACGAAGACCATGGATATTTTTTTTAGCAATAGAAGTGTGGCTTGTCGCCAACCTGTATAAATTCAGGTTTCTGGGCCTTTTGCCAACAATGTTTTTAATAGCCGATATTAGGTCGTCATCTGCGGGAGACTTTTTTTCAAAGATTTTGAAAAAGTGCCTAATCGCACCTGCCACCCTTAATCAATTTTTTTAAAAATAACGGAAGTATTGTGGCCGCCAAAACCAAATGTGTTACTTAAAGCAACTTCTACCTTACGCTGTTGTGCCTTGTTAAAAGTAAAGTTCAACTTATTATCAAGGTCATCATCATCTGTAAAGTGATTAATTGTTGGTGGCACCGTCTGATGTTTTATTGCCAAAATACTGGCTATAGCTTCTACTGCGCCTGCCGCACCTAAAAGATGACCGGTCATTGATTTAGTAGAGCTGATATTTAGGCCGTATGCCTTTTCACCAAATACTTTTTTAATGGCCAGTGACTCCCCTTTATCTCCAAGTGGAGTGGAAGTACCATGTACATTGATATAATGAACATCCTCAGGATTAAGACCTGAATCCTTAATTGCAGATTGCATAACTTTGGCAGCACCCAATCCTTCCGGATGAGGGGCTGTAATATGATGGGCATCAGCAGATAATCCGCCGCCCATTACTTCTGCATAAATTTTAGCGCCTCTTGCTTTGGCATGCTCATATTCTTCAAGAATTAAAGCACCCGCTCCCTCTCCAAGAACAAAACCGTCCCTATCCTTATCAAAAGGCCGTGAGGCTGTTTCAGGAGAATCGTTACGTTCTGATAATGCTTTCATAGCATTAAAGCCGCCAATTCCGGCTTCAGTAACTGCTGCCTCAGATCCGCCGCTGATGGCTACATCCATATACCCTAAACGAATATAATTGACTGCATCCAATAAGGCATTTGTTGAGGAAGCACAGGCAGAAACTGTCACAAAATTAGGCCCACGGAAACCATACTTAATTGAAATATACCCTGAGCTTATATCCGCAATCATCTTTGGGATAAAGAAAGGGTTAAATCGCGGAGTACCATCTCCGTGGGCATAGTTCATTACTTCTTCCTGGAAAGTTTGTAACCCACCGATCCCGGATCCCCAAATAACTCCGGCACGATCAAGATCTATCTTTTCCAGATCAAGACCGGAGTCATTGACGGCTTCATCCGCCACCACCATGGCAAACTGAGTAAAACGATCCATTTTGCGGGCTTCTTTACGATCCATATAGTGTGTAGGATCGAAGTCTTTTACTTCGCAGGCAAAACGTGTTTTAAACTTTTCAGCATTAAATAAAGTAATAGGCGCTGCTCCGCTTTTACCGCTTGTCAGCCCCTTCCAATATTCTTCTACTGTGTTTCCAATTGGTGTCAGTGCACCTAGTCCAGTGACTACTACTCTCCTTTTAGAATCCATATAATGAATTAGGAATGAAAAAAATTATTTACCAGCGTGCTCTTCAAGATAAGAAATAGCCTGTCCTACAGTGGAGATATTCTCCGCCTGGTCGTCAGGAATAGAGATATTAAATTCCTTTTCGAACTCCATAATAAGTTCAACAGTATCTAAAGAGTCGGCTCCTAAATCGTTGGTGAAGCTTGCCTCAGGGGTTACTTCTGATTCCTCTACTCCAAGCTTATCAATGATTATGCTTTTTACTTTTTGCGCTATCTCAGACATATCTGTAATTTTTTAATTAATTTAATTTCACTGCAAAGAAATGTATTTACATCTAATTTGCCAAACAAATTGAATCAATCTTATGTTGCAAATAATCTTTATTATTGGCAAAACTATTAATAACGGCTCATTTTTTAATGAAAAAGCAAAAACTAGACAGTGAAATAAATTTTAATTTTGATCTGATTGGCATCACTTCATCGGTAAAAGATTACAAAATTGCCTGGTCATTAAACAAATATCTTGACATTAACCTCCACCGACAGGAGGATCATCAGATATTTATTAACAATCAGTCGTTTGAATTTACATGCTATTTTGATGAACCTGACCCTGAATTATTTTTAAGGCTTTTCTCTAACAGGCCGGTGGCAACAGAAAAAGCAACCGAAGTGAAATTGATCCCGGAATTTCCATTCTTTGATTATATCCTAATGAGAGAAGGGGATTCGCAATCGATTTCGTTAAAAAGTTTACAAAATCTATTGAAAGAAGTGCCTGCGATTGAATATCTTTCACCCATTAATTTAAATCAGCTGAAATTTAAAGAACATTTTATTTTCTAATCGACTTAATAAGAAGAGAATAAAAGGTGCTGATAAGCCAATCAAAATTTAAATCACATAATGAAAATTTCGTATAATAAAACTAAGGTAATAGCTACAGTCGGACCTGCTTCAAACACAAAAGAACTTCTTCGAGAGCTGATAATAGAAGGGGTGGATGTTTTCCGTCTAAACTTTTCTCATGGAACACATGAAGAACATAAACAGGTAATTACCTATGTGCGTGAGCTAAATGAAGAACTTAATACAAATGTATGCCTCCTTCAGGACCTTCAGGGCCCAAAAATCAGGGTAAATAATGTTGAAAAAAATACATTAATTGAAAAGGGACAAAAAATTACGATCACTACAGAGGAGTTAATGGGTAATGCCCAGCGCATCAGCACATCTTATAAAGAATTACCTCAGGATGTTAGTGAAGGTGACCTGGTTTTAATAGATGATGGTAAAATTGAGCTGAGAGTTCTTGATAAAAATGCAACGGAGGTTATTTGTGAGATTAAACATGGTGGTGAATTAAAATCTAAAAAAGGAATAAACCTGCCATTTACAAGAGTTTCCGCACCATCATTAACTGAAAAAGATAAAGAAGACCTTGCTTTTGGGATAGAGAACCATGTTGAGTGGATAGCCCTTTCTTTTGTAAGGAAGGCTGAAGACATTCTCGATGTAAAGAAGATCATTGAACAGAGCGGTAAAACAATAAAGGTAGTAGCCAAAATTGAGAAACCGGACGCGCTGAAAAATATTGATGAAATCATAGAAGCGACTGATGCTGTGATGGTAGCCAGAGGTGACCTTGGTGTTGAAATTGTTATGGAAGAGGTTCCAATGGCCCAGAAGAGGATAGTTGAGAAATGTAACCTCGCTGCCAAACCCGTAATTATTGCAACTCAAATGATGGAAAGCATGATCACTGCACCCCGACCAACACGTGCGGAAACAAATGACATTGCTAATGCTGTAATGGATGGTGCCGATGCTCTCATGCTATCAGCAGAGACTGCTGCCGGACAATTCCCTATAGAGGTCATCCGCAGCATGGTAAGGACTATTTCCAGTGTTGAAAATCAGGGGCAGATATATTTCAAGCACTATTTACCGAAAGATGAAAGTCCCTTGTTCCTTCACAACACCCTCACACTAGCCGCCTGCAGGCTTGCTAAGGCATCCAAAGCAAAGGCTATAGTAGGAATGACCCAATCAGGTTATACTGCCTTTAAGATCTCCTCCCATAGGCCTAAAGCAGGAATATTTATATTTTCCAGTAATCGGGTTCTTCTTAATACTATTGGCCTGATTTGGGGTGTTAGAGGGATCTATTATGATAGCGAAGTTTCTACTGATCAAACCTTTGAAGATATAGAAAAAACTTTATTAAAAGAGGGTTATATAAAAGAGGGGGATATCTTTATTACTACTGCTGCCATGCCTTTACATAAAAAAGGGCGCACCAATGCACTAAAAATTAATGTCGCAGGGTCATAAAAAATAAAGTGCCTATCTTTGAATTCCTATGAATTCCATCACCCTTGTTAGTAGTACAAACCGAGAAGATGCTGTCACAAGAATAGTAACAGATATTTATGCTTCTATACTTGTGAAGCTTGGTGTAAAAGTAGAAATCGTTGACCTGCAGCATCTTCCTGAAGATTTTGTATTCTCAGCTTTATATGAAAATGCAGGGACTAATCCTGCATTTAATGATATGAGGGAGCTGATGGCGAAGAGCCAAAAATTTGTATTCCTTGTGCCGGAATATAATGGGTCATTTCCGGGTGTACTTAAAGCTTTTATTGATGGATTGAAATTCCCAACTACTTTCACCAATAAAAAATGTGCACTTGTTGGAGTATCTTCAGGTATTCAGGGAGGAGGACTAGCCTTAAGCCATCTGACGGATATCTTCAACTATTGCGGAATGCATGTGCTGGCTTTAAAACCAAAGCTTGCACGCATAGAATTGAATTTAAAGGAAGAAAAACTAACAAATTCACTATACCAGGAGCTTCTTGAGACGCAGGCAAAGCAGCTGATTGATTTTTAAATAAAAAAAACCGCCTCAAATCTGAGGCGGTTTTTTTACTATAAAATAATTCTGTTTTAGTAATAAATAACATTGGCTGTTTTAGTGCCAGGATTATCCAGACTATTACCACCAATAATCATTACCCGAGGTACCCCACTGGCATCTGTATAACTTACACCTGCAGTATTATATAGATTCGGCCCCAGATCATTTAAATTATTGCTTCCAGTAGCACCTGCAAAAGCATCTACAATGCCATCTGAGAATATTTGAGCATAAATATTTTCACTTGACCCGGCCTGGCCTGCATATAGACCTGAAGAGACAAATAAATTACCTCCAGCTACTAATGACACATGTTTGCTTCTTGCTTTTTGCATTGTATTAGGATTCACTGCCCATCCATCATTGGTTAAATCACCTGTCCTTAGATTAATTTTTGCAAATAAAACATCTGCAACAGAAGTTGTAGTTGTTGAAGCAGATGGACTTACTGTTCCTGCATCACCACCAACAACATATAGATATCCACCGAAAGTAACAAAACCATGATGAGCTATGCCAGCAGGCAATGAAGTCAGCTCCTGCCATTCTCCTAATGTACCTGTTGTATCAATTTCAGATTTATAAACTTTAGCTACTGGAACATCACCTGTTGTAGCCCCACCGGCTATATATACCGTGCTTCTGAATATAACAGCGCCTAATGAATGCAGAGGTTCAGGCAATGTATTTTGTGCCTCCCAAGCATTTAAAGAACCATCCTGATTTATTGATGTTCTGGCTACTGAATTCACAGCCTCACCAGCAGTATTAGTGCCACCAAAAACATACAGGTATCCTGAACCATCAACTTTAGAATTAAATGGTGTTGCAACTACTGACGAATGATATGCAGTAGAATCAGGAAGAACGGTGGCATCATTCCAAGCAGAAATAGTTCCATCAGCATTGATCATACCGTAAAATACTGAATCTGTATTCAATCCTGCTGAATTATTACCTCCTGTTACATAAACAAAATTATTAGTAACACCGGCTTCATCATCAATATTTGCAAAAACAGCATTGTGGCCACTAACAGCTACCGGTAGTGAAGTTGTTAATGTCCAGTTGATAATAGACGGACTAAATGTTGCCGCACTGGCTATCATAAAATCAATAGCATTACTGGTCCCTATTTCAGTTTCAACAACCACAGGGCCATCTCCTGCACCCGTAGGCACTGTAGTCACAATAAAGTCATTAGTCCAGTCATCCTCGTTTGCGATAGTAGCTTCAACTGTACCACCTGCACCGTCAGCAAATAAAACTTTTCCATTCCCCTGAATATCACCGAATGCATTTCCTTCTAAAATCACTGTACTACCAATAATTCCTGAGGGTTTAGTTGCACTGTTTATAAATGATAAAACAGGATCAATTGCTGTAAAAGCTGCAGGTAAAGTAGCCTCACCAAGGCTTGTATTTCTTACCGTCACACCCAGAGCAGTATTTGCTGCAATTCCTGAAGGAACTAAAGCAAAAATTTGAGTTGGTGAACTTACCTCAACCTGATTTGAAGCAATACCGCCAACCTCTACAATTGCTCCTTCAATAAAGTTAGTACCTGTAATAGATAATTCAGTTCCAACTGTCCCTTCATCAGGTGTCACTGCTGAAATTGTAGGGATTTCTGTAATAGGAATTCCCGGTTCATCATCATCACCACAACTAGCCAATCCAAGCAATCCAATAACAAATAGACTTAATTATAATTTTAATTTTTCTTTCATTTTTTATAGTGCATTTATTTTGTTTGGTAAATATGTAAGATGGCAACTTAGTAACCATGAAAAGCATCTGTATTTTATTTACAATGTAATATTTTTTATAAATTTGACAGGTTTATCATTCCAGAATTATCCTATGAAAGCATATTTTCCCCTTCTCTTTTTCTTTATAATTATTTTCGGATGTAAAGAAAAAGATGAATTACCATATGTTATTCTTATTTCATTTGATGGCTTCAGGTATGATTATGTTGAAAAATACGAGACTCCAAATTTTGATAAATTTATAAAAGATGGTGCCGCTGCTGAAAAGCTGATCCCCACATTCCCCAGTAAAACTTTCCCTAACCATTACTCTATTGTTACAGGCATGTATCCGGGAAGCCATGGATTGGTAGATAATAATTTTTATGACAGTATAACTAATGAAGTCTACGGATTGGATAAAAGGCATCTTGTTTCAAATCCTTACTATTATGGCGGAAAACCGCTCTGGACCCTGGCCCAGGAAAATGGATTAAAAACTGCTTCCTATTTTTGGGTCGGATCAGAAGCAGAAATATCAGGTGCTCATCCTGATTATTTTTATAAATATGATAGTAAAATACCTGATCAGAATAGAATCGACCAGGTTATCAACTGGCTTAAATTAGATAAAGAATCCAGGCCTCATCTCATCACCCTTTATTTTTCATTATTGGATGACCTTGGGCATGATTACGGCCCCGGTACAAAAGAAATTAAAGAGGGTGTTACTGAAGCAGACAGATTATTGGGTCACTTAATGATGAAGCTTGAGGATATTGAGTTGCCGGTAAATGTAATTATAACCTCCGATCACGGAATGAAAAAGATGAAAACATCTGAAGAAACATATATTTTACTGGATGAATATCTAAATCTTCAGGATTCAGCTTATTTAATTGTTAGCAGTGGAACTCATGTCCATATATATGGAGAAAATCGTGTTATTGACAGTCTTTATAAATCAGTCCCTCCACATGAAAAATTTAATAAATATAAAAAAGAAAATTTTGCTGAAAATTGGCATTATGAACATTATCGTTCAGGCGATCTTCTTTTAACTGCTCATGCCGGATATTACTTCTCGACCAGTGAAAAAGTTGCCCGGGTTCTTGAGAAATCAGAAGGAAAATATTGGGGAATGCATGGGTTTGACCCTTATACCACTCCTGAAATGGGCGCTATTTTTTACGCTAATGGCCCAACTATAAAAAAGGAAACAAAAATTCCTGCATTTGAAAACATCCACATTTATCCTTTTATTGCTGAAATCTTAAATCTCGAAATTGAACATAAGATTGACGGAGATAAGGAGATTTTGAAGCCTATCCTGGAATAGATCAAACCTATTTTCATGCTTTACTGGAAGTTACAACACATAAGTTGTGTTAATTTATGAAATTTTTGCTTTGAACAATTTTTTTATTTCCATACATTTATTTTTTTAACAAATAATTAAAGCCTTTCTAACCTAAATCAATAATATGAAAAACCTGACAATCATTGCAATCCTGTTTTTTACGTGTACAATTGTTTATGCACAAAAGCCGCCTTTTAAATTTGGAAAGATTGAGAAAGAGGAAATAGAGATCGAGAAGTGTGATTTTTATCCAGAAGCACACTCCATGATCTTAGGTCAATATGGTGAACTGAGATTTATGTATTCCGATTCGGAAAATACCTTTAAATATCAGATGGATGTAACTGTGCGCAAAAAGATCTTTAATAAAACAGATAAAGATGCCGGAAGCTTTAAGATCAAATATTATCATCCTGTATCAGGAGGAGCAAAAGAAAATATATCAAGCCTCAAAGCATATACTTATAATATTGAGAAGGGAAAAGTAACCAAAACCAAGCTTGATAAATCCGGTAAATTTGAAAACCGTCTTAATGATTATTGGCAGGAAATTTCCGTAACCATGCCGGATGTACAGGAAGGATCTGTAATTGAATATACCTACACCATTACATCAGAGTTAATATCAAATCTACAAACCTGGTATCTTCAGGAGGATATCCCTGTTCAACACTCTGAACTAAGAGTTACACTTCCTGAATTTTATCATTATCAGGTGAGCACCGTAGGAAATGTTATTCCAATAGAACATGAGCTAAATACTGTTACTGAAGCATTTAGGTATAGCTATAAGAGAGATGTGCCTTTAACTGGTACGGCATTTACTCGTGAAAAAACAGAATATACCAATTTAGAATCAAAAAGTGTTCACAGAAGGTTTGTCACCAAAAATGTAAAACCTGTTATAGATGAACCTTATACTAATAATAAGGTAGATCTGCCAACCCGAATTGAATTTCAATTAATCTCTGTGAAATTTCCCAATAGCACTTTAAAGCAAATTGCTAGTACGTATGAGGCTTTTAACAAAACTTTAATGGATAATTCATCTTTTGGAGGAAGGTTAAATAAAGGGAACTTTGCCAAAGAATATATATCACTTTTAGAAGGAAAAAATGAGCTCGAAAAGGCTGCTTCAATCTATGGCTGGATTAAAAGTAATATTACCTGGGATGGCTATAATAGCTTAACCAGTGAAAAAGCCGGTGGAGCAATATTCAACAGCGGCAAAGGTAATGTTGCCGATATAAACCTCACTCTTGTAGCTGCATTAAAAGAAGCTGGCTTAAATGCACATCCTGTCATTCTCAGCACAAGGGGACATGGAGTACCTCACCCTATTTATCCTTCTTATGATGAATTCAATTATGTAGTGGCCATAGTCGCAATTGAGGATCAATATTTCTTTTTGGATGGTACCTCCGCCTTACCATTTGGCATGCTTCCTGTAAAATGCCTGAATAATAAAGGATGGATGGTAAATGAAAATGGTGGTTCATGGATAAGCATGAAAATTAATAATCCTCACCAGTCAATTTCTATGATTATGACCAATGTACTGGAAGATAAAATTGAAAACAAGGTTCAGCTGAAGGAAGAATTTTATGCTACACTACAAGATTTTAATACTATTAATAGGGATGGTGAAGAAAAATTCAAGGAAAAACTGGCCGGCTCATTTCCGGAATGGGAGTTTGATGAATTTAGCCTGGAGTCAAATTCTATCTCAGAAGGAGTAAGCTATAATTTTACTTTATCTAAAGAAAGGGATGATGAGGATATTATTTACCTGCAACCGCTGCTGATTGGGACGGAAAGAGTGAATCCCTTTAACCGTGAAGAACGTTATTCTCAAATTGATTTTGAGTGCCAATATTCTAAAAGGGTTTTTAACACTATTACTATTCCGGAAGGGTATGTAGCCGAATTACCAGAGCCGGGAATAATAAAACTGCCGGGCAATGGCGGTACTTTCATTTTCAATATAAGCCAGACTGGTCAGAATATTCAGGTAATGAGTGACCTTAAACTAAATCAAACCGAATTTACTGCTGATGAATATATAGGCCTTAAGCAATTTTTTCAGCTAATGGTCGAAAAAAATAATTCTATGATTGTGCTGAAAAAGATATGAGAAGGGTTTTATTTATATGCTGTTTGTGTACGTTAATTGGTTTTAAAGTGGCAGCTCAGTCTGTCACTTTTACCCTACCTGATTCTTTAAATGATAAACCCAACACTATTGTACTAAATGATATAACTGTATTTACTATCGAGGATATCGAGAAATCAACACTTTACAGGGAATATGATTTGATCATCAGAAATAAGTATTCTGATTCAAGAACTGAAATTTTATTGCACTATGATAAATTCACCAGTATAAATTTTATTAATGTCGAACAGTATGATGTCAGAGGTAAAGTCAAAGAAAAGTATAAATCCAAAGATTTTAATGACTTTTCAGCCACAGGCTCAAGTGTGGCTGATGACAGCCGGGGAAAATACCTTAAGATAACCAGTAATACCTATCCATATCGACTTAAGATCTCCTATGAGACAACTTCAAAAGGCTCTTTATTTTATCCTACATGGATGCCTCATAAAGATGGGGATGAATATATAAAAGAATCTTCCTTTAATATTATAAACAAAACCGGCATCCCGTTCAGGTATAAAAATATAAATATCAGTGAACCGGAAATAAAGAAAAATAGTGGTGAAGAAATTTATATATGGACAGTAAAAGATTTATTGCCTGTAGAATTTGAAAAGTATAATTATAATATTGAAGATTACTTTACATTAGTCCAAACTGGCCCTACTCAATTTTCAATGGATGGTTATAAAGGTGATATGAGTTCTTGGGAAATGTTTGGTAAATGGATAAATCAATTAAATGATGGAAAAGATAATTTATCACCAGAACAACTTAAAGAGGTAATTTCTTTAATTGATCCGGCAGATTCAGACCTGCAGAAAACACGCAAAGTGTATGAATATCTGCAGAATAAAACACGCTACGTTAGCATTCAGCTTGGCATTGGCGGATGGCAACCTTTCGATGCCTCTTTTGTACACGATAGGTCTTACGGAGACTGCAAAGCGCTCTCTTTCTACACAAAAACATTGTTAAAAGCTGTGGGAGTAGATTCTTATTATACCCTTATAAGAGCCGGAACTTATAAGCCTGAGATTAATGATGATTTTCCGGTTGCATCATTTAATCATGCAATACTCACTGTTCCAATGGAAAAAGATACCATTTGGCTTGAATGTACCTCACAAACAAATCCATTTGGCTATATGGGTTATTTTACCAGTGATCGAAAGGCATTGCTCATCGATGAAACCGGTGGAAAAGTGATCAGGACCAAAGCTTATACTGAAGCGGAAAACTTACAGTTGACCAAAGCCGAAGTTATTCTTGATAAAACGGGTTCAGCAAAAGCATCTGTAAATAGATTATACACAGGTCTGGAAACTGAAAATGATAATTTCAATAGTATGCTCCTAAAAACAAAAGAAGAGCAGGATAAGTGGTTTATTGATGAGCTGGCATGGGGGAATTTTTCTGTAGATAGTTATGATCTACGGGAGTTTGTGACAGATGTAGTTCCTGCTGGTGGTTTTACAACTGAGATAAATATAAAAAGTATGGCCGTAAATTCAGCCAACAGGCTTTTTGTAAAACCTGCGCATTTTACAGATATCAGTTTCTTTGATGTAAAGAAATCAGGAAGAATTGAAGATGTTATAATTAAATATCCTTATACGCAGATCGATACTGTTTTTTACAGATTTCCCGATGCTTATCATATTGAAAAAAGCCTTGAGGATGTAGAAATGAAAACCGATTTTGGCACCTACAACAGAAAAATTGAAGTTAATCCGGACGGGTTTTATTATATCAGAAAATTTATAATCAGAAAAGGTAAATATGCTCCTGAACAATATTCATCATTCAGAGAATTTATACTTGATGTGCAAAAATATGACCGCCAAAAAATCGTTTTGGTAGGGAGTACCTAAATTTGGTTGAGAGTACCAAAAAAGGAACATCCCTGCCCGACCCTAAAAGATTACAACCAACAACCACGTGGAGTAAGACCGGGGCAGGAGATGTCCGGGGAATTTAAATATCAATCTACATTATCATGTAAAAAGCGATTGTTCCCTAGTATCTGATTATCATCATTTAAATTATAACGGGAAATATGAGGTTCAGAAGAATGCGGAACATGCTGAAGCTTTACATCCTTTCTAAGGTAAGCCGGCACTTCCAGCTTTTCTTTAAAGTCATTGGCATTCAGGTCATTACGTCTTTTGCCTTTTAATTTCTCCATACGCTCCTGCGCCTGCTTTTCAAGCCGGCTCTTAGTGCTTTTCAGCTCCATCATACCTTCCTGATTGATGGTTTGATCCATTTCCTCCTCTGAATTCATATCAAAATCATCGTCAATGCCAAACAGATCCTCATCACCATCATCATCATCATCTGTATTCGCAGAATTATTTGCCGGAGCTATAAAAGAATATGTCCGTTGCGGTTGCGGAGGTGGCTGCATCCGGTTGATCTCCTTTTTCTCTATTTCCTCCTTCTTTTCGTTGATGCTGTTATCCGCTTCAAAAAGATTGTATTGAGGAGTTTTATCAAGATCAAAAACCCGCTTATCATTTTCCCTGCTGGCCTGTCCCTGGCCTACGTTCTTTAGCTCCTTGTCAAAGCCTGTAGCGATCACCGTTACCCTTATTTTATCTTCAAGAGCAGGATCCACACCATGACCAAAGATCATTTCTGCATCATCACCGGCTTGCTCCTGGATATATTCCGTGATCTCGGTAAGCTCATCCATCTGCAGCTCATCCTGATCTCCTGACATAATAGAAAGAAGTATCTTCTGAGCGCCGATTATATCGCGATTATCAAGTAAAGGGGAGGCTAATGCCGCTTCTGCTGCCCTGCGGGCACGGCTTTCACCATTAGTCTCTGCGGAACCCATTACTGCGGCTCCCGCATTGCGCATTACCGTTCGGACATCCTGAAAATCAACGTTTACATAACCAGCAACTGTGATTATCTCTGCAATGCTCTTTGCAGCAGTTGTTAAAATGTTATCCGCTTGAGCAAAAGCAGTCCCGATGGCTAGATTGCCATAGATCTCACGTAATTTATCATTGAGGATCACTAATACCGTGTCACAATTTTCTTTAAGTTCTGCAATACCCCGTTGTGCCTGCTCGAATTTTTTACGTCCTTCAAACATAAAAGGTACGGTAACAATACCTACAGTGAGGATGTCCATATCCTTTGCTATTTTAGCAAGTACAGGTGCAGCTCCGGTACCAGTTCCTCCACCCATTCCACAGGTGATGAATACCATTTTAGTATCATCTTCCAACAAGTCACGGATGTCTTCTTTACTCTCCAGTGCAGCATTTCTTCCTACCTCAGGGTTAGCGCCTGCGCCAAGACCTTCAGTCAGATGTGCACCGATTTGAAGTTTAATTGGGACTGCGCTGCTTTTAAGCGCCTGTGAGTCGGTATTACATACCACAAACTCTACATCTTTAATCCCCTGGTTATGCATATGAGTAACAGCATTGCTGCCCCCTCCACCAACACCAATAACTTTAATTATTGATTTGTGGTGTTTTGGAATATCGAATTTATAAGTACTTGACATTTTGTTCTTTTTTAAATTTTCTGAATTTCAGCTCTTAATTTCTATAACCCCTTGAGGTACCGTTTGCTAATAATTCGATTTATCATCAAGATCATCGATCAAAAGACCTTTTGTACGATTTAAAATCTTTGAAAAGAAATCGCCAACATCTTTTTTATTTTTTACCACCTGTGGCTTTCCGTTTACTTTCACTTTATGCCTGTAGTTATTTTCCCGCTCATCAATAGCACGGAAACCTGATAGGACGAGACCAACTGACGTAGCATACATTGGGCTTTTGATCTCATCGATCTTGCTCTTACCTAAATGTTCATTAGGATAACCAATCCTTGCATCCATTCCTGTCATAAATTCTACCAGCTGTTTTAGAGAGCTTAGCTGTGCTCCACCACCGGTTACTACTATGCCACCTGCAAGTTTATTTTCGAAACCTGAAGTTATAATTTCAGTATGTGCCAGCTCAATGATCTCCTCCATCCTTGCCTGGATAATATGTGATAGGTTCTTAACGGAAATTTCCTTAGGAGCCCTGTTTCTAATCCCCGGTATAGAAACGATCTCGTTAGGACTTGCCTCATCAGCAATAGCTTTACCAAATTTTTTCTTTAGTACCTCTGCCTGATGCTGCATTACCATGCAGCCCTGCTTGATATCGGAGGTGATAATATTACCGCCAAATGGTATGACCGCTGTATGGCGAATGATGTTATCATGGAAGATGGCAATATCAGTAGTTCCACCACCTATATCTATAAGGCAGATCCCGGCCTCTTTTTCTTCTTCACTTAGTACAGCCAGACTTGAAGCTAATGGCTCAAGAATAAGATTTTCAATCTCCAGGTTTGCTCTCTTTACACATTTGTTAATGTTATTGATAGCATTTGTCTGTGCTGTGATTATATGAAAATCAGCCTCCAGTTTCACTCCTGACATTCCCACAGGATCTTTTATCCCCTCTTCATAATCAACTATATAATCCTGGGGCATCACGTGGATAATCTCACTTCCCGGAGGAATGACAATGCGATACATATCATTTGTGAGCCTGTTTACATCCTCTACCGTGATCTCATCATCGCTGGAAGACCGGGTGATACTTCCGTGATGAATGGAGCTTTTAATGTGCTGACCTGCAATACCTACATTTACCACCCGGATATCAATTCCGGATTGTGCGCTAGCTTCGTCAACAGCTTTTTCAATAGCAGTAACTGTTTTGTCGATGTTGGTTACGATCCCACGTATTACTCCGTCAGATTCAGCCTTGCCCATGCCAAGCACCTCCAGCTTGCCATATTCATTTTTGCGGCCTACAACTGCACAGATTTTTGTGGTCCCAATATCCAACCCAACTACGATCTTTTCATTTTCCATGGTTGTCTTTTATTTTTATGTGGTTGTTAAAATTCTTTTCTATTCAGCGATTATTTGCCCTTCAAAATCCAAATTCACCCTTTCATAGCTGTTCCAGCCTTTCCTTGGCAATATCTGCCGATAAAATATCCTTAGTCTTTTAAATTTATCCTCAATCCCTTCCGGTTTACCAAATTCAATTATTTGCTTAGTTACCTGTGGATAAAGCGTGATATACATATTTTTATTAATATCTATCTGAGCGATCTGTGCCTTTAAAAACTCATCCTGCTCAATGTAATTAAGCAGGTAATAAAGTTGTAGGTCCTCTTCATCACTAAGCACATCCTTTCGGTTGAACAGCTCTGAATATTCCCCACTAATGAGCGGCACCCTTGTATTATATTTCGCTGAAGTAGGCAGGATATATCCATCATAGCTGATATATGCATGGCTCTTATTTTGTCTTATTAATCTGGCCATTGGCCTTCTCAATTCAACATTTACCATCAGGTTTTCTTTAAGGTCCTTATATACCTGTACATTTTTAATATATGGATTCTCCTTCAGCCTTAATTCAATATCTTTAAGATTTATATTATTATTCTCCTCATGAAGATTATACAGACTGTTAATTATATCCCCTTCATCCAGATAATGATTATTATGGTTATTTTGAATTATTACCTGTACGGATGCAAGCAACTCTTTATATGGATGATTTTTTGCAGAAAAAGATAATAGTGCGATCATCGCAAAAAGACCTGCAACAACTTTGGCTGTATTAGTTACCTTTATACTTTTCATACCTCCTCCTTTTTAAGCCACTCTTTAATCTTCGGTACCATAGTATCTATATCACCGGCCCCTACAGTAGCAATTACATCTGTATTTATAGAGCCAAGGCATTCCAATAGCGTTTCTTTTTCACATCTCATTTTATCTGTCGATAAATCCTGATAAATAATATCGGATGTAACACCGGGTATAGGTTCTTCCCTGGCAGGGTAGATATCCAGCAGTATCACTCTGTCGGCCAAGGAGAGGCTTTCGACAAAACCTTCAGCAAAATCTCTTGTACGACTGTAGAGGTGAGGCTGAAAAATAACTGTCACATGCCTTCCCGGATATAATGCCTTCACTGAGCTGATGAAAGCTTCAATTTCAGTAGGGTGATGCGCATAATCATCAATAAAGACATTTTCTTCTGAGCGAAGTATAAACTCAAACCTTCTCTTCACTCCCTTGAATGCTGCCAGACCATTTCTGATCTTTTCATCTGGAATATTTAAAGCCAGTGCCACAGCAACCGCAGCAACAGCATTCTCAACATTATGAAAACCGGGAACACCTAATTTCAACTCGTGAATAATCTTTTCTTCTCCCTGGAAGTCAAAGTAAAAATATCCATCCCTAATGGATATGTTACTGGCAAAAAACTGCCCCCGGTTTAAACCATAAGTGCTGGTATTAGAATATCTAACTCCCAGCTCTTCAGAATATTTATCGTTTATAAATAAATTTCCTTGTTTATCTACTTTTTCAGCAAATGCACGGAAAGATTCTAACAGATGATCGCGATTACCATAGATATCCAGGTGATCGGCATCAGTATTTGTAATGATGGCAATGTTAGGATGTAATGAAAGGAATGAACGATCAAATTCATCTGCTTCCACTACAGCAACTGCATCTTTGGTTTTATTAGCTATAAAGTTAGAATTCAGATCCGTAGAAATGCCACCTAAAAATGCAGTAACGTCTTTTCCTGCATAATTCAACAGATGTGCAATCAAGCTGGAAGTAGTAGTTTTTCCATGCGTACCTGCAACTGCTACAGTGTAGAATGACCTGGAAATAATACCCAGCACTTCAGATCTTTTTTTAAGCTCAAACCCCTCATCCAATAGTTGCTTACGCTCTTTATGACCCTTAGGGATAGCAGGAGTGTAAATAATTAAAGTAGTGTCAACAGATCTGTTTGATGGAAGCTTTTCAGGATCATCCTCATAATGGATATCCATACCTTCAGACTCCAGTTTTTTACACAAGTCTGTACGTACACGATCATATCCTGCTACCTCATAGCCATGGTACATAAACCACCTGGCCAGGGCGCTCATACCTATCCCTCCAATTCCTAAAAAATAAACACTATCGTAGTTTAACAGCTTCAATTCAATAATTTTTCTATTTCTCTTACTATTTGTTCAGCTGCATCTGGTTTACCAAGCTGTGCTATATTTTGTGATAATTCCCTCTGCCGATCTTTGTCTTTGATCAATTTGGTTACCTTACCAGACAATTTCTCCCGGGCCTCAATATCTTTTATCATTATGGCTGCATCTTTATCAACCAGCGCCTTTGCATTTTTTCGCTGATGATCTTCTGCAACATTTGGGCTTGGAATGTATATCACCGGCTTTTTAATCAGGCAATGTTCCGAAATGGATAAAGCTCCGGCTCTGGAAATAATGATATCAGCTGCAGCATAAGCCATGTTCATATCATCTATAAACTCTTTTATCTCCAGATCCTCATAATCTATTTTCCTTGCCTTTCTTGACATTTCATCATAATAGAAACGGCCGGTCTGCCAGATCACCTGAATATTATGTTCTTTCCATTCCGGCAGGCTTTTTAATACACTATCATTTATCGTTCTGGCTCCGAGGCTTCCCCCCACTATCAGTATTGTCTGCCGATCCTCTTTTAATCCCCAATATGCCAGAGCTTCAGATTTAGACGGTAATTCTTTGAGTAAATCCTTCCTAACAGGGTTTCCGGTTATTACAATTTTATGTTTTGGAAAAAAACGCTCCATATTCTCATAGGCGACACAAATTTTATCGGCCTTCAGTGCTACATTTTTATTAGCCAGTCCGGCATAGGAATTTTGTTCCTGAAGGACCGTAGCCACTCCTTTTTGAGTAGCTGCCATTACTATTGGTCCACTGGCATATCCGCCAGTACCTATTACCACATCAGGTTTAAACTGTTTAATGATCCTTCTGGCCATCAGATAACTTACGATTACCTTCACAGGGAATAGAACATTTTGTAATGTTATCCTTCGCTGCAATCCGCTTATCCATAATCCAATGATCTCATATCCGGCTTTAGGAATCCTAACCATCTCCATTTTTCCCTGTGCGCCAACAAATAGTATATTGGCGTCCGGATATTTTTCCTTAAACCTGTCGGCCACTGCAACAGCAGGAAATATATGACCACCGGTGCCTCCACCGCTAAATATTAATCGATATGGTTTTTTCTCAGTCACTTATGCTGCTTTCGCTATATTTCTAATTTCACCTGTATTTTCACTCCAAACCTGGTCTACTTCACCCCGTGCCACACTCTGCAGCATTCCCAGGGCCAGGCCTGTAAATAAAAGAGAAGTACCCCCCATACTTATCATTGGCAGCGGCAGACCAGTAATTGGTCCAAGCCCTACCACTACTCCCATATTCACCATTGATTGCAATACGAGCGCAAAGCTTAATCCTGCAGCGAGCAAACCACCAAAAGCCCTTTCGCTATAATAGGAGATCCTCATACCCCTTCCTAACAGGATCAGGTACAGAATGACGACAGTGGCGCCGCCTATCATGCCATATTCTTCGATAATTATTGCATACACGAAATCAGAATACGGGTGAGGTAGTATATTTCGCTGCTGGCTCTGGCCCGGGCCTTTGCCTGTTATTCCTCCGGATGCTACAGCAATACGTGCATGTTTTGCCTGAAAAGGAAGTTCCTTACCCTCAATAAAATTTGTGATCCTGTTTTTTGCAGTATCTCCGCGAACGCCATATTTTACCGCTACAGTACCAGCTAATAATCCAACAAAAACCAGCATTGATAAGTACTTCAATGGCACTCTCCCTATGAACATGATCAGCATGCAGGTTGAAAAGAGCAGAATTGCCGAAGAAATATTTGTTAAAGCGATCAGGCCGCAAATCACTCCGCACCAGATAAGGATTGGAATAAAAGATTCTTTAAAATCCTCAATAGATTGCTGGCGCTTTGCCAACATCCCGGCCAAACTTGCTATCAGGGCTAAACTTGCCAGGTCACTGGGCTGAAAAGAAGAGTTGATAAAAGGAAGTTCGATCCAGCGGGAAGCATCATTTAAAGAAACTCCATTAGTAAAAGTAAAAAGCAGCAATGGAATACTTATCCATAAGGCGATTTTTGATAATCTGGAATAGTAACGATAATCAATCTTATGAGCCCAATACATGGCAACAAGGCCAAGGAACACAAGCATAGTGTGCTTAAGTAAATATTTTTCCGGATCAACCATTCTTTTAAAGGCCAAGGTGCCTGTAGCACTATATACTACCAGAATGCTCAGCAGCGACAATGCAATAGCCACTGTCCATATTACCGGATCACCCTGAAGATTTTCGTCAACCCATTTTTTAGCTTTTACCATTATAGGGGCGATTTAAAGTTTTTATCCAATTGTCTTACTGCATTTTTAAATTGATTTCCGCGATCTTCATAATTTAAAAAAAGATCGAAGCTGGAACATGCCGGTGAAAGCAACACCACGTCACCGGGATCAGCATGCTGTATAGCGAGTTGTACAGCCTCCTGAACTATTGTGGTTTCAAAAATTTCATCCACCACATCATTAAAGGCCTTTTTAAGTTTTTCATTATCCTTTCCAAGGCAGATCAGGATTTTAACCTTCCGGTCTACCAGTTGTCGTATCAATGAATAATCGTTTCCTTTATCTATCCCTCCTGCTATCCAGATCAGATTCTCTGAAAAACTCTCCAGTGCATATTTTACTGACTGTACATTTGTTGCTTTTGAATCATTTATAAACGTTACCTCCCTGATCTCACCCACATTCTCAAGCCGGTGTGGATAATTTTTAAAATTTTCTAATCCAGCAAGTATTTTTTTCTTTTTTGCATGAGCTTTTTTTGCCGCTAATGCAGCACACATGCTGTTAATAAAATTATGAGGACCTTTTAGAGCGAGTTCTTCGGTTGAGATCTCAAAATCTGTATGGCCGGGAAAAATAATTTTATTTTCATCATAGAACCCAGCAGCATTAGGATTATGAAGAGAAACAGGTTTTCTCTCCACATCTTTTGGAACAAGATGTAGCAGCTTCTTTATTTGTGGGTCATCCTCATAATAAATAAAGGTGCATTTATCATCCATATTCTTAGATATGCGTAATTTGGACGCTGCATAAGCTTCCATAGAACCCTGGTATCTGTCAAGATGATCAGGTGTTATATTTAAAAGGATGGCAATATCAGGTTTAAATGTATCTATTCCGTCCAGCTGGAAAGAGCTTACTTCCACTACAAAGTATTCAGGAGAATTTTCAAGGACCGCTTTGGCAAAACTCTTCCCAACATTTCCCGCTAATGTCACGTTGATCCCTGCATTCTTCAGCAGATGATATGTAAGTAGCGTCGTTGTCGTCTTTCCATTAGTACCGGTAATAGCAATTATTTTTGATTTATTATGCTGGTAAGCAAACTCTATTTCGTCAATTACCTGGACCCCTTTTGCTATAAAACGATTCACTACTTCCGCCTCATAAGGAATACCAGGGCTTTTTATTACAAGGTCAGCATCATTGATCTTGTCAGAATGGCCCCCTTCTTCATAAGGTATCTCATGTTCATCAAGAAGGTTTTTATACTCTGTTTTTATAGTCTTACCATCAGACACAAAGACTTCGTATCCTTTGTTCTTTCCTAACAAAGCAGCCCCTGTTCCACTTTCTCCTGCACCCAATATGGTAATTTTCTTACTCAAATTATCTAAGTTTTAACGTTGCCAATGTGAGTATTGCCAGTATTATCCCTACAATCCAAAACCTTGATACTATTTTTGATTCCTGTATTCCCATCTTCTGATAATGATGATGTAATGGAGACATGAGAAATACCCTCCGCCCCTCACCATACTTCTTTTTTGTGTATTTGAAGTAGGAAACCTGGATAATCACACTCAAATTTTCAATTAAAAAGATCCCGCATAGTAATGGGATCATTAGCTCCTTTCTAACTACAAGTGCCAGAACGGCTATTATGCCTCCCAATGATAAGCTCCCAGTATCGCCCATAAATACCTGTGCGGGATAGGCATTATACCAAAGGAAACCCAGACAGGCTCCAACAAAGGCAGCACAGAATATTACCACTTCACTTAAATTGGGGATATGAAGAATACTCAGGTATTCACTGAAGTCAAAACGGCCTGAGAGATAGGCAAAAACTGCCAGAGTCAGTCCAATAATCGCAGAGGTTCCCGCAGCCAGACCATCAATACCATCAGTAATATTAGCGCCATTGGATACCGCTGTAATTACGACTATTACCATAAGAACATATATGATCCAGGTATAATCTTCAGTAATATATGGTACTATTGTGTCGTAATTAAGCTCATTACCTTTGAAAAAAGGCACTGTTGTTTTCATTGATTTAACATCGGCATAATTGACCCCTACAGATTCCTCGTATACCTCTACTGTTTCATATTCCCGTATAACAACTTCCTCATGAAAATAAAGAGTAAGGCCAACAATAATACCTAAAGACACCTGCCCGAAAACCTTAAATTTACCAGCCAGTCCTTCTTTATTCTTCTTAAATACCTTGATATAATCATCAATGAATCCTATTGCCCCAAGCCATAAAGTGGAAACACACAGAAGTATTACGTATATATTATCAACCCTTGCAAAAAGCAGTACCGGGATCAGGATAGCACCTATTATTATAATCCCTCCCATTGTCGGAGTGCCTCTTTTTGTTTGCTCCCCCGCCAAACCAAGCGTCCTGATCTCTTCACCTACCTGTTTTCTGTTAAGGAGATTAATCAGCTGTTTACCGAAAGCTATGGTGATGATCAGGGACAATACGGCTGCCATACCTGCACGGAAGGAGATGAATTGGAATACACCCGCTCCAATGAGGTCAAATTGTCTGTCAAGCCATGTAAACAGGTAATAGAGCATTTCTTATTTTTCTAACATTTTTAAAATCTTTGTAACTACTTCTCTGTCGTCAAAATGCCTTTTCACACCTCTGACTTCCTGATAAGTCTCGTGACCCTTTCCTGCCACTAAAACTATATCCCCGGCTTGCGCTAATAAGCAAGCTGTTTTTATTGCTTCTTCACGATCTACCATAGATAATGTCTTGCGGGTATCTGCCGGAGTTACTCCTTTTTTCATTTCATCGATAATAACCTGTGGATCCTCATCCCTGGGATTATCGGATGTAAAGACCACTTTGTCACTAAACTTACAGGCAATATCTGCCATTAGTGGCCTTTTCGTTTTATCCCTGTTACCCCCACATCCCACTACAGTAATAACCTGTTCGTTTCCTGTACGTAGTTTTGTTATTGTTTCCAGCACATTTTGTAATGCATCCGGAGAATGGGCATAATCAACAATAGCTGTTATTGGGTGTCCAGGCAATACGCGTGTAAAACGACCAGCAGCACCTTCAATTGCAGATAATGCTTTTAAAACCTCCTCTTTATCCTCACCTAAAAGGTCGGAGCAACCATAGGCAGCCATTAAATTAGAGGCATTAAATTCTCCGATCAATCTAAACCAAACACTTTGGCCCTCAATTTCCAGCTCAAGGCCTTCAATAGTATCGGAGATTATCTTTGCCCTGTAATCGGCCATTCCTTTAATGGCATAAGTTTTTTTTGATGCTTTAGTGTTTTGCAGCATCACATTGCCACGTTTATCATCAACATTTACCAGCGCAAATGCTGAAGACGGAAGCATGTCAAATAACTTCTTTTTGGCAGCTATATATGCATCAAAGGTTTTATGATAATCAAGGTGCTCATGAGAAATGTTTGTAAATATCCCTCCCGCTATTGTTAATCCGGCTATCCTGCTTTGCTCAATAGCATGTGAACTTGCCTCCATAAAACAGAACTGGCATTTTTCTTTAACCATCAGCGCCAACAACTCATTTATTTTTATTGCATCCGGAGTTGTATGTGTGGTGGGTATAATCTCATCATCAATTTTATTATGTACCGTGGAAAGTAATCCTACATGATAACCAAGCTCTTTAAAAAGCTGAAAAAGTACTGTAGCTACTGTTGTTTTGCCATTTGTTCCTGTTACAGCAACAACCTGAAGTTTGGATGAAGGATTACCATAAAAATTAGAAGACATTATTCCTAATGCCATCGCACTGTTGGCAACAGATACATAGGTCACATCTTTCTCCAGGTTTTCAGGAAGATTTTCACAAATAATTGCCTTAGCTCCATTTTCCAAAGCCTGAGGAATAAATTCATGGCCATCCACCACTGTCCCTTTAATGGCTATAAAAGCATAATCCTGCTCAACCTGCCTGGAATCCATAGCAAGACCAGCAACATTACGCTCCATATCACCAAAGGTGGCATTTATAGAAACTTTATATAATATATCTTTCAGTTTCGTCATGAATCCAACTCTAATCTTATGATGCTTCCCTTTGGAAGCTTTCTTCCCGGCAATTCTGACTGTTTTTTAACTCTTCCTGCTCCGGAAAATGATACTCTGTACCCCTCATTTTCCAGAAGGTATAAAGCATCTTTTAATGTCATTCCTGTCACATCAGGCACTGCTTTTTTGATTTTATTTACATCTTTCCAATAGACTGCATTACCCTTTACATTTGTCTGCACCCACTCTTCCTTAGCTTTTGAATGGTTTGATATACCAAATTCGTTACACAGGTAGGTAAGGTCCTCAAGGTTTCCCGCTTTAATAACAGGAAAGATCCCACGCTCAGGCACATAATCAGCCATCATCGGCCTGTGCATTTTAATATCCCGGGCATAAATATTATCTGCAATTTCCTTAAATACAGGAGCAGCTACATTGCTACCATATTGTCGCCACCCTTTAGGATTTCGAATTAAAATAATTGCGCTATATCGTGGCGCATGTGCCGGAAAATAACCAACAAAAGAAGTGATATATTTTTTAGTATATCTGCCGTTTTCCAAAAGCTGTGATGTACCGGTTTTACCCGCTACTGTATAATGGGTTCCTTTTATATTTTGTGCTGTTCCTCTTGATACTACCCCTTCAAGCATCATCTGAAGTTTTCTGAGGGTCACATCAGAGCAAACCTGAGGATTTAACACACTGGCTTTATATTTTTCCTTTACATTATCTGCATTCCTTACCGATTTAACAATGATCGGTTTTATCATTTTTCCTTTATTTGCAATCGCATTATAAAGCGTCAGTGTTTGAAGGGGTGTTACTTCAAGACCATAACCATAGGCCATCCAGGGAAGTGTGATCCCGCTCCATGATTTATCCCCAGGACGCTTAATTTTCGGCTTACCCTCTCCTTTTATCTGAAAACCAAGGGGTTTTGAAAGATTCAGCTGGTCAACATAATCCAGGAATTTTTCCGGCCTGTGCCCAAAATGCTTTTCCACCAGTTTTGCCATAGCCACATTAGAAGATTTTTCAAATGATTCCTGAATAGTAATGACACCATATCCACCTTCTTCATGATCTCTGACTACATTATCAAAAAATTTATATTCTCCTTTTTCAGTATCTATTGAGTCGGCAAGATTAATATTGGCATCCTCCAGTAAAGCTATCATGGTAGCCAGTTTAAAGGTTGAGCCAGGTTCATGCAGGCCACCGACGGCATAATTATAAGTTTCGTGATAGTATCCTCCTGAATTGCGCCCGAGATTAGAAATTGCCTTTATCTCTCCGGTATTAACCTCCATAACTACCGCAGTACCATAATCCGCCTCATGATCTTCAAGTGCCCGTAATAAGGCAGTTTCTGTTACATCCTGAAGATTTACATCTATTGTAGTTTCTATATCATATCCATGCTCAGCACGTATTTCTTTGCCGTCAAATACGGGCTTCCAGTTTCCTCCTGCTATTTTTTGATAAAGTTGCTGTCCATCCTGACCAGCGAGAATATTATTAAAGCTGTACTCCAATCCTGCCCCACGATTATTTTCATTTATAAATCCGATCGTGCGTCTGCTTAAATTAGAAAAAGGCATAAAACGCCGATCAATTTTTTCAAAGATCACACCGCCCCCAAGACGGCCTTCGCGAAATATTGGCCAGCTCTTCATCATTTTCATCTCTCGATAATTGATCTGATCGTGGTTCAATAAAATAAACTGTTTTTTGCCTGAGCGGGCATCAATCATCTTTCTTTTATATTCCTTTGCGGAATAATCTTTAAAAAACCGGGACAGATTAAGGGCCAGCGAATCAACACCGGCATTAAATACATTATTAGAAGCAATGGTAGCATCAAAAGCAACCCGGTAAAATGGCAATGAGGTAGCCAGAAGACTTCCGTTATCGGAATAAATATTTCCTCGTGTGGCTTTTATAGTTTTATATTTAAGCCCCATCTGTTCAGCCATAGCCACCCATTTGTCGCCCTCAACAAACTGAATATGACCGATTTTGGCAATAACAGCTATGCCAAAGATCATCACCAAAAGAAAGGCAATGCGCACACGCAGTAATATGGATTTTTTAATATTCACCTTCTCGTATAAGAATTTTTTGTGGTGGCTGTAAACTTTCCTGTAAACCTAATCTCTTCACACGCTTAGCTACTTCAGACTGCTTTTCACTAAACATCTGATTAGCTTTTAACGTGGTAAACTCCGCCCTCAGGTCTTCAACTTCTGTTTTAAGCCTGTCGATACGGCGGGTTGTTTTTTCAGCATAATGACTATTGGCTATATATAAAATACCCAATAACGTGATGTACATTGTAACCGGAAAATATTTTACCGGAATACCGGTCTCAAAATAATTATCCAGTTTAAAAAACTTTTCCACTTTCGAGAAAAGACTCGAATCTTTATTTCCTTTAGGATTTACTTTAAACTTATTCATCTTCCTCCCTTTCTGCTATTCTTAGCCTGGCACTACGGGCCCTGCTATTTCTTTCGATTTCTTCTTCAGAAGCTGTAATTGGTTTTCTGTTAATAGCCCGAAAAGGCTTTAGCACATTCCCATAAAAATCCTTTTCCTCCACCCCGGAGATATCACCTCTGAGGATATAATTTTTTACCAGCCTGTCTTCAAGGGAATGATAAGACATTACAGAGATGCGACCTCCCGGTGCAACAAGTTCTTCAGTTTGAAGAAGCAGCTCCTCCAGAGATTTCATTTCATCATTTACAGCAATACGTAGTGCCTGAAACACCTGAGCGAAAAATTTATTTTCTTTTTTTCGGGGAGCAAAACGACCTAAAATTTCTTTCAGCTGGCTAACTCTCTCTATGGGTTCATTAACGCGAGCTGAAGATATTACTCTGGCAAGTTTCCCTGCATTTGGTAATTCTCCGTATTGTTTAAATATAAGCTTTAGCTCCTCTTCCGGTGCTTCATTGATGATTTCACGTGCATTTGTTGATGCCTTCTGATCCATTCTCATATCAAGATCAGCATCGAAACGTGTACTGAAACCTCTTTCCGCAGTATCAAACTGATGAGACGATACGCCCAGGTCGGCCAGGATCCCGTCGACTTGCTGTACACCGTACATCTTCAGATACCTTTTCATATAGCGAAAATTGGCTTCTACAAACACAAAATTTTTATCCTCTATCTTTTCTGCATTCTTCTTTGCATCTTCATCCTGATCGAAGGCATATAATTTACCTCCATCCAAATGTTTTAATATCTCACGGCTATGACCCCCTCCACCAAAAGTAGCATCCACATATATGCCGTTCGGCTTAATTGCCAGCCCTTCAATACTCTGTTGCAATAAAACCGGCTCATGATACATACTCATATTTTAACCCTGATCCAGATATTTTTGCGCTAAATCAGAGAATTTATCCTGATCATCTATCAGGTAATTCTCATACAACTCAGGATTCCATATCTCAACTTTATTACCCATCCCAACTATAACGGCATCCTTCTCAAGCTTCGCATACTGAAGCATATTTTTAGGAATTAAAAATCTCCCATTGTTATCCAGCTCAACTGTGGAACTGTTCCTGAAGAAGTTCCTTTGCAGCATTCTGTATTCAGGGTTGAATTCATTAAGCCCTGAAATCTTAGAATACAATTTTTTGAACTCCACCATTGGGTACAAAATCAGGCATGGCTCAAATGCACGGCGAATAACCAGCTCATTACCAGATGCTTCTGGTAAACTTGCCTTGATCTTGGATGGTAAAACCATCCTTCCCTTGGCATCTAGCTTACATTCATATTCGCTGGTGAAAAAGGCCACAATTCCTCCGAATCTAATTTTCTATAAAACAAACTTAATAATTATTTTGACATTATCAACCACTTTGCCCCACTTTTTACCACTTTTTAACAATTCATACCCACTAAGGTTAGAAAACGGCAAATATTTTCCCACGAGGCGCTATAAACACATCTTAAATGGTTGAATAATAAGCTTTTAATGGTGGGATAAAGTGGGACTGCTATTCCTTTCGTGGCAAATGAGGTGGCGCAGAAATAGCTTTTGGCTGATAAAATGATAATTTAAAAGCATTTGTCCTCATTGCTTTTAAACCCTGGTCCTCCAGGAGCATCTCTTTGGCAAAAGATGTCTCAAGTGCCTCTTTTATATTCCTGATCCGACCGTAAGGAATATGTTTTTTTTGAAAATTCGCTTCCAGCTCTTCAAAAGTAATTTTCTCAAAATTCAAATTCAGTTCTCCTTTTAAAGCATCGCGATTTTTTACCCGCTGGCCGTTGGTGGAAAAGGAGTCCTTTTCGTATAAATTAGTGTCCAATATTTCACATAACTGCTTAAACTGGGCATCAGAGCCTACTGCCAGAACAAACGGAACTTCATCTTTAGAATAATAAATTTCTCCATACGGAGCGATATTGGGATGAGCTGACCCAATACGTTGTGGTATTTTCCCTGCCACTAAATAGTTAGTAGCCTGATTCATTAAGGATGCCACGGCAGTTTGAGCTAGATTAACCTCCACTTCAGCACCTTTCCCTGTATTCGTTCGATGTATAATCGCTAATAATAAAGCTTCTTTCAGCTGATGCGAAGCTAGCACATCCATTAGCGCAACAGGCATTTTCAGTGGATCACCATTTGCTTCTCCATTCATACTCATAAAGCCAGATTCTGCCTGAATAATTGCATCGTATCCAACACGTAAAACATCTTCACCAAATCCGGTGATCTTCCCGTAAATAATCTGAGGGTTGATTTTACTTATTGAAGTATAATCAACACCAAGACGTCCAGCATCTCCGGGTTTGTAGCTCGCAATCACTACATCCGCCTTTTGTACCAGCTCGTAAAGCTTATTTTTATCAACCCGATCATGCAGGTCCAGCACTATACTTTCTTTACCCCAGTTGATGCTACAGAAATAGGCTGAACGATCATCAGTATTTTCGTTTTCAATTTTCCAGGATCTTGTAACATCGCCACCTTTAGGATTTTCAACTTTTATTACCTGCGCGCCCAATTCAGCGAAAAACTGTCCTACAGCAGGGCCAGCCAAAACAGAAGCAAGCTCTATGATTTTAAGATCTGAAAACATTCAATACAACTATTTTTGTTAAAACATTAAATATAATCTCTCGTAAACAACTAGTCTAACTAACCTTTCTATTTTTTATTTAAATGAATCATCTACTATTATTTATCACACCCATATTTTTAATATTTTCCTGCTCTCCAAAAGAAGAACAGAAGGATGAATATTTAAAAGAAGGAATGTGGCGTGGTAACATTACTATTGCAGAAAATAAAAATATGCCTTTTTTAATAGAGGTAAAGCATGAGGAAAATGATACAATAGCCTATCTTATAAATGCTTCGGAAAAAATTGAACTTGATGAAGTCTATTATTTTGAAGATTCTGTAAAGGTCCCTCTACATATTTTTGATGCAGCCCTTGTTGCCAATATTAATGAAAATGAGCTAAACGGGTATTATATACGATACTATGAAGATGATTATAAACTACCATTTCAGGCTATTCATGGTATAAATAAAAGATTTGTAGGCATGCGAAATAATCCTGAAAAATATATTGGCACCTGGGATGTAACATTTAAAGACCCTAAAGATACTATTAATGCTATAGGTAAATTTAAAGCTGATGGAAATGAAGTGAGCGGTACATTTCTTCTTTCTACAGGTGATTATCGTTACCTGGAAGGAGCAGTGATCGATGATACATTAAGGCTAAGCACATTTGATGGTAACCATGCCTATCTTTTTCATGCCTATCTAAAAAATGACACACTGCTGAAGGGAGAATTTTGGTCCGGGAAAGATTATCATGCCACCTGGACAGGCATAAAAGATTCAACGGTTTCCTTACCGTCAGCCGACTCGCTTACTTATCTTAAAGAAGGATATGATCAGCTCACTTTTTCATTCCCTGACCTTGACAGCAATATGGTATCACCGGAAGATTACCGAGGCAAAGTTCTTATAATCCAAATTTTCGGCTCATGGTGTCCTAACTGCATGGATGAAACCAAATTTCTAGCCCAATGGTATAGTGAAAATAAAGAACTTCCGGTAGAAATTTTAGGACTGGCCTATGAAGCAAAGGATGATTTCAGCTATGCCCGCTCAAGGATCATTCGAATGAAGAATAAACTTGGACCACAATATAAATTATTGATTGCCGGAACAAAAGACAAAGAATCAGCATCCGGATCTTTACCCATGCTTAATAAAATAGTCTCATTTCCTACTTTGATATTTTTAGATGCACAAGGTGATGTAAGAAGAATTCACACAGGCTTTAGCGGACCCGGCACAGGTGAGCATTTCAAGAAATTTAAAGAAGATTTTAATGCCACTGTTAACGAACTGGTTGAGGAACTTCAGTAAGTAAATTATGGTTTTATATGGATTGTAAAAGGTAACTTTGCATATAAAATTTTGAGCATAAAGATCTGAAAATGAAAAGAGTTGTTGTTGGGATGTCCGGTGGAGTTGATTCATCCGTAGCTGCATACCTGCTGAAAGAGCAGGGTTATGAAGTGATCGGGATGTTTATGAAAAACTGGCATGATGACAGCGTAACGATCAGCAAAGAATGTCCATGGCTGGAGGATAGCCATGATGCAATGATTGTCGCTCAGAATCTTGGAATACCTTTTCAGGCTATTGATTTAAGCAAAGAGTATAAATCTCGTATTGTGGATTATATGTTTCGCGAGTATGAAGCAGGTCGTACACCAAACCCTGATGTATTATGCAATCGCGAAATAAAGTTTGATATTTTTTTAAAAACAGCTTTAAGATTAGGGGCCGATTTTGTAGCCACAGGGCATTACTGTCGCAAAAATTCCTTTCAAAAAGATGGGCAGGAAATACACCAGCTGTTAGCCGGAAAAGATAAAAATAAGGATCAAAGTTATTTCTTATGTCAGCTTACTCAGGAGCAATTATCAAAGGCGCTATTTCCTATCGGGGAGCTTACAAAACCTGAAGTGAGAAAATTAGCAAAGGAATCTGGTTTGGTAACGGCTGATAAAAAAGACAGCCAGGGTTTATGCTTTATCGGTAAAGTACGACTACCTGAATTTTTGCAACAACAATTGGCACCTAAAGCGGGTAAGGTAATTGAAATACCAGCGGAAGCTCCTATCTATTCCGGAGTAAATAATTCTCTTGAAGAAAATGACCTGGAAGTTTTGACAGCTCCATTTTCTTATGAAACTGCTATGGGAAAAGAAGTTGGGGAACATAACGGAGCTCATTACTATACAATAGGTCAGCGTAAAGGCCTTAATATTGGGGGTACCCCTAAACCTTTATTTATTATTGATAAAAACACCCAGGACAATGTGGTGTATACCGGGCAGGGTGATGACCATCCCGGTTTGTTCAGGAAAGGCCTTTTTATAAAAAAAGAAGATGTACACTGGATCAGACCTGATCTGGCTTTAAATCCAGGCCAGCAAAAAGAATATTTAACACGTATTCGCTATCGTCAAACCCTAGAGCCGGCTATTCTTCATATGAAAGATGAGGGACTTTATATTATCTTTAATACTCCCCAAAAAGCAATAGCTGCAGGACAGTTTGCTGCTTGGTATGAAGGCGACGAACTGATTGGTTCAGGAGTTATTGATTAGAAGGTTTTTCTATTTTTATTTCTTCCTCTTCATCCTCGATTCCGGAAACACCACCGGAAACTACGAACTTCATTGCCGCTGCACTTGACAAATGCAGGGGCTTCACCAATTTTTTATCTACAAGAAAATGATTTCCTGAAAAATTATAAGAGTGTGGCAGGTAAACTGAAATAAAACCCGGCATATCAATAATTTCAAGATCCTCTCGGGTGATAAACCCTACCTTTCTAATTGTCTGTTCATTATTAAAAGCAACAGTTACCGGTATATTAAATTTCTTTTTATCTCCTACAAAAGCCCCTATCAGATCTTTTATTGAGGTATAAATAATATTCGCTAATGGAACCTTCATTACACCTTTCTCCAGCCAGTCAAAAAATGGTTTGGTAATAAAAGTTGAGGTGAGGTATCCGATAAACGTTATATTAACAATAATTATCAATAGGCCAAGACCTGGTATTTCTATCCCCTCAATCAAACTATCTACAAAATCAAGTGCTTCAACTATTATATAAATAGTCAGTGCCAAAGGAACTACAAATAATAATCCTCTGAAAAAGTATCTTAACAAACGGTTTAGTGTGGATTTCGACATTTGATTTACAACTATAGATACAAAAAAAGCTCCATAGATCAACCTATGGAGCTTTATAAAGTTAAATATTTTAAAATTTATATTGCCAATCCAATAAAAGATTTAAAAGCAATACCCATTAATCCTGTTATTATAAAGGTAATACCAAGACCTTTTAATCCATCAGGTACATTAGAATATTTCAGACGCTCGCGTATAGCAGCAAGAGCTACAATAGCTAATAACCAGCCAATTCCTGATCCAAAACCATAAACAGCTGCTTCTGAAAGAAGATAATCACGTTGTACCATAAAAAGGCTACCCCCAAGAATAGCACAGTTCACAGCGATCAGAGGCAGGAATATACCTAAGGAACCATAGAGAGCAGGTGAAAATTTTTCAATCACCATTTCCACCAGTTGTACCATGGCTGCAATTATTGCAATAAACATGATAAAACTAAGAAATTCCAGATTAACCTCCGCAAATTGGGGACCAATCCATGCTAAGGCTCCTTCTTCAAGTACGTACTCATTTAGTAACCAGTTTGCGGGAACTGTAATAGATAATACAAATATTACAGCCATACCTAAGCCAACTGCTGTACTTACTTTTTTAGATACCGCCAAAAAGGAACACATACCTAAAAAGTAGGCAAAGATCATGTTCTCAACAAATATGGATTTTATTCCTAAGCTTACTAATTCCATGTCATCAAATAATTAATGTTCAACATAACCTGTTTTCCAACGCTGTATCCAGATAATGATACCAATGATCATAAATGCTCCAATTGAATCAACCATTAGACCATTGGTAGGGAAATTATCCCAACCCAGAAAAGCAAACACTTCAAAATCAAAAACTGATCCCGAACCAAACAACTCTCTAAAAAATGCAACAGCCAGAATGATCCAGGCATAACCAAAACCACTACCCAAACCATCTAATAATGAATCATAAGGTTTATTACCCATTGCAAAAGCTTCAAGACGCCCCATTACAATACAGTTAGTAATGATCAACCCTACAAATGCACCTAATACTTTAAACATCTCATAGTTATAGGCCTTTAAAACCTCACTAACCAGAGTTACAAGAGTTGCAATTACTGCAAGTTGTACGATAATCCTTACCCGGTTAGGCACAAGATTTCGCAGCAAGCTAATAATCAGGTTTGCAAATACAATTACAAACACTACCGCTATTGACATAATAAGGGTAGGTTCAAGCTTTACTGTTACCGCCAATGCAGAGCAAATACCTAATACCTGGATGGTAATTGGATTATCTTCATTGAGTGGATCAGTAACTATTCTTTTACGCCTTTTGGAAAGCAATGCCTCATCTGGCTTCTTTACTTCCTTTGCTTCGGTTTTTTCTACGGTTTCAGTACTCATCGTATCCCCTATTTTATGCTCCGGCTTTTAATTTATTAAAATAAGCCTCATAATAAGTCAAATAATTTTTTAGCATGTTATTAACACCTTGTGCCGTTACTGTTGCTCCGGATAATCCATCTATCTCATGAGGGCCAAGATTAGCATTACCTTCACCTTTTAACATACGCACAGATACCAACTCCCCTGTCTCAGAAAAGATTTCTTTTCCCACATAACGCTGCTGTACTTCACTATTGGAAATTCTGGCCCCTAAACCAGGTGTCTCAGCTTTATGGTCATAAGAAGCTCCAATTATTGTATTCAGATCATCCTCCAGAGCTATATAACCCCAGATCTTATCCCAAAGACCTGCACCATATAGAGGAAGAATATAAGCTTCTACATCTCCTGTTTCAGGATTCATATATTTATAAACAGGATATAATCTATTTTCAGGATCTTTTTTATAGTTCTTTTGTATATCAACATTCTCAGCAACGATTGGCTCACCTTTTTCATTTTGAGTAACTTCATTACCATTAATGTCAACTACCAATGATTCAATGCGCTCATCGTACATTGCTAATAATTCCTGTTCCGTCAATTCCAGGCTTTTAATATCAACAACTGAACTTAAAATAGATGATTTTGTATCCAGCTCGATTGATAATTTTTGCGCTGGTGCCAATGCCTGAGACACCCATGAAAGTAATCCTCCAATTACAATAGTAAGGACTACTGTAAATCCAATTACGTAAGTATTAGACTGTCGCACGTTGTAACCTCCTTTTCTTATTAGCCTGAACGATATAATGATCAATTAATGGTGCAAACACATTCATAAATAGAATGGCGAGCATAATTCCTTCCGGGTATGCCGGATTATGTACACGGATCAAAACGGTTAAAACACCTATTAACAATCCGTATATCCATTTTCCTTTTTCAGTATGGGCTGCTGTTACGGGATCAGAGGCCATAAATACTGCTCCGAATGCAAGACCACCAGTTACCAGATGATAATGTGCAGGCATCATTAGGAATGGCGAAGGATCATCCATTAATCCACCAATTCCATTTAATAATAATCCCATAGCATAAGCTCCGGCAAATACACTAAATATGACCTTCCAGCTTCCCACACCTGTTATAACAAGAATTGCTGCTCCTATAAGGCACATCAAAGTTGAAGTCTCTCCAATTGATCCAGGCATAATACCGATAAACATATTCCAGAAGTCATACATCCCATCTGCCCAGCCCTGGCCGAATTCTTTTAATGAAGCAACAACACTTCCTGTTTCTATGTCCTGAGAAGCAACTGCTAACGGAGTTGCTCCTGTATAACCTTCAACTGCTGTCTTTCCTTCGCCTATATAAGTCCAAACTTCACCTGATATTTGTGAAGGGTAAGCAAAGTATAGAAATGCTCGAGCCGTAAGTGCTACATTCAGTACATTCATACCAGTACCACCAAAAGCTTCTTTTGCTATAATAACTGCAAATACAGTTGCAAGTGCCACCTGCCACAAAGGTATCGCCGGAGGCATGACAAGAGGTATTAACATTCCTGTAACAAGAAAACCCTCATTTATTGGATGGCGGCGTATGGTTGCAAAAATAAATTCTGTTATCAGACCCGTAGCATAAGCAACAATTAATATTGGCAGCACCTGCTGTAACCCTATTAATATTTTAGCCCAAAAATCTGCCTGTTCACCTATGGCTATAAAATGCTGATGGCCAACATTCCATATACCAAATATAAGCGCCGGTATCATTGCGATGATCACTGTCATCATCAGGCGCTTCATATCCATCGCGTCGCGTACCTGTACGCCTCTTTTTCCGGTTACACTATTAGGAGAAAATAATAACGTATCATGTGCTTCATATACGTAGTAAAACTTCTCCCACTTTCCACCTTTTTCAAAGTTGTGTTTTACCTTATCTAATTGATCTCTTAAAAACTTCATCTATGACAGAATAAGCTGTTTAACTATACATTACCAGGTTTATACCTTCTCTTACAATCGCCTGCACATCATGCTTGGAAACATCCACAAATTCACAAAGTGCAAGATCTTCTTCAACTACTTCATAAATACCTAATCCTTCCATATCGTCAAAATCTTCAGCAAGAATTGCCTTAAACAGATGATTTGGCAGAATATCCATTGGCGTTACTTTCTCAAATACCCCCGTCTGCACAAAAGCCCTTGGCTCACCGTGCGTATTGGAGTCAAGTACATATTCTTTTTTAGGATTTAAAAATGAAAGTAATCCAAATCCTCTCTGAAAGCTTAATTTTTCGGTTGTAGGTTTTATCCAACCAAAGAATTCATAATAATCACCTTCAGGGATAACCGTCACCATCTGATCCTGAAATCCGATGAAGCCATTTGCTGCTATTTTAGTTCCTGTAAGGACGTTTCCTGATATGAATCTTACATGTTCACCGGAAATATTATTGTCTACAAAATTCTTTATAGAAGCTCCGGTGTAGGTTTTATAGTATTGCGGATTTTTAACTTCTGATCCTACCAATGCTATAACTTTGCTGGCATCATATTTTCCTTCAAGGAAAAGTTTACCCGCCTGTATTACTCCATAGGGAGATATAGTCCACGCAACATCCCCTTTATTTATTGGATCTATGTGATGGATCTGCACACCTACACAACCTGCAGGATGAGGACCTGTGAATTTATTTATCTGTACATGATCTACATTGCTGAATACGGTAGGCACCTCATCATTGGCACGTAGATTAAGATGTATTGTGCCGGGAGTAAGTTTTTTTAACGCTTCTATTCCTGCATTAAAATATTTTTCTTCTCCTTTATAAAGCACTCCATAATCAGGAGCCAATGGGTGCGAATCAAATCCGGAAATAAATATAGCTTTTGGAGTATCCTCCGGATTGGCTATAGTTCCGAATGGTCTTTGAACAAAATTTAGAAATACACCGGATTTTACAAATTGCTCCAGTACTTCTTCCCGCGGAAGGTTTTGAAGGTCTGAAATAGAGTATTTGTTAAAATCCTCATATTCAACGGTTTTGTCGGCAAGGATTACGATTTCCTCTATCCTTCTTTTTTCACCCCTGCGAATCTCTGCAATCTCACCACTTACCGGCGCTGTATGTAGTACTCGCTCATTTTTCTTATCGTACATGATCGGGGTTCCGGCTTTAACTGTATCCCCTTCGCTAACGAATAATTTGGGACGCAGAATACCATGAAAGTCGGTAGGTTTGATCGCAAATGTTTCAGGCTGCTCTACATCCACCACCTTCTTCTCTGCTTTTCCTGCCAGATTTATATCAAAACCCTTTTTTAGCTTGATTACTTTAGACATTGCTTAGTATAAAAAATACGTTTATAGGCATTAAAAACCGGAGGCAAAATTAATAATGTTTTGCCATAATAAAAACGTGTAGAGGTAATAATTAGTAATTAATACAGTTTATCTGTAATTAAAAGTTACACGCTCTGTATTTCTCTCTCCAAACCACATAAAGATCACTCTGCTCTGAGCCCTATTTGAGTAACGCAGAGGAGAGATTAAATTCAATTTTAAAATATTTGGACTATGTGAAACAGCAGCATTCTCCTCTTTAAGAGTGCGGGAAAAGGTTTAATTTTTGTTCAGATAGAATTTAACCAAATAATATGTATCCTCAATATCCATTATTCCTTCAATTATTAATCGACTTTCAATTTCAGGTGTATGAATAATAAAACCATTCTGAAATCTGATTTTGAATTCACGTGAAGAAGTGAATAAAAAGAGTTTATTATTAATGGCATCAACAGTGTAAACAAAATCATTGGTACCATAAGAAAAAGAACTTAAACGACCTGGACAATCTGAATTTGATGGGCAGTCATTAAAAATAATTTGACCAAATTCCGTAATTAAAGAATCCTCCTCTACAAATTCAAGCTGGTCAATATTCCAATTTCCTTCGATCGCATTCCTCATTGCGCGATGTTCATCACACGAACTTGTGAAAAGAAGAATAAAAATAAAAGAGGAACAAGTTAACTGAGAAAGGAGTTTGGTAGCTTTCATAATGAATATAATTGATCTGCTTAGTAAATATTAAAAAATATTTACGCTTTTGCCAATTTTATTATAAAATAAAGGTAACATATTTACTTCGACTTTACCTCTCAAAGAGGCACCGTAATGGTGAGAACGGCGAAAGTGAATCGGAAATTAGTTACTCAGCTTCTACCTCAGCTGCTTTAATTAGCCTTCCTACAACAAGCTCAATAATCTGATCTACCTGCTCGTCAATTGTTATAAAAGAAGTGTCAATATAAATAGCGTCTTCAGCTTTTTTGAGAGGGCCTTCTTCCCGGGTACTGTCTATTCGATCACGTTCTGCGAGATTATGCTTAATCTTTTCCAGCTCCACCATCTGCCCTTTATCTAAAAGCTCCTGCTGACGACGTGCAGCGCGGATATTGATATCTGCAGTCATAAATAGCTTCAGTTCTGCATCAGGAAATACCACAGTGCCTATATCCCGTCCATCCATAACAGTACCTTTCCCTTTGCCCATTTTTTGTTGCTGGGCCACCATTGCTTTACGCACTTCAGGAATGGCGCTGACAGGACTTACTTTCTCTGTAACGCGCATTTTGCGGATTTCTTTTTCAACATCCAATCCATTTAAACATGCTTCTGATTTTCCGGTATCAGGATTTACCTTAAATGAAATATTAATATTATCGAGCGCTTTTAATATCTCTTTTTTATTGGTGAGCGAAATATAGTTATCAAGAAAATATAATGTCACTGCCCGGTACATGGCACCGGTATCAATATATGTATAACCTAAAACTGCTGCTAATGCTTTTGCCGTTGTACTTTTACCACAAGCAGAATATCCATCAATAGCAATTGTTATTTTCTTCATATCAGCAATCTTTTACAGGACAGGGTATTGGTTTACCCGGCTTTATCTTTCCATGTCTTTTGTTAGTGGCACAACTACTTCCTAACAATAAAACGACCATAAAGATAAGGGAAAAGCGTTTGAGGTTCATAATTACTTTTAAATTGTTCATTTATCTAACGGAATATCCATCTATTTCGTGCAAAATTCCTCTTAAATATCCGTAAAATAAAAAAAGCGCCCGAAGGCGCTTTTTTTAAGTTCCATTAATTAATATTAATGTACCATGATTGGGTCAGGATTTCCATCAGGATCTCCTTTAACATATCCATTTGTACTTGCATTTCCTAAAAGAAGGATACCTGCAGCATGAGGAGCAGCCATAGAAGTACCGCTGATTGTATTGTATCCACCATCTTTCCAGGTAGATTTAATGCTAACACCTGGAGAACAGTAATCAACTGGAGGATTTCCCCAGTTAGACCATGAAGCAAAAGTATCTGTGTTATCCATAGCAGAGATTGTTACTATGTTTGAGCCATTCACTCTTGCAGGAGATGAATTATTGGCATCAGCGCCATCATTACCGGCTGCAAGTGAAAATTTCACATTAGCAGATGCAGCTAACACCGCATCATCAACAGATTGCGATGCACCGCCACCAAGGCTCATGTTTGCAACATCACCTGATTTACCGTTAGCAGCCACGTGATCAACACCAGCAATTACACCTGAATAAGAACCACTACCTCTTGAATCAAGAACTTTTACAGGAACAACAGTAGCACCTGCAGCAACTCCAATGACCCCTACTGAGTTATCAATTGCAGCCACCGTACCCGCAACATGTGTTCCGTGACCATTACCATCGTCTAAAGATTTAGAATCTCTTCCTGAAGTAAATGCATTATAACCACGAGTTGCATCAACATTAAGATCTTCATGATCAAGATCAATTCCAGTATCAATTATCCATGCAACGCCAGTGCCAGTATAAGTTACACCACCATTTACACGCGTGATACCATAAGGAGTTTCCTGGGAAGTGGTTCCACCATCTCCACCGTCACCCTCACAAGGGCTACCATTAGGACTTCCGCAAGGAGGTGCCAAAACTACCATTTGATCATTCTCTACGTATGATACACGATCATCATTTTTTAGGCGATCGAGAGCAGCCGCATCTAATCTTACGCTAAAACCATTAATTGTAGCAGCATAAGTATGCTCAATAGATTCAATAAATTCCGCAGAAACTTCATTTTCACGAAGCAATGTCTGTGCATTTTCTTTTACAAAAGCTTTAGCACGTGCATAATCTCCCGGAAAACGTGAAGAAGCATCGCCTGTTTTACTCTTATTGAAAACAACGATGTACTGACCTTCAATTGTATTTGAAGAAGATGTCTCCATTACTTCGGAAGGAACAATCTCCTCCTGTGTACAACTGAACATAAACGCCATTGCCGCAAAAGCTACAATGAGCGATCTTAAAGAAACTTTAGTCATAAAAGTTTGGGTTTTAGGTTGAAAATAAAACATTTTATTACCCCTGTTTGGGGGACACAAATAAAGGAATTTTTTATTTGATTAACAAATTATTATATCGAACACATGATATTATTAATAATTTTAATTATGCTAATTAACTTATTTACAGAATCTTATTTCGCTAAAAAATTTATTTTAATTTTTTATTCCGATGAAGCAAATGTGATAAATTGAAAAACAGTAGATAATAATTCTTGTTTTCTTTGGAAAGGTTTTGTTCATCTGAAATAAATTACATGATATGAGTGATGATAGAAATAAAGAGTTAGTAGTTATAACAGGTCAAAGCGGCCTGATTGGCAAAAGACTATCCGATCTTTTAGATAAAGATTATCAAGTAGTTGGAATGGACCCTGCCCCGGATCTTTTTCCTAATAAACATATAGAGAAAATTGATTTTGATATTACAAAACCCAATAGTATCAATGCGGCTCTTGATCGAATTGAATATGCTTACGGCAACAAAATAGCCTCCCTCGTACATCTGGCTGCCTATTATGATTTTGAAGGAAAGGAAAGCCCTATGTATGATGAAATTACTGTTAAAGGAACAAAAAAACTACTGGAGGCAGTAAAGGACAGGTTTGAAGTAAAGCAATTTATCTTTTCAAGCACTAATCTTGTGTATCAGCCTTGTGAGCCCGGAGAAAAGATTGATGAAGACGGGCCATTAGACCCCAACTGGCCATATCCTGAATCAAAAGTTAAAACAGAAAATATCATAAAAGATCATCATAATGATATCCCTACAGTTATTGCACGTATTGCCGGCGCTTACGATGAATGGGGAAATTCTATTCCTATAAGTCATCAGGTGCAACGAATTTATGAAAAGAAAATAACCGGTCACTTATATTCCGGAGATACTGAAAAAGGAAGTGCATTTATACATCTGGATGATCTTTTCGCTGCGCTGAAAGCAATTATTGATAAAAGAGAAAAGCTTTCAAGCTATGAGGTATTTAATATAGCTGAAGAAAAAACCTTTAGCTATGGAAGTATTCAGGATAAGATCGGAGAAGAATTGCATGGTGAAGAATGGATGACTATTGAAGTTCCGAAATTAATGGCAAAAGCAGGAGCTGCAGCACAAAATGTTGTTGGTGACCCCTTCATTAAACCCTGGATGATAGACCGTGCAGACGACCATTATGATATGGATATCTCTAAAGCCAAATCCAAATTAGACTGGAAGCCAAAACATAACCTTATGGATACTTTAGAGGTTATGCTTAAAAATTTAATAAACGATCCGGAAAAATGGTATAAGAAAAACGACCTTGAAATTTCCGAGTCAATCAAAGAAAAGTCGTGAAAGAATTTGCTGAAAAAGGAACTGCCCAATCCCATGAACTTCATATTCAACATCACAAAAAGCATATTTGGGTACAGTACCTGAATATGTCTCTTGGATTATGGTTAATTTCAGATCCATTTACTTTTGGTTATGATAAAAGTATAATTACTTACAATACTATTGCATGTGGAGCGGGATTAATCTTTTTCAGCTTTCTTGCCTTGCATCCTTATCGAATCTGGGCAAAATGGGCTATTAATTTTATAGGATTTTGGCTTTTAGTCTACCCCATTTTATTTTGGGTAGATACCGGAGAAGCCTACTCCCTGACAACATTGGCTGGCACATTAGTAATAGGCCTTAATTTGCTCGTTACAAATATGCCAGGAGCTCATCTTATACGAACTACAGGGCCTACAGTGCCTCCTGGCTGGACCTATAATCCTTCTAAATGGGAAGAAAGAATACCCGTTCTAACCATAGCATGGTTTGGATTTTTTATAGCCCGATATCTGGCGACATTCCAATTGAAATTTATAGAACATATTCCAGATCCTCTTTTTGGAGAAGGAACAATGAAAGTTATAGATTCCGATTTATCTAAATCATTTCCTATTTCAGATGCAGCTCTAGGCGCATTTTCATATCTTTTAGATGTCCTTATGGGATATTTGGGAAGTGTAGCCCGGTGGCGGACAATGCCATGGGTAGTTTTGATTTTTGCCATTCTCATTATTCCCCTTGGTGTGGTAAGCATCTCTCTTGTAATATCTCAACCATTGATTGTAGGATTCTGGTGCTTCTATTGCCTGTTAACGGCAATTATCTCCGTTTCCATGATGCCATTTACATTTGATGAGGCATTTGCGAGTATAGGATTCTTAATTAAAGCTAAAAAAGAAGGTCAGTCTTTCTGGAAGGTTTTCTGGAAGGGGGGCACTTTAAAGGAATGGAACGAAGAAGAGCAACCTCAATATGATAGTACGAAGGTAATCCAGAGTACGGCAAAAGATCTAGTGAAAGATGCGAAAAGCATTCCTTTTAATTTGGCTGTTACGGCTGCGATTGGTGCATGGATAATGATAATGCCTGGTTTCTTCGATTATTCAGATACAACTCTAGCAAGCAGCGATATAATCACAGGAGCAATTACCATAACCTTCTCTATCGCCTGTATGTCAGAAGTTGCACGTATCGGAAGGCTTGCAAATGTTCTGTTTGGGCTATGGCTTGCTGCATCTGTTTTTATCTTCCAGGTTGATGCGTCGAATTATCAATGGGTTCATTTGGTAACAGCTGCAGCTTTAATAGGCTTTGCGATCCCCCGCGGCCCAATAGTAGAGAAACATGGGATGTGGGACAAATACATCAAATAATCAGGACCTAATACTTTCCTGGTAAGCCATTTGAAAGCCAATTTTCTGCCCTGGGCCAAGATCCTGTGTTTTTTCCATTTTCTGCATCACTGTTATTTTCCTTATTTCAGGGAATGGTGGTGCTACGAGATCTTTATCAATAGCATTGGCAATAGCGAGTTGAATAAATACATGTATATCTGTAGCATCAACAGGTTGATCAGAAAGATCTTTAAAGAGAAAGCTCAGCTGGCCATCACCTTCAATAAAAAAATGCTCTTGATAGTTAATAAGAAACCGGGCAACCAAATATCCAGGATCTTTCAGCCGGTGATACTTGAAACTATCAGCCATAAAGTTATATACCATGATTTGACCCAAATATTTCCGCTGCAGATCTTCCTGAATGGCAGGGCTGCTATTCAGCGCATGGTTTTTATCCATGGTGATAATATTGGTATGCATAATAAATACCAACAGGTCACCAGCAACTTTTAAATGAAACTCCTGTTCATTAATTTTTTTAAACTTGATTGTCACTTCATGATCATTAAGCTGGACTTTATTATTTATTTGCTCAATAACATCTTTAGTTTCAAGCTCCATCTTTTTAAAAATCTTGCAAAGGTTTCTGTATGCTTTCTGCTTAACACATGATTTTGTCTCCAGCTGTTTGGCAATACGTTCCAGAGTATCCTGCGTAATTTTTTTCATAATTTTATCTTTCTTAAAAGTTCAACAGATAAAAACAGATATCGTTGAGCGAACTTACACAAAAGACCATAAAAAAAGCCCCTTCTAAAGGGGCTTTCCGATCTGCGACAATCAAATAATAAATCTATAAACTATAGTATCTTATTAGAATTAGCTAAACAAAAAGCATGACAAAAATAAAGTTTAGAAATTAGCTAAAACAAGGACATTTTATTTTCCGGCTGTAGAACTTACTCTACAAATTTGAGGAGGAAAGTGAGGAAAAATAAACCCTTTTGTTATTGCTTCGTTAAAAATATTATGGAAGGAAAAGCTGAAAATAAATTTAAGGATCTCGGTAAAAAAATCGATGAAATGATGAATGACCTGGCCGAGCTGCGTGAAAGTATGAAAACAAAATATGGAGATCGGTGGGAGGAGGTCAACCGGAATAAAAATAAATTAGAATCCGAATTAAACGAATTCAGAGAGCGCAATAAGGACAGGTTCGATGAAGCCGAACGTAGTATGGAAAAAGCTGGTACGGAAATTAAAAAAGCTTTTGAAGCCATCTTTGCTAAAAAACCAGCTCCGGAGCGAGATACAGGAAATCCTTCAACAGGAGAAAAAGCCTCAGAGCATTAATTAATAAAAAAGCCCGATCAATAGCTGAACGGGCTTTTCTTTATTTAAGATAAAGAGATCTTAACCAACCGATACTCTTTTAAATTCTTTTACCGTCATACCTTTAGAAACGCTATCAAGATATTGGGCAACTGACATAGAAGAATCCTTAACAAATGGCTGGTGCAACAGTGTATTCTCCTTATAGAATTTCTGAAGTTTACCTTCTGCGATCTTATCAACGATATTATCAGGCTTTCCTTCTGCACGTGCCTGCTCTCTTCCTATTTCCATTTCTTTTTCTACAATGCTGGAATCGACACCATCCTTATCAACAGCAACAGGGTTCATTGCTGCAATCTGCATTCCTACATCTTTTCCAGCCTCAATAGCCTCGCCGTTTCCGCCAACATTTTCCAATGCAACCAAAACACCAAGTTTACTTCCCGCATGGATATAAGGAACTACTGCTTCACCTTTAACTCTCGTGTACTCGCTAATCTCGATTTTTTCACCGATTTTACCGATCATCTCAGTGATTTTTTCTTCGATGGTCATATCGCCCAATTTCAGCCCAAGTAACTCCTCTTTAGAAGAAGGATTTTCTTTAAAAGCCACATCCGTTATATCTGATCCAAGCTTCTGAAATTCTTCATTTTTGGCCACAAAATCAGTCTCACAATTCAGTGCTACTAAAACACCTTCTGTATTATCATCATTTGTCCTTGCAAAAACAGCTCCCTCAGTTGCTTCACGTTCTGCACGTGATGCGGATACTTTCTGTCCTTTTTTACGCAATATTTCAATTGCCTTGTCGAAATCGCCGTCAGCCTCAACCAATGCTTTCTTACAATCCATCATGCCTGCACCGGTCATTTGCCTTAGCTTGTTAACGTCTTTTGCACTAATAGCCGCCATAGTTATATTATACTTAATGGTTAGATTTAACTTAAAACAAAAATTGAACACCAGTTTGTTAGCCGATGTTCAATTTATTATGGTTTTATTAAAGCAACGATCAGGCTGTTTCCTTCTCGTCTACTTTTCTTTTTTCTTCTTCTTCTTTCTGCTGTGCAGCATCTTCCTTATCACGCTTACGCTCGCTTAATCCTTCTTCGATCTGTGCACCAATATAATGTGTGATCATTTCGATTGATTTAAAAGCATCGTCGTTTGCAGGGATTGGATAGTCTATTCCTGTAGGATCAGAGTTCGTATCTACCATTGCAAATACAGGAATATTCAATTTTTTTGCTTCACTTACAGCAATATGCTCACGCTTCACATCGATAACAAATAATGCAGCAGGAAGACGGTTCAGGTCAGCAATACCACCAAGTACTCTTTCCATCTTCTCTTTCTCACGGCTGATCATTAACCTTTCCCTTTTAGCAAGGTTCTGGTAAGTTTCATCCTTCATCATCTTATCGATAGAAGCCATTTTCTTTAATGACTTACGGATTGTGGTAAAGTTTGTCAACATTCCACCTAACCATCTTTCAGTCACGAAAGGCATATTTAGCCTGTCGGCTTCTTTGGCAACGATATCCCTTGCCTGCTTCTTTGTAGCAACAAAAAGCACTTTACGTCCTGAGCGGACAATATTTTTCAGAGCATAGCTAGCCTGCTCAAGTGCATCCTGTGTCTTATGCAAGTCAATAATGTGAATGCCGTTACGCTCCATGAAAATGTAAGGAGCCATTCTCGGATTCCATTTACGGGTAAGGTGTCCGAAGTGAACACCGGCATCCAAAAGATCTTTATATTCTAGTTTCTGAGCCATTCAATCTCTAATTTTTCTATTCTTCTATTAACGCTTGCTAAACTGGAATTTCCTTCTCGCTTTTTTGCGACCTGGTTTTTTACGTTCCACCATTCGTGGATCACGAGTAAGAAAGCCTTCTTTCTTTAAGGTACCACGGTACTCCTCATTAATTTCGCACAGTGCACGAGACACTGCCAGTCTAATTGCTTCAGCCTGACCTTTAATGCCGCCGCCATCAACGTTTACGTTAATATCGTAATCGCCAGCAACCTCAACAAGTGTTAAAGGCTGCTTTACTATTGTCTGCAGAACTTCTGTTGGGAAATAATCAGCTATCCCGCGATTATTCACAGTCACCTGGCCGTTACCTGACTTCAGGTATATACGTGCCACAGAAGTTTTTCTTCTTCCTATAGAGCTTACCACTTCCATTAATCTAATTTATGTTCTTTAGGTTTTTGTGCCTCATGTGGATGTTCGGCACCCTCATATACATGAAGGTTATTAAATAATTTTCTTCCAAGTCTTGACTTGGGAAGCATACCTTTAACAGCATATTCAACCATTAATGTTGAATCTTTTGCTTTCAATTGCTGGGGAGTTTCCACACGCTGCCCACCCGGAAACCCGGTGTGACGAATGTATTCTTTCTCAGCCCATTTCTTACCTGTCAACTTTATTTTATCCGCATTGATTACGATCACATGATCACCGCAATCCACATTTGGTGTAAAATAAGGTTTATGCTTACCCTTAACCAACTTCGCCACTTCACTGGCAAACCGGCCAAGCACCTTGTTCTTAGCATCTACTATCAGCCAATCTTTCTCTACGTTGGTCTGATTTGCAGAAATGGTCTTATAACTTAAAGTATCCACGCCTTCTATTTCGCTTTATATTGACAATAACGTACTGCTCCCTTAAAAAGGGACACAAAGATAGCAGTATATATTTTGAAAAGCAATACACTTTTAAAAATTTCTTTTAACATTATCCGTATTTATTTAGCTGCTTCATTAATACTGCAAAATCCTTTGGATAAGGCGCTTCAACAGAAATTAGTTCCCCGTTTAATCCGGTAAAAGCTACGGAAAAAGCATGTAGTGCAAGGCGTTTAATAAGCGGTTGTTCTTCAGTTTCTTTTTTAAGATGATATTTTCTTTTAATTGCAGAAAGATAAAAAGGCTTTCCCCCATACTGTTCATCCCCGCTTATCGAACCACCAAGTGTGGCAAGATGGATCCTTATCTGGTGCATTCTACCTGTTACAGGTTTACATTCCAGCAGGGTATAATTAAAATATGTGCGCAGAGTATTAAAATAAGTTATGGCTTCCTTTCCCTCAGCTCCTATCCTTACTTTATTTTGCCCTGACAACACCATTATAGGCAAATTTACTTCTTTATTTCTGAATTCATGGACACCCTCCGCCACAGCATGGTATACTTTTTCGACTTTTCTGTCAGTAAACTGAATAGAAATATTCCTGTAAGCTTCTTCATTTTTAGCTATAACCAGAGCTCCGGAGGTTTCTTTATCTAATCTATGAGCAAGTTGAGCATCATCATGGTAAGATTTTGCCAGAGAAAGCATATTCATCGGATCATGCCTGTCCTGAAGACTTGAAACATAAGGGGGTTTATTTACTATTATATAATGTTCATCCTCGTGTATTATAAGTGGTTCTAATGTTCGTATCTTCATCTGTTACTCCTCTTCATCAGTTGCATATTCAGGTTCTTCCCCCAAAGGTAACACAAAGCTGAATGTAGAGCCTTTGCCAACTTTACTTTCTACCTTTACAACAGAATTATGCTCCTCAATAATATGCTTTACTATTGCTAACCCTAAACCTGTCCCTCCTTTTTCCCTCGACCTGCTTTTATCCACTCGGTAAAACCTTTCAAATATTCTACCCAGATCTTCCTGAGGGATACCTTCACCGGTATCTTTTACAAAAACCTCAACTGAATCTTTTCTAATGTTAAAACCAACAGTTACTTTCCCTTTTACCTTCTCAGTATACTTAATACCATTGGATATCAGGTTAGTCAGCACCTGATTTATACGCTGCCAATCCCCATATACATAAATTCTTTTCGGTGAATCGGAAGAAACTTTTAATTTTATATCCTTCCTTTCCGCCTTATTTTCATATTGCTCAATGATCTCCTCTGCCATTCGAACAATATCAAAATTCTCAAAATGCATTTTTATTTCACCTGTCTCTATATGGCTCAGGGTAAGAAGGTCCTGAACTAGTCTGTCCAGTCCATCAAGACTTTTGGCAGCTTTTTTCAAAAATTTCGTTCTTACTGATTTATCCTTTACGGCACCATCGAGGAGAGTGTGAACAAAACCCTGTGCTGCAAAAAGCGGTGTCTTCAATTCATGGCTGATATTGGCAATAAATTCTTTTCGAAACGCCTCCAGCTTTTTTAGCTCATCGATCTCACGCTGCTTATGCAAGGCATAGGAATATATCTCTTTATTAACTCTTTTAAGTGGGTTAAAACCTTTAGAAGACTCATCTTTAAATTCAGTAATATCTTTTTTACTTAGCTTATCCAATAAAGAATATAATTTATGGATCTCCTTAAAAATCAAAAACTCCAGGATTACAAGGCTTAAAATATAGGCTACAGCAAATGAAATGAAAAAATTAAGAAATAAAGCACCGGATGAAATTTCGGGTACCAGTGTCATAAATGCTGTTGCAATAGCACTTATGCAAAATGAAAGTAATAAGGCTATACCTTTTGAACCGTAAAACACGTGAATTAATTTAGGCTAAACTTATAGCCTACCCCTTTTACTGTTTTAATATGATCCTCACCAATTTTTTCCCGCACTTTTCTGATGTGGACATCCACAGTTCTGGCAAGAACGTAGACATCAGACCCCCATATATTCTGAAGAAGTTCATCTCTACTAAATACTTTGTTGGGATTCTGAGCTAAAAAATGTAGCAATTCAAATTCTTTTTTGGGAAGGGTAACTTCTCCCTTACCTTTAATATTTATTGTATAACTTGTTCTGTCAATACGGATATCCCCGACTTCAATCAGATCTGCATTATCTTTTTTCTTATAGTCTCTTCTGAAAAAAGCATTAATACGGCTCATCAAGGCTCTTGGCTTTATAGGTTTAACTATATAATCATCAGCACCTACATCAAAAGCTGCGACCTCGCTATACTCTTCGGCACGGGCAGTTAAAAAAATAATATACGTGCTGGCAAGCTCAGGTATAGCCCTTAACTGGCGACAGGTTTCCACGCCATCCTGCTTTGGCATCATGATATCTAACAGGATAAGGTCCGGCTTATATTTTTTTGCAATTTCAACCGCTTTTATACCATTCGATGTTGTCTTTACATCATAATCATTTTTCTCAAGATTATACTTCAGCAGCTCAAGTATAGGCTCCTCATCATCTACAACAAGCACCTTATAGTTATTTTTTCCCATGACAATTGATATGCATCGAATTTTAAAGCTAGATCAAATTTATGTATTTCAAAAGCAAACCTGAGCAATTTAACAATTCCTTAACGCATAGATGGCTTGTAGCTTGTTACATCCAGTTCTACGGCTCCGACAAACATGCTTGCCCTTATTTTTAAAGGGATTTTATATCTATCATCTGAGAGCCAGAATTTAATACTGTTTTCTCCCTTAAAAAGATCGTTATCAGGCATAATAGGAGCAAAAAGATGGGCATTATATGTACCAAGTTTTGTTTCTAACTTATCCCGGCCTAAATATCTGATTTTAAATTTGTAGGTCTCATCATCAAAAAAACCATCAATGGTGATAATATTACCCTTTTGCAGTTTATCCAGGTCTAATGTCCTTAAATAATAATAACCACTGACCATATCCTGACTCGCCTGCGGTATATCAAAAGTTTTTTTATCCTTCCATTTATCCTTTTTATAGTCATAGGTAACAACAGTAGCTTTATGTTCATCCTGATTAAAATCTACTATCTCATGTTTTCTATAGCTGCCTTCCTTAAGTATCCTGTAGAATCGTTGAGGTACTAACCTGGAGGTATCAAAGTATGTGCCCCAATTGTCGTCAATCTGAAGCATAAGCTTGAACATGCCAACAGACTGTCCGAAAATATCAATTTTTAAACAGTTGCTCCCGTTGATATTATAAATATCATCTGAAATAATCATTTGAGCAGTTGCTGCATTAATAAACCCATAGTGAACACGGTATTCGATTACTTCACCCGTACCAAAAGCTAGTTTATTATTGTTATTTGCCGGATATAATCTCTGAGTATTGATGATCATACCCATTAAAATAAATCCTGAAATAAATATAAAAATTGCTCCTGCCTTTTTTCCCATTATTAATTATGTTTTTCGGACAAGAACTCTACATAAGCTTTCAAATCGTTATTAAATTCTTTTGTGAACTGCTCCTGTAGCAAATCCTGTTTTGCCCGATATCGTAAGAACGACATAAAATAGGCATTGTTAGGTAAAAATTCACTTTCCCATTTAAACTGTTCGGGATTATAAAAATCAACAGTATCTAAATTATCAATGATTTTTACAATAAGCTTCTCTTTAAATTCTGCCCTATCTTCAACAGGATAGCCGGAAGTTTTATTATATAAAACATCTAATTTATCCGCCCCCCTTAAAATATGACTGACAAAGAGATTAAAATCCTCTTTCCCCTCCTTATAAATTCTTAATTCATCCGATCCTGCTCCAAATTTATTAATGAGAAATTGTTCTGTTGCAACATCGCCAATAAAAGTTGCCAGATTTTCATTGTAGGTAATACTATCTTTTAGAAAAATTGTGGAGTGGGTAAGTTCATGTAGTATTACATTGGCAAGGTCACCTTCATTTTTAGATAGCATTCCACTTAAAACAGGATCATTAAACCAGCCAAGGGTACTCCATCCCCCCGGTGTTCTGATTAATGCATCATAACCTAAATCTAACAACCTGGTTTTTTCAGCTTCGGCATCCTGAGAATCAAAATACCCTTTGTAGGGCATGCTGCCCACAACCGGAAAATCCCAGGTGTAGGGTTTTAGCGCAAATGGTTCTGCAGCTGTCACCACAAATAATGATGCCTCTCCCTTTTGATCGTAAAATTTTTGATAATTCCCTTTATCTTCTAAAGCTATTTCTCTCACACCAAAATCTACTACCTCTTCAACTAAGGAGAGTTTATACTTGATACTGTCAGGAACATCCGGATCATTTATCACCTCCTTAATATTTTTGGCGCCCCAAACGATTTGTAGTTGACCTATCCCCTGCTCAATTCCATAGGCTATAAGGCCATAGTTGACGATGATCAATATTGCCAATATCAGTCCGGTAATTAAGAAAATCTTCCTGATCATTTCATTTCTTCAACACATTATTTATAAGGGGGATCTTTTGCCTATAATTAATGTACAAACCATGAGAAAATTCAAATGTTTTATTCCCCAGATCATAATGTGGTTCAAATCGAGAAACAACATATATACCTTTAAATACATGTATATTATGAGAAAATCTCAGGATCATCAATTCTCTTTCTCTTTCTATTCCCTCAGGACGTTTAAATACTGAAGAGGTCGAGGGATAAAGCTGGCCACCCACAATAGAAATAAAATCTTCACCTTTCCAATAAGAAAGCATCACCTGTAAATCAAAATTAGTAGTAAATGATGCATTTGCATAGAAACCCTGCCCATTATTAAATGCCTGAAGCTTTGAGTTAGACATATCCCTATAATAAAGGTAATACATGCTGGCCTGCCATCTTTTAATATTTATCTCAGGAGTGCCCTGGAGCCTTAAACCAATTGCTGAATTCCAGAAAGTCTCAAGCGGGTCTGGATCGGTATCAATTTGCCCTCCCTGGTGATACATAAGTACCTGTAACGGTAGGTAAAGTGATAACTTATTATCCAGCTTAAATTCTTTTTCCAGTGAAAGGCCTCCAAGCACTTCTTCCTGAAAAGGATCACCCTCGTAGATCATCCTCTGCCAATCGATCCAAAAGTCTGCAAACCACGATTTTTTAAAATATCTCACCTGCATTCCATTTTCCAAGGGATTAACTAATGAGCGGTCAAAATCATAAAGGGGCTCTATCAGCCTGTGAGCTAATGCACCATTTAATGTCCCAAAGATTAATTGCAAACTATCTTTATGGTAGGTAAACCGTGCTATAGGTTCAATTTCCTGGAACCCATTCGTGCCAAAATCTTTCCTGAAGTAGACACCGCCGGTAAAGGCAAAATTTTTAATTGGCTGATAGGTAATAACTGGTGCAAATTGATAACCAAATAAGGTATATCCATCGGCTATTCTATTAAAATACTCATTATTTTTATTAAACCCGAGAGTGCTTACCTCTAGCCATAACTTGTTGGAATCCGCTGGCTGCAACTTATAAATTTCGTAGAAGGGCTCATTATCAATTTGAGCCTTCGAATTAAACAGCACCAACAGAAAAAATAAAGTGCTTAATATTTTTTTCACGTTACTCATCATTTACAATGATAATCAAGAGGATTTTGTATTTCATCATAAAACCTGTTGCATCAGAAATATTTTTTGCTAAATTTGTTAGCATATTTACTAAAATAATTTTCATTTCGATAGTAGGAATATGTACGGAAGGTTATTATTTTCACCTTTCGAAAAAGAATAAATAAAAGCAGCGATGAGTGAAAAATCAGAAAAATTAAAAGCTTTACAACTTACAATAGATAAGCTGGAAAAATCATTTGGCAAAGGTGCGGTGATGAAGTTAAGTGATGAAAAGGTTATTGACATCCCTGCCATTTCTACCGGTTCCCTTGGACTGGATATCGCCTTAGGTGTAGGCGGAATCCCAAGGGGCAGAGTGACGGAAATTTACGGACCTGAGTCTTCCGGTAAAACGACGCTTACCATGCATTGTATTGCTGAGGCACAAAAAGCCGGTGGTCTAGCAGCCTTTATAGATGCTGAACATGCTTTTGATAAAGGTTATGCTCAGAAATTAGGGATTGACACTGAAAACCTACTGATCTCTCAACCCGATAATGGGGAGCAGGCATTAGAAATAGCTGAGCACCTTATCCGCTCAGGAGCTATTGATATTATAGTTATTGACTCTGTAGCTGCTTTAGTACCTAAAGCCGAACTTGAAGGAGAGATGGGTGATAGCAAGATGGGTTTACAGGCCCGCTTAATGTCACAGGCACTTAGAAAACTAACTGGTACAATAAGTAAAACCGGTTGTGCATGTATTTTTATTAATCAGCTTCGCGAAAAAATCGGTGTGATGTTTGGAAACCCTGAAACAACAACAGGGGGTAATGCATTAAAATTTTATGCTTCAGTTCGTTTGGATATCCGCCGAATTGGCCAGATCAAAGAGGGTGCTGATGATCTTACAGGAAACAGGACCCGCGTAAAAGTGGTAAAAAACAAAGTAGCTCCTCCTTTTAAAACTGTTGAGTTCGATATTATGTATGGAAAAGGAATATCAAAATCCGGGGAAGTCCTGGATCTGGGTGTTGCTTTAGATATTGTACAAAAAGCAGGCTCGTGGTTTTCTTACGAGGGCAATAAATTAGGTCAGGGACGCGATTCAGTTAAACAATTGATTGAAGATAACCCTGAATTAATGGCAGAGATCGAGAAAAAGATCAAGGCTAAAATCAAGGGTGAAGATGTTAAAGAACCTGCTCCTGCTGAAAAAGTTAAAGTTTCTTAAATAAAATTCCGTAAATAAAAGAGGCTGTTTTTTAAAGTGCATTTTTAAGCAGCCTCTTTTTTATATTAAATTCCTTATGACCTAATGGCGATTACCGGATCTAACCTGGAGGCCATCAATGCAGGGATTATTCCTGAAATTAGTCCAATAACTGCAGATACCGTTAATCCTAAAGCAATATTTTGAAAACTTAAAACTACTTCCAGGTCGCCAATTGGTATAAATGTTACCAGATAAACCATAACAAGTCCTGCTAAACCGCCAATAACACTTAGAAAAATAGATTCAAATAAAAACTGAAAGAGAATAAAGAAATTTTTAGCCCCTAAGGATTTCTGAAGTCCTATAATGCTTGTTCGCTCTCGTACAGAAACAAACATAATATTTGCAATTCCAAAGCCTCCTACTAAAATAGCAAATCCTCCAATTATCGCTCCGGCAATTTTTAATACATCAAAAACACCTCCAATTATATTTACTAAAGCTTCAGGTCTGTTAAGTGCAAAATTATCACTTTCAGCTGGCTTTAAGCCTCTTCTACCTCTCATCAGTCCCTTTATTTCATATTCCAGCTCCTGCAATCCTTCATCCGTTTCATAACCTTTTATACCAATTCGAGAGGTAGATTCATTCCATGCTCCAGTGCCTGTCTGATACATCTTCCTATAGGTTTCATAAGGTATAAGTGCCACATCATCATTGCTCGGAGTACCAAGAAAACTTTCTCCTTCCTCTTTAAAAGTACCTATTACAATGAATTTTCTATTATTAATTTTTATTTCTTTACCAATAGGATCCTGGTTATGTGGAAATAAAGTTTCCTGCACATTATGACCAATAATTACGACATTCCGTCCAGCAGATGTCTCTGCCTGTGTAAAATACCTTCCCTTACCTATACTGATCTCAAAAATATCACTGTAACTAAAAGAACCACCTCTTAAATTAACATTACTAAGGCTATTGCTTTTATACTTTAAAGTTACCCCACCCTTGATAGCAAAAACCGCCATACTACTCGCTGAATTTAAATTCTCTTCCAAAAATTTATACTCACTATAACTTGGATTGGGCCTTCTAAAGAACTCCCACCATTTATACTGGCCACTACCATCCGGATACGGCATTTTTTCAACATAGATAACCCCTGCCCCTAAAAAGCTAAAGCTATCTTTAATATTTTTTTCCAGCGAATCTACTAGGGTAAATACGGTGATAATAGAGAATATACCAATCGTTACACCTAATAAAGAAAGTGTGGTACGAAGTAAATTCATTTTTAATGCATTCCACGCGAAACGAAAGCTTTCGAAAATTTGTCTTAATATCTGCAAAGGATTAATAAATCTGGTTAACAAGCCTGCACTTTTGGCAACATTTGCTTAACTTTGCAAGCTAATTTGCGCACAGTGCTGCTGTATTTAAAATTACCCCTAAAATTAACATGAAGTTATCAGAATTCAAGTACGATCTCCCCACTGGTTTAATAGCATTACATCCGGCAGAAAACCGTGATGAATCTCGACTGATGGTTGTACACAGAGACACCGGAGAGATAGAACATAAAATTTTTAAGGATGTTCTGGAATATTTTAATGAAGGAGATGTATTTGTTGCCAACAACACGCAGGTATTCCCTGCCCGCTTGTATGGTAATAAAGAAAAAACAGGTGCCCAAATTGAAGTTTTCCTTCTGCGTGAACTAAATGCAGAAATGCATCTTTGGGATGTGCTGGTAGATCCTGCACGTAAAATCCGTGTAGGCAATAAACTTTATTTCGGAGATGGTGAATTAGTTGCAGAAGTGATTGACAACACCACTTCACGCGGCAGAACCATTCGTTTTTTATTCGATGGTACCGAAGAAGAATTTTATAACACCATAGATTCATTAGGAGAGACCCCACTTCCAAAGTATCTAAAAAGAAAAACTGAGCCTGAAGATCGTGAGCGTTTTCAAACAATTTTTGCTCAGAATAAAGGAGCTGTTGCTGCGCCTACTGCCGGGTTGCACTTTACACCACAGCTAATGAAAAGGATGGAGATAAAAGGTATTGATATGAAGTACGTTACACTTCACATTGGTCTTGGTACTTTTCGTCCTGTAGATGTTGAAGATCTTACAAAGCATAAAATGGATTCCGAAAATTATGCTGTCCTTGAAGAAACGGCAGATAGAGTTAATGAAGCTTTAAGTGAGAAAAAAAGAGTTTGTGCAGTAGGAACTACCACTATGCGAACACTGGAAACTGCAGTATCAGCAACAGGTTTATTAAAAGCTCGTGAAGGCTGGACTGATAAATTTATTTTCCCTCACTACGATTTCAGGATCTGTAATGCTATGATCACTAATTTCCACATGCCTGAATCAACTTTATTGATGATGGCTGCTGCTTTTGGTGGTTATGACCTTATCAGGGAAGCTTATGAAGTTGCGAAGAAAGAGAAATATCGCTTTCTGACGTATGGAGATGCGATGTTGATCATATAAATATAGAAAGAGATTAATGTTAAAATCCTCTGAGAAATCGGAGGATTTTTTATTTATGGCTAACTTAGTTTATATGAATGAATATGCTTTAATAGTAGCCGGTGGAACCGGAACCCGAATGAAGTCAAAAGTGGTTAAGCAATTTTTACCTTTAGCGGGAAAACCAGTGCTGATGCATACTATTGAAGCTTTTAAAAGATACTCCCATTTAATAAATATCCACCTGGTCCTTCCAAAAGATCAAATTGGTCACTGGCAGGAATTATGTAAAACACACAAATTTAATATTCCTCACGAAATAACCTATGGGGGGTTGAGTAGATTTCAATCAGTAAAAAACGGGCTTGCAAATCTGCCTGGTGAGGGGCTGGTTGCTATTCATGATGGCGTACGTCCAATGACCAATGAAAATACAATAGCTGCATCATTTCGATTAGCATCAATACATGGTTCTGCCGTAGCTGCTGTAAGATTAAAGGAGTCGATAAGAATGGTAGACCCGGATAAGACCAAGGCGATGGACCGCTCTAAATATCGATTGATTCAAACCCCTCAGACTTTCCAGCTATCTATTATTAAAGAAGCTTATGAACTTCCCGATGATCCTTCATTAACTGATGATGCGTCTGTTGCTGAACGCGCAGGACATCAGATATCACTCTTTGAGGGCACCTATGACAATATAAAAATAACAACCCCCGAAGACATGCTTATTGCTGAGGCATTACTTCAACAAAAAAACCCGGCTCATCAATAGCGCCGGGTCTGAAAGTCGCAATTAATACTCGTCTTCGTTAAAAAAGAAATCTTCTTTGGTAGGGTAATCCGGCCATATTTCCTCTATACTTTCATAAGGCTGCCCGTCATCCTCCAGTTCCTGAAGATTTTCCACCACTTCCAGGGGCGCTCCTGTGCGAATTGAAAAGTCAATTAACTCATCCTTGGTTGCCGGCCATGGTGCATCTTCTAAGTAAGATGCTAATTCTAAAGTCCAATACATATTTTATCCTCCTATTCTTTAAGTCGAATTTTGCTGCAAAAAAAATAATTAATTTTTTATAATCAAATTATACACTATAAAAGTGACTTATTGCGTGTACATCATTTAACTTAAAAAAGTTTTATTTATTTCAAATTTTTTTAATGATTACTCCCTGATTTTTTCACTAACATTGTTCTTTTAATAGAAATAACGCGATTATGAGTGATAATAAAATAATTTTTTCAATGGCAGGAGTAAATAAAATTTACCCGCCAAACAAACAAGTATTAAAAAATATCTACCTCTCGTTTTTCTACGGCGCGAAGATAGGTGTCTTAGGTCTAAATGGAGCAGGAAAATCCAGCTTATTACGAATTATTGCCGGAAAAGATAAAGAATATCAGGGAGAAGTGGTTTTTGATGGCGATTATACTATCGGAATGCTGGAGCAGGAGCCTGAACTGGATGAAAATAAAACGGTACGAGAGGTAGTTGAAGAAGGTGTTTCTGAAGTTGTAGGACTTTTAAAAGAATTTGAAGATATTAATCTAAAGTTCAGTGATCCTGAAGTACTTGATGATCCTGATAAGATGAATAAGCTTATAGAAAAGCAGGGAGCGGTTCAGGAGAAACTGGATCAGCTGGATGCATGGGAACTGGACAGCAAGCTTGAGAGAGCCATGGATGCATTACGCACTCCACCCTCTGATGCGCCTATAAAAAATCTTTCGGGTGGTGAAAAACGCCGTGTAGCCTTATGCCGCCTTTTACTACAACAGCCTGACATCTTATTACTTGATGAGCCAACCAACCATTTGGACGCAGAGTCTGTACACTGGCTGGAGCATCACCTACAGCAATATCCGGGAACGGTTATCGCCGTTACTCACGACAGGTATTTCCTTGATAATGTGGCAGGATGGATCCTTGAGCTGGATCGTGGTGAAGGTATACCATGGAAAGGGAATTATAGCAGCTGGCTTGAGCAAAAACAAAAGCGGCTTTCCCAGGAAGAGAAGCAGGAATCGAAAAGACAAAAGGCCCTGCAACGTGAGCTGGAGTGGGCGCGTATGGCACCTAAAGGCCGACATGCTAAATCAAAGGCACGTTTAAATGCTTATGACAATTTACTATCCCAGGATGTAAAAGAAAGGGAAGAGAAGCTGGAGCTATTTATTCCTCCCGGACCACGGTTGGGTGATAAAGTCATAGAGGCTAAAAATGTTGCCAAAGCATTTGGCGATAAATTATTATATGAAGATCTTTCCTTTAGCCTACCTAAGGCTGGTATAGTAGGTATAATCGGACCTAACGGGGCGGGTAAAACAACGTTGTTTAAAATGATAACCAAATCATTAAAACCTGATGGAGGAACATTTGAAGTAGGACCAACTGTGAAAATTGCTTATGTAGATCAGGAGCATACTCAGCTAAACCCTGAGGCCTCAGTCTGGGAAGCAATTACAGGAGGTACAGAACATATACTTATAGGAGGCCGTCAGCTTAATAGCCGGGCTTATGTAAGTAAGTTTAACTTTTCAGGTGGTGACCAGCAAAAAAAGATAAAAGAATTAAGCGGTGGAATGAGGAACAGGTTACATTTAGCTATAGCCTTAAAACAGGATGCTAATTTATTACTTCTCGATGAACCAAGTAATGACCTTGATATAAATACATTACGCGCCCTGGAGGATGCGCTGCTGGATTTTGCAGGATGTGCGGTAGTAATTTCCCACGATCGTTGGTTCCTTGACAGGATAGCCACTCATATTCTTGCTTTTGAGGGAGAGAGCCAGGTAACCTGGTTTGAAGGGAACTTCAGCGAATATGAAGAGAATAAGCGTGAACGATTAGGTGAGGCTATTCCCAAAAGGATCAAGTATAAGAAAATTGCATGATCGGAATTTTATATATTTACAAAGGCCCTGAATTCAGGGCCTTTGTTATTTTTAGCTTTCAACTTTTATACTTAAGGGCAATAATGGTTTTTCATAATTTTTTCTCTGCTCATTAAATTCTAAAAACTTATAATTTTTTCTTAAAAAATCACGTAAAACCACTGTACGAAATTGAACATTCTGGTTTTTTCAAGTGAATTTTGGTGAATTTCATAAACCAAAGGATTCAGAAAATATCTTAATTGATTAAAATTTATAAAAAAGATTAAAAATTTTTAACACCTCAAGGTGCGTTCCCTGCATTTAAAGCCACATTTTTTATTAAATTATAAAATATACCCAAGCTTGGGTATTTCAAATTAAGATTCCTCACCTCATATTTGAATCAACTCAGCGGGCCTGGCAGTCAACCTAAGTCAACCCTACCACATTGTCAGCCTAAACCAACCCTGTAACCCTAAAAGCCGGTGTCAAATATGACCCGGCTTTTATTATTTCTGCCGAAGGTGAGCCACTACTTCATCAAGCTCTTTTTCATCATTAACCGTATATTGAGCCTGCTGATAAAATTCATTTCGGCTGGAGAATAATTCTATAAGTTTATCAAGCATATTCGAAGCTTCCTTCATAAGCGGGCGCTTATCTTTTTCAGAAGCTATTCGTTGGGCTATCACATCCAATGGCGTATTAAGGAACAGCACAACACCCGCTTCTTTCATAAGCTTAAGGTTTGCAAAAAAACATGGTGTTCCTCCACCAGTAGCCATTATAAAATCTGATTTTTTACTAATTAGGTTAATAAGTAATTCAGTTTCTTTTTTACGAAAGTAATTTTCGCCATAGCCACTAAAGATCTGGGGAATTGATTTACTTTCCGATGCTGAGATCTCTTCATCAAGATCTATAAAATTTAACCCATGCTTTTCAGCAACTCTTTTGCCAAGAGTAGTTTTGCCGCTTCCGGGTAAACCAATTAAAAAAAAATTCAACCTCTTAATAGTTCTTTAATGTCTTTTATATCCGGCACGTCATTATAATGCCATTTTCCAAGCACAACTCCCTCCTGCATAAGGATGATGCCTGGATTAGACCGGATCATTGCTTTAAGGACAGTGGCATCGACAAAATAAAATGGCACTGCCAGTTGGTACTCATGTCGGAATGCCTCAAAATCGCTTTCTGCCGCAGCAGTAAATACCATTGGCTTAACATCTTCAGGCAAGTTATTTACCAGTTCATTTATTTCATCCATAGCCTCTGTATCAGCACCATCCACATTATAAAACACCAGGATAAGCTTTTTCCCTTCAAAGGTCTCTTGTGTAACATCCTCACCTTCCGGAGAAATCACCTGATAATCCTGAATTTTTGGAACAGTAGCCTCCTCATTTAATACTTTAATGCCAACATATTCAAACCCTTCATCCGCAGGAAGATATTTTAATGAAGTTATTTCTTCACCATCTTTACGGAAAGTATATTCAAAAATCGGCTGCTCCTCAGGTTCCATTTGAGAAGGGATATGATTTCCCACTTTATAAGGCCTGAAATCAATATATGGTAGATGTTCTACAGCATTCCAACCTATTAAAAGAGAGACTAAAGCAGTCGCTCCAATGGCTATTGTACCAGCTTTCTCAGAAACCTCAGAGTGTAACCTTTTTCTATGCCAGAATAAATGAAGCACAAAAACAAGGAGTATTATATCCTTGAAAAATGATTCCCACGGGTCAAGTGGAATGGCATCACCAAAGCATCCGCAATCAGTAACTTTATTAAAATAAGCTGAATAAAAGGTAAGGAAAGTAAAAAACAACATTAATAGCAGTAAGATCCATGAGGTTATCCTCATTTTATACTGTATTAAGACCGCAACACCCAATACCAGCTCCAGAACTACTATTATAAAAGCCAGAGGCAGGGCTATAGGAATAAATATTTCAAAAAAGCTTCCGAAATCACTGGCAAAGACTTCAAAATACTCCTTAAGCTTTATCTCTGTACCACGAGGATCGTTGATCTTAACTAGACCGGAAAAAATAAAAAGACCACCTACAAAAAAACGGGCTATATAGTCGATGAATTTCATTTAATGTTTTTCTAAAAAATTTGATTTAATAAGACAGAAAACTGCATAATTAATTATATCCTGATAGTTAGCTTCTATACCTTCGGATACTATTGTTTTACCCTGATTATCCTCAATTTGCTTAACGCGATAGAGCTTCATAAGGATGATATCTGTCATGGAGCTGACTCTCATATCCCTCCATGCCTCACTGTAATCATGGTTTTTATTTTCTAAAAGAGCCCTCGTTTCTTCCGCTGCCTGATCGTACAATGACTCCAATTCTTCATAATTCATTTCTAAAGGAGCATCTTCATTCAGCCTGATCTGGATCAAGGCTATCAAAGAATAATTTATTATACCAACAAATTCATCTCTGATATCATCAGATACTTTTTGCAACCCCTTTTCCTGAATGCTTCTTATCCGTTGAGCTTTAATAAAGATCTGATCGGTAATAGAGGGCAACCTTAGTATGCGCCATGCAGTACCATAATCTTTTGTTTTCTTTTCAAAAAGGGCTTTGCAGGTGCTGATAACCTGCTTATATTCGCTAATTGTATTCTTCTTCACGTTCTAAACTTTCAAATGACGCAAGTTACTGCATTTTCAAAAAATAACACATTAAATATACAGGGAAACCTTCTTCACCTCGACACACCAAAAGTGATGGGTATTATTAATGTCACTCCTGATTCTTTTTACTCCGGAAGCAGAAAAACTGTATACAAAGAGATCCTGCAACAGGCTGAAAAGATGGTTTCAGAAGGGGCAGACTTTCTCGATATCGGTGGTTACAGCACTCGGCCCGGAGCAGAAGATATTTCCATGAAAGAAGAAAAGGAGAGAGTTATTCCAGCTATAAAAGAGGTGAAAAAAGAATTTCCGGAAGCTATTATTTCAGTAGACACATTTCGTTCGGAAGTAACCCGGGAGGCCGTGGCAAATGGGGCTAATATTATAAATGATGTATCAGGAGGTACACTGGATGATAAAATGTACTCTACAGTAGCTGAATTAAAGGTACCTTATATCCTTATGCATATGCGTGGAAATCCACAAACCATGAAACAACATGCACAGTATGAAGATGTGACGCTGGAGGTAATAAAAGAGCTGCAGCAAAAAATAATTGAATTAAATGCATTAGGTGTCGCAGATATAATTATTGATCCGGGTTTTGGATTCGCAAAAACCATAACTCATAACTTTAAAATGCTGCAAAATCTTCAACAATTTCGTATCTTGGAGCTGCCGTTACTTATTGGCCTGTCAAGAAAATCATTGATTTACAGATCATTGGAAATCACTCCGGAAGAAGCTCTGAATGGTACTACTGCTTTGCATACCATAGCGCTTAATGGAGGGGCACAAATATTGCGTGTTCATGATGTTAGAGAGGCCCGGCAGGCTATTAAACTTTATCAGTTGACCTTTAGTTATTAAAAATAAATATATTGATCTACTTATTTAACATAGGATTTCTTGAAGTTACCTGGGTGGACGTGGTAGATATCCTCCTGGTCAGTTTCTTATTGTATCAGGTTTATAAGCTAATGAAGGGAAGTGTTGCCGTAAGGATCTTCCTTGGTATTCTTTCCCTATACCTTATTTTCCTAATCGTTCGCGCCGCCCAGATGGAATTACTGGGCCTGATCCTTGGGCAATTTATGGGCGTTGGTGTACTTGCCGCTATCATATTGTTCCAGCCTGAGATACGCAAATTCTTATTGATGATAGGTAAGACAACTGATTTTAATAAAGAAAATTTTTTCAGCAATCTACTAATATGGAAAAGGAAAGATCAGGGCAAGGCTTTTAATATCACTCCGGTAATAGAAGCATGTAAAACACTTGGCGGCAGTAATACCGGGGCATTGATTGTCTTCAGCCGTGATTCCGGATTAAAATTTTATGCCGAATCCGGAGATATATTAGATGCTTTTCTTAGTAAACGGCTTCTGCTTTCGATATTCAATAAATATAGCCCTCTTCATGATGGCGCTGTAATAATTTTTAATGGTAGGATAAAAGCTGCAAGATGTATCCTACCTGTAACGGAAAATGATAATTTACCTGCACAATTTGGCCTTCGCCACCGAGCTGCTATAGGTATGTCGGAAACAACCGATACACTGGTCCTAATTGTATCTGAAGAAACAGGGCAGCTTTCACTTGCCTGGAACGGCAGGATCATGCATAACCTGAGCCCTCAGGAGATCCGTAAGAAAATATATGAGTACTTACTGGCTGAAAAAGAACAGGAAGAGCCTATTGCACCGGAAACTTCTAAAGGAGGTTCGGAAATGTCGGTTAAAGAGGCTGAGGCAGGTGCTTAAATAGATATTAGATATTAGATATTAGATTTTAGATAAAAAAAGCTGCCCTACGAGCAAGACAGCTTTTTATTTCATCCGCCCCGTTGGATTATTTTACTACGCCTAATTCTTTTCCAACTTCTGTAAATGCATTAATTGCACGGTCAAGGTGCTCGCGATCATGTGCGGCAGAAAGTTGCACACGGATACGCGCTTCACCTTTAGGAACAACAGGAAAGAAAAAACCCGTTACATATATTCCTTTATTAAGCAGCTTTTCTGCCATCTGCTGTGCAAGAGGTGCATCATATAACATAATTGGCACAATCGGATGCTCACCCGGCTTAATATCAAAGCCAGCTTCCGTCATCTTGCTGCGGAAGTATTTTGTATTATCCATTAGCTTATCGCGCAGCTCTGTAGTGCTCGATAAAAGATCAAAGACCGCAATGGAGGCTCCTACGATAGCTGGCATCAATGAGTTAGAGAATAAATAAGGCCTTGAACGCTGACGCAAGATTTCAATTATTTCTTTTTTACCGGTAGTAAAACCACCCATAGCTCCGCCTAAAGCTTTTCCTAATGTTCCGGTTATAATATCGATCCTGCCCATCACATCACGATATTCATGAACACCTCTTCCTGTCTTACCCATAAAACCGGTGGAGTGGCATTCATCGGACATTACAAGTGCTCCATATTTTTCAGCCAGATCACAAATTTTATCTAACTGAGCGATCGTACCATCCATACTAAAGACACCATCAGTTACAATTATTTTATTCTTTGCACCTTTATCATTTGCCTCCTTCAGCCTGTCCTCAAGCTCTTTCATATCATTATGGACGTAGCGGTAACGTGCGGCTTTACACAGTCGAACGCCATCAATAATAGAAGCATGATTTAAGGCATCGGAGATAATGGCATCTTCAGGGCCAAGAATAGGTTCAAAAACACCTCCATTAGCATCAAAAGCCGCTGCATAAAGAATCGTATCCTCTGTACCTAAAAAATCAGCTATTTTCTCTTCCAGCTCTTTATGAATATCCTGGGTACCACAGATAAAACGTACTGAAGACATACCATAACCATGGGTATCAATCGTCCTTTTTGCAGCCTCTATTACTTTAGGATGGCTGGAAAGCCCTAGGTAATTATTGGCACAGAAGTTCAGCACTTTTTTACCGTCGGCCAGAGATATTTCCGCCCCTTGCTCTGATGTGATTATCCTTTCTGATTTATAAAGTCCGGAAGCTTTAATATCTTCCAGCTCATTCTGAAGCTTATCTTGTAATGATCCGTACATAATTATTCTTCTTTATTTTTTTTTGGTTGAATTTTTGGTTTTATAACCGGTTTCTTCATAATCGGCTTTGGAGTTGCCTTTACCTCTTTCTCCTCACCTTCTTTTTTAGGCTTAGGAGTAATTTTTGGTTTAACAACCGGTTTTTTCATTATTGGTTTAGCCGATGGGATAATATTATCCCCTTCCTTTTTTTTAATTTTTGGTTTTATTACCGGCTTTTTAGGTCTTGGTGCCACAGATCCCAATGTCTCTTCTTCTTTAGGTTTAATCTTTGGCTTCATCACCGGTTTTTTCATTACCGGTTTTACCTTTTTAGCTGAATCGGTTGATTTTTCAGCTGTTACTGCAGGTTTTCTCATCACCGGTCTTGCCGATCGTTTTTCAACAATATCTTCTTCTTTAGGCTTTACTGGTTTTTTCATTACCGGTTTAACCTTAGCCTTACCTGTTTCTGTAATTTTTTTATCCGCAACAGCTAATTGATACTTTCTTCTGATGATATTTATCAGAAAAAGCTTCTGCATGGTGAAACTTTCAGGATGCATCTGCTCAAAGAGTGCTTTGAATGAGCTAAATGTTTCAGGTTCCTTTTGCTGAAATAAATCAGGATCAATTTTCTTCTTTACCAGATATTCCCGGAATTCCATTTCCATATAAAGCAAAGATAATTGATATATCCTTTTTTGGCAGCGCAATTCATAATTGTTAATTTCGCAGACCGAAAAGAGATGATATGACGAAAATATTAGTAATTGGCGCCTGCGGGCAATTAGGTTCTGAACTAACACTGGCACTTCGCGAAAAATTTGGTAATGAAGCCGTAATCGCTTCGGATATAAAAAAACCCGGTGAAGAATTAATGAACGGCCCTTTTGAGGTTCTTGATGCTTTAAAGGGAGATCGTTTAGAAGAAATAATCAATGAACATAAAATAACCCAGATCTATCATCTTGCTGCCATATTATCTGCCACCGGTGAAAAAAATCCATTATTCGCATGGCAACTGAATATGGATAGCCTTCTACTCGTTTTGGAGGCTGCCAGAAAGCATAAACTCGATAAAATCTACTGGCCAAGTTCTATAGCTGTTTTTGGTCCTGATACACCTACTACTGAAACTCCACAAACCACTGTTATGAATCCTAATACTGTTTATGGTATAAGTAAGCTGGCGGGTGAGAGATGGTGTGAATATTATTTTGAGAAATTCGGTGTTGATGTACGCAGCCTTCGGTATCCGGGGCTTATCGGATATAAAACGGCTCCCGGCGGTGGCACAACAGATTATGCCGTAGATATATATTATAAGGCTGTAGCAGGAAGAAAATTTGAATGTTTCCTGAGAGAAGACACCTACCTTCCCATGATGTATATGGATGATGCCGTAAAAGCAACTATTGACCTTATGGAAGCTGACACTGAAAAAATTAAAGTACGATCAAGCTATAACATCAGTGCCATTAGCTTTTCCCCTAAGGAAATATCAGAAAGCATTAAAAAGCATGTTCCTGATTTCACCATCACTTACAATCCTGATTTCCGTCAAAAAATAGCGGATTCATGGCCTGACTCCATAGATGACTCTGCTGCCCGTAAAGACTGGGGCTGGAAAGAGAGCTTTGATCTGGATAAGATGACCCGGACAATTTTAGAGGGATTAAAAGAGGAAACCTCAAAATAGTTATTCCTACGGCTTCAATTTACTCTGTTTTTTGGTTCTGGATGCAGGATGAGGGGATAATGTAAAGCTCATGGCCACCGAAATAACCTGTATATGGAAAAACAGATTGCTTCGTCGGCACTACACTTATGCAAAATGGCATCATGGTTTGCCTTCTCACTTTGACGGGAATAAAGGTTCAGATTTCTCATACACTTATGCTTTTTTAATATAAAAAAGGGCCAGCTATTAAACCGGCCAATTTCTCATATGATCTGCAACTTTAGTTAATAACTCTTTTAAAAGATGCATGAGAACCATATTTCATGGTTGTCCATTTACCTTTCTCATCATATTCATATTCCCAGGAAACAGTTACATCATCATCCATGCCTTTAAAAGTCTGGGATATGAGATCGCCATTTTCCGAATATTCAAATTTGGAACCGGCATAAACATCCAGGTTATAGTCGGTGATCTTCATTTTTTCATTCCATACAACAAAATAATTGGCTGAGCTTGGTCGCATTTCTTCTCCATTTATCACAACCAGCTTTACAGCAGCTTTATTACCTTCTTCTGCATACTCCAGGGTATACTGTAAAACCACATTATTCTTTTTTCGTGAAATCGTTTTTAATCTTCCATCTCCAAAGTATTCAAAATCTATTTTTCGTTCACCCGCTATATCTATACCTTTTAATTCATAGCCCTCGTAATCCAATTCATAGGTATACATCACATACTGCCCTTCTTCACGGTCCACTTCGTAAGTGAAATCAGTTAAATCTCCCTCTTCATCATAAACCCACCTGATTTTTTCCAAAAACCCTGAATTCTCAGAATTAATATTTATCTCTTTCGCAGGCAAATGATCATAATCAGGAAAATAGCTCATCAGTACCTGTAGGTTCTGGTGCTTCTCTGTCAGCTCGTAATTCATAAAAAGATTATAGATAAGGCTGTAATTCAATCTCTGAATGTTTTCATCCGGACCTAAGGCATAAGTAGGCTCCTGGTCATGGCGCATCTCAAGCTCGTTACATAATGTCCTTAATCTGTTGGCTGCCATACCTTGACCTTTGGTACTTGCCACAGTATCTAATAGCGGATAAACCAGATAATATTTTTGAAGTACAAATTTTGCAGCGGCGATATTGTAATAAAGGGAGCCAATGTTCTTATCTCCTATCCGTGCTTTCTTATTATCAGGTTCATACTGCTTAATAGCCGCACGCCAGACATCAATACATTCATAGATGATCTTTTCAAGTTCCTCCGTTAATCCTGTCTCATTTATTAATTCAACGGCACCATCAAATTCTTCATAAGCCTGCTCCAGGTCACTATAATCATGCTTTCTTCCTTTACCTCTCGCTATATCCACAATGGTAGATTTCGAAGCATATCCGTGGTTATTAATAATTGAATTTTGAAAAGCAACACGAACATCATTAAGGATTTCATTTGCTACCTTCATAGCCTGAGCATCTTTCTGCTTATTGTAAGCTGCTACAGCTTCATTATACGTGCTATAGGTTGTTGATGTGAACGTTTTATCAATGGTTTTGGGTTTATCAGGATGGATTACCTTGTCATTCCTCAGGTCCTTAATATAACTGCTGGTGCGCATCCCTGCTTTTACTGTATAAACACCACCTATTTTATCTACATAGGTGCTGTCATTTATCTTTTTTCGATAGGTTTGTTTTGCCACCTGACCATCAAATTTAATAGAATGGATTTTTATCCGTATCATCAGGTCTGCCTCTACTGAAGAATTTACCTTTTCATACCCTGGAAGGCTGAGTCTTTTCTGGTTATGTTCTGTTATATTAAAATTAGATACATTATTCTGTTGTAGAAATATATAAGTTTTAACATTAGGCGGAAGTGGCTTTAATGGTGGCTGAATGTATTTGACATATACATTTTTTGTGTTGGCTTTTTGTCCTGCTGCATAAAATGCAACAGTCAACAAACACAGGGTTAATAATATCCTGCTGGTTTTAATAGAATTCATGGTTTATTAAGTTGATTTTTTTACAAAGTTGTGCTAGTCTCTCAGGTGAGTCCTGACAGGTAATTAATAGGGTGTAACTAAAAGGAGTTTCTTATCCGGTGGAAGGTTTCATAAGTATCTGATTTAGGTTGACTTTGATTAATGACCTAAAAATATAACCTTTAAAAATCAGATCAAAGATTAATTTCAAATTATGAATTTTTTTAAAAAGCAGCAGTCTTTAATTTTTATGTTCTGGCTCAGGTAAAGCTTTAATATAATGGATCACATGCCATATTTCCTCATCTTTTAGTGCGCCCTGAAAAGTAACCATAGGAGATTTCCCTGTTGATATTTTCCAAAATAATGCTCCGTCACCCTGCTCCATTAGTTCTTTTCTTGTCAGATCTGCTGGCTTTACATCAAGACTGGCAACCGCCTCTCCATCTCCCTTTCCTACCTCACCATGACAAACAGCACAATTCTCCAGGTAGAGATTTCTTCCCATCAGTAGTACCTCGTCAGATAATACAATGGGATTTTTTAATTCATTCGCTTTTTCGGGGGCTTTCCATTCTACTTCCTGAGAAAAAACACCTGATGATATTATAAAAAAGAGGCTGAAAAATAGTGCAGTTTTCATAATCGTCTTGTTTTATAAGAAAATTATAAAATTCAACACAAAAGTCTAAAAACAGATATCATCTTTTGAAATGACATTTATCATTCAAAGTTTAACATTAACAAATTTTAATTACTCTGCTAATCCAGGATTTGTTAGTTTATTTCTTCCTTAGCCAATGAAATTTTATCCTTTAACTCCTGAAGTTCAATCCGTGAGCTTATAAGAACCGCCTGTATAGCAGGGGCTGCAGAAAACTCTTGCAGATTATTCCTTACCAGATCCTGATAATAATTTATTCCATCCATCAGGTTATCACAAAATTTCAGTGCATGCTTATAGGCTTTATCATCCGCAGATAACTCGTCTTCCAGTTCATACAGGAAATCCTTATAAAGCTCCAGTTCTTTAACAAACATATGTGGCCGTTTCTTATTATTAAGTACAGACCTGCGACCATAGATATGATCGGTCATTTCTTTTAATGAAACAATGTCAGAGAACCATGCAATATTAGGTCCCGGACAAATAGTGACAGCTTCTAATTTTTTTACAAATGGAAATTCATATTTGGCTGGAGCGGAATTACTAAGGCCTATACACAAGCACTCTTTACTTAAAACCCTGTCTTCCTGTTTTGCATATTCTTTTTCAGATAAATCAAGTGATTGAAGCTGCTCAATTTTTAATTTTTGATATTTCTTTGAGGCTGTGCAAATAGGCTTTTCTGTAAATTCTGTATTGAAGCTAAGATATTTCTCTGTACACGGACTTCCCGGACTACCTTTATCAATCCGATTGAGCCTTTCTTTTTCTGAACTAGTGCCTTTAAGATAATTAAATCGTACCCCTATTGGGGAATTATGGCTTAATACGACATCTTTTGATCCTGAGGAAGATAATAAATTGAGTGTAGGATCATCTACTGTTGTTGCTTCCGGGCATAACAAAAAAGGAGTTCCCCATCCGGTACCATCAACTTCATAATAATTGCGAAGGAAGTTATCTTCCTCAGCAGTTCCAATGCCCCCCTGAACAGTTATTCTAATGGGGTGGGGCTTGTCGAAAGCCTGTTTTCCCTTTTCCTCTACTGCAGGTTTATATACATTAAAGAGAGCAGCTGAGAGCTCTTCTCGTTTTTCTTTAAATTCCTGTAAAATTGGCCCCAATAAAAGACCATCCGTGGCGAATGCATGCCCGCCACAGTTTAATCCGGATTCTATTCTAAATTCACTTACCCAAATTCCTTTTTTTGCAAGATATTTTCCCTGGATAAGCGCAGACCTGTAGTCACTTACTTTAATAATTACTTTTTTGTCAAAGACACCCCAACCTTTAGCATCAAATTCAGGGAATTTTTCCAGATAGTTGTAAAGACGCGGATTTAAACCTGCTGAAAAAACAATGGAGGAATTAGTCAAGGCACTTTGAGCATATCCTCGAAGTGCACTAACAGCATCAGATCCATCCTTTAGCACTTCACCCTTATTATCAAAATTATCCTTATCCAGCTTAGTCATTATGTTAACTTCAATAGAACCAGGTTTCACCTGATCCCTTAAAAGCTGCTGCATAAGATTTTTCTTGTGATGGTCCGGGGTATTCAACATTTCATTGAAATAGATCTTAAGCTCAGAGTTATCCGGCAACATCTTATAGTATTTCACTATATCTGATCCAACTTCAAAAGTTGAGGATTTTAATTTAGCGACTTTAGCATGCACGATACGATTTATAAAATTCAGGTAATCTGTAATTCTTTTTGCCCTGTAATCAGGTTCTTTTGTAGATATAGGAAAATAAGATTGCCCATTTTGTTGGTAATAGTATTTACGCATCACTTCTATCAGATTGTCTTCCATTATTGAAATCACTGAAGTAATACCATAATGAGCCACTTTTATAGGTGAATCAATGGTGAATGCAAGGCCCATTACCGGGATATGAAAAGAATGTGGTGAAGATATATTCATTTTAAATAAATTTAATTTTTAATAATATCCTGCTGGATTTATGTACAACAGGCTATGTACAGCAAAAAAATGAAAGGCACTTCCCGATAAAACAAAGAGGTGCCAGATCATATGGTAATATTTGAATTTATCCCTGAGATAGAAAAAAGTGCCCGAAGTATAAAATACACCTCCGAAAATGACATAAAGGAAACCCTGTAAAGTCATTCGCTCATATAGATGATGGATGGCAAATAAAATTAAAAACCCGAGCAAAATATAAAGAGAAGTTGAAAGCATCTTTTTCCTTCCGGTGTAGAATGCCTTTAAAATAATCCCTGACAATGCACCTCCCCAAATTATAACCAGCATAAACCACTTCCAATACCCCGGTAAAACCATAAGACAAAATGGAGTATATGTTCCTGCTATTAGCAGATAGATTGCCATATGATCCAACTTCTGAAAAATCTTTTTCAGTCTTTGATCATTAAAACCATGATATAATGTAGAAATGAGGTAAAGCAGTGTTAAAGAACTTCCAAATATGGCAAATCCGATAAGATGTAAACCTGTTCCTTCCCAGGATGCCTTTAGAAGTAGAACAATAAAACCAGCAATGGCTAATAAAAAACCTATTCCATGAGTTATTGCATTTCCAATTTCATCACCCTTTGTTAGTTCAATGCTTTTTTTCATAGAAAATAGAAGTATATGCTCAGTGGCTAAAACCAAATCTTATGAACCTCTAAGATCTTCTGTTTAAACCAAAACATATATGACCTAAATCATAATGGAAGCTGATATTCTAACAAGTAAAATGATGGCCTACAAGAAAATGATACAGGTAGGAATTCGCCCTTCGCAGATGTCCTCATTTTCAGGATCCTCCGAAAGAAAATTTAAGCATTTTTTGTAAAGCGCTGTAAATTTAATCTACAACCTTTATATACCTCTGATTACATGCCTCTATACAGGAGTAATTTAAAATTAGCCTCGAGTTTTCAATATTATATGAGATCTCAATAACTGACTCAGGTTCACATCCTGTTGCTTTTATAACTTTTGTAAAATGGCTATAAGTACCGATAGTTTCCTGTTCTGCATTTATATTCATAGTACATAAGGAGCCATTGGAGAGATAGGTACTATCGGAATAAAATTCAATAAATTTCTCACTATTCACATTTTGATATTCTCCACTCCCATTGCCCGGATCCACCAGTTGTTCTACTAGATACCACCTACCAATAATTTGGGATGAGTTAAAATCATCATCGGAACATGCCATCAGAACAGTTGATAAAATGAGTGACAATAGCATTTTTTTCATATTTGATCTATATTTTCATAACAGACCAAATTTTTGCCAGAAAGGTTGGAATATTTCCGATAGAATTAAAGTTTATCTTTTAAGTCATTAATGAAAAGAAGAAACAACCTCCTCCTGCATTTTTGCACTTTCAATGGCATTTTCAAATCCTTCTATCAATTCATTGCCATAAGGATTCATCAATACCTGGCTCATAACAACACCAATTAATTTTTCCTTAGGGTTAATAAAATAAAAAGTATTAAATGCTCCACCCCATCCTAAACTAATAACTTCTCCGACATTTCCTGTTTCATCCTTTTCCCGAACTATTCTCAAACCATATCCAAAAGTTGAATCATCTGACCATTGATTATCACCCAGTTGATTTGAGGACATCATTTGTACAGTACTGTCCTGCAATATCCTTTCACCATTATACTCCCCTCCATTTAACAGCATCTGACTAAATATAAAATAATCATGTGGAGTACTTGACATGCCACTACCACCGGAATAATAAGATTTGGATCCACTGTAAGGATATTCAGGGTCATAAATATCATTTGGAGCCATCTTTTTCAATGTTGAATCTTTGGGATCAATCTGATATACAGTGGTAAGCCTGTTGCTAATATCCTGATTATAAAAAAAACGTGTATCATTCATATTCAGAGGTTCCGTTATATTTTCATTCACATATTGCTCCAGGTCAACGCCCGATGCTACCTCTACCACTCTTCCCAGCACATCAGTATTGAGACCATATGTAAATTTCTCTCCGGGCTCATGGGCCAGGGGAAGTTTACCCAGTGAATCCGCCACCTGCTCAATAGTCAGGTCTGAGGCCACAGCCAGGTCCGGGATATTATATTTTCGATAAATCGCCTGGTATCTGGGATCTAAAAATCCATAACTGATCCCCGATGTGTGAGTTAACAGATCATGAATAGTAACCTCTCTTGAAGCTTGATTTGCCTGCCATGTAGTATCCTTTTCATTGAATTCAACAATTACCTCGGGCTTACCAAATGAACTTATATATTTCGATACAGGATCATTAAGTTCAAGTTTACCTTCTTCATAAAGCTGAAGGATTGCCACTGAGACAATTGGCTTGGTCATACTGGCAATACGAAATATATCTGTGGTATCAAGATTTATTTTCTGCTCAATATCCTGAAAACCAAAAGAGGTTTGGTAAACGATCTTACCATCCTTTGCGACAAGCGCTGCCGCTCCAGGTATCTTACCCTCTTCTGTAAGCCGCTTTATTACCTCATCAATATTTTTCAGGCTGTCTTTATTTAAACCAACAGATCCTGGGGAAGCATATTCCACCCATTCAGCGAAAGGGGCTTCATTTTGCGCATCGGGCTTTTGTGAACAGGAAAATAAAAGACATAGGAATAATAAAAAATAAGTTCTGGTAATATTGTTATCAAACATCATTTATTAAAAATTTATAGATATTAAAAATGATTATTTAATATTACATTTCCTAGATCACCTTAAAAAAGACGTACATGAAAATATTTTATATCATTCTCTTTTTATATTCTTTCCTTTCTGTTGCACACGCACAACCAGGAACTGAAATCTATATTTTTGATCTTATAAAAGATGGGAATAAATATAACCTTAAGAATCCTGTTAATATTTCGTTTTCTAATCCGGGATACGATAACCAGCCCCACTTCCTGAACAGTAATTCTGTTCTTTATGCTGCAACCAGAGCAGAACAGACGGATATTGCAAAGGTGGAGTTTAATGGAAAAAGCTTGGAATGGCTTACTCAAACCCAGGGAAGTGAGTATTCCCCTACCCCAACTCCTGATGGCGAAGGTTTCAGTGCAATACTTCTTGAAAAAGATGGAACGCAGCTTCTTTGGAAGTATTATTTTGATGAACGAGATCCCAAAGTCCTTGTACCTGACCTGAAAATTGGTTATCACTGCTGGTTTGATGAAAATACTATAGTTGCTTTTGTTTTAGGTGAGCCGTTAACACTTCAGATTTGTCACCTGAGGGAAAATAAAAATAAAGTTATAGCGGAAAATATAGGGCGATCGTTACACAAAATACCTGACCAGCAACGGGTAAGCTACATTAGCAAAGAAACAGAAAACTGGAAAATTATGGCTCTTGATCCTGTTACAGGTGAAAAGAATGAAATCATACATGCGCTTCCCGGATCTGATGATATGGCGTGGGATCCGGATGGGGTAATTTTTATGGGTAAAGAGAATGAACTATATAAATTTGAACCAAAGAATGATCAAAGCTGGCAAAAAGTAACTTCTCTGGAAGATTTGGGTTTATACAATATCACAAGGCTTGCAATTAGCCCCAACGGAAAGAAAATTGCTATAGTGGTACAGGAATAATTTCTAATCAGTAAAAGTCACTGCTTTAGATAATTGTATGTCTGAAGTTTAATTTTTTATGTCTATTTTAAAATTCTGGACACTGGGTTTAAAAAAGAAACCTTCACGTGAAGAGAAAATACGTCTTATTTTAGAAAGAATAGAAAGAGAGAACTCTAATGACAGAGACCTACTCGTAAAGCTTGTTTCTCTCCTAAGGCCTTCCTCCCCAACTAAAATTGAACAAGCTTCTGAAAATCTTGATATCCTCATCCGGCTGCTTAATGAGGAGGAAAACTTTAGGAATAGCCTTAAGCAGTATATCTATAGGATATTCTCATCCCGCAACAGTGTACGTACATTAACCGAGCTGGGAATATTATCTGCGGCTGGTTTTTTTGCTGAAACGTGGAGAAAGATCATTCATGAGATACTTCCTCCTGTATATCCCGAGAATGGACTGATGCAGGACCTTTATAGCCTTTTTCATAAATCATCAGATTATAAATGGGTGGAAGGTGTACCTACGAAAAAATGGGGAAAGCTTTTTGAAACACTTGGTTATATTGAACCACATTTATTAGCTACCGGATACCCTTCGCTAAACCAGTTATTAAATTGTATCCTTGTTCTTTCACAGCGTATAACAGCCATTGGCATTGAGCCTGAAATTGTCGAAAAAATGCCCGAAATAGAGCATTATGATTCGCCTTTTATGGTGCAAAGCAGAGAGATAAATATTTACCTTGAGAAATTTAATGATCCTGATTTTGAAAGAACAATTGAAAATCAAGATTATAAGCATATCCTGGTAATGCTTATTCAGTGTGAAGAGTTCATTGAAAAGATCCGTAAGAATAAAAGTAAATTCGGCACGAGCCTTACCCTTACTTATTCGTTACTGCGCCTGACACAGAACATTCAGCGTCTTCGGATATTTCTTCGCCTGGTACACAAAACGGAAGAAAAATTCCCTTTTGAAGATGAGGCTACATTTTTCCAGCAGCTAGTAAGGGCAGAAAATAAAAAGCATAGCCTTAGGGATCATTTTAGCCAAAACCTGAGTTATCTTGCTTTTCAAATTACAGAGCATACTGGTAAAAAGGGTAAACATTATATTACAGCTACCAGAAGCCAATATTGGTATATGCTTCGTTCTGCACTGGGTGGTGGTTTTATTGTAGGCTTACTTGCTATCATAAAAACCATTATTTCAGAGAATATCCTGGTCCCCTTTTCCCGCGCATTCTTGTTTAGCATGAATTACTCCTTCGGATTTATCCTCATCCACTTAACAGGATCCACGCTTGCTACTAAACAACCTGCCATGACAGCCTCACGTGTTGCAGCTACTCTGGATGTTGGTGATTCACGCGAGCAAAGTATGGAAAACCTGGTGGAAATACTTGTGAGGCTTTCCAGGAGCCAATTTGTAGCTTTTTTAGGAAATATAATCCTTGCTTTCCCTATAGGTTTTGGGGTTGCTTATCTGATTGCGTACTACACAGGTGAACCTTTTGCTGATGAATATATGACTAAAAAAATCATATATGAATTGCATCCATTTGAAAGTTACGCACTGTTTCATGCAGCTATTGCCGGATTTTTTCTTTTCCTCTCCGGGCTTATCTCTGGATATTATGATAACCTGAACCTTTACAGCAAAATACCACAACGGATTCGTCAGCACCCTTTTTTAAACAGGATCTTTTCAAAGAAAATACTTAATGGCTTTGCTGGTTATATCGATAAAAATCTTGGAGCACTCACAGGAAATTTCTTTCTGGGAATCTTTCTAGGTAGCACTGGTACGATAGGAGATTTTCTCGGACTTCCCCTTGATATCCGTCACGTGACTTTCGCCTCCGGGAACTTTGGAATAGCTCTGGCAAGCATGAATTTCCCGTATGACTGGAATTTGATCGGTATTTCCCTCCTGGGCATATTTCTTATTGGCCTGGTCAACTTTATTGTAAGCTTCGGTTTTACTACAACAATGGCCATGAAATCACGAAGCGTAGATTTTCGCGGCACACGAATACTGATCAAATTACTGGTGAAAAGATTTATTTGGTTTCCTCAGGATTTTTTCTGGGCCCCGCGTGAGCCACACCGGGAAATGGAAAAACCTGAACCGGGAACAACTAAACCACTTGAGGAGAATATGCCTGTTGATGAGGAGACCGGGAAAGGTCAGGAAGGTAAAAATTTATAAATACTAATTAATAAAGCTATTTAAGTTAGCTCTCTGTTTCCTCAAGGCCTACGCGAATTAATATATATCCCGCTAATCCACAAACTATAACCATAAAAGCCAATATTCCATACATCCACAAAGCGTAATGTTCCGTTCCGAAAATATCCTGATAGGCCATATACAGGCTTCGTATGAGGATGAGTAATGCTGCTGCTGTACTGCTTACACCAAAATAAAGAGGAGCCCCTCCATTAATAGCCTTGTGAAGTATTTTATTCATTCGTTATTAATTTTGGTTCTGATGCTTTAAAATATAAAAATTATCAAAATTAAATTTACCACAAAAATCACTCAGATATCAATCCATACAACAATATTTAAATTTCTCTCCGCTACCGCAAGGACATGGATCATTCCGACCGATTTTTTTCCTGGATTTAAATATATTCTTAAGCCTGGAGGCCATATCCTGCTGAAATATTTTTTTTAGTAAAGTATACAGCTTAGGGTGCTTTTTCTTTAAAAGCTTCGGACGTTCAAAGAAATATTCACTTGCAACAGCAAAAAATTCTTCCGGCTTTGTGGCGCCATAAGGATTCAAATCAGACCGGCTGTTAAGTATTTCATCTGTCTTATCCTTCATCAACCTCATCCATGGAATTACATACTGCTGCCCCAAAAGGATCTCGGGCACTCCATCAATTTCGCCATCTTCCTTGTCAATCAGGTGTATAAATTCGTGTATGGCTACATTTTTTTTGTCTGTAGTATTTTCAAAACCTTTTTTCAGTGCAGGACGAGAAAGGATCATTACATCATCCATTATCCCGCTTCCCACCATACCTGTTACCCTGCGGTTTTCATCAGTAAGGCTAAATGCTTCATTAAAACGATCGGGATAAAGCAGTACTTCATTAAGCTGAGTATATTCCCAGTTCTTAAAGGAAAAAATAGGAATTGCAGCACAGGAGGCAATAAGGAGTTTATCCTCTATATCAACTTCTGTCTTCACTCCTTTTACTCTTACCCGTGCTAAAAATTTTAAAAGCTCATTTTCAAACCTATGCTTTTCTTTTTCCTCAAGGCTTTGATAAAAAGCTACTTTTTCCGCTAAAATAGGCCTCCACTTTTGTGGAAAATCTCCGGTCTTAATTTTTCTCTTACGTACTATCAGGTAAAAAATAAGTACGCAAAATCCTAAAACAGCTAATAAGGCGATATACATGTGTGGGATCAAATGATTAAAAGGAATAACTATAAATAAAAATTAAAGTTACGTCTATATAAAAATAGTAAGAGCCTGATGCAAAAAGTATTTTAGGTCATCCTGAAATCTATATTTCCGGCAGATATTGCTTTTCGTGACTTAGAGTAAATCTTGCATTACCTGCGGGCTTTCGGTTAGACGGCTGGATGTGCGTATGATTACGGGAGGTGTTCGACCAATGAGCGGGAGAATCACCAATTTCCTACCCTGCATACTGCCTTACGGCATGCTCCTATTAATTTGAGCAATAGATATTGAATAACTACTTTTTCAGGAAACGAGCAGTATATGATCCCTCTTGTGTCTTTACTTTTATTAAATACAAGCCATTATCCAATTTGGCATCAACAGAGTAAATAGATAAACCCGGCTGATGATTTCCCTGATAAACCTCCACTCCTGAAAGGTTAGTAATGGAAATTTCCATATCTCCTTCAGGGGCAATTTTTTCGTGAATAGGAGTAAATTTTGCATTGCCTGCGGGATTTTCGGTCAGACGGCTGGAAGTGCGTATGATTGCGGGAAGGGCGTCCGACCGATGAGCGGGAGAATCACCAATTTCCTACCCTGCATACTGCCTTACGGCATGCTCCTATTAATTTGAGCAATAGATATTGAATACCTACTTTTTCAGGAAACGAGCAGTATATGTTCCCTCTTGTGTCTTTACTTTTATTAAATACAAGCCATTATCCAATTTGGCATCAACAGAGTAAATAGATAAACCCGGCTGATGATTTCCCTGATAAACCTCCACTCCTGAAAGGTTGGTAATTGTAATCTCCATATCTCCTTCAGGAGCAAAATTTAATTTAAATTTAACAGGCTCATCACCGATAGGATTATTATCCATTCTTATGGCGCGATTATTATTATTAAAGTTGTTAACCATTACAGGCTGGAAATATTCATAGGTATCATCAAGGTCTGTGGCTTTAAGTCGATAGTAAGACCTGCCATTGAGTGGATGATTATCTGTGTAAGAATAGTTAATAACTGATTCGCTCCAGCCTTTACCTTCTAATGTTGAAAGAGCCTCATAATTTTTGCCATCTACAGAACGCTCAACAGTGAAGTAATCAAAATTTTCTTCTGTGGCGGTGGCCCAGGTTAATTTTACAGCATCAACTTTTACAGAAGCATCAAATAAAATTAATTCTATAGGAAGGGCTTCAGAGCATTCTGTATCAAAATTTCCCGAACAACCTCCATCCGCTGTTATTATTCCGCCGCCTGAAAAAGTAGTACTCCCTGCTTCACAGGGACTGGTACAATTTAATTCTCCTGAGATATTTAAATTACCATCAACAGTTAAAGTAGCAGCTTCATTTGTAATTAAAAAGTCACCTAGTACCTGCATGTCTCCCTCAATAATTAAAGTTACAGATTCACCACTGAGTATAAAATCACCTTCCACAATTAATGTAGAACCTGCCTGAACGTATATACAAAAAACACCTTCCCCTGCACTATTAAAATCTGCTTCAACTGTTAAAGTGGAATTGTTAATGATCTGCAAACCTGAGCTTTCTCCACTCATTGTAAATGTGGGACAGCTGGCACTAAAAATAGTCATGTCTACATTAACCTCTGCTGTCTGACCTTGAGCACTAATATCACATCCCGGGCTTGTTGTTACCCAATTGGCATCATTACTCCAATCCCCTGTAGCACTTGATTCATGATCTGCAGTTCCAATGTTAAAACATTGACTAAAAACTGACATGGTAAAACTTATAAAAAGAAGCGTCAGAGAGTATTTCATTTATTGCTATATAAAATCTAAATACAATGTAGTCAGTATTTTATAAAAATAAAAGAAATGTATATTTTTTAAATTTTAGCTGATTTATTACATTAAAATCAGGAGTAAATAAAAAAGGCTGCATCAGAAGACGCAGCCTTTTTATTGAAATTACTATAAGAACTATTTATTTTTTCAGGAAACGAGCAGTGTATGTTCCCTCCTGGGTCTTTACCTTTAATAAGTACATGCCGTTATCCAGCTTATTATTAACAGAATAAATTGAAATACCCGGCTGATGATTTCCTCGATATACCTCCACTCCTGAAAGGTTAGTGATGGTAACTTCCATATCTCCTTCAGGAGCAAAATTTAATTTAAATTTAACAGGCTCATCACCAACAGGATTATTATCCAATCGTATGGCACGGTTATCATTATTAAAGTTAACCATTACCGGCTGGAAATATTCATATGTTTCATCAAGGTCTGTCGCTTTCAAACGATAGTATGATCTTCCATTAAGAGGATGATTATCTGTATAAGAATAATTAATAACTGATTCACTCCAGCCATTCCCTTCTATAGTACCTAAAACTTCATAATTTTTGGCATCAGTAGAACGTTCAAGGGTGAAGTAGTCGAAGTTTTCTTCTGTGGCGGTTGCCCAGATTAATTTTACGCTATTACTTTCTCCTGAGGCTTTAAAAAATAATAGCTCAACAGGAGTCACTGTCGTCTCACAAAAAGTAGTTCCACTGTCACAAGTATTTGCCGTTATTGTAGGACATGTACTTCCTCCTCCATCAGCTGTAGAGCAATTAACTTTATCAGCCCCAATTATTGATTCAGCATCAATACTACCTTCTCCATCAATTTCAAGATCTAAACCTCCAAAATCTAATGTGCCATCAACTACCAATTTACCTTCCGGACCTTGTACTTCTATAACTTTTCCTGTAGCACTTCCTTTAAAAACAATATTACCTGCTTTTAACGTATGAGGAGATAAAATCACAAGTTTGGAAGTTGAACCAACAAGATCAATATATAAGGTTCCAGCAATAGTTACATCTCCATTTATATAAAAGGTTTGAGCATCTGCAATTTTGATCCTATAATCATCTGGGTCTGAGTATGGAGCTCCTGTATTATCACATTGATTAAAAAAATATACCTCAGCAGCACTTGCATTTTGGCAATCAGCATTTTGAGCATAACTACCTATAGCAGAAAAAAAGAAAAGGAAATAAACAGGTGTGAAAAAAATCTTGTTCATAATGTAATTTATATCCAAATACCGATAACGGCAAAAAAATTTCTAGATCAATTGGTTTATTACTCCCAAAGCTAAAAAGTAACCATCTAATTTAACAGAATTATTTAAAATAAAGTGGTTATACTTTCCATTATTCCCTGCCCGTCCTATCTTTGGCCCAACTAAAGACTATTCTATGTCAGAATATATGAATCTTAACCAGGAAATCACTGACGGTATATTAATTTTAACTATCAGCCGTTCTGAAAGTTTGAATGCCTTAAATAAACAAACTATTGATGAATTGCGAAGTGCTATTCAGGAGGCGCTTGATAATAAAGAGGTAAAAGGGATCATAATAACCGGCGAAGGAGATAAAGCTTTTGTAGCCGGTGCCGATATAAAGGAAATTGCAGAGCTGAATGAGATGACCGCCCGTAAATTCGCTGAAGAAGGGCAGGAAACTTTCGCTCTTATTGAAGATAGTGAAAAACCTATTATAGCTGCCATCAATGGCTATGCCCTGGGTGGTGGCAATGAACTGGCAATGGCTTGTCACCTTCGTATAGCCGTGGAAAATGCAAAATTTGGTCAGCCGGAAGTAAATCTGGGAATTATCCCTGGTTATGGTGGAACACAAAGGCTTACGCAGCTTATCGGAAAGAGTAAAGCTTTGGAAATAATGCTTACAGGCGATATGATTTCTGCCCAGGAAGCAAAAAGCCTTGGACTTGTTAATCATATAGTGACTTCTCGCGCTGAGCTAATGGAGCTAAGCATGAAGATCATGAAAAAAATTGTTTCAAAAGCTCCTCTTGCTGTTGGAATGGTAATAAATAGTGTAAATGCTTATTTTGGAGATGAAAACGGCTATCAGACTGAGGCAAACAGTTTTATGAACTGCACCAAAACAGATGACTTTAAAGAAGGCACAAAAGCCTTTATAGAAAAAAGAAAACCAGAATTTAAAGGAGAATAATCTCCGGCTATGGGCCAGATCAGTAAGCTCGCCGGTGCAACTGCCATTTACGGAGTAAGCAGTATTTTAGGGCGTATCCTCAATTACGCACTTACACCTTTACATACTGCCGTATTTGAAGATACCTCTAAAATGGGTGTTGTAAATGGCCTTTATGCTTATGTAGCGATCCTCCTCGTGATCTATACCTTCGGAATGGAAACCAGTTTCTTCCGTTTTTCAAAAAAAGTGGATGAGGAAAGTAAAATTTATCACCAGACAAGTACGGTCGTAATTTTCCTTAGCTGCCTTTTAAGCACCTTAATTTTCTTAAATGCTGATTGGCTTGCCGCAGCTGCAGAATATCCGGAGGCTGGCTTATATGTTAAGTGGCTGGCCATAATTTTATTTATTGATGGCCTTCTGGCGATCCCATTCGCTAAACTACGAAAGGATAATCAGGCCAAACGTTTTGCCACAGCAAAAGTGGCCCATATTATTTTAAATGTGCTGTTGCAGGTCCTTTTCCTCCTTGTTTTCCCGGCTATATACCGTGGTGATTTTTTACCTTCCCTCACCCCTTTTACACAGCAGTGGTTTGACCCGGAGTTAGGGATTGGGTACATCTTTTTAAGTAATCTGATTGCAAATATTTTTTTAATCCTGATACTCTTTGACCTTTTAAGTAAAATAAGGATTGCATTTACAAAATCTCTTTTAAAGCCAATCCTTATCTACTCGACCCCTATTATGCTTATGGGTGTGGCAGGTATGATCAATGAAAATATTGCTCAGCCCATGCTTGAAAAGATCTTACCTGAAAATTTCTACCCCTGGGATGCAGTAGGTGTTTATGGACAAACGCTGAAGCTTTCAATCTTTATGATGCTGGCAATACAGGCTTTCAGGTATGCAGCTGAACCCTTCTTCTTTTCCAAAGCAGAGGACAAGGAGGCGCCACAGCTATTTTCACGCATTATGCATTACTTTATCCTCTTTAGCCTGGCAATCTTTGTTGGCGTAAGTTTAAATGTAGACCTTATTGGATTTATCTTTTTAAGAAGTGAGACTTATCGTGTGGCTTTATTTCTGGTCCCTATACTCCTTTTTGGCAAATTATTTTACGGCATTTATGTTAATCTGAGCATCTGGTTTAAATTAATTGATGAAACAATGTACGGCATGTGGTTTGCCATTGTTGGAGCCACAGTCACTATTATAGGAAATGTGTTACTCATCCCGTATATCGGATACATTGGCAGCGCAGTCTCACTTGTTCTATGTTACCTGGTAATGTGCAGCCTGTGCTATTACTATGGACAAAAAAAATATCCCATACCTTACAACTTTAAAAAGCTGATCCCGCACCTGATAATCAGTGTAATAATTGTATTTATTTCTTTTCAGGTAGAGTGGAAAAACTTCTGGATTGACAGTATTTTCAATATTCTTATAACACTTCTCTTATTTTTTGTTGTTTACATTATGGAATTCCGACCGCTCCTGAAGAGGGGTTGATTTATTTCATTAATTTTGCAACTAATTAAAACCTTGAATTTTAAGTAATTATGAATTTTCATGAGTAATAGGAAATTCATTAACTGTTAAAAATAAATTTAAAACACATGAATTTAATTATTCCAATGGCGGGTATGGGAAAAAGGATGCGCCCGCATACATTAACTATTCCTAAACCATTATTACCAATTGCAGGAAAACCTATCGTTCAGCGCCTGGTAGAAGATATTGCGGAGATCACCGGGCAAAAAATTGATAAAGTAGGTTTTATTATAAAAGAAGCTTTCGGTAAAGAAATAGAAGAAAACCTCAAAAATATTGCTAAAGAAGTAGGCAGCGAAGGCCATATCTTTTACCAGGAAGAGGCTTTAGGTACTGCACATGCCATTCTTTGCGCAAAGCCACTATTGGAAGGTCCGGTTATTATAGCTTTTGCCGATACCTTATTCAAAGCCGATTTTACACTGGATGAAAGTAAAGATGGTATTATTTGGACACAAAAAGTAGAAGACCCTCGGGCTTTTGGTGTGGTAAAAACAAATGAATCCGGTGATATCACTGATTTTGTTGAAAAGCCGCAGAAATTCATCTCAGATCAGGCTATCATTGGAATATATTATCTTAAAGATGGTGCCTGGGCTCAACGTGAGATGCAATACCTTATTGATAATGATATTAAAGATAAGGGAGAATATCAGCTGACTAATGCCCTTGAGCGCATGAAAGAGCAAGGTGCAAAGTTAGTTCCGGGACAAGTGCAGTCATGGCTCGACTGTGGCAACAAAAATGCTACCGTTGATACAAATGCCAAATATCTGGAATTTATTAAAGATAAACCGGGTTTAATTTCTGAATCGGTGAAGAAGAATAACGTGGTAATTATTCCACCTGTTTATATTGGAGAAAATGTAGAATTGTCCAACTCGGTTATTGGCCCTCATGTTTCCATCGGCAAAAACAGTAAAATCACTGATTCCATTATTAAAAAGGCTATTATACAAACAAATACCACTATTGAAGGAGTTTCGATGGCAAACTCAATGATTGGAAATTTCGTTAGCCTTAAAAATGATTTACTTGATCTGAGTATAGGTGATTATTCCACCATGGGAGAATAGATGTTGAGAGCGTTTTATATATTATTTTTTACCCTGCTGGTTATTATACCACAGGATTCTTACGCGCAAAAAAAGAAAAATAAATCAAACCGGCAGGTACAGCGGGAGGCAGAGTTTTATTTTACAGAAGCCCAGAAGTACTTTATGTTGGAAGATTATGCCAAAGCATTGGTTCTTTTTGAACAGGCTCGTGAGATAGACCCAAAAAATTCCGCTGTTTATTATAAAATGGCCGAAATATATGAACGCACTGATGAGCTGAACAAAGCACTTTCTAACATTGACCGTGCATTAAAGCTTGACAATAACAATAAATATTATTTTCTGCTTGGGGCAAATATTAATACCCGTATGGGAAATTTTGAAGATGCCGCCAGGCTTTATGAAGAGATGATAGGCAAGATCGAAAATACCGAAAGATATCTTTTCGAGCTTGCCGCCATCTATCTTTATCAGGAAAAAGCAAAAGAAGCTTTATTAACCTATCAAAGAGCTGAAGAGTATTTTGGTATTAATGAGGAAATAATATCTCAAAAACAAAAAATTTTATTAAGTATTAACGATGTTGATGGAGCAATTGAGGAAGGCAAAAAGCTTACAGCTCAGGATCCTGAGAATGAACTTGCTGTAATAGGACTTGCCGAATTATTAGTTTCTGTTGATCGTACATCCGAAGCTATTTCCCTTTTGGAAGAGCAATTAATTAACTATCCCGATCAGGTTGTCGCGAGCATGTTTTTAGGTAATTTATACCTGAAAACCAATCAGCTAAAAAAGGCTGAAAAATATCTTCTTCCTGCTTTCGATAGTCCGCTGCTTAATGTTAATGCTAAGATCCAGACTCTGGCAATTTTTAGAATGGGTATTGATTCTGACGTTGCTAATCCTGAGTTACCGCTTAAACTGGCACAAAAACTGGTGCTCAATCACGATGATATTGCTGATGCACATTCAGTTTATGCAGATATTCTTTTTGCACTGGGACAGAACAAAGAGGCACGCCGGGAATATGTTAAAGCTTTAAAACTTGATAATTCAAACTTTACCCTGTGGCAAAATATTTTACAGCTCTACCTACAGGATTATGAGTATGACAGTGTGATCCTTTTATCCGATGAAGCCTTAGAATATTTCCCTAATCAGGGTGCACTTTACTATTACAATGGTCTTGCTAATCTTCGTAAAGGACGTTACCAGGAATCTATTGCATCATTAAAACAGGGAAAACTACTTAACTCCGGTGATCCTAAGATTGTAAGCGCCTATAACGGTATGCTTGGTGAGGCTTATCATAAAATGAAAGAATACAAAAAATCCGATGAGGCCTTTAGCGCGGCATTAGATTATGATCCTGACAATCCTATCGTCCTTAATAACTATAGCTTTTATCTTGCTATTCGCGAGGAGAAACTTGAGAAAGCTTATGAGATGTCACGAAGATTAATTGAAGAGAATCCTGCAGTAGCTGAATATCTTGATACCCATGCCTGGGTGCTTTATAAGCAAGAGAAATATAAAGATGCAGAGCGGATATTAAGGCAGGTGGTTCAAAACAACAATGCTAAAGCAGCCTTTTATGACCATTATGGAGATATTTTGTATAAATTGGGTAAAATTGATGAAGCTGTAAAGAACTGGTTGTTAGCCAAAGATAAAGACCCCTCTATTAAGAATATTGATCAAAAAATAGCCGACCGCAAAATTCATGAGTAGATTAATACTGAGTCTCATCCTTATAAGCATCTTATTTTTAGCAGGATGTGGCAAAAAATTAACCGATATTACCTGGGATTTCAGAGAAAAAAAAGCCTTGGACGTCAGGGAGATAGATTTCGAATACTTTTCAGGAAAAGCTAAAATCAATTTTAAGGATAGCGACCATGATGTTAAAGCTAAGGCAAATATCAGGATCAAAAAAGACAGCCTTATCTGGATAACCTTCTCAGCCGTAGGAATTCAGGGGGCCAGGGTGCTGATGAACCGGGATTCCATTACAATTCTCAACCTGATGAAGAAAGAGTATTATGTTTTTTATTATGACAGTCTTTCGAAGAAATTTAATTTTGATATTAATTTTGAATCAATTCAGGCTACGGCATTAGGTAATTTAATTTTTGAACGCGAAGAAGATGATGAAGTCATACGCAAAGAAGAATTTTATATTTTAAGACAAGCGTCTAAACAAGTTTTAGTAGATAATTTCGTTAACCGGGAGACGAGGAAAATTGAAAGAGTGGAGATGATAGAACCACAATCAGTAAATAAAGCTACAATTATTTATCAGGATTTTAATGTTTTAGAAGACCGTGCATTTCCTTTTTCGGCAGCAATTTCTTTATTTTATGCAGCAAAACAAGGAACTCTTAATACTATAATTAACTTTGAATACAGTAAAGCAGAATTTGAGGATAAAGAACTTAAATTTCCTTTTACTATCAGCACCAAATATGAGCGCAAATAAGATCATCTTATTATTCTTTTGCTTTACGTTCGCTTTCTCTGGTTACGCTCAAAAAAAATCTAAGGCCGACCTTCAGAAGGAAAAGCAGGAACAGCTTAAAAAGATCTCTGAAACTGAGAAAATTTTAAACCAGACCAGAGACAAGAAAGAAAACTCTATTGGGCAACTTAATGCTTTAAACCAAAGGATAAAGGTTCAGGAAAATCTTATCTCCTCTATAAAAGAGGAAATGAATTTACTTGAGAATGAGATCAGCGATAAAAATGATATCGTCGATGCATTAGAGAGTGATTTAAATAATTTAAAAGATGAGTATGCAAAAATGCTTTATGTTGCTCAAAAAGCTAATCATGGATTTAACTCATTAACATTTCTTTTTGCTTCAGAATCATTCAGCCAGCTGCTCATGCGGATCAATTACCTTCAGCAGTATAGTGAAGCAAGGAGGCGACAAGCTGAACAGATACAGAAGGTCCAGGTTTTTCTTACCAGCCAAATGGAAACCCTCCAGGAACAGAAATCAGAGAAAAGTGAGCTTTTAAAGGAGCAGGTCAGAGAAAGCAGCCAGCTCACCTCATTAAAAGAGAAGCAGGCTAATTTACTTTCAGCTTTACAAAAGCAGGAAAAAGAAATTAAAAAGGACCTGGAATCATCTAAGAAAATGGTTGCTCAGCTTGAAAAGATGATTGAAGATCTTATTCGCGAAGAGATAGAAAAAGCACGTATTGCCGCATCCTCGGGTTCTGACCTGTCTAATTCTTTTGCAGAAAACAAAAACAAACTCCCCTGGCCTGTATCGGGTTTTGTAACACAAAAATTTGGCAGGCATCCTCATCCTGTACTCAAGAATATTCCAATGGAAAGCACGGGAATAAATATTCAGACAAAAAAAGATGAGAAAGTAAAGGCAATCTTTGAGGGCGAGGTGCGGCAGGTATCCTATATTCCCGGAATGGGCAATGTGATCATGCTAAAACATGGTAATTATTTTACTGTATATGCAGGCCTTAAGGAAGTCTATGTAAAAACCGGTCAAAAAGTAGTTACCAAACAGGAGATCGGCAGCGTAATCACCAAAAGTGATGGGATTTCTGAACTTCGATTTGAGGTTAGAAAAAATATTGCTGCTTTAAATCCCGAACAGTGGCTTTCCCGCAACTAAGGAACTAAAATAAAAATTTAACGTTGTCAGAAAAACGAATTTTTTCCTTCATATAATAGTTATAACTTTACACTTCAAATAGAAAGATTATGCAGACACTTCTTTTATTCAGCATGCCAGGTGGTTGGGAAATGGTAATTATCGTATTAGTGATTTTATTATTATTTGGTGCGAAAAGAATCCCTGAACTCGCTAAAGGTCTGGGCAGAGGTATCAGAGAATTTAAAGATGCTACCAAAGAGATCAAAAATGATATCGAAAAAGCCGGCACTACAACTACAACATCTAACCCTAACGAGGATAAAGAAACTAAATAATATTGGACAAATACGCTTCATTTCAGGCCATTAGCACTGCTTTAAAGGCCGGTGAACTCTCCTGCGTAGAACTTGTAAATTATTATTTAGAGAATATCAAAAAGCATAAGGATCTTAATGCTTTAGTAGAAGTCTATGACCGGGAAGCACTGACCCGTGCTAAGGAAATCGATGAAAAAATAAAAAATGACACCGCAGGAAGCCTTGCAGGGATGGTTATTACCCTAAAAGACGTGCTTTGTCATTTAGATCATGGTTTACAGGCTGGCAGTCAAATCCTTACCGGATTTAAATCACAATTTAATGGTACTGCTGTACAGCGTCTTCTTGAGGAGGATGCTATAGTTATTGGCCGTAACAACTGTGATGAATTTGCTATGGGCTCATCGAATGAAAATTCTTCATTTGGACCTGTGAAAAACGCTTTGAATAAAGAAAGAGTACCCGGTGGCTCTTCTGGTGGTTCAGCTGTAGCCGTTCAGGCAGATATGTGCCTGGTCTCTCTTGGTTCTGATACCGGAGGTTCCGTAAGACAACCGGCTGCTTTTTGTGGCGTTGTCGGTTTAAAACCAACTTACTCCAGAATTTCCAGATACGGATTAGTAGCTTATGCCTCTTCATTTGATTGTATAGGAATATTTGCGAAAAACATTAAAGATTGTGAGCTGGTACTGGAGAAAATTTCAGGAAGTGATGATTACGACAGTACGGTTAGCCATAATGAGGTAAAGCCGTATTCAACTGAAGGTCCCGACATTGAGAAGAAAATTAAAGTAGCATTTTTTCCTGAGACAATAGAAGCTGAAGGCTTACAGGAAGAAATAAAAGAAGCTACAAAAAAAGTTCTTGATCACCTTAAAGAAAAAGGACATACTGTTGAACAGGTGGAATTCCCTCTCCTCGATTTTGCATTACCAACTTATTATATATTAACTACTGCCGAAGCCAGCTCAAATCTTTCACGATATGATGGTGTAAAATACGGTTATAGAAATCCTGATAACCTTACATTGGACGAAATGTATAAAAAAACCCGTTCTGAAGGGTTTGGAGATGAGGTTAAAAGACGTATATTGCTTGGTACTTTTGTATTAAGTGCCAGTTATTATGAGGCGTATTATACCAAGGCACAAAAAGTACGAAGACTGATAAGGGATCAAATGAGATCAATCCTGGAAAAATATGATTTTATAATTCTGCCTACAACTCCCACAACGGCATTTAAGTTAAATGAGTTTACTGATGATCCATTGGAAATGTACCTGGCAGATCTTTATACAGTTCCGGCATCAGTTGCGGGTTTACCGGCAATATCTATTCCTGTAGGAAAAGATAAAAATGGTTTACCAATAGGATTACAAATAATTGCAAATGATTTTGAAGAAGGCAAACTTTTTTCCTTCTCAAACTATTTAATGAATAGTAGGGAATTAACTGAGGTGGTATGAGATATTTTTTAATTGTTTGTCTGGCATTATTTTTTTCACAGGCTAATGGCCAAACTATTTTAGAGACCTCAGAGCCTCTTATTGAAATTATATCTGACTATGATTATATTCCGGGTGAAGCCAATTATGATCTCATTGCAGACAGGCTTTCCTGTATAGAAAACGAGATCCCTCTCCATCTAAATGAAAAGGTATACGCATTCATCAATTACTTTGCTGTTAAAGACCGGGAGTATACCCGGCTGATGCTTAAGCGCAAAAACCTCTACTTCCCTATTTTTGAAAAATATCTTAAAAAACATGGCTTACCAGATGAGCTGAAGTATCTGGCTATTATTGAATCAGGATTAAATCCTAAAGCTGTTTCTCATGCCAGGGCAGTGGGTTTATGGCAGTTTATGCCCCTTACCGGGCGTTCATTTAAGCTACATCAGGATTGGTACATTGATGAACGGATTGATTTTGAGGCATCCACGGAAGCTGCTTGTCTTTATCTGAAGCAGCTTTATGGCATGTTTGGTGACTGGGAGTTGGCTATAGCTGCCTATAATACCGGTCCCGGAAATGTAAGAAAAGCAATAAGAAGGTCAGGTTATAAAAAAACATTTTGGGAAATATATCCCTTGCTCCATCGGGAAACCAGATCTTACCTCCCACAGTTTACTGCCATGACTTATGTATTAAATTATGCAGACGAACATAATTTATTTGAAGAGCAACTGGAATATTTACCTGTATATGATACAATAAGAGTAAATGATTTCGTGAATCTTGAAACCCTTGCCGCCCAATTAAATATATGCCTTGAAGATATCCAGAAACTTAATCCGGCGTTGATGCGTAATGCAGTCCCCGCTAATGTTAATGACTTTGTACTTCGGATCCCTTATAAAACTAAAGAAGTTTTAAATAATAATAGAGTTGCAATTCTTGATTCAGCCAGCAGGACAGGCAGAGAAGAGTTGGCTCATATGGCACGAAATACGATAGGAAGCACATATGGCCGCGATAAAATAGTTCATCGTGTACGAAGTGGTGATGTATTAGGAACTATAGCAGGAAAATATGGGGTTAGAATTGCAGATATTAAGAAATGGAATAATTTACGTAGTAACCTGATCAGAGTCGGACAACCACTTTCTATATGGCTAAACAGTAATAGTTATGGAAATTCTACAGCAGGAAATAAACGATATCCTGTATCGATACCTGATTCTAAAATATATACTGTGCAGCCTGGTGATACATTATGGGATATCTCAAGAAAGTATGAGGGATTGACAATTGAAAAAATAAAAGAGCTTAATAATATGAATACCAGTAACATAAAACCCGGTCAAAAGCTTAAGTTGGGATAATTTTAACTTTTTATATATAATAAAAGACACACCCAACAGTGTGTCTTTTTTGTTAGTTTGTTATTATTGAATTAAGATTAATTAGAAAATGAATAAATATATAATTTTTTTACTACCTCTGACTATATTACTTTTTTTAGGGTGTGACTCTGGAAATGGTGATGGAGGTACAGATAAGGGTTTACAGAGACAAGCTACAGGTCGTGCAGGCGAAGTGATTTTAGTGATGGATTCTGCTCTGTATTCTGATACTGTAGGTCGTGCGTTAAGAAGTGTGATGTTAAGTGAGGTGGCAGGTTTACCAAGAGAAGAGCCATATTTTAATATGAGCCAGGTTGAGCCGGAGGATTTAAATAATGTGCTGAAGTCGGTAAGCAACCTGATTTTTGTAATGACCCTGGATGATAAATCTCCCGGTACAAAAAGAGTAAGAAGTTATTTTACCGAAAGTTCCCTAAACCGTATCGAGAATGAACCGGATCTTTTTATGTTTTCTGCCAAAGATGTTTATGCCAAAGGCCAACAGGTGCTTTATCTTTTTTCAAAAACCTCGGACCAGCTCGCAACAAAAATAATGGAGAATGAAGAGCAGATACGATCTATCTTTAACGTACGCGAAAGAGAGCGCCTCGAAAAAGGGTTATTTAAATCTAAAGCATTAAAAGGCATAAGCGATGCCCTGGTAAAGGATCATGATTTTTACCTTAAAATACCTTTTGGCTATAAAATGGCTGCAAATGATGATAAATTTGTATGGTTTCGTCAAATGAATGATGATAATGATAAAAATATATTCGTTACATACCGTCCATATGTTAGTGAAGAGCAGTTTTCAAAAGAGCAAATCATTCAGTTCAGGGATTCTATTGCACGTAAAAAGCTTTTTGAGGATCCTGCCGTACCGGATACCTATATTATTACCGAAACAGGTGTACCTTTTAAACCGGTGGTAACAAAGGAAGTTAATTTCAATGGCCTATATGCTGTTGAAACAAGGGGTCTTTGGCGAACCAGAACAGCCTCTATGGGTGGACCATTCCTTAGTTATGTTGTAGTTGATGAAAAATTAGGCAGATTATACTACCTTGAAGGCTTTGTCTTCAGCCCTGGTAAATCACAAAGAGAATTTATGAGAGAACTGGAGGTGATTCTACATACTTTCGAACCACGGTCTTAAAACCTTATATTTCTTATCTTTGCCAAAATCTTTAATATATGCCCGGAAGCAAAAAAATCAATAAAAAAGACGCTTTAAATTATCATTCACAGGAGCCGGCGGGGAAAATTGAAGTCGTACCCACTAAAGTATTAAGCTCACAGCTTGATCTGGCATTGGCTTATTCCCCTGGTGTTGCCGAACCCTGTAAAGAAATAGCGGAAAATAAAGATAATGTTTATAAATACACAGCCAAGGGAAATCTTGTTGCCGTTATTACAAATGGTACTGCTGTTTTAGGACTTGGCGATATTGGCCCCGATGCTTCCAAACCAGTGATGGAAGGAAAAGGTGTATTATTTAAAAAATTTGCCGGTATTGATGTTTTCGATATAGAAATAGATGAAAAAGACCCTGAAAAGTTCATCCAGATCGTAAAATCCCTGGAGCCAACTTTCGGAGGTATAAATCTTGAAGATATCAGTGCTCCCGCAAGTTTTACAGTTGAAGAACGGCTGAAAGATGAAATGACTATTCCGGTCATGCATGACGACCAACATGGAACCGCAATTATTTCTGCGGCCGGCCTTATAAATGCCCTTGAGCTGGTAAATAAAAAAATTGACGAGATCAAAATTGTTGTTAATGGTGCTGGCGCTGCTGCTATTGCCTGCTCTAATATCTATATATCTCTTGGAGCCCGTAGAGAAAATATTATCATGCTTGATAGTAAGGGCGTTTTAAATAAAAAGAGAGAAAACCTCGATAAGTATAAAGCACAGTTCGCTACGGATCGTGATATTGATACACTTGATGAGGCGATGGAGGGTGCTGATTTTTTCCTGGGCCTTTCTATTGCTGATGTTTTGAATCCGGGCCACCTGAAGAAAATGGCAGCAAATCCAATAGTATTTGCCCTGGCTAATCCAAATCCGGAAATCGCCTATGACCTTGCCATGCAGACACGCGATGATATTATAATGGCAACCGGAAGAAGTGATCATCCTAACCAGGTAAATAATGTGCTTGGATTCCCTTATATTTTTAGGGGCGCCCTTGATGTGCGTGCATCTGCCATCAATGAGGCGATGAAATTAGCGGCAGTACGTGCAATTGCAGATCTTGCTAAAGAACCCGTTCCTGAACTAGTAAATAAAGCGTATGAAAGTGACGTTATAAATTTTGGAAAAGAATACCTGATCCCCAAACCATTAGACCCACGTTTAATAACGGCCATTAGTCCGGCTGTAGCAAAAGCTGCCATAGAATCCGGTGTTGCCCGAATTGAAATTACAGATTGGGAAAAATACCATATGGACCTGTTGCGCCGTATTGGTATAGATGAAAAGCTTACTTCTCGTATAATAAACAGAGCTAAAAAAGATCCTAAACGTATTGTCTTTGCGGAAGCTCATAATCCCAAAATCTTAAAAGCAGCACAAACCCTCCGTGATGAGAATATAGCCAAACCTATATTATTAGGTGACTCTGAGCTTATTGAGCGGATAATTCAGGAGCATAGCCTGGATCTTACCGGCTGTAAGATTATCGACCCCTTTAAAGAGGAGTCAAAAAGAGAGGAATACGCCCAGGAGTATTATAAGAGGAGAAATAGAAAAGGCGTAACTCTTGACGAAGCACGTAAACTGATGAAAGACCGCAATTATTTTGGTTCTATGATGGTGGACCATGATGAAGCTGATGCGCTTATTTCAGGCCTTACAAAAGATTATCCCCGAACTATACGTCCGGCACTACAAGTCATCGGCCTTGAAAAAGGCTTGAGCCGTGTAGCAGGTATGTATATAATTTCTAACAAGAAAAATACCTACTTTTTTGCCGATACTACTGTTAATGTTGATCCAACAGCCGATGAGTTGGTAGATATTATTGGTTTGACTTCCCGGGCAGTAAAAGTATTTGATATTGAGCCACGTATTGCAGTTCTTTCTTATTCTAACTTCGGATCCAGTAAGGGAAAAATACCTGAAAAAGCTAAAGAAGCTGCAGATAAAGCCAAAAAGAGATTCCCTGAATTAACAATTGAAGGTGAAATCCAGGCAAATGTTGCCATAAACACAGAGATCCAGGAAGAGCTATATCCATTTAGTGAACTAGTAAAAGAGGGAGCAAATACTTTAATATTCCCCGATCTGGCCTCAGGAAATATCGCTTATAAACTTTTAATAGAAGTAGGTAATACAGAGGCTATCGGACCAATACTTCTTGGTATGCGTAAACCGGTACATATTCTTCAGCTGGGTAGCTCCGTTAGGGAAATAATTAATATGGCTGCCATTGCAGTAGTTGATTCTCAAATATATTATCAAAAGTTAAATCAAAAATGATAGCCTATATAGAAGGTAAAATAACCGTCAATGAACCTACTCACACAATCATTGATGTTAATGGTATAGGTTACCAGCTAAATATTTCATTAAATACTTTCAGTGCCATAAAAGGTGCTGCAAAAGTAAAACTACATGCATATCTGCATGTAAAAGAAGATTCACATACACTATTTGGATTTCATACACTGGCTGAAAAGAGAATGTTCTTAAGCCTTTTGTCAATATCAGGAGTGGGACCGAATACAGCTTTAATGATACAATCTTCGCTTCCACCAGAGGAACTTCAGCGGGCTATTATATCCGATGATGTACGTACTATTCAAAGTGTTAAGGGTGTGGGAGCCAAAACAGCCCAGCGGATAATTTTAGAGCTGAAGGATAAAATACAAAAAGAAGAAATTTCCGGTGAGATTACAAAGCCTTCACACAATACGGTAAGAGCAGAAGCGTTATCAGCTTTAACCGTTCTTGGTATTAACAAGAGCACTGCTGAAAAAAGCATCGACAGTATCCTTAAAAAAACGGGTAGTAATATAAGTTTAGAGGAACTGATAAAGCAGGCATTGAAAAGCGCTTAACAAGTTGAGATTCACATACAGTCTACTCATATTGCTGGGATTAATCCTGTCTCTGCCTGCAGTCGGCTTTGACAGTTATTCGTATATGCTGTTTCAGCAGACTCAGGATACGACTAAGCAGGATACAACGCAGCAGTACCGACCAAGACGTACACCTATTTTTGAACCTCAGGATCGCTATGGAGACCCTTTCTCCAACCGCATCACGCAAACTCCCTTTTTACTTCGCAATCCCTCCAGTCTTTCCCTTGATGTAGAAATTGATACCTCAATGAATTATACTATTTATGAAAGGATTGGAGATCTAAATTACCGGCCTACTACCTCAATGACATATGAGGAGTTTATGGAATATCAGGATCGCCAGATCTTGCGTGAATACTGGAAGGATAAATCTGCTGCACTAGATGGTGAAAGTGCCGTAAGTGGCCGTAACCTTATTCCACCCATATATGTAAGCCCTGTCTTTGACCGCATCTTCGGGGGTAGCTACGTGGAAATTGTACCCAGAGGTTTTGTAACACTCGATTTTGGCGCCAGCTGGCAACGGATGGATAATCCGAATATTTCTACTCGCATGCAACGTAGCGGCGGATTCGAATTCGATGAGCAGATCAGCATGAATGTGGTTGGTAAAGTGGGTGAAAAACTTGCCATAACTGCAAATTATGACAATAACAGCTCTTTTGATTTTGAAAATAATTTAAAAGTAGATTATACCGGCTTTAAAGAAGATATCCTCAAAAAGCTGGAAATAGGAAATGTAAGCCTCCCCTTAAACAACAGTCTTATTAATGGTGGACAGAATCTTTTTGGAGTAAAAGCACAAATGCAGTTTGGCGATCTGTATGTCACAGCACTGGCCTCCACTCAAAGGGGAAAAACTGAAACTATAGAAATTGAAGGAGGTGGCAGTCAGGGAAGGCCTTTTGAAATTATAGCCTCCCGGTATGATGACAACCGACATTTTTTTCTCGGGCATTTTTTTAGAAATAACTATCAAAACTGGCTAGCAGGATTACCTTTTGTGTCTTCAGGAATTAATGTTACACGTATAGAAGTTTATGTTGTAAATAGAAACAATGACACTCAAACACTACGGAATGTGGTGGGGCTTATGGATCTTGCTGAGTCAGAAGTACTTCATAATAATGTTATTGAAAATACAGAAGGATTTACTAAGCCAAATTATCCAAATGCAAATGCTGCCAATATCCTTTATGAGGCAGTAAAAGGTGTTGAGAGCCGTAACGCGGATCAAATCATCACCACACTGGAATCACTTTCATATGGAGGTCAACCTCTAAACCTGGAGAATGGAACTGACTTTGAGAAAATTTCAGGCGCGCGTAAATTATCAGAAAACGAATACGTGCTTAACAGGGAACTTGGCTACATTTCACTGTTCCGAAAACTACAAAATGATGAGGCCCTGGCCATTGCATATGAATATACTTATCGTGGACAGCAGTATAAGGTCGGTGAGCTTTCTGAAGACTATTCCGGATTTGATGAAGATAAAGCAATTTTCCTTAAGCTGCTCCGCCAAAGAAAGATCCCGGTCGATCGTCAGGGAGATGCACTTCCTACATGGGAGCTGATGATGAAGAATATTTACAACTTAAGCGCCAGTAATGTTTCCGAGGAAGGGTTTCAGTTACGCGTAATTTATCGCGATGATAATACAGGGATCGATAATCCCCAGTTACAGGAAGGTGTAAGGGCCCGAAATTTTCAGTTAATAGAACTGATGGGCCTTGACCAGCTTAATCAAAACGAAGACCGGCAAAGAGATGGTAATTTTGACTTTATACCAGGGATCACTATTATTCCTGAAACTGGTTTAATAATATTTCCGGTATTAAAACCCTTTGAAGATCCATTGCGCGAGGTTTTTGAAAATGACCCAAATGAAGATATCCTTGAAAGTAAATATGTCTATAATGAGCTCTATGACCTGACCCAGATTGATGCCCAGCAGGTTGCTGTAAAGGATAAGTACTTTATTATAGGTTCTTTTCAGTCTGGGGCATCTAATGAAATAAACCTGCCGGCTATTTCAATATCAGAGGGTTCTGTGAAAGTTTTTGCCGGTGGCGTCCCATTGGTGGAAGGAAGAGATTATCAGGTAAATTACAATTTTGGAAAAATAACTATACTGAACCAGGGGATCTTAAGCAGTGGTAAAACAATATCTGTGACTTATGAAAAAGCGGATATGTTCAATTTCAATACACGCTCCCTTGTCGGCACCCGTTTGGATTATCAGGTAGATGAAGATATCAATTTAGGTGCTACTTTGCTCCACCTCAGCGAACGCAGGCTCTCCACCCGGAACAGCCTTGGCAATGAACCTACTAAAAATACGAAGTATGGGTTTGATTTAAATATTCGGAAGGATTCAAGAGTGTTGACCAAAGCCCTGGACTTTTTACCTTTCTTATCCACAAAAGAAAAATCAACAATCAGCTTCAGTGGTGAATTTGCACAGCTTATTCCCGGCACTTCCAGTATTGTTGATGGTGAAGGAACTTCATATATCGATGACTTTGAAGCAGCAGCTACCCCTTTTAGCCTGATGAATCCTTTCAGCTGGTATTTTGCAGCGACACCGGAAACCCCTGATGATCGTTTTGTTGCACCTGCACCGGCAGGAGAGGGTTACAGAAGAGCAAAGATCGCCTGGTACGAAATAGATCCTATCTTCTATTCCAGCACTAATGCAGACAAACCTGATAATATCCCTGATGAAATCACAAATCATTATGTCCGCCCAATATCCCCACAGGAAATTTTTCCTAACCAGGACCGTCAGATCCTGAATATCAATGAGAGGATCTTTGATATCGCCTATTATCCCGAAGAAAGAGGGATCTATAATTTTAACCCAGATTTTGAAAGTTTAGATGCCAGGAAAAACTGGGGTGGCATTACAAATGCAATAACTAATGAGGTAGATTTTGACGAAGCCAACATTGAATATCTGGAATTTTGGCTGATGGATCCTTTTATAGATTCAGAAAACGGTGAAATTGATGATGGCAGAAATAATCCTACACCTAACCAAACCGGTGGTAAGCTGATCTTTAACCTTGGCACTATTTCAGAAGACATAATGAAAGATGGCCGTCATGCTTTTGAGAATGGGTTGCCTGAGGATGGAAATTATGCTGAAGGAGAAAATGTAGTAAAAAACGATTGGGGATATGTCACAACGGAACAGTTTTTAGTTGATGCCTTTGATAATAGCGCCAGTGCCCGTGCCAACCAGGATGTAGGATTGGATGGTGCCCCTGATGAAATAGAAAAGTCGTTATTTCCGGCCCTTAATAATTTAGATGACCCTGCTGCTGATAACTTCCAGTACTTCCTTGGCGGAGAGCTGGATAATGAAAATGCAGGAATATTACGGCGTTATAAAAACTTTAATGGGTTAGACGGCAACTCACCAATATCCACAGATGGCAATTTTGCCAGATCTTCAACAACACGGCCAGATAATGAAGATATCAATGAGGATAATACGCTGAATGAAGTGGAAGAGTATTATGAATATTCTTTAAACCTGCGCCCATCTACTGTAAAAGTAGGCCAGGAATATATTGTAGATAAGATGACGCAGTCAGATATACACGGTGATGAGGTAACATGGTACCTTGTCAGGATCCCGGTACGTGATGGTAAAAAATTTGGAAATATAAACGGCTTTAAATCCATCAGATATGTCAGGACCTACTTAACTGATTTTGCTGAACCGGTGGTATTACGTTTCGCAAATTTCCGATTTGTGTCCAGTAAATGGAGAAGATATGAAAAGCCATTGGAGCAAAGTGGTGTTATTGAGCTTCCTGAGCCTGACAATTTTCAAAATTTTACTGTTTCAGTGGTTAGTGTTGAAAAAAATGGTCAGGGAGATGGCGTTACACAGTCACCTTATGTACTTCCTCCTGGTTTTGTTAGGGACAGGGATAATACGTCTGTTAATGAACGCCAGCTAAATGAACAGTCTCTCCAGCTATGTGTAGATGAGCTTGAAGATGGTGATGCCAGGGCAGTATTCCGCAATTTTAATCCTTCTCTGGATATGATCAATTTTGGCAGGATTAAAATGTTCGTTCATGCAAACAGCCTTGATGCTGAGGATGATGAACTTACAGCCTTCCTGCGTTTAGGTAGCGATGTAGATTCAAATTACTATGAGATTGAAATTCCTTTGAAGATCTCTGACCCTCAATTATCCTCTCCTGAAGCAGTATGGCCGCAAGAAAATGAAATTGATCTGGCTTTTCAGGAGTTATTCGCCCTAAAATCTGAAAGGGACAGGCTAAATATCAGGAAAAGCCAGATCTATCCCTTAAATGGGCCGGAAATAGTAGGGAGGCACAGATTGCGTTTGAAAGGAAATCCTAATATAAGTGAAGTTACATGGATAACCTTAGGTGTCCGTAATACACGCTCTGTAGATGGAAGAAGCCTCTCCGCCTGTGTATGGACTAATGAGTTGAGGGTAACAGACTTTGATAAAACTGCCGGCTGGGCAGCTAATGCCACACTTAATGCTAAACTAGCCGATTTCGCCACTATTACGGCAAGTGCCAGACATAGTACTTTTGGTTTTGGTGGTATCCAGGAAAGGATTTCTCAAAGAGATAGAAGTGTCAGATCATCATATGATATAGCCGCCAATGTGGCTGTTGATAAACTTTTACCTGAAGAAGCTGGCCTTCAGATCCCTATGTTCGTCAGCTATGAAAAAAATATTGAAGAGCCCCGCTTTGACCCTGCCAATCCGGATATAGAACTTGACGCAACCTTGCAGTCTTTAGAAGAGCAGGAGGATAGAGATACGTACAGGCAGGTTGTCATTGACGAATCCACGCGGCGAAGTATAAATTTTATAAATGTTAAAAAGGTAAAAACAAATCCTGATGCTAAAGATCATTTTTATGATATTTCAAATCTTGCATTTTCCTATTCGTATAATGATATGCGCAGGAGTAATTTTAATCTCGCTGGTGTTTATCGGCAAAATATAACCGGAAGCGTGGCTTATAATTATAGTCCACAATCTGAACCCTGGCAACCTTTCAGCAAATGGGAATCTTTAAAGTCCCCTTACCTGAAGCTGATAAAAGATTTTAACCTTAATCTAAGCCCTTCAAGCATATCAATCAGGGGTGATCTCAATCGTCAGTTTCAAAGGACAACCTATCGTAATATTGGAAATACCAGCAGTGAACCGGTATACGAAAAATTCTTCAACTTTAACCGCTTGTATGCCTTGCGCTGGAACCTTACAAGAAGCCTATCATTAGATTATGATGCATCTGCAATGGCTATTGTAGATGAGCCTGAAGGTGCAATTAACGAAGAAGCGCAGGATTCCATCTGGACCAACCTTAAGCATCTTGGCAGGACAAAGGATTTCGTTCAAAATATTGCTGCAAATTATCGCTTGCCATTTGATAAATTACCTGTCACAGACTGGATAAGTGCTGATCTCCGGTATCAGGCATCCTATCGCTGGAATGCAGGTCCGGCAGGTGTAAACAATCAACCTGACAGTTTAGATTTTGGAAACACTATTCAAAATTCAAGAAGCCAGACTATCAGCGGAAAAATAGATTTGGTTAAGCTTTATAATAAATCAAAGTTCCTTCAAACCATAAACCGCCCTCAAAGGAACACGCGTTCAACCCGATCGAGGCCAACTGCCCAAAAAGTAGATGAGGAGGAGCCAAAAGAAACGAGCTCTTCAGTAAAAACTTTCTTTCGTTTCCTTATGATGGTACGCTCGATTAATGCTAATTATTCTATCAGGGAAGCAACTATTCTGCCTGGTTTTAGTCGTAACCCTTACATCTTAGGTCTTGACAGTGGTTTTATGGCCCCGGGAATACCATTCCTTCTGGGCTCGCAGGATCCGGGAATTAAAAATAGTGCTACTAACCCTGATGACCTTTGGCTTATTCAAAATGAAAACCTTACTACACCTTTTTCACAAGATCGTACAGAAGACTTAACCTTAAGGGCAAATATTGAACCTTTTGAAGATTTTAAACTTCAGCTGGATGCAAAGAAATCTACCGTATCAGGATACCGGGAGATATTCCGTTATGAAGCAGATTCTGTTAGCGCCTCTAACACCTCGGGATTTATAAGTGAAAACCCTAATAGAGGTGGTTCTTTCACTGTATCTTATATTATGATTGGAACTGCCTTTAAAGGTAATCCTGATAATAATTCACCTATTTTCGAAGATTTTGAACGAAATATTTCCATTATCAGGAACAGGCTTTCGGAAGCCAATGGATTTATAGGCACTTACGATACCGCTCAGGATGTATTAATTCCAGCATTTGTTGCAGCTTATTCAGGACGGGATGTGAATAACACTTCCCTAAGCCCTTTTCCTAAAATACCTCTCCCTAACTGGCGAATTGATTACAACGGCTTATCGAAGATTGGGATATTTAAAGATAAAGTACAATCTATTACACTCAGTCATAGCTATAAATCGACATACACGGTAGGTAATTACACCTCATCACTACAGTATCAAAAATTTATTGGCCTGGATACGGAATTAGAAAATTATAATAATACCTATTATCCTTTTGTCCTTGACCCTGAGCAAAATCGAATAGTTCCAATTTTTATCGTAAATCAGGTCGTTCTTACCGAGCAGTTTGCCCCTTTAATAGGTATAGACATACGTACAAAAGACCGTTTGGGTATAAAGATTGATTATGGAACACAGCGAGATGTAGGTTTGAACATATCCAACTCACAGGTGACGGAAGTTTCGAGTGAAGATATAAGCCTTGAAGTGAACTATACGAAAAAAGGATTTAAACTTCCCTTCAAAAATCAGGGGCGTGTGATCACACTTAAAAATGACCTCACTTTCCGAATGAGTTTTACAATTCGAAATACCAAAACCATACAGAGGAAGATTAATGAGGATGATAAACCAACTAATGGTAATTATAATTTCCAGCTGCGTCCAAATATTAATTATGTGGTTAATGATAAGATCAACCTCAATTTCTACTTTGAACGTAATGTCAATGAGCCGGTAGTAAGTACCTCTTATAAAAGATCTACCACTCAGGCTGGTATACAACTTCGCTTTAGTTTAGCTCAATAAAATTTCCACATAAATAAAAAGAATGTATTTTTGAGCTCAATTTAAATTTAAAGAAAAAATTATGAATACGCCGGATAATTTAAAGTACACAAATGACCATGAGTGGGTAAAGATAGAGGGTAATACTGCCACTGTTGGTGTCACTGATTTCGCTCAGAGCGAGTTGGGAGATATTGTGTATGTAGAAATTGAAACTGAAGGTGATGAAATTAATCAGGGTGAAATTTTTGGCACTGTAGAAGCAGTAAAAACAGTTTCTGATCTTTTTATGCCATTGAGTGGTACAGTAGTTGAAGTAAACCCTGAACTTGAAGCAAATCCTGAGATAGTAAATTCAGATCCTTATGGTGACGGATGGATGATTAAAATTGAGCTTAATAATCCTTCTGAGGTAGATAATTTATTGGATAGTGAGGCCTATAAAGAATTGACCGGAGCCTGATAACGCTTAATAAATATATAATTCTTGCAATTCTATGGGCGCTTGCACTAATAGCCGTTATGTTATTGCCAGGAGTTCATGTTCCGGATGTAGGAAGTAATTTATGGGATAAGCTGGTACATTTCATGGCCTATGCCATTTTTACCTTTTTATTGCTAAAAGGTTTTTATGAAATGCCGGAGATAAAAAACTATTTATTAATAACTGCAGTTATATCTTTAGGGTATGGTGCCTCTTTGGAATTTTTACAAGCTTTAGTACCCGGAAGAGGCGTTGACATTTTGGATCTGACGGCCAATACTCTGGGATGTATTGCATCATTAGTAATTTTTCCCTTTATTGGTAAACGAGATTAAATTTATTTTGTATTTTTGAAAATATTTCGCTTTTAAAATATTAGCAATGGAACCTAAGAAAACAGAAAAAGCCGATTTAAATAAGCGAAAAGGGCTGTTTTTCAACATCGGACTTCTGGCAAGTCTTTTGATTGTAACGGCTGCTTTCGAATATCGGCAATATGACGAAGGTGATCTGGTAGAGCTTTCCGCTATCAATGATGACTTTGAAGAACTAACAGATATACCACCCACGGAGCAACCACCTCCCCCACCACCAAAAATTCAGCAACCTGAAATTGTAGAGGTTCCTGATGAAGAGGAGATCGAAGAGGAGATTGAAGTAGATATGGACGTAGATATTACTGAAGAAACAGTAATTGAAGAAGTTATTATCGAAGAGGCTCCTGAAGAAGAAGTTGCGGATGAGATTTTCCAGATCGTGGAAGATCCGGCAACTCCTAAAGGTGGATATGAAGCATTTTACGAATATGTTGGTAATAATATGCGTTACCCGGCTCAGGCAAGGAGAATGGGTATTGAAGGAACAGTTTATGTGCAGTTTGTAGTAGAAAAAGATGGTTCTATTACAGATGTACAGGCAGTTCGCGGAATTGGTGCCGGATGTGACGAAGAAGCTGTACGAGTAATTAAAGCACAGCCAAACTGGAATCCTCCAAAACAGAGAGGAAAACCAGTAAGACAGCGTATTATTCTGCCTATTAAATTCCAGTTGGGATAATAATCGAAACTGAAAATAAATAAAAAAAGCCGGTTCTTCCGGCTTTTTTTATTTGCTAATTTATTCTACCTTCCGGACTTTCTAAAAAGCCTTAAGACAATCATAAAACCTATTAAATACAGTATCCAGTAATGCTTTGGATTATGAGGATCCTTTCCAAGAGCTTTTTGAGTGATCTTCATCATTAAGCTTCTGTTATTGGCTATCCAGTCATAGCCGCGATCACTTAATGTTCTGAACCATTCAAATTTTCTATACATAGGGAGCAAATATTCCTTTTCCCCGCCATATTGATAAGCTCTGTAAGCTGCCTCAGGGCCATTGTATATTTTTCCATTAGGCTCAATCAGCCTCACCGCTAGTTTAAAATGCTTAACATCAATATCTTTATAGAGCTTATGTACCTGCTGATAAGGCACATATTCGATACGGGGACCAGTAACTTTTTGCCATCTGATGATCCAGTATTTGCAAAATCCGCAATCACCATCCCAAACCATCATAGGTTTGTCTTTAGGTGGATATTTTGTTTTTTCTAATTTCTCAAACACAACTATATTTCTTTTTTAAGTACATTAATTACTCCTCCCTCCAGCAGCATATCTCGTTGACGGTCACTAATTTCCACAAATAATTTGATTTTTTTATCTTTTCCCTTCACTGTTGCTGTGACCGGCATATCATTTTCTATGCTACTTCTTATTCCTTCAAACTTGATTATATCATCTTTCTCAAGCTTATAGTAGTCTTCTGGATTTTCAAATTTAAATGGAATAATACCAAAATTTATGAGATTCTGCCAGCCTATCCTGGCATAACTTTTTGCAATAACTGCTCTTTGTCCAAGATATCGTGGCGCCAGAGCTGCATGTTCTCTGCTGGAACCCTGTGCATAATTTTCTCCTCCTACAACTAAATGCCCACCATATTCCTTCTGTGCCTTTTTAGCACGTTTATGAAAAGTATTATCTATATCTATATAAGAATATTTGCTGATCTCCGGAATATTACTTCTCAGGGGCAATACTTCAGTACCTGCCTTTAGAATTTCATCCGTAGAAATATTGTCATCCATTTTTAGCATTACAGGGACTTCAAATTCTTCAGGCAGCGGTTCGAAATCCGGGATTGATTTAATATTTGGGCCCTTAACAAGCTCTGTTTGCTCTCCATCCTCAGTTGGAGCTATTAGCAGCTGCTTATTTACTACAAGCTCTTCAGGTTCTTTCCACTCTGGGTAAAGCATATCAAATTTATCCTCTAATGTACGTGGATCTGTTATTTTTCCCGTTAATGCACTGGCACCTGCAGTTTCAGGGCTACAGAGATATACCTGATCATCTAATGTCCCTGACCTTCCGGGAAAATTTCTTGGCATCGTACGGAGACTGATCCTGCCACTTGCCGGTGCCTGACCCATACCAATGCACCCCATGCATCCACTTTGATGTAATCTGCCTCCGGCACTGAAAAATGGAGCCAGCCAGCCATTTTGCGTTAGATTAAGCATAATAGACCGGGTACTGGGATTAATATCAAAAGAAAGATCTGTAGGTGTTTGCTTATCCTTTACAATTTCACTTACTATCCAGAAATCGCGTAAGCCCGGATTAGCCGAAGAACCTATTACTACCTGGTGCACATCTTTTCCGGCAACCTCACTAACAGGAACAACATTGCCTGGACTGCTTGGTTTGGCAATTAATGGGACCAGTTCATTAAGTATTATTTCTTCATAATGATCATATTCCGCCTTTTCATCGGCCAATAATTCCTGCCAATCTTCGCCGCGGCCCTGCTTTTCCAGAAATTCCCTGGTCAGGCCATCTGATGGAAATACTGTGGTAGTAGCGCCTAGTTCCGTTCCCATATTTGCAATAACATGACGATCCCATGCATCTAAATATTTCAGGCCTTCGCCAAAATACTCCAAAATGTAACTCCTCCCTCCTTTTACATCAAATCGGCGTAACATCTCAAGAACCACGTCCTTGGCACTTACCCAATCCGGAAGCTTTCCTTTCAGCTCAATCCCCATCACCTTAGGCATCTTTACATAATAAGGTTTACCTGCCGATGCCATCGCCACATCCAGGCCGCCGGTACCAATCGCCAGCATTCCAAGCCCACCACCGGCACAGGTATGACTGTCGGATCCAAGCAAGCTTTTTCCCGGCTTTCCAAAATGTTCATAATGCACAGCGTGACTTATACCATTTCCGGGCCTGCTGTACCAATAACCAAATTTCTTAGCAGCACTTTCCAAAAAAAGATGGTCATCCGCATTTTTATGATCTGTCTGAAGAATATTATGATCGACATATTGAACGGCTACTTCAGCTTTGCTTTTGTCAAGTTCCAAAGCTTCCAGCTCAAGCATCACCAGCGTACCGGTAGCATCCTGTTGAAGTACATGATCTATTTTTATTCCAATCTCACTGCCGGGAATCATTTCGCCTTCCAGCAGATGAGATTTTATAAGTTTTTGGGTTACATTAAGTGGTGATGGCATAGTTAGAGAGTTTATAACTATAAAACTTGCACAAGCTGAATTTGTTAGGCGCCGTACATGTTAATAGGTAACTTTACACATTATGAAACGCTCAGGACATACCGATCTTCCTTTACATGGCGGCAAAGTACCGCCCTGGCTTTATCAGCGCATGAGCAAGCTGGGAATTGCTATTATAGAGGCAATTGTAATGGAGTATGGCCGGGATGAGGTGCTAAGAAGGATGTCAGATCCTTTTTGGTTTCAGTCTTTTGGTTGTGTATTGGGAATGGACTGGCATTCAAGTGGAATTACAACTTCTGTACTTGGTGCATTAAAAGGTCCGGTTAATGAGCGGTCACATGAGCTGGGTCTTTTCTTTTGTGGCGGCAGGGGAAAACATTCCCTAAAAACACCACAGGAATTAAAGCAAATTTCAGAAAAACATGGATTTGATGGTAATTCTTTAATCAGAAGTAGCAGGCTTAGTGCCAAGGTAGATAATACAGCTATCCAGGATGGTTTTCAGCTTTACCTCCACAGCTTTATCCTTAGCACATCAGGTGAATGGGCCGTTGTGCAACAGGGGATGAATACTGATAGTAAACTTGCACGCCGCTATCACTGGCATTCCAAGAATATCAAATCATTTGTAGAAGAACCTCATACTTCAGTATGTGGGGAGAATATGGGTTTAATTTTAAATTTGACAGCCAAAGAAGCAAAAGGAACAAAAGACTCAGTGTTATCTTTAATTCGTGAGGAGCCACGACATCTGGATAAAGAAATAAAAAAGCTGATAATGCCATTTCATCATGATGTAAGAAATAAAGATGTAAATATGAAGCGTCTGGGCAGCATCATTGCATTGGCTGAAACTGCCGATAAATCAACTTTTGAAAATCTTCTTTTAATAAAAGGATTAGGCCCCAGAACGTTGCAAAGCCTGACACTTGTAAGCGAGGTGATATATGGTACACCTTCACGGTTCAAAGATCCTGCCCGCTTTTCCTTTGCACATGGAGGAAAAGATGGTTACCCGCATCCTGTTCCCACAAAAGTTTACGACCAAAGTATCAACACGCTTGAAAATGCCATAAATAAGGCTAAAATTGGTTTTTCTGATAGAAAGAAGGCACTTCAGCAGCTTCATAAATCTGCCATGCGTATTGAAAAGGATTTTATTCCTACGGAGAATGTTGAAAAGCTTATACAAAAAGAAAAAGATATGAGCCATCATTACGGCGGAATGACAGTCTTTGGCCCTTCCAGACCAAAAGCAAATAAAAACGGACAGTTAGGACTATTTGATTAAACTTCTTTTAAACCAACCTGTTAGAGTTTTATAAAGAAGTATAAATCAATTTATTACGTTATGAAAAGCCTTTTTTCACTATTTGTCCTTATTTCTTTTTCACTCCTTATAAGCTGTAATTCTCCCTCAAGTGAAGAGGATACGGAGGATGGAGCAGAAGATATTAATGATGAAAAATTTCAAAGTAGCAGGGCTGAAGAAGATGCTGAATTTATTGTTGAAGCTTACTCCTTTAACCTGATGCTCATTGAATATGCCAAGGTTTTACAACAGAAAGATACTGTACCCCCCAGACTGTTACAATATGCAGAAAATGCTGTACGATTCCACAGTGAAATAAATAATACACTGAAAGAGCTTGCTCAGGCACACCAGGTAACATTACCGAATCAGGTAGGTGAAAATGTAATTGAATATAAAGAAGAGCTTATGGAAAAAGAGGGGGAAGATCTCTACAATGATTATATTGAGGTTGTAGATGATATACAGGAAAAAATGATCTTGAGTTATAATGCCGCAGCAGAAGGTTCAATGGATAATGATATAAGAAGATTTGCAAATACCATTTTGTCAAGTATACGTGACAGGCATAATGAAATAAATGAATTAGATGAATACGTAGAAGAGATCAAATAGATCTACTTATAATAGGAATCCGAATAATAAACCTGCTAATATCAGGAAAGGAGCAGGAATTTTGGTAAATGTTAAAATGCAGAAGGTACCAATTGTAAGAGAAAAATTTAACAAACTACTGTCTAAAGGCTGAAACAATAAGATTGCTGCAGCTACCACCATCCCCGATGAAGCTGCATTTACACCCTCCATTGAAGCTTTTACCAATCGATATTTTTTTAATTGGTCCCAAAACCTGATGACAAAGAATATTAGGAATGTACCCGGTAAAAAAATACCAATAGCAGCTGCCAATCCTCCTACTATTTCTCCTGCTATTCCCCATTCTCTCATTGACAAAGCACCTACATAAGCGCTAAAAGAGAAAACCGGTCCTGGGATTGACTGAACAAGTGCAAAGCCTGTTAAGAATTCTTCTGATGTTAAATAATCCTTATATTCAACAAACTCGGTATGCAGAAGAGGAATAAGTACCTGGCCACCCCCAAAAATCAGGCTACCATTCCTGTAAAAATTTTCAAGTAAACGTGCAGGACGTACATCGGTAAAATGTCCTAATAGAGCAACTCCAATAAATACTCCGGCCCATAAAATAAAATTCGACCAGTTTATCTTCAATTTATCCGTTTCTTCCCGATCATGCTGCTTATACTTATAGGTCGTTACCAGCCCTCCTATTAATAGTATGACAGGAAAAAGATAAGGAGAAGCCGCAAAAAAGGATAATACAGCTGAGCAGATCATTATAATTATCCCTGTTTTTGTAAATACCACCTTAATACTGATCTTATAAGCAGCATAGGCAACAAATCCAACTGCCATAGGCAGTATAAACCTTGTAAAATCCAGCGGTATTTCATTGGCTTTAAAGAAGGTCAATAATGCAGCCATTGTGATCATAATAGTCACTGCGGGCAAGCTCCAGACCAACAGCGTCAGGTATGCTAGATTAGGTCCCCCTATCTTAAATCCAATTGCAGTTATTGTTTGGGTGGAGGTAGGGCCAGGTAAAATTTGGCAAAGTGCATATAATTCGATAAGGTCCTGCTCACTCAGGTAAGCACGTTTGCGTACCATAACATCAAATAATATGGCCAAATGTGCCTGTGGCCCTCCAAAGGCTGTGAGGGCCACCAGTAACACATCTTTTAAAAAGATATAATATCTTACCCTACGAAACAAGTAATATCTTTTTGAGAATCACTTCTTCAAACCTATTTCAGCCAATCGCTGATTAAGAAATTCGCCGGCGGTAATATCCTCATGCTGCTTCGGATGCTCTTCATCGACACAATTTGCCAGACAATTTAATTTCATATCCGACCTTGGGTGCATAAAGAAAGGAATTGAATAGCGCGAACTTTTCATCTTATCTTTTGGCGGGTTCACTACTCGATGGATTGTTGATTTTAATTTGTTATTTGTTAACCTCTCAAGCATATCGCCAACATTTACCACAAGCTGATTTGGTAATGCAGTTATAGGTATCCATTTCCCATCTCTTCTTAATACCTGCAGGCCTTCCGCACTTGCTCCCATAAGAAGGGTTATCAGGTTTATATCACCATGCTCTGCTGCTCTTACTGCATCTGCCGGCACCGAATCAGGATCTTCAATGGGATAATAATGTATTGGCCTTAAAATACTATTGCCGTTTTTTACTTTATCATCAAAGTAGCGCTCATCTAATTCAAGGAAATTAGCAATGGCACGTAGCATTTCAGTTCCTGTACGTTCGAGTTTCTTATAAGCTTCCTTACCATATTTTTCCAACTCGTGTACCTCATCCGGCCAGATATTATCAGGATACTCTTCTTTAATAGGATCCTCTCCTTCAACTTCCTGTCCGATATGATAAAACTCTTTCAGGTCACCTGTAGAACGGCCTTTCGCATGTTCTTTTCCTTTACTGATATAGCCTCGCTGGCCTGCCAGTTCCGGTTTTTCATACTTCTTCTTTATTTCATCCGGTAAAGCAAAGAACTTGCGTACGGCACTGTATAATTTTTCCTGAAGCTCATTAGACAGATAATGATTTTTTATGGCAACAAAACCAATATTTGTATACGCGTCTCCTAATTCTTTAACAAATTTTTGCTTTTGTGCTTCGCTGCCTTCAATAAAATCTGCCAAATCTAATGAAGGTACTTCATCGTATAATATTTTGCTCATAATATCCTGCTTTCTAAATAATCAGCAATTTAAATGAATTCAGGAAATTAATGAAAGATAGTGAACACTACTTCTTTGTCAGCAGCTTATTATCAACATTTACTTTACGAATTGTATCCAGTATTTTATTGAAATTGGGAATATCAAAAATCAACATTAAGGGAAGATCAATGCTATTTTGCCGTTTAATAAATAAAGTATTTATGGTTACTAAAATAGATCTTGATATATCCAGGTCCAGAATTAGATTTTCAGCCTTTAGGCTTGACCTGTCGATAGGCTCATTTGGTACAGAACCATAAATATTAAGTTTTAAAATATTTGCCAGTTGAGTAACCAGTGTTCCTGTAAGAATATTACTTATCTCCAGGATCAGTGAATTCTGCAAGACTGAATCCTTCACATCAGTTTTCAGGGCAACATTTACCAGCTCAATAATCTGCCTTTGAGAAAATAAAAGCAATGTTTGGCCGTATATATCTCCTTTTATTTCCGATTGGACAATAGCAAAAATATTTTGATCCTGTATTAAAGAGCTTAATGCTGTTTCCTCTTTCATAAAAGTAATGTGTGGAACATTTATTAATATTTCTTCATTAGAAATCTTAGCGAAAGAATCTGCTGCTTTTGCTAAACTGATATTGAATATCTCCGTTAGAATGTCTTTTTCTAAATCATTCATTTTTCATAAATTAAAATATATCCTCAAGCTCAACAAGTTTTACAACAGAAGAAATATCCAGTATGAAACAAACCTCACCTGACCCTAATAAAGTCATTCCGCTAAATAATTCATGATGTCTAAGGGGCTGTTGTAAAGGCTTTATTACAATTTCCTGTTGTGTAACCAGGTCATCTACTATTAAACCAAATTTTCTGTTTCCATATGTAAGTAATATGACATCCATATTATATCGTTGTATATGAAGTTTACCTACAGCTCTTTCCTTCTTTTCAAATAGGAAATCATTTAGGTAGATCAAAGGAATAGTTTCATCCTTCATATCCACTACAAGATTACCATCAACTTCATGGATCTGTTCATTTCTTAAATTAACCACCGAATCAATATTCAGGAGTGGCAAAGCAAAGAAGCTTGTCCTAACTTTAAATAATAATGCAGTTTTAACAGCTATTGAAATAGGCAAGGAAAGCGTAAAAGTCGTTCCTTTATTTACTTTTGATTGAACCTTGATATCACCACCTATAGAATCAATAAAATTCTTGACAACGTCTAATCCTACGCCTCTTCCTGAATATTCTGTTACTTGTTCTGCCATTGAAAATCCCGAATGAAAAATAAGCATCAGAGCCTGCCGGTCAGAGAGATTATCAGCCGATTTCTCCGATAATATTCCCTTTTTCACAACCTTTCCTTTAAGCTCATTTATATTAATCCCTCTGCCATCATCAGAAATAATTATATTTATCTGACCCTTTTCACTACTTGCAATAATATTTAATTTTCCTTCCGTATCTTTTTTCAGCTTTTTACGCTCCTCAGGGGTTTCGATACCGTGAGAAACTGCATTCCTGATAAGGTGCACCATGGTATCTGTAATGACACTTAATATATTCCGGTCAACTTTTGTGTCGTATCCGGATATCTGAAGGTCTACCTTTTTTTTCTCACTCACAGCAACATCCCTGACAATTCGTGGGAATTTATTAAAGAGTGATTCTACGGACACAAGCCTGGCAGCCATAACATTCTGCTGCATTTCATTAGCTATTCTGTGTAAGCGTGAACCGGTATCTTTTAAAAATTTACTTTCTAAATTTTCTGCAAAATTTATTAACTGATCACGTTCGATAATTAATTCACCGATCAGGTTTAGGAGATCATCTAATTTTCGCAGGGGAATATTTACTGAATCAGATAAGGATAAACGATTAGCACTATAATTACGGGTAGAATTTTCTGATAAAAGATTCCATTGATTTGAAGCAATTAAATCAAGTTCTCTCAGGATCCCTTCATCAGGTTTCTGGGAATTAGCATTATCAACATTTTTGATAAGATAGCCCAGGTAATCAATTGCTTTATAAATAAAATCAACAATTAAACCTTCAAAATTAAAGGCATCTTCACGAAGCTGACTAAAGATATTTTCAAGCTTATGAGCAGTTTCTGAAAGTGTTTCATGTTCCATCGCCTTTGCATTAGCTTTGAGATTATGTAGCATGCGAAATATTTCATGGACATGTTTTTTATTTCCAGGATCCTTCTCCATCTGCACCAATAAAGTAACTACCTTATCGTACTGCTGATTGGTTTCCGAAATAAAAATCTGTTTATATTCCTGCTCTCTGCCTTTCATGGTCAGTCATTTCTAATTTTTTTTTGCCAGTACTTCTTTTATAGTATGTACTACTTTTTGTTCTTCAAAAGGTTTTATAATATATGCTTCGGCCCCTGCTTCTAATGCCTGCTGGACAATAGTTTCCTGTCCTACGGCACTCACCACAATTACATGGATATCCGGATGTGCATTTTTTATTTCCTTTAACACATCAAGACCAGAGTTATCAGGTAAAATAAGGTCAAGGGTTATCAGGTCCGGGTTTTCTTTTTTGGCAAGTTTTCTTGCATCCTGACCATTGGCAGCTTCATCAACAACTTCATATCCCGCATCTATAATCATATTTTTCAGGATAGTTCTCATATAATAGGAATCATCTACAACTAGTATTTTTTTACTCATCACTTCCAGATTTTACATTAGTCAAAAATTGAATTTCTTTATCATTTAGTAACTTATTCATATTTAATATGATTACAAATTTCCCGGCAACCTTACCCAAACCTTCAATGAATTCACTTTGTACTTTTGCGCGCTTAATAATATGAGCTGCAACATCAATTTGTGAATCACCCAATTTCAGGGTGTGGGGCATTTGTTTTGTGATTATTCCTAAGCTATAATCTTTTGCATCAATTACCATGGTATAAGAATTTTCAGAATCCTTAGTTGGTAACTTTAATCCTTTATTTATATTAAATCTACTCTCCAGGTCCAAAATGGCAATTACTTCACCCCTTATACTGGCTACCCCTTTTATAAATGAAGGTGTTTTTGGCATTTTGGAAATTAATGGAGTAATAGTAACTTCTTTAACGTTTTCAATAGGAATAGCATATTCTTCCTCACCAAGTTTAAATACAATAAACTGCCTTTGTTTATCAGGGTCTATTTGCTCTACCTCTCCTGTTACTTCTTCTTTTGTTTCCATTAATTTTTATTTAAGAAGTTTTACTCCCACCTTTTTTGCCACTTCCTGAAGTTTTTCCCTTATGAGAATCCTTTTTTACCGAAGAAGCTTTTTTATCATTCAGTTTATTATCCGCAGATGATTTTATATCATCTTTTTTCCAGTTAGCCTTCTTGGTCATTCCGGATTTTAAATTACCGGTTTTGGCTGATTTAGCGGATTCACTTTTCTTTGCTACACTTCTTTTTTTGTCTTGACCATCTTCAGATTCGCGAAGTTGATACTTCTGTACCTCTCCAAACTGCCTCTTGGCACCTTCTATTGATTTTGAAGATGGAAAAATGTTTTTCCGTAAATCTTTCCTGGAAGATTTAGCCTTATCAGCAAGCTGTAGCTGTCGGTAATAAAATTCCATTGAGTTTCCATTCTTGTCGATTAATCTAAAGGCTGCAATACCTGTTTGAAGATCCTCTGCAATAAACTTCAACTGCTGGCTCGAATCTGTAAATTCCTCCATCGTTGAAGATAATATTTGCGCAGTGCTGGAAACATTTTCAGTACCTGCCGCAGTTTGTTCTGCAATGGCAACCACCTCTTCAACATATTTCACAACATCAGTAATTTTAATTCTTTGGACCTCCGAAGCTTCCAATATATCTTCTGCTGTTTTGAGCGTCTTGCTACTTGATGTGGCAATATTTTTAAAAGCTTCTGATGTATCAAGTACTGCTTTTTTACCACGTTCAACAATCTCTGTCATATTAACAATCGCAGATGATGTAGAAGCAGAATCTTTCTTTACATCTTCAACAAGAGTTTCTATTTCATTGGCTGATTTTCTTGATCCTTCGGCAAGCTTTCTGATCTCTTCAGCAACCACAGCAAAACCCTTACCTGCTTCTCCTGCCCTGGCAGCTTCTATAGCTGCATTTAATGCCAGTAAGTTTGTCTGTGCCGAAATATCTGTGATCACACTAAGATACTTTGAGATCTCCTGCGAACGCTGGCTCAATACCTCAATAGTTTTCGCAGTTAAAGCTGCTGATCGGCCAATATCTTCTATATTCTCAACCACCTGGTTTACTGTTTTCATACCCATTTGAGAGGTATTTTCTCCAAGTACCGCTGCCTTATTTACCACTTCCGCTTTATTAGCAGTTTCCTGCGTCACCGTCATGATCTCCTCAATGAGCTTAAATGCTTGATCTGTTTTAAGTGCCTGATTTTTAGCTCCTTCAGCCATTTCCTGCATTGCATAAGCCACGTTTACAGTAATATCATTCATTTCAAGTCCTTTAGAGGCCATTTCGTCGGAAGACTGCGCCACCACAATAGAACTTTCATTTATATTACCTAATAAGCTATTTAAGTTATTGACAGCAATATTCAATGCGCTTGACATTGCCTGTATATCACCGGCAGTAGGAGTATCGACTTTCTGCGTCAGGTCTCCTTCTGATATTGCACGAACGATACGGCTCACTTCAAGTACCGGAGAAACAATTGACTCAAGAAGGTTATTTAACGTATCAACTAACTCTTTCCAGCTTCCTCTTATATCCGTCATTTCAACACGCTCGGTAAGTTTACCTTCCGTACCCGCTACACGAGCCACACGGCTGACCTCCTGTGCCAGGGAATTCAGCATTGATACCATGGAGTTAATGGTCTCTGCAAGCTCAGCCACCTCTCCGCGAGCATCCAATGTAAATTTCTGAGTCAAATCACCTTTACTTACAGCTGTTACAACCCGTACAATACCTCTTACCTGGGTTGTAAGATTGTTGGCCATTATATTTACGTTGTCGGTTAATTGCTTCCAGACGCCGTCAGCGTTTGGTACTTTGGCCTGACCTCCCAGCTTACCTTCCGTTCCTACCTCACGTGCAACCCGTGTAACCTCTGACGAGAAGATGTTCAGGGTATCCACCATCTGATTCAGGTTATCTTTCAGCTGTGAAAGCTCACCTTTAAGATCCACAGAGATCTTTTTAGTAAGATCTCCTCTTGCCACAGAAGTTGCCACCTCAACAATATCCCTTACCTGGAGTGTAAGGTTGCTGGCCATGGTATTTACGTTATCCGTCAGCTCTTTCCAGATACCTTCTACTTCAGGAACATTTGCCTGGCCACCTAGTTTACCTTCGGTTCCCACTTCTCTTGACACCCGGGTCACTTCACTACCAAAGATATTAAGGGAATCCACCATCTGATTTATTATATTCTTCAGCTCCAGTATTTCTCCTTTTACCTCTACAGTAATTTTTTTGGTAAGATCTCCTCTTGCTACCGCTGTTGCAACTTTGGCAATACCACGAACCTGCGTTGTCAGGTTGTTCGCCATTATATTCACATTATCAGTCAGCTGCTTCCAAACTCCTTCAACATTTGGTACATGAGCCTGGCCACCCAGTTTACCCTCAGTTCCCACTTCACGGGCCATCCTTGTTACCTCCCCGGCAAATACATTTAGGGAGTCAACCATTTTATTTATATTTTCCTTAAGACCGGCTATCTCACCTTTTACATCCACTGTAATTTTCTGGCTCAAGTCACCCCGGGCTACAGCAGTAGAGACATTGGCAATATCCCGTACCTGTGCTGTAAGATTGCTGGCCATAGTATTTACATTATCGGTCAGCTCTTTCCAGATGCCTTCAACTCCCGGTACTTTAGCCTGACCACCTAGATTACCCTCTGTTCCAACCTCACGTGCCACTCTTGTTACCTCACGGGCAAATATGTTAAGTGAATCCACCATCTGGTTGAGGTTATCCTTTAGCTCTGCTATCTCCCCTTTTGCATCTACTGAAATCTTTTTGGTAAGATCACCTTTTGCTACTGCTGTAGATACTTTGGCAATATCACGAACCTGTACTGTCAGGTTATTGGCCATTGTATTCACATTATCAGTCAGCTCTTTCCATGTTCCCTCCACATTCGGTACACTGGCTTGTCCTCCGAGATTACCTTCTGTTCCTACTTCGCGTGCTACCCGGGTTACCTCATTTGATAAAATATTTAGTGAATCCACCATTTGGTTCAGCGTCTCTTTCAGCTCCAGGAGTTCACCTTTTACATCTACCGTAATTTTTCTTGTAAGATCGCCTTTCGCAACAGACACTGCCACTTCTGCAATATCCCTTACCTGTAATGTTAGATTTGAAGCCATTGTATTTACATTATCCGTCAGCTCTTTCCAAACTCCGGCAACATCCGGTACATTTGCCTGGCCACCGAGTTTACCTTCAGTACCCACTTCACGGGCCACTCTTGTTACCTCATCTGAAAATATATTTAATGAGTCCACCATGGCATTGATATTATCTTTGAGATCAGCGATCTCTCCTTTAACATCCACTGTAATTTTCTGAGTAAGATCCCCCTGTGCTACTGCAGTAGCCACATTTGCAATATCCCGTACCTGAAAGGTAAGGTTAGAAGCCATCATATTAACGTTATCTGTAAGCTCCTTCCAGACACCTGCAACATCGGGCACATTGGCCTGGCCTCCGAGTTTACCTTCCGTACCCACTTCACGCGCCACTCTCGTTACCTCATCAGAAAAGATATTAAGAGAATCCACCATTGTATTTATGTTCTCTTTCAGGTCAGCAATTTCACCCTTTACATCCACGGTAATTTTTTGGGTCAGGTCACCTTTTGCAACAGATGTTGATACTTTGGCTATATCACGCACCTGTGCTGTAAGGTTAGAGGCCATGGTATTAACATTATCAGTGAGATCTTTCCATACCCCGGCCACATTCGGCACCTGAGCTTGTCCACCAAGTTTTCCTTCGGTTCCCACTTCCCGGGCCACCCTTGTCACCTCATTACTGAAGATATTAAGGGAATCCACCATTTTATTGATATTCTCCTTTAGATCTGCAATTTCTCCATGTACATTTACTGTGATTTTTTGAGTAAGGTCACCTTTGGCAACAGCAGTGGATACTTTGGCAATATCCCGTACCTGTGCCGTAAGATTGGAAGCCATCATATTAACATTATCAGTTAACTCTTTCCATACCCCTTCTACTCCCGGAACTTTGGCCTGCCCTCCAAGATTTCCTTCAATACCTACTTCTTTAGCAACACGCGTTACCTCATCAGCAAAAGTGTTAAGCTGGTCAACCATCTGGTTGATATTTTTTTTCAGAAAGAGGAATTCACCTTTTACATCTACAGATACCTTTTTAGTAAGGTTTCCTTTAGCCACCTCCGTAGCGACATTAGCAATATCCCGTACCTGACTAGTAAGGTTGCTGGCCATAAGATTCACATTTTCCGTCAGGTCTTTCCACACTCCTGCAACATTCGGCACATGAGCCTGGCCACCTAATTTACCTTCAGTACCAACCTCCAGTGCCATCCTTGTTACCTCACCGGCAAAAAGATTAAGGTTGTCAATAGTTCGATTAATGGTCTCTGCCATTATTTTAAAATCCCCTGATACAGGAATTTCAAATTTTTCGTTTAGTTTTCCGCTGGATATGTTCTTCAGTACCTTTCCCACCTCCAATACTGGTACTGCGATTGAATCTACAAGGCCGTTAATATTATTAATAATATCTTTCCAGAAACCAGATGCATTTTCCGCTGAGGCCCTTGCCGTTAAATTTCCTTCAATACCCGCTACTTTAGAGATCCGTGATACCTCACTACCCACTCCGGATATCATTTCCACCATTGAATTATAAGCTTCGGCTATCTCGGCAAAAATATCATCCTCCTCCTTGGTCAGGCGAACGGAAATATCTCCTTTTTTAAAAGCATCTAGGGCATAAAGAATCCTGTATAACTGCTTGGTGCTGTACTCTTCATCCTTTAATGTGTCTGAAACAGACTGAGCAAACTCGTGGGGCACATCGGCCATCTCAAGTTTTTTCTTAACCTGCTTCTTTGCCTTTTTATGCTTCTCCTGATCCGGACTATTTTGAGTCTCTTCAGGATTATTTTTATTTTTATTGGTGGGTTTATTCTCCTTCATGGGGGTTGGTTGTTACATGGAAAAACTAATTACACTAATACATGTTAATAGCTCATTGACTCAGAGCCTCTTAAAGCTAAATTAAAACCCTATTGGAATGATATTGTTTAGCTTTTAAGAAAGAATTTCCTATATGTATGTTATAAAAAATAATTCGGCTGAACAGGATCAAAGTGATCAGGAGCTGTTTTTTCATCTTGAAAAAGCACTGTTAAACAACAGTACGAATGGTATAATAGTATTCGATAAAAAATTCCGTATTGTTGAATGCAATAAAATTATTGAGCTACATTATGCCATAAAGAAAGAGGAAGTCCTAAGGAAGAATATCTTTGATGTTTTCTCTGAATTTAAAAAAGATACTGACAAAGGTATTTTAGAGGAAGTTCTAAAGGGTGGTAATATTTTTATAAAAGACAGGGAATATAATTCTAGAAAAGGTTTTTTTGAAGCTTCTATATCCCCATTTTACAATAGAGAGCGAGAATTGCTTGGAGGTATTATTACTATTCATGATATTACTGAGATAAAAGAGATGCTGGAAGTTCTTCATCGGAAGAATGATAAACTCAAAAAGACAAATCAAGAGCTGCTACAGCAAATAAAAGAACGTAAACGGGCTGAGGATAAATTACAAAGAGCCCATAATGAACTCGAAAAAAGAGTTATTGAACGTACAGCTGAATTATCGAGCGCGAAACAGGAAGCCGAAGAAGCCTCTCAGGCTAAAGATAAATTTCTGGCCAATATGAGCCATGAGATCAGGACTCCCATGAATGCAATTATCGGAATGTCTCATCTGCTTCAAAAAACCAAAATCAATGATGAACAAAAGCAGTTTGTTCAAACTATAAATTTTGCATCCAATACACTCCTTTCCTTAATTGAAGATATTCTGGACCTGAGCAAAATAAATTCGGGTAAAATAGAATTTGAAAAAACAGAAATATCATTAAAAGAGCTTCTTGAAGGTTTAAAACAAGTTATTTCTTACCGCCTTAATGAAAATGTTCAATTAGAATATCATATAGATAAAGAATTACCCCAAATATTAATTGGTGACCGGGTCAGGTTAAATCAAATCTTATTAAACCTAACAAGTAATGCCGCAAAATTTACCGAAGATGGAGAAATTACAGTAAAGGTAGAACAGCAGTTTAAAGATAATAATGAAGTATCCGTACGTTTTTCCGTTCTGGACACGGGCATTGGTATTCCTGCTGATAAACTAAATTCAATATTTAACAGCTTTACACAAGCCACATCAGATACAACAAGGAAGTACGGTGGTACAGGGCTGGGACTTACAATTGTAAAGCAGCTGGTTGATCTTCAAAATGGAAAATTGGAGGTGAAAAGTGAGGTTAATAAAGGTTCAGAATTTTCATTCCAGCTTTCCTTCGGATATAAAAATGGAACTTATCACACCAAAAAGAAGAAAATTAAAGAGAAAGATGACCATACTGCTCTTAAAGGACTTAATTTATTAATTGCAGAAGATAATGATCTGAACCAGTTGTTGATAGAAAAGCTTTTAAAATCTTATGGAGCAACAGTAACAATTGCCAGCAATGGTGTTGAAGCATTAAAGTATTTGGATAATAATTCTTATGACATAATTCTCATGGATATTCAAATGCCACTCATGGATGGATATGAGGCTACAAATAAGATAAGAAAGAATTTAAGCATTAGTACGCCAATTATTGCAATGACTGCACATGCCCTCGTAGATGAAAAACAGAAATGCCTTAAAATTGGCATGAATAATTATGTAACGAAACCATTGAAAGCCGAAGATTTATTAACGGTTATCCTAAAGGAAATTGATTGAAATTAATTAAAATGATTTATACAAACCTAAACTATCTGAATGATTTCACAGATGGCGATCCGGAGCTTATGAAAGCAGCTGTCTCCAGATACCTTAAAAGCTCACCAAAACTATTGAAGAAATTAAATGAAAATTATGAAAACGGTAATTGGGAGCAGGTAGCTTTTGTTGCTCATTCATTGTATAGCTCTACACAAATTGTAGGAATAGTTTCTATTGCTGAGCCTCTTCAAATTCTGCAAAAGAATTTTAAAGAGAATCCTAATAATATAAATAAGGAAGAGACAGATGCTTATATTAATGAGATAAATAAGGCAATCAAAGGTTCGCACTCTGAATTAAGCACATATAAATAAAGAAAGGCCGGTTAAAAACCGGCCTTCTATTTATCATATATTTGACAAATCGTCAAACTTTAATCTCAACATCAACTCCACTTGGAAGCTCAAGTTTCATTAAAGCATCTACTGTTTTAGCACTGTTTGAGTAGATATCTACCAAACGCTTGTAGGTGCAAAGTTGAAACTGCTCACGCGCTTTCTTATTAACGTGCGGAGAACGAAGGACAGTAAAAATTTCCTTTTCAGTTGGTAAAGGGATAGGACCATTAACAACTGCACCTGTAGTTTTTACTGCTCTCACGATTTTCTCTGATGACTTATCCACCAGGTTATGATCGTATGATTTTAATTTTATTCTAATCTTCTGATTCATATTAAATTACTTTACAGCAACGCCTTTAACTTCTTCGATTACCTTTTCTGCAATATTTTTAGGAACCGGATCATAATGTGAGAAAGTCAGTGATGCAGCAGCTCTACCTGATGTTATTGTACGTAAGTCAGTTACATATCCAAATAATTCAGATAAAGGTACACTTGCTTTAATAACCTGTGCTCCACCCTTAGTATCCATACCTTTCATAATACCGCGACGCTTGTTAAGGTCACCGGTCACCGCACCAGTATACTCATCTGGCGAAATTACTTCTACTGCCATAATAGGCTCTAACAACTGAGGCTTGGCCTTCTTTGCAGCTTCTTTATATCCAATGCGTCCAGCCATTTCAAAAGACAACTGATCGGAATCAACATCGTGGAATGAACCATGGAACAGTCTAACGTAAAGACTATCTACAGGGTAGCCTGCTAATGGACCATTTTTCATTGCCTCTTCAAATCCTTTCTGTACTGCCGGGATAAACTCCTTAGGAATAGCACCACCAACAATAGCATTATCGAATTTTAAGCCAGGCTCTTTATCTTCACGAGGTCCCATTTCGAATACGATATCAGCAAATTTACCTCTACCACCCGTTTGTTTCTTATATACCTCTTTATGCTCAACTTTCTCTGTGATAGACTCTTTATAAGCCACCTGAGGAGCACCCTGATTAATTTCTACTTTAAACTCCCGGCGTAGACGATCAATTATGATCTCAAGGTGAAGTTCTCCCATACCTCTCAATACAGTCTGACCAGTTTCGTGATTAGTCTCCACCTGTAAAGTAGGGTCCTCTTCAACTAATTTAGAAATGGACATACTTAATTTGTCTACATCCGCCTGTTTTTTAGGCTCAATTGCATAACCAATTACAGGTTCAGGGAATGTTATTGACTCAAGGATAATCTGGTGTTTTTCATCTACTAATGTATCCCCAGTCTTAATATCTTTAAAACCAACACCTGCAGCAATATCACCTGCCTCAACTCTATCTATAGCATTCTGCTTGTTAGAATGCATCTGCATCAATCTAGAAATTCTTTCCTTCTTACCTGTACGCATATTATGCACATACGAACCAGCCTCTAAAACTCCTGAGTAAGAACGGAAGAATGCAAGCCTACCCACAAATGGATCAGTCATGATCTTAAATGCAAGTGCTGAAAAAGGCTCATCATTAGACGGCTTTCTTGTTATTGTCTTTTCCTCATCATCAGGGTGATGACCCTCTACCGGAGGTAGATCAAGAGGAGAAGGTAAATAAGCACAAACTGCATCCAGCATAGCCTGAACACCTTTATTTTTAAAGGCAGATCCACAAAGTACAGGAGAGAATGACATATCAATAACAGCTTCTCTGATAGCTGCCATCATTTCCTCTTTAGTAATTGAATTTGGATCTTCAAAAAATTTCTCTAAAAGAGCATCATCATATTCTGCTACTGCTTCAACAAGTTTTTGTCTCCACTCAGCAACAGTTTCTTCCATATCTGCAGGAATATCTACAACCTTGTAAGTCATTCCAAGGTCTTCTTCATTCCAGATGATAGCTTCATTAGTGATAAGATCAACCACGCCCTTAAATCCTTCTTCAGCACCAATTGGTACCTGTAAAGGCACAGGGTTAGCATTAAGTTTTTCTCTAATCTCTTTTACTACATTATAAAAATCCGCTCCCGCTCTATCCATTTTATTTACAAAACAAATACGGGGAACACGATATTTATCAGCCTGACGCCATACTGTTTCTGACTGTGGTTCAACACCAGAAACTGCACAGAATAAAGCAACAGCTCCATCAAGCACACGTAAAGAACGTTCTACCTCAACGGTAAAATCCACGTGACCCGGAGTGTCAATAATATTTACTTTATAATCCTGAGTTCTTTCGTCAGCTAAACCCTGAGTAGTTGGATACTTCCAATGAGTTGTAGTAGCAGCTGAAGTAATTGTTATACCTCTCTCCTGCTCCTGCTCCATCCAGTCCATAGTGGCCGCACCATCGTGAACTTCACCAATTTTGTGGCTCAATCCTGTGTAATACAGTACACGCTCAGTGGTTGTAGTTTTTCCAGCATCAATGTGAGCCATGATGCCGATATTCCTTAAATAAGTTAGGTCTTTAGCCATGCTAGAATTCCTTCTTTAAAATCTAAAATGTGAAAATGCCTTATTAGCCTCAGCCATACGATGCGTATCATCCTTCTTCTTAATCGCAGCTCCTTCACCTTTGGAACCTGCAATTATTTCACCGGCTAAACGGCTTACCATATCCTTCTCGTGACGCTTTCTTGCGAAAGAAATCATCCACTTAATGCCTAATGCCATTTTTCTCTCAGGCCTTACCTCTAATGGCACCTGAAATGTAGCACCACCTACTCTCCTACTCTTTACCTCTACCGAAGGACTTATATTACTAAGTGCTTTCTTCCACACTTCTAATCCATCCTCGCCGGTTTTTTCAGCTACTTCATCAATAGCTTTATAAAAAATACCGTAAGCAAGACTTTTCTTGCCATCCTTCATCAGATAGTTTACAAATCTGGTCACCAAAGTATCGTTAAACTTTGGATCCGGTAGCATATACCGTTTTTTAGGCTTAGCTTTTCTCATTATTCAATATTATTTTTTAGGCCTTTTAGCGCCGTACTTTGATCTTCTTTGTGTTCTTCCGCTTACTCCGGCAGTATCCAGTGCACCACGGATAATGTGATAACGGACACCCGGTAAATCTTTTACTCTACCTCCACGGATAAGCACAATTGAGTGCTCCTGAAGGTTATGACCTTCACCAGGGATATAAGCATTTACCTCTTTACCGTTGGTAAGTCTCACCCTCGCAACTTTACGCATAGCAGAGTTAGGTTTTTTAGGTGTCGTTGTATATACCCTTGTACACACACCTCTGCGCTGCGGACAAGCATCCAAAGCAGGTGATTTCGACTTAGAAACCTGCTTTTGTCTACCTTTTCTTACTAATTGTTGTATAGTAGGCATTTATAGAAATTTCGTTATGTTTTCTTTTCGTTCTCGAAAAACGGACTGCAAAGGTAAAAAAACAGTATGACTAAAAAAAGTCATACTGTTAATTTTTTTACATGTACTTAATAACACTTATGCTTCCCCAACAGTTCCACCAAAATTTATTGGAAATTTTGGAGTTTCATCTGTTTTTTTAATAGGACCAAAGTTCTGTTCGTACTTTTTAATATTATCATTTAAGGCATTCAAAAGACGTTTAGCATGCTCAGGTGTAATAACTATCCTGGATTTTACTTTAGCCTTTGGCACACCAGGCATAAGCCTGATAAAATCGATTACAAATTCGCTATTTGAATGTGCAATCATTGCCAGGTTAGAATAAATCCCTTCTGCTATTTCTTCAGATAATTCAATATTAATCTGATTACCCTGAGGCTTGTCTTTTTCGTCTGCCATAAATAAGTTCTATTAACCTTCGTATTCCTTTTCTCTTGCTTCCTTAGAAGCCATTAATTTTTCATATTCTTCTTCAGAAGTTACAATCAGATCTTTAAAGTGACGCTGACCTGTACCTGCAGGGATCAAGTGACCTACGATCACATTCTCCTTCAGTCCCATCAATCCGTCAAGTTTTCCTCTGATCGCAGCTTCACTAAGTACTTTTGTTGTCTCCTGGAATGATGCCGCTGACAACCAGCTTTCAGTTTTCAGTGATGCCTGCGTAATACCCTGTAAGGTAGGTTTAGATACCGCTGGTATTGCATCCCTCACTTCAACTAATTTCTGATCCTTACGACGTAATGTTGAATTTTCATCACGAACATCACGCATAGAAACGATCATACCTGGTTTAAATCTTTCAGAATCTCCTGCTTCCATAACAACTTTCTTGTCAAGAACCCTGTCATTTTCTTCAGCAAACGCAAATCTGTCCACACTCTCTCCCGTAAGGAAAGTAGTATCTCCTGGATCAAGGATCTGCACTTTCTGCATCATTTGGCTAACGATAGCTTCAATGTGCTTATCATTAATTTTCACACCCTGCAGACGGTAAACTTCCTGGATTTCATTTACAAGATATTCCTGTACTGCTGTAGGCCCTTTAATATCCAGAATATCAGAAGGTGTGATTGCACCATCAGATAACGGATATCCGGCTTTTACAAAGTCATTATCCTGAACAAGGATATGCTTGGATAATGGTACCAGGTAACGCTTCTTCACGCCATCTTTCGATTCAATGAAAATTTCACGGTTACCACGCTTTATAGCTCCGTAGGTCACTACACCATCAATTTCGGAAACTACTGCAGGATTTGAAGGATTTCTTGCTTCAAACAATTCCGTTACACGTGGAAGTCCACCCGTAATATCACGGGATTTACCCATCGTCCTTGGAATTTTCACAAGCACCTGTCCTGCTTTAATTTTATCCCCTTCATCTACTGCAAGGTGAGCTCCTACCGGAATATTATATCCCTTCTCTTCCTTACCTTTTACAACAATTGCAGGGTTTTTAGTTTTATCTTTCGTTTCAGAAATTACCTTCTCACGGTGACCGGTCTGCTCATCAGATTCTTCACGATAAGTAATACCTTCGATAATAGAATCAAACTCGATTGTACCATCTAATTCTGATATAATCACCGCATTATAAGGATCCCAGTAACAAAGCTCAGCACCCTTTTCTACCACATCACCTTCTTTTACTTTAAGGAAAGCGCCATAAGGCACGTGATTAGATATTAATACTTTATCTTTTTCAGGATCAAAGATCTTAACCTCGCCTGTACGACCCATTACTACATGAACCTTGTTACCTTCAGCATCAGTTGTTTTGATGGTTTTAATACCTTCAAACTCTACTTTACCGCCGAATTTAGCTTTAATATTTGCATCAACTGCAATATTAGAAGCTGTACCACCAACGTGGAACGTACGTAGTGTAAGCTGTGTACCCGGCTCACCTATTGACTGAGCAGCGATAACACCTACAGACTCACCGGCCTGAACCATTTTACCTGTTGAAAGATTACGTCCGTAACATTTTCCACATCCACCATATCGGGTTTCACATGTGAGAAGTGAACGGATCTCAACCTCTTCAATACTTGTTTCATCAATTCGACGGGCAATTTCTTCTGTAATCTCACTACCTGCCTCACATATAACTTCGTCAGTTAACGGATCATAGATGTCATGTACAGAAACACGTCCAAGGATACGCTCGCTCAATGGCTCCACTATATCCTCATTATCTTTCAATGCCGCCACAGTAAGGCCTCTTAATGTGCCGCAATCCACTTCAGAAATTACAACATCCTGAGCTACATCAACAAGACGACGGGTCAGATAACCGGCATCGGCTGTTTTCAATGCTGTATCGGCAAGACCTTTACGAGCACCGTGAGTAGAGATGAAATATTCCAATACATCAAGACCTTCCTTAAAGTTTGAAAGGATCGGATTTTCAATAATTGATCCCACTGAACTAACAAGGTTTTTCTGAGGCTTAGCCATCAGACCTCTCATTCCACCCAGCTGACGGATCTGCTCTCTAGAACCACGGGCTCCGGAGTGCATCATCATATAGATTGAGTTGAATCCTTGCTGATCTTCTTCCAACTGCTGCATAAGCGTGTTGGTAAGAAGTGTATTTGTACGGGTCCAAATATCAATCACCTGGTTATAACGTTCGTTATCGGTGATAAGACCCATCATATAGTTGTTCCAAACAGCATCAACTTCCTGCTTAGCATTTTCTACAAGAGTCTCTTTCTCTTTAGGAACCATAACATCGTTAAGCCCCATTGAAAGACCACCTTTATAGGCCATATAGAATCCGAGATCCTTAATATTATCAAGGAAATCTGTTGTCTCGGCATTTCCAGCTATCTTAAATACATCAGAAATAATTTTCTGTAGCTTTTTCTTTGTCAACAGCTCATTAACGTACCCAACTTTCTCCGGAATAAACTGGTTAAATACAACTCTACCCGCAACCGTCTCTACAATTTTGGTCTCAAGTTCATTCGTTTGTTCATTCCTTACCTTAACCCTAACTTTAATATTAGCGTGGAAGGAAAGTCGCTCTTCATTTATTGCAATAATTACCTCTTCCGGAGAATAGAAAGATGATCCTTCTCCTTTAGAACCTTCTCTGCCTTTAGTTACATAATAAAGACCTAAAACCATGTCCTGAGAAGGTACGGTAATAGGAGCACCATTGGCAGGGTTAAGAATATTATGAGAAGACAACATTAATAATGAAGCTTCCAATATTGCTTCCTGTCCAAGAGGAACATGTACCGCCATCTGGTCACCATCAAAATCGGCATTGAATGCAGTACAAACCAAAGGATGTAACTGAATCGCTTTACCTTCAATCAGCTTAGGCTGAAATGCCTGGATACCCAGACGGTGAAGTGTAGGAGCACGGTTTAGTAATACCGGGTGTCCTTTCAATACATTTTCAAGGATATCCCATACTACCGGGTCTTTTCTGTCTACAATTTTCTTTGCAGACTTCACTGTCTTCACAATACCTCTTTCTATCAGTTTCCTGATAATAAAAGGCTTGAATAGCTCTGCAGCCATATCCTTAGGAAGGCCACACTCATGTAACTTAAGCTCAGGACCTACAACGATCACTGAACGACCAGAATAGTCAACACGCTTACCTAATAAGTTCTGACGGAAACGTCCTTGCTTACCTTTAAGCATATCACTTAAAGATTTCAAGGCCCTGTTACCTTCTGAACGTACAGCATTTACTTTCCTGGAGTTATCAAATAGCGAATCTACTGCTTCCTGTAGCATCCTCTTCTCGTTACGAAGAATTACTTCAGGAGCTTTAATATCTATAAGTCTCTTAAGGCGGTTATTTCTGATGATCACACGACGGTAAAGATCATTAAGATCTGATGTCGCAAAACGACCACCATCCAAAGGTACTAACGGACGTAATTCCGGTGGAATAACCGGTACCATTTTAATAACCATCCACTCAGGACGATTCTCAATACGAGTACTTGCATCACGGAATGCCTCTACTACTTTCAGGCGCTTTAAAGCTTCTGCTTTACGCTGCTGTGAAGTATCTGTCGCTGCCTGATGCCTTAAGTCGTATGATAAATTATCCAGCTCGAGGCGGGAAAGAAGCATTTCTAGCGCTTCAGCACCCATCTTAGCAATAAACTTCTGAGGATCAGAATTATCTAACATCTGGTTCTCACGAGGAAGCTTATCAATAATATCAAGGTACTCATCCTCTGTAAGAAAATCCATATAACCTACACCGTCTTCTTCCTTAATACCAGGCTGAATAACGACATAACGCTCATAATAGATGATCTGGTCAAGCTTTTTAGTCGGCAGACCAAGCAGATAACCTATTTTGTTAGGTAATGAACGGAAATACCAGATATGTGCTACCGGCACTACCAGTTCAATATGTCCCATCCGCTCACGTCTGACCTTCTTCTCAGTTACCTCAACACCACAACGGTCGCAGATGATACCTTTATAACGTATTCTTTTATACTTTCCACAATGACATTCCCAATCTTTAACAGGGCCAAAAATGCGCTCACAGAATAAACCACCCATCTCAGGTTTATATGTTCTGTAGTTGATAGTTTCCGGCTGTGTCACCTCACCATGTGAGCTCTCCAGAATAGATTCCGGAGAGGCCAGGCTGATGGTAATTTGAGAAAAGTCGCTGTTGATCTTTTTATTCTTTCTGAATGCCATATTTATTTCCTAAATAGGTAAATAATTATTCTGTTGTAATTTCTAATGCAAGACCACGTAATTCGTGTACAAGCACGTTAAATGATTCCGGAATGTTCGGCTTCTTCATATTTTCGCCTTTTACAATAGCTTCATATGCTTTCGCCCTTCCGATAACATCATCAGATTTAATAGTCAGTATTTCCTGCAGGATATGTGCAGCACCAAAGGCTTCAAGAGCCCAAACTTCCATCTCACCAAATCTCTGACCACCAAACTGAGCTTTACCACCAAGTGGCTGCTGAGTAATAAGCGAGTAAGGTCCGATAGAACGTGCGTGCATTTTATCATCCACAAGGTGACCCAGTTTCAGCATATAAGCTATACCTACAGTCACTGGCTGATCAAAACGTTCACCTGTTAAACCATTATACAGATATGTTCTACCGTAATCAGGTAATCCGGCTTCTTTAAGTTCTGCTGCCACCTGGTCCATTGTAGCTCCGTCAAAAATCGGAGTAGCGTATGTGCGACCGAGTTTTTTACCAGCCCATCCAAGAACAGTCTCATAGATCTGTCCAAGGTTCATACGAGAAGGTACACCAAGCGGGTTCAAACAAATATCCATAGGAGTACCGTCTTCTAGGAATGGCATATCTTCCTGACGAACTATTTTCGCCACCACACCTTTGTTTCCGTGACGACCTGCCATTTTATCACCAACTTTAAGTTTACGCTTCTTAGCAATGTAAACTTTAGCAAGCTGAACAATACCTGCAGGTAACTCATCACCAACTTCAAGTGTGAATCTTTCTCTTTTGAAATTACCAGCTATTTCATTACGCTTGATGCTGTAATTTTTTACAAGACGAGTGATGTATGTATTTGTATTTTCATCATCAGTCCAATCATCAAGAATAACATCAGATATAAGGTTTACCTCTTCCTGAACATTATAGGTACTTTCATCTCTATAAATATTCTTTTCAGGGAACAGGTTATTTTCAATATTTTTAGCATTGAATTTTACACCTTTACTGATTAGCTCATCTCCAAATTTATGCTTAACACCCTTACTGGTTTTTCCTTCCAGTAATTTTGTAAGCTTCTGTATCATTTCATTGCGAACTGCCGTAAGCTCTTTGCTGTATCTGTTTTTCAGCATTTCAACTTCCTTCTTCGACTTCGCCCGCAGATCTTTATCTTTTTTAGGTCTGGAGAATAATTTGGTATCGATAACCACACCTCTTAATGATGGCGACGCTTTCATAGAAGCATCCTTTACATCACCAGCCTTATCACCAAAAATGGCTCTAAGAAGTTTTTCTTCCGGTGTAGGATCAGTTTCACCCTTAGGAGTGATTTTACCTATTAATATATCTCCTTCTTTTATCTCTGCACCAATTCTTACTATTCCATTTTCGTCAAGGTGCTTAACAGCCTCTTCACTTACATTAGGAATTTCAGATGTCAGCTCTTCTTCACCACGTTTAGTATCACGAACCTCAAGCTCAAATTCTTCTATGTGTATAGAAGTGTAAACATCATCACGTACTACACGCTCTGAAATTACAATTGCATCCTCAAAGTTATAACCCTGCCATGGCATATATGCCACCATCAGATTTCGGCCAAGGCCTAGCTCACCCTGAGCTGTAGCATAACCTTCACATAATGGCTGTCCTTTTTTAACTTTATCGCCTTTAAATACTATAGGCTTTAAGTTAATACATGTATCCTGGTTGGTACGCCGGAATTTAACAAGCTCATATGTTTTTACGGATTCATCAAAATTGATCAGCTGCTCATCTTCTGAAAGATCGTAGCGTATCTTTATTGTTTTCGCATCAACATATTCAACAGTTCCATCATCTTCAGCCAAAATTAATGCTCTTGAGTCAATGGCAATCCTACCTTCAAGCCCAGTACCTACTATCGGTGCTTCAGGCTTTAATAAAGGTACAGCCTGACGCTGCATGTTCGAACCCATCAGGGCACGGTTAGCATCATCATGCTCAAGGAAAGGAATCATTGAAGCCGCCACAGAAACAATCTGGTTAGGAGCAACGTCCATATATTTTACCTGCTTTGGTTCAATAACAGGGAAGTCACCTTCAAAACGTGCTTTCACTCTGTCATTAATGAACTCTCCGCTGTCTTTTAATGGAGCATTAGCCTGTGCGATATGATGATCATCTTCCTCTTCAGCAGTAAGATACTTCACATCAGAAGTCATATTTACCTTACCAGACTCAACCGTACGATAAGGAGTTTCGATGAATCCCATATGGTTCACTTTTGCATGAACACAAAGTGAAGATATCAGACCGATGTTAGGACCTTCAGGTGTTTCAATCGTACAAAGTCGGCCATAGTGAGTATAATGAACATCTCGAACCTCGAAACCTGCTCTTTCTCTCGATAGACCACCTGGCCCTAAAGCAGACATACGACGCTTATGAGTAACCTCAGCCAGCGGATTCGTTTGATCCATAAACTGAGATAGCTGGTTTGTACCAAAGAATGAGTTAATTACTGAAGAAAGTGTACGTGCATTAATAAGGTCAACAGGTTTGAAATCCTCATTATCACGCACGTTCATACGCTCACGTATTGTACGCGCCATACGGGCAAGACCTACACCAAATTGAGTGTAAAGCTGCTCTCCAACAGTACGAACACGACGGTTGCTTAAGTGATCAATATCATCTACTACTGCTCGAGCATTGATAAGACCGATCAAATATTTTACTATAAGGATTATATCCTCTTTAGTTAGAACGCGCTGCTCAAATCCGATATCAAGACCTAACTTTTTGTTAATCCTGTAACGACCAACTTCACCAAGATCGTAACGCTTTTCACTAAAGAATAAGCTCTGGATGATATCTCTTGCAGTTTGCTCATCCGGTGCTTCTGTATTTCTAAGCTGACGATAGATCTGCTCCACAGCCTCTTTTTCAGAGTTGGAGTTATCTTTCGACAACGTATTAAATATGATATTATAATCAGTGATATTAACATCTTCACGATGTACGATAATGGCTTTAACACCAGAATCTACGATAGTGTCAACATCATCCTGGGTAATTACATGATCTCTCTCGAGTAATATTTCATTACGATCAATAGAAACCACTTCACCTGTATCCTCATCAACGAAATCTTCTGTCCATGTACGTAATACACGGGCAGCTAATTTACGTCCGACAGCTTTTTTGATATTCTTCTCAGAAGCTGTAATTTCCTCAGAAAGACCAAATAGGTCCAGGATATCCTTATCTGTTCCATAACCTATAGCTCTTAACAGCGTGGTTACCGGAAACTTTTTCTTCCTGTCGATATAAGCATACATGACGCTGTTTACGTCTGTAGCAAATTCGATCCATGAACCTTTAAAAGGAATAATTCTGGCAGAATAAAGCGTTGTACCATTAGTGTGCTTGCTTTGAGCAAAGAACACACCTGGTGAACGGTGTAACTGCGAAACAATTACGCGTTCGGCACCATTGATTACAAACGATCCTTTTTCTGTCATATAGGGAATATTCCCCAGGAATACTTCCTGCTCTACAGTTTCAAAGTCTTCATTATCCTCATCATTGCAGGTAAGCTTCAATTTAGCTTTCAAAGGAACCGAATACGTTAATCCCCTGTCGATACATTCATCGACATTATATTTTGGAGGATCTACTGTATAGTCAATAAATTCCAGAACAAAATTTTCCCTTGAATCAGTGATTGGGAAATTTTCAGAAAATACTTTAAAAAGTCCTTCCTGCTCCCGCTTTTCTGCGGCAGTTTCTAACTGGAAAAAGTCCTTGAAAGATTGCAGCTGAACGTCAAGAAAATCAGGATAGTCAATTACTTGCTTTATAGAAGCAAAACTTTTTCTTGTGTTTATTATATTGTTAGCCAAGACTTTTGCGATTTAAATTGCAGATTACTTAATGAACTATATATTATAGCACCATTCAGCATAAAAAAATTCCCCAAAGGTGCCGTAGGCACAAACAGGAAAAGACCCCGTCTCCCGATTGCTACCGGGAGATGGGGCCTAACTACTAGTTAGACAACGTTATATAAGTCGTCAAATAAGCTTACTTAAGTTCTACTTCAGCACCAGCTTCTTCAAGCTGCTTTTTCAAACTTTCCGCTTCGTCTTTAGGAAGTCCTTCTTTTACTGCTTTTGGAGCGCTGTCTACTAATTCCTTAGCTTCTTTCAGTCCAAGACCAGTTAATTCTTTCACTAATTTCACGATAGCTAATTTAGCTCCACCTGGTGATTTTAGAATTACATCGAATTCAGATTTCTCTGCTTCTGCTCCACCTTCACCAGCTCCACCAGCAGCAGGACCTGCTACAACAGCAGCAGCGGCTGCAGGCTCAATGCCATGAGTTTCTTTTAGGTATTCAGCTAGTTCGTTAACTTCTTTTACAGTTAAATCTACTAATTGATCTCCAAGTGCTTTGATGTCTGCCATTTTATTTAATATTTAATTTTTTGCTTTAGATAATTTTTAATTTGTTACGATTTACTTTCTGCACGCTCTTCAAGCGCTTTAACCAAACCTCCAATTTTATGCTTTCCGCTCAATAGCGCACCAAGCACATTCTTAGCAGGTGATTGTAGAAGAGCAACAACGTCAGCGATAAGTTCATTTTTAGACTTAAGATCGCTAAGCATGTCTAAATTCTCTTCACCGATAAACACATCCGTATCTATGGAAGCAGCCTTTAGCTCAGGCATTTTCATCCCTTGCTTTTTCCTGTATTCTTTAATGATCTTTGCAGGTATATTTCCTATTTCCTCAGAAAATAGAATTCCTGAAAATCCTTTTAATTGGTCGTAAAGTCCCGAGTAGTCGGTATCATTTGCTTCAAGAGCTTTTCTTATAAGTGTATTTTTATATACCTTATAATCAATGCCTTTATTATGACACATTCTTCTGAAAGCATTTGATTGTGCCACTGTTAATCCTGAAGCGTTAGTTATATAGAAGTTACTATTTTTAGCAAACTTCTCCTTCAACTCCTCTATTACTTGTGCTTTTTCTTCTTTTGTCATGTCTGGCTAAGCCTTAAATTCCAGCAATGCTACTTTTATCTACTTTAATGGCAGGACTCATTGTCGTTGAAAGATTTATACTTTTGAAGTAAGTTCCTTTCGCTGACGCAGGTTTCAGTTTTGCCACTGTCTGTATCATTTCCGCTGCATTGTCTTTTAATTTTTCCGGTGTAAATGAAGATTTACCAATGCTGGTATGAATGATACCAAATTTATCCACTTTAAAATCTATCTTACCTTTTTTCACCTCTTCTACTGCTTTACCTACATCCATTGTCACAGTTCCTGACTTTGGATTAGGCATTAAGCCGCGAGGTCCAAGGATCCTACCAAGTCTACCTACTTTTGCCATCACTGTAGGCATGGTGATGATCACATCGATATCTGTCCAGCCACCTTCGATCTTTGATATATAATCGTCAAGGCCAACATATTCTGCACCGGCGTCTTTCGCTTCCTGCTCTTTATCAGCTGTTACCAGCGCAAGAACTTTAAGCTCTTTACCTGTACCATGCGGCAAGGTAACAACACCTCTTACCATCTGATCCGCTTTTTTAGGATCTACTCCAAGGCGGATATCAATATCTACAGATGAATCAAATTTGGCAAAAGCTATTTCTTTCAATAAGCTCGCTGCATCTTCAAGAGAATATAATTTCTCCCTGTCGATTTTTTCAAGCGCTGCTTTTTGATTTTTTGTTAATTTTCCCATCGTAATTTCTTTTATGCCCCGGCTGTTGTCCAAGGAGCTTTACCTGTAACTTTTACACCCATACTTCTTGCTGTTCCGGCAACCATTCTCATAGCTGATTCAACAGTAAAAGCATTCAAATCCGGCATTTTGGTTTCAGCTATTCCCTTAATCTGATCCCAGGTAATGCTTGCTACTTTGTTACGATTAGGTTCTGCTGATCCTTTTTTCTTTTTTGTTATCTCCAGTATCAATACTGCTGCAGGAGGTGTTTTTATAACAAAATCAAAGGATTTATCTGTGTAGATTGTAACTACAACAGGTAGCAATTGACCCTGTTTGTCCTGGGTACGTGCGTTGAACTGTTTACAGAAATCCATAATGTTCAACCCTTTACTACCTAGTGCAGGACCTACCGGAGGGGATGGGTTCGCCGCTCCACCTCTAATCTGCAACTTCAGATAACCACTTCTTTCCTTAGCCATCTCTTAGTCTAATTTTTCTACTTGCATATAATTCAGTTCAACAGGAGTATTCCTGCCGAATATCTTAACCATTACGTTAAGCTTTTTGCGTTCTTCAAAAACCTCTTCAACAGTTCCAGTGAAACCACTGAAAGGTCCATCCATAACTTTTACCGTCTCTCCTACTATATAAGGCGTTTCCAGCTTCTCATCTAATTCATCCTGCTCATCCACCTTACCAAGAATACGATTAACTTCCGATTGTCTCAAAGGCACCGGTTCTTTTGACTGACTTGTACCCTGATTACCAAGAAATCCAATTACTCCCGGGATACTATTGATCAGGTGATTTGCTTCTCCGTGTGTCAGATCAGCAGATACCAAAACATATCCTGGAAAAAAGTTTCTTTCTCTAACTCTCTTCTTACCCCCACGCATTTCATATACCTTTTCTGAAGGTATTAGAACCTGGGGAATATAATCCTGCAAACTTTCACGCTCAATCTCCTGCTCAAGGTAGTTTTTTACCTTCTTCTCCTGACCGCTAATTACCCGCACTACGTACCACTTGTGTTCTGCCATTTTAGCTCTCCTTTGTTAAAATTGGCCGTAAAACCACTCTAGAGCGGATTCAAACACCAAGTCAAAAAGGCCTATTAAAAGGGCAAAGATTAAGGAAGCAACCAATACTAATATAGAGCTACTCTGCAGCTCACTATATTTCGGCCAAGTCACCTTATGTTTCATTTCGTCGACAGACTCGGTAATGTATGATTTAATCTTCGCCATCTTCGTAAAACCTCTTTAATTTATTAAAATATTAGCACGGGTGGAGAGACTCGAACTCCCAGCCTACGGTTTTGGAGACCGTTGCTCTACCAATTGAGCTACACCCGTATATCTATTTCATTACTCGGGCACGATTTTTCTATAGATAAATCTATGAAATTTCGCTATCTCCTTCCCCTTTATAAGGCCATACCCGTACCCACAGCCCAAAATGGTCTGCAAAGATAAAAGAATGAAATAAGAAAAAAAAGCGTTTCTGAAAATAATTCAGAAACGCTTTAATTAATTCAATTTATATTAGTCTAAGATCTCAGTAACCTGACCAGATCCTACTGTTCTACCACCTTCACGGATAGCGAAACGAAGACCTTTTTCCATCGCGATCTTATTGATAAGATTTACTTGGATAGAAACGTTGTCACCAGGCATTACCATTTCCACACCTTCCGGTAAGAAGATCTCTCCCGTTACATCAGTTGTACGGAAGTAGAACTGAGGACGGTATTTGTTAAAGAATGGAGTATGACGTCCACCTTCTTCTTTTGACAATACGTAAACTTCAGCTTTGAACTTCTGGTGAGGAGTTACTGAACCAGGCTTACAGATTACCATACCGCGCTTGATATCAGCTTTTTCAACACCTCTTAATAAAAGACCTACGTTATCACCAGCTTCACCTCTGTCGAGGATCTTACGGAACATCTCCACACCAGTAATAGTAGATTTCATATTTTCAGCACCCATACCAAGAATTTCTACAGGGTCACCAGTATTGATAACACCTCTTTCAATTCTACCGGTAGCTACAGTACCACGACCTGTGATTGAGAATACATCCTCAACAGGCATTAGGAAATCTAAGTCGATAAGACGCTCAGGAAGAGGGATATAATCATCAACTGCCTGCATAAGCTCTTCAACTTTCTCTACCCATTGCGCTTCACCGTTAAGAGCACCAAGTGCTGATCCCTGAATAACAGGAATATCATCACCCGGGAAATCATAATCAGAAAGAAGCTCTCTGATTTCCATCTCTACCAGCTCAAGAAGCTCAGGATCATCAACTAAGTCTACTTTGTTCATAAATACTACAAGAGCAGGTACACCTACCTGGCGTGCCAGAAGGATGTGCTCACGAGTTTGAGGCATTGGCCCATCAGTAGCAGCAACCACAAGGATCGCTCCGTCCATCTGTGCAGCACCTGTTACCATGTTCTTAACATAGTCAGCGTGACCTGGACAGTCAACGTGTGCATAATGCCTGTTTTCTGTTGCATACTCTACGTGTGAAGTATTAATAGTAATACCTCTTTCTTTCTCTTCCGGTGCGTTATCAATAGAAGAGAAATCTCTCATGCTTGCAAGACCTTTATCTGCTAATACTTTTGAGATAGCAGCGGTCAAAGTTGTTTTTCCGTGGTCTACGTGACCTATTGTTCCAATATTCACGTGGGGTTTGGAACGGTCAAAAGTTTCCTTAGCCATATCTGAAAATTCCTGGTTTTAAAATGAAATACAATTTATAAATTATTAAAATCTGCCAAGAATTGTTGAGTCAACAACAGGATGAAGTTTACCACTATGGCAAACAAAATCAGTTATCTTCCCAATAATCCAAGTAATCCAATTATTACTCAACGAGCCAATGACGGGAATTGAACCCGTGACCTCTTCCTTACCAAGGAAGCGCTCTACCCCTGAGCTACATCGGCTTAAAATTTTACCGACGCTCTATTTCTTTTACAAAACAAATCGGCTCCTTTTTAATTCCTTATGAATTAAAAAATTGACACAGCCAGACCTCTTTGATCAACTGCGTCAAAAATTTTAGAGCATATAGCTCACGATCACCATCACTGGCAATATGAGCGGGCGACGAGATTCGAACCCGCGACCTACAGCTTGGAAGGCTGTCGCTCTACCAACTGAGCTACGCCCGCATTCTAGTTTAAAGTTCAAAGTTTGAAGTTCAAGGTTTAACTTGAAACCAATAACTTTAAAACTCGAAACTCAAAGTGGGGGGAGCAGGATTCGAACCTGCGAAGTCATAAGACAACGGATTTACAGTCCGTCCCAGTTGGCCGCTTTGGTATCCCCCCAAAGCATTCAAAATTATAATGAACAACCTTTTTTTCGGAGCTTTTATAGGTGCTCGTTTAAAAAGGAAGTGCAAAAATATATGTATTTTATATTTTATCAAACATTTATGACAAAAACTCTGATTTTTTTTCTGAAGTCCTAAAGAAGCCGTACGTCAAGTACCACATTTTCACCGATATTTTTGCTGAAAAGCTCTAAAATCTTGTTTTTAGACATACTAAGCTCATGGCGTAAAGCCGGGGAGGAAATTTTTAAATAAAGCACTCTATCCTTAATAAATATTTTTTCAGTGTATCTGGTAATTGTAGGGCCCATCAACTGAGACCAGGCTTCAATAAGTTTCGCTTCATTAAATTTTTGGTTCAGACGGCTTTTCTCCAGCCATTGCTGCAGCGCCTCTTTCATGCTATACTCATTATTCTTATTTGCCATCTTCAATGATTTTACCATCCGCAATTTTTATCAGCTGAAAGTTAAGCTTTTTTTTCTCAAACAGATTCTGCGTACGATCTACTCTGGCATCTGTAAGAAAAATTTGCCCAAATCTTTTCTCATTTATTAATTGTATCAATTTATCAATACGCCGGTCGTCCAGCTTATCAAAAATATCATCCAATAATAACAGAGGCTTAAAACCTTTAACTTTTCTTATGTAATCAAACTGAGCAAGCTTTAAGGCAGTAAGAAATGATTTCCTCTGGCCCTGTGAGGCAAATTTTTTAACCGGCTGTCCATCTATTAAAAATAAGAAGTCATCTTTATGGATCCCCCAGGTGGTACGCTGCAGGATAATATCTTTTTTTCGATCTTCTTTTTTGTTTCGGCTCTGAAAATTATCCAGATCTGTCTGATAACTTATCTCCACCTGCTCCTTCCCTTCAGAAAGAATACTATAATTATTATTAAAATCTTCGATGAAAACCTCGATATGCTCTTTTCTCCTTTCATATATTATTGTTCCATGGGTCATCAAATGCTGATCATAGAGGTCCAGGAGAGCATGATCCACTTTACCTCGTTCATGAAATTGTTTTAAAGCACTGTTACGTTGTTTTAAGTAACGCTGATATTTTAAAAGGTGATCAAGATAATCATGATCAGTTTGTGCTAGTGTCCCGTCAAAGAACTTTCTTCGCTGTTCACTTCCTCCCAAAATTATTTCGACATCATCAGGAGCGATCATCACTACCGGATATTCACCAATATGATCACTGATTTTCTCATACTCCTTATCATTTACTTTTACCACCTTTTTTTTATTCTTCTCAAAAGCCAATAATATCTCGTACCTTTTTTCCTTTTTTTCTAACTTTGACTTTATAAAGAAATATTCCTTTTCATGATTGATATTTTGGCTGTCTACGTTGTTTAACGCGCTTTTTGTGAGCATCAGATAATAAATTGCATCTATCAGATTAGTCTTTCCAGCACCGTTTTCTCCAACAATACATACAGTATCCGCATTAAAACTTACAGAGGCATTATCGTAATTTCTGAAATTATTAATGGTAAGTGTTTCGAGCCTCATTATTTTTTTGGTTATTTTCGCAGTCCTTTTAAAAGGAAGATGTAAAATTAGTATTATGGCAACTACTACAAAAGGTAAGTCTAAATCAAGTTCAAAAAAGAAAGCCGGAAAAGAGAAGTTTTCTAAAGAACAATATATGACCTGGTTCGAAAGCATGCTGCTCATGCGCAGGTTTGAGGAAAAAGCAGGTCAGCTTTATGGTCAGCAAAAAATCAGAGGATTTTGTCATTTATATATAGGACAGGAGGCATGTGTGGCCGGAGCAGTTTCTGCATTAGAGGAAGGGGATAAATGGATCACAGCCTATCGGGACCATGCTCATCCACTTGGCCTAGGCACTGATCCAAATAAAATAATGGCCGAACTTTTCGGTAAGGAGACAGGGGTTTCAAAAGGTAAAGGTGGCTCCATGCACATGTTTGACAAAGAAAAGAATTTCGTAGGAGGACATGGTATTGTTGGAGGGCAGGTGCCTTTAGGCGTTGGTCTTGCCTTTGCCGAACAATATAATGAAACCGGCAAACTGTGTATCTGCTATATGGGTGATGGCGCTGTTAGGCAAGGGGCTTTCCATGAGGCTTTAAACCTGGCAATGTTGTGGAAACTACCGGTTATTTTTGCAATAGAAAATAATGGATATGCAATGGGTACTTCAGTACTGCGAACTTCCAATGTTACTGAACTATATACATTAGGAGAAGCTTACGATATGCCTTCTGCGAGTGTAGATGCCATGCAGGTGGAAGATGTACATAATTCCGTTGCTGAAGCTGCTGAGAGAGCGCGTAATGGTGAAGGCCCTACTTTGCTTGAGTTCAGAACTTATCGCTATAAAGGTCACTCGATGTCTGATCCGGCAAAATATCGTACAAAAGATGAGGTCGAGGAATATAAAAGTAAAGATCCTATAGAGCAGGTAAGATCAGTTATTCTTAAGAATAAATATGCTACTGAGAAAGATCTTGACAAAATAAACTCCAGGATCAAGGATACAGTGAATGAGTCGGTAAAATTTGCTGAAGAATCGGATTATCCAAAACCTGAAGAAGCATATAATGATGTATATATGCAAAAGGATTACCCTTTCATAAAAGATTGATAATCGTCAGGTATGTTTTTTAATAATAATCTTTCTAATTGTTAGAGAAAAGATTAGCTTTGCAGGCTTTATAAGTAGGCCGAAAGGTAAATTAGATGGAAATGGTTGCTAAGAAATCAAAAAAGAGCGAGGAACACACTGGTCAGGAGTATATTGAGAACCCTGAAGTGCTTGCCGAACAATTTTCTAGGACAGAAGAATACATTAACAAAAATAAAAAGCTGTTAATTGGAATAGGCGCTGTAGTTGCATTACTTATTGCTGGATACTTTGGTTACAGATTTTATAACCAACAGCAGAATGAGGAAGCACAGACGCAAATGTTCCAGGCTGTTTATTATTTTGAACAGGATAGTTTAAACCTTGCATTGCAGGGTGACGGTATGAATCCAGGGTTTATTGATATTGCAGATCAGTATAGTGGTACTGAAGCCGGTAATCTGGCTAATTATTATGCTGGTGCAGCTTACCTGAAGCAGGGAAAATATGAACTTGCCACCCTTTATTTACAGGATTATGATGCTAACGACCTGCTTGTTCAGGCGCGCGCTTATAGTTTGATTGGTGATGCATATATGGAAATGGGTGAATTTGAAAATGCAGCTGAATATTATGACAAGGCAGTAAATTATAAGCCTAACAAGTTTTTCACTCCACAGTACCTATTGAAGGAAGCTCTGGCGCATGAAAAAAGAGAGGCCATAGAAGAGGCTAAAACAACATATGATCAGATAATTGAAGAATACCCAAACTCTGCGGAATATTTTACAGCAGTAAAATATAAAGCCAGACTTGACTAATCTTAAAAAATAAAATTTTAATAAAATTTACGGGCCGTTTCTAACGGCCCGTTTTGTTTTTGTAGCTTTGCAATATGGCTACTACAAATAAAAACCTCAGCACCTATATTGAAGGTGGGATCGGAGATATCTCAGAAAAAAAATTCGCAATCATTGTTTCCGAATGGAATAATGAAATTACCGATGCCCTCTATAGCGGTGCTTATGAAACTTTGCTAAATGAAGGCGCAAAAAAAGAATATATTCAACGGATAAATGTGCCGGGAAGTTACGAGCTTACGTTGGCTTCACAATGGATGGCTGAACGGCCGGAGATTGATGCAGTGATTTGCCTGGGCTGTGTTATACAGGGTGAGACTAAACACTTTGATTTCATATGTGACTCGATTGGACAGGGATTAAAAGATGTATCCCTCAAATTTAATAAGCCTGTCATATTTGGAGTATTAACGCCAAACAATCACCAACAAGCGATAGATCGTGCAGGGGGTAAACATGGGAATAAAGGTGATGAAGCAGCTATTACTGCTATAAAAATGATTAGCCTGAAAGATCAGTTACAGGAATCGAATTTTTAAAATTTTATTGAAAATAATAAAGAGGCTGCATTATATTTTTATATAGATGACAGCCTCTTTTTCAAAAGTTTTATTCTTACTAGACTTTTGCCGCTTTCGTTTCTAATTCATTGATAATGTTATTAAAAGTAGAGCTTGGGCGCATAGCCTGTGTCACTTTCTTTTGATCAGGATTATAATAACCTCCAATATCAACTTTATCCCCCTGTGCGGCATTTAATTCAGCAATTATTTTTTCCTCATTAGTTGAAAGCTGGCGGGCAACATCTGTAAAAATATCTTTTAGTTCAGCATCTTTATCCTGCTCTGCAAGCGCTTCAGCCCAGTATAATGCCAGGTAAAAATGGCTACCGCGGTTATCAAGCTCATTCACCTTGCGTGATGGCGATTTTTCATTTTCAAGAAGTTTTCCTGTTGCTGTGTCAAGAGTATCTCCTAAAACAATAGCTCTGTCATTGTTAAATGTTTTCCCCAGGTGATCCAAAGAAACGGAAAGGGCAAGAAATTCTCCCAGTGAATCCCATCTCAGGTGTCCCTCCTCAACAAATTGCTCTACATGCTTGGGCGCTGAACCTCCTGCACCAGTTTCAAATAAACCACCACCATTCATAAGTGGTACTATAGAAAGCATTTTAGCACTTGTACCAAGCTCAAGAATGGGAAACAAATCTGTAAGATAATCACGTAGGACATTTCCTGTTACAGAGATTGTATCTTTTCCATCCTTTATTCTCTCTAAAGAGAAACGAGTAGCTTCAACCGGCGACATAATATGAATACTCAGTCCTTCAGTATCATGCTCATGCAGATATTCATTGACTTTTTTAATTATCTCCCTATCATGAGCACGATTATCATCAAGCCAAAATACAGCAGGAGTATCAGTTGCCCTTGCCCTGTCAACAGCAAGTTTTACCCAGTCTTTTATAGCTTCATCTTTTGTCTGGCACATTCTCCAGATATCTCCTTCTTCTACTTGATGTTCAAAAATAATATTCCCTGAAGTATCTGTTACTCGGACTTTTCCCGAACCAGGAATTTCAAATGTTTTGTCGTGTGAACCATATTCCTCTGCTTTTTTTGCCATTAGGCCAACATTAGGAACACTTCCCATTGTTTGGGGATCAAAGGCGCCGTGTTTTTTACAGAAGTCAATGGTCTCCTGATAAATACCAGCATATGAACGATCAGGAATAATTGCCTTCGTATCCTGGGTTTTACCTTCTTCATTCCACATCTGACCTGAAGAGCGGATCATTGCCGGCATTGAGGCATCTATGATAACATCACTGGGAACATGTAAATTTGTGATACCTTTATCGGAATTTACCATAGCAAGTGGAGGGCCGTCTTTATAACATTCCTCCATGGCTGCTTCAATTTCTTTTCTTTTCTGCTCAGGCAGGTCCTGAATGCTACTCAGAATGTCCCCTACTCCATTATTAGGATCAGCGCCAACTTTTTTCAGGTCTTCACCAAATTTTTCGAATACCGGTTTAAAATAAATAGAAACCGCATGTCCAAAAATGATAGGGTCTGAAACCTTCATCATTGTAGCCTTCAGGTGAATGGAAAATAGCACACCCTGTTTTTCAGCCTCCTCTTTCTGCTCCGCCAGAAATTCACGAAGCGCTTTAACATTCATCACCGAAGCATCAATTACTTCCCCTTTTTTTAGCGACACTTTTTCTTTCAGTGTTTTTGTATTGCCCTTTTCATCGGTAAATTCAATTTTAACATCCGTTGCAGTGGAAATGGCTGTTGATTTCTCGCTACCATAGAAATCACCTTCACTCATGCTTGCGACATGTGTTTTGGAATCAGATGACCATTCACCCATAGAGTGAGGATGCTTCCTTACATACTCTTTTACAGCTTTAGGGGCACGACGATCAGAGTTTCCTTCCCTTAAAACCGGATTTACAGCACTTCCTTTGATTTTATCGTATTTCTCTTTTGCTTTTTTCTCTTCCTCATTTCCAGGTTGATCTGAGTAATCTGGGATTTTATATCCCTGGCCCTGCAATTCTCTTATCGCCTCTTTCATTTGAGGTAAAGAAGCACTTATGTTGGGAAGCTTTATAATATTAGCTTCAGGGGTTTTAGCCAATTCCCCCAGCTCTGCCAAGTCATCAGATACCTTCTGATTTTCGGTTAAATATTCCGGAAAGGCAGCTAAAATCCTTCCTGCCAGGGAAATATCTTTCGTTTCCACTCCAACACCTGCTGAACCTGTAAAGGCTTTCACTATAGGTAACAATGAACGGGTTGCAAGAGCAGGTGCTTCATCAGTTTTGGTATAAAATATCTTAGCTTTATTATTTATCATGATCTATACAATTTTCTTAACTAAAAATCAGTTACAAATTTAATAAAAATTCATTGAGGCTCAGGCAACTTCCTGTAAATCATAAATTAAACAAGATCAACAAGCGATGTTTTTAATAATATTAACTTTTTTAATTTCTTTATTTATCCCTCCTGCTGATTGCATTTCCAGTGAAGAAAAAAAGCTGTATGAAATGATCAACGCCTATCGAAAGGAGCAAAAATTAGCTCCTATACCATTATCTGCAGCTCTTAGCCTGGTGGCACGTACACATGCAAAGGACCTGGTGGAGAATTATGAGTTTGATAGAAATAACAAATGCAATCCTCACAGCTGGTCTGACGAAGGAAACTGGAGCTCTTGTTGCTATACTAATGATCATTCGGAAGCTGAATGTATGTGGAAAAAGCCAATGGAGATTGCCGGTTATCCCGGCTATGGCTATGAGATCGCTTATTATCAATCAAGCGGTGCAAATCCTGAAATGGCTTTAAAAGGCTGGAAAGTTAGTAAAAGCCATGATCCTATTATTTCAAATAAAGGCATGTGGAAGAAAATCACCTGGAATGCAATTGGTGTAGGTATCTATGGAGAATATGCTGTTGTGTGGTTTGGAGAATTAAATGATCCACAGGAAATAATTATCTGCGATAATCAGTAGTAGTAGTAGTTGATTTTCTGTTGCTGGAATACACTACCCAGTAAATGATGCATCCTAGCAATGGGAAAAAGAGGATAAGCAGAACCCATAATAATGAGCTGGCCGTTCTGTTTTTTACAATTGCATGATAGATGGTATACCCTATTAAGATCAGGTATAAAAGGCCACCAATAATAACGACTGCTAATAAGATTCCTGAAACAGCTAATTCTTCCATTATTTTATTTATTAAATTTTTAAGTTATTGAGTTACTAGTTTGGCTCAATAACCATTTTAATGGCTGTAGTGTTTGAGGAAATATTAAATCAGAAATCTGAAATCTGAAATCGTTGTATAGTATGCTTGCGGGTAAGAGTAAATAGGAAATCTGTAATATCAAATTGAAATGCCTTTCTTCAGCTAATACTGTTCATTTTCATTTGGGAAATCACCGCTTTTCACATCTTCAATGTAATGGCTGACGGCATCTGTGACGATAGTATTAAGATCTGCATATCTTCTCAGGAAACGGGGTTTAAAATCTTTTGTGATACCCAACATATCCTGCATAACTAAAACCTGTCCATCCACATAGGGACCTGCACCTATACCAATTATGGGTATAGAAACTACCTCAGCAACTTTCTTGGCAAGTTCTGCAGGTATTTTTTCCAGGACAATTGAAAAACACCCGCATTCTTCAAGCAGCTTTGCATCCTCTATTAATTTTTCTGCTTCAGCCTCTTCTTTTGCCCTTACTGTATAAGTTCCAAATTTATAAATAGATTGCGGGGTTAGCCCCAGATGACCCATAACAGGCACACCTGCACTAAGGATACGAATGATTGATTCTTTTATTTCCAATCCACCTTCCATTTTAATAGCATGAGCACCCGCTTCTTTCATTATCCTGATTACAGATCGGAGGGCTTCAGAAGAATTTCCCTGATAGGAGCCAAATGGCATATCAACCACAACTAAAGCGCGATCTACGGCTTTTACCACTGATGTAGCATGATAGATCATTTGATCCAGCGTGATCGGGAGTGTGGTTTCATTCCCCGCCATTACATTAGATGCAGAATCGCCAACTAAAAGAACATCTATTCCCGCGCTATCCAGAATACGAGCCATTGAAAAGTCGTAAGCGGTGAGCATTGAGATCTTTTCACCACGCATTTTCATCTCCTGGAGTACATGGGTAGTGACTTTTTTTACGTCGGTAGGTTTATTAACTGACATTGCCTTCGGGTTTATTTATAAAATTAGGAATTGTAAAGGTAAAGGTTGTTCCTTCCATTTCCAGAGATTCCACTTCTATTTTAGCTTTAAGCTTATCCGCTACTTTTTTTACAATATATAAACCCAAACCTGAACCTTCACTTTTTTCAGTAGCCCTGTAGAACATGTCAAATATATTCGGCAATTTGCTTTCTTCAATGCCCTCTCCATTATCTTCTACTTTGACAACAGCTTCCTTTTCATTCACCTCCACTTCAATTGTAATGAGGCTTTTTTCCTTACTGAAGCTCCTATATTTTATAGCATTTGAAATAAGGTTGTTTAAAATAATACGCACCCGTGTCATATCAGAAATAAATTTCACAGGCTGCCGCACCCTCGTCAGGATCTCCATATTTTTTGTGTTGGAGGCATTGTAATAGCTGGTAATGCTATTATTTATCTCATTCATAAATATGATCTCTCGCAGCTGTTCATTTACCCGATCATTACGCGAGATACTTAAAAGATCCATAACAAGGTGATCAAGACGCTTGATGCTACTTTCTATTTTTTCAATACATTCTTCCTTTATACCGACATTATTCTCCATGCGATAAAGATCTATAAGCCCTAAAACAGACCTTAATGGAGAACGCAGGTCATGAGATGCATGATATACAAAGCTATCGAGTTCAAAATTCACTTTTTGCAGCTCAAGAAGGTTCTCTTTTGTCTGGGTGATATCTTTTAGTACACAATCAATTTCATTTTCCTCCTGATAATATATCCCTGAAAATGAAAACCATAGTGTATCCTCATGAGCCGTAATGAGCTGGATCTCCATATCATCGGTATTCTCACCACCTTTTAAGCCCTCAATAAATTTATTTGCCTCACGATTGGATGCAAAGAAAGAATAGAAGCTTCTTTCTTTGTGATCTTCGATTTTCAGCATACTTTTTAGCTTACTGTTGGCCTCAATTATTTCTCCTGTTTCAGCATTAATACGAAACATAGCCACAAGCGAATTTTCAAACAGGTTCCTGTATTTTACTTCGCTTTTCTTTATCGATTCCACATTACCTTTACGATCGGTAATATCTGTGTGAGATCCTGAAATGATTGTTGCCTTTCCTGATCCATCCCTTACTGCTTTGGCTTTGGAATTTATCCATCGATAGTTGCCATTCTTATGCTGAAGCCGAAATTCCTGATTATAAATTAGTTTTTTGCCGATAATGAAGTTATCAAAATTTTGTATGGCATGTTCTTTATCCTCAGGATGCAGTAGCTGGACCCAGGCATCAGAATCAAATTCGGCATCAGCATCGTAGCCCAGCATTGTCTTCCATGGCTCTGAAACAAAAGTTTCATTGTTAATTACATCCCATTCCCAAAGTCCATCGTTAGCGCCGCTTGCTGCAGATTGATATTTTTCAAGCCTTTCCTCTGCCCTGGACCTGGCTCTTTCAGCATCAAGAAGCTGATCTTGAAGTTGCTTTACTTTTTCGTTGAGGTCGATATCCAACCCGGAAGGCGATGTTTTACTATCCTGCATTAATAAGAAGGCTTAAAACCCGTTAGATAATATTAAATTTTGACTAATGCAAAAAAACACCCATTTCTTTCCCATCTAAAATCACTTCAACATGATCATCAATTGTTGTTGATAATTCATATCCTGTGTATTTGCATGATATAGGAAACTGTGTGAGGCTTCTGTTTACCAGAACCGCCACTTCGATTTTTTTTACTGAAATTTTCAGGAATGGTCTTAGACTATAAGCAAGGGTACGGCCTGTATTTAAAACATCATCAATTAGGATAATAACTGTTTTCTTAAAACCTTCTACATCCTTATCAAGCTTTATTTCACTTTGGGTGGGCGCTAATTTATCAAGATCTATCTTCAGGAGTTCGATCTTTGCTTCAGTTAACTGATCCAGTTGTTTTTGGATAAGCTCTGCCAGCTGATAACCTTTATCGAATATCCCCGCGAGCACAATTTTCTTTTCCTGAAAATTATTTTCATAAATTTCAAAAGCTATTCGCCTGATCTTCTGCTCTACCTGCTGATGCGTTAAAACATGACTTTTTTCTACCGTTGCTGCCATTTTCTATGGAATAGGTACTTTTTTGCTATCCTTAAAGGTAGATAAAATTATCATAGATTGCATATTATCAACCACTTCAATATTAGTCACTTTTTCAAGCATCAGCTTCTGGTAAGAAGGTATGTCCTGCGCAATAACCTTTAAAATAAAATCGCTTGTTCCTGTAACATGGTGGCATTCTATAATTTCATCAATAGTATCAATACTCTTCATGAAATTTTCAATATTCTCCTTATTATGGCCTTTCAGGGAAACCATCACAAAGGTGCTAACTCCCAAACCAACCAGAGAATTATCTAGCTTGGCATGGTAGCTTTTTATAACACCTGATTTTTCAAGCTTTTTTACTCTCTCAAGTGTTGGAGCAGGGGAAAGCCCCACCCTTTGAGCGAGCTCAGCATTAGTAATTTTACCATTTTGCTGAAGGATATCTAAAATTTTACGATCTGTTTTATCAAGCTTTATAGGTTTCATTTATAATTATTCATTTAATTCTATTAGGGAAATGACTTCGAATACTGTTGTATCAGGATTATCTATTTTGTTCCTGCAATAATTGCTGCTGCCATTTCCATGCTGAAGACATCATCTCTTTTATACTACGAACTGGCTGCCAATTAAGTTTATCTTTTGCTTTCTTGCTGTCAGAATATATTGCCTCCACATCACCTTGCCGCCGGGGTCCAATTTCATAATTGAGCTCTACACCACTTTCATTTTCAAATGCTTTTATTGCCTCAAGAACCGTTACCCCCTGGCCAGTGCCCAAGTTAAAGACATCAAATTTTATCTCTTTGTTAATTACCAGATATTCAAGCGCCTGAATATGAGCATTAGCAATATCCATCACATGAATATAGTCCCTCACACAGGATCCATCTCTTGTACTATAATCGCCTCCAAAAACAGTTAATTTTGGGTAGATACCGGCAGCAGTTCGCGTAATGAAGGGCACAAGATTATTTGGCTTATCATTGCTTACAGGATCCTCCCCTATTAAACCCGTTTCATCAGATCCGACAGGATTAAAATACCTAAGTGCTATATTTCTGGTGCGGCTATTTTTAGAAAATTGTTCAATTATCTCCTCTCCCATTGCTTTTGTATGGGCATAAGGTGATTCTGCTTTGGCAAAAGGTGTATGCTCATCAACCGGCAACTCTGCTACATTTCCATAAACGCTACATGAAGAAGAAAAAATATGATGCTCAACATCATGTTTCTCACAGCACTCCAGGATATTTAGAAGTGAATCCATATTATTTCTATAGTAAAGCAAAGGTTTTTCAACCGATTCAGGTACAGATTTTAATGCAGCAAAATGTATAACGCCAAGCAGGTCCTTATTTTCCTGAAAAATTCTATCGGTCGAATTCAGATCAGCAAGATCTACCTCATAATTCTTTATTTTCTCACCAGTAATCTTCTCTATCCTTTCCAGAGTTAGTAAAGTAGAATTAGAAAAATTATCCGCTGAAATTACCTTATAATTTGTATTCCTCAGGATCTGAATGATCGTTTGCGAGCCAATATATCCGCACCCTCCGGTGACAAGTATTTTATTTTTTTTCATGTGCAGCAAATCCAGCTGCAAACTTAGGGAAAATCAGTGGTTTATTATTATTGGGAATGTCTGTTCCTGAATGCCGGATATAACTTTTATTACATAAAAGCCCTGAGGGAGATCTCTAACAGATAAGTTATAATTGATCATCTCATCTTTTATCCCCTGAACAGAAGTTTCATATACTAAAGCTCCAATACTATTGATCACATTAATTTTAATGCTGTTATTTTCCCTTAGCAGTATAGGAATGGTAACCTGATCGTTAGCCGGATTAGGATAAGGTTTTAAAAGAAAAGAAATCCCATCAAAATTTACGCACATGCTATTGTTTTCAACATCTTCTTCAGAAAGCACTGTGCCTTTTGCATTAACTGTAAAACACATAAACCGGGGTCGGCTTTCAAGGGTTGAGAGGAGCATTGTGGAGAATTTTTCACCCGAATTAAGGAAGTTCGTAACATTTTCTTTGAAAGAAACCTCATTGTTAATCGAAATATCCACTTCCATATCTTTAACCTGCGCACTTCCTTTATTCATTATATCAAGTAAGAAGCTCTGATTACCCGCATCACTTATTACCCGCACTTTTTGCAACTCCAAATCGAGGGTTGGTTCTACAACTTCAATATTTACAAATGCCGAATCCGTACAACCAATATCAGTTGCAACAACCTGCGTAACCAGATAATCACCTATTTCTAATATTGTGTTGGCCTTGCCTGTCTCCACAAGCATCGGTATATCATTAATAAACCAATCTATGGAATTTCCTCCTGAAGAGTAATCTTCATAGGTTACTTCAAGAGGTGCTCCTCCATAAATAGTAGAAGCTTCAAAATCTGCGATAGGAACAGGATAAACAGGAATTTCCGTGCTACTGGCAAAAACACAATTGCCTGCAGTGTTGATTTCAAGGCGAACCTGCAGCGGATTTAAATCAATAGGTAAATATGTGACCTCTTCAGTTTTACCAATCAAATCATTGCTGACATACCAATTATATCCTACAACCGGATCTGTGGAATTAATAGAGGAAGATATATTTACCGGCTGCTCCTCACAGGCTAAAGAGCTGTTAAATTGAAATTCCGGTGTCGCATGCACCTCTATGGTGTCTGTTTTTATATTGCGGCATAAATTATCGGCGGTAACAATAAGAGAGGCATTATAATCACCTGAATTACTGAATTGATGAGTAATATCAGCTTTTGAATAAATTTTATCATCAATTACCCACTGCCATTCCTTAATATCCCCTGAAGCAAAGGTGCTTTGATCCTCAAAATTAGTCGGCTCATTAATACAGATCTTATCAAATGAAAAATCAGCAACCGGAGAAGGAAGAACGTCAACTACTCTAGATATAGAATCTGCACAACCGTATTCCGAGGTGACTTTCAGGGAGATATTATAAGATTCATCATTTTCAAACAAATAGGCAGGCATGGCTTCTGAAAACTGCTCTCCGTTAATGCTCCAGTCCCAGCCATTGATATTTGCAAGATCTACGGTAGATTCATCATAAAAATGCGTCTCCAGCCCCTCACAGCTTAAGCTATGGCTGAAATCAGCTACCGGTAAATCATGGATTGATATGGTATCGGTTTTATAGGTAATACAACCTTTATCGTTGGTCACCTCCAGATTTACGCTATAATCACCATAGGAATTATAAATAACGGCAGGGTCAGAAACAGTAGAGCTATCGCCATTACCGAAAGTCCACTGCAGGTCTGTTATAGTGCCTGACGTGAGGTTGGTAAACTGCACCTCAGCTTCCTCACAATGATCTTCAAAGGAAAAATCTACCAGCGCTCCTTCATTAATAGTAATTGTGGCGGTAGTGTCGTTGGCACAGCCGGGAATTGAAGCAATGAGGGAAATATTCTTATCACCGGCAGAAGTAAATACCACTGTAGTGTCTGTTTTTGCTGTACTGGTAAATTCGTTGTTGAAGTTCCAGGAATAGCTAACAAGCGAATCCGGTATCCCTGAGGCATCGGAAAGGTTGTTGAATAAAATATCTGTATTTGTACAATTAGAAACTGCCTCATAATCAAAAGCCGGCGTGGGCGCATCTTTATAGATGGTGATTGAGTCGGTGACAAAATTGGTGCAGGTGCCATCATCCACATCCAGCCGGATCTGATATGTGCCTGCAGAGGAGTATTGATGCTGGACGGTGTCACCGGTGGCGGTGGTGGAGTCGCCGAAGGACCAGGTGTAGGTTTGTATTAGATCCTGGGAGATTCCACTAAAGGAAATTTCGGAAAGCTGACAAACATTACTGTGGCTTAATTGTGCCTGCGGAGCTAAATCTTGTGTAACAGTTACTTCATTCAATGCACTATTTCTGTAAGTGCCGTTTATGGTCGTGAGGCGTATATAATAAGTTCCTGAATTACCATAGGAAACTCCATGTGGCTCTGGATCATAAGAATATTCTATTGATGCCTCACATTCTTTTTTGTAAGTTACCCGAGAAACAGTTTTACTTGAATTGCGAATTCCGGTTAAAATAAATTCACCCTCTGCATAAAGTATATTAAAATCAGTAAGAGTAGGATTTACACCTTTCTTCACTTGAGTTGGTATACTGCTAAAGTCATTAAAATTATATATTACATAAGGTGCATCAAGATTACCAATAAATAAGTAAGTACTGTCACCTTCTGCCACTGCATTGATATCAAAAGGCAAAGTGCCAACATCTGCTGCGGGATAACTTTCCTCACTAATTGGTATATTGAAGAGATCAGTGCCGAAGTTGAGTTTATGGATTCTATTATTTGATGCGGCAAAGACAAACCATTCATCACACTTATTGTAGGTTTCAACCGAAAAAATTGTAGTTGCATTAAGAAGATTATTAGTAACAATTTTATCCGATGGCGCTATAGTATTATCAAAAGAATCTCTAAAATTTATTAATGTTACTTTATAATTACTTTGAGCTAGAACAAGAACAATGTTTCCTTTATCATAAGCTGTAGATATCCCTCTAATAACTGAAGAAATATTAAAATTTCCCAACGACCGACTGATAGGATTAGGATTTGTAATATCTGCTCCAAAATCAAAAAGAATAACGGCATTATCTGGATATGCTAAATTTAAGGCAACTAGTCCATACCAGTTGCCATTTATATTAACTACATCAATATCTTCGGGGCTTTTTAAGAGAGTACCTGGATTACCCAAATCAGTAATTGATGGGGTATTCCTTAAACTATTGCCATAATTTAAACGAATTAATTTATTAGAACCGCGATTTGTAACAAAGCCATAATAATTATCATCTTGTTTAACAACATCATAGCCAAAAGCCTGACTTAAATTATCAACTATAGCACCTGTAGATTCAGTAGGATCAGCTTCTATATCATTTGAGCAGAAATCCCATAGAAATTCTGTGCCACTGGAGGTATTATTAAATAATAATGTCTCCTGCTGGCAAACAATATTTTCCGCAATTGAAAAATTCGTTGGCAGGCATTGTGAATAACCATTTTTAATCCAAAAAGAGAAAACCAGTAATATCAGGCTTCTTATCCCTAATGACCTATACCTGTTGCACATTTCCAATATATTCTAAAAAATATTTTAAACTTTATCCTGCTGAATTTTAACTTTGACAAAATTTAAAAGAATTACTTGTTGCAAGATAAAAAAGATTCACTTCAAATTTTCTATTAACATCCTGATCTAAATTTTAATTCATTGATTTATAGAATAGCAACTTCATATTTCTGTTAAATTAGATAACCTCTTTAGATCTATAACAGGCAGTCAGGAACTATGAAAGATATTACTTTGTATCTTTGAATCCATTAGGGCTTAATAAATTGGAAAAACAGCAGAATATAGAATATACCATCAGACCTAAGAAAGGTCTGGACCTTGATTTGAAAGAGCTTATTAAATTTCATGAGCTATTTTATTTTTTTACCTGGAGAGATATAAAGGTTCGCTACAAGCAAACTTTCCTTGGTTTTTTATGGGCTATAATACAACCTTTACTTATGATGGCCATATTCTCCTTGTTTTTTGGTCGAACTTTAAATGTTCCTTCTCAAGGTATCCCTTATCCTCTATTTGTTTTTTCTGGTTTATTAATTTGGAACATTTTCTCCTCCGGCCTTTCTAATGCGGGAAACAGTATGGTCGCTAATGCGAATATCATAAAAAAGATCTATTTCCCGAAGATTATAATTCCAATATCAGCTATTTTTGTAGCATTATTTGATTTTGCAATTGCTTTTTTACTTTTCATTTTTCTCCTTTTATATTATAATATTAATTCAGAATTAGAATTTTTCCTTTTTAAAACTATAATCTATGTTCCTCTCAGTCTAATCATCACTGTCTTTTCCACATTTGGGCCAGGATGCCTTTTGGCTGCATTAAATGTGAAGTATAGAGATTTTAGATATATTATTCCTTTTTTAATACAAATGCTACTTTTTCTGACTCCAGTTATTTATCCAGTTTCAATAATGGAAAACCAAATTTCCCAAGTATTATTATCTTTAAATCCTTTATCCGGAGCAATTGAGCTATTCAGGCATGCATTTACTAACACACCATTAAATTTACAACTGGTACTTATTAGTTCGACCTCTTCAATTATATTCTTTATTGTGGGAATACTTTATTTCAAGAAAACCGAATCCTTTTTTGCAGATATTGCCTAATGAAACCTATACTGGAAATAAAAAATATTTCAAAAAAATTTCAAATCAGGAAAGGCATAGGTTCTTATTTAAGCCTAAGGGACAAAATTACATCTTCTTTTAAGAGAGATACAAAAAAGGAAGATTTCTGGGCATTAAAAGACGTGACTTTTGATGTTAATCCTGGTGATTCTATTGGAATTATAGGTAAAAATGGAGCAGGCAAATCCACATTATTAAAAATTCTTTCAAAAATAACCCCTCCCACCAGTGGTGAAATTATTGGCAGAGGAAGAATAGCCAGTCTTTTAGAAGTAGGTACTGGATTCCATCCTGAACTGACAGGTAGGGAGAACATATTTCTGAATGGTTCAATTTTAGGGATGAAAAGGAAGGAGATTCTAACAAAATTTGACGAAATAGTGGCATTCTCTGGTACTGAGAAATTTTTAGACACTTCATTAAAACATTATTCTAGTGGAATGCAGCTTAGATTGGCATTTTCCGTAGCCGCATTTTTAGAACCTGAAATTTTAATTATTGATGAGGTACTTGCGGTTGGAGATATGGAATTTCAGAAAAAGTGCCTTGGTAAAATGGATGAAGTGAGCAAAAGTGGAAGAACAATTTTATTTGTAAGCCATAATATAACGGCTGTCGAGTCTTTATGCCCTCACTCCATTTTACTTGAAAAAGGACAACTGGTCATCGCCGGCAAGAGTAATGAGGTAATTAAACATTATCTCTCATCCTCAGGTCAAAAATTAGAATCCCAACAAGGCGTTATAAATTTTGAAGAAAAAACTACCGGATTAATTAAAGAAATTCGTGTTTTATGTGATAACAAGCCCAGTAATATTGCTTCTATGGGTTCAAAAATCCAAATTAATGTTGATTTTAAATCAGAAGAAGAACTTGATTTTCCTGTATTAGGATTAATATTCAGGGACATGCAAAATGCTGCTCTTCTGGCTGTAAATAATAAACATTATGTCGGTAATCTAACAAATAAGCCTTTATCAGAGGGAAGTATATCGTTCACTATCCCGTACCTGCCACTAATGTCAGGTATATATTCAATAGATGTTCATTTTGGAAACGGCTACGTAGACCTGGATGTTAAGAAAGATTGCATTACATTATTGGTAGAACCTAAAAAGTTTACTAATGCTGGTGAACTTCCGGATGAGAAGTACAACCGCATTTTTGTCAAAGATATTGAGTGGAGCATAAATAAATAATAACATGTTTGGTATAAAAAGCAGGGTTGAAAAATATTTTCTGTATAAAGGACTGGCTCCTGCAGAAGATAATTTATTTGATAATAATCTTTTAAAACAAAAATTTGAAAAAACTTATCAGGAAAGCTTTTCAAGATTTAAGGATATTTATACCAACTATACCTCCTCAATATCATCGAAAGAGATGGCCGTTTCTTTGGAGACATGCGCATGCTTATATACATTTTGTCATGTTTTTAACGTAAAAAAAATATTGGAAATGGGATCTGGATTAAGTTCCTATGTTTTTCGAACGTACCAAAAAGAAGTGCCTGACGTGGAAGTATATTCTATTGATGATAATGAGGAGTGGCTTTCCAAAACACATGAATTTTTATCATCACATTCTTTAAGTACAGATAAAATTTTTACACTTCAACAATTTTTACTTCAAAAGGATAATTCATTTGATCTTGTCTTTCATGATTTAAATTTCGTCGAAGAAAGGATTAAACATGTGGATTTTGTTATTGACCGATCTGCAACAAGCTCCTTTATGATTTTTGATGATGTACATAAACCCAACTATTATTCAGCGTTGGCGGAAAAATTGAAGCAGCACAAATTACCATTTTTCAGTCTGAAAAGATATACACACGATCAGTTTGATAGATTTTCCATTGTAGCTAAGCATGAAAGATTTTAGTATTATAATTCCTACTTTCGAAAGGCAAGAAATATTTAATAAAACACTTGCTGCTGCTCATAAAGCAATTGAAAATATTGATGCAGAAATTATTGTGGTCAATGATTCTAAAAAAAGTAAGCTTAAAATCACAATAGATTCAAATAAAATAAAGGTGCTGAATAATCCTGGTAAAGGAGTCGCAAGTGCACGAAATTTTGGCGCTTCTCAGGCTGTTTCTGGTCATCTTATTTTTCTTGATGATGATATATTAATTACAAAAACTGCAGTAGAGCAGGCAAAGAAGCATATACAGGAAGATAAAAACAACTGCTACCTATTCAACTGGTTTTATCCACCACAGTTAATCGATAAACTTAGTAAAAGCAAATTCGGTAGATATTTAGAAAAGTATCAGTTTACCTCCCTTAAAGGTTGGATTGGTCCTACTTGGAAAGAAAGTACTGATGTTTTTGAACTTTCAAGTGGCGCAAGTTATTTTCTCCCTATTACAGCGGATAACTTTAGGAGAGTTGGAGGTTATAATGAATCATTTCCACATGCCGGTGCTGAAGATTATGAATTCTCACAGAGAGCATTGAAAATGGGCATAAAATTCTATCTGGATAAAACAGTTACTGTTTTCCACAATGAAGAAGATCGCCTGAACATGAATAACTGGTTAGATCGTAAAAGAAGAAATGGAGAAACTATACGTGTAGCTTATGAATTGGGATACAAGGAGTTGGAATTTAGTTATTCACCGTTAAAAAAGATTGCTTACCGCATTTTAGGTAATTTAAAACCGTTATTAATATTTACTTTTCACGTAATACCTAATACTAGAACATTGGATCCTGTTAGCTTTAGAATTATTCATTTATTGTTAGGCACTCATCTTTATGAAGGCTACTATAAGAGTGAATTAAAATAGAATTACCTTATCGTATGCTTAAAACACGTTTTTTAAATATATTCCGCTCCATATTCAAAATACCATTTCTGGAAAAGATTCTTTCAAATGCCACACAAGGAAAAAGCAAATCTTCCTTCTTATCCAAACTTCCTTTAAATTACACAAATTATTCATCTCATTCCTTCAGACATGTCGAAAGAAATGGCATAAAGTACCACCTGGATATAAGTGATTATATGGAGTGGCTTGTTTATTTTGGTATAGAATTTGAACCCAGAAGTATCCTCTACAGCCTTATAAAACCTCATTATACTATATTTGATATAGGAACAAATATTGGAGAGGTTGCTATGAACATGGCTAAAAGGACAGAAGGCAGAGTCCACGCCTTCGAACCTGACCCCCTTACTGCCGCTAAATTTAAAAATAATCTTCACCTTAATGATTTCGGGAATATTGTATTCAATGAGATCGGTTTAGGAGATGCCAGAGGATCTTTTTTCATGTCACCAGAAGTTAAAAACAATAAAGGTGGTAATCGAATAATACATGATATCCATAATAATCATCATCCAAAAGTCCATGTCGTTACATTAGATGCGTATGTTGAGGAGAATGGAATAAATCAACTACATCTTATCAAAATTGATGTCGAAGGGTTTGAACTTAATGTATTAAAAGGAGGAGTAAAAACTATTGAAAAATTTCGACCTACACTTTTTATTGAGGTAAATGATAGGAATTTACGACAACAGGGCTCAACTGCACAAGAACTGATGCTATTCCTGAAAAACTATTATACAAAATTTAGATATGTAAATGGGGATTATGATGTTGAAACCCCTCCAAAAATGAACGATTGTCATTTTGATATTATCGCTTATTCAGATGAAGATTAAAATTGTATATATAATTTCACATGTAGATAAAGCACTGGCTTTTGAATGGGTAGCGGAACATCTGGACAAGGATAAGTTTGATTTGTTTTTTATTCTTCTTAATCCTGGTAATTCAAATTTAGAACAGTTTTTAAGGAAAAACGAGATTGAAGTATATCGTGTATACTATAAAAATAAAAAAAATTTTTTAAGTGCATTGGTGCAAGTAAGGAAGATCCTTATTCAAAAATCAATACAAGTTGTTCATTCTCACCTGTTTGATGCGTCATTAATTGGTTTACTTGCCGCTTTTACCGCAGGGATAAAAAAAAGGATTCACACACGACATAATTCGACAATTCATCATAATTATTTTCCAAAGGCAGTAAAATATGATAAGTTAATTAATTATTTATCATCAGATATTGTTGCCATTAGTGAGGTCGTTAAAAAAGTACTAGTGCAGTTAGAAGGAGTGGATGAAAAAAAAATACATTTAATACATCATGGATTTCGTTTTGATGATATTCCCCAAAAAAACTCTGAAAGAGTAAATTTTGTTAGAAGGATGTATAATTCCGGAGGAAGAAGACCTGTCATTGGAGTTATTTCAAGATACATCCACTGGAAAGGCATACAGTATATCGTTCCCGCCTATAAAAAGCTTTTAAGTAAATATCCGAATGCACTATTAATATTGGCTAATGCCGCTGGACCTTTTGCTGAGGAAATGAAACAATTGCTGAATACTTTACCTGAATATAGCTATATTGAAATACCATTTGAAAAAGATGTTTTTGCCCTTTATATGCTTTTTGATATCTTTATTCATGTTCCTATTGATGAATTAAGTGAAGCTTTTGGTCAAACTTATATAGAGGCAATGAGCGTTGGAATCCCTTCTGTTGTCACACGATCTGGTATTGCTCATGAAATTATTAAAGATAATCTAAACGCCCTTGTAGTTGATTATAAAAGCGTAGATGGCATTTATAATGCCGTCATCAAATTATTAAGCGATGACCTTTTAAGGGATTCTATAAGCACAAAAAGCCAGGAAGACGTAAGAGAGAGATTTTATCTCGACCAAATGATACATAAGCTTCAAAAATTGTATGTTGATTAAGTCTGCTGAAAAAAATAATTTTCCTTTACGGGTCTTTTTTGGTCATCATAAATGCGCCTCTGAATGGATTATTCAAATATTTTTAAGAGTAAGTGGTTATATAGGATTAAAATCCTACTATCTCAACAACAAATTCGATGCAGAATACTACAAAAACATCTACGAGGAAATTACAAAAAACAATATAGAGTTAGTTCTATGTCAAAGTTCTAGTAAGCTTAAAGCCAGCTATTTAAGAAATTATAAGGCGGCTCATGTGGTAAGGGACCCTAGGGATATCTGTATCTCTGGATATTACTCACATTTATATTCTCACAGAGTAGATCTTTGGCCTGAGCTTTATGAATTGCGGAAAAAACTTAAACAGGTTTCATTTCATAAAGGGTTATTTCTCGAGATGGAGTTTTTAAAAGAATTTTACATGGATATGTATGAATGGGATTATCAACAGAAAAATGTTCTGGAAATTAAACTTGAAGATTTATCAACAGATCCCTATAATAATTTTATTAAAATATTTGATTTTCTTGAATTGTATAACAAAGAAAATCCCACATTTCTAAAAGAGAGAATATTGGATGTCATTTGGGTAATAAATGTTTTGCATAGAAGATATCCCTCACTTTTTCCTTTTCGAATTAAAAGGGGATCAATTCATAAAAATAAACTGAACAACTTTGTAGCGCATTTTCAATTTGATAAGTTATCCGGGGGAAGACAGAAAGGTGGAAATCATGTTACTTCACATTACCGTAGTGGCAAATCAAATGATTGGATCAATTATTTTGACAATAACCACAAAAGATATTTTAAAGACAATTTTGGTGATCTTCTAATAAAATTGGGGTATGAAAAATCAATGGATTGGTAGGTGTGACAACAATATTTCTTTTTCAATAATTATCCCTACATATAATCGAGCTCAGTTTATTCAAAAGGCAATTCAATCAGTTCTTGATCAATCATATGATAATTTTGAATTAATTATTGTAGATGATGGAAGTACTGATAATACTGAAGAAGTTGTAAATAAATATACCGACTCTAGAATAAAATATTATAAGAAAAAAAATGAAGAACGTGGAGCTGCTAGGAATGCAGGCATATTCTTGGCTTCCGGAGATTATGTGAATTTTTTAGATTCTGATGACTTGCTATATCCAAACCATCTAAATGAAGGATGCAAATTTGTGTTCAATAATAACAATCCAGAAATATTTCATTTAGGGTATGATGTGAAATCTCCTGAAGGCAGAATCATAAATAAAATAGACAGTCATAAAGGGGATATTGGTAAAAAACTTATCAAAGGTAATTTTCTTAGTTGTAATGGAGTATTCATTCGGAGGGATATTGCAATGAATTTACCATTTAATGAAGACAGAAAACTTGCCGCATTTGAAGATTGGCAGTTATGGTTGCGAATGGCCAGTCGTTTTCCGTTCTACGGTCATAATATTATCACCTCAACGGTAGTTAATCATGATGAACGAAGTGTATTTGTTACTAAAAAAGATCCACTAATAATACGTGGTGAAATACTTTTATCTTCATTAAAAGATGATTCTAAATTTATGGAAACATTTGGAGACAAGCTTAATATTTTAAAAGGAAGTATTAACACCTATATTTCATTACATCTGGCACTTACAAAACAGTATCAAAAAGGTGCTCTTCTTTATCTTTTAAAAGGTATTGTAGCAAATCCAATGGAAATATTTAAAAAGCGTTCTTTAATTATTTTAAAATATCTAGTTCAATGAAACCAGTACAAAACTTACTGGTGATTACCTATTGGAGTTATAAGGAAGCTTTAATTCAAACCTATACCTTACCCTATGTCAGGATTATTCGCAAAATCCTTCCGGATCATAAAAATATTTATCTGCTAACACTTGAAAAGAAAGAATATCAATTAGAACAGTCAGAGGAGAAAATTGTCAAGGAGAAACTGCTTTCTGAAGGCATAATATGGCTCAACCTAAAATATAGTAAATTCAATTTCGCAACTATTTTCAGGTTAGGGTATAAAATTCTGAAGCTATTCATATTAATCACCACCAAAGGTATCTCTCACCTGCATTGTTGGTGCACACCAGGCGGCGCTATAGGTTACATTTTATCTAAACTCACAGGTGCTCAGCTTATCCTGGATAGCTATGAACCTCACGCAGAAGCTATGGTGGAAAATGGAGAATGGAAACGAAATTCTTTACCCTTTAAAATACTATGGAAGCTTGAAAAGCTACAATCCGAAAGAGCAAGTTGCATTATCTCCGCGACTGCAGGAATGATGAATTATATGAAAGAAAAGTATCAGGTTGAAAAGAAATGCTTTTTTATAAAACCAGCTTGTGTTAACTTAAATTTATTCTCGGAAAAAAATATTAAATCTGAAAAGCTACTAACAAAATTTAATCTCAGGAATAAAATTATTGCTGTATATGCGGGTAAATTAGGAGGTATTTATTTAAAACAGGAATTTTTTAACTTTTTAAAAATTGCGGCTAAGCATTGGGGCAAGAAATTTTATGTGATAATGCTATCTAATCATTCTCAAGAGGAAATAAATTATTTATGCGAATTATCTGGTTTTCCAAAGAATCAGATAATGGTGAAATACGTTTCACATGAAGAAATTCCTGATTATATGGGATTAGCAGATTTTGCTATTACACCAGTAAAACCAGTACCTACTAAAAGATATTGTACACCTATTAAAGATGGTGAATATTGGGCCCTAGGTCTACCTGTTGTAATTACTAAAGATATCTCCGACGACAGTGAAATTATAAATAAATTCCATATAGGATCTGTCATTGAATCTTTGGATGAGCATTCTTTTAAAAATTCAATTATTGAAATTGATTCAATTTTAAAAAACAATAATAGAATGGATCTATATAAAGAGATACGTAAAATTGCAGTTAGCTATAGGAGTTTTGAAATTGCAGATGAAGTCTATAAAAAAGTGTATGATAGGAACATTTAATTTTAAAAACTTCGTTAACAGTGAGAATCGGAGGAATGATATTTCCCTGTTTTAAGTTTACCTTATCCTTTCAACTATATTATGATATGTTGTATGGATCAATTACTTTAAAGACATCAATTGAATTAATAAAACATGATTAAAATATTAATAACTGGAGGAGCCGGATTTGTTGGTAGCTCATTGGCAGATAAATTATCTCAAAATCCAGATAATAAAATTGTGGCAGTGGATAACCTTATCACAGGATATAAAAATTTTGTACCTACAAAAGATAACTGTACATTCATTAAATGTGATGTTAATAAATATGAAGATGTAGCACCTGTAATGACCGCATTTTCATTTGATTATGTGTTCCATTATGCTGCTCTTGTTGGTGTAAAAAGAACTCTCGAAAATCCCGAATTAGTGTTAAATGATATCGAAGGAATTAAAAATATTTTAAAACTTGCTAAAAATACCGGGGTTAAAAGGGTTTTCTTTTCTTCTTCATCTGAAGTTTATGGCGAGCCTGTTGAAATGCCTCAAAATGAACAAACAACACCTTTAAATTCGAGACTTCCATATGCTATTGTTAAAAATGTTGCGGAAGCTTTTTTTAAATCTTTCAAGCAAGAGTATGATTTAGATTACACCATTTTTAGGTTCTTTAATACTTATGGTCCTAAACAGAGTGCTGATTTTGTAATGTCAAAATTTATTAGGCAGGCAAAGAAAAATCATGATATTACAATTTATGGAGATGGCTTGCAAAGTCGCACATTCTGCTATATTGACGATAATATAGATGCCACCATTACTGCATTTGAACAAAATAAATTTGTTAATGAAGTGGTGAATATTGGAAATGATAAGGTTATTACGATAAATCAATTAGCTGAGGTAATTATTAAATTAACAAGTTCCAAATCCAACATAGTACACCTACCACCTTTAAAAGAAGGAGATATGGCCAGGAGAATGCCGGATATAACTAAAATGAAATCTTTGCTCAATAGAGACCTTTTGCCTATTGAAGAAGGTATTAAAATAATTTTACGTTCGAAAGGTACAACAATCTAAATAATCTTGCGCATTATATTTATTATTCCTTACCCCTACAATAAAGCCCCATCGCAACGTTTTCGTTTTGAACAATACCTTAATTTTCTAAAAGAAAGGAATTTCAAATATACTATTAGTTCATTTCTTGATGTGGAGGGATGGAATTGGCTTTATAAAAAAGGGTCTCTACTTAAAAAGATTTACTATTTAATTAATGGATTTTGGAAAAGATTAATAATCCTGCTTCAAATTCATAATTACCATTATATTTTTATACATAGAGAAGTGACTCCTTTCGGTCCTCCCTGGTTTGAGTTTCTTGCTGCTAAAATCTTAAAAAAGAAAATTATATATGATTTTGATGATGCTATCTGGCTTAAAGATCCTGATGAAAAAGGAACATTACTTGCAAAACTAAAATGGAAAAGCAAAGTCGCTTCTATCTGCAGGTGGAGCTACAAAATTAGCGCAGGAAATGAATATCTGGCGAATTATGCAAAGCAGTATAACCAAAATGTGAATATTATTCCCACTACAATAGATACAGAAAATTATCATAACCCTGAGGCGTATAAAAAATCAGCTAGAGATTTATTAACAATCGGCTGGACAGGAACTCACTCTACATTGCAATATTTAAACCTAATATTACCTGTTTTAAAACGACTGGAGCAAGAAGCTGAATTTCGATTTTTAGTGATCGCTAATAAAAATCCACATTATAACCTCCGTTCATTTGATTTTCTGGAATGGAAAAAAGACACTGAAATTAAGGATCTACTAAAGATCGATATTGGCATAATGCCGTTAACAGATGATGAGTGGAGCAAGGGAAAATGTGGCTTTAAGGTCCTTCAATATATGGCCCTGAAAATTCCGGCAGTTGCTTCACCTGTAGGTGTAAATCAAATGATTATTAACAACGGAAAAAACGGCTACTTATGTGGAGATAAACAGGAGTTTTATAATCAACTTAAGGAGCTATTAAATAATAAAAAGTTGCGAGAAGAAATGGGGGTAAACGGACGTCAGAAGGTAGAAGATGAATATTCTGTTGAGGCGAATAAAGCAGCTTTTCTTTCGCTTTTCAAATGATACAATATAACCAGTCCAGAGAGATAGAAGGGCATTAAAGGTATTTTATACCGCATTAGCGTACCAAAATTATAAGTGGATATTCCTACTGCAAATGCAAAAACAAGGGCAAAAACAAGACAGAAAATAACATTCTGGTTAGCAAGAAATTTAAACGACTGGAAAAATCCTCGTTTAAATAAAATAAAACATGTTAAAAATAAAATAGCAATTGCTTCCATTGCAGCCAAAACCATAAAAGGATTACTGATCTCCCAGGGATAAGGCCGGAATAAACTTACATTTATAGCCGAGGGTGCCAGATTTATCATGCTTTGCCAGGTGCCATCCAAAACCCCCAAGTCATAACCAGCTCCGGCTCCACCTCGTGCTCCCCACCCATAACGTATATCATAAGCCGTAATTTGGGCCGTCTTTGCAATCTGATCAAGAGAATATTTAGGATTTTCTTTAGCAACCGCTTCAGACATAAAATATAGAAAGAGTATAGCTACAGCAGATATTAATGGTACTATTAAAATCTTTACGATTATTGACTTTATTTTTTTGAAATATTTTGTCATTCCCCATAAAATAAGAGCGGGTACAAAGGATAATACGATATATATTTTAACAGCATATAAAATGTATAGCATCAATAAAGCTCCTATTGAATTACCAATGTTCCATTCCCCTTTTATAAAAATCTTATAAAAGAACCAAGTCAGCCATCCAATAGCTCCTAATGTAATCGTATCTTTTAAAATTCCAGAACCCCAGAAGACAACGGAAGGAACAAATAAAATAGCTAATGCTAAATGAAAGTGCAGCTTTTTGTACTGTTGATAAAATATTTGGTATAAAGCCCATAGTCCCGAGAAACTAAAAGCAGCAAAAAACAAAGCTGTTGCTGAATAAGTACTTAGCGTAAACAGATCAAAAAATGCGGCTACCTTAATAACAAAATATGAGTTCTCATCCCTGTAATACCAGATCTTTCGTGCATATTCATATGTGCCTGTAGCATATTCCCCATTAGCAAATAAAAGCTTCAATCCTTTAATAGGAGAAGCTAAAAAAGCATCAAAAATATGAGCGGAACCGTGAGTATGAAATGCAAAAGTGTCACCTCCGTTATAATAAAACTGATATAAAACCCCTAGTAAGATAGCTGCAGCAAACCTAACCCATAGCGCAGGCATAAAATACTTTCTTGTATTCTCATCCGTTACATAAGGCCTGATCAAATAAGCACCTACAGAAAGGAGGATGAGCCAAATGGGGGTTATAAACAGGTCCTGGGCGGTCATTAAAGTGCTTTTAAACGATCACGAGCTACCTGATGGATACGATCCTTTCTATCAGCGTGCTTTTTGATTTCTTTATAATACTCCTTCGCTTTCTTGTTATCCCCTATACGACGATAGTAATCACCAAGACCTAGCAAGGAATAATGATAATATCCCATTCCTTCGGCATCTACCGCTTCAGAATATTTTGCTGAAAGCTCATAATATTTTGCTGCATTTTCATAGTCTTTCATGTTATCATAAATCTGGCCCAGGAAGAAAGCGGCGTATCTTCCCGTTGTTTCTTCATAGCCAAGCTTTCCGCTATCCAGCTGCTGCAGTATTTCCAGTGATACATCTTTGGCCTGAGAAAATCTTCCCATGGTATAAAGCATCCTGGCATAATAGCGATGGAAATAGGGGTTATCAGGATACTCCTGATGCAAGTATTCAGCTATCTGCAGGGCGCGAGTTCGTTCATTTTCATAATTTCCTAAAATACGCATTAAAAATACCTGTGCCTCTATACGTGTATAAAAGGCATTATAGGAAACCTCCTTCAGCTGCTTTAATCCAAGCTCCTTGTCACCCTCAGGAAAAAAGAGCATTATCGGTTTCAGTATAGGGTAATTTTCCGGCACCCATACTGAAAAATAATTATATAGCGCATCGCCAAAAAGTAATTCCGGACTGAGATAATGTTTTCCTTTGCTTTCCTGCATATACGAAAGGGCACTTTTACCGGAAACCGCCGCCTTTCTCCACTCTTTACGTTCCTCGGTTGAATGTAACCTTCCTAAAAAACCATGTGCCGCAGCTAAGAAAAAGTTTGCTTCTGTTTCATGACGGGGAATATTCTTTAACCGTTCGCTTATAGCAATTACGGTATCCATATAGGCCACAAATTTATCATCATGCTGACGCACATTTGGATTTGGCATTATCTTCCACCATTCACTAAGCCCCAGCAGGAAGTAAGGTAACGGATGATAACCATATTTTTGTTTTAACCAGCGAAACTGCTTTTCAGCCTCATCAAATTTAAAGTTATAAAGGTCATTGAGAGCCTGGGTTGTTTCAATCTGGATCTGCATATCCTCAATGAGGATGATCTGCTTCGGCTCATCACTATTAACCAAAGAGGTATCACGCTCCTGACTAGCCTGAGCATAAGTAAAAGAGGCAGCCAGGTAAAAGAAAGTAAGTATTAATATTTTTTTCATCATAGCCAAACCCACAAACAAGACGCTGAAAAATAAAGTTTATTATAAATCAGAAATATGAAATTGGAAGTCTGAATTATATTTATTCAAAGTTAACAATGATCATAACTAAATCAGAAATCTAGGATCAGAAAGAGAAAGTTAAAATTCTTCTCTTTTTCTAAATTGATAACTATACCTTTGTTTTTACTTTTTCCCAACTTTTAACCTGCCAAAAAACGTGTCCACTTGCCAAATGATTATTTTCACTGTCATAAATCTCTGGTTTGCACTTAAAGATTACGGACTCTTTATCTTTTAATGGCTCAAGTATATCTTCTTTTATCTGTTCATTAGAAATTTTAAATGTACACGCTGCTGTATTCTTTCCCTGGTAATGATAATCCATCTCAATACGCTGCATAATGATCCTGAATTTTTTGGGGTCCAGCCGTGTGATCATGAGAAAACCGGTGGAATATTCGGCAAGTGTTGCCAAAGCACATGCATGCAGCCCTTTTATATGATTCAGATTTTTACGTTTATAAGGAAGTACTACCTTCACATAATCATCTCCTATCTCTTTAATTGTAAAACCATGAGGTTTATTAAATGGAATCAACCGGTAAAGGATTCTATTCAGCAACCACATTCGCGCCTTGCTGGTTTTAGCCTTTTCTATAAATGCTGGGATATTCATAATTATTTATTGAGTTGGTGTAATTATTGGCTTATTGATTTTCAGATTGGATCTCTATAAGTACAATATCCTTAAATTTGGCGGATATTTTCTTATAAAAGAAACAGAAATGCTGAGTATCTGGGAAAAAAATCATTGGATAAATTTTGATCTGATTGTAATTGGTGGTGGTATTGTAGGTTTATCTACGGCTATAAGCTGGAAAGAAAAGTATCCTGAAAATGAAGTTTTAATTTTGGAAAGAAGCTCTCTTCCTACAGGGGCAAGCACCCGAAATGCCGGATTTGCATGTTTTGGAAGCCTTTCTGAGCTTTTACTGGATATTGAAAAAATCGGAGAGGAGAATTGCCGGCAATTGGTACACCGCAGATGGCAGGGGCTGCAAAAGTTACGGAAGAGATTAGGAGACCATAATATTGATCTACAGCTAAAAGGAGGTTATGAGCTTTTGCGAGAAAATGAACTGCACCATCTTGAGCAGCTGGATAAATTAAATTTAATGCTACAGGACCTGTTTGACAAACCTGTCTTTCAAGATTCAAGCCAAAAAATAGAACCCTTTGGCTTTAATAAGGACCAGGTAAAGGGAATAATCTTTAATCCTTACGAAGGCCAGCTGGATAGTGGGTTAATGATGAAGAACCTGACAAAGCTTGCCCGTGAATTGGATATTGAAATTCGAACAGGCTGTGAAGTAACAAAGCTTGATAATGAGGAAGGGGCGGTATTTTTAAATGACGGGATCAGAGGAGCATATGCATTAAATGGGAAAAAAATCGCTGTTTGTACAAATGCTTTTGCAAAACAACTGCTGCCTGAAATTGACCTTATACCGGGGAGAGGTATTGTCGTTGTTACGAAGGAGCTGGATCATATACCCTTTGAAGGTACTTTTCATATTGATGAAGGGTATTATTATTTCAGGGATTATGGAAAACGGGTGATTTTTGGTGGCGGACGTAATCTGGATATACAGAAGGAAACAACCACTTCATTTGATTTAAATCAAAAAATTTCTAAGCATCTTGAATTAATGCTACATGAGACATTAATGCCTGATCAGAAGCCAGAGATTGATATGAGCTGGAGCGGTATCATGGCGTTTGGAAATAATAAACAGCCCATAATAAAAAAAATCTCTGATAAATGCGGAGTAGCGGTACGTTTAGGAGGAATGGGCGTAGCAATTGGCTCTACAGCTGGTGAGGAATTAGTAAAATTATTATCTAACTAATTAGGTAGATTATTGATTACAGTAATGTTTAAAAATTATCTAGTTACATCCGTACCTTTATCCATCATCTTTATATCCTCCTTTTATTTTATTTTCTTTAGGCATTGATTTATATAAATTACCATTTGATTTTTGAACTGTTTCATCCTGAAATTCCTGGATAATAGTTTTATAATAAACGATCTTATCAAAGATAGTTGGCATTATAAACCGGCCTAGCCGCATTAACAAAGTTTGCTTCCCAACAAAAGTATTTTTCTTTGGTTTTTTACTCAATTTTAAAATTGCTTCGCCTACTTTTTCAGCACTTATTACAGAAACCGGTGGTTTAATTTTCCTACCAATATAATTTGCTCCCTTCCTATATATGGGAGTATCAACGGTCGAAGGCATTAAAGTAGTGATATGGATATTTTTTTCATTTTTCAACTCCTGATCAAGGGAAATCCCCAACCCCCTGATGCCAAATTTACTAACACTGTAAGGCACAGAATAAGGTTGTCCTACTACACCAGCTACGGAAGAAACATTAATTAACGTACCTCTCTTTTGCTTAAGGAACTGAGGTAAAACTGCTCGCACACCATAGATGTAACCGAAGAGATTAACTTCAATAATTCTCTTAAAATCCTCAGAAGGAATATCCATAAATTCCCCAAAAGCTATCACCGCCGCATTATTAACCCATATATCAATTTTACCATATCTCTCTACAGTCTTTCGAACTATCTCATTAACCTCTTCCTCATTTGATACATCAGCAGGTATAATAAATGCTTCTCCCTGAGTATTTTCAAACTCATCTGCCACTTCCTGAAGCGATAATTTATCCCTTGCCACTAATACTACACAATCACCCTGCTTTGCAAATTTTAAAGAAGCCTCCCTACCTATTCCGCTGCTAGCCCCTGTAATAACCGCTACATTTCTGTCTTTCATACATTAGCCTTCAATATTTTATAATGACAACAGTGTAGTTTGGCCAATGTTGTTAAAGTTTTATTGTAATCTTCAAAAGTATATTTTGATAATTCAATAGAAGATGCTAACAAACCAAATTTATTCCTGTTGCTTTTAAAGGAGTAATGTTTAACTAAAAAGATAATTTATATGAAGGCTGTAAGATTTCATATGCCCAAGGTGATGAAGGTGGATACTATTGATGATCCAATAATAGAGCATGAACGGGATGCAATTATAAAGGTAACCAGCACCGCAATATGTGGCTCAGATTTACATATTTATAATGGCAAAATACCACAGATAGAAAATATGGTTGTTGGACATGAATTTATGGGAGAAGTTGTAGAAACTGGTAAGGAAATAACAAATTTAAAAAAAGGTGATCGCGTAGTTGTTCCCTTCCCCATTAGCTGCGGTCAATGTTTTTTTTGTCAACATGATCTCTATCCTCATTGTGAAAATTCAAATGAAAAACATTATGGCCCGGAAGGTGCATTGCTTGATCAAAAAGGAGCAGCTTTATTTGGATATACCAACTTATACGGCGGCTATCCAGGCGGACAGGCAGAGTATGTACGGGTGCCATATGCAGATATTGGACCACGAAAAATACCCGATAATCTTCCTGATAACAAAGCCCTATTTCTAACGGATATATTTCCTACAGGATATACAGCAGTGGATTGGGCTGAACTTAAAGGAGGTGAAACAGTAGTTGTTTTTGGTTGTGGGCCCGTAGGGATTATGGCACAAAAATCTGCATGGCTTAAAGGTGCCGGACGGGTTATTGGAGTTGATATACAACCATACCGTCTGGAAAAAGCAAAGAGATCTGCTAAATCAGAAACTTTAAATGCTGCTAAAGATAATGTTACTGAGATTATTAGGGATATGACAGCAGGCCGAGGTGCAGATGTATGTATAGACGCAGTAGGAATGGAGGCCGACAGAAATGTCCTTGAAAAAGTATTAAATACTGTTCGGATGCAAGCAGGCACTACAAATGTCATTGAGAACTGCTTTAGCGCAGTACGTCGTGGAGGAATAGTATCAGTTGTAGGAGTTTATGGCTCGTACTATGATAAATTTCCTTTAGGACAGTTTTTTGACAAAGGATTAACTTTAAAAGCCGGTCAGGCTCCGGTACAGCATTATATTGATGATCTTTTAAAGCTTGTTAAAGATGAAAAGATAGTTCTGGATGATATCATAACACACGAACTTTCATTAGATGAAGCCCCTCATGCTTATAAGATTTTCAACAATAAAGAAGATGATTGTGTGAAAGTGGTACTAAAACCATAATTTCTTAAACTGGAATAATAAGTATTAAACACGAAGATGGAGTAGCTGTCCACTTCGTGTTTATTTTTAAACATTAAAAGCCTATTTTTTCACCTTTCGAAATAATAATACTTACCATTTTTCATTATCTTCGAGACTTGTTTAAATGCAATTTATAAGAATATGGCTAATCCCAGGCAGCCTTCTCTGCTGCAGTCGATAATACCTATTATTTTCCTTACAATTGTTCTGGTCCTAAACGTACTGGTGGTATTTGGTGATGATGCCATTTCAGGAGCTAATCAGATCGCACTGATACTTGCTGCAGCAGTAGCAGGAGTTATTGCTATATTTTTGGGCTATAAATGGGATGACCTTTTAGACGGAATCGTTAAAAGTATTAGTTCCGCAATGGGTGCTATACTCATTCTCCTTTTAATAGGATCTTTATCAGGCACATGGCTCATCAGTGGTATTGTACCTGCCATGATCTATTATGGGCTGGAGGTGCTGAATCCCACCATTTTTCTTTTTGCTGCATGTATAGTTAGCGCTGTTGTTTCTTTAGCCACTGGTAGCTCCTGGTCAACAGCTGCAACAATTGGTATTGCTTTGATCGGGATCGGTCAAACTTTAGGGATCTCCGAAGGCGTGGTAGCCGGTGCCGTTATATCCGGCGCTTACTTTGGTGATAAAATGTCCCCGTTATCCGATACCACAAATCTTGCCCCTGCTATGGCGGGTACAGATCTGTTTACCCATATTCGCTATATGGCGCTGACCACGGTGCCTTCTGTCACCATAGCGCTGATCATCTTTTTAATCTGGGGGTTTAATATTGACCCTACAGGATCAGTTGATCAGATTGCAGAAGTACAAGCTGCGATAGCTAATAAATTTAACATAAACCTGTGGCTATTCCTGGTACCTGCACTGGTAATTTTCCTGATCATTAAAAAAGTACCTGCATTGCCTGCTTTACTAATTGGTACTCTGGCAGGATTTGTATTTGCCATTATTTTTCAACCTCATATTATTAAAGAAGTAAGTGGCATCAATGATAATTTTACCCTGGCATCATTCAAAGCTTTTATGCGAAGCATGTATGACAGTGTCACCTTTACAACAGGGGTAGCTTTATTAGATGCTGAAGGATTGCTTTCTTCAAAAGGTATGGTGGGAATGTTAAATACCGTATGGCTGATCATTTGTGCCATGATATTTGGCGGGGTAATGGAAGCCACAGGTATGCTTAGAAGGATTGCAAAAAGTATTATTAAACTGGCAAAATCGACCGGGTCACTTATTGCTGCAACAGCAGGGACCTGTATTACATTTAATCTTACTGCATCCGATCAATATATCGCCATTGTAGTGCCCGGGCGCATGTATTCCGAAGAATTTAAGGAACGAGGCCTTGCACCGGAAAACCTCAGCCGTACACTGGAAGATACAGGTACAGTAACCTCTGTACTAATACCATGGAATACCTGTGGGGCATATCAGTCATCCGTATTAGGTGTGGCAACCATGACTTATCTTCCGTACTGCTTTTTTAATTTAATAAGTCCGCTGATGACTATCCTTTTTGGATATTTAAACATTAAAATCAAAAGGATCAATAAACCGGAAACTCCACCAGTAAAAGAAGACAATGTACCAGTCCACCATTAGTAACGAGGAAGTTAATGAGCTGCCGTTAGGGAAATTTGAAGGTGATGTAGTTATTATTGACAACCTTTCAGATGTAAAAGAGGCTATTGCAGAGCTTAAACAGGAACCTGCACTTGGATTTGACACAGAATCCAAACCTGCCTTTCGTAAAGGAGAATATAATCCGGTTGCCCTGATACAGCTGGCAATGTCGCATAAGGTTTATCTTTTCAGAATAAATATTATTGGTTTTCCTACCGGTTTAATAGAAATCTTAACAGACCCCGAGATATTAAAAATAGGTGCAGGCCTTCGTGATGACCTGGTAGAGCTTCGCAGGCTGCAGGCTATTGAGCCGAGAGGGTTTCTTGAACTGAAACATGCAGCTGCCATGGCAGAAATAAATCAGCAGGGGTTACGGAAATTATCTGCAATCGTGCTGGGGTTCCGTATTTCAAAGTCAGCTCAGGTGAGCAATTGGGAAAAGGAGGAATTAACAGAACAGCAGATCACCTATGCCGCTACTGATGCCTGGGTTAGCCTAAAAATTTATGAAAAGCTGGCTTTGGAGGGATACTTAAAGGAAATTGATCATTATATTATTTCCTAAATCCTGTAAAAGCTTTACTTTTTCTCTTAAAATATCTTGCTGAGTAATAATCACTGCTCCTTTTAGCTCACAGGCAATCGCAAAATTTTGCTCCAGTATCTTAATATCCATCTCTGCTGTCAGACGCATGATCTCATTTGTTGACTCATAAGGATATTCCAGCCGAAATTCTTTTCGAACCGTTTCCTCTGTAATGACTGCCTGTTTTAAAGCCTCCTCAGACGCTGTCTTATACGCTGTGATTAATCCGCCCACACCTAATTTTGTACCTCCAAAGTAACGCACAACGACAACCAGGATATTGGTTAATTCAAATGAGTTGATCTGCCCCAGGATAGGGTCCCCGGCGGAATGTGAAGGCTCTCCATCATCATTGGACCTGTAGCGGCTTCTATCTGCATGTAGTACAAACGCATAGCAATGGTGCCTGGCATCATAATACTTCTTCCTTAATTCGTCCAGCCGTTCCTTCACTTCATCTTCATTTTCTACAGGAAAAGCATGTGCAATAAACTTACTGCCTTTCTCCTTGTATTCCCCTGATGAAGCACCTGCTATGGTTTTAAATTTTTCAACCATACCTGAAGATCGATTGATGTGCAAGCAGAATTAACGAAATAATAGCAAGTGCAAATCCAATCCAGTTGAGCCTGGAGAACCGTTCTTTAAAATAAAGAAGAGAAAATATTGATGCAACGATTATTATTCCCAAATTCAGCACCGGATAGACAAAAGCCCCGTCATCATTATGCACTGATAAAGACCTGACAAGGGTAAAGACAGAAAAGTAATTGATAACGCCCAGAATTAAACCTCCTATTATTACTTTTTTGCTTAAAGTCACCTTTTTAATAATTAATATAAAAGCGCCAACTACGGCCGCCACCAAAAAGATACCAATTGGAAATATTCTTTCATCTGCCTCTGATAAATACCTGTTGCTGACCAGATTAATTGATGTATCAATAAGGCCATTCATAAAAAATAGCAGGAATGGCAAACCAAGCTCCCCCCATGAAATATCTCCGGTTTCAAGCTTTCTATCCTTAATTGAGCTAAAAACGATTGCTCCGAGGGCTCCTACCATGCCAAGATAGTTTAACCAGTTATAATCGATAAGCTGTGTCTGAAGAACCAGGAGGCTAAAAAGCACCGGTATCACTAATGAAATTTTTGCAGAAATAGAACCTACAGATACGCTAAACTTATGCGTTACATAGGCCATCAGGTAAAAAGTGGCCAAAAATATAAATCCCAGAGCTACAGCAAAGTACATCCAGGACTCCCAGCCTTCACTAAATTGCACAGCAACATCATTACCGGCAAAAAATCCACCCGTAACAACACACACCCAGTAGTTTATGACGATTGCGGGAAGCAATGGAATCTTCTTTCTGCCAAAGAATTTAAAAGTAATAAATATGGCCGCATTGCATAGAATGCAGAGAATTAAATAGAACATAATTTTTGCTTAGCCGACAAAATTATAAAATGCGTGGCTTACTCATGCAACCTCTGCTTATTTATCTGGTCTTTAGTAAAAAATCATTTTAATCATGAAAATTTTATCACTCTTTTTATTAACAAATTTTATTGCCATTCTGACCTTTGGTCAGACAGAGCAGATAATAAAAGTAGATGACTTCACTGCTGTTTCAATTGGCATTCCTGCTGAAGTAACCATTACAAAGGGAAATGATTTTAAGGTTGTGCTGAAAGGAAATGAGGAGGACCTGGAAAAAATTGAAACTCAAGTTGATGGTGACTGGTTAAAATTAACCCCTGAAAATAACTTTTTTGAAAATAATAGCTTTGACGAAAAAATTATAGTATCTATTACTATGCCCAACCTTAGTGGTCTTTCACTAGCCGGTTCAGGAAGAATTATCAGCACCGATAAGTTCAACACCGACAAATTTACCGCTGACATTGCAGGTTCGGGCCGAATGGAGGTTACAGTAAATGCCCGAAAAACAGATATCAGTATTGCAGGAAGTGGCAAAATTATTATGAATGGTGCTTCTTCAGAAGCGGATATTAGTATCGGCGGCTCGGGAGACTTAGAAGCAGAAGAATTTGAGGTTAATGAGATGGAAATCAGTATTGCCGGAAGCGGAAATTGTAAGGTGCATGTTAATGAAAGATTAATGACCAGGATTGTAGGCAGCGGTGATGTCTATTATAAAGGGGATCCAAAACATGTTAATAACAATTCTGTCGGTAGTGGAAAGGTTAGGAAGCTTTGAAGTTTTTTAAGTTCAAAGTTTGAAGTTTAAAGTTTAAAGTTCAATGTTCTTTG
>JBPRGH010000084.1:0-1035 GCA_051418055.1 Candidatus Cyclobacteriaceae bacterium M2_1C_046 | reverse complement strand
TTTACTGGTGATTACGGCGACTATCGGCATATTTTCCTTGTTGTCCATCCAATTTGTTCAGTTTGCAGATCGTCTTCCCGAAGCTAATGAAAAGCTGCAGGTTATCAGCCGGGATCTGCTGGTTTTTTTTCAGGATATTTTCGGAATTGCTCCCGAGCAGCAAATTGATTTTCTGCAGCAGGGACTAGGCAATGTAATTGATAAGAGCGGAGAGTATCTCAGTACGGCTTTGGGAGCGACAACAAGTATGTTTACTACCTTAACGATTCTTCCTTTCTTCGTTTTCTTTATGATGTATTACAAGGATATGTACCAAACATTTATTCATAAAGCCTGGCAAGATGAAGATACCCGTGCTATTGACTCAGTTATTAACGGCATACAGACGGTGACTCAGAATTATATAGTAGGTATGATCAGTGTGATTGGTATTTTGGGCGTATTGAATTTTATAGGGCTTTGGATTGTCGGCTTGGAACATGCACTATTTTTTGCCGCTTTCGCTGCTATCTTGGCTGTAATACCCTATATCGGAATCATAATAGGAAGCCTGCCGGCCATTCTTTTTGCACTGCTTTTTACCGAATCCTTATTTACCCCTTTAGCAGTGGTCGGTGTATTTGCTATGGTTCAATTTTTAGAAGGCAATTTTATCACTCCGAATATTGTCGGTTCACAGGTAAGTATTAATCCATTTATGGCCTTACTTGCGTTGATAATAGGTGGAGAAGTGTGGGGTATATCAGGAATGATACTGTTTGTTCCTTTCCTGGGAATTCTTCGATGCATTCTGGTTGAGGTAGAAGGCTTACGTCCCTATGGGTATCTGCTTGGCAATAACATCAGGTATCAGTTTAGTAATGAAGAGTAGCTTTAAATTTTAAAAAGACGCTTTCTTGAATTCCATATTGCTTTAAAGAATGGCAGGTAGGGAAGGCTTCCCATAATTTTTAAATCCTCCATCAAAGAATTCTCCTCTTCCAGAAATTTGAATATTTCGTCGATATCATTTTTACTAAATAATGTCTCGAATAT
>JBPRGH010000083.1:0-1385 GCA_051418055.1 Candidatus Cyclobacteriaceae bacterium M2_1C_046 | reverse complement strand
AGGTTACTGCTTCCGCCACCCGTTTTCCGATGACGCCATATCCGTTTACGGCTATTTTGATCTTTTCCATTGTTGTATTTTTTAATTTTACTTGTTTAGTTTTAAAACTTTCTTACGCTCCTCAAACTCTTCGCGTTCTATCTCTCCACGGGCAAACCTCTTAGTCAATATATCCATTGCGTCTTCCCGGTTATCACTATCGCGCCAATTTGGAATCAAATCCAAAAAAACCAAAAGGAGTCCTATAGAGATCACAATCCACCAGATCCAATGCATGCCGAAAAAATGATGATTGTAAAACATGGTTTTGTAATTTTTATTTAACTGAAAATATCGTGTTCGGTTATTTAAGCTATTATTTATAAGATAGATGTAAGCGCCTTAAATAAAGCTTAAACCAAATAAAGAAGTTTATGTCTCTTGATACATTCAGATGTGAGATAACCATTGCGTATGTAGAATATACACTACACTAAAAGCACAAATCCATAATCAAGAAAGGGTATAAAATGACAGAATTAAAGCTCACTCAGTTTATTATTCCGGTGATAGTATTGCTCATTATTACAGCCTGTTATATCTATTATTCAAGAAAAGTCTCAGAAAAAAATGTGTTCAACAAACTCATATTAAAAATCAGCGGCCTGGCTTTTTTGCTTAACCTTGTGTGGGAGATTGCCCAGGGACCGCTTTATTCGGGCTACGTCTATGATTTAAATCATATTTCCTTTTGTGCATTGGCATCCGTAGCCGATATGTTGATGGTACTGCTTCTTTATTTTGCCTTTAGCCTGTTCTATAAAGATCCGTATTGGCCGGGCAGAGTGACCATCCGTAACGTGATCGGTTTGGTTCTTATAGGTGGGATAGGGGCCATTTTGGGCGAACTCAGACATCTTGCCGCCGGGAGCTGGAGCTACTCTGATGCAATGCCGCTGCTACCTTACGTAGAAGTCGGCCTATCTCCCGTATTGCAATTTATGATTCTGCCGGCTTTGATTTTTTATCTTGCCAGCTTATCCATAAGAAAAGTCCAATGAGGTTGATTACCCTTAAAAAAATCGGGATTCATTCATCTATCTGTCGATCCGTTTTAATAAGTATTGTCCCCGGATGGTTCTTTACCATAGTAAGTTTGGTCGACTTTTTGTCTCCAGTGGGTTAACTCAAGCTGATTTGTGACCTCTGCAAACGATGGTTTTTCATAATAGACACCATTGATCTCTAGTATGGGTAAAATCAGCGGATTACCCAGCTTTGATATCAACTCGTTAGCTTTTGATGTATCAAACCGAAGATCAATAAATGTGAAATTTTGTTGTTGCTCCCGCAGAAGATTAACTAAGCTTTTTAAATATTCACACCATTCCTTACAGTAAATAATG
>JBPRGH010000082.1:0-1531 GCA_051418055.1 Candidatus Cyclobacteriaceae bacterium M2_1C_046 | reverse complement strand
GGGAGAAAAATAAAATAAACCGCAAGCTCAAGAATCAGAAGAGACAGCTTGAGGAAGCTAACGCTGTAAAAGATAAGCTATTCAGCATAATTGCTCATGATCTGCGAACTCCTTTAAGTGCTCTAACTGGAATTCTGGAGCTGGTCAGGGAGCCAACACTTTCTGAAGAGGAGATGAGAGAACTATTTTCGGAAATGGAGTTTTCGTTACAGCAAAATATGAATGTTATGGAGAATCTACTGGCTTGGGCGAATCAGCAGATGTCGGGACTGAATATGGAGATCCGTACTATAAATGCAACGGAGATTGTGGATGAAATTATGGAATCTCTTAAGTTTAATGCCCGCCACAAGCAAATAACGCTAGAAAATGAACTTAGTCCTGATCTGGAAGTGCAGGGTGATTATAATCTCTTTAAACTGGTGGTGCGAAATCTAATCTCTAACAGCATTAAATTTTCAAATTCAGGTGATCATATTACTATTGATGCTACTAAAGAAAATGGCGAAGTTCATTTTGAGATTAGAGATACCGGAATTGGGATACCGGAAGATATGCAGGATAAAATTTTTGCCGGTGGCATGCACAGTCGGAAAGGTACCCGGGAAGAAAAGGGCAGTGGTTTAGGTTTGAACTTATGCAAAGAGTTCGTCGAAAAGCAGGGTGGAAGAATCTATTTTGAAAGTACAGAAGGTAAGGGCACAGTCTTTTATTTCACGCTTCCCATATCTGATGAAAAAGAGTCTGATTCGAATAAATTTGCTCATATCAACTCTGAAGATGCTGTTTAAATAGCACTTACGATGCCTTTCAGGCAGTGATTTTCTCAATCACGCCATAAATTTATTTATTTACTACAATCATGTTATTTTAAGCAATTAAGATTAAGTTTTTGACAATAGAGAATGAAAGTTATAGATCATTACAATCAGGCAACAGAACCGTTAATCTCTTTTGAAATAATTCCTCCCAAGAGGGGTGGGTCTGTCAAGGAGGTATTTGATTCACTGGACCAAGTGATGAAATACAATCCTCCGTTTATCGATGTTACCTATCATGCGGCGGAATCTTATTATGAAGAACTTGCCGACGGGACCATAAAGCGGCATATCAAGCGGAAGCGCCCGGGCACTATTGGATTGTGCGCCGCAATACTGCATAAGTATGGTGTAGATCCGGTACCTCACTTAATCTGCGAAGGTTTTACTAAAGAGGAAACAGAAGATGCCCTTATAGAGTTAAATTATTTGGGCATTGACAATGTGCTTACTATCCGCGGAGATGCTCCTGATGACAACGTTCCCCGGTTTAAAAACGGCACCTACAATGAACATGCCATAGATCTTGTAAAACAGGTTCAGGATATGAACAATGGCCGGTACCTGGAGGATATCAGCAATGCACAGAAAACAGATTTCTGCGTGGGTGTGGCCGGATATCCTGAAAAGCATTTCGAGGCACCTAATCTCGATTTTGATATCCAGATGCTAAAAAAGAAAGTAGATGCCGGCGGCGATTATGTGGTAACACA
>JBPRGH010000081.1:0-11386 GCA_051418055.1 Candidatus Cyclobacteriaceae bacterium M2_1C_046 | reverse complement strand
TGGGTTGCTCCCCAGCAGAGCCCGCCTCCGCTTGTCCTGATAAGACAAATATAATTCCTACTATTAAATTTAAATCAAAAAGTTATTCACATGTTTTGGGCTTTAGGTAGGGAAGCTGTCAACCTATATCATGAGGGTATACTAATACTAATTACTAAAGACTCAGGACTAAAGACTACTACTACGCCATAACCTCAACTCCTAACTTCTTCGCCACAACCTCAGCTTTTCTCCTCACTACCTGCTTATCCGATTCTTCAATTAAAGGGATTTTATCACCATTCATAAATTTTAAAATCGCCTGATGAACGATCTTTCCGGAACTAAATACAGCTTTGGTTATACTTTCACCAGATGTTATATACATATGGTCAACCTCATCATAAGATTTAGGTTTTCCCATTTTTATTATCCAAAAGTAAGACATATACTGCTGATATGTCTTTTTAGCCATATCAATCTCAATACCGCTTTTTGCCGTCAGTATAAGTAAGCATAAAAAAGAAAGTATAGCTGCAATTGCAGGATAATCAGGGATAATAATAAAGGAAACAATGATAAATACAACTGCCAAAAGCTTTACAGGCAATGAAAATCCATGTTTTGATTGTATATCTATTCTTTTGTTACTCATTCAGTAATTTTTTCTTTCCAACATTTTATTAAACACGTCACCTGCCTTTTTTCACGTCTTCATATTCCGCTACTTTCTCAGGACTAAAGACTCAGAACCCAAAACTAAGCCTTTGCCAACTGGCGATTGCAACCCGCCGCTCATCGGTCGGACGGCTTCACGCAGGCATACACACATCCAGCCATCTGACCGAACCGCCACTCAATACCCAATGCTCAGGGGTCAAGACTAAGCCTTTGCCAACTGCCCACTTCTTCATTCTTTCTTCTTCCTTCTCAATTCTTCATATTTTGGCATTTTCTCACCACTCAAGACTAAGGACTATGGACTAGGGACTAAATTACACCCCATAATAAGGATTTTTCCTCTTCCTTCCCGGAAAAAGCACATGCCTCAACTGAGTACCCGAAGCAGCAGCAAAACCACCGATCAATCCACCCAAAACAGAGGTGAGAAGTAATAACAATGCTGGGGAAAGCGTAAATACACCCGCAATTCTCTCCATCAATATATGATTATTGGCACTACTGATAAACCATGCTGAAAATCCCCATAGAAGTGCAATGCCCAAAAAACCTGCAAAAAAAGATTTGAAGCCATTTATTTTAATAAATAAGCCTGCCACAAAACCAGCTATCGCCACTGACCAAAAAGGAAGGAACTGCGCCAGGATCAAGCCCAGTAGAAGAGTCAATATCATTTGGATCAAAAATTTCATATTCTTAAATTTAAAGTTTAAGGTTTAAAGTTTAAGGTTCATGTTTGAAGGTTATAGTTTGCCAATTGCCAACTTCCTGTTTCCTAACCCCAACTCCTTCCCCGTTCACCGGTTGGACGGCTTCCCGCAGGCATACACACATCCAGCCGTCTGACCGAATCGCCACTCAATACTAAAGACTAAAGGCTAAAATTGCCTACTGCTCCTGCCGACTGCCTACTGACAAAACCTGCACCTTCAGCCCCATCTCCTTCGCTTTCTCCAGATTTCCGGGAAACAGCAATCGCCTATATTCACCTTTGCGCCACTCCTCAACCATATTATCATATGCGGGACTACCGGGATTACCACTCTGTCCGCCAGGATAAATAGCCCATGCTTCCGGTGGTGAGGTCATATGCACGATCATCCTGAATGACGGACCATGCCCTGATTTGGTGGCATTCAACGCATCTCCAACACCTGAGATGGCAACATTATTTACACCTAAAGCACCAATGCGAGCCAAATGTGTAAGGGTAGTGTGTTTATAATTTCCCCAATTAAGCTCCAGTCCTTTTTCCTCCTGCCATTTATTCACCTCCTGAATGGCTTTTTGAAGTGAAAGATTTGCTAAATCCTCGAGAGTTTCTATGGTTACAGTTGCCTGGATATCGTAATAAGCACTTATTGTATCTTGTTTAATAAGATGTATAGTTACATAGCTATCAGGTTTTTCGAGTATTACATCGAGATCAAATTCATCCCAAAGTAAGTTATAAAACTCACTCCACCAGGCATTGAAGTATAATGGAGCCACGTTATCAGCATCATAAAAATAATCCCACCCTTCAAGGTCTCTAAGCACCTGTTGCTCCTCTTCTGTAGGGTCGGAAATGTTAACAGTATCTAATAGTAAAGGAAGTATTTCCTCAGCCTTTATGGAATAATTATCATTTTGATAATCCATTACATCTTTTATGGTAACACTGTCATTTTCTGCGAGTAAGCGGTTAATCCTTCTGTTCCTGAAATATTCGTTTGTTGAGCTGTAAAACCAGTAAGGATACTCTTCATCTACAGAGTGCTGATTTGCCGAGCTGACAAATCCTCTCTCCGGATTGTACTGGTAGGCATTATGCTCCATAGGGATATGTCCCTGCCAATCATGCTTAGGATTACTGCCCTCCATTATAAATTTTCCCTGGCCTCTCCATTTTAGAGGAAACCTACCTGCGATTGTTAACGCTATATCTCCGGTTACAGAAGCAAAAACTACATTTTGCGGAGGCTGCTCCCAGTATTGCAGGGCAGCTTTATAATCTTCATAGTTATTAGAGTTGTTTAGCATTAGCAAAGTCTTTTGTACCATGCTTCCGTCATGACCTCCCCAACGTAAGGCAAGATTTTCACCTGAGCCTGTGAAGGATCTATCATAAACAATCGGACCATGGTGCGTATAAATTACCGTATCATAAAATGGATCCTGACCTTTGATTTTGATCTCCTCTACCACCAGGTCTGCCTCACGCCAACCGGAGTCATAGGCATATGTTGTGTTAGAGCCGTCCTGAAACTGGATGCGATACCAGTCCCTTGTATCTCGCGGAGCATTGGTAAATCCCCAGGAGATAGAATCATTAAAACCGATAGTTACACCCAAGGCTCCGGGAAATGTGAAGCCATAGACGTTGTAATCCGGACTATTTAGATGTAGCATCATCCATAGAGAGGGGAGATTAAGCCCTAGATGAGGGTCATTTGCTAAAATGGCATTACCGGTAGCTGATTTTTCAGGAGAAACAGCCCAGTTGTTACTTCCATTATCAGGATCGGATTTGGTGACGACTTTAAAATTTTTCAGGTAGGGGAAATTCTCATCGCCTTCTGGTAAATCTACTGGTTCAAACTCCCAGGGCTGATCAGTAGGTACGGTCGGATCTAATCCCGGAACACGCTCAGGAAAAAGAAAATTATATGTTTCAGGCCCCAAAATGGCAAGAGCATTAGTATTCTCCAGGTCTTCATCATAGCCGGTGAGATTGTCAATCATATATTCAAGGATCAGCGCACTTTTTAGCTTTGTCCATTTTTTGGGTTTATAATCAAGTAATTTATACTCTACCGGTAAAGTCTCATTGGTAAGACTAGCTATATAATCATTGACACCTTCAGCAAAAGCATCGGCATAAGACTCAATTTCTTTATCTTCATACATCTTTTCAGCAGAACGTTCGGCTCCATAAACCATCCCTTTACGCCTCTGCAGGCGATCGAATTCTAGGATACGCTCGTTTTCTCCCAATATCTCACTTAATCTGCCAGCCGCTGCCATAATCTGGAACTCCATCTGCCACAGACGATTTTGTGCCATCAGGTAACCCTGTGCATAAAACAGGTCCTCGTTATTACTGGCAAAAACATGGGGCACGTAATTCGTGTCATAAACAATGGTGACAGATTCTTTAAGTCCTTCCAGCTTCACTTCGTCAGGAAACGGCAAAGCATTCTCATCAGCATTCTGCCAGAAACCATGAAAAGGATCAAGAAATTTACCTAAAGGAGGGACAGGGTTATTATTTAGTTTGTGTGGATTTGCTAAAAAATAAATTAAAAACCCGGTTATACCTAAAAGCAGGACTAGCTTAATTATTCTCATTGTTTTTCCTTCGATTCAATCTTTAAAAATAAGAAGAATTGTATTAATAATAAAAGTATTGGTGCAGGAGGTTTTAAGCCAGAGATCGGATGTCAGAGGTTGGAAATCGGAGATCGGGATGGCAATCTACCTGGCCGCGCCCTTCTTTTCCCTAAAGGGATCCTCCGCACTGGTACTAAAAAATCTCCACCCTTCGTGCTCTGTCCCCCGACAGAACATTTTGGTAATCTCACATCTCTATCTAAATCTAATATCTTACATCACCCTTCGTGGTCTGTCAGAACACCAAATGCCCGAAGGAATATATTCCCTGCCGCACCCCTTCTTTTCCCTAAAGAAGCCCACCGCACCGATACCAAAAGGTTCTCCATGCCCGTGGTCTGTCCCCCGACAGACCACCGCAGGAATTTCCTAAAATTTCACATCTCATATATCACATCTCATATCTCAAATCTATTCCTTAACTTTGAAACCTATGAAAAGCATCCTGGACAAATACCCTGTAGAAACTATTGAAAAAGCGAAATCGGTTAAAGTTATCATCACAGATATTGATGGTGTGATGACAGATGGCCGGATCATTTATGATGATAATGGTTTGGAGTATAAAAATTTCTTCGTACGTGATGGTCAGATCATGCGTTTCCTTAGAGAGGCTGGAATAAAAGTTGGAGCTATTACCGGCAGGGAATCTCCGGTAGTAAAAAACAGGTGTGAAGAATTAGGATTTGATTTTCATTATCATGGTGCAAAAGATAAAATAGCCGTTTGGGAAGAGATTATGAACAAATATGGATTTAGCGAAGTTAATGTAGCTTATATTGGTGATGATCTCCTGGATATGCCATTGTTTGCACGCTCAGGATTTTCAGCCACTCCTGCAGATGCACCCGATTATGTTAAAGAAAAAGCAGATCTGGTATTAAATACCAACAGCGGGAAGGGCGTATTCAGAGAATTTGGCGATCTGATTTTAGCTGCGCAGGATCAATGGGAGCTGATTTATAAAAAATTAGAGATCTGAAATTAAATCACTCAAGACTCAGGACTAAATACTAATTACTAAAAATGAAAATACTAGTTACAGGTGGAGCCGGTTTTATTGGCTCAAATCTAGTGGAATATTTATTAAATAAGGAAGAGGTAGAGCTTGTAAGGGTACTCGATAACCTTTCCACCGGTCATTTGCAAAATTTGAAAGACTTTGATTCGAACAGCAGGTTTGAATTTATAGAAGGGGATATCAGAGATTTGGATACCTGCAATAATGCTTGTGAGGGAATGGATTATGTGCTGCATCAGGCGGCGTTGGGCTCTGTACCACGCTCAATAAAAGATCCTATTACTTCCAATGAGGTAAATATCGGTGGATTTTTAAATATGTTAGTTGCTGCACGCGATAATAAGGTTAAACGTTTGGTATATGCCGCTTCATCAAGTACATATGGAGATTCAATTGGATTGCCAAAAGTGGAAGATAAGATAGGTAAACCACTGTCTCCTTATGCCATTACAAAATATGTTAATGAGCTTTATGCGGATGTTTTTTATAAAACCTATGGACTGGAGACAATAGGCCTACGCTACTTTAATGTATTCGGCCCCAGGCAGGATCCCAATGGAGCATATGCAGCGGTAATTCCAAAGTTCATCGATCATGTCTTAAAAGATGAAGCACCAACAATTAATGGAGACGGCACCATCTCCCGGGATTTTACCTATGTCGATAATGTGGTTCAGGCTAATTTTAATTCATTGACAACTGATAATAAAGAAGCTGTTAATCAGGTTTATAATGTAGCTTGTGGTGACTCCACAACATTGACTGAATTATTTACTTATATTAAAGAAGCGGCAGGAAAGGATATTCAGCCTAACTATGGACCACCACGACAGGGCGATATCCTGCACAGCCTTGCTGATGTTAGTAAGGCAAAAGAACTGATAAGCTATGAACCTAAGGTTGAGATAAGAGAGGGTCTGGAGAAAACGTACAACTGGTTTAAAGAGAATTCGCGAAGCTAATTCCGGAAGTCAGGTGAGAAAGCTATTGCTTGTTGTTTTTAGCAAAAGCTTATTCATCAATATAATGAAAGTAATTAAAATTGAACTGCCTTTTTACATGGTTAAGGGCAAATAAAGAATCTTACTTTTTGATAATTTACACTCCGGTCTGACCGGTATTTAGGGTGAGAATTTTTAATGCCAATTTTGCGCTTTGGAATCAGTCTGCATGACTGTGCGCGAGCTTACAAGGGAGGCACGTCGTCTGACCGATTAGGGTCGCGTTATTCTCTCAAAACTATTAGCTTTGCAATATCATGAAAAAATATACCACACCAGTTAAAATAAATAACACCATTTCCGTAGGTAATGACAAAATGATCCTCTTTGCCGGCCCCTGCGCAGCGGAAAACTTGGAGCTTTGTCTTACCATTGGAAAAAAAGTAAAAGAAATCACAGATAAACTAGATATTCAGTACGTCTTTAAGGCTTCATTTGACAAAGCCAATCGTACCTCAGTGGGCTCTTATCGTGGAAAGAGCATGGAAGAGGGGCTCGAGATTCTAAAGACCGTTAAAGAAGAGTTGAATGTACCTGTGGTAACAGATATTCATGAATCTTATCAGGCGGAAAAAGTGGCGGAAGTTGCGGACGTGCTTCAAATCCCGGCATTCCTGTGTAGACAGACAGATCTTTTACTTGCTGCTGCTGAAACAGGTAAAACTGTTAAAGTTAAGAAAGGCCAATTTATGTCACCGGAGGATATGCAGTATGCGGTGAATAAAATTAAAAGCGCTGGTAATAACAACGTGATCCTCACAGAACGGGGAACCACTTTTGGGTATAACAACCTGGTGGTAGATGTACGCTCATTGCCTATCATGCGCCAATATGCCCCTGTGATCTTTGACGTAACCCATAGCGTTCAGCGTCCGGGAGGAGCAGGAGGGAGCTCAGGAGGAAATCGCGAATATGCCCCATATCTTGCAAAGGCAGCCGCAGCGGCAGGAGTAGATGGCTTTTTCATTGAAACTCATCCAGAGCCGGCAAAAGCATTAAGCGACGGACCGAACATGATTCCTTTAGATCAGATGGAGAAGTTTTTGATTGACCTGAAGAGGATCTGGGAAATAGGGAAATAGAAGTCAGAGCTCTGATGTCGGGTAGGGCGCGGTCTGAAGGCTGGATACGCGTATGCATGCGGGAAGAGCGTCTGACCGATGAGCGGAGATAGCGATGTCATAGTTACAATCCCGGAGACCAGCCATTTCTCGTCATTTCGAGGAGCCTTAAGAAAGGTTAATATTTTTAAAATGAACCTTCTGCCGACGAAGCAATCCTGTCCTAATGTTGAAAAGATTGCTTCAGTCGCGTGAAATATGGTGCAATACTAGAGACTTTTCCTGCTTCTTCGCAATGACGGCAAATAAAATGAGAGACTTTTCCAGTTCTTTCCGAAATAACGGCAAATTAAAATTTCATCGATTAAAGTCAAACGATAGATTATTAAAATAGGAGTAAACTAAAATGAATATTAACAAGATTTTATTAAAAGCACCACAGGAACTATTTTTGCAAAAAAATCTAATTATTGCAGAGTAGGTAACAGTCTAAAATCTCATATCTCAAATCTCATGTCTGACAAACACTGGTACGTATTCTACACCAAAGCCCGATGGGAAAAAAAGACAAAGCAAAATCTCGAAAAATTCGGCTTTGAAGTCCTTCTCCCTACAATTAAAGTTATGCGACAGTGGAGTGATCGTAAAAAGAAATTAGAAGTGCCACTTTTCAACTCTTATATTTTTGTAAAAGAAGAAGAGCACCGGATTGTGGATATAATGAATATCCCTGGTGTTTCATGGAATATTCGCCAAGAGGGAAAACCAGCTTATCTGCGCGATGAAGAGCTTAAAATGATAAAAAGGCTCACCGATTCCGGTTACGCCGTAGAAGCCGAAGGTTACGATGAACTCGAAAAAGGAGATGAGGTTGAAATCATCGATGGCCCCCTCAAAGGATTCAAAGGAATAATCGATAATTCTGTAGAGAAAAATTTCCGCGTCATTATCCCCTCCATTGGTCAGGCAGTTAAAGTACAGATTGATAAGGTTTTGTTGAAGAAACTGTAGAAAACCCTCGTCCTCGTTTGTAACGAGGATGTACGAGAATGGCGATTGCATCGCGAAAAGCTGATTTCCACCAGCACAATCGCTTGGCTCTGCTGAGTGATCAAAATTTGATAGGCTTCTGGCCGCTATCCGTAGAGTCCTATGGACTCAATACTCAGGACTAATATATTTGCCTACTGCTACTGCTAACTGCCAACTAATTCCCCGCTCTCCGCTCTTTGCTCCATGCTCTATGCACTCTGCAAAATTTTCAATAGCTTTGAATTTATGAAGATAGAGATGGTTGATCTGCGTACCCAATACGATAAAATAAAGAAGGAAATTAATGCAGCAATAACTAATGTCATTGAGAATACTGCCTTCATCAAAGGACCTGATGTAAAGCAATTTGCGGAGAATTTTACCCATTATAATAATGTGAATCATGTTATTCCTTGCGGAAATGGTACTGATGCTCTCCAGATAGCAATGATGGCTTTAAACCTTGAGCCGGGGGATGAGGTTATACTGCCTGTTCATACGTATGTGGCAACTGCAGAAGTGATAGCTTTATTAAAGCTAAAACCTGTCTTTGTTGATGTAGATCCGGACAATTTTAACATTCTTCCTGGACAAGTTGAAGAGGCAATAACAACAAGAACAAAAGCGATAGTGCCTGTACATTTATATGGACAATGTGCCCCAATGAAGGAGCTGTTACAAATTGCTGAAAAATATGATCTTTATGTAATTGAAGATGCAGCACAGGCTGTTGGGGCAGAATATGTATTGGATGGCAAAACTAAAAAAGCAGGAACTATAGGTACTATTGGCGCTACTTCATTTTTTCCAAGTAAAAATTTAGGATGCTATGGCGATGGTGGGGCTTTAATGACAGATAATACCGCACTTGCTGAACGATGCGAAATGATTGCCAATCATGGTCAGAAAGTAAAGTACCACCATGATGATATAGGTGTAAATTCAAGACTGGATACAATTCAGGCAGCTGTTTTAAATGTAAAATTGAAGTATCTTGATAATTATGCCGAAAGCAGACGCCAGGCGGCAGCTTTTTATGATAAATCATTGAATAATATTACTTCTATCATTTTGCCTAAGCAGGAAAAATATTCTACTCATGTTTATCATCAGTATACGCTAAAGGTAGAGGATGGTTCAAGAGATAAGCTGAAGGAATTCTTGAGTGAAAAAGGGATACCTTCAATGATTTATTACCCTGTGCCTTTACATCTTCAAAAGGCTTATAGCAGTTACGGTTATAAGAAAGGTGATTTTCCTGTTGCAGAAGAATTATCTAAAAAAGTACTTTCTTTGCCTATACATACTGAAATGAATAACGAACAGCTGGAATATATTACCTCCACTATAAAAGCATTTTACAATGAGTGACAAAAAGTATTTCGCCCATGAAACAGCCGTTATTGATGAAGGTTGTGAAATAGGAGAGGGAACAAAAATATGGCACTTCTCACATATTATGCCTGATTGTAAAATAGGTAAAAAATGTAATCTCGGGCAAAATGTGGTGGTTTCTCCTGAAGTGATTTTAGGAGATAATGTAAAGATCCAGAATAATGTTTCCATATATACAGGAGTGATTTGTGAAGATGATGTTTTCCTTGGGCCATCAATGGTATTTACCAATGTAACAAATCCTAGAAGTGCGGTAAACAGAAGAGGAAACTATTCAAAAACAACTGTAAAAAGAGGAGCTTCAATTGGTGCCAACGCGACCATAGTTTGTGGACATGATATTGGTGAGTTTGCCTTTATAGGAGCCGGTACGGTGGTAACGAAAAATGTTCCCGCCTATGCTTTGGTGGTAGGGAATCCTTCACGGCAGATAGGGTGGATGAGTGAGTTTGGTCACAGACTAAATTTTGATGCAAACAATGAAGCAATCTGCCCGGAAAGTGGAGAGAAGTATATTTTTAAAGATAACGAGGTAACGAAGGTTAAATGAAAAATTTTGCTATTATAGGTACTGCCGGATATATCGCACCACGACATTTGCAGGCTATAAAAGAAACAGGAAATGATATTGTGGCAGCACTGGATCCTTTTGATAGTGTTGGCATTATAGATAGCTACTTTCCAGACGCAGCTTTTTTTACTGAATTTGAGCGGTTTGACCGGCATATAGACAAGATCCGCAGAAAAGACACAGCAATTGATTACGTAAGTATCTGCACACCAAACTATCTGCATGATTCACATATTAGGTTTGCCCTAAGGCATCATGCTCATGCCATTTGTGAAAAGCCTCTTGTACTAAACCCATGGAATATAGAAGCCCTTGAAAATATTGAAAAGGAGTACGATAAAAAGATATACAATATACTTCAGCTCAGGCTCCATCCCAGCATTATCGAATTAAAAAAGAAAGTAGAAGCTTCAGGTAATAAAGTCTATGATATTGATCTTACTTACCTGACAAGCAGGGGCTCCTGGTATTATACCAGCTGGAAAGGAGATGTGACTAAATCAGGTGGCATAGCAACCAATATTGGCATCCACTTTTTTGATATGCTAACCTGGATATTTGGTGATGTAAGAAAGAATGTGGTTCACGTTCATACACATGATCGTGCAGCAGGATTCCTGGAGCTGGAGAAAGCAAGGGTAAGATGGTTTTTAAGCATAAATTATGATACCATCCCGCAGGAGGTTAAAGAAAAAGGGCAGCGGACCTACCGGTCTATAACAGTAGAAGGAGAGGAAATTGAATTCAGCAAAGGATTTACAGACCTGCATATAGGAAGCTATAAGCATATTTTATCAGGAAAAGGTTTTGGTCTGGAAGATGCAAAGGATTCCATTAATATAGCTTATGAAATTCGTAATGCCACACCGGCAGGTTTAAAAGGAGACTACCACCCTTTAGCAAAACTCCCTCCGGCAAGACATCCTTTTGAGTTGTAGTTCTTCCCGTCATTGCGAGCGAGTAAACCACCTAATGTCACATTATTAGAGTTTAGCACGAGCGAAGCAATCTGTCGATCAGATGGAAAGATTGCTTCGTCGGCACAGAACTTCTGCAAAAAAATACAACTTATATTGCCTCCTCGCAATGACGTATAAACCCCCAATTTCCCGTCATTGCGAGAACTAAAATTTCCCGCCGGGAAACACATGAAGTAAGGATGACAGAGCGTTAGCTACTATCTCCTTTCGTGCATGTAGCCGATATCCGTATAGTGCCTTGTGCCTGTTTGCGAGTGTGGTTCTGCAACTTTTGAGTCTTGAAGTATGGTACA
>JBPRGH010000080.1:0-25680 GCA_051418055.1 Candidatus Cyclobacteriaceae bacterium M2_1C_046 | reverse complement strand
AATGCCAGGGATTTTTTTCAGTATTTTTTGCCTTTCTTAAGGGCCGGCGAAGCTCGTTTTGCTCTGCCGTGTTTGTTAAGGGAGTGCAAAGTTAAGAGGAGTTTTTTAATCCGCAAAAGAATCTGGAAAAAATATTTTTTTTATTTTCCGCCCGCCCCTTCTCATCCCTTCATTTCAATTCCTTAGCCCTAAAAATCTTCCGATCCCTCGCCACTAATTCCCTTCCCTCTTTCGGATTGGGGATGCAAATGTACGCATAACAAAACTTGAATAGCAAGGGATCGGAAAAAATAATTCTAAAAAACCAATTCTTTTTTTATAGTCTGCTGACGGTCAGGACCTACCGACACAATATTAACCGGAACACCGCATTCTTTTTCTATAAATCCTATATACTCCTGCATCTCTTCAGGAAGTGAATTGAAGTCATTATCCATTTTCAATTTATCACCCCAACCTTTAAACGTTTTTAATACAGGCTCAACTTTACCTGTATGGTTAAACGGAAGCTCTTCAACTTCAGTACCATCAGCCAGTTTATACTTTACTGCTACCTGAATTTCATCAAAGTAATTCAGCACATCAGCTTTCATCATAAATAGCTGTGTAACACCATTTATCATAATAGAATATTTTAAAGAAGGCAGATCAAGCCAGCCGCACCTGCGTGGTCGGCCGGTAGTGCTTCCGAATTCTTTTCCATGCTGACGCAAAGCTTCTCCCGTCTCATCTTCCAGTTCGGTAGGAAAAGGACCTCCCCCTACTCTTGTACAGTAGGCTTTAAAGATCCCGTAAACTTCCTTTATATGCTTTGGGGCTATACCTAATCCCGTACATGCACCTGCAGTTGTAGTTGTAGAGCTGGTGACAAAAGGGTAACTTCCAAAGTCAATATCCAGCAACGTACCCTGGGCACCCTCAGCAAGTATTTTAGAGCCTTTCCTGATCTCTTCATTTATAAGATATTCACTATTGATCAGGTTTCTCTTTTTTAAAAATTCAATAGCCGCGAAAAACTCATCCTCCAGCTCTTTTAACTCAACCTCTTCATCCTGAAAAAATTTAATCATTTTCAGGTGAGCCTCAGACATCTTTTGATAACGATCTTTGAAATCATCTTCCAGAATATTACCCACACGAATTCCATGCCGTGCAATTTTATCCTGATAAGCAGGACCAATTCCCTTTAAGGTAGAGCCAATTTTTTGCTTGCCTTTTGCTTTTTCCATTGCAGCATCCAATATCCTGTGCGTAGGGAGGATTAACTGCGCCTTTTTACTTATATATAAATTGACATCTATATTATCTATGTAGGGAGCAAGCTTATCAACCTCCCTTTTAAAAACTACAGGATCAAGTACGACACCATTCCCTATAATATTGGCAATATCTTTATGAAAAATACCAGAAGGTATCTGGTGCAGGACGTGCTTTTGCCCGTCAAATTCCAGCGTATGCCCGGCATTAGGGCCTCCCTGGAACCGAGCCACAACCTGATACTTTTGTGCTAAAAAATCCACAATTTTGCCTTTGCCTTCATCTCCCCACTGAAGGCCTAAAAGTACATCTACTGCCATTATTCTACGATTTTTAATTTCTCCAATGCTTCCTCCTCACTGTTGGCTACAGTGAAAATTGCATTTAGCTTTGTAATGATTAATAATTTCTGAACATTTTCCGAAGGGTTCAAAAGACATACCTCTCCTCCTTTATTTCGGAATTTTGTTAATAATGTTATTAGTATCCCAATACCACTACTATTAATATATCTCAATTCTGAAATATCAATAATACACTTCAGCCTGCCTTCTTCAATATGGTTGCTGGCTTCATTGATTATCTCAAAACTATCCTGTGCTCCAATAAGATCTCCTGACAGATTGAAAAACACAACATCATTTTTTGTGTGCGTAGTAAATTTCATTATTATTCTTCACTTTTTATCTTGACCTGGCAATCTCTACACACTCCATAAAGGTTCAATGAATGATGCAGGATCTTAAAGTTAAGCAGCTCTCCAACCATTGTCTGTATATTATGGATCCTGGGATCACAAAATTCTACAACCTTATGACATTCGGTACATATAAGATGATCATGCTGCTTATAACCATATGATTTTTCATATTGTGCCAGATTCCGGCCAAACTGATGCTTACTAACCAGGTCACACTCCACCAATAGATCTAAAGTATTATAAACGGTAGCACGACTAACTCTGTAATTTTTATTCTTCATGCTTATATACAGCGACTCCACATCAAAATGACCGTCTTTAGAATAGATTTCTTCCAGGATTGCATACCGCTCCGGTGTTTTACGCAGACCTTTATTTTCTAAATAAGCGATAAAGATCTTCTTCACCTCCTCAAATGTTTTCGGGTTAATAGCCACTAGTTAAAATTTTCTCTATATGAAAGTACAAATATACAAGGATAAATTACTTCGTCTTCTCCTCGAGGTATTCATAACGGGATACTTTTACTACCCCATCTACCTTTTCCAGCTTTTGCAGAAGCAGATCAAGATGGCTGGTATGATTGACATATAACATAATGTCTCCTTCAAAAATACCTGATTCTGTAGAAATAGACATTGAACGCATATTTACCTTCAGCTCATTGCTTATTATAGTAGAGACGTCATTAATAAGGCCTACCCGGTCAGTACCAATTATTTTAAGGCCGGCAAGGAATTCTTTGGCTCTCTGTGATGCCCATTTTGCCTTTACTATTCGATTACCATGATTTGCCAGTAATTCGGGAGCATTGGGGCAGGAAGTACGATGAATTTTTATCCCTTCGCTTACAGTAACAAATCCAAAAATATTATCTCCAGGTATTGGGCTACAGCATTTGGAAAGTTTATAATCCACAATATCCATATCCTCACCAATCAGGATAAGGTCATTTTCCTTACCCTTTATACTTGCAAGCTCACGTTCCAGCATTTTACCATCGCCGGCAATAGTATCAACATCCTTTCCTTTAATAGTTTCTGTGGGTTTAAATTCCTTAAATTCCCTGAGGTCTTTGGCGGTAATTTTCCCTATACCTATATTATAAAATAGATCAAGCTGACTTGGAAGGTTAAAAAATACCCTAATGCGTTCGTACAAATCATAGGAAGGCTCCAGTTTCAGTTTCCTTAATTTTCTGTGAAGGATCTCTTTACCCTCATCTCCAATGACTTTTTTACTCTCCTTTAGCTCTTCCTTTATCTTAGACCTGGCTTTGGAAGTAACTACAAAACGAAGCCAGTCTTCATTCGGCTTTTGCTTTGAAGAAGTAAGAATCTCCACCTGATCTCCATTTTTTAATGTATAATTTATTGGTACCAGCTTCTGATTTATTTTGGCACCGATACATCTCGCTCCAACTTCCGTATGGATCTCAAATGCAAAATCTAAAGCAGTTGCTCCATTGGGCAATGTTTTGAGTTCACCCTTAGGAGTAAAGACAAAAACTTCCTCATGAAAAAGGTTGCCGCGAAAATCATCCACAAATTCCAGGGCACTGGTATCATTCTGCTCCAGAGTATCCCTTACTTTTGATATCCACTGATCCAGACCTGACTCCTGTGGTGTCGCATTATCTTTATATTTCCAATGTGCGGCATATCCTTTCTCTGCAATTTCATCCATACGCCGGGTGCGGATCTGTACCTCTACCCACTGGCCATTTTTAGCCATTACAGTTGTATGTAATGACTCATATCCATTGGCTTTAGGCGTACTGATCCAGTCTCTTAACCTGTCTGGATTAGGCTTATAAAAATCCGTGACTATGGAATATACCTGCCAGCATGCTGCTTTTTCCTGCTCCTGAGGTGTGTCGAGTATGATCCGAATGGCAAAAAGATCATAAATTTCCTCGAAGGGAACATTCTGATTCTTCATCTTATCCCATATAGAATGTATGGATTTTGGCCGTCCTTTAATTATATAATTAAATCCATGTCTGTTAAGCTCACCCTGAATAGGGCGCATAAAACTTTTGATAAACTTGGACCTTAGATCTTTGGTAGCATCAATTTTATTTGCGATTTCCCGATATTTCTCTCCCTCTGCATAACGAAGATAAAGATCTTCAAGCTCAGATTTTATAGTATATAGTCCAAGACGATGAGCCAGGGGGGCATATAAAAAAATTGTTTCTGATGCAATTTTTAACTGTTTGGTATTTGGCATGCTGCCGAGGGTACGCATATTATGTAGCCGGTCGGCCAGCTTGATCAGGATTACACGTACATCATCGGAGAGTGTGAAAAGCATTTTACGGAAATTCTCCGCCTGCTGTGAGCTCCCATGTTCAAAAACCCCACTGATTTTGGTGAGACCATCAATAATCCTGGCCACTTTTGAACCAAAGTCACGTTTAATATCCTCGAGCTCTACTTCAGTGTCTTCAACTACATCATGTAATAAAGCCGCAACAATACTTGTAGTACCCAGGCCTATTTCCTCAACACATATCTGAGCCACGGACAGCGGGTGGTAAATATAAGGTTCACCTGATTTTCGGCGCATCTCTTTATGCGCTTCAAGTGAGGTATTAAAAGCCTTTTTTATTATTTTAGTATCCCCTTCCTTAAGAAAGGGTTTTGCTTTTCGTAACAGCCTGCGATATCTTCTTACGATTTCTTTCTTTTCTTCTTCCAGATCAACAACCAGCATAAGAGGAATTATTATTTATTTTTTAAACAAATTTTTATAAAAATTTGATCTAATAAAAATTTTTTTTCTAGATTTGCACTCCAATTTTTAAGTAAACGAAACGAGATAATTGGTGATGTTATCCTGCCAAGGCACGAAATAAGGGTCTGGTAGCAGGGTTTGATTAAAATCATTTTTGCGGATGTGGCGAAATTGGTAGACGCACTAGACTTAGGATCTAGCGCCGCGAGGCATGGGGGTTCGAGTCCCTCCATCCGCACTAAGAAATACCAGCCCTCAATCTTGCCGACAGCAAGATTGGGGGTTTTTAGTTTATAAACATTCATTTAAATCTGATTAAGCTTTGGATATCCAGTTAGACAAAAAGTCCCCTATTGAGGGCTCTATTAAAATTACATTAAATCAGGATGATTATCAACCAAAGGTTGATGAAAAAATTCGTGATTATGCAAAAAAAGCAAACATAAAAGGTTTCCGTCCCGGAAAGGTACCTCCCGGCATCATTAAAAGAATGTACGGCACTTCTATAAAGGTAGAAGAGGTCAATCAGGTGCTTTCAAAATCACTGACAGATTATATAAAAGAAAATAACCTGAAGATTTTGGGTGACCCTCTTCCCGATCGTGAGTCTGTAAAAAATATTGACTGGGAAAATCAGAAAGAGTTAACCTTTAAATATGATATCGGTCTCGTTGATGAGTTCGACTATGATGTTTCTCCAAAAGTTAAGCTGAAGAAATATAAAATAGAGGCTGATAAAAAAGTAATTGACGAGACAATCGACAACCTGCGCAAGCAGTTTGGACCGCATTCTCATCCTGATACTGTGGCCGAAGGTGATGCTGTTGAAGTAGAGGCTGTTCAGAAAGACGGTGAGCTAAAAGGTGAAGGTCAGATCCAGCTTGAAGAGGTTGAAAAGAAATATCAAAAGGAATTTATCGGAGCTAAGGTTGAACAGACTATAGAGGTTGAGTTAGCAAAAGCAATAAAAGACGAAAACACACTTTCATCACTTCTTGATATCCCTGCTGAAGAAGCAAAAGATCTGAAAGGAAAATTCAGCCTTACGATTAAGAAAGTACATCATACCGAACCTGCTGAAGTAAACCAGGAGCTTTTTGATAAAACATTTGGAAAAGGTGTAGTGGAAGATGAAAAAGCCTTCCGTGATAAGATAAAGACTACTATTGAGGAGAATTATAACCGTGAAACTGAATATCTCCTGGAGCGTGATATCAGAAATCACTTTATAGAAAAAACAAAAGTCAATACTCCTGATGAATTCCTGAAAAACTGGCTGGTAGAAAGCAATGAAGGGAAGCTTTCTAAAGAAGAGGTGGAAAAGAATTACGATCAGTACCTGAAAGATATGAAGTGGGACCTTATCACTAACCGTATCGCAACGGATAAGGACATAAAGGCTGAGCATGAAGATGTAAAGGGTAAAGCAAAGGAAATGATCATCCAGCAATTGGGTGGCCCTGCTGTAGCACAGCAGCTTGGTGATAATTTAGATTCATTTGCGGATAATTACCTTAAAGGACAGGACGGCAAGAATTATATGCAGGTATATAATCAGGTGATGCAGGAAAGGATCATGGATTTTATAAAAGAAAATATCACTCTAACGGAAAAAAATATAGATGTAGAGGAGTTTAAAAAAATTGCCTCGAACTAAATCGCGGTTTATAAAGTTAAGTGATGGAGCCCTTAAATTTTAAGGGCTTTTTCATTATTATAAAACCTTTTTGAGCTGAATAACGAATAAATCAATTGATAATTGATAAATTTACCGGGGCTCAATGCCTGAAATAATTAGTAAAATTGAGGTAATACAATAATAAAAATCCTATGATGAATAAAGAAGAATTCCGAAAATATGCAGTAAAGCATGCCGGCATTAGCGGTCACACATTTGATGATTATGCAACAGATATCGAAAACATGACGCAGTATGTGATTGAGGAGCGTCCTGGTAATTTCCGGGCTATTGATGTATTCACCCGTCTTATTTCTGATCGTATAATATTTTTAGGAATGGGTATTAATGATCAGATCGCGAATATCATTACCGCACAGCTGCTATTTTTGGAATCCAGTGATCCTAAAAAAGATATTATCATGTATATTAATAGCCCTGGTGGTTCCGTTTATGCAGGATTAGGTATATATGATACCATGCAGTATGTAAATCCTGATGTAGCAACTATTTGTACAGGGCTTGCCGCTTCAATGGGCGCTGTTTTATTAGCTGCAGGGCATGAGAAAAAGCGTTCTGCATTACCGCATGCCCGCGTGATGATTCATCAGCCAATGAGTGCTATGCAAGGACAGGCATCGGATATGGAGATCTCTTTACGCCAGACAATGGAAGTTAAAAAAGACCTATATACTATTCTTGCTCAACATAGTGGGCAGGATTATGATAAAATTGAAAAAGATTCAGATCGTGATTACTGGATGCGCGCAGAAGCAGCACGTGATTATGGCCTGATTGATGAAGTATTAAATAAAAAGAAATAAAATATAATGGCAGAAGTTACCTGTTCCTTTTGTGGGAGAAATAAAAAAGAGGTGGATCTGATGATCTCCGGCATACATGCACATATATGTGATAAGTGTATATCGCAGGCCAATCAGATACTGAGTGAAGAGCAGAAAACGAAGCAACCAAAAGGAGGGGCTCCGCAGTTCAATCTTATTAAGCCCGTAGAAATGAAAAAATTCCTGGACGAATATGTAATCGGTCAGGATGAGGCAAAAAAGGTGCTTTCTGTAGCGGTTTATAATCATTACAAACGCCTGATGCAGAAAACCAGCAATGATGATATAAATATTGAAAAATCAAATATCATTATGGTAGGTGAAACAGGTACCGGTAAAACTTATCTGGCAAGAACACTGGCGAGAATGCTCCAGGTGCCTTTTTGTATTGCCGATGCTACCGTACTTACGGAAGCAGGATATGTAGGTGAAGATGTGGAAAGTATCCTCACCCGCTTATTACAAGCTGCTGATTATGATGTGGATGCTGCTCAGCGCGGTATTGTTTATATTGATGAGCTTGATAAAATTGCTCGTAAATCAGACAATCCATCTATAACAAGAGATGTAAGTGGAGAAGGTGTACAGCAGGCATTACTAAAACTTTTGGAAGGTACTTCTGTAAATGTTCCCCCACAGGGCGGGCGTAAACACCCGGATCAGAAAATGATCAATGTAAACACAGAAAATATCCTCTTCATTTGTGGTGGTGCATTTGACGGTATAAGTAAGCATATTGCCCGGAGAATGAATACAAGACCGCTGGGTTTTGGTTCAGGGAACAGCTTATCACTTACAGCATCTGATGAAGAAAACCTACTGCAGTATATTTCAGCACAGGACCTTAAAAGTTTTGGATTGATTCCTGAGTTGATAGGTCGACTGCCGGTAGTTACACATTTGGATCCTCTGAATCAAGAAACGCTGAAGTTGATATTAACGAAACCTAAAAATGCTTTGATAAAGCAATATCATAAACTTTTTGCAATGGAAGACATTGAGGTTGATGTTAAACCCGGTGCGCTGGATTTTATTGTTGAAAAAGCAGTTGAGTTTAAACTTGGTGCAAGAGGTTTAAGAAGTATTTGTGAGGCAATTGTTAACGATGCCATGTTTGAGATGCCTTCCAATGACGGTAAACAAAAACTTGTGATCAACAGGGCTTATGCAGAAGAGAAATTCAATAAATCAAAATACTCCAAGTTAAAAGTGGCGTAAAGGGATTAATTAGTAGATAAAAAAAGGCTGCCAAAGGGTAGCCTTTTTTTATTGCCGAAGCTCAGAAGCTATACTGGAAATAGGGCAGAAAATTCTTATTTAATTATTTAAATTTTTTCAAATACTACCTGTTCATTAAATCTTTTTACAATATTATCAATATAATGTTTGATCCTGGCATATTCATGAGGTTCATAAACAGCCTTTTTGAACGAATAGACTGCACTTCCTTTTACAACATTATCAACTGATTGAAATTCAAGCTTCACTGTAGCAAGATCATTATCTACTTTAAATGATTCAGGAATACTTATAACTTTATAACCTTCAGGGATTGTCACAGTAGAAATTAAAGACCTGGATTGAGCAAATACCATATCTATCGGATAGGACCTGGTTTTTTCGATGAGCTTATTTTCCCTGATCGGAAAACCTAAAAATTGAGAAACTGCTAATTTGTTTCCGATTCGATCAATGTTTATTGTTCCTTCATAGTTTATTACATACGGCAAATTAGGCCGGTTATAATTTAAGGTGGAAATATTTCCAACTTCAATAAACCCATTCTTTAGAAGGTCCTCTTCTATTTTAACAGAATCATTTAAGAATTTTCTCTTGACTTCATAAGATAAAAACTCTGTCGATTGGGAATTTACCCGAACATTAGCTGTTAATGCCTCCGCATCAATGTCAATATTCATAGTTTTATTATCTAATGATATTAAATTATTATACAGGTCTACCCAAAATGACCCCTCTTTTTTCAAAACGAGCCCCTGTTCATTAATGCATCGTGTAGGTATCCTTGTAAAAGAAAGTAGGGGCTCAGAAGCATCTGTCAGGAATGACTGGTTGCCAACTTTTACCAATACCAGCAGGTAATTAAAGAAATGCTCGAAAGGGTAATTAATATTTAACTTTTTATGGTCGCGCGTACTTGATATAACAGGATGAGCCTCTATTCCTGCTTCATTAAGCATTGATATTAAAAAGAGATTTATATTGGCAATATTGCCTGTCTTTGTCTCAATAAATTCTTTTGGTGTTTTTGAAGCATATTTTGACTGACTACCATTCCATCTAAAACTCTTTTTCACATAATTAATGATTTGTTCAGCTTTTTCCAGGTCATTTCCATCCTGCAGTTTCAGCTCTGATTCTAATATCTGGCCAGCATACTTACCACTCTTTTTTATATATTTTCCAATTTTATCATGCTTAAGAAACTCATCATTCAATGCAGACCATGTACTCATTATCTCTCTGCTTCCTCCTCTCGGGCTATGGTATTTAGACAGCTGAAAGTCAAGCTTCATGATGTAATCATTAGCTGAAGTTATATATGCTTCGTCTTTAAATGCCGGTACATCCTTCATTATATATGTATGTACCATATCTTTATATTCAGCCCCATTAACAATGCGAAACCTGCGTTTATGTAAGCTTAATTCAGAGTTGTGATAGTCAAATTTAGTGATACCCTGAGCAATAAATACATATTCGTAAAATGGTGTTAGCTTTACTACATATTCACTATAAAGGGTAGGTATACGGCTTTGAAATTCCCAATCAGGCAAATTAAAATGAAAGGGAGTTTGAAGTTCATACGTGAATTCAATAATTGATCCTTTTTTTACATTTGGAAAGGCAAATTTTTTTACATGCCACCTCTCATTTATCTGTTCCTCAAAAACAGCCTTTTTATCCAACTCTGTCTTTATCACCTGGTTATTTTCAATGTTATATGTATGAGCCTCAAGATCATTGATACTTTCTGAGGAACCATAGCCTTCTGAATAATATGGAATGGTAACTTCAGCATACTTTACTCCTGCATTATCAAGAATTTTAATTCGCTTGGTGCGCGTAAACCTAATGTATAGCTGAATGTAATTTCCTACCTCTTTCTCAAAAAAAGAAGATTCACCTTTATCAAATAAAATAACAGCCTCAGCTTCCGGATCTTTATCATACTGCTGAAGTTGAAGGTCTTCAGGGTTTAATTTCCCGAATTCCACGGGTCGATCCTGAGAAATCAAATTGAAGCTCAGAAGTAACATCCCTAGTAGGATTATTTTTATTTTCATTGTCGTGGGTTTAAGGTAATGACTGATTTTCTGTTTGCCTCATCTATCTCTTTCATTGCTGCATAGAATGAAGCATAATCTTTAACTGAATATTCTCCCGCTGGTAATAAAAAATGTCTTTTTATTACCAGCTTATTTTCCCGTAATTCATAGGTTTCTTTATAAATAAAGTACTTATTTTGAATATTGATCTCCTCCGGAAGTTCCAACTCATAATTTTGAAAATTTGTAAGATCATAGGTCAGAGAATCAATTTGGTTCCTTGGAAACGGAATTCGAAGCACATGTTTTCGAAGCCCGGGTTTTTCCAGCTCTATTGTTGAAAATCCCACAGGTTTTAAAGCTAAAGTAGAACCATACTCTTTAAGCTGATCTTTAACTATTAAATTAATGACTACATTCATTTCCGGTTTATCACGATCCGGATAAACTAAATCATAATTTATTAATTCATAATCCGTAAAATTAAGATAGCCTGTAATCAACGGTGTAAGTTCTTCCTTTTTATAATTATGCTGATAATATTTATAGCTGTCAAAATCATCCCCTCTTAAGGTGCGCGAGATATTAACTTCTCCATCACCCTGCTCATTTAATTTTATTTCAAAAATATTTTTTACCACCACCTGATCCATATGAAGAGCAGGAGTTTTAATTAACCGGCTGTTTTGCCCATCTACTACAAGTGCATACCTGTTTTGTGTGAACGTGCCAAGATAATTGACAGGAAGATAGTTAGCCGTATTCTCCAGCCATACAGTATCATTGGCTAAAGGAGCATTTAGAATTACATGATTAAATTGCTGACCGGGGAAGGAAGTATCTATTTTTACGGGACTATCACCTGCATGAATAATTGTATAATAGGAATTTACTCCCGCATACTTTAGCAGTGCCTTCATATAAATTGTAAGTGCTTTGCAATCACCATATTTATTGTCGCTGACATATGATGCAGGATAGGGCTTCAAGCCTCCTATATCAATAGCAACATTTATATAACGAGTATTATCCTGCATATAATTATACAAGACCTTAATTATCTCTTTTTTATCATCTATACCTTGTAAAAGTTCATCCACCTTATTTTTCTCCCTCTGCGGAAGCACATCCAGATTATGTATAAGATTCTCCTGCCATTCACCAAAAGACGCCCAGCTTTCAAATGAACCTGGTGTGCCATAAGTAAAATTCTTTGGTATGACAGCTATCTTTGGTAATAATTCATACAGTGGTGGCGATAATTTTTCCTTTGTTACAGCGGCTAAATTTTTTGCATGCCATGAGTACAAATAGGCATCATCAATTTCGTCCTTTTTAAATTCATATTCACCATTGACATTGGTTAGGACCTCATAATCTCCCGGAACCTCTACCTTTAATACTGCATTTCTGGTGGGGATATTTGGTTGAATGTAGGGTATCCAGTGAGCAATGTATAGAAATGGATGAGTTATGGTTTTATATCTGTAGTAGATCTGATAAGGATACTGGTGCCATTTTAAAGTAAACTCTTTTACCATATTATCCTCATGAAAAGTACTGGCGGAAAAATTACTCCTGGTGATGACCTCCTTTTTCTTCACTTTCCTGACCTTATCACCATTTTCATCCAAAATATAAGCCTCAACTATATCCAGTTTATCCCCGTCCTGATAAAGTAAAGAGATTTCACCCACATGATCACCCTGTGGTTTATTAACCTGAATAAGATAAGATTCTTCTGTCTCCAGACGATTATTAACAACAGAAATTGACGTTGTATAATTAATAAGCTCAACATTGGGTTGGGAGAAAACAAGGGGCGCTGTTAAATAAAGAAAAACAAAAAATAAAATCCTCATGGATATGTTGCTTAGGTTGACCTACTGTAAAAATATTTAAAAAATTTACTGATTTTAAACAGCGATAATTATGTGTTTTATGAAAGTAGTAAATTCATAATTTATTCACAACTGTTATTTAAAGTTTGAACCACTTCACATTAAGGTAAATTTTTTCATTTACTCTAAAAAGGTATTAATTTAGAGGGGACAATCCTCGCCACCTGTTAATTGGTACAGGATATCTTAAACTTTCCTTAATATGAAAAATTTGCTATCAATTGTTTCAGCTCTATTGATAATCCTTACTTCCTGCCAGCCTGATGCTCAGGTTGAAGAGGGAAATAGGAATACGGAGCATTCTGAAAATAAAACTACAAGGACAAGTATTGCCGAAATCGAGGAAGGGATCAGGACCTACATTAAAAATGAAACAATTGAGGAAAATGGCTATTTTCATATTAATGATGAGGATCGTAACCTCCGGCTTAAACTGGTGCGTGTACATACGGAATATCTTTCCAACCTGGGCCCCAAGCGGCATTTCGCCTGTGTAGACCTTGCCGATGTCAGCGGGGATGTCTATGATGTTGATTTCTTTCTTTCAGGCGATCCGGGAGATATGTCTGTTACAGAAACTACCGTACATAAGCTCAATGGAAAACCTTTTTACGCATGGAAGCAGAAAGAAGACAAAACCTGGCACAGGATACCTGTAAAGGAGGCTTCTTCTGAATTATTAGGAGTGATTGAAGGAGAAGATGAATTTGAATTTCGGTACGAGGTGAAGCTTCCTGAAATCACTGAAGAAGCAAAAATATGGATACCTGTTGCACAAAGTGACGATTTCCAAACAGTTGATTTGATAAAGTTAAAGGCTCGCGGAAAGCAGCAAATGCTGGAGGATAAAGAATTTGGTAACACCATTTTATATCTTGAACTAAACCCAGCGCATAGCGGACAATCAATTGAGCTTATTTATAATGTGAAGCGAAAGGAAAAAGGACCTTATAAAGAACCTAATATCAATCCGGAAATGTATTTGGGATCGAGTAATCTTATTCCTGTTGGTGGTCGTTTTACCTCTATTTCTGATGAGGTGTTTCTGGGAAAGCAGGGAGATAGTGAGCTTATGAAAGCCAGAGCCTTATATGATTATATCATTGATAATATGAAATACCGGAAAGCAGGCCTTTATGGAACGGGAGATGCTAATTATGCCTGTGATTCCCGCAGCGGCAACTGCACTGAATTTCACTCGTTTTTTATTTCATTGGCCAGATCAGCAGGTATACCTGCACGATTTGCCATTGGAGCAGCTATTCCATCAGAAAGAAATGAGGGGGGTGTGAACGGCTATCATTGCTGGGCAGAATTTTATGCCGAGGGCAAATGGTGGCCGGTAGATATCAGTGAGGCAAATAAATACACTGCTTTAGCCACTTATTATTTTGGGCATCATCCTGCAAACCGTATTGAATTTAGCCGTGGGCGCGATTTGGTAGTAGAGCCAGGGCCAATTTCCGGTCCAATTAAATTTCTTGCCTATCCTGTTCTTGAGACCAGAGGTGAAGTGACAACTGCGGAAACAGATTTTTCTTTTACCAGGAAAGCAGTTAAACCAGAGGAGACTTCCATATAAAAGAAAAAGCGGGAGAAATACTCCCGCTCTTCTTAATATTTATTAACGTGCCCCGGCTTTTTAGTTATTGGGATGTTCACCTGCAGGATGCTCACCTTCTTGCTTAGTAGTATCTTCATCGTGTGGGTGTTCACCTTCCTCATAACCTTCAGGGTGTTCACCAGCTTCAGCTTCTACTTCTGTTTCATCGGTGTTTTCATTCTGATTTCCCGGATTATTGCAAGAGCTAAATGGTATGGAAAGTAATACAGTAAAAGCCAATGCTGTAACAAATGACCAGATTTTTTTAAACTTATTCATGATTATATTTTTTAATTAATTCCTTCTTTAATAAATGGTGATCTGCTGAATCAAATATACATTTATATTTATTATTTAGAAAGACAAGCCCATTTATCTCAGATGGCTCTCTTTTCATACTTCCACAACCGGGTTATATAAAAGTTGGAGATACCTCCTCTTCTATTGGCAGTTCACGTTAATATAAGAGTAAGATTTCTCTCTACACAGGCCTCTTATTTTAAGTCTAAGATTATGAATGTCTTTATAATTACTTCGCCTCTATCACTGCATCATATATTGCCTGATGGATATTCGTACGGGTATTTAAATGATATAAACGCTTATTATCACGGGTTGGAGTTACTCTGTTGGAAAGAAAAATATATAGCAGATCATTCTCCGGATCCATCCAAACCATAGTACCTGTGAAGCCTGTATGGCCAAAGCTTGCAGGGCTTGCGCTTTGTGCTGTATTGATCTTTTCACCGTCTCTAATATAAGGCTTATCAAATCCAAGGGCCCTGTGATTATTATTCTCCGGAAATTGTGTAGTGGAAAATTTCTCCAGGGTAGCTTTATCAATATATTGTTTTCCGCCATATTCACCCATATCAAGATACATCTGCATAATTTTCGCCAGGTCGTTTGCATTGGCGAATAAACCTGCATGTCCTGATATACCTCCCATCATAATAGCTCCTTCGTCATGCACTGTTCCATGGATTGGTTCTTTTCGGAAATAATAATCATGCTCTGTTGGCACTATTTCATCTTTAGAATATTTTTCAAAAGGATTATAAGTAACTGTTGTTGCTCCAAGAGGCCTATAAAAATTTTTGTTGATATAGGAAGTAAAATCTTCATCTATCATGCTCTCAACAACGCGTGGTGCCAGTATGAAGAAAAAATCCGAATAAACATATTTCTTCTCCTCCCCTAATGGTGATTTACGAATAACTTTTACGATCCTGTCGGGGTATTTCCGATGCAGGAACATATTCTCTCTCAGCTTTATAGGAAATCGTTTTGAAGAGTCACTTTTAATTGTAAACCATTTATAACTGCCATTTTTGCGCAATGTATTTTTCCAAAAAGGTATCCACGGCTTTAAACGACCCTGGTGCGTGAGTATATCATAATAGGGAATATCAGACTTATTGGATCTTTTGAAGCTGGGCAGATGATCGGCAAGTGTTTGATCCAGCTCAAATTTGCCTTCATCATAAAGCTTCATCAGCGAAGGAAGACCTGTAGAGATCTTTGTAACAGATGCGAGATCATAAAGATCTGTAGGCTTTACTTTAGTAGTATCACTGTATTTATGTAGCCCATAGGATTTATACATTACCACTTTTCGGTCTTTGGCTACTAAAACCTGGGCACCGGGGATAGCTTTCATATCCATCGCCTGATTTACAAGTGAATCAATGCGGCTATAAAGAATTTCCGAATCAATACCGACATCTTCAGGCATTGTATAGCCTAAGCGTATGCCGCCTTTTACATCCAGTCCATCACCTGATTCAAATTTATCACCTACACTTACCGGTAATCGTCCACTGGCACCAATACCTCCAAATATTAGCTGAGCTGCCAGCTCCTGGGCCTCCACGTTATCCTGATATGTTAAAATAAGTCCATCGGTGTTTTCAATATTATTCACCTTATCCATAACATATGGATTTTTAAAAACGGAAATAACAACATTTTCACTTAAGGACAATTCACTTAAAAACTGCTGCCCTGCCTCGGAAAGTTTAATAACATTTCGCGGAAAGCGGCTATGATCATGCACTCCTGCCAAAATCAGGTTGTAGGTTTTTAGCTGCTCTTTCAATTGATCAATATGCTCCTGGCTTGCATCTTCAGGAACATTAAAATGATTCACTTTCGCATATAAGCTCAGCGTTTCCTGAAATGGAGTTTCTGAACCTGCACCAAAAGAAACAGAAGCAATATTCTGCTTTTCCAGGTGCTTAACAGGTATAATATCATTTGAATTATTAAGTACGGTAAGCGCCGACTTCATCAGGTTTCGTTTCAGCAATTTAGCTGCAGGAGTATTTAATTTCTTTTCGATACCTTCAGTTGGCAAAGCCTGATAATTATTTAAACCTGCCCAATGTTTTACAGCCAGAATTTTCCGGCAACGGTCATCAATTTCCTTCTGAGTTATCAGTCCCTGTTGGATAGCCTTACGTATTTCTGCAATAGCACGCGGCACATCTTCTGTAAATTCCAGCAGATCATTACCGGCAAGTATGGCATCTTTATCAACTACTCCGGGAGGATTGCTGCCCGTAACGCCTTTCATATTCATGGCATCGGTAACCACAAGGCCCTGAAAATCATATTCATTCTTCAGGAGATCTGTTACAATCGACCTTGATAATGTAGAGGGGATACCTTCAGGTTCGAGGGCCGGTATATTCAGGTGGGCTACCATAATACCACCAACTCCTGCATTGATAAGCTTACGGAAAGGATAAAGCTCGACAGAATCCAGGCGCTCGCGTGAATGTTTTATTTGTGGTAAAGCTGAATGTGAATCCACATCCGTGTCACCATGACCTGGAAAATGTTTGGCAGTAGCCATTATATTATTATCCTGCATACCTCTCATATAGGCAATACCTTTTTGAGCCACATTTTCCCTGTCTTCACCAAAGGAGCGAAAGTTGATTACCGGATTTTTAGGATTATTATTTACATCTACGACAGGAGCAAAATTCATATGAACCCCGACATGCTTAAGTTGCCTTGCTATTTCAGCTCCCATTTTATAAATAAGAGAATCACCCTGAATAGCCCCCAATGTCATCTGGTAAGGATAGCTGATGGTATTATCCAAACGCATGCCAAGCCCCCATTCTGCATCTATAGCAACAAGTAACGGAACATCAGAATGTGCCTGGTACTCATTCAGGAGCTGAACCTGTTTTTCCGGATCGCCCTGAAAGAAAATTAGGCCGCCAATCTTTTGATCATTTATCAGCTTCAATATTTCCTGCTTATGCTCCGGCGTCCCGTTTGAGTAAGCTGCAACCATGATGAGTTGGGCAATACGTTCATCAGGAGTTAGTTTTTTCATTACCGAATCAACCCATTCACTATTTTGATAAGTCACAAAAGGAGGTCCAGCAGGTTCTGCCTGACGTGCATTGGCTGTTATAAATGAGACAGCAGTTAATAAAATTATAATTACAGTATATAAGATTTGATTCATATGTATGTAAAAACGAGCAATCTCCTATTAAAATGATTACCCCATGTTTTAAGTTCCTGATTTATAATAGCAATAATGCCGTTATTTATTGTTAAGAAGTTAAAAATAAGTGTAAAAATTTGATCTGGTTAATTAAAGCTATTTCTTGTTGGTGAAAATACCAACAAGGAGGGGGAAGTCTAAAATAAAGTTAAAATTTGAATATGGTTAAAGTAAGCACTTCTTGTTGGTGAAAACACCAACAAGGAGGTGGCTCCGTAAGAAACGGAATAGATATTTTAGGTGTAGCTGGATGCTACACCTAGCTAGGGAGACCGGAATGTGTTGGATAAATCCTCTAAAAATCTTTCATTTATTTTTCTTACCTTGTATAAGACAGAACCTAAACTGTCATATAATGAATCTCAAAATCCATAATAACTATATAGTTATTCTTGGTGTCTTTTGGCTTTTATCTGGTCTTTCAATCACCTGTTTTGCCCAGGATGGATCTATTGATCCTGATTTTTATGGTAGGGATATAGGGTTTGTCGCTTCAGAAGATCCCGGAAGGGATATTTTAGCTGTCCAGGATGACGGGAAGATCATTGTTTTTGTACAAGAAAATATCTACGGGACACCTGATTATGAATTTCAGCTGATGCGGTTTAATCCTGATGGAACTGATGATCTGACATTTGGAACCAATGGGATAGTAAGAGGAAATTTTGGGGAAACTAGCAGCCTGGCATTCTCAGTTGCATTACAAGCGGATGGAAAGATCGTTGTAGTTGGTGAATCTCTAAGCACCTCATTTTCTAAAGTTGGACTTGCCAGATATAATAGCGACGGAACGTTAGATCTGACTTTCGGAACTAATGGTACTACAGTTACAGATATATCCTCCAATGCTGATCGGGCACATGCCATTGCAGTACAGCCCGATGGATATATTGTAGTAGGCGGATATTCTGTTTGTGCTACTGGTAAAGATTTTCTATTGCTGCGATATAATACGGATGGCCTATTGGATGGAACATTTGGATCCAGTGGATTAGTGTATCTTGATTTTAATGGACTTGATGATGAAATAAATGCTATTGAATTACAACCTGATGGCAAAATTGTAGCTGCAGGATATGAAATTCAATATTCCTCCTATGAATTTTTTGCCGTGGCACGTTTTAATATTGATGGTAGTATTGATACTTCTTTTGGTTCCGGAGGAACATTAACATTTAGTAATTTAGAGCATAACCGATTATATGATGTTAAAGTAAAGTCTTCCGGAGAAATTCTTGTTGTTGGTGAATCAATATTTCCTTATGATTTTGCTCCTTCTCCAGGTGCATCTGAAATTTTAGTAGAACAGTTAACATCTTCCGGTAGTTTTGATGGTAGTTTTTCAGGTTTTGCCTACAACGAAGGTGGAAAGACTACCGGAAGAGCTTTACAGATCCAATTTAATGATAAGATTTTGGCTGGTGGGGCTATGGACATATATTCCTATTCTTTTATACCAGCTGTTATATTCCGATTATTTGCTGATGGCAATTATGATCCTGCTTTTGGTTCATGGGGATATAATGCTTATGAGTTTACTTCAGGCAACAGTGTTATCTTTAGTATGAAGCTTCATAATGATGGAAATTTATTAGTTGCAGGATGGGACATATATAGGGGTACTATAAGAAAGGAATTTTTTTTAAATAAGATCCTGCTGGAGCAGGAGGTTGTTCCGGTAGAATTGATAAACTTTACAGGAAGTCTAACAGAAAAACAACAGGTATTGCTAAAATGGTCAACCGCATCAGAATTAAATAATGATTATTTTGAAGTTCAGCATTCTGTGGACGGTAAATTCTTTAATCATATATCGCAGATCAATGGAAAGGTAAACTCAGAAATAATTCAGTACTACAATTTTATTCATAAAACTCCATCTACAGGCTCTAATTATTACCGCCTCAAACAGGTAGATTTTGACGGTACATATGAATACTATAATATGATACACGTGGAGAAGACAGGAGGTATGGATGATTTAGAACTCAGGATCTTTTCAAATCCTTCAATAAGTAAAAAGATAAATTTTTTCATTACTACATCATTTCCGAGTAAACCGATTTATCTCAATATAAAGGATCTGCAGGGAAGGATTTTTTATGAAAATCAAATAGAATTGCCCGGCAGCACCAATGAGTATAGCTTTGACCTGGAACATAATTTTACTCCCGGCATCTATATTGTTTCACTGGAGCAGGAAAGGAATAAAGTCTATGAAAAATTGCTTGTGAAATATTAATTTACTCGTTGGTGAAAACACCAACAAGAGAGGAGGGAATTGTGATCTTATCAAATCTTGGAGGATTGGGTGACGAAATTACAAGGACAGTAGCGACAATAGCTTCTGTTGTAGATTAGAATATTTTATCTTCAAAACAACAATGAAGAGTCAGAGAAATTTTAGTTCAATAAAAAAGCCCCAACAAAAAGTTGAGGCTTTTTACTCATGTAGTTCTGCTTAATTATTGGCACCAATGTTACCCTGAGCGACTACGGTTAAATCCGCAGGACTTAAATGTATATTAATATATCCATCATAGTTAAGCACTTCGGAATAACCAAATGCTGTGCCATTATCAAGAACTGATACATTTGTTTTACTCATTCCGGTACTACCATCTACGTTATTAAATGTTAAAACAATATCACCACCTTCAGCAGCAGAATTCATATGTATATGGGCAGGGTGATCTCCTTCGGCAGGTGTGCCGGTTAGATCTAATGTAGCCAAAGCTTCACCATTCACCCGCTCTTCAATTACCGCTACACCACTAACTCCTGACCCATTAGCTTCGGAAAGTGTGTATTGTACTGTGGTGCCTGTTAGCTCATTCTGTCCGATATCTCCCTGAGCGACAATTGTACCAAGATCATTGGCGCTTAGGTGTACATTAATATAACCATCGTATGAAAGTACATCAGCATAAAGGAAAGGTGTCCCGTCGTCTAGTGCTGCTACATTGGTCTTGCTCATCCCTGTTGTTCCATTTACAGGGTTAAAAGAGAAAGCAATGCTTCCACCCTCAGCTGCAGTATTCATGTGGATATGTGCAGGATGTTCACCTCCATCAGGTGTTCCTGTCAGATCTAAAGTTGCCAGTGCTTCACCATTTACACGTTCTTCAAAAGTGGCCGTTCCGCTAATTCCGGCAACAGCTCTTTCTTCCAGGGTATAAGTTTTAGAAACACCTGTCAGTTCATTTTGTCCGATATCTCCCTGGGCGACAATTGTAGCCAGGTCCTGGGCGCTTAGGTGCACATTGATGTAACCATCATACGAAAGCACATCCTCATAAAGGAAAGGTGTCCCGTCATCCAGTGCTGCTACATTTGTCTTGCTCATGCCTGTTGTTCCATTTACAGGGTTAAAAGAGAAAACAATGCTTCCACCCTCAGCCGCAGTATTCATGTGGATATGTGCAGGATGCTCACCTCCATCAGGTGTTCCTGTAAGATCTAAAGTAGCAAGCGCTTCACCGTTTACCCGCTCTTCAAAAGTGGCCGTTCCGCTAATACCGGCAACAGCTCTTTCTTCCAGTGTATAGGTTTTGGAAACTCCAGTCAGCTCATTTTGTCCGATATCTCCCTGGGCGACAATTGTAGCCAGGTCATCGGCGCTCAAGTGCACATTAACATAACCATCATATGAAAGTACATCCTCATAAAAGAAAGCTGTCCCGTCATCCAGAGCTGCTACATTTGTCTTGCTCATGCCTGTTGTTCCATTTACAGGGTTGAAAGAAAAAGCAATACTTCCACCTTCAGCCGCAGTATTCATGTGGATATGTGCAGGGTGCACACCGCCATCAGGGGTACCTTCAAGGGATAAAGTAGCAAGCGCCTCCCCATTTTTACGCTCTTCAAAAGTTGCCGTTCCGCTAATGCCGGCAACAGCTCTTTCTTCCAGTGGATAGGTTTTGGATACGCCTGTTAATTCATTCTGTCCGATATCTCCCTGGGCGACAATTGTTCCCAGATCATCGGCGCTAAGATGCACATTGATGTAACCGTCAAATGAAAGTACATCCTCATAAAGAAAAGATGTTCCATCATCCAAAGCTGCTACATTTGTCTTGCTCATGCCTGTTGTTCCATTCACCGGATTGAAAGAAAAAGCAATACTTCCACCTTCAGCCGCAGTATTCATGTGGATATGTGCAGGATGCTCACCTCCATCAGGAGTGCCTGTCAGATTTAAGGTAGCAAGTGCTTCGCCATTCATCCGTTCTTCAAAAGTTGCTGTTCCGTTTATGCCGGCAACAGCTCTTTCTTCCAGTGGATAGGTTTTGGATACGCCTGTTAATTCATTCTGTCCGATATCTCCCTGGGCGACAATTGTTCCCAGGTCATCGGCGCTTAAATGTACATTGATGTAACCATCAAAAGCCAATAATTCCTGATAAGTAACCGGAGTACCGTCATCTTTAACACTTATTATAGTAGTGCTTGTACCCGTAGTGCCATCCACAGGTTCGAGTGAAATAACTATATCACCTGTCTCCGCTGCTGTATTAGCATGGATATGTGCCGGATGAGACCCGCCATCAGGTGTTCCGGTAAGGGAAATCTCAATCTGTGTGGTATTATCATCAAGCTCGGAAAAAGTTGCCGTTCCGCTAATTGAAGGATCAGCTACCGAATTTAAAGTATACTCCTTTGTATTTCCGGTTGGTATGGCCGGAGCAACCTCGTCATCATCATCACAACCCGAAATGGTTGTTGTCAATAAAAATATCAAAGACCATAAAGGTAATTGATAAGTTAAAAGTCGTTCAAATCTTTTCATAATGTGCTGTTTTAGTACTTACTTATTTATGAACGAGCACAAAATATTTTTGTTTAACTTATTTTATTATTTGTTAAACGTAATTAATAAAAGTTATAACTTATAGAATAGTCTTCACCTGCAATATGGACTGCAGAGAAACGCGATTATTTGGTAAGTGACCTCGTTCGTGAAAATTCCAATAAGAAGATTGGTATATTTTTCTCTTCAAAACCAGAAACCGTATTTTAGATACCCCAGCAAAATGTTTTCACCTCTGTTGACCCCTATGCTAAGCATATGCCTTCTGTAAAAGGTATTTGAAAAGGCAAGAAAAAGGCTGCCAGATATCCCACTCCTTCTATAATCAGCTTGTGTTTCGGAACTATATATAAGTCCGGGCATAATGACAAAAGAAGGGTTCCAGTTTTTTTGAGGCAAGATGTTGAACCTTATACCAGCCGCCAAACCAAGACCTGAATTTTTCTGTGATTTTCCGCTTAAGGCTGCTCTTCCTGATTGACTGTCAAAGAAAAGCATTGATTCAAGTTGTACCACTTTTTCTGTCTGAAATGCATAATGGAAAGAAAAACTTGGTCCGGAGACGTTGTCCCAGAGACCACTATTTACTCCTGCGTGGATACCAAAATTTTTCGGGTTTGTTTCTTCCTGTGCATAAATTTGAGTACTCACCAGAAAAAACAAAATAAAAAGCGCTTGCCTGGCATTATTTAATAAGTGGGTCAGATTATACTTTCTAGTTTTCATTTTGTCTATGCTACTCCGGCACAATGTAAGCAAATTATCTAAAAGTAGGTGGAAACAGCTTTATTCGCCTCTCTTTTCCATCCCACTGATGAGAAACCATGATTTTATTACCTTTAGTGCTACGAACCGCATAAATGCCTTCATCAATGACATTTATTTATTGTTAATAACCTTTTATGAACCCTTCAATTTATTTGAAGTTTCTAAGTCAGCTTCCATACGTGCTCTTCTCACCTTCATTTTCTGAAGCATCCAATCAGGATATGCTGAGCTGTCTTCCGCATCATAAACACGCACGTTTTGAGATCCATCAGCTTTCAGTAGATCATCCTGACTGCAGTTAAGGATGTTTGCTGCTGTTTGCACTCCGGAATAGGATGCCCCGGCAACACCATGTGCCATTATACTTGCACCACACAGATGCAGGTTTTCGATCTCGCTTTCTGATTTAAAAGAAAAAGGGCCAGTTTGCATGAAGCTCTTCTCCGTCCCGTACACATTTCCGTCGGTTGAGTTAATATAAAACTCATTCGTCATTGGTGTACCCAGTTCTTGATGAACAATTTTACCACTGATCCCAGGCACTACTTTTTCGAGGCTATTGATAATTTTCTCGGTCAGGCGCTCCTTAAACTGTGCATACTCTTGTGAACGTTGATTTTCTTCCCCCTTAAATTGCGCAAATGATTTACGGTTGATAAATGTAACAACTTCGAGCACATGGTGCCTGCCATCAAAACTTGTTGGATCTTTAAGTGTGGTACAGCTAATAAACATTCCGGGAAATTCATCACCCAATGCAATGTCAACCTTCATCATTTCTCTGAAGAGATCATCTGTGTCTTTGTCAGCCAACAACCATATATTACCGGAATCAAGTCCTGCTTCACGCACATCCATAGCTACGGTTAAAAATAGCATGAGCGAAGTACATGAATATTTTGTTTTGGCCAGTTGCTTCAACAGTTTAGGGCTGAGGTTACTTTCACCGATCAAATCAAGGTATGTGGTGCTGGGATCCGCATTAGAAATAATAGTTTTTGCATAGATTTTCTCTCCGTTTTCAAGTTCTACTCCAACAGCTCGTTTCTTTTTATTTCCATCTATAAGAATGCGTTTAACTCCCTGGCTCGTTCTTACTTCACTGCCATTTTGTTTGATAGATTTGGTCATCGCTTTTACAATGGCACCGCCACCACCCATCGGGTAATATCCTCCATTAGAATAGTGGTCCATGACCGCACAATGCACCGGAAAACTGGCCTTGGCAGGGGATAATCCATGGTCTCCACACTGCACGTTCAATACCTTCTTTAATAATGGATCTTTGATGTGCCAGTCAATCACTCTTTTTAAACTAAATAAACCATACTTACCCAAATGCCTGGTTCGCCAGGGAATGGTAATATTATCCCAAAAGCCATTCATTTTAGGGATCAGATGTAACTGACGGCTCACGTTGCGGACAGTAACCAGATATTCGGAAAGGCCTTTTTTTTCTTTAGGGAAACGCTGAGAGAGTGATTGATATAATTCATCAAAACCCGCAGGCATATCAATACGTTCATCACCTATCCAGCAATGTTCATAAGACACCGGATTCATTTTAAAAAATACCAGGTCATTTGCGATACCCAACCCTCGATACAATTCACTGGTTGATTCCCCTTTACCAAGTGACCCGATATAGTGCACTCCGGGGCTAAAACGATAACCATTCAGGTAAAAATTATGACACCATCCTCCAGGAACATCATGCTGCTCAAGAACCAGCACACGCTGACCAGCACGTGAAAGACAAATAGCCGAGGAAAGCCCTGCGGCCCCCGAACCAATAATAATAGTATCTATTTCCAATTTATTTTACGAATGTTTATTGTCTTAATCATATTGATTCTATTCTATTTGGTTTAATCCGGATACTACCCCTAACAAAAAACCTTATTTTAATTATAATAGAACTTTTCTTCAATTGGAACATCCTGGCTCCTAATCAAATTGTAACTCCTAAAATTTTTATCAATATACAAATTATATGTAACTACTGTAAATATGTTAAAAACAATGTTATAAGCAACAATCCTATACTCCACCAATTTGTTAGTTTTTCATCAACCACATTTTCAAATTTTACAGGTTCATTCTTAGTGAAAATCAGTTGGCAGTCAGCAGCTACCAAACTAAAACTGAGCGCCTCCCCTGTGCAACAACATATACATAATTGATGAAAATCCTGCCCTGCACAGGAGACCGGGTGTTTAGTAATGAGTATATAGTACATAGCCTTGAGTAGGCACTAACTACTAAATACTTATGATTATTAAACCTATTAAATACTCCGGACTTAGGACTTAGGACTAAAGACTACGGACTACGGACTAATAAAGATGTGCTATTTAGTAATGAGTACATAGTACATAGTCTTGAGTAGACACTAATTACTAAATACTTATGATAATAAAACTATACCCTCATGATATAGGTTGACAGCTTCCCTACCTAAAGCCCAAAACATGTGAATAACTTTTTGATTTAAATTTAATAGTAGGAATTATATTTGTCTTATCAGGACAAGCGGAGGCGGGCTCTGCTGGGGAGCAACCCA
>JBPRGH010000079.1:0-18019 GCA_051418055.1 Candidatus Cyclobacteriaceae bacterium M2_1C_046 | reverse complement strand
AGGTTAAACCTGAGGCAGAATATCTTCTTTATGAAGTATTTAGAGTCCTACTTTCTCTCCTGCAAGTCCCTTTACAAGAAATTGTACTTTTTCTTTACAAGTTAATTAATATCAAACATACGAGAGTCCCTTGCAGGAGACCCCTGAGGAGGTTGGAAACAAATAAAATATTAATTAATAGCAAAGAGAATTGAGAAGTAAGTGATTTAAACCTTTGAATTTGAATTAAATGTATATTGAATTATATTTAATGTATTGTTATATATCATCTATATGTGATGTATAGACATTATGTACAACCAAAGGAATCCTATGAAACTCATTTTATATTATCTATTCCCAGCATTAATATCAATCATAGGTTGTAATTCTGCTGAACAACGAACTGCAGAAATCAACCGTTTTACTTATCCAGATATTGATGCTCAGGAATATATTGAACAACTAAAAGCTAATAGTTACCGATATTATACGCTCCCAAAATTTCATCCTGATAATATACACTTTCTTATGAACTATGTGTCGGATACCACTCATATTGATACATTCCCGGTAAACCCAATATCATCTTTTCGCGGACAAGACAGCTATGTAGGTTTTATCGTCATGTGGACCATCGAAAATATTAGATCTAACTATCCATATTCTGATAATCTATTAGATAATTATCCATCTCAATATCCTGCTCCGTATGATACAGTAATGCCTCATAGCTATTTAAAAAATTTTATCTCTTTTGATGAAGTAAGTTTATATTATCAAAATTGGTGGACAGAAAATTCGAATAAACCTTTTGCTGAGTATAAAAATATAGATCCTTTAGCTAATACTAAATACAAATGGTAAACGGCTGTATATAACAGTAGCTGTAAAAATATAGGGCGGGCAGTGGGTTAGGTTATTTTCATCCTTTGTAGCTCCGCTGGTGCGAGCTTGTAGCTCGTATCAGTAGAAGAAATTAAATATTTTTATTACCTTGTCAGATTGCAAAAGGAGCTTTTAGCTCTATTGAAATCTATAAAAGCAACCGACCTAAACCAAACCATGAGTAGAAAGTATAAATTTTATGATAAGGAAGGCTTATACTTTGTAAGCTTTGCTACCATTCATTGGATAGATATCTTTGTTCGTGAACTTTATTTTAATATCATTCTTGAAAGCCTTAAATTCTGCAGAGAAAATAAACGAATGGAAATTTATGCCTGGTGCATTATGCCAAGTCACGTTCATTTAATATACAGAGGCAAAGATAGTAATCCAGGGGATATACTCAGAGACTTAAAAACCCATACCTCAAAGCAAATGCAAAAGGAAATTTTAGAAAATCCTCATGAAAGTAGAAGAGAATGGATTATTGAAATGATGGAAAAGGCTGGGGCTAATAACAGTAATGTAAAACACAAACAATTTTGGCAGCAAAATAATAATCCTATACAATTATGGAGTCCAGCTGTGATTGATCAGAAGGTAGATTATATACACAATAATCCAGTAGAGGCAGGATTTGTATTTGAACCTTACCATTGGAAATATAGTAGTGCAATAGATTATAGTGGAGGTAAAGGTTTATTACAAATCGACTATGTTTAGTTGTGATACGAGCTACAAGCTCGCACCAGCTGGGAGTTTAGTTCTGATACGGCTTATGGAGGATATATAGATGTGAGGCATAAATAATTTTACTAGCTATGAGATATACATGGAATAAAATTAATGTTCTGACTATAATGATTTATAGCATTGCTTTTTCTGTAACAGCACAGGTAAATTATAGTGAGGAGAAATCAAAAGAGATTGATTTATATATTCAGCATGTTATGCAAGAGCAGAAAATTCCCGGTCTTGCACTGGCAATCATACATGATGGAAAAATTTTAAAAAAAGAAATTTACGGCCTGGCAAGTATAGAGCATAATGTACCAGTCACTGATAGTTCTGTGTTTTGGTTAGCCTCTATTTCTAAACACATGACTTGCTCTGCCATTATGTTACTGTCGCAGCAAGGAGTTCTAGATATTGACGATAAAATCCATCTCCATTTACCCGATGCTCCCGAAAACTGGAGGGAGGTAACTATAAGACACCTGATGACCCACACTTCAGGTTTGCCCGGAACTGGATCTGAGCGTGGCAATCGTACCGTAAGAGGCACCTATAGTGCTGAACAAATGTTTCAAAATTCAAAAAATGATTCGTTGGTATTTACACCCGGTCAGGATTTTATGTACAGCGATCTCGGCATATTTCTATTGGGCTATATAATCCATAAAGTTTGTGGGATGTCTTTCAAGGAATTCATGCAAAAAATGATTTTCGATCCTGCCGGAATGAAGACTGCTTATCTGCAGGATCATTTTACTATCCATGCTAACCAGGTAAGCGGATATTCTAAGCGAAACGGGCAAATAATTCCTGATAGGAACCCCTGGCGACTAATCGATACCGAGATAAATGCAGCCGGCGGTGTGTATGCAACCATTGATGACATGATAAGCTGGGATGCCATTTTGAACGGTGAGAGATTACTCACACAAGAGATCAAAGAACAAATGTGGACCTCAAATATTACAGATAAAGGCATTAATACCCATTACGGTTTTGGCTGGAATACCCAAACATTAAATGATCGCAAAGTAGTATATCATCCCGGGGTTGCAGGAACAGAGTATTTAAGATCAAATGATGACAAGGTAAGCATCATAGTATTGACAAATCAAGCCATGTATAAAAGAGCTATTTCAAGAAAGATAACTGAACTTCTGGAAATATTTGTAGAAAAAGATGAAGAAGGTATAGTAACAGGGCACATCAGTGAAATACAACCAGATAAAAAGGAGATTCAAAATTTAACCGGAAAATATGAATTTATTTCAAATTCAAACTACTCACTTTATTTTGCTGAAAAAACCCCCATTGCCATTTCAGCCGATAAAGACCAATTATGGATTGAACATTCTGCGAATACAAAATATCCGGAAAAGTTTAAGCTTGTGAAGTTGGAAAATGGACGCTTGGTAGAGCTTTCATGGTTTCCTTTTTTTATGGAAATAAGTTTTATGCCGGTTATAGGTGAGGATGGCACCTTCATGGTTTATGAAAATTATGGCGCTGAATATGACAGTCATGTTGGTGAGTTAAAAAGAAGCACATTTGAAAAAAAGGAATAATGGAATTATAAAGAAGAGTCCATTTCTTTGTTAATAAATTTTGAGATGAAAAGATATAGTGAAGTAAAAATTTACAACCTAAAAGCATGAAAATTCGATCTCTAATTATCTGCATTATTTGTTGTGTCACAATATTTTCATGCAATAAAGAAAGCGTAACAGAATATGCTGCAATAGAACAATATCCTGATGATACAATTCTTAATTCCGTTGTTAATAAAACAGCAATGATCGTTACTGCCCATGATGATGATATGCTTTTAACTGCCGGAACTGCCTCAAAACTAAACAAAGAAGGATGGCAAATTATTTCCGTTTGTTTCCGGAATGAAAAACCGGAAAGAAATACCGTTCATATGAAAGCGGCTGAGCATGTTCTTGACTCGGTAATTTTTATTGAGGTGATCGGGAAAGCGTATAGGAATGACATTAGTGAAGGAGTATTGCCACATACTGCAATCCCACGTTCTGAATTCAGTAAGGTTTTCAATTATAAAAATGTAGAAAAACCACTTCTTGCGATCATTAACCACATCTATCCGACAGTAATTTTTACTTTAGACAATGAAATCGGCGGCTATGGTCATCCGGGCCACGTTTTTATCAGCCAGCTTGTACTGGATCTTGCCATGGAGAAAAAGATTAATCCTCAGTATATATACCAGAGCGTCATGACTCCGCATATGGCAGCTACGATCATTGAAGAAAGACATAACCGTAGAATGAAGTCATGGGGATATGCAGGTGATGGGTGGGAAACTGCCAGGAAAGTTTATCAGGTGGATGGTATGCCTTTGCCAAATACCCAGATCTTCATTTCATCTGAAGCGGAAAACAAAATGAAATACCTCCGCTCTTACAATGAGCGAGAAAGAAAGACCATGGGGTTCTTTCTACCCGCATTTGAAGAATATGAAGCGGATGAATATTTCCAAATATTTGATAGAGAGTTTTTCAGAGTCATAAAAATTAACTAACGCCAATATTAGCTATACACTATAGGGGGTGCAGTGGTGTAGGTTCGGTCGGTACTTTTAGCTCCTTTTATATCTCCCCCTCCTCCGAGTCTCCTGAAAGGGACTCTGAGGATTCCCGTGACGTAAACTTCAATTTTGCCCCTATCCTATTACCTGGGAGTAAGATAGTTGAGCAATTTTGCTTAGCCTCTCTCCTGAACCTTATGCTGGCACTGGTATCAGCTTACAATCTTTGCAGGCTTCGTTTTATAAATCCGTAAACCTGCTGCGGGATGAGTAAGGTGGTATTTGGGAACAGTTGGTATTCGTTATCAAAAGCTGACGGGAAATTTTTCTCTTACAATTTAGGATAGATCTATTCATTTTCTGAGAGCGAATCATCTCTTGTAATTGAGTAAACAAGAGGTTCAATCATTTTATTAGGTATTTTTTTATAATGCGGCTCCTTATTTATTGATGTTACATTATAAAAAATCACATTTTCATATTTCAATGATTGAACCATTGCATATAATGAGAAGGTTTTGACGCTTAATGGAGCTATAATAACTTTAAATTTTTGTTGCTTCAAACGATATAAGATGGAATCTGTGATTGAGGTTAATTGATTAAAATTAAAAAAATTCAATTCAATTATTTGTGATGGATTTAGAAGTTCTAAAAATTCTTTATTAATTTTCATGCACTCTTGATAGTGCTGTTGATTATCATTCGATTTATTTATTAAAACAATTACATCATCATAATCAATTTCTAAATTTTCAATAACCCCTATTGCTGAAAGTCTTTCATAACCAAGGCTTAAAATTAACTTAGTCTTAAAAATATCATCCATTAATTTGTTATCTGTAAGCAAGATTGGTTTTATACTCTCAACATAATGTGATTTTCCTACTACCTCTTCAAAAAGAGCATGTGTATATGAGCAAAGTAGAACGGATGATTTCATTTTTTCCGAACTGCTAAATAAAACCAGTATTTCTGAATACAGCGATTTCATCATTACAGAAAAATCAATTAAAATATATTTTAATTCATTCTGCAAAATAATTTCATTCAATTGGCTTCTTTTAATAATGATGAAGCCAAGCTTTTCTATTGTTTCCTTTTCGTTCTTATTTACATTTTCAACAAGTTGAACACAATATTTCAATCTGATTTCCTTTTTTATCAAAATTTGTGCTAAATGACTAGCTCTATGTTCATGACCTAGTGCTATGATAAATAAATCTATCTTCACTATATTTTCAATTTCCTTAAAGGGAATTTGATCAATATTAAGTCTCATTTAAAAAGAGGGTTGGTTTGAGATGGAACAATTTTCAATATTTTCTCAAATGAAACAGGATAATATTTTCTTATTGGTATCCTGAATTCCAGGTGCAACAAGTAATTAAGCCGTAACTCTTTTAGTTTTACTGTATTTAGTTTAGCTAAATCAACTTCGCCAATAATCATTAAGGCACCATTATTTATTGCTTTTCTGAAAGTATCTTCGTATCCTTTTATCTCTCTTATATTAGGTACCTTAACATAGCTTGGATATGAAGTAGAATTCCAATCTGTGCTTAGATTCAATTTGTCTGATAAATAATTTCCAATCTGTCTTATCAATATTCCTGCACTTAATCTGTCATCAAAACTATCAACAGGTATGGCGTCTATACGTTGTAGCAATAGATCTTTAACTTTATAAAGACATTTAGCTTGAATATTTATTGGGATTTTAAGAACCTTATCATCTTTAAATTTAATATTCTCTGTTAAATATTCCATTAATTTTTTTAAGTACCTTGGATTGCCATCCATTGATTTTAATATTAGTTTTTTACCATGATATTGAATTTTGACATCACGTCTAAATTTCGGCTTTCCATCAACAGTTTTAGTAGTGATAACTCTATTAAATATAATTTGCTTGAGCTTTCTAGTACTCGATGAAGCTATTTTACGTCTCACACTATCTAAATTATTAATATCAATACCATAAGATGTTCTTAAAAATTTTGCTAAATTAGGTTGTCTTCTGGCTAATTGTTTAAATACCATACTGGTCAACTCCTTATCATTTAAGGAAATATCAAGTTCTTTGAAAAAATTATCATCTGATTCTGATGATTTTAAATGACGGAAAACTTCTTGATAAGAAAAATCACCGAGCAAATCATCTAATTTAATTTTTGAGTTAGTAATTTCATAGATAGTTTGATTTGCTAATTCTTCGGCGAATTCTAAATATAGCTTCTTTCTTGACTCAGTTGTTTCGTCCTTTAATTTAAGAGTATTATGTTCAACAGAAGTTGGCCAGAGATAAATTCTGTCATAGTCATGAATCAATTGTGGAGGATCCATAAACTGTGAAATATCGATATCATGAACTGGAGCCAAAGTAAGTTTCAAGATAATATTTGTGGACCCTCCCCGTAAATTTTTCACCATTTCAGCAGTGAAAGCAGATGCATATACATCTAACTCATCTAGACAAAGTGCATATTTTTTTGTTGGGCTGAATTCAAAAATTTCATTAACTGTTTTTAAAACTGGCTCTAAACTTGAAAGAATTTCCCCATTATATTTATATTTCTCAATATAATTAGATGAGTTTAAATCTCTTCTAGCCTGTAGTTTTATTTGTGAAATAGCTCTAATTAGTGAGGATATTTTGTAACAATAATCTACTTCTATATTTAAAGTACTCCTCAGTGATTCTGCAATAGTCTGTTCCCATTTCTTATTTACTCCTCTTTCTTTGTATAAAAAATATACAAGCTCAAGTATCGCTTCAATAATATTATAATAGTATATCTTAAAGAGTAAATTATCTTTAAACTCCTTTGAAAGCGAAGAATTATGATATCTTACTTCCAAATCATCTTGAAAAATTCTAGACAAAGGAACATATAAACCTAAAAATGAAATGCTATTTTTAATTACTTCTTCTTCTTTATTTTTAGGTATCCAAGCCTTAATTGCTTCTGGAGTAAGTACTTTTAGCATAGTTGTTTTTCCACTACCTCTAGGTCCAACAACAATACTATTATTAGTATTCACCAGCTTATGAAATTCTGGATGAACAACAAATTTTCTACCTACTTCACTATATTCAAGTGGACGCGCATTTAATTCATGTTCAATCATCTTATTATAATATCTCCAATACCTTCTTGATTCTTATTATATCTCATAATTACACCTTCATCCTTAAGCCGATTTAAAGAAGCATTTCTGGATTCACGAGAGATGTATTTTAACAGTGGATACTTTTCAATTAATTCATACCACTCTAAATAATTAACTTCAGTTAATTTCAAAATCTCTTCCTTTAAAAAGGAAAATAAATTTTGAATATCAAAAATACACCCAAATCCTTCATCTAATTCTTTATATCTATTCCATCCAGAAGTAGGGTCATATCCATATGTTTTAATAATTCCCTGTTTTTCACAATGGGAAACATGTTCTGAGTGAAACTCAATCTCATGGAAATAATTTACAGTTCCAGTCTTTAGATGTGTTTTAAAACATGAAAAGCTTCCTGAGCTTAAAATATTAAGATTTTTTGGAAATACTTTTTTTTGTGTAAAGCGATAGTCATGTTTATGACCATGAATTATTAAATCCAAACCTGATAAACTTTTCATCAAGCCTTCGGATCCTTCAATTAAATCTGAGGTATCATAAATTCCTGTTTCATGGATTACTGGGTGATGATGAACCAATCCTAATTTAATATTTCTCGGACTTTTTTGTATGATATCCTTTAGGTCGTCGAGGTGTTCAGTTTCTATTTTTCCTTTGCTGGCTTCTACATGATCCCAATGATCAAAACATGAATTAATTACAACTATTAAAATATCTAATTTTTCATCTTCTATTTTATAATATCCTTTATCTAAAAGTTGGCTTTTATATTCTGCAGAATTGCCAGACGAGTATACCGGGAAATCATTATCAAAATTTTTTATGTATCTAAAAACATCCCCATTTCCTCTAGAGGCTACATCATGATTACCAATCGTAGCAATTAACATACAAGCCTTGACTTCATTTTTTATCAACTTCAATTGATCCCAAGAACTTTTAAGTCCATCAGGATCTATTTGATGAGCAAAATCCCCTGGACATAAAATGTAGTCGTATTCACTTTTCTCTTGTCTGATTAATTTTTTCAATGAAGCAAAAGGATTTTGAGAAACTGGTTTTTCCGGCATATTTGGATAATAATATCCTCCTTGATAGATTGTTTTATTATCCCACCGGTGACTATGAATATCGCTTATAATTCCAATTTTTATCATCAATGATTATAATCTTACTGCTATTTTAATATTGGTATAGATCATTATGAATTTCTTTTAAAAAATCAACTTCATCTTTACTTAAACCTTTTTCCTTAGTTCCCTCATGAGCCCAAGAATTTCTTAATGAATTGAAACGTGAAATCCATTTCATGCCTTTGGCTTTACTCCCAATACCTTCACCTATGTCAATCGAAAAAATTCTTTCAAAGGCTGTATAATCACTTAATGATATTTCAGGTTTTTTTGCCCAATATTTTTCAATAATTGATTTATAATCATTTATAGTAAACATTTCCGTCCATTCAATATCAGTATTTCCTAATCCTTCTTTATAATTTTTTTCTTTTTCAGCTTCAGCTCTTTCTAGGCATTTTCTTTTTATGCTATTAATTTCTAATTCCCAATTATCTCCAAATAACTTTTGAATATTGTCTAAAACGTGAAATTTTATATACTTTTCTATTTCAACTCCATAACTTCTTCCCTCAGCTTGGAGATCTTTATCCTGTCTCTCCTTCCATTCAATTAATTCATCAGGTTCATAATCGGGAAATGCTTTATTTATTAATAATTGAAAAGTTCTGAACCACCATATATCTGCACCAGTACCATATTTTTTCAACAGAAATTCACGTTCATTATTTGATAAAACCTTCAATTGATCAATTAAAGAATCAATATATTTTTGAAGTTCTTCAAATCTTTCTGTAGGAGAAGATTGCTGGTTTAGCATTCCTCGATTTATAGTCTCATGAAAATTTAGGCTTCCTAACAAATTAATAAATGCATATGAGCCACGGTTGGATAAAATGAAATTACCTTCATCAAAATAATCAGTATGGTTTTCTTCAATATATCCATAGCATAGATTTATAAATTGAACTAGATTATTTTTTGATTTTTTCATTTCTGCACGATGATTTTGGTTATAAATATCGTACAGTGATGCTTTAGCAGAATCTGGATCATACTTATTACCTTTTGCATTTGGTAAAAGTCCTGATCTTTGAAGGGCAGTAACAAAAGGTTGAAATGTAAGTAAGGATTTATCTTCACCTACACTAATTTTATTATAAAGTGGACCATTTACAGAGTCAGCTAATTCTTGAACTATTGAAGATCGTAAGGCTTTTAATCTTGAATCCGCTCTGTCTGAATCCCAATAAAGATCTTCCTCTAAAGTTAATCGTAAACTAGGACTTACAGCTTTTTGGTTCTGGTTAATATCCATAAAAATCTCAAGCTGTTCAGTTGATTCTAAATCTTTGAATGCAACTACAGGAACTGTATTGTTTTCCTTATAAACAGTGTTTGCATATCCATAAATACGATGCTGACCATCTATTATATAAGCAATAGCATAAGCATTTGGAATTTTAAGCATTCCATATCTAGATTTTGAATCACCTGATCTTACAGATGCTTCAAATTTTATCTTGTGCTTCTTATTAGTGAAGTTTACAATTATGGAATTAGGAAAATAGCCTCCATTATTAATAAATTTCGTTATACCCTTTAATCTACTTGGTATTAATAACCTCTGATAAGTAGGCATTTCAGCTTCATTGGCTTTAGTCCTATGTAGCACAAATCCCATCTTTAACAAAAGATGAGGTTCTAATGAAAACATGTAATAAGTTTTTGTTCCCATTGTGCCTTCAACAGCTGGTACTTCAATTTTCTCAGTACTGATTAATTGATCTTTAAATATTAAACCTTTAACCTGATAAGAGGCGGCAACTTTATAATTTTTAATTAAATTATTAATATAAAGGTATGTATTATCATTATAATAAACCGAACCAGTTTTAAGCAACCTTCCTATATCAATACCTTCTGAATCAACTCGTAAATTTCTTGTCGCATATATATATTTTACTTTCAATCCTCTGCCAAATACTTGATCAATTGATTTTCTAAAACCATCTAATCTTTTTTCTAACCCTTCAAATTCAGTCTTTAATGAAGGAGTTTTTTTTGGTTTAGCACTTGATTTGCATTCTATTAGAATTACCGATTCTTTATCAACAGCAATGACATCAATCTGCTTTAGATCTTCAGGATCTTTGCCGTAGGGCAATTTGAAATTTTCATCATAATTTAAGTACCTGTAGCCTAGTTGATAAAACTGACACCAAACTTCATCTTCGAATCTTTTGCTATGTGTTTTGGGTTTGAATAACCTTGTTTTGGTTTTAAGTTCCTTCTCAATCTCCCAACCCTTATCAATATAATCCTCAACTAGTGAATGATCCACACTAATAGTTAGATTTGAACTGCTTTTGGCTTTATAAATTTTACCCAAATGTGACAGATCATCGGTCAACTTTGATTTAACCTGGTCTATATCAATTTGCTTCAAAAATGTCATGTGGCAGGTTAGTAAATAAATATTCTTCGTAATTTCCACGAGCGGCAAACTTCCCCCCAATTAAACTAGCCCTGCTTAATACCATAGGTTGATTAAAATGAAATATTTCACCTATTATTTTATGAGCAGCATTAGTCAATATATAAAAGGCACCGATATTAATAATTTCTTCAATGAAATTAGCTAATCGATGTTGATCAGCTTTAGAAAAAAGGTTTTCATTATATCTAATAAATCCATTGTTATTATGGGTAATGGTATATGGGGGATCAAGAAAAACAAGGTCTCCAGTGCGGACTAATCTCATACCATGATCAAATTCGCCTGTATTTAAACTAACACCTTCAAGTTTTATGGAAGCTGTTCGTAAAGTATCTGCTTGAATAAAATCTTTATTTCTTCTTCCATATGGAACGTTATATATTCCCTTTAGATTAACTCGGTATATTCCGTTAAAAGAAGTTTGATTAAGATAAATAAATTGAGCGGCTCGTTCTATGGGCTCAGATATTAATTGAGATCTTATTCGATAATAAAATTCTTCGGTATTTTCATAAGTAGCCAATAATTCAATAACTGCTTCAACATTATCTCTGATTTGTAAGTAAGTATTGATCAAACTTTCATTTATATCTGACAAAAAACACTCTTTGTTATTTGTATCTAGGTTAAAATAAAATGATCCACCTCCAAGAAAAGGTTCATGATAGTTATTAAATTGTGCTGGGCCTAAATTATTTAATTTTTTAACTAACCAATTTTTACCGCCTGCCCATCTTAAAAATGGTTTCATTAAATTTTTTTAAATTATCAATGGTTGATCATTCAAATGTGTCAAAAAAATCTATCAAAAGAAACAAAAATTTAAATAACTGCACCCATTTGGCATTCCCCTCCCTCCTGACATGTGGATAGTACTATTTAATTTAGCCTCCCCTAATTAAACTTCTCCCCCCTCCTAATCAGCTTTTCAAGATTTGGCTCCTTAGGGTTCAGCGGTAATCCGGGATGGATGCATGCCGCAGGACAGTTTTCGGCGGCTTTTACCAGCTCCTCATAGGTGCCTTTGGTTGGATCATCGATATATGCCTGCTTGTCCTCATTGTATTTAAAAAGATGCGGATATTTATCCGTACAATCATTACAGGAGGTGCATTCTTCCATTTCTACCCATGGCTTCTCGCTCACCGGTGGTGGAGTTTCAGCTACTGGCTCCTCTTTTGGCTCTTCTTTTGGTTCAGCTTTCTCCTGGACAGGCTTTTCTGCCGGAGATGTGGAGATTTTCGTTTCGATCTTTTCGGCAGGGGCATTCAGCAGGTCTTCCAGCTGCATATTTTCATCCAGTAATGCGGTGATCATTTGCTCAACTGCCCTGGTTGTAGCTTTCTCCTGCACAACGGCAATCTGCTGCTCGTGCTCTCCTTCCAGTTTTGCTTTTTGCTCTTCCAGTAACTTTGCCAGCTCCTGGTCTTTCTGAAGTGTGGCAGCTTTAACATGATAGCTGTTGATACCGCCAAGCTCCTGAAGGTATAGCCAGAGATCCAGTCGCTCCTGGCAGGAAACTACCCACACATTGGGAACCGCCGCACGATATAGCTCATGCTTTTCATCGATCAACCATATGTAAGGGATCTTGCCGTATAATTTTTCTTCCTCCAGGCTTAAATAATCAGCCAGAGGGATCAGATGCTCTGTATAGTAATCCTCCGGAATAACCATTAATTCCTTCACTTTTTCAGGATATATGGCCTTATAATCGGCATAGGTAAAGGCTACATCCATTAACTCTTCCGTTCCTTCAGATGTATAAGCCTTTAATTTGTAAACCGGCCATTTTTCTGCCGGCTGATCATTATTAGAAAGATCAAACCTTCCACCCCATTCACTTACTTTACCGGGATCATACATTATCCCCGGAAAATAACGGCCGGCATTCTCTGCCTTTGCAATTATTGCAGGATTAGCGGCAAAAACAGTCTCATCCTTTGGTACGGAGAGATGACAAATGCCGGGGAATGAGGATCTGAGGCAGTTTTCCAGTCCATTGTAAATGGCTGAAGGATCGTCCATAGTACCCTGGAACGTGTAAACATTTCGATGTGCGATAGCCAGTGCGGCCAGCTCCTGCCTTACCTGGTGAGAGGCATCCTCCCAGCTTACCTGCTGGTCAGGCGCGGAGATCAGCTGATGGTTCAGTACAACCACGTTTACCGGCTGATTTGTAGCCATAAGGCTTGAGAATGAAGCCAGGTTTTTAAACAGATACTGCTGATCCACTAACATGATGATCGGATGAAACAGGTTTAGCTCGTCCTGAAGCAACCGGTAACGGGTAAAATGATCAAAATATTCATCATGAATATCCTTCTGGTAGTTGTCTTCTATTTCCAGTTTGGCTATTCTGACCGCTTTAATAAGCGTGGTAAAGGCTTTCATCTGGTCAGAGATCAGCTTTTGTACCTGAGTAAAGGAATCCTGCCGGGCATCTATAATCCGAACTTTGCTATCAAATCCTGTTTCAAATTTCTCACGAAGTTCTTTGTTGAGCACAATGATCCCCTCCTGCTCATTAAAGGATTTGAGCCCTTCCTGTAAGGTGGAGAAAACATTTGTAAGCCTGTTCAATCTTTCTTCGGAAAACTCTTCTTTAGTTTCGCTGGACATCAGATCCGCCATCTTATCGAACGCGATCATTTCATCGGCAAAATCATACGTTCCTTTGAGCTCCGCAGTTTCTGCGCTTTTGTCATTTATATGTAAGAGCTTGTTCAGCCCGGTAATAAGTCCCGACAGCTGGTTTTTAAAAGCTCTTTTATTTGCTTTCTGGTGCTTTGAAAGGAGGTGATCGAAAAAATAGAAAGGTGCATTTTCTTCAAATACAATGGCTTTTTCACCATTACCCAAAATATACGGGTACGGAGAATCCCCATTTTCAAGTAAGTGCAGCAATGCAGAGGATAAATATCTTTCATCACCTGAAGGCTTCTCTCCTGTCCGGTAAAAATGCCGCAGCTTTTTCCAGAAGTCCTTCATCTCTGCTTCAGGAGCAGGATTGGCCTTTTTCAGGGTGATTTTCTCTGTTTCTGTTTTGTTTATTTCTAGTTCCTGATCCATACCTCTTCAATTAAATAGCATATCTGTCCATAAGCGTGTTAATCGCTCCTATTCTTTCTTCTTTGGAGATACCCAGATTATGGGCACCATATTCATCATACCTGCCGTTATTTTTATTCTGATAGAAAAGCCCGACAGGTGTTGTTTTACTTATCAGTTCTGCCACCTCCCTTGCCTTCACTATATCTGAAGGATCATGCGCTACTACATTACGGAAGTGTTTCATGCCTTTTTCATCAAGAACTATCCCATTCTCATGGTTGAGTAATGTAAGAGCTTCAGGGTCCGATACCGTTGGTTCATAGTTGTCGCGCATAAATACAGGGCATCTTTGCACAATGCGTACAAATGCTAATCCGGGATGCTCATAAGCTTTTCTGATGGTGGCATTCAGGTGTGCAGGCTTCCAGTCTACCGTCTGGGCAACAAATGATACATTCGGTAGGCCAAGGGTAGCCTGAATGGGATTTATCGGAGGAAGTATTGAACCTGTAGGGTGTGTATTGGAAACCGTACCCACCGGACTCGTAGGTGATGTCTGTTTTTTAGTAAGCCCGTAGATTGAATTATCAAACAGCAGCACTACCATTTTCATATTATAGCGGATGGCATGCACCCAGTGCCCTGCACCAATAGAGCAGCAATCACCGTCTCCCGTGATCATGAAGACATTCAGGTCCGGCCTTCTGAACTTCACGCCGGATGCAACCGGAAAGGCCCGGCCATGTAAGCCATGGAAGCCATAAGTTTTCATATAATGTGGAAACCGGCTGCTACAGCCTATACCTGATACAAAAACGGTTTTTTCAGGTGCAAGCTGTTCTTCCTTGCATAGCTTTTGTACTGAATTAAGTATGGTATGCGCACCACATCCCGAACACCACCGGGCTTTGCTGCTCGAGTAATCATCCAGGGTGTAATCTTCTTTTAGCAGTTCGACATCACAAAAATCTGGTTGTAAGGCAATCATTGGCTATTCGGTTAAATTTAAATCAAGTTCTTTTTCCAGCATAGTAAGTATTTGGATCGGGCTTAATGGCTGGCCATATACATTACTAAAGCAATCAATATCCACAAGAGTATGCGCTCTCAGGTACCAGGCTAACTGTGCATAGCGCCTGTTCTCTGCTGTGATCAGTGGATTCCCTACTGTATCGCTGTAGTTTATCTCCACTGTTTTTATCTTTTTAAAGTTTTGGAAGATCTCCTTTAATCCCGGCTCAAGCGGACTTAAAAACTTGAGGTGAACACTGCTTACCTTCGCTCCTTTTTCCCTTGCACGCTCCACGGCCTCTTCTATTGCGCCGCGTGTTGATCCCCATCCGACAAGCAGCAGGTCCCCTGATGGGTCTCCGTTTACAACCGGTGGTTTAAGTGTTTTGCCCAGCGCTGCCAGCTTGCGGCTCCTGTGCTCTGCAGCTCGCTGGTTGATGCTTGGATCATAGGCCACATGGCTATCCTCATCGTGGGCCAGTCCTGTCAGGGTATACATCCCGCCTTTCTGTCCCGGGATTGGTCTTTTGCTCAAACCCGTTGCGGGGTCCCAGTCATAGGCGTGTACACCTGGTTTCCATGGGCTTTGGTCTATAGGGTCGGCTAACCACTCCTGCTTGATCTTCGGCCTTGGGAAAGGCTGCACACCGGTAGCCAGATTGGCGTCGGTAAGTACAAATACAGGAGAGCGGAAAGATTCAGCTAATTTCCTTGCCAGGATGACATAATGGAAACACTCTTCAATAGTCGACGGTGCTATGACTATTTTGGGTGCATCGCCTGCTGCGCCATAAAGAACTGTCAGCAGGTCCCCCTGCTCTACTTTGGTCGGTAAACCGGTTGATGGGCCACCACGCTGTACATCCACGATCACAAGCGGGATCTCAGCCATTACGGCCAAACCAATAAATTCTGTTTTCAGGGCTATTCCTGGTCCTGAGGTAATAGTTACGGCCGTCTTGCCGGCATAGGAAGCGCCGATTGCAAATCCAATAGCCGCTATTTCATCTTCCGCCTGATGTATAATGCCCCCGGCAGACTCAATCGTTTCAGCCATCGCATGTGTAGCGGAAGTCGCAGGTGTGATGGGATACATCGAGCATACATCAATTCCGGCAGCCATTACGCCAAGGCTTACTGCCTCATTGCCATTCATTACCACATAATCCCCTTCCGTTGAGCGGCTGGGTATGGTATAATGCATGGGAAGGTTATCATCAGCCCATGCATAACCGGCATTCAGCAGATCAATGTTTTGTTGTATTATTTGCTCATCTTTCTTTCGGAATACATATCTGATCTGGTTGGCGGCAATTTCCAGGTCACGGTCATATATATTGCAGAGAACACCCAGCACCCACATGTTTTTCCCTTTCCTGGCATCCTTTACAAACTTCAGGCACTCCTCTTCCATGGGTATCTCAATGATCTTGTACCCGAACTCCTCAAACTTCTTTAAGGAATCTTCATACTCCTTGCGAATGGTAGCGTTATGGTTTCTCCATTTATTTTCAATCAGCAGGTAAGTTCCCGGCTTATAGGCATTCTGATCGATCCTCCCATAGAGCACCTGCTCATTTAGAGCAATGACCAGGTCGGCATGATCACCCATATTGGTGATTTTTTTACTTCCCATCCTTACCCGGATCCCTGAGGCACCTGCTTTGGATCTTGCAGGGGGTTGTATTTCGGCAGGTATAATTTCCACTGTCCATACGCCATTACCCATTTTTGCTGATATAGCGCCGAGACTCTGTCCGCACTTCTGCGCCCCTTCTCCCGAGTCGCTGACAATTTCTACTACTGCTTCTTTGATGCTTATTCTTTTGGATTTATCCGTTGTGGCCGGACTGATGGTTTCTGAAATGCTGTTCATAACAGGTGCTTTTGTTTAAGCTAATTAACCAATCTTTTTAGTCTTAAAAGATGATATTAATCAGGTGGTAATAAGATTATTATCAATTGGGATAATTATGTCTGGTAGGTTAATTCTCCTCCTCCGAGGTCTCCTGCAAGGGACTTTGAGGAATTTCAGCAAAACTGATTTTTCCTTCTGTTATCCTGGATTTCATGATAAAAATCATGCGTTCCAAGAGCATAAATCACACTTTTTTAACCGTTTCACATTTAACTTCAAAGTGAATTAAAACCTCAGAAAAATGAAGTCATTTGATCAAAAAACGGTTATAGTTACCGGCTCAAGCTTTGGGATCGGTAGAGCGACAGCAATTGCTTTTGCAAGAGAAGGGGCTAACGTAGTACTTTCTGACTGGAAAGAGGATAATACTACGGAAGAAACCATAAAAAAAGAGGGAGGTAATTGCATTTTTGTTAAATGCGATGTTTCAAAAGAAGAAGATATTAAAAACCTGATAAAGAAGACTCTAGAAACATATAAAAAGCTTGATATTGCCATCAACAATGCAGGTATTGAAGGCGACCAGGTGCCGGTACAGGAAGTAACTAATGAGGCGTGGGATAAGCTCATGAATATCAATCTTAGGGGCGTATGGCTAGGGATGAAGTATCAGCTTCCCGAAATGCTCAAAAACAATAAAGGTGCAATAGTAAACATATCTTCCATAGCCGGAATTGTAGGTTTACCTAATCTCTCCCCATATGTGGCCAGTAAGCATGCAGTAGTAGGCCTTACTAAAGTTGCTGCACTGGAAAACGCTCAATCGGGAATAAGAATTAATGCTTTATGCCCGGGAGTGATAAAAACGCCGATGGTGGACCGTGCTCTGGGTGGAGACCCTGAGGTAGAAGAAGGATATAGAAATGCAATCCCGGTTAAAAGATTTGGTACACCTGAGGAAATGGCTGAAACCATTCTTTTCCTGTGTTCCGATGGTGCAGGTTATATCACAGGTCAGGCTATTACGGCTGATGGTGGCTGGGTAACGCAGTAGAATGAATAGTCTTTAGTCTTTAGTCCGGAGTACATAGTATTGATATACCCTCATGATATAGGTTGACAGCTTCCCTACCTAAAGCCCAAAACATGTGAATAACTTTTTGATTTAAATTTAATAGTAGGAATTATATTTGTCTTATCAGGACAAGCGGAGGCGGGCTCTGCTGGGGAGCAACCCA
>JBPRGH010000078.1:0-1036 GCA_051418055.1 Candidatus Cyclobacteriaceae bacterium M2_1C_046 | reverse complement strand
GATAAGGGATTATCAAGAACTACGCCATTGTCATCTACGGGAATAAAAACAGATCCTCCATCTGTATTTGCAAATGCACATAGAGATTTTAATGCCCGCTCATTAAACGATTCTTTGTGCTCTACAGTTTGATTCTCTTCTAAGGTTGAAGGATCAAGTTGGGTCATGAAATATCTTTGTTTTATTATTTAAATAAACACCAAGCTTAAGATAATAAAATGTAATATGATAGCGTGTTTAGCCATACAGTTTGTATAGCTACTTGTTATTATCAAAACTGTTAACATAAAATCGGGACTTAATAATCCAAATCGTCAAATAATTTTAAACTTTCGGGATTTAAATCGATAATATTTAATTTTTTGATATTTAAGACTAGCTATTTTTCAAAAAATGCACATTTATTATCTGTAATATAATAATACAGGTAAGGATTTCATCCCAACCTGTTTCGCTACATAATAGGTTGAATTTCCATCTATAATATCAAAAAGACCTTTTTCTTCTGTATTTGGCCTAACAGAAATAGGTTTTCGCCGGGGTATTATTCCCTGGTAGGCTTGTCTCATGTAGATAAAAGCGTTGGCAGTCCCTTTCTGGCGTCTTCTTGTAGGGCGAATACAGCTGATAGGTATAATAGCTGTAGCCTTATCTATTTCGAAAAAACGATCTATACAGTTGGGATCCAGGCAAAACATACGCTGGTAGTTTTGGAGATACGTCCCAACTTGTCCCATATCAAGCCAACCGGTCAGCGGGGCATCAAAACCATCCTCATTTTTATAATTCACCTGAATGCGTTGCCTGGTTTCATCTATATATAGATGGAGTCTGTTAAAATCATGATACTGGCTGTTGATTTCATCTATTTGTGCTGTCAGATGCTCAGTTGATATAGATGGTTTTACCATCTTTTGTCGGGTAATCGGCATTTCATCTACGCGGTTATAGGTTTTCGGCATGGGGATTCTCCTGAATGGTCTGAATGATTTCATCTACTTCTGACTTGCGGCATAGCTTAACGGCTTCACGCCCG
>JBPRGH010000077.1:0-22271 GCA_051418055.1 Candidatus Cyclobacteriaceae bacterium M2_1C_046 | reverse complement strand
TTATCTTCTTTATCTTTTTTCTCCTCTTTATCCTCTTCTTCCTCAGGACCTTCCAGAATAAGGATCACATCCCCCACACTTAAATCATCGCCTTCCGATACTTTTATTTCTTTTACCTTTCCTGAGTCAGAGGACGGTATTTCCACCGAGGCCTTATCTGTCTCCATTACAATAATGGAATCGTCTTCTTTAATTTCATCCCCTTCTGAAACTAATATATCAGTAACTGTGCCTGATTCGGCATTTTCAGCTACTTTAGGTACTTTTACTTCTATTGCCATAATTATTTTGCTGTAGGATTTATTTTATCGGGATCTATCGAAAGATCCTTTTTAGCCTGCTCTAAAACTTTTCCTTTGAGCTCTCCGGCATCATATAGTCCCTGTAATGCTGCCAGAGCTATATATCTTTCATCCACCTCAAAAAGATCTCTTAAAGCTTCGCGCGTGTCACTCCTGCCAAAACCATCTGTGCCAAGTGCTATAAATTCATTTTCCACCCAGTTACTAATAGTTAATGGCAGCGCCTTTACATAATCGCTAGTTGCTATGACCGGAGCGCTCTCATCTGCAAAGCATGATTGTATGTAGTTCTGTTTTGGGTCTTTTTCAGGGTTCAGCCTGTTCCATCTTTCAGCTTCTCGTGCATCGTCATAAAGCGCTTTATAACTTGTGACACTCCATACATTTGCATTAACATCATAATTTTCTTTCAGTATCTCTTTTGCTTTTATTGCTTTATTGAGCAATGATCCGCTACCTAACAGATGGACCTTCTTCTCGTCGCCATCTGCTTCTTTTAGTTTGTACATTCCTTTAAGAATTCCATCCTCTACACCTTCCGGCATTGCAGGCATAGGGTATTTTTCATTAAGTACTGTAATATAATAGATCAGGTCCTCTCTCTCTTTATACATCCGCCGCAGCCCTTCTTTTACTATTATTGCCACTTCATACGCATAAGCAGGATCATAAGCTTTAATATTTGGAAAACCAAGGGCTGTTAAATGGCTATGCCCATCCTGATGTTGCAGGCCCTCTCCATTTAATGTCGTCCTTCCTGAGGTAGCGCCTATAAGAAAACCTCTTGCCCGCGTATCACCCGCAGCCCAGATGAGATCACCAACACGCTGAAATCCGAACATGCTATAGAACAGAAAGAACGGTATCATATCTAACCCATAATTGACATGAGCCGTACCTGCTGCAATAAAGGATGACATACAACCTGCTTCTGTTATACCTTCTTCAAGAATTGCCCCTGATTTCTCTTCATTATAGGAAAGCAGGCTTTCTTCATCTACAGGCGTATAATTCTGCCCTACCGAAGAATATATTCCGGCAGATTTAAACAAAGCTTCCATTCCAAATGTGCGGGATTCATCAGGAACTATAGGTACTATTCTTTCGCCTATATTTTTATCTTTTATAAGCTCAGACATCAATTTTACAACTACCATTGTTGTTGCAACCTCGCGATCTCCCGAGCTTTCTAATAAGTCCTTATACAGCTCATCATCAGGAAGTTTAATTGGCTCCGCATGATTTTTTCTTTCCGGGACCCATCCCCCTAGTTTTTCCCGTTTTTCCTTTAGATACTTATACTCCTTGCTATCTTTGCCAAATCGATAAAATGGCACTTCCTCAATTTCTTCATCAGAAATAGGTACTTTGAACCGGTCTCTAAAGTTTTTCAACTCATCTGCATCAAGTTTCTTCTGCTGATGAGTTACATTACTGGCTTCACCGGCTTCACCCAGCCCATAACCTTTTACTGTCTGTGCAAGGACCACAACAGGCGCATGTTGATCCTCTGTTGCTTCTTTATAGGCGTTGTAGATCTTTACAGCGTCATGACCGCCACGATTAAGCCTTTCCAGCTCTTCATCATCCATATCTTTCACTAAGGATAAAAGCTCATCGCTTTTTCCAAAAAACTCCTTTCGAATATAATCACCATCAGATATACTATATTTCTGAAATTGACCATCAATCGTTTCATTTAATCTTTCAATCAGCTTATCGGAATGTTCCTTTTCAAATAAAGGATCCCAGCCTTCTCCCCAAAGGACTTTTATCACAGACCACCCTGCCCCTCTAAATATTCCCTCCAGCTCACTAATTACTTTTCCATTACCTCTGACAGGACCATCAAGTCGCTGGAGGTTACAGTTTATTACAAATACAAGATTATTTAACCGCTCTTTAGAGGCCACAGTCAAAGCTCCCAGCGATTCGGGCTCGTCCATTTCGCCGTCCCCAAGAAAAGACCATATCTTTTGATCAGAAGGTTTGATTAATTTTCTATTAGTCAGGTATTTAGCAAATCTTGCCTGATATATCGCCTGTATAGGAGAAAGGCCCATAGAAACCGTTGGGAATTTCCAGTAATCAGGCATTAGCCGTGCATGAGGGTATGAAGACAGTCCCTTATCATCTGCTTCCTGTCTGAAATTTTTAAGATCTTCTTCAGAAAATCGATGTTCTACAAATGATCGGGCATAAACACCGGGGGAAGCATGCCCCTGGAAATAAATAAGATCACCTTTACCATCATCCTTTTTTCTGAAGAAATGATTAAACCCTACTTCAAATAAATTAGCAGTAGAAGCATAGGTAGAAATATGGCCCCCTATTCCGGAATGTTTCTTATTTGCTTTAACTACCATAGCCATAGCATTCCAGCGGATGGCATTGATGATCTTTTTTTCAATTTTGAGATCTCCTGGATACGGTTCCTGCTCATCAACGGGTATTGAATTTATATAATCCGTAACATTAGCAATGTTCACTCCCCTTTTTCGGGCCTTGTCGATAACTTTAGTCAGTAATTTACCTACCTTTTCTGAAGATTGCTCCTGTAAAAGGTATTCCAGTGATTTTAGCCATTCTTCAACTTCTACCTCATATAAATCAAAGCCATCATCGTTCTTCATAAACAGGAAAGTCTTTAGAATAGAAATCAATAACTGCTTAAAAGGTTTAGCAATTATTGATTTCAACCTTTCTTCTTTACTTTGTCCTATCTTTTTATTATATTGTCATAAGTGTTACAATCTAAATCAAATGCCTATGGAAACACAAATAACAAATATGACCTGGACAGAATTGATGCAATCAGGGGCAGCAATATTTGGTGTACTGGCAGTTTTAGTGGTATTATACTACTTTCTGAAATTAACCACTGTATCTCGTTACACCAAACGCTATGAATTTATGAGTTCGCTCGAAATTCCTCATTTAAAGACTGCATCAGTGCTTATCGCCATTGCTTTTGCCATGCTATTCAATAGTTTTATAGCAGGATTATTTGAAACTACCTTTACATTTATTGCCGGATTGTTTTTATCTACAATTGTAGGCGTAGTTGTAGGTTATGCCATTTTTGCATACTTCGATGTTTATTATCCTTTTGTACTTGAAGACCGCCTGATGAAGGTACGTTTCAGGCCAAGGATCAATCCCTCTAATGGAAATTCAATGAGGCTTCTTAATGAGCATGAAGAAGATGTTCATTTAACGGAAGAAATGATCAAGCAGGAAAAATCTTTTGCGTATGATTATGATGTATGGATTGATGATGAATCAGGCTTTAAAAAAATAGAGCGCTATGATGGTCATCTACATGCGCTGATCTGTGATGAATGTAACTTCAGGACTTTAAAGGATTATAAAGAAGAAATAGTTGTAGCCCCTACCACAGTAGAAAAAGGTCTGCTGATCAAGCATTTTAAATGCTCGAATTGTGGGCACAGGGAAGGACGAGAAGTAACTGTAGCTCCACTTGAAACAGAACAGAAACTTAGTGGTGTACAACATGTTTAATCTGGAATGCCTATGAAATAAAATTTACATTATTAATAAATAAAAAGCCGCAGGAGTATGATCCTTCGGCTTTTTTTTGTTTTTCATATCTTCTTCCAAACCTTTTAACTTATAATAAAATTAGCTGTTACATCAACATAAGCTTATAAATTTAATGGAGAAACTATTATTAATTGTAGATGTACAAAATCAATTTATACCAAAAGGCAAAAAAGGTAAGATCTTTTGCGAACAAATTGAAGATTTACAATCCGAGTATAAACATGTCGCTATTTCACAATTCATTAATAATCCTGATACCTTTTGGGTGAAAGTGTTAAAGTGGGATAAAATGATGGAAGGTGAACCTTCGGCAGAACTTGCTTTTAATCCTGCTAAAAATAGCTTCATTTATAAAAATGATACCTTCAGTAGTATTAACGATGAGCTACTGCAATACCTGGAAGATAATTCTATTGATGAAGTTCATTTATGTGGTGTAGATACTGATGCCTGTATACTTGCTACAGCATATGAGTTATGGGACCTGAAAATTCCCTTTAAGGTCCTTATTGATCATTGTGTCAGCTCAGCGGGGGATAATACTCATTCAAGCGCTCACCTCCTGATGAATAAAAATTTTGGGTTTGATATAGTTGTCAGTAAACAAGAGTAAAAAAGCCAAACATTCATAGTTTCTGTCAGTTATCCATAAAGAGAACTGTTTTTTATCAATGACAAAAGTACAAACAGACATCAACAATAAACAACTATTAGAAAATTTACCAGTACATGAAGAACTTCCTGAAGGAATTGGCATCTATCTGGAAAAGAAACTTCCATACCTGATAATAAATCGTTCTGCAGGTAAAAGGGAGAAAAAGCTTATTAAAAATGAACCTTCATACATATGGTCATCCGAAGATGCTGATGCCAGCCAGTATATCAAGGACTTTTCCCTTGCTCTTGCCGATGAGTTTGGTGCTTTTATACTTGTGGAATTCTGGATCAATGATGATAATTATGATACCTTTCATATTCTTTATCCTGACGAAAAAGCCCCCGCAACAGTAGAAGCATTAGAGGAAGGTTTTTCATCCTTTAAAACTGAATTCCCTCATTTAAAAGTAGAGCTTGATCCGGTAAAAAGGCGTTGCCCTGATAAATTTGAGGAGCTTTTTACATCGCAGGAATTTAAAAAAGCCGGTATATTAAAAATTGGCATTGAGATCCCCAACTTCTTTAATGATCCTAAAACCGGAAAGCCGCTCACAGTTTTCTTTAGAAAATTCAGAAAGAAGTTTAGTACCACCTTAAAGAAAGCCATTTATGAATTTATCAGGGTGCAGACGAATCTTGGTCTAAATAATTATAAGCTTCTGGGGAAAAAAGTGCTTAATAAGGCAGTATGGGAAGTGGACCATGCACTTTCAGAAATTGAAAAACAATTTGAATTCCTATTATTGATAGCCCCTGCTAATACAGATCAGGCCTGGAAAGATTTCAAAAATAGCAACTTCACTATAAACCCTATATTTCATTACAGGTTACTTCCTGTCGATCCTGATAAGCTCAAGCAAGAGCTTTACAGTATTGATATTGATGCTGTTGATGATCCTTCTATGGCTTTCATTTTTCGGGAGAAAAGAGAGGAGTTAGACACTCTCATCACGATGCTTAATGAGCGTAATTCAAAAGAATTCATGCTCAGCAGTATTCGTATGTTTAAATCTGTAGATGAAGAATTACTTAAAACTGCCAGAAATATCTTAAAGGATATACATCCGGAAAAAGAAGGCGGAAGAATAAAAACTGCTGACGGACCATATTTTGCTGAACAGGCAAAGAAAGAAATTGCCTATTACCGCTCACAGAACATTGCTTTTGCAACAGAGGTTGAAGAGCGGGACGATATGGTAGGGATTATGGTTTCAAAAGGCCGTTTATTAGTGGGGAAAAATTTTAAAATGTCCCAAAGACGTGTAAATCCTCTCATCCAGCATGAAATTGGTACTCATGTTGTAACATATTTTAATGGAGAGAGGCAACCACTTAAATTATTAAAAACAGGTTTTGCAGGTTATGATGAACTCCAGGAAGGAATTGCAGTATTATCGGAATATCTTGTTGATGGATTGACAGCTAATCGATTACGGATACTGGCAGCACGTGTTACCGCCGCTCATGATATGGTGGAGGGTGCTGAATTCAAGGATATTTTTAATGAGCTCATAAATAAGCACTCTTTTACCAAAAATGCCGCTTACGAACTCGTAACAAGGATCTTTCAAAGTGGCGGCTACACAAAAGATATTATTTACCTCCGAGGGCTCGTAAGGCTTATGGATTATTTAAAAAACGGTGGAGATATGGAAATTTTATTCGCCGGTAAAATAGCCGAAAAACATGTTTCTATAGTAAAAGAGCTTATGGACCGGCAGATACTAAAGCCGATACCCCTGCTTCCGCGTTATATGAAGGACGAGGAGTGTCTTAACAGGCTTCAGAAGATCAGAGAAGGCATTCCTTTAAACGAATTAGTTACATATTAAAATGATGAGATCTAACAGATAATGAATATAGCTTTTGTAATAAATGAAATAGCCACCCTTAAGTATGTGGATACTACAATTTCAATGGGCCTGGCAGCAGCAAATCGTGGACATAAAGTTTTTTTTACAGAGATCGGCGATGCTATTTTTCGACCCAATGGACATATAGCTACAAAAGCAGTAGTAATGGAAGGAAAATATAAAGGGCTGGAGGATTTTGTTCATAAGGTTAAAGATGAGAATGCTAAAGTTGAAAAGATAAATTGCCAGGATCTTGATGTAATATACCTCCGAAATAATCCATCGGAAGATATGGACAGACCATGGGCAAAATTTTCAGGAATTTTATTTGGACAATTTGCAGTCAGGCAAGGTGTACTGGTGGTTAATGATCCTGACACTCTGGCCTATGCACATGTGGATAAAATGTATTTTGAACATTTCCCTGAATCTATACGCCCATCCTCACTTATAACCCGCCAGATAGATGAGATCGAACATTTTTTTAAGGAGCATAAACATAAAATGATCCTTAAACCCCTTGAAGGATCGGGCGGTAAGGACGTGTTTCTGATAGATCAGAAATCTAAAAATAATCTCAAGCAAATAGTAGAGGCTATAGCGCGTAATGGGTATGTTATTGCACAGGAATATTTGCCTGAAGCCACAAAAGGAGATGTAAGGGTTTTTATGATGAACGGAAAGGTAATGACCTGCAAAGATAAATTTGCCGCCTTCAGAAGAGTAAATAAAAAAGATTTCCGTTCCAATATGAGTGCAGGAGGACAAGCTGAACGATTTAAAATGACTGATAAAATGCTGGAAATATGTGATGTGTTAAGGCCTAAACTTATTGAGGACGGCATTTTTTGTGCAGGGCTTGATATCGTGGGCGATAAACTTATTGAACTAAATATCACAAGCCCGGGTGGATTAAGTGCAGTTGACCGGCTGGAAAAAGTGAGCTTTAATGATGTTATGATTGAAGCGATTGAGAAGAAGCTTTATTATAAAAAACATTACGGTACTGATTTAGCTAATAAAAGATTGGCAGTTATGGAATAACTTTATACTGCCAATATGAAATATTATATAAAAAATATGGTCTGCCAGCGCTGCATTACAGCTGTCTCTGATCTTCTGGAAAAAGAGGGCTATTCGATAAAAAATATTAAGCTGGGAGAAGCAGAAATAGAGCAGGATCTTTCAAAAAATGAGTTGTCAGAACTGGATGAGAAGCTGGTAAAGCTGGGATTTGAACTTATAGACGATAAGAAAAGTCAACTCATTGAAAGGATAAAGAATATCATTATTGAGCAGGTGCACCATAAGAAAGGATCAGTTGATCAAAATTGGTCTGATATCCTCACCTCTGCCCTGCCCTATGACTATAAATATTTAAGCAGGCTGTTTTCTTCAGTGGAAGGAATAACTATCGAGCATTTCATTATAAAACAGAAAATTGAAAAAGCGAAGGAACAGATAATTTATGATCAGCTGAGTCTATCAGAAATTGCTTATTTTCTGGGCTATAGCAGTGTACCTCATTTTAGCAGCCAGTTTAAAAAAATTACTGGTATGACCCCAACTGAATTTAAGAAATTGCAAAACCCGTCCAGGAGGCCTTTGGATGAGGTATAAATCATATAATATTCATTATAACTTACAGCTGTTTCCGGCTGTATCATATACTTTAAATGTTAACAAATACCTGAAAATGGGTATTGTAAGAAACAAAAAATTTTTCTATTCTTGAAGTTCTTTATTTTTTAATCTAAGATTTAATATTTCTTTATGAAGCATCTGTTGCTCACCGCACTTTTTAGCTTTTATTTCAGCACTGCCCAAAGTGATTATTTCAACCACTTCATAAACAATAATGTAGAGCAAGTGAGCATATCTACCACAATTTTGGATACCGGCAAGATTTTAATGTTGAGCGACTATGATTGCAGGGGTAAAAAGATTTTAAAAATTGGTAAAATAACTGAGCCCCGAATAGTAAGCTATCAAAAGGGAGAAATGCTAAAAGAACAGGATTATATTCATAATGGTGGAATACTATCGCTGATAAGCAAGAAAAAAATTGTTCGTCTAACGATGGCCATAAATATGCAGTAGTTAAAAGTAAAGTAGATTTTACCACAAATTAGGGTATTGCCCTGCAAAAAAAAAATTAGTATTTTTAAATGAATAGCATTGATTTTTTAACCTCTTGTTCAGAGTTTATCTCTGTTTTTTAAACTATTTTTTAATATGAGAATTATTCCAGTTCGTTGTCTTTTTATTTTTATTTTCATTTCCTTCTTGGTTATAGTAGCAAATGGTCAAGTTGTGAAGGAAGAAGTTATAATCAGTTTAGGAAAATATGAACCTTCAGAAAATGGATATGTCCTTAATAATTTAAAAATTCCAGTTGAAATAAATTCTATCCATAGTGGTACGAAACAGGCTACTATAGGTACAAGAGCATCGATAAAAAGCTACTCAATTGAAGGGTATAAATACAATGGTAAAATTTATTATAAAAACTCCGAAATATTTTCAGGTAAGATTAAAGAATCATTTAGTAATAGCTATTGTAATTTTAACATCGTCTATCAGCTATATTATAAAGAAACACTTCAAAATACCTATAATGGCAAGGTTAATATAAATTATACTTTTACCAGCGAATCCTTATCTAAGCAGAACTCATCAGCCAGTGATTTTTCTATTCGTAATGTAAGAGTTTTTTCTACCAAGTGTACTGTAATGGAAAGGCACATTCAAGAAGCAATTAATATCTTGGAGCAAAAGAATTCAAAATCTAATAGTGAAATTTCCAGTCAGGAGGCTAATTCAAATTCATCAAAAAACAATCGAAATAATAATAAAGAAACAATTAGCTCAAAAGCTTCAGACTTGTATAGTGGTAGATTAACAGATATAAATGATCCTTCTGAAGGCAAATCATCCTCCACCTCAGCAGACAATAATTCAGAAACAGCAAATCGCAATCGCCAATTACAGAGAGAACTAAAAGAAAATTATGACAAGAGTGTAGAAGAAGCACAAAATTCTGCAAAGGAATTTAACAATCTGATCAATGACTATGCTGAGAATCAACAAAAAAGGGCTGAATCAAAAGAAAGGTTTAAAGAGAAGCTAAGGGAAGATGCTAGAAGAGGCAGGGATATCGAAGCACAAAACAAAAATATTTTCTTAAGCAGGCATGATGATATGGAGACTAGTAAAAGAGACTTCAAGAAGTTAGTCTCTGGAATTGTAAAAAGAAATAATAATTTATATTTCTTATACGATTATTTCAATAATAGCTATCTCGAGGATGGAAATCAAATTTTTATAGTCTCTATAGATATATACAAAGCTATCCCAAACCTCTCTTATTGGAATGATAGATACACCTATATGCTACGCGATTGGGAGAAGAACAACAAATTTTCCGTAAACGTTACCTTAAGCTCACAGCCTTTATCTATATATGTTAATGCAACTACCCGCGAAAAATATTCAGTTCTTCAGCAAACTAAAAAGGAGACCGATAACATTGTAATTGTTTCTAATTCAAAAGATGAGTTAATTAAAATCCTCAAAACGCTACAATCACTTAGTAGTAATAATTATCTAAAATTAAATAATAATGATGATGCTAATAAAGCCTTGAAAAGAAGAATGGGTAATTATGCGAATAGCATGATGTCCGGAGCTAAAGCAGAGAAAAGCGAACTTTATAAAAAAGGGATTTTGCATTATTCTCTTGCAGGTAGAGAAACTCGTAAAGATGAACAGGATAAAGGTTTAAAAACAGCAATTCATTTTTTTGATATTGCCGCTAAGGAAGGACACCCAAAAGCTATGAGAATTCTAAGGGATTTCCCTGAATTCAATAACATTTTTAATGCATTTAAAGAGGCTGATCATGAATCCATTAAATTTCTTTTTCAAGAAAAAATAGTGAATTGCCATACTAAATTTTTGATAAAAAAAATAAGTAAGGCTAAAAGCTATGGTGATAGAGACTATGTATATTATAATAATATAGATCCATTATTAGCAAGTTTATATAGCCAAGATTCAACCTTAATTAATTACGTTTTAAAACAGGGTTGTGATATTAATAAAATCAATCGCTCAGAAAATAAACATGGTACACCTTTACATTTTGCTTTAAGACAAGGTCTTTATAAATCCGCTTACTTCTTGCTAGAAAGAGGGGCTGAAACATCAATAGAAGATTTTGATAAACATACTTCATTATCCTTGGCAATTTCGTATATAGGTAATTCTGAAAGAGTTGGGGATGATTATAGTCAAATATGTAAATGGTTAATTCATAATTTGATTGCTTATGGTGCAAATCCTGATCAACGTTTGGAGAAAGCAGGTTATTATGTCCTGCATTATGCAGCACAATTTAATTCAACCGAAGCCGCAGAAAAGCTGTTGGAACTAGGGGCAAATTCAAATGTAGTTGATGAGAATGATAAAAGAACACCGTTATATTACGCGATAGCTTCTGGTAATTATAAAATGGCTCAAATTTTATTACAGAATGGTGCAAGTGTAGACATAAAGGATAATTATAATATTAGTCCATATAAGTATGCAAAAAAAATGAAGCAGAAAAGTATTGCGAAATTAATTAAAGGATATAAACCTGAAGCTTCCGAATCAGAGCGAAATGGTGATTCAAACAACAACAATTCTAGTACCTTTGGAATGGCAGAAAAGATGCCTGAATTTCCAGGTGGAAGAAATGCATTAAGCTTATTTTTAAATGATAATATTAAATATCCGGAGGAAGCTGTAACTAATAAAATAGAAGGAAAAGTTCTTGTTCAATTTATAGTCTCCTCTACCGGTGAACTTAAGGATATAAAACTACTAAAAAGTGTGCATCCGGCCCTTGACCAGGAAGCACTCAGAGTGATCAAACTAATGCCCAGGTGGATTCCAGGCGAGCAAAGGGGAAAGGCAATTAATGCTCGACAGGTCCTGCCAATTAACTTTGCACTTTAACTGATCAATTATTCCTTTCATATCTAATTCAGCTGAAAATGAATAATATTGAAGAATCTCCCATATTAGGTAATAAGGGCATGAATAAAGTATTAGCAGACTATGATTATAAATTAAAAGTTCGTAGCGATTCCATTAAAGTCACTAAAAATAAGCTATCTGCTTTCTTACCTTTATTTATCTTTCCCTTAATGGTTTTTGGTGCTATTATGGGATGGAGTTCAGAAGAAGGTACAGGTGAAATTTCATTATTTGAGGATTTCTGGACAGGTATAATTGATGCCTTTATTGTCTTTGGATCTTTTATGTTTTTTGTAAGCTTTCTTACCGTCATTTTAAAAATTTATAAAGCCTTAGTTTTTAAATTTGAATTGAAAGAAAAGACATTTTTAACAAGAACTAATGGAATTACAAAAAGAATTCCACTGGCAGAAGTGAAAAGTTTTGACTTAAGAAAAAATTATGAAAATAATGAATATTCATTTCAACTATATATTACAACAAGTAAAGATCAAAGAATAAAGCTATTCTCCTTTGGATCAAAAAGAGTTGATGGTACTGCTGACCTAACAAGATGGAAGGAGTACCTGGAAAAGGCAACTTTTTCTGCCAAATAGATACTATTCGTAATTAAAACAAATTTTGTCTCCAAGATTTTTTAAAATAATATCGTCATGTTAAAATTCTTATGTCTCGCAATTCTATTGACATCCCAAATAACCACCTTCGCCCAAACTGCGATCCATACCTCCGAATTAGAGTCGGTTTACGGTACTTATTATCATAATGGGGAGCCTTTAGATGGTAATTACAAAATACTTTTTGATGATGGCCTTTATGACCTGGGTTTTTTTGATAAGGGTGAAATGGATGGTTATTATATGGTCTTTAAGGAAGGTTCTGACCAAATGACCTATAAGGGGGAGTTTTTTAAAGGTAAAGGCATTGCTTCATGGGAATATGACGAACAGGGAAATTTAACCGAAGAAATCCGTGACTATACCTTAGAGCTCCTGGAGGGAGAAAAAAATGAGCTCGGAAGGATCCTAAATGGAAAAGTAAAGCTTATTGATCTCGACCATGATGAATTTTCAATGAATTTTGCCACTGAGATTATCACGCTCAAAAATGGGAGAATAGATGGCGATATACTTCTTTATGACAAAGATGAAAGGCTTATACAAAGAAAAATTTTTGAAGAAGGACGTCTGTTAAATTCCGTTCTATACACACATCAAGGCACTGTCTTTGACACTCTTCATTATCGCCAGGATGAAAACTATACCAATGATACAAGGAAGCGACTTGATGAAATGGCCTATTATCTAAATAACAAAAAGAATGATAACGGCATCCAAATATGGACAGGCGCAGATCAGGAGCCACTTAATGGAGATTATCTTATAATGAATGGTGATGTGGTCATCTATGAACATAGCTTTATCAACGGCATAGAAAACGGGCTTCAGAAAACCTATGATAAAGAAACCGGCCTTATGAAAGAAAAATTCCATAACAAAAACGGACAATTCCATGGCGTCTGCACCTGGTATTCTGACGGGCATATTGAACGTAAATATTTTCGGGAAGGTATTCAGCACGGTCTTCAGATGGAATATGACCCCGATACAGGCATCATTACTGATTCTGTAAATTTTGTCAATGGTCAAATGGAAGGTTTACAACAAAAAAGGTGGACGGGAAAGCAAAAAGAGCATGCGCAGTATGTTTATAAAAACGGAAAAATCCATGGACCAGTGGAGACTTTTGCTCAAACTATTAGAGGTAAAGAATTTCTCAAACAGGTAGAGAATTATATGCACGGTGCTTTACATGGTAAGAAAACAGAATATGACTCTGCTGGCAACATTGTACTTGAGGAAACCTATAAGTTTGGAAAGCTTCACGGTCCTGCTAAAGGAATAGATTATGAGGGTATGCCTTACAATTATGAATATAGAATGGGTGAGATGATAGCATCAAAAAGTTTTGATGAAGATGGGAATTTATTGGAAGAATGGGAAGATAATGGCGGTAAAATCACTACCCAAACGTATAGCCCGGATGGGAACCTTAAATCTATACATTACGGGTATCATTATGAATATAAAATCAGTGAAGGTGATACTGTATTAACCCAGTTTTTTGATGAAAAAGGAAAGATTGTGGAAGAAAAATTTGAGATCGTCAGTGAGGAACTGGATTTAATGGATTTCGCCTATACGGTTGATGTGAAATACGACAAAAAAGGTAAAGTAATTGAAAAGCTAATGACTATCGAGAAATATCCGAATGTAGTAATTAAGGAATTCGATGGAGAAATTGTTGTAAAAGAGTATTCCGGCGCTAAATATCCTGACCATGGCGATCGTCATACTGTTAAATATCTAAATAAAAAAGGTGAAGTCATAAAAAATTGCACCAGGGCCTGGTTTGATAAAAATGAATATGACGACATAAAAGGTATATGGCAGGAAGAAAAATGTGATTAAAATTAAATACCCGTGGCTGTAAATGCTGCCCAATAATATGGCTGCGGGTATTCTTTACGTAATTCACTTCTTGCAAAATTTATAGCATTCCTCAGGTTATTATCTTTAAGCCATTCCGAATAAAAGAGCTCCATAAATTTTTGAGTAGCATTATCATCTACTTTCCATAAGGTAGATATTACGGCATCACTTCCAGCAACAAAAAATGCCCGGGTTAGTCCATAAACACCCTGTCCGTCCCTGCTCTCTCCTACTCCCGACTCACATGCAGAAAGAACCACGAGATCTGTATTACTTAAATTCATGCTGGTGATCTCATAAGCGGTCAGGATACCATCTTCACCATCGGGTGATGAACTGTCCCCAGCGCCGGTTAAAAGTAAACCGGCTGATAACATGGGATCATTAAAGAAATCATCTTCCTTTTCTTCACTTCGTTTAAAATACCCATGGGTGGCTATATGCAAAATACCAGGTGCATCCACCTGCTTTACAACACTTTCTATAGCATCCTCGCCCAGATGCTTCTCAAAGCTTAGATGAGTTGCAGCCAATCTACTTGTAATCACCTCAACCTCTTTTTCGGTGCCAGGCAAATCGGCCATCATCGCACCGCGATCTTCACTGCTTTCATCACTCCCCTTAAGATAATATTTAGGACGTCCGATAAAGATGCTTTTGTTGGAAAGGATCATTTTTTTATTTTGTTGATCCAGGATATCCCGTAAAGATGACAGCTGAATAATATCATTTATTTCATAAAGATATTGCTCGTTATCGGCATCGTATAATGAAGCCAGGCTTACTGCATTATAAATACCATCGGTAGAAATAAAAACTGCTGCATCTTCAGGTATCTCTTTATCCAGTATTGACCAATAGTTTTTATAAGATTGGTCATCTTCAATTTTAAATTGAATGGCCTTTGAATAGAAGCTAAAATCACGCTCCTCCAAATTTCGGCTGTCACGGGCAAATGCCACTTTTATATTTCCTGATGACGGGATAATAAAAAAAGTATAATTAACTGTATCAGAAAGAAATTTACCGGTACCTACCTGGGTCCTCACAATCTCAACAGCATATTCATTCTTCCCGAGCTTCTCCTGAATATCAGAAATATTAAACAGGTTGTTTTTTTTAACATTTGACGTACCCAGTTCAGTGGAGATCTTTTCTTCAAGGTTTTCTATATCATTAATTAGCTGCTTTTTTTCTTCCCAGCTTATAACTTCCTGGTTCATAGAAAGCTGCTGTTTTAGCTGAGTGATTTTATCAAAATCACTTTTCAAACCTTTATTATCAGATGAAATTATAGCAAGTTGCCTGCTTGCTGAGTTTTGTAAAAGAAGGCCTTTTGTTTGAAGCCGGAATTTCAAAAGGCCACCAATAAGCTGCTGTTGCACTGATTCCGGTTGTCTGGCGAAAAAGGAAAAAGCAGAATTTTCAAGTTGCTGGATCCATCGCTGGTTAAATTGATATTGTTCTTTTTCTGTGAGGAAAGGATAGTAGTCTTTTATTAACAGGCCGGCATTTTCAATGGCAGCCATATAATACCCCAATGCTTCCTCAGGCATTTCATACATATCATATAAAAATGCAAGCATCTGCCGAGCCTGAAACGCCCCAAGTTGATCACCGCTCTCTTTAAAATGAACCATTGCATTTTCAAGGTATTCAAATGCCTGAAAATCTATTTCATCATATTTTTTATTGCCCAGATAAAAATATATAATCCCCAGGCTTTTTGATGAATTTATATTCGATAGCTTATCGATAAGAAACCGCTCCGGGTCATGGAAATTTTGCAACGACATCGAATTTTCATAGCTGGCTGCCAGCATCAGAATCGCCTTCATGTAGTAAATTGAATTATATTCATGGCGAGCTTCCATTTCTTCAACGAGGGTCTCCAGTGAATTTTTACCTTCAAAACCTTCAATACCCATTACACTCCCCACATCCTGAAATTGAAACGCCTCAAAAGCATCGTCAATACGATCCTCAAGGGTGCGCATATCCTTATTCTCAGAACTGATATGCTCCATTTTATTTGTGTACCTCTCACGCTCCTCTTCATCTCCCTTGTTTGCAGCAACGGCAGACATCAGGCGGTTATATTCCTTCTGATACATCCAGGGTATAGTTTCCACCATATCTTCATAAGGCTGAATAGTTGTCAGCACCTTATCGATCTGATTAGAGGCAAAATAAACAGAGGCTAAGGATAATGCTGCAACAAATGCTTCTTCCTGTCTTCCTGCATGTTTTACAAATGCTAAACCTGTTTTTCCATAATTAATAGCTTTTTCGGTCTGGCCAAAATGATTCAACACTACCATTACATTAGCAAGATAACGCGCTGCAATATCTGGAATGATATTCAATGAGATGTATCCATAACAATCATTGGAAAGCTCATTTCCTGTCAGGCATTCATCAGGAACCTTATATTCCGCCTGATCAATAATCTTTTTGGCTTCCTCCATTCTTCCAGCCGTTATAAGGTTTGTGGTTTCGATATACTCCTTAACCATAAAACCGCAACTGTCGGGAAGTAGTGAAATTGTCTTTTGATATTCCCTTTGATTTCCTTCCTGTGTGTAAAAATCACATAAATAATTAACTGCCAACTGTGAAATAGTGTAGCAAGGATTAGCAAAAGGACTATTAAGCAATAGCTTCATACTGTCCATATTATTTTTTAAACTAGACAGATCCCCATTAAACAGACTTTTCTGATAATTTAACAACTGATCATAGAGTAGCGCACTGATGCTATCAGCTTTATCTCTTTTAATTTCAGCCAGCTTTTTAAGCTCATCACTCCTTTTTATATCTTCCAGCTCGCCTTCCAAAGCCTCCAGCTCCCTAAGTCTTTCCTCTTTAGTTTTTTGTGCTTGTACAGAGAAAAATCCAAAAATCAAAAATGCCAGTACTACTAACCTTAAAAAATTCATTATATGCTAAATCAACCTTGAGAAAGGATCTTTTTCTTCACCTTAATTAATTTTGATAGGGTGTCTTTATAATCCTGATCATCCTCCCCATAAACTCTTTTATAATAATCAGCCACAGTTTGGAGATATTTCTCTGCTTTCAGAAGGTCTCCGGAAGTTTCATAATATCCCGCAAGTTTTTCCAGGATCGAGAAAACTTCTCTATTAACACTTTGCCAGTCATTTTTATTATATAACTCGTTTATTAGCTGATTCGGTATAGCTAATATCTCATCAGCCCTTGCTTGGTTACTTAATTTATAATGCTCTGTTGCCAGCGAAATGACAAAATCCATATCATATAGATCGAGGTCTCTTTCAACTTTATAATTATATACCTTATCAAAGTACTCAACAGCCTTTGCTGTATCACCTTTTACAGCATAAATACCTGCTATCTTATTATTAAGATCATTAATTTTCGACTCATCCTCAAAAGTGGCAAGCTCTAATCCTTCCAAAGCTGTTTGTAAAGCTTTATCAGGCTGTTCATGATCTACAAATGCTTTGATCTGCTGCTCATAAAGAAATGCTATATTCAAATCGTGCTCAGTTCTGTATTTCTCCGGATCATTTCTAACGTGGTCAGTTAGGAGTTTTAACCTCTTTAACTGTTCCTCGGAATATTTCCAGTCTCCTGAAAACGTCCGCTCTTCACCATACTGCTTTTGAAAAGCCCCTAACAATTCCTCAAAACTTACAGGCATAGCAGACATCTTATTTACATTTTCAGGATCCTTTAATTCCTGTTCAGTGAAATAAGTTAGACTTCTCTTTTGTCTTCTTTCGCCATCATTTATGGATAGTATAGTCCAACCAGCCTTGTCCGTTTTTATCACTTTAATTGTATCCGTACTTTTTCTTCCCTCATTACTGTCCGGATTGAAAAATTCATTAGTTACATATTTCAAAGCACCCTTTTTATCATACATACGTTTTATAATAAAGCGCCCTCTGTTATTAGATAATTCTCCTGAAGAGGTTACTTTCTGCATCTTCTTATTATATTCATGCCTGATAATATTAGTTTCTGAATCAAACATATCGATATCCGATTTATAGGTTTCATATTGAATACCCTTTAAAGGAAAAATATCTTTTTCTACCTCTTCTATAACTGAACCAAAATAGATATCAGACCTAAATGATCTGGTGACTATCTTCTTTAGTACATTCTGATCATATAAAAAATAGCTGATAGTGGTATCCCCATATGCTATTGTTTTAACCTGATCTATACTTCCATCGCTATAATAACTTGTTATATCTTGAGCAATTAGCTCCAGCCCAGTATGTTCTTTATCAGTATCAGAATAATGAAGCAATGTTTCCTGCTTAACAGGAAGGCCATTATATTCTACGTCCCAGTGGTTTTGAGCAGTAGCTAATAAGGGAAGTAGTATTGCTATGGAAGTAAATAACAAATTAGTTTTCATTACTATTTATTGTTGACATTAAGTGAGAATTTTACCGGCAGTATAATTCTTTGCCTTACCGGTGTTCCTTTTTGTGTTGGTGGATTCCAGTTTTCTGCTCCCTGAATAAGCCTTACTGCTTCTGCATCAAGATCAGTCTCCACGTTTCTCACGACTTTAATATCTGAAATAGAACCGTCTTTGTTGACAACAAACTGTACATATACTACCCCTTCTATACCTTTATTGCGCGCCGTTTTAGGGTATTTTAAATTTTCATTTATGTATTGATAAAATGTCTCATAACCACCTTTTGGGGTAGCAGGATTATCCACTATCTGAAAGATTTCGCCCTCATCTGCTGGCTTTTCTTCCTCCATCATCTCATCCTCTTCTTGTTCTTCATTAGATAGTCCTATATCCAAATCAATATCTTCTTCCACTTCTTCTTCGTCAGTCACATCAACTATTTGAGGCTGCTGAATTTTTGGCTCAGGTACTTTACTTAGAATATATGTCTTCATGCCTGATTCATCGGATACCAGCTTCAGCTTTATTTTCCCATTCTCCACAACGCCCTCGTACAATCTTTTTTCATCATCTGCATTAAGTGCTATAGCGATATTGTTACCAGTCAAAGTATAAGTACCAGAGAAAAGGTATTCATGATCTAAGAAAAAAGCAGCTTTATTATTACTATAAAACCTGAAAGATTCACTTTCGTAGTCTTCATTATTATATCCTTTTTCAGAAGGTTTCCATTCATAATACCAGCCGGCTTCGTTTTCATTATTTAATTTAAGCGCTGAAACTTGTGCAGGTAAGGTCAATGATAAATGGAGCAATAGTGGCAAAAAAATTAATTTTTTCATTATTTGATTAGTTTATTAAAAAAGCAGACTAGGGCATTATTATATTTATCGGTTAAAAAAAATGAATCTTTAACATGATATGAGAAAAAAATTGTAAATGAGCTTAAAAAAAATTCTCCGACAATAAAGGATTGTTTAGAGTTAACGACATTTACTTCAAAAATAGAATATAATTTTATAAACTTTGAATTTACAAAAATTATGTAATAATCGGCAAAGGATTTTTTTAATTGATCACTTTTTGATAATCAAGTTTATTAAACGGGTATTAGCAATCTTTCAATAAAAAGAAAGTTGAGAAGCGCAAATCATATAACATATCCTGAAAATTTTATAACACTTTTTATCAATAGCTGGTGTTATTTTGTTGTGTGAAATATATCAGTTATGGAAACAGTTGCTCCTAAAGATAAAGCTATAAAAAAACAATTCCCGCTGGAAGGCATGACCTGTGCGTCTTGTTCTTCAAGTGTGGAAAGCATGTTAAAATCCCAGGAAGGGGTTTTAAATGCTGCTGCTAATTTTGCTAATAATGCAGCCACCATTGAATATGATCCACGGTTGATCAATCCTGATCAGCTTAAAAAGGTTTTAAAATCTATCGGATATGATCTAATTATTGAAGACAGTAAGGCAGCCAGCGAAAAGCTTGAAGAGGCACAGCAAAAACGGTATAAAGCTTTAAAACGACGGACGATTTTATCGCTGGCCTTTTCCGCCCCTGTGGTAGTTATAGGTATGTTCTTTATGGACATGCCTTATGCCAACCTGATCATGTTCCTTTTAACTACTCCTGTAATTCTCATCTTTGGTCGTCATTTCTATATTAATGCCTGGAAACAGGCAAAGCATGGCAAAGCCAATATGGATACGCTGGTGGCGCTGAGTACAGGGATCGCTTATATTTTTAGTGTCTTCAATACCTTTTATCCTGAATTCTGGCTCAGCTATGGCATTCCCCCCCATGTGTACTATGAAGCGGCAGCTGTTATTATAGCCTTTATTTCTCTAGGAAAATTAATGGAGGAAAAGGCAAAATCAAATACCTCTTCAGCTATAAAAAAGTTGATGGGGCTGCAGCCTAATACAGTTGTAAAAATTGAGAATGGCAATGAAATTATAGTACCAATTGCCGAAGTCCAAAAAGAAGACGTTATCCTGGTTAAACCCGGAGAAAAGATACCTGTTGATGGTGAGGTGATTTCCGGATCCTCATTTGTAGATGAAAGCATGATCAGTGGAGAACCTATCGCTGTAGAAAAAAATGAAGGTAAAAAGGTATTTGCAGGAACTGTAAATCAAAAAGGTAGCTTCCGCTTTTCAGCAGAAAAAGTTGGTGGAGAAACACTCCTGGCCCAGATCATAAAAACTGTTCAGGAAGCCCAGGGAAGTAAAGCACCCGTACAACGACTGGTTGATAAGATCGCAGGCATTTTCGTGCCTATTGTTATAGGTATTGCAATCCTGACATTTATCGTATGGATGATCTTTGGAGGTGAAAATGCTTTTCTTCATGGGCTATTGGCTATGATAACAGTTTTAGTTATTGCCTGCCCCTGTGCATTAGGACTGGCCACTCCTACCGCAATAATGGTGGGTGTTGGAAAAGGCGCCAGTGAGGGAATATTAATTAAAGATGCTGAAGGCCTCGAGCTGACAAGAAAAATCAATGCTGTTATACTGGATAAAACCGGCACGATCACAGAAGGGAAACCTGTTGTGACGGATATGCAGTGGTTAAAGGAGGACGAGCACCTAAAAAATATATTGTATGCAATTGAAAAGCAATCTGAACATCCTCTTGCCGAATCAGTGGTAAAAGCATTAAAAACCGATCAAAAGGATCTTGAATTAGATTATTTCGAAAGTATCACAGGTAAAGGAGTAAAAGCTTTACTGGATGGAAAAACATTTCTGGCGGGAAATAAAAAGCTTATGCTCGAGGAGCAGGTAATTATTGATCCTCAATCAGAGCAGGTAATTGAACAATGGTTATCAGAAGCTAAGACTGTAATTTATTTTGCTGAGGAAAACCAGCTGATATCAACTCTAGCAATTGCTGATAAAATAAAAAGCACTTCAAAAGAAGCTATCGCAGAACTTAACCTTGCGGGAATCGAGGTATATATGCTTACGGGAGATAATGAAAAGACAGCTTCCGCAGTGGCTGAATCTGTAGGTTTAAAAAATTATAGAGCTGAAATGCTACCTTCGGACAAAGCAGATTTTGTTATGGAATTACAGCAAAAAGGAAAGATAGTTGCCATGGTTGGTGACGGCATTAACGATGCACATGCACTGGCTGAAGCCGATGTGAGCATTGCTATGGGAAAGGGTACGGATATTGCCATGGATGTTGCTAAAATGACAATTATTTCCAGTGACCTTAAAAAAATACCGACTGCAATAAAATTATCCCGCTCCACTGTCAAGACAATAAATCAAAACCTGTTCTGGGCATTTATTTACAATCTGATAGGAATTCCGATTGCAGCCGGTGTTCTTTATCCATTCACAGGATTTTTACTTAATCCAATGCTGGCAGGAGCTGCTATGGCTTTAAGCTCTGTAAGTGTGGTGACTAACAGTCTGCGGCTGAATTACAAAAAATTTAATGAGCAGGACCTTGAAATTAATATACCGGATTCACGAGAAAAATTAGAAGAAACAAAAAAAGAAGAATTTATAAACACTACAAATATGAAAACATACACATACAAAACAAACATCAATTGCGGCAGCTGTATAAATGCAGTTACACCACATTTAAATAATGTAAAAGGGCTAAAAAACTGGTCTGTCGATACTGACAACCCGGATAAGATCTTAACTGTAGAAGCAGAAACAGCCAGTCCTGAAGAAGTGGAAAAAGCTGTAGCAACAGCTGGATTTAAGGCCGAAAAGAGCTAGAAAAATTAATAAATAAATGCCTCAGAGATGAGGCATTTTACGTTACTGCGTTACAAACGCAATCCTGGAATTGCAACAAAAAACTGGACAAAATATTAAGCTACTAGTTTAAGTGTTTGTTTGCTTTTTTCCATTGGTGAAGTATAATCAATTGAAGAGTGAATTCTTTCCCTGTTATACCATCCTTCTACATACTGAAATATTGT